>OZ253547.1:3961172-5254063 GCA_965262635.1 Candidatus Versatilivorator sp. | reverse complement strand
ATGATGCCGGCAAAGGCCGGGTGAAAGGTGGTTCGTACCAGGGCGGGAAAGACCTGCTGGACCCCTTCGCCGGCAGCTTGCCGCACTTCAGGCTGGGCGGCCGCCGAAAGCCCCATCACAAAGGTGGCGATGGGCAGAAACAGCAGCAGGAAGAGACCGCTTCCGGCCACTCCCAGCCTGGCTTGGCGGGCGTCGCGGGCGATGAAGCAGCGGACCGTATAGGTGGGGATGAACATCTCGCCCAACAGAAAGGCCACAAACAGGCTGACGGCGCCTGTAACCGACCAGTGGCCCGTGATCTGGAAGTGGGCCTGCCCGACCTGCTGAGCCAAGGGAAGGAAGCCTCCCTGTTCGAAAATCAGCATGCCCGAGGCAGCGGCCATTCCGCCCACCAGGATCACGAACTGCAAGACATCGGTAGCCACCACCGCCCGCATTCCACCCACCGTCGAATAGAAAATGGTCACCGCGGCCCCAATCAGGAGGGCGGCCCCGTAGGGAATGCCGGCGGTGGAGGCGGTGATGGTGGCCATGGCCGCCATCTGGGCCACCAGGGCACCTACCAGGAAGAGGAGGCAGTGGGCCGTAGCCATGGCGCGGGCCACCCGGCCAAATCTCAGCTCGAAGAAGTCCGAAACCGTGACCAGGTTAAGCCTGCGGAGGCGGGGGGCCGCCCACAGGCCGGTAAAGATCAGTTGCAGGTGCCAGGCGCAGGTGACCAGCGACGCGGCGACGCCGATTTCGTAGACGCGGGAGACGGTGCCGACCGACGCCCCGCCCCCGATCAGGGTGGCCGCGGTGGTGGCCAGCAGCACCACCCAGGGCACGTTTCTTCCCGCCAGAGTGTAGTCGGTCGAGGTGCGGATGCGGCGGGCGCTGCCCAGGCCGATCCACAGCAAAACCGCCAGATAGGCGATCAGGGTAATCAGCTCGACCATTCGGCTGCTCTCGAGCATGACAAGTGACTCCCCCCGGAAAATAGTCGATGGAAGCAATTGGCCCGCCTCCATCGCCGTCTCGATAATAGCAATGCCTCGCGGGGACGGCACTTCCGAATAAGGATAATTCCCCGGGGGCAAGGACCGGGGGCGTGGTTAGCGTTGTTTGTAGTGGGACCTGCTCGGCAGTTTCTGAACAGAGACTGCATGCAGGAAGGGTGCACCTGTTGAAAACTGCACCAGGAGCGTCCTATTTCAGAAGTTAAGGAAAACGGGCTGTGTCGCACAAAAGATTTCAGTAGATCAGGAGGGTGCTGAAGCAACTTGGTGTGGCCACGCGCCGTAGCTTGGTGGCGCCGCGTCCACCCCCCTCCGCATCAGCCTTCGCCTGCCGGCTCGGCTTCTGCGACTCCCCCCTCAAGGGGGGAGTGATACCTGGGCCTGCATAAGGCGCTCCAGATCACTCCCCCCTTGAGGGGGAGTCGGCGAGAGGGCGGAGCCCGCAGTCGAGCCGGAGGGGGGCAAACGCGGCGCCCCGTGAGTGAATATCAGCCGGCACGGGCAGTTCCGTGTAGGCGACCAAAGTATGCAAGCCCCGGGGCGCCATCGCACGAAGGGCTTCGCGCGGCTGCAGCCGCGCCTAAATTGACGCTGCTGCTATACTCCCCGGTGGCGGCAGGGACCCGTCCCCGGCCGGTGCATCCGCCAGCGGCCGGCGGGTCGGTTGTGAGGAAACGGAGGAAGTCCTCCGATGGAATCGCCCCCCAAGGTCCACGTTGAATTCGAGGGCGTCAGCAAGAGCTATGACGGGCGGTCCAGGGTCGTCCGGGACTTGGACTTGGTCGTGCACGAGGGCGAGTTCCTGACGCTGCTGGGTCCCTCCGGCTCCGGCAAGACCACCTGCCTGATGATGCTGGCAGGCTTCCAGATCCCCACCTCGGGCGCCATCCGCATCGGCGGGCGCTCGGTTCACGATCTGCCACCCCGCAAACGCGACATCGGCGTGGTCTTCCAGAACTACGCCCTGTTTCCTCACATGACGGTTGGGGAAAACCTGTCCTTTCCCCTGGAGGTGCGAGGTATGGACCCGCAACAGCTTCGGGAACGGGTCCGGGGCGCTCTGGAACTGGTTCGCCTGGAGGGTCTGGACGGCCGTCGGCCCTCCGAGCTTTCCGGCGGCCAGCAGCAACGCGTCGCCATCGCCCGAGCGCTGGTGTTCGAGCCGGCTCTGGTGCTGATGGACGAACCCCTGGGGGCTCTGGACCGCCGCCTGCGGGAGGAAATGCAATACGAGGTCCGGAGCATCCAGCGAAGGCTGGGCGTGACGGTCGTCTACGTCACCCACGACCAGCAGGAGGCCATGGCGATGTCGGATCGAGTCGCCGTCTTCCAGCGGGGCCGCATCGAGCAGTTGGCGCCGCCGGAAGCGCTTTACGAAGAGCCGGAACGGGAGTTCGTAGCCCGGTTTATCGGAGAAAACAACCTGCTGCGCGGAAAGGTGGTCGGCGTCGAAGGCGATTTCTGCCGGGTGGAGACCGGGGGGCAGATCGTCACGGCTTTCCGGGTGGCGCCCTGCCGGTTCGGCGACTTCGTCTCCGTCGCCATCCGTCCGGAACGGGTGGCCGTGGCTCCCGAGCCGGGTCTCTACGGCAACGAGTTCGAAGCCAGGATCGACGACATCGTGTTCCTGGGCGATCACCTCAGGTTGCGCATGACGGTGTGCGACAGTTCGGACTTCATCGCCAAGATACCCAACATCGTGGGCCACGGAGCGGTGTTGGAGGGAGACCGGGTCCGCGTCGGCTGGACGCTGAGCGACGGCCGGGCGCTGGAGCCCGATGACCCGGAGGAAGGCTCTGCATGACCGGGCACCGGCCGCGGTTCCGCGGGTTCCGACTTTTTGCCCGGGCCCGCAGGCTCCGGACAAGGCGCTGCAAGATACCAACGCCAAGCCCTTTTTCATCCTGTACCCGGCCGCCCGGTGAGAAACGCGGGCCATGGCTGCGCCCGGCCGCGCTGGTGCTGCTGCTGGCCGTCCTGAGCGGGGGCCGGCCCTTGGCGCTGGCCGAATCGCTGACCGTGGTTTCCTGGGGGGGGTCCTACGCCCGGGCCTGCGAAAAGGCCTACCATGAGCCATTCACCGGAGAAACCGGCATCGAGGTGCGGTTGGAGGACTACAACGGCGGACTGGCCCAGATTCGCGCCCAGGTCGAAACCGGCAACGTTTACTGGGACGTGGTGGATATGGAAATGGCGGATGCGGTGCGGGCTTGTGACGAAGGGCTGCTGGAACCCATCGACAGCGGCGACTTGGCGCCGGGGACGGACGGCAGGCCCGCGGCGCAGGACTTCTTTCCCGGCGCCCTCACCGAGTGCGGGGTGGGCACGCAGTTCTACTCCACCATCTACGCTTACAACCTGAAGCAGTTTCCCGGGGCCAAGCCGTCCACCATCGGAGACTTCTTCGACCTGGAAAAATTTCCGGGGCGTCGAGGCATGCGGCGGACCCCTCATGTCAATCTCGAGTTCGCGCTGATGGCCGACGGGGTGCCGGTGGAGCGCGTGTACGCCATGCTCGACACCCAGGAGGGTCTGAACCGGGCCTTTCGCAAGCTCGACAGCATCAAGGACCACATCGTCTGGTGGGAGGCCGGCGCCCAGCCGCCGCAGATGCTGGCCGACGGCGAAGTGGCGATGACCACGGCCTACAATGGCCGCATCTTCAACGCCCAGGTGCTGGAAAATCAACCCTTCGTCATCGTCTGGGACGGCCAGGTGCTCGACATGGGTCAACTGGTGATCGTGGCCGGAAGCCCCAATCTGAAAGCGGCGCGAAAGTTTCTCTCCTTCTCCACCACGGTCCGGTCCATGGTGGCGGTCGGCCGCTATATCTCCTACAGCCCCGCCCGGCAATCGGGAACGGCGCTGATTTCAACCCACCTGGAAACGGGGGTGGACATGAAGCCGCACATGCCCACCACCCCTGAAAACGTGGCTCGCGGCCTGCACGACGATTGGGAATGGTGGAGCGATCACATCGACGAGATGAACCTGCGATTCATCGCCTGGCTGCTGCGCTGAGGAGTCCCCGCTTGCGTCCGGCGGCCTTGGTGCTGCCCTTGGCGGCCTTCATCGCGGTGACCTTCGTGGCTCCGCTGGTGGTGATGCTTGGGCGCAGCGTCTACGATCCGCTGGTGGCCGACGCTCTTCCCCAGACCCTGCGCCTGTTGCGGGCATGGGACGGGGAGCAAACCCCGCCCGAGGCGGTTTTCGAGACCATGGCGCAGGAGTTGCTGAAGGCTCGCCAGGAGCGGAGCCTGGGCCGGATTGCAACCCGCGTCAATCGCGTGCAGGCGGGTCTGCGCAGCGTCCTGCTGAAGAGCGCGCGCAAGCTGCGCGGGGCCCCTCGCCCCGACTCCTGGCGCGAGGCCATGATCGCCATGGACCCCAAATGGCGCAGGGCCGAAACCTGGCATGCCATCCGCCGCACGGGAGAGCGCTTCACCCTGCGGCACTACCTCCACGCCCTGGATCTGGACCAGGCGGCCGGCGGCGGCATCATCCGGCAACAGCCCGACCTCCGCATCTACCTGCCGCTGCTGAGGCGCACCTTGGCGGTGAGTCTCGGCATCACCCTGCTGTGCCTGCTGCTGGGCTATCCCATCGCCTATCTCATCGCCAACGCGCCGCCCCACCGGGCCAACCTGCTGCTGTTGCTGGTGCTGGTTCCCTTTTGGACGTCGCTGCTGGTGCGGACGACCTCCTGGATTGTGCTGCTGCAGACCCAGGGCGTGATCAACGACCTGCTGGTGGCTGTCGGGCTGATCGCCGAAGACCAGAGAATCTCCATGATTTACAACATGACCGGCACCGTGGTGGCGATGACCCACGTGCTGCTGCCCTTCATGGTGCTGCCCCTCTACTCGGTCATGCGCACCATCCCGCCGCTCTACATGAGCGCGGCCGCCTCGCTGGGGGCAAGCTTCGTGCAGGCGTTCCGGCGCGTGTACTGGCCGCAGACGTTGCCCGGCGTGGCAGCCGGATCGCTGCTGGTGTTCATTCTGGCCATCGGTTACTACATCACTCCCGCGCTGGTGGGCGGACAGAGCGGCCAACTCATCTCCAACATGGTTGCCTACCACATGCAACAGTCTCTCAACTGGGGACTGGCTGCCGCGCTGGGCGGCATCCTGCTGGGGGGCGTGTTCCTTCTCTATCTTCTTTTCGACCGTCTGGTCGGGGTCGACCGCATGAGATTGGGGTGAGGCGAGGATGTCCGTGTCCGACAAAACGTGGGGGCGGGCGGGCCGACTCTGCTACCTGGCCTTCTGCTCGGCGGTGTTCCTTTTTCTGACCGCTCCCATTCTGGTGATTGTGCCGCTCAGCTTCAATGTCGAGCCCTACTTCACCTTCACCGAGGGGATGCTGAGCCTGGACCCCCAGGCCTACTCGCTGCGCTGGTACCGCACCGTGGCCGGAGACCCGGAGTGGCTGCGGGCGCTGGTCAACAGCCTGGTCATCGGATTCTCGGTCACAGCCCTGGCGACGGCGCTGGGAACGCTGGCCGCCCTGGGACTGGCCAACCCCGCCATGCCCGGACGCTCCCTGGCCATGACCCTGTTGATCTCGCCCATGGTCACGCCGGTGATCATCTCGGCGGCCGGCATGTTCTTCTTCTATTCCGACCTGGGTCTGGCGCAGACCTACCCCGGACTGATCCTGGCTCACACGGCTCTGGGCACTCCCTTTGTAGTGATTACCGTCACGGCCACGCTCAGTGGCTTCGATCCCAACCTGACCCGGGCCGCCGCCAGCCTGGGAGCGGGGCCGCTGCGGACCTTCCGCCGCATCCAGCTCCCGCTCATCGCCCCCGGCGTGGTTTCCGGCGCCCTGTTTGCCTTCGCCACTTCGTTCGATGAAGTGGTGACGGTGCTGTTCATCGGCGGACTGGACCAGCGCACCATTCCGCGTCAGATGTGGTCGGGTATCCGGGAGCAGATCAGTCCGGCCATCCTGGCCGTGGCCACCGTGCTCATCGCCTTCGCGCTGCTGTTGATGGTGGTGGTGGAATGGCTGCGCCGGCGGGGGAGCGCCAAGCCGGCGTAGCCCGCATTTCTGACCCATCCGCAGGAAACGTCGGTTCTCAAAAAGAGTTATCCACGAAGTGACACGAAGGACGACGAAGGGACACTAACCCGCATTTCTCACCAGGTCGCTGAATACCTAGTGCATAGCAGTTTATCTTCAGACCCTTGACTGGTGCCATTTAAGGGACTTGCAGCTACAGACCGTGCTGGGCGTGCCCTGGCTTGTCCTTTTTCCTTCAGCGCGCACAGGCTCGCTCAAACGTAGTCCCCGCTACGCTCTTCGCTCGCGAGCACGCGCTGAGGGAAAAATTCCTGCGCCATGATCACGCCCCTTGGTGAGAAATGCGGGCTAAAGAAGATTGAACTCCGTCGCCGCAAGCAGCGGCGGCGGAAGCTGCAGTGCCGGGCTGGCGCACGGAGACAATCTATTGGAAAGTCCCATCCCCTGGCAGTGTTGTGGTTTAGGGGAGAGCAGCGTAGCCGCGGTTGAGGTGGGTCATGCGAGGAAACGTCTCCTACAGGTCATCCTTATAGAGCAGCGTAGCTGCGACTTCGTGTAGCCCCGGGCGGGAGCCCGGGGTCGTCTGAATCCCGCGCTACCACAGCCGCGTAGCGGCAAATAAGGTGCACCCTCCCACAACGCAGTGCCCCACCAAAAACCTCCAAGCGCCCCACCCGCCCAACGACGCCAAACACCTACCGGCCCCAAGCCTCTGGGATCGGTGTTACAATGTATAACACCAAGGGGGCACTCATGCGCTCGAGAAAACTTGTCACCATCTCCCTCCCGCCACCCCTCCTGAAAGAGGCGGAAAAGGTCGCGAAGGAGGAGTACCGCAACATGTCCGAGCTTTTCCGAGAGGCGCTCCGGTTCTACATAGAGACTCGTGAACTGCGAAGGGAAGCCGCCAAGGACGGTCTGTTTGATCTGATCCTCTCCGCGCAGGAACGGGCCGCCAAAGACTGAGGTCCGGGCGACGGTCCCCCGCGCCACCCCACCCCTTACCGTCTATCTCTTGACCTGGGCGGGAACTGGTGAGACACTTCAGACATCGTGAAACCTCTACGGGCAGCAGCATTGGCCGCGGCCCTGATGCTTTGGGCGCAGGGTCTGCCTGCATCGGAGAATCCCTCCGATTTCTTCGAGGAGCGCATCCGCCCGCTTCTGGCTCAAAACTGCTTTACCTGCCACACCGATTCGCCTCAAAGCGGCCTCCGCCTGGACTCCCGGGAATCGATCCTGAAGGGCGGCCAATCGGGTCCCGCCATCCTTCCGGGTGACCCGGAGGCCAGCTTGCTGATCCAGGCGGTTCGGCGCACCCATCCGCGTATCAAGATGCCTCCCCAGGATCCCCTGAACCCGGACCAGGTCCGCGACCTGGAGACCTGGGTCCGGACGGGCGCCTTCTGGCCGGAGGCCCAGGACCATACGGCGAAGGCAAAGACTGAAAACGGCACCCCCTACCGTATCACTCCCGAGCAGCGGTCCTTCTGGAGCTTCCGGCCCATCCGCAAGCCGGCGCCGCCCGCAACCGCAAATAGTCAATGGTCCCGCTCGGCCATCGATCGATTCATCCTGGCCAAGCTGGAGTCGCAGGGGCTGAAGCCGGTCCAACCGGCCGGCCGTCCGGTGCTCATACGCCGCGCCAGCCTCGACCTCATAGGCTTGCCTCCCACTGCCGAGGAGGTGGAATCCTTCGTCCGGGACAGTTCTCCGCTGGCCTTCGCCAAGGTAGTCGACCGCCTGCTGGCCTCGCCCCACTACGGGGAGCGGTGGGGGCGCTACTGGCTGGATCTGGCCCGCTATGCTGACGACCGGCTCAACGACACCAGGGACGATCCCTATCCCAACGCCTATCGCTACCGGGACTGGGTGGTGCAGGCTCTCAACCAGGATCTTCCCTACGATCTCTTCGCCAAGGCCCAGATCGCGGGAGACCTGCTGCAGGAAAAGGAGCCGGGGCGATTCGCAGCCGGTCTCGGCCTCTACGGCCTGAGCCCCCGGTTACCGGACGATCGGGTGGACGTCACCACCCGGACCTTTCTGGGGCTGACGGTGGCCTGCGCCAAATGCCACGACCACAAGTACGATCCCATTCCCACCCGCGATTTCTATTCGCTGCAGGGGGTCTTTCAGGGCACCGAATCCCATGAGTTCCCCCTGGCTGCCGAAGAGGTCGTCTCCGAGTATCAGAAGCAGGCGAAGCGCATAGGAGATCTGGAAACCGATCTCAAGGAATTCCTGAAGCGCGAGACCCTGCAACTGGGCGACATCCTGGCCAGCCAGACTTCCAGGTTCCTGGGGGCTGCTAGGCAGGTGCTGGGGGAATCGCGGTTGACGGTGGCTGATGCGGCCCGGCAAGCCGGGCTCGACGGCGAAACCCTGCAGCGCTGGATCGACCACCTGGAGATCTGGCCCAAGGAGCATCCCTGGCTGAACCAATGGCCCAGGTGGCTGCAGGCTCCCGAGGAGGACTTTCGGAAATGGGCGGAGGAGTATCAGGTCCGGGTGCTCTCGGTGGTCCGGGAGCGCAAGGATCTGGACCGCAAGAACAAGAGCGCTCCCAAAGGGAAGCCGCCCGAGGTGATGGAAGCCGACAAGGCCAATCTCTGGAATGCCCTCTACTTCGCCACCCCCAGACCCGATTTGCCCTATCGCCCCCCGCTGGGCATCTACTACTACGGCGAAGTGAACCAGTATCCCGGGACAGGGGAAAAGGTGGTCCGCTTCCTGAAGGGCGAGCGGCGGGAATACGTGGATGGGGTGCTGGAGGAGATCCGGACCCTGAAGGAAAGCCTGCCGGCCAAGTACGCCTTCCTTCACGCCATTCGGGACTCCGCCAAGCCCGCTGACCTGAAAGTTCACATCGGCGGCAGCAAGGACAAGCTGGGAGAAACGGCCCCGCGGCGCTTCCTGCAGATCCTGTCGGAGGGAGAACCCCCACCCTTCCAAAAGGGAAGCGGCCGGCTGGAACTGGCCGAAGCCATCGCCGATCGCCGCAATCCCCTGACGGCCCGGGTGATGGCCAATCGTCTCTGGCTGCACCACTTCGGACGGGGTATCGTGGGCACCGCCAGCAACTTCGGCCAACTGGGGGATCGCCCCACCCATCCCCGTTTGCTGGACTACCTGGGTTCCCGGCTCATCTCCAGCGGCTGGTCGCTCAAGTCCCTCCATCGCGAGATCATGCTTTCGGCTGCCTACGCCCTCTCCAGCGCCCAATCCGACCGCAACGCCGACCTGGACCCTGGCAACCGCCTCTACTGGCGCGCCAATCGGCGGCGGCTGGATGCCGAGGCGCTGCGAGACAGCCTGCTGTTCGTCTCGGGAAAACTGAATCCAGCCCTGGGAGGACGTCCGCTGTGGTTGACGGAGAACCTGGCCTGGCGCAAGGGCCCCGACGGGGAGCCCGACAAGTACAGCCAGCCGGCGGAGTGGATCCTGACCGATTCCAACCGGCGCACCCTCTACGGCTTCGTCAGCCGGCGGCGCCCCGACCAGACCATGACCTTGTTCGATTTCCCCAATCCGACCGCCATCAGCGAGACCCGCTTCGAGACCTCCACGCCCCTGCAGCGGTTGTTCTTTCTGAACAGCGCCTTTCTGACCCGGCTGTCGGAGGCGCTGGTCGCCCGGCTGGATAGCGGGGGCGGGGACCCCGCCAGGATCCGCCAGATCTACCGTATACTCTTCGGCCGCGACCCCACCGCCGAGGAGCTGCGGCTCGGCCGCCGTTTTCTGCGGGAAAGCGAGCAGAGCTGGCCCCAATTCGCCCGGGTGCTGCTGAGCTCCAACGAGTTTCTTTATGTGAAGTAGGAATGCCGGCGCTTGCCGCCGGGGGAGTTTGCCATGAATCGTCGCCAGGCGCTGAAGAACTTGGGAAGTGGGTTCGGCCTGCTTTCGCTGGCCCATCTGCTGGCCAGGACCGGCCTTGTCCGGGAGGCCGGGGCCGCTCCGGGGCTTCACTTTCCCGCCAAGGCCAAGCGGATGGTCTACCTGTGTCTCAATGGCGGGCCCTCCCACGTGGACACCTTCGACCCCAAACCCATGCTTGCCAAGTACGACGGGCAGACCGTTCCCGAGAGCATGAAGATGGAAAACGCCAAGGGCATCCTGATGAAATCGCCCTTTCGATTCCAGCAGCACGGCCAGAGCGGACTGGAAGTCAGCGAGATCTTTCCCAGGCTGGCCCGCCTGATCGACGACTGTTGCGTCATTCGCTCCATGCACGGGGACAGCTCGGGTCACGGGATAAGCCTGCTGCAAATGAACAGCGGACACCTGACAGCCGGCCATCCCTCCATGGGATCCTGGACTACCTACGGGCTGGGCAGCGACAACCACAACCTGCCCGGCTTTATCGTCCTCTGTCCCGGTCTGCCCGTCATGGGGGCCCAGTTGTGGACCTCTGGGTTCCTGCCGGCCATCCACCAGGGGGCTCACCTGCGCAATCGGGACGAGCTGGACCCGGCCAAGCTCATTCACTACATCCAAGGGGACCGCTCCGGCCACCCGGGGCAGCGCCGGCAGCTCGATCTGTTGTCCCGGCTCAACCGGCTGGACATGTCACGGGAAGGAGAGAGCCCCGAGCTGGAAGCCAGTATCCAGTCGATGGAGCTGGCTTTCCGCATGCAGACCGAGTCCCTGGACGCCTTTGACCTGCGCAAGGAGAGCCAGGCCACCCGGGAGCGGTACGGCGACACCTACTTCGCCCGCGGCTGCCTGATGGCCAGGCGTCTTCTGGAGAGAGGCGTGCGGGTGGTCCAGGTGTTTTTCGGGAACCGCAACCCCTGGGACAGCCACGCCAACATCTTCGACCAACGCGACCTGGCGGCCCTTTCCGACGGGCCCATCGCCTCCCTGATCGGCGATCTCAAGACGCTGGGACTGCTGGAGGACACCATTGTCATGGTGGGCGGAGAGTTCGGCAGAATGCCGACCCGGGACGGCGTCTACTACGGCCGGGGGCACAACAACCGGGGCTTTTCATACCTGTTGGCCGGCGGGGGCTTCCGAGGGGGCCTGGCCTACGGCGCCACCGACGACTTCGGATTCGCCGCGGTCGAGAAGCCGGTCCACATCCATGACCTCCACGCCACCCTGCTGCATCAGCTCGGCCTGGACCACACCAAGTTGACCTTCCGCCACAGCGGCCGCGACTTCCGACTGACCGACGTCGGCGGCAAGGTAGTCAAGGACATCGTCACCGCGGCCGGGTAAAGGAAAAAGAGAAATCCACGAAGGGCCACTAAGAACGACGAAGGGCCACTAAGAAAAAACAAAAAGAAACATGATGGTGCGGCTACACTGCCCTCCCCAATTCCACGACATACGCCGCCCACCCTAAGACCACGTCACTCAGGACGGATAGGAATTCTTGAATTAATCCCTGGGCGCCAGCCCGGGGTTCGAATCGAGCCGCGAAGCGGCGGCAGCACTTAGCCGTGGGCGTAAGCCCATGGAACCCGATAGCCCCATTCCCCGAGCCGCGTAGGCGGCGGCAGCACGTAGGGCCGCTGTGCCCAATACCCCGACGCGGCGTTTGGTTTCGGCGTCGAGCATGGGTCGATCACTGATTGACATGGATTATTTACATGGATGAACAGGATATACAGGATTTTTTCTGGGAGTCGGTTGTCCCGTAATCCTGGGCATCGGTGGTGCTTCGAGTCAGCTTCGCGTGCACCGGTTACTCGTCCTGTTTATCCTGTCTATCCTGTGTGTCCATGTTCCCTCAGGAAAGAATATTTCATCCCCGGGCGTCAGCCCGGGTTCGAGTGGAGCGGCGAAGCCGCGGCAGCACTTAGCCGTGGGCGTAAGCCCATGGATTCCCGCGGCCCCCACACCCGAGCCGCGTAGGCGGCGACAGCAATCACCCCGGCTGTTCGATCTCAAACGAGCCAAGGCGCGCCCAGCGCAGTCTGCACCCGGAAGTCCCCCGAAAAAGAAAACCCCCGGCGTGAGCGCGGGGGTTCGAATAAGCCGCGAATGCGGCGGCAGCTTTCAGGAGCCGGACTAGGACTTCTCTTCCTTCTTCTCTTCCTTTTCCTCTTCTTCCGGTTCCTCTTCTTCCGGTGCTTCCGATTCCTTCCAGCCGACGTCGATCTTGCAGTCGGGAAGCGCCTGCTGCAGTTTCTCGACTCCGGCTTCCGTTACCTTGGCCTGCCACAAGTAGAGGTTCTTGAGGCCCTTCAAACCCTCCAGGTGGGCCAGCCCGGCGTCGGTGATGCCGGTCTGATAGAGGTTGAGGTAGGCCAGGTTCTGCAGATCTTTCAGATGGGCCAGGCCGGCGTCCGACACCTTGGTCCGCTCCAGATGGAGGCGCGTCAGCGAGGTCAACCCCGCCAGATGGGGCAATCCCTGGTCGGTTACGTCGGTCCCTCCCAGATGGAGCCAGACCAGGTTTTCCACCTCCTTCAGGAGGCCCAACTCCCCGTCGAGGGCCGGGGGCTTGGGAGCTCCGGGCTTGGGAGATTCAAACTGGCGCAGCCCGTCATGGTTGCGGCCCAGGTGGAAATAGACCTCGAGGCCCCCTTCGTTCTGGGCGATCTTCATGACCTTGCCGCCGAGCTGGTCGACTTTCTGGACAATCGCCGAATCCGGTCCCTCCTCCTCTTGGGCCGTCGCCGACCCGATCATCGCGAAGGAGATCCAAACCGCCATGGTGATGCTCCGCATGGAAACCTTCCTTTCCTGAACCCGGGATGGGACCTGTGATCTGCTCGACCCTGCCGGCAACCCCATCGTGAACTCGCCCCAAGGCGCCTGCGGCGTCGGTCCCGGTTGTCGACGGCCTGGAGAACCAGGAGCAACCGGGTTCGCCGGAGGCCGCGCTCCATTATACTCCTATACTCGGGGACGGCAATCCCCGGACCGGTTTGCCGGCCGCAGAGGGCAAACGGCGTTGATCACGCCGCCCTCCTGGTGGCGCCCGCCCCGGCCGCCCTTCCAGGACGCAGCCTCAAAGGGCGGGACCCGAACAAAGCGGGCTTGGGTGCACCTCAAAAAGTGAGATGATCACGAACGTCTGGTTGCGAGGCGTTCCCATCACTCCCCACCTTGAGGGGTAAAAGTGATGTCATGGAATGACGACTTCCTGGGAGCGCGGGCGTCCCGCCCGCACAAGGCCTGGCACAGCTTCGCCTGTCTCCGCCACTTCGATCAACCCGGAACGGCGCCATTGCTCCTCTTCCGCCCCGCTGATGCGGTGCCCGCCGACAGGATCGCTGCCTGCAGAATCGCAATGAAGCTCAGCGGTCGCCAAGCGTCGAAGGCTGCCGGCTGCCTGCAGCGTCGAAAGCCAGGTTGGCGAGGAAAGGCATCTCCGGCCAGTCAGGCGCACCCCGGCGGAGAACCCTGTTCAAGGACACCAGGTGCGGTCGGCCAGGGGCTGGCGGGGAAGGGGGTTGGCAGGGACAGGATGCGGGCGGGACGCCCGCGCTCCCAGGGGATGCCCTCCGGCTGGGCGGCGGGAGGGCGCCTGACGGGCGAATTCTCAAAAATCTGACGTGCACCCGCCGCTCTTCGATGCCTTGTCGGGGCGAGTCTCTTGCAGTAGAATCGCGATCTCGATTCCAGGACGGAGAAAACCCAATGGTCGATGTCGCCCAGTTGACCCGCTGGCTGGACAAGCTCAGGAAGGGCACGCTCAGCGAACAGGATCTGCAGGAGGCCCTGGACGACCTGAAACGGCGGGGAAACGGCGCTCCGGCGTCCCAGAAGCTACTTTACCTCCAGACCCACAGCACCGCCGTGGACTCGCCGGTGAACGGCATGTCCATCGTGGAGGGAGGCGAAGTGCGGCTGCCGCCCGAAGACTACGAGGACTGGCCCTACCACACGGTGCTGGACGCCCTCCAGGACGGGTGGCGGGTGGTCAAGTTCCCGGAGCTGTCCCTGCTGTATGACCATCCCGACGAAGTCGATCGCTGGATGGGGTGCGAGTTCATCCTGGAGAAATAAGGAGGCCGGCCGTGGCGCTGGGAACATACGACTGCAAGCCGACGCTCACCGACCGGCAGATGATGGATTTCTGCCGCAACGGATACCTGATGCTGGAGGGGGTGGTCTCGGACGAGATCAACCGCAGGACCATCGACTTCATGAAGGACCACGACGTGGAGGAGCCGGTCGAGATCCTGGAGGAAGAGTGGTTCGTGGACGCCGTCATCAAGAACCCGGAGGGCGCCGGCGCCGTCCGGTGTCTGCTGGGCAGGGATTTCCTCCTGCCGGCCGTCATGAGCAGCCATCGCATACAATGCCCCGGCCCGGCCCAGCCCTGGCACCCGGACGCCGGCTCCATCTCGGATCCCCGGTTGGACTACCTGCAGGTGTTCTACTACCCCAGCGGCGCCACCCGGGAGATGGGGCCCACCGAGCTGATTCCCGGGAGCCATCTCAGCCAGGCCCGCAACGCCTTCCTGGGACGCCTCCGCAGCCTGAAGCCGGCGGTGTCCACGGCCTCGCCCCCCGGGTCCATCGTCATCACCGCCTACTCGATCGTTCACCGCCGCAGCCCGAGCACCGCCACAGGCGTTCGTGACAACCTGAAGTACAACTACTGGCGCACCACTCCACCCCAACGCGACTGGGTGGTGGACTCCGAATTCAACTTCTCCTGGACCAAGAACGTGCTGCCGCCCTTCAGCGTATCCGCCGCCCGGATGTTTGCCTGGATTTGCGGGGAGGATTGGCAGCATATGGGCGGCCAGGCCTGGCCCTGCTTCACCGCGGGTGTCTACGACTTCGACCAGATCGGTCTCCCCAAGGGCCTGCGCCGTGATCGAGACGGATAGTTAGCAGCGCCTTCGTCGTCCTGCTCCGGGTCGGCGAGACCTCTCTACTCCAACCTGTCGGAGGAGGACTGGAAGAACGCTCCGCTCCGGCAGGCCACCAACGAGGACCGGCCCTGCGGAGCCTCCCCGACCAACACCCGTATCATGCCATCGGCTGACCACCATCCCGAAGACGAAGTCTCGCGCCGTCGCCGGCGGCTGGCTATCGCCGTCCTGATCATCTTCAACCTCACTTCCTATTCCGGGGTCATGGGCGTTTTCAGTCCCCGACTCCGCGAATATTTTTCCCTTACCTATGAGCAGTGGGGAACCATGTCGGGCCTGGGCAGTCTGGGTCAAACGGTGTCCCTGTTGCTGGTGGGCTTCGTGATTGCCCGATTCGGCGTGCGGCGGATCACCGAACTGAGCCTGGGCGGCGTCGGCGCCTGCTTTCTGTTGATCGGCCAAGGCGCCACTCTGCTCGCCCTGAAAGTCAGCCTGGCTTTTCAGGGATTTTTCGGGGGGTTTTCCAGGTCATCCCTCCCCGCCTACCTGGTGGCTCTCTATCCGTCACACAAACGGAAGATGATTTCCCTCCAGTTGACGTGCGGTTCCGTCATGGGCATCGCGATTCCGCTGTGGGCCAACCAGCTTTTGATCTGGTCTCGGGAGGGGGGCGAGGAGGCATTGGCCAGGCTGTTCTTCTCGCCCTTTCTGGTCGCCGGGTGCGTGGTCCTCTGCAGCTGGGCCCTGCTGAGTTTCAGCAGGCAGCCGGACTTCCAAAGCGTTCAAATTCCCGGCCAACGCCTCCGCCTTCGCCCGCTGCTGGGAATCCGCCCGTTGGCCATCGTGCTGCTGGTAACCCTGCATGCCTCCGCCGACGGAACCATGTATGAGTTCCTTCCCATGTTCATGGACCACCATTTCAAGGAGCTTCCGCTGGCTCCGGCCTGGGGCTTGGTGGGCCATAACGTGGCCTACCTCATTACCCGCTCCCTGCTCTCAGTCCTTCCGGAGGGATTGGGCCAGCGGGCCATTCTGACCCTGGCCGGCCCCATCGGCGGATCCCTCCTGCTGGTGATGCTCTGGCAGGGCGATGCCCTCAGCGTCCCCCTGATCTACACCTTGGCCAGCCTCTTCTATGCCGCCGAATTCCCGGTGCTTCTCAGCGAGATCTCCTCCCGGTCCATGGCCCACTTCGCCTCGGTCATGTCCGTGGGCTACCTGGTCAGCAACCCCGTCTCCTTTCTGCTGATGAAGGAAACGGGCCGCCTGGTGGACACCACCGGCGACTTCCGGGTGGCGCTGAGCGTGGCCGCCTGCGGCTTCATCCTCTTCGGCCTGGTAGCCGCCGTAGCCGGCCTGGGCAAGCGGCCGAGGGCCGGCAAGCCGGCTGGAGCATGACCCAAGGACGAACCTCCCAGCAGTCCCCTCGCCGTGGGCCGATGAGGCCGGTTCGGTTGCGTGCTCGACGCTGACCGACAATAGGGTCTAATTCAGACCAACTTTTCTCGTTGATGACATCTCGGCCACGGCTGTGATTTATAGAAACAGTATAATTTCTATACTATAATAACTCATGCTATTTGAGTATGATCCCGCTAAAAGCGTCACAAACAAGGCCAAGCATGGCATCGACTTCGACGAAGCCCAGGTGCTTTGGAAAGATGCTTGGATGCTGGAGGCATCGGCAAAAACCGATGACGAGCCGCGCTTTCTGGTAATCGGAAAGATTGGCGAAAACCACTGGGCCGCCGTCTGCGCTCATCGTGGGGACAATGTGCGGATCATCTCGGTGCGGCGAGCCCGGAGACAGGAGATCGATCACTATGAAAGCAGGTGAGTTCGACAGGAACTTTGATGCAGGAGAGGATGTTAGCGGCCAGGTCGACTGGTCGAAAGCAAAGCGCCCAAACGAGCAGGTGAAGCGGGTGAATGTGGACTTCCCGGCATGGGTTGTGGCCGGGCTGGACGGTCAGGCGCGGCACCTTGGCGTGACCCGCCAAGCGCTCATCAAGTTGTGGATCGCTGAACGGCTGCAGCGAAGCAGCAGCCGAACCTGAAGGGCGGCATAGGGGACGTTGTTGAATAACGAGAATAACTGGCTGCGGCGATTCGGTGATGTCTCGGCAAGGATAGATCACATACCCCCAACTGGCCGATCCTACCACCAGCCTACTGAGAGGTATCGGTTGATTACCCGGTGCAGTCTGCTGGCACCCGCCGGCCGCGTTCGGAGGGGCATCGGTTTCCCTCCGACTATCCGTCGCGACTCCGAACCTGTGCACAGTTTTTCCAATAATTCAACAACGTCCCCTATTCCTTCCCATTCGGCCTGGTCGCCGTCCTGGTCGGTCTGGGCAAGCGGCCCAGGGCCCGTAAGCCGGTTGCCCCTTAATTGAGGGGAGGGGCCACCCACCAGTGGGCTTACTTCTGGCCCAAGAAGACGACTCCGTTCCGTGCTTGAATGTGGTCAGACGCCTGCAATAGAAAGCGTGAAGTAAAGCCTACAGACGGGTGTGCGACCGTCACGCGGGATCGAAGCTGATCCGCAGACGGGTCCTGGTTGCCTGGGCGATCTTTTGCAACGTTCTGGTCGAGGGTCGGGTCCGGCCGCTCTCCAGACGAGCCACGACGGATTGCGTTGTGTTCATTCGTTGGGCAAGCTCAGCTTGCGTCAGATTGGCCCGTGTGCGGGCCTCAATGAGAGAGCGGGAGATCTCGAATTCCGGACCAAGTCGGTCGTAGGCTTTGCGGTATTCAGGATCTTCGCTCCATTTCTTGTGCAGATCGGCTACCTTGCTCATTTCGTTGCCTCTCCAGCGCGCCTCAACGCCAATTCGATTTCTCGGCGGGGTGTCCTCGGGGTCTTCTTCACGAATACACGCACCACCACCACACGTTTACCCTCTTTCGATACATACAGGGCTCGGGCTACTCCACTCCGGCCGCTCATACGCATTTCCCAAAGAGGGCCGGTCAAATGCTTGACATGCGGACCGCTCATCCTTTCCAGGCCGACTGACGCGATCAATTGGCAGATTCGTACAAATCTCGCCCGCATATCGACAGGCAACGCGTGAAGTTCCTTGTCCACGGTTGGGTTCAGAGTCTCGACACTCCATTCTATTAGTCACGCACTGTATAGCATATTTGCTATAAGGGCAACGCTATGTACAAAGCACCGCGAGCCCGCATTTATCACTGGGGAATTAATCCTGGCGCAATATTTTCTTCTTTAGTGCGTACAGTTTGAAGGTGCGCGCCGGCTCGGAACCACTCCAGTCGCTTGAGGACGGAGTTTCCTCTTTAGGAGGGGCACAGGAAACGTTTTTGAATATCGAGAATAACTGGTGCGGCGATTCGGTGATGTCTCGGCAAGGGTAGATCACATACCCCTAGCCCGCCACCAGCCTACTGACGGGTCGGGGGCTGGGTACCTGGTGCAGCCTCACGGGAACCGCCGGCCGCGCTTGGCAAGCCCTCGGCTTCTCTCCACCCATCAGTCCCGTCTCGCAACTTGAGCGAAGTTTTTCCTGTAATTCAACAACGTCCCCTATTTCCGCTATTTCCGCCTGCGGCTTCATCCTCTTCGGCCTGGTCGCCGCCGTAGCCGGCCTGGGCAAGCGGCCGAGGGCCGGCAAGCCGGCTGCAGCCTGACCCAAGGACGAACCTCCCAGCAGTACCCTCGCCGTGGGCCGATGAGACCGGTTCGGTTGCGTGCTCGACGCTGACCGACAATAGGGTCTAATTCAGACCAACTTTTCTCGTTGATGACATCTCGGCCACGGCTGTGATATATAGAAACAGTATAATTTCTATACTATAATAACTCTTGCTATTTGAGTATGATCCCGCTAAAAGCGTCACAAACAAGGCCAAGCACGGCATCGACTTCGACGAAGCCCAGGTGCTTTGGAAAGATGCTCGGATGCTGGAGGCACCGGCAAAAACCGATGACGAGCCGCGCTTTCTGGTGATCGGAAAGATTGGCGAAAACCACTGGGCCGCCGTCTGCGCTCATCGTGGGGACAATGTGCGGATCATCTCGGTGCGGCGGGCCCGGAGACAGGAGATCGATCACTATGAAAGCAGGTGAGTTCGACAGGAAATTCGATGCAGGAGAGGATGTTAGCGGCCAGGTCGACTGGTCGAAAGCAAAGCGCCCAAACGAGCAGGTGAAGCGGGTGAATGTGGACTTCCCGGCATGGGTTGTGGCCGGGCTGGACGGTCAGGCGCGACACCTTGGCGTGACCCGCCAAGCGCTCATCAAGTTGTGGATCGCTGAACGGCTGCAGCGAAGCGGCAACCGAACCTGAAGGCGAACTTGGGCCCGGCGTCCCGATGCCGTTGACGTCGTGGGGGAACAAGCTGGCCTGATTCGGCGTGAAATGCCACCACATTCCAAAGAGCCCGACCGAAGGAACGCGGTTGTCGGGATGGTGACAAGTCGAGATCGCCCCGATTCAACCTACGAAGTGGACCCCTCCGGGAGCGCATCGGGTTTTCGAATATGAACGGGGAACAGGAGCAGAGCATGAAGCTTGAAGATCTCCAGGCCAGCGCCGCGGTGCGCGGTATCCTGTCCGACGGTCTTGTCACGGTGGTCAGGGTGCAGTGGTTCGGCTCCGAAGCGCTCGAGCTGACGTACAAGACACCGACGGGTAAGGTCGCCAATGAGCTCTTGTACCGTCACGACGAACCCCGGATCGAGATCGTCGAGGTCGGCCGGCCATGGAGCTTCGACGGAGACGGCGGGCTGTTCCGCATGGTCTCCGAGGCGCAACGGATCCACCTGGCGCATCTCTTCGACCCGGTGCTCGCCGTGCACACCTCGGTCGTCGAGCCATTGCCCCATCAGATCACCGCGGTCTACGAATCCATGCTGCCCCGTCAACCCCTTCGCTTTCTTCTCGCCGATGACCCGGGCGCCGGCAAGACGATCATGGCGGGGTTGCTCATCAAGAGCGGCATAGGGGACGTTGTTGAATAACGAGAATAACTGGCTGCGGCGATTTGGTAGTGTCTGGGCAAGGGTAGGTCACCTGCTCCTAGCCCGCATTTCTCACCAGGGGGTTGCACTCTTCTCAAGAGTGCAACTTGGCGCAGGATTTTTCGCTTCAGGGCGTGCTCGTGACCGAAGGGCGTAGCCGGAACACCATTCGAGGGAGCATGCGCGCGCTGAAGGGGAAAAGGACAAGCCAGGGCGCGCCCAGCGCAGTCTGTAGCCGCAAGTCTCCTAAATGGCGCCAATCAAGGTACTGAAGATAAACCGCTTTCACTATGCATTCAGCGACCTAGTGAGAAATGCGGGCTAGCTGCCAGGAGGCTGACACCAGGTTTCTGACCGGCCCTGGCTGGGTACCTGGTGCAGCCTCCCGGCAACCGCCGGCCGCGTTTGACGAGGCAACGGTTTCTCTCCGACCATCAGGTCCGACTCGGAACCTGAGGAAAGTTTTTCCTGCAATTCAACAACGTCCCCTAATTCCCTGAATTTCTCTTTTTTCCCCTGTGATCCTAGTCCGGCCCGTTCGATCATGGACGCCTCTTGTCGGCCCGGCCGAGGAGCTCGACCGGGTCCTGGCGGATTTCCTCCCGGAGACGCCGGGACCGCTCGGGCCGTCTCTCAACAGCCGGGGCCCCCTCGGGTGGTTGGGCGGGCTCATCGAGAGGCACCATTTCGAGCCGGAAGCCGAGGACGCGGCACAGGGACTCGATGGAGTCCAGGCGGGGGGAGGAGCCGCGGCGCATGTTGCGGACGGTATCAGTGCTGTCGGTTGCGAGCAGCGAGAGGCGGCGGTCGGAGACGTCGGAGCGGTCCATTAGGTTGAGGAGACGTTGCCTCAAGCCCATGTTTGAATCAGAAGCAGTCATGGGGTTTCCCCCTCCTGGACACCGCCGAAGTGCCCACGGCACGCGGGACGGCCGCGAGGGCCGGCATCACCGGCACTGGCTCGCCGGACCGTGTCGTGCGGCACGTGCAATGGGTGGGGGTGCCGCAGCCCGAGGGGCGCAGCAAGTCCATGGCTGTGGTTCAGGCCGCGACGATGCGCCTATGCGGCGCTCGGCATTGTGCGTCAAGCGTTCTTGAGTTGTGATCAGTGGTCTCGTCTCGGACCGCCCTTGCCTCCGATCGTGATCTTCGTTGTTGCCTTTCTGAACGTCGGATTCCGCCTCTCCGGTCCGCATCTGCCCCTCCGTCAACTGCGCGGTGGGAACCCCGGAGGCTTCATGCCAACCTCCGGGCCGGCTCAAAAGCCGGCTGGTCGCGACATCGACCGTGCGGAGGAAGCTGCCAAGGGTTGCCTAAACGGGATTATAGCGAGTTTCGATGAGGGATGAATACCCACAAAAGTGTCATGCTGCCATATCATAATGGCATGACAGGCCCTCACCCGCCCGCATCCCGGCCAGCGCCCGCCCTCCGGCCACGCCGTTCACGGCCCCGCGCCCCTGTGGGATGGTCTCGGCTTCGTGCCGTGGCAGAGCTTGCCATAAACGTGCGCTCGCCCACGTCCCTGCTTGCCAGCTGGACCCTGCGATTTATAGTGTTCCGTTGTGATATGGTATGATAGTTTATTGTCATGGTTAAGCGTGACCCCTACCGGATTCCTCCTGCGAACGCGCTGATCGCCTTCGAGAGCGCCGCCCGGCACGGCAACTTCACCCGGGCGGCGCGCGAACTGCGCACCTCGCAGTCCGCTGTCAGCCGCCAGATCGGCAAGCTCGAGACGTGGCTGTCGGCGCCCCTGTTCGAGCGCTCCCGCGCCGGGGCGATCCTGACCGAGGCCGGAGAGCGCTTCCTAACCGGCGTCGCGGCCGGTCTCGCAACCATTCACCGGAGCGCCGCCGAGGCCGCCGAGCTGTCGAACGCCGAACAGGTGGTCATCGCCTGCTCGCACGAGGCGTCCCACTTCTTCATCATGCCGCGCTACAACGCCCTCCGGCAGGTGCTCGGCGACGACGTCCGGATCCGCATCCTCACCTACCACCACTACATCCAGGGCCTGCCGGCCGACCCGTCCGCCGACATCCTGCTGACCTGGGACGCGGCGGGTGTCGCCGCCGAAGACCGGGTGTTGGCCCCCCGGGAGGCGGTCAGACCCGTCTGCTCGCCCGCCTACGCCGCCACCCACGCGCAAACCCTCGCCGGGCCTGTCGCCGGCTGGAGCGGGCTGACGTTTATCGACCAGCTGGGGCACAACGAGGGCTGGGCGTCGTGGGAGGACTGGTTTGCGGTCGCCGGGCACCCGGACGGGGCGCTGCGCCGCCTCGGACTCGACAGCTACACCGACGTGCTGGAAGCTGCTGCCGCCGGGCATGGCATCGCGCTGGGCTGGCGGTACTTCATCGAGCGGTCCCTGGAAGCCGGCGCACTGGTCGCGCTCGGAGACGGGTTCGTCGAATTCGACAGCGCCTTCTACGGCGTGCTCACCGAGAAGGGACGCCGCAAGCCGCTCGCGCGCCGGTGCCTCGCGTTCTTTGAACGGTCCGGATAGCGCCGCTTCGGCGCCGCGGTCACCGGGACCGCGGGCGGGCGCAGGACCGGCGTCCCGCTCGGCCGTCTACGCGCTGATGGCCGAATCCGGATTCCCAAAGCCCATTTGCATCGCCAGTCGGGGGAAAGTAGGGGACGTTGTTGAATAACCAGAATAACTGGCTGCGGCGATTCGGCAATTTCTTGGCAAGGGTAGATCACATACCCCTAGTTGGCCGATCCTGCCACCACCCTAGTGACAGGTAATTGCTGACTACCCGGTGCAGCCTGCCGACGCCCACCGGCGGCGTTTGGAGGGGCATCGGTTTCCCTCCGACTGTCCGTCGCGATTCCGAACCTGTGCACAGTTTTTCCAATAATTCAGCAACGTCCCCTATTCCTTCAGCAGTACCCTCGCCGTGGGCCGATGAGGCCGGTTCGGTTGCGTGCTCGACGCTGACCGACAATAGAGTCTAATTCAGACCAACTTTTCTCGTTGATGACATCTCGGCCACGGCTGTGATTTATAGAAACAGTATAATTTCTATACTATAATAACTCATGCCATTTGAGTATGATCCCGCTAAAAGCGTCACAAACAAGGCCAAGCATGGCATCGACTTCGACGAAGCCCAGGTGCTTTGGAAAGATGCTTGGATGCTGGAGGCACCGGCAAAAACCGATGACGGGTCGCGCTTTCTGGTGATCGGAAAGATTGGCGAAAACCACTGGGCCGCCGTCTGCGCTCATCGTGGGGACAATGTGCGGATCATCTCGGTGCGGCGGGCCCGGAGACAGGAGATCGATCACTATGAAAGCAGGTGAGTTCGACAGGAAATTTGATGCAGGAGAGGATGTTAGCGGCCAGGTCGACTGGTCGAAAGCAAAGCGCCCAAACGAGCAGGTGAAGCGGGTGAATGTAGACTTCCCGGCATGGGTTGTGGCCGGGCTGGACGGTCAGGCGCGGCACCTTGGCGTGACCCGCCAAGCGCTCATCAAGTTGTGGATCGCTGAACGGCTGCAGCGAAGCGGCAGCCGAACCTGAAGGCGAACTTGAGCCCGGCGTCCCGATGCCGTTGACGTCGTGATGGAACAAGCTGGCCTGATTCGGCGTGCAATGCGACCACATACCCATGGCTGGCCGATCCTACCACCAGCCTACTGACAGGTCTTGGTTGAATTCCTAGTGCAGCCTGCCGACAACCGCCGGCTGCGATTGGCGAAGCATGAGTTTCCCTCCGACTCGGACTATCCACCGCGACTCCGAACCTGAGCACAGTTTCTCCTGTAATTTAACAACGTCCCCTTTCCACCACCGGCGACTTCCGGGTGGCGCTGACCTTGGCCGCCTGCGGCTTCATCCTCTTCGGCCTGGTCGCCGCCCTGGCAGGACTAGGCAAGGCTCCCGGCTCCGCTAGAGCGGCGACTTCCTGACGGGGGGATTGGGTCAGCTTTTCCCCGCCTAAAATCCCGCCCCTGGCAAGGGGACTATTAGGTCATTACTGTCACTGTGCACCCGTGAACATGGATCGAGCGCGCACAGAATCTCGTAGAAAATTCGGGGATACTATATTCTCTACGACACAGAATGACGAACTCGGGCACGGGCAAGACTGATTTTTTTGCTCCTTGTGAGTTTGTAGCACTGAGTCGCCACAAGGCAGCGCTTGCCTCTATGCTTGGCTTACGAAAGGTGTGGGAGGTGTGCGGCTTTGAGAACTTGTATGAAAGACGCGAAGCAGGATAGGGCAACCAAGGAGGGGGCTTGCGGGAAAACCCTTGTGGCTAGCCTTGTCCTGTGCGCCCTCATTTTCGACGTTGCGGTAGTTCTTGCCGTGGACGAAGATGACGTTGCCGAGTTGCGACAGGCTGCCCAACAGGGTAACGCCAGTGCGCAATACGCGCTCGGCATCGCCTACGCGACCGGCAAGGGTGTTCCTCAGGAGGATGCCCAAGCCCTTGTTTGGTACCGACGCGCGGCTGAACAAGGCCATGAAAAAGCACAACACAATCTCGGCCTGATGTACCAAAACGGCGAGGGGACTCTAAAAAATAATGCCGAAGCTCTCATTTGGTACCGGCGTGCCGCCAATCAAGGTCTGGCATCGGCGCAAAACAACCTCGGTCTGATGTATAAAAACGGCCATGGGGTTCCAAAGGATTCCGCCGAAGCTGTGGCTTGGTACCGCCGCGCCGCTGAACAAGGTCACACTCCCGCCCAATACAACCTCGCCGCTATGTACAAGACTGGTAAAGGCGTCTCCCAGGATGACTCCAAAGCCGTTAAATGGTTTCATAGTGCCGCCGCACAGGGACATGCCCAGGCTCAAGACGCTCTCGGCGAGTCGTATGCATTGGGTAAAGGAGTTCCCCAGGATTTTTCTAAAGCAACTATTTGGTGGAGACGCGCCGCCGATCAAGGTGTCCCTGTGGCGCAACACAATCTTGGCGTAATGTACTCCAATGGCCAAGGCATCCCCCAGGACTATGCTGAGGCTGTAGTTTGGTACCGTCGTGCCGCCGATCACGGATACGCCAAGGCGCAATTCAACCTCGGATTGATGTACTACAGGGGTAAGGGAGTCCCTCGGGACTACGTTGCCGCATACACGTATTTCAGTCTCGCCGTCAATACCGGCCTAGCAGTTGCAGAGAACGCCCGTGACCAGCTTGCGGCAATCATGACGCCCGACCAGATCGCTGAGGCCCAGCGACGTGTGCGCGAAATGGTTGTGGCGGTGGTTATTGCCGCAGAAGACACTGAAATTGCCCGATTGCGGCTTGCCGCCGAGAACAACGACTCCGAGGCGCAATTCAACCTCGGTGTGTCCTACTTCAACGGCCAGGGGGTTCCCCAAGATTACTCTAAAGCCGTTGAATGGCACCGACGCGCCGCCGATCAGGGTCACGTCGGGGCACAAGCTGCCCTCGGAGAGTTGTATGGACAAGGTAAAGGAGTTGTCCAGGACTATTCCAAAGCGGCTGTTTGGTTGAGACGCGCCGCCGATCAAGGGCACAAGTACGCGCAATTCCGACTCGGCTACTTGTATGTCGAGGGCGCAGGCGTTCCCCAAGACTTCTCAAAAGCCATTGATTGGTACCGACGCGCCGCCGATCAAGGACACCCCTCGGCTCAATTCAACCTTGGCGTGTTGTACATTACAGGTAAGGGCGTTGCTAGGGATTACGTTGCCGCATACACGTTTATCAGTCTTGCCGTCGCCAACGGTCTTGCTGGTGTAGGAGAAGCTCGCGACCAGCTTGCCGAAAGAATGACGGCCGAACAGATCGCCGAGGCCCAGCGTCGTGTGCGTGAGTGGAAACGAAAACCCTCCCCCGATGGGCAATGACAGCGTCACCAGCAGGGTGTCACACAGGAGAGGTTGTTGATTAACGAAGATTACTGGCTGCGGCGATTTGGCAGTGTCTGGGCAAGGGTAGGTCACCTGCCCCTAGCTGCCGGGATGCTGACACCAGGTTCCTGACAGGCCCTGGCTGGGTACCTGGTGCAGCCTCCCGGGAACCGCCGGCCCCGTTTGGCAAGGCATCGGCTTTTCCCCGACCATCAGTCCCGACTCGGAACCTGAGCAAAGTTTTTCCTGTAATTCAACAACGTCCCCTATTTCCTTGGTCGCCCCCATCAGTGCAATTGGGTCGGGGAGGAACGCTCCTCGCGAACGAATCCATCCGGCCCCTTCCTGCGGACGATTTCGCGGGGATCGAAGGCTACGACCGAGGCCTGCGGATTGGTCCACCGCATTGTCTTAGCGACCTCGGGCGGAACGAGAATGACTTGCGGCTGCGCCTCATGCCCGCCATGCTCGTGGTCGATGCATTCTTCGCCAAACTTGACGTGCTCGTGGTCGAGCTCGAACGGAGACGTCTCGATGGGTTCACCCGCTTCGTCCTGGATCGTAAACCAACACAAGTAATCGTCACCTCCGATCACTTCGCGAAATATGATCTCCAGTTTCATGCACTCACGATCCAAGGTCTCCACAGCTTCATCAATCCGCTCATTGGCTATCCGTAACCACTCGTCGACACGATGAGATTTGCCCTTCTTGATCCGAAGCCGGGTCAACTCGACTTTCATATCTCCTCCTCATCCGACAAAGAGCACTCTACAGCCAAGGGGAAAGTAGGGGACGTTGTTGAAGTACTGGAATAACTTCCCCGGCTTCCTATTCCTGGCTGACTAAAGTAGCGAAGTAGAGGCCGTCGCGAGCGCTTCCGCACACCCCACCCCCGCCCTCGCTTCGCGTGCCTGCACCCTTCTCAAGGGTGCAGTGCTGCGCTCGCGCCACCCCTCCCAAGAGGGGAATACCCACCGGGCACATCTGTTGATTTCAAATCAGCTCCAGACGGCGATGACTACCGCCTGCCCTAGAAGGGACACACCGTTATGGCCCAGGGTGAGCCAGAAGAGCCCGGCCTTGCGGCCCTCGTAGGCCCACGCCTGATAGACAACCGGGAGAACGAACGCGATCAGGGCCATCAGGGCCAAGTGGACGCCCACCATGGCGTTGCCGCCGCTGCCGGACATCGAAGAGACGCTCTGGGGTCCACCCATCCCGGCGAAAAGCTGGGCCAGGATGAAGGCGGTGACCAGCGCCAGCACGAAGCTGGCTCCGTGGGTCTTCCAAGGATTGAAGTTTTTCTGGATCTCCTCGGCGGTGGTCTCCATGAGTTCGAGCCACCGCTTGCCGAACAGCGGTCCATACCAGAGGAAGCCGACAATCATGGGCACGATTCCGGCTACCAGTACCGCGAGTAAGTTGACTTCATGCATGGTCATGTCCTCCTTGAGTAATGGCAGATGTCTAAGGACTACCAGGGCAGTATAGATGATGGGGCAAGCGCCCAGGTGTCCCTACCCCGGTAGCGTAAACAAGCGCAAAACCAGCTTCATTCCAAGGTTCGCTGCTGGTACACTACGGGCAACCGCCCATCCCCGAGTTGACAATCCATGAACCGACACCTGAAAACTTTTCTTCCCTTGTGTTTGTTGTGGCTGCCCGCCTGCAACGTGACGGTCACCGACAATACGTCCCGAACCGATCCTCCCGAACGAGGGCCGCGCTCCCAGCCAGGCACCACCATGGAGATCTATGCGCCCGAACAGCACGAGCTCTACGACGGCCGGTTCATCATCTCGGGAAATCGCATCCATCAAGTGGGGACGCTGCGCGATGAGAGCCCTTGGGACCATATGGGCAATGACGGATCGAATCTGCGGCCAGTCGAGGGCACGGTCGAGCTCGATGTCGACGAGATCAACAATACGGGAACGTTTCGTGCTGAGCTCGAACTTTCCGAGGGTCGCTACGTGATCGACCTCGAGGAATTCAAGGAATTCTCACCCTGCCAGGACGGCGGCATCGCGGCCTGGCTGTTCGAGCACGGCGATTCCGGCTGCGGCGATGCCCATTGGCCCAAGAGCATTCTGTACGTGGCCGGCTGGGGTATCGGCTCCGCCACCTTGAACGGAGAGCCGCTCTACCAGGACTACCAGATTCATTTCATGGTCACCCAGGGTATGCGCGACCGAAACCTGGTCGCTCACTATCCTCTCCAGGGAAAAAAGTCTCAAGCCGGCGCCGTCAACCCGGCCCTCCAGCAACTGGACTTCTACATCCGCAGTCCCGAAACCAATGCTGCCAACACTCCCAACCGCGAGGTGTTCGACCACTTCTTCGCGATGGAAGTGACCTGGAAATAGGACAACGTAGACTCTCCCCTTTTTCTTCCCGTTGTTCGAATTACGGTGAGCCGTCGGCAACCCTCTTCATAACGACTCACCGTCAATCCCCATAGGACGATTAAAGGCGTCTACTGATCAATTTCCGTTGGTAAAGAACACCATCAATCCGATTCGTCGCGCAGAGCGACATTGCGGACCTGCGCTGGGTTAAGTTTTCTCAGCGATGATCCCGATCATTGGCGGCGGTGACAGGAACGTGCCCGGATCCTGCTCGCGATCACGCCATTCGGCTTCGAACGCGCACCGTTCCGCCTCCGTCAACAAACCGGCTTCGACCAACAGCGGCACGTAGCCGAAGAAAAACTGCGTCGGCCAATCCCAGAACATCGTGCCCGGTCTGATGAACCTTACGAGCGGGACCAAGTCGACCAAACGGCACCCGGACTTCACGATCAACCCCGGCAAACGAGCGCCTACGTCCAGATCGCCCCCGGTGCGCTTCCAGCTTTCGTTGACCGCCGCGAGCACGCGATCGAACTCCGGGCTCCGCGGATGAAGGGTCGTCGAGCCGTAGTTCAGATAGTCCCAGATCACCAGGCGGCCGCCGGGACGCAGTCCTGACACGACCCGGTCGATGACCGGGGCCGGGTCCGGCAGAAAGCAGAAGATCCAGCGTGCGAAGGCGCCGTCCAGCGAGGCGGGCTCCAGCCGCAACTCCTCGACCCTCTCCACCCGTGCCGTGAGCTGCTCGATCCCGAGACGGCCCGCTTCGCGGACCAGAGAGGCGATGAAGCGCGCCGACTCGTCGACGGCGACCACCCGTCCCTCGGCCCCGACCCGGGCCGCCAACTCAAGAGCGGCGAAACCCGGTCCGCAGCCGAGATCCAGCAGCCGCGCACCCATCCCAAACCCGGCGCGGTCCCAGAGATCACGCGCTGCCTCCCCCCACAAGCGGTGCTGTGTCTCGAGGCGCCGCCCCTCCTCCGAATCGGTACCGAGCAGATACGGTTCTTCCAGCATGCGGCGAGTATGGGTTGAAGGTTTCATGCGATTTGCTTGCACGGATTCTGCGCTGGCTGAGCCCAGGACGTCAATCGACTCTTCGACCTCCACGACGTAGTCGAATCTGGTCAGAGTAAGTTATTGCTTATCGGAAGTCCCGTTTCATGAAGCCCTTCGAGCGCACGATCAGCCTGCTCGATGAGATGAGACAGCTCGAGCATGCGCCGCTGCGAGTCGCGCTACGGGACGCCAGTGGCATTCAGTCGGCGCGCGCGCAAGGGCGCAAGTCGGTCGTCGAGGACCACTTCTGGCTGTTTCAACAGCAGGGGTTTTATTGGATTCCACCCCCTGGGGCAGTGTCAGGAGAAGAACTCAATCTTGATGAGAAGGAGGATGACGGCAGGGGCGAAGACGTACTTGATGATCTTGAAATCCACTTTCAATCCGGCGATTTCCTGCATAAGGACAGCCTTGACTTCTGCGATCTCCGCCTTAACCCCGGCAATCTCGGTCTTGAGGTCCGCTTTGGTTGCCAACTCGGCATCTGAGCGGCTGATGGCGGCAACGACCGCTTCGGCCTGACGGGAATCCATTCCGGCGTTTTCAAGCTGCTTGATGGTGGCGTGGGTGTCGAGGGGGTAGGTGGTCATGGTGTTCTGTCTTGGCTAGAGCCTAACAGAATTTCTCAGAGACCGCAGGTCTCACCTTCTGTTCGCGCCTTTTGCAAAATTCGTCGTGCAGCGCTGGGGACGTTGTTGAATTAATGGAATAACTTGTAAAGAGCGCGTAGGTGACGTTATTGAATCAAAGCAATTCAGGAGCGGCTGATCGTAGTTATTCCAGTAATTCAACAACGTCCCCTACTCTCCCCTTCACCTTTATGTGCCTCTGTCAAGTCCAAAAGTTTAGCTTTCATTGGCTTTCTCTGGAACGCACATCACAAGAACCACCACTTCCGGCCATCTTGAGCCACGACATCCCGATTTTTCAGCCTCGTGAGGGCAATGTAGACTGAACCCCTGGCGACCTTGCGGTCTGGCTCAAGTTGATCTTCTATTTCTCTCGTCGTCATCATCCTGCCTGAAGATTCCAAAATCTTGGCAACGGTATCAATCAAACTGTCCCTAAGAGTAGAAGTCTGTGAGTTGTCATCCTCTGAAGTCTTGGCTTCGGCATTTTCAGAATCAAGCTCTTGAAGGACACTGAGGGCTCCCATGAGGCGTGCGCGCTCCTCCTCTAATGGCTTTATCTTGGAGTCTATTGCATTCAGCTTGGATTCTAGGCGACTGCGGTAGTCCACCATTTCCCAATACCTCCTTCCGTGGTATATTGTAAACACAAAGGGGGTTGTTTGGGGCCGGGTTTCCCCGGCCCCCGCCCACGACGGGCGGTGTTCATCTCATGTTCACCGCCTCCTTTCTGGGGCCGGTCACCGCAAGTTCTTGCCAGGAGCACGTGGTGATCGGCCTGATATGCTGTAATGCTATCACCAGCACAACATGACGTCAACCCCTTTGGGGTTCGGTGTTGTGTTTTTTCATGTGATGGTCTTGTGGGATACCGTGACAACCACGCCTCGCAACTCACCTGCAAAAACCAAGCGCGGTCGTCCAGCAGTACTCCGAATGCCAAAGTCTATCCCCGACACGCCCGCCAACATCGCCCGAGCTTGTATGCAGGGACCGCCTAAGAAGGACTGGAAGTACCTCAAACCCAACTCTCCAGCCAGAAGTAAAGCCAAAGACGATTAGTTCTGATGTCTCAGAATAAATCCGAAGTGATGTATTTGACTATCGTTGCGGATGCAATCAGGGAAATTAACGACTGGTCGCACGGACACCTGACGGCTGAATCTTTTTTGCATCGTTTAGAGGAGATTCTTGAGGAGTCTTGCGAGAAGGATCTTCAAGGACTAAAGGAATACGAAGCAGATATTCGATCACTGCACGCCGCTTTGTTGAGGTCCTTCGATTTACTGAATTATGAGCACTATCGTGATCGTGGTGATAGTTAGTGACCATTGTCGTCTCCTAATAACCTCCGGTTAAAACCGTATATAATTCCCAAAAAATTAAGACGTGCCACTCCTGATAACATGGAGGCCGTGCCTATTGGTGACTTGCCGATTTTCACCAATTCCTCAAATACTTGTAAGTTAGTGATAATACTGGTGAGCCGCCGGGGAATCGAACCCCGAACCTACTGATTAAGAGTCAGTTGCTCTGCCAATTGAGCTAGCGGCCCACGAATCACCCGGGAGGGATTGGGTATGGAGGTCGTTATGAGGGTCGTGTCATGCGTACCGGTTCTCTTCACAGCTTCGAGTGGGTGTTTCCGGCAGCCATCAGCGTAACTCCGGACCATTTTCAAATCCTTCCACCCACCCAACTTCTAACAGGGCATCCTCATTCGCAGCAGCCCCGCCAGGATCCTGGACTGACCGATGCTTCAGGATGCGGTGCCTGAAGCTGCTCAAGTTAGCACGACGACAAGCGATTGTAAACGACTTGCCGGCCGTCTGGACAGGCCCCGCCGCCTGGGTTAGAGTGACAGGCCACTGACACCTGCTTGACCTCTCCGCCAACGGGGTGCCCTTGCGAGGGAAGAGCCTCTTTTTCACTGCCGGGGTTCTGGCTGCAACCCTGCTGCTGGGGGTGTGGCTCCACTCGACCCGAACCCTCCAGGCCCCGGCGGACCACCGGGTCCACTTGCGCTTGGCTGCGCTCTACACCAGCCAGGGGATGGAGACCTACCAGGATCTGGTGGACGACTTCAACCGCCGGAATCCGGACCTGCTGGTGGAGCTGCAGGGCATTCCCGGAAGCTACTACGACAAGTTGCTGGTGATGTTCGCCGGGCGCACCGCACCCGACGTGATGTGGATGGGCAAGGGGTTAGCCCAGTTCGCCTCCCGGGGCGCCTTTCTGGACGTGGAGGACGAGTTCCGGCTCCCCCCCGGCCACTACTACGAGTCCGTCCTGGACTGTTACCGTTTCAACGGCCGCTTGATGGGGTTTCCCTTGGGGGCCGACTTCGCCGTCATTGTCTACAATCTGGATCTGTTCGAGCAGGCCGGCCTCCCGCCTCCCGGACCGGAGTGGACCCTGGAGGATTTCCGGCAGGCGGCCAGGCGGCTGACGGTTCGCGAGGATGGCCAGGTGCGTCAATGGGGCTTTTACGGTGAGATCGATCCGGGGGTCTTCGGAGCCGACTATCTCAGCCCCGACATGTCGGAGGAACGCATCGACCGGCCGGAGTGGAGGAGCTACCTGGACTTTCACCTGAAGCTGATCTTCGAGGATGGCTCCATGCCCTCCCAACTGGAGATCCCGGGAGCCGGAATCCTGACCAAGCGCCAGGCCTTCTACCGGGGGGAGGCGGCCATGATCTCCGACGCATTCCACTTCCAGACCATGCGAGAAGAGATTTCGGACTTCCGCTGGGATATTGCGCCCGTGCCGCTTGGGGCTCGGCGGGCCTGCGCTTCCAGTACCCAGGGCTTTGCCGTCTCCCGCCACACCCCCCACCGGGCCGAGGCGGTGCGCCTGCTCAAGTTTCTGGTGGCTCCCGAAACCCAGCGGCGCATGGGGGGCATCCTGGTCCCTTCCCATCGGGAAAGCGCGCGGCAGGTGATCGAAGACATGCCCAGCCCGCCGCGCAACCGCCAGGTCATCCTGGACAGCATGGAGGCCCTCAACCCCTTCCCGCGCCACCCCAAGATCAACGAGCTCCAGCAGGCTCTGGAAGAGACCAAGCGGCTGGTCCTGAGCCGGCAGCAGAGCCCCGAGGCCGGACTGCGGGAGTGCGCCCGGCAGTTTCGGGAAATCCTGGAGAGGACCCACCCATGAGATCGCGGGCCCTTGGCATCGCCGCCCTGTTCCTGTTGCCCAACCTGCTGGGGTTTCTGGCCTTCACCCTCTTTCCAGTGGTGGCTTCCTTCGCCTTGAGCTTTTGCCGCTGGGACCCGGTGGCCCAGCCGGTCAGCGCCATTGAACCGGCCGGATTCCGGAACTACCTGGACCTGCTCGGCTTCCACAGCCAGACCGACCCCGGGGGGCAGACCTCCTGGGTCGCCAACACCCCCCGCTTCTGGGAATCCCTCTACAACACCTTCTTCATGATGCTGGCCATCCCCTTCAACATGGCGGCCTCGCTGCTGCTGGCCGTCCTGCTGAACCGGAAGATGCGCGGTATGGCGATTTTTCGCACCGCCTTCTTTCTGCCCTCCATCACCGCCGGCGTGGGCACCATGCTGCTTTGGATGTGGATGTTCAACAAGGACCTGGGCAGCATCAACCAGGTGTTGGCCTGGGTAGGAATCCAAGGGCCGGACTGGTTGCAGAGTTACCTTTGGGCCAAGCCGGCCCTGATGCTGATGGCGAGCTGGGCCAGCATCGGCGGAGTCAACATGATTCTCTATCTGGCCGGCCTGCAGCAGATCCCCCGGGAGCTGCACGAGGCGGCTGCCCTGGACGGCGCCGGCCGCTGGCAGCAGTTACGCCACGTGACCGTGCCCATGCTCCTGCCGGTGACCTTCTTCATCTTTATCATCTCCATCATCTCCGGCCTGGAAGGGGGGTTCGACGCCCCTTACGTCATGACCGGCGGCAGCTTCGGAACCACCACCGTCAGCCTCTACCTCTACCGGCAGGGGTTTGAGTTCTTCCGCATGGGCTACGCTTCCGCGGTGGCCTGGGTCCTGTTTCTGATTGTCTTCCTGTTCACCATGATCAACTGGCGCCTGGCCGAGAAACGGGTGGAGTACTGATGCACAGCCAGAACAACAGAGGTCGCCTCATCGTTTACGGCCTGCTCCTGCTGCTGGCCGCTTCCATGCTGTTTCCTTTCTACTGGATGGCGATCACCTCCCTGAAGGGGAAGGCGGACGTTTTCTCCACCGAGCCCAAGCTGCTTCCCGGAAGGCAACTGGCCGAGCGGGTGGTGGACGATCCCCGCTGGTTTTTCCATTCCGGAACCACCAACTACAGCCAGTTGCTCGCCTGGCAGCGTCAGGCCGGCTCCGGGGGTGGCCCCCGGGGCTTCAGCCGCTTCGTCCTCAACACGGTTTTCTTCGCCCTGGCCATCACTCTGGGACAGGTCATCACCAGCAGCCTGGCCGCCTTTGCCTTTGCCCGGCTCCAGTTCCCGGGACGCAATTCGGTCTTCTTCGCCTACCTGGCCACCCTGATGATTCCGGCCACGGTCACCATGATTCCTTCCTACATCCTGCTGCGGGAGCTGGGCTGGGTGGATACCTACCAGGCGGTCATCCTGCCCGCGGTCTTCACCGCCTACGGCACCTTCATGCTGAGGCAGTTCTTCCTGACCATTCCCAGGGAGATCGAGGACGCCGCCCGGATTGACGGGTGCAGCCCGTTGGGCCTCTACTGGCGCATCGCCTTGCCGCTCTCCACCCCGGCCCTGGCCGCCTTGGCCATCGTGGCTTTCGTGGGGTCCTGGAGAAGCTTCATGTGGCCGCTGATCGTGAGCAGCTCGGAGGATCTCTTCAATCTGCCCCTGGGGTTGACCCTGTTCCGGGGGATGTTCACCGATCCCGACTGGCCCTTGCTGATGGCGGGGTCCATGGTCATGACCCTCCCCTTGATCCTGGTCTTCATCGCGGGCCAGCGCTATTTCGTGGAGGGCATCCGCCTGGGCGCCGTGAAGGGCTGACCGCAATTTCGACCGGGAGACCATGGCAGGCAGCAGCCGACAGGACAGGAACTGCTGGATGAGGCGCCGCCGCCAGCTGACCCGCCGTTACCGCCAGTGCCTGGGCATCGGCCCGGAGCGGTGCGACCTTCAAGCCGAGATCCTCCGGGAGGCGGCCGGGGAGGACTTCGTGGCCCAATGGCTGCGGTTCAGCAGCGAGCCCGGCGAGCGCGTCCCCGGACTGCTGGTCCGGCCGGCGGCCGCCCGCAAGCCCCTGCCCTTGATCCTGGTGCTTCCGGGGGGACATCGAACCAAGGACTTGGCGATCTTCGGCCACGAGCAGTGGCCCCTGCCCTTTGCCATCGAGTCTCCCCACCATCGGTTTCCAGTAGAGAAGTTGGGGAACTACGAGCCCCTGCCCCTCACCAGGTTCCTCGCTCACGGGTTCGCCCTCATGAGCATCGACGGCCGCGTGTTCGGGGCCCGGGCCGGTCCGCGCCCGGACAGCGCCGCCGACCGGGCTGCCTTCACCGCGGCTTCCCACGCCCAGTACCACTGGCTGATGCGCCGGGCCCTCATCGACGGCCGCAGCGTGGCTGCAATGGAGGTCTGGGATGTGATCCGAACCCTGGACTATCTGGAGACCCGAGACGACATCGATTCGGAACGCGTGGGCGTCATGGGCTGGTCGATGGGCGGCAACCTGGCCTGGCAGACCGCCATTGTGGAGCCCCGGCTCAAGGCCGTCTGCACCGGCAGTTGCCTGATCACCTTCGAGGCGGCCCTGGCGCATGGGCGGGACGCGGGCTGGTATGCCTGGATCCCGGGCATTCGCCGCTGGACCTCGCGGCAGGAGTTGTTCAGCCTGATGGCTCCCCGGCCCCTGCTGGCCTTTGAAGGGGACCGCGATTTCCCCCGGGAAGGGGTCCGGCCCATGCTGGATGAGGCCAGAGAAAAGTACGCTCTGCTGGACGCCGGCGATCGCTTCCGCTGGGTGTGGTACTCTGGGGGCCATGGAGCCTACCTGCGGGACCCGGCAACCCTGGAGGAGATCGGCGGCTGGTTCGCGCGCCACTTGAGCTGAGGTGCCATGACCAGCCTTCTTTTCTTTGACGACACCCAGCTTCTGGAGAAGTGGGGCCTGGAGCGCCGCCTGGGACAGCCCGACCCGGTTCCCGAGGCCACCTTTCAGGTCCCGGGGATCGACCTCGGGTTTGCCTATCCCACGGTCTTTCCCAACCGGGAAGCCGGGGGATGGCGCATGCTCTATCAGGCCCTGACCGGCCTCGAGAGAGGCAAGAGCCCCGTCCATTTCGTCCCGTCGGTGGTCGATTCGAGTGACGGCATCCACTGGCGGATCCCCGACCTGGCGGCTTCGGCCCCGCTTCCGGACCGGTTGCTGCCCAACCAGGTGGGGGCGGCGCCCTTGAACCGCTTCGGAGAATGGGGTCCCTGCTATTACGACGACCGCGCCCAGGACCCCCGCCAGCGGGTCAAGGGGTTTGTCTGCAAGGGCCACGGACCCGGGACCGGAAAGAAAGACTCCTGGATCGTGACCTCCCCCGACGGGCTGACCTGGAACGATCCGGGCGGAGTGCTCTGGCATCCCTACGGCAGCGACCCCGCCGTCTGCGCCTTCTGGAACCGATACCGCGACAGCTACGTGCTGTCCATCCGTCCCAAAAACGGCGACCGGCGCATCGCCCTGATGGAAACCCCGGACTGGAAGGAGTTCTCCAGGGTCGAGCTGGCCTTGTCCCCCGACGGGCTGGATCCCGACCTGGCCGAGCTCTACGGGATGCCCACCTTCCCCTACGGCAACCTGTTCATCGGATTGCTCTGGGTCTACCGGACCCCGCCGCGGACCTCCCAGCACGGCAAGTTTCTGGGAGGGCGGATCGACTGCCAGTTGGCCTACAGCTACGACGGTTGGCACTTCCAGCGGGGGCCGAGGGAGCCCTTGCTGGCCAATGCCGATCCAGGCCGGATCGGGGCGGGGTGCATCCTGCCCTGCAGCCTGATTGCGACCGAGAGCGAGATCCGCTTCTACTCCTGCGCCACCGCCCAGGAGCATGCCATCTTTGGAGAGCACTCCCCCCAACGGTCGGCCATCCTGATGCACCGCCTGCGGCTGGATGGATTCGTCTGCCTGGAAGCCGCTTCCGGACAGGGCGGGCTGAAGACCCGCGCCCTGCTGGTTCAAGGGGACCAACTCAGCTTCAACGTGCAGGCGCCCGGCGGCCAACTCCTGGTGGGAGTCACCGACGCCGACGGCAATCCCATCCCCGGCTACGCCCTGGAGGATTGCCGGCCCTGCAGTGCCGACAGCACCGCCTGGGTTCCCCGATGGAAAGACGACGCCGGTTTCGGTAGTCTCAAGGGCCGGGCGGTGCAGTTGGAGCTGCAGCTCAGCGGAGGGCGGCTGTATGCCGTCAGCGGGGATTTTCAGATGCTGTCCGCCAAGGAGGGGATGCGCTACATGAGGTTCGGCACACCCCCCGACCCGAGCCGCTGGGGGCCCTGATGGGATTGCACCACCTGGTCTCGAAGCGGCCGGACTTGTCTGAAACAAAAGAAAAAAGGAGAAAAGAGTTATCCACTAAGGGCCACCAAGAACGACGAAGGGCCACTAAGGCGTTGAGGTCAACCGCGACGGGATACCAAGGTCGCGAAAGGACTATCGATTTCTGATTGTTTCACTCTTGTATGATCCGCCCGACACCGGTGGGGGCGGGACTTATCTGAAACAAACCTGGGTTCGCCTGACGCAAAACCGGTTCAAGAGATTGAAACAACAGGGGTTGGAGAGGAATTGACAACGTGCCTGAAACACCCCTGTTTCACTCTCGTATGATCCGCCCCGTCGTGGGGGCGGGCACCCGGCTCGCAGGCAAACGGGAGTTTTCCAAAGGGGACAGGCCGGCTTTCAGAGAAGTCGCCCGCCGGATACCCCCCACCTCACCATCGGGACGACACCCCCGGGAGCGCGGGCGTCCCGCCCGCATGCTGTCCCTTCGGTTGCCGCTCAGTTTCCCTGCGATGTTGCAGCCGACCGCCCTGCCGGCGGGAACCGCATGGGCCCTGCCGAAGCAGAGGCAGGGCGCCGCTGCCGGTTGATTCCGGTGGAGGAGATGGCCGAAGCTGCGGGAGGATTTGTGCGGGCGGGACGCCCGCGCTCCCGGGTGGGCTTCCTCCCATGATATGGTCACAACAACGGGACAAAAGTGCAGAAGCATTTTGGCGCCGGTTGTCGTTGAAGGAGGTCCATCAGTCCTGGTGCCTATTCGTGTTCATTGGTGGTTCGTCTTCATTGACGAACGGCTGTTTTTCCTCTGAGTGATGCGCCCCGTCGTGGGGGGCGGGGGCCCGACTTGTCTGAAACAAAACCTGTTTCACTCTCGAATGATCCGCCCCGTCGTGGGGGGCGGGGGCCCAACTTGCCTGAAACAAAAGGGAGAAAAGAGTTATCCACGAAGGGCCACCAAGAACGACGAAGGGCCACTAAGGCGTTGAGGTTAACCGCGACGGGATACCAAGGTCGCGAAAGGACTATCGATTTCCGATTGTCTCACTCTGGTATGATCCGCCCGGCCGGGCGAGGGCGGCCCTCTCTGAGCCACTTGTCCGGGGAGAGGCCATGACTCCTCAACCGCAGGCACCCACCCCCGACCCGGAACGCTTGCGCCTGATGGTGGTGGTGGCCCATCCCCACGATTTCACCCACTGCGCCGGAACCTGCGGCATTCACAGCTCCCTGGGCGACGCCGTGACCGTGGTGACCCTCACCAACGGGGCCACCAAGCACAACGAACGCCTCTACGATGAGCTGATCAAGCCCGCTGCCGAGCGTGACCCCCGGATCGTCAACCAGAGCCGGGAGGACTACGCCCGGGAAAAACTGCGGGAGTTCCGGGCCGCCTGCGGCCTTTTCGGCGTCAGCGACGTGCGGGTGCACGGCTTTCCGGAGCCCTACCGCATGGAGCGGACGCTCGAATCGGTGGAGGCGCTCAAAAAGATCATCCTGGAGGTCCGGCCCGACCTGATGATCTCCCACCGGCGCTACCTGCGGGGGCGCGGCGGCATGGTCTCGGCCTCCCGCAACGAGCACGACGAAGCCGGCTTTGCCACCCACGAGGCCATGTACCTGGCCTCCCTGCCCGACCCCTCCAGCCGGGTCCCTCCCCACACCGTGGCCCTGACCTACTACCTGGGAGCCTTCTTCGAAACCGACGAGATCGACTTCTATGTCGATATCAGCGCCTGGGCCGAGAAGCGGGTGCAGGCCGAGGCCCTGTTCGCCACTCAGGGCCACACCGAGGCCTTTGCCCGCAAGCGCATCGAGGTGGATGCCGGCCGGGCCGGCTGGGCCTGCGGGACGCAGTATGCGGAGGGATTTGTCCGCCGCGATCCCGACCTGTTCGACGAGCTCCCCGTTCCGGCCCGAGCCCTGCAGAAGGCCAGAGGCAGGCGCATGGACCAGTTGCGCCGGATGGCGGGAGAGCTGCCCGGGCCTTCCCAACCCTGAGGCGCGGCCCGCGCTCACGCCTTCAGCCGCCGCCTCGTTAACCATTCAGGAGGACAGAGACTATGAAAATCACCGACGTCCAGGCTTACGTGGTCAGGCCCAGGTATCCGGCCAACGCCGGGGCTTTCGAGGGGGACTGGACCTTCGTCCGAATCGACACCGATGAAGGCATCCATGGATGGGGGGAGGCCAGCAACTCTCCCGGCGGCGGCTGCTTCCTGAGTGCCCGGACCATCGAGATGTTGCGCCAGAGCCTGCTGGGTCAGGACCCCTTTCAGAGCGAGAAGCTGTGGCAACAGAACTACCGGCGCTACACCTACCTGGGGGCGCGGGGCCTGCCGACGGTGGCCCTCAGCGGCGTGGACATCGCCCTGTGGGATATCAAGGGGAAGGCCCTGGGCCGCCCGGTCTACGACCTGCTGGGCGGCAAGCTGCGGGACAGCATCCGGCTCTACGCCAACGGCTGGTTCTTCGGCTGCAGCACCCCCGAGCAGTATGGCGCGGCTGCCAAGGCCACCGTCGAGGCCGGGCACCAGGCCCTCAAGCTGGATCCCTTCCTGGAGATGCAGCCCTTCCACACCGGCTATCTCTCCGGCCAGATTTCAGCCGAAGGGGAGGACCTGGGCTGCGCCATCGTGCAGGCGGTTCGGGAAGCCGTGGGAGACAAGGTGGAAATTCTGATCGACGCCCACGGCCACTACAACGTGCCGACCGCCATCCGCCTGGCCAATCGCCTCTACGACGAGTCCCAGATCGCCTGGTTCGAGGAGCCGGTGCCCCCCGAAAGCATCGACGCCCTGCGGACGGTCCGAGAACACGTGACCCCTTCCATTTGCGTGGGGGAGCGCCTCTTCACCCGCTTCGACGTCCTGCCCATCCTGCAGCAGGGGCTGGCCGACTATCTGATGCCCGACGTGCTCTGGACCGGAGGCATCACCGAGCTGCGCAAGATCTCCAGCCTGGCCGAGGCCTACTACATCCCCATGAGCCCCCACAACGCCATGGGGCCCCTGCAGATCGTGGCCGGTTCCCACGTCATGATGAACACGCCCAACTTCTACCGGCTGGAGCACAGCACCTCCTTCATAGAAGCCTACAACCGGTTGACGACCGAGCCCATGAACTTCCATGGCGAGGAGTTCAGCCTGAGCGGAAAACCCGGCCTGGGTGTGGATTTCGACATGGAGGCCCTCCGCTCCCATTTGCATCCGGAGTGGAAGTAAGGCCATTGGAGGAGCTTCCCACGAGGAGCACAAAGGAAAAAAATATCCACGAATGAACACGAATAGGGATGGACCACCTTCAATGACCAACCGCGGTCGAATGCATCTGCGATATCGTGACCTTGATATCCCGGCGTCATGGAAGGAAGCCCACCCGGGAGCGCGGGCGTCTCGCCCGCATCCGGTGTCTATCCCGGCTTCAATGAAGACACCCCCAGCACGGCCGCGGCGCGGTTGAGCTTACGGTCAAAACAGGCAGAGGTAGAGGATCATCCCCGGTCTTCCAACACACTCTCCGCTATGGACTCTCCGCGGATTTCCGGGCACACGGTACCGCCCCGAGGCTTTTTGCCGCTCCAGTGGATCCAGTCAAACCGCAGCAGTTGTCTGAGGCCTCCATTCTCGATTTTGGGGATGGGCAGCAGCCTCGCCACAGGAGTCCTGTGAGAAGTCACCACAACAGGTTCGCCCTGACGCACCAACTTCAGGTACTTGGAAAGGTTGCTCTTGAGTTCTCGAACCGACACCTGCATGCCTTCTCCATAAAAGTAGCTACAATAAAGTTCCGTCCCCGCCTCTGACGACGGGGCGGATCATTCGAGGAAGAAACTGCCGATCGTTTTTGAAGAAGAACCACCAATATCCACGAATGAACACGAATAGGGATGGACCACCTTCAATGACCAACCGCGGTCGAATGCATCTGCGATATCGTGACCTTGATATCCCTGCGTCATGGGAGGAAGCCCACCCGGGAGCGCGGGCGTCCCGCCCGCACAACACTGGCAAAGCCTCGCCCATCTCCTCGACCCGGATCGACCGGCAAAGACGCCCGGGCTCTGCTTGGGCCGTGCCCATGCGGTTCCCGCCGGCACGGTGGACGGGTGCGCCATCGCAGGGAAACTGAGCGACAACCCAAGGGAGAGGATGCGGGCGGGACGCCCGCGCTCCCGGGTGGACTCCAGGATGTATAATCAGCCTCTCCAGAAACCCCTGTAGAGCGGCAGCGATGGCAATCCCGATCGCCGCCAACCTGCCGCCGGGAAACTCCCACGCATGACTTTGGCACCTCATGATTCCTCCTGCCTGGAACCCGGGCCGCGCAACCTTGTCACCGACGTCGAAGGGTTTCGGGTCGGAAATGCCTCCGACGCCGCACTCAAATCCGGGACGACCGTACTGACGGCGGAGCAGCCGTTCACGGCGGCCGTGCACGTCATGGGCGGAGCCCCGGGAACGAGAGAGACGGATCTGCTGGCGCCGGACCGTCTTGTACGGAAAGTGGATGCCTTGGTCTTGTCCGGGGGGTCCGCTTTCGGCCTCGATGCTGCATCCGGCGTCGTGGACGCAATGGCGGAAACCGGACGTGGATTCCCCGTGGGCACCGTCCGGATTCCAATTGTCCCGGCTGCCATCCTGTTCGATCTGCTTAACGGCGGCGACAAGAAATGGAAGGAGAATCCGTACGGGGGCCTTGGCCGGCGGGCGCTGAAGAACGCCGGGACAGACTTTGAACTCGGCACCGCCGGGGCCGGCACGGGGGCAACCACCGCCAATCTCAAGGGAGGCCTCGGTTCGGCTTCTCTGGTGCTGGGGAATGGAATCACGGTGGGGGCGCTGGTCGCGGCCAATCCGGTCGGCTCGGTCACCATCCCGGGAAGCTGCAAGTTCTGGGCTGCTCCCTTTGAGATCGGCGATGAGTTCGGGCAGGCGGGTCTCCCCGAGGAGGCGCCCGATCTCAAGGCAACCTTCCTGGGAAAACACACGGCCCTGGCGCCCGGAGCAAACACCACCATCGCCGTTGTCGCAACCGACGCGGACCTCACCCGGAGCCAGGCGCAGCGCATGGCCATCGCGGCCCATGACGGGTTGGCCAGGGCCATTGTTCCTTCGCACACTCCTTTCGACGGCGACCTGGTTTTCGCCGCAGCCAACGGAACCGCACAGTCTCCGGTAGAGGACAACGACATGGTTGCCATTTGCCATGCCGCCGCGCTCTGCCTTTCCAGGGCGGTGGCCCGGGGCATTCGTTATGCGACGCCGGAACCGGGAGACATCCTTCCCTGCTGGCCCGGGCCCTGATCCAATCCTGCATCCAGACCTTGTCTGCAATGCGGTGTCCACGGGCGTGAGTCTGGGGGCGTGTGGCCCATGCGCTACGGCCCGACGCCCAGCCGTTCACCCCCCACCGCATCAGCCTTCGCCATTCGGCTCGACTTCTGCGACTCCCCCTCAAGGGGGGAGTGATTTTGGGTCATGTGCAAGCCGAACATGGTTTACACACTCCCCCCTTGAGGGGGAGTCGGCATCGCCCGCAGTCGAGCCGGTGGGGGGTACACTCCGCGTCCCATGTTTGAATATCGTGAAGAAACACCACACGGTTTTACAAAAAACTTGACTATCATTACTTAGTAGTGCTAACTATATGAGCCATGTCCAGAACCGATGACATCAAGCAGGCTGCCACGGGATTGGCGCAGTTAAGCCTCTACTTGAGAACCAGGCAGTGGAAAGCAGGAGAAGCGCTGGGACTGACGCCCACCCAGAATACCGTCCTGACCCTGCTCAGGCAGCGGGGGGCCAACCGGGTCAGGACCCTGGCCAAGCTACTCGGCGTTTCCCTGGCGACTGCCAGCCGCGTCATCTCGGCTCTGGAACGCAAGCAGCTTGTCCGAAAAACCATCGATCCGGCGGACGGTCGAGCTGCATTGGTGTCCCTGGCGCCGGCGGGCCTTCGTGTGGTTTCAACGCGAACCGAGTTCCCGGAAGGGCTGCTCAGCGCCCTGGCCGGACTCAGCCCACTGGAGAGCCGGGCGCTGCATACGGCCCTCAGCAAGGTCATCCTGGAACTGCAGGAATCCGGCGCCATCGAACCCCAAAGGATGTGTTGCACCTGCCGCTTCTTTCGCCCCTACCGTCATTCAGATGAATCCAGGCCCCACCACTGCGATTTTGTAGACGCGCCTTTCGGAACGGCCTCGTTGCGCCTGGACTGCGGAGATCACCAACTAGCCGAGGCCGTGGTGCGGAAGCGGCGCTGGCGGCGGTTTCTGGCCGCCACTCCCCCGGATTGAGGCGCATCCATGCCGGCCCAAGTCGGCGGCCGGGCTTTCTTTCAACCAACCCTGATCCCTACAAGGAGGAATCACCATGAAGAAACCAGCTACCTTCTACCATGCGGGCTGTCCGGTCTGCGTGGATGCGGAGACCCAATTCGCGGGGGCTCTCAACCCCGAGAGCTACGCGGTCGAGATCGTTCACCTCGGCACGGCCCCCGATCGCATCGCCGAGGCCGAAGAGGCCGGGGTAACCTCGGTCCCGGCCATGGTCGTGGATGGGAAGCCCTATCACATCAATTTCGGCGCATCTCTGGCCGATTTGAAGTCTTAGGAGTGAGTTTGGAGGCGTGCGCCGGAAGGTAAACCGCTTCTGCCTGGGCCGGGTGATTCGGTTGGGCTCCCGGCCCTTGCAGGACCCTCGGCCTTGTACTAAACTAAGTATCCGGTCCGTCGAGGACGTCTAGGCCGCTTCCTTCAGCGGTGAGTGTAGCTCAGTCGGTAGAGCACTGGATTGTGGCTCCAGCGGTCGTGGGTTCGATCCCCATCACTCACCCCACCCCCCTTCCAACGAAGTCCAATAATTTCCATTACCCGAATCTTCATAGGCGCAGGACAGATTGCGGTTGTCCTCGATGGGATCTCCCGCATGGAGAAGGCCAGCGTCCGGCGCTCCCAGCAGCCGGACGCGAGGATGATGTCGAGGAGACCCTGCAGTTCGTTTCGGCATTGGTTTCTGATTCCGCCGTCAACTCATTGTCGCCCCCGGACCCGCCGCCGTCACAATCCGATCCGACAGAAGGTTCCGGGTAGGCGGGACGACCCTTGCTTGGGTTCCGAAGCGCAGGCACAACACACGCCGCGTAGGCTCCGTATTCGCCAGCGCGAGGCCGAATTTGCTTTTGTCGGGCGTTGTAACGCGATAGTATTATCACCAAGTTTCTGACGAATTGAGCATGGAGTATGAGAATGCGCGGCCTTTCCCGACGCATCATGGAGCATGCCGAGTCCCTTCCGGAGGCGACGCCGCTGTGTCCGGCCGGCCTGCTTCACCTCGGCAAGCAGGCCGCGGTCCACCAGGCGTTGTCGCGCCTCGCGCGCTCGGGCCACCTCATGCGGATCTGCCAGGGCGTCTACGTGCGCCCGATCGAGACCCGCTTCGGCGTTCGGGCGCCCCGGGTCGGCAAGGCGATCGCCGCGCTGTCGCAGATGTGGGGCGAAACGATAGTGCCGTGTGGCGGCGCCGCAGCCAATTGCCTGCGCCTCACCACGCAGAATCCGGTGCGCACCGTCTATCTCACCTCCGGTCCCAACCGCAGGCTGCACTTCGGCAAGTCCATCGTCGAGTTGCGTCACGCTCCACGCTGGCAACTGGCGGCGCCGCACCGCCGGGCCGGAGACGTCATCCGCGCTCTGGCATGGCTCGGTCCCGAAGAGGTTGAGGACGGCCTCGAAGTAGTTCTGCCGACGCTTTCGGAGGCGGATCGCGACGAGCTAGCAGCCGCCCGGACCGTCATGCCCATCTGGATGGCGGAGCCGGTGAGCACCCGCATTGCGCATGCCTGAGGCGCGATTCCAGGATCTCTTGCCCGACGACAGGCGCGACGCTCTCGAAGTAGCGGAGCGAAGCGGCAGCCACAAGGCACATCTGCTGGAGAAGGACGTCTGGGTCGTCGCGACGCTCGGCATCCTATTCGAGACCCCGTTCGCAGAAAACCTGACCTTCAAGGGCGGCACGTCGCTGTCGAAGGTCTGGCGCGTGAGTCGCCGGTTCTCGGAAGACATCGACATCACATACGATATCCGGGCGTTTGCGCCGGATCTGGTTTCCGGCGCCGGCGACGAAGCGCTGCCGCCTACGCGCAGCCAGGAGAAGCGCTGGACGCGAGCCATCCGCTCCCGCCTCGCACAATGGGTCCAGGACGAGGCCTGCCCCATCGTTGAAGAAGGTCTCTCCGACGCCGGATTCGTGGCGAGGTGCAGAGCGAAAGCGGACCGTCTCTACGTCGCGTACGAACCGTTGTTCGAGACAAGCGGTTTTGTCGCCCCGGAAGTCATAGTCGAGTTCGGCGCCCGATCGACGGGCGAGCCTCACACAAACCGGCCCGTTGTGTGCGACGCGGCCGCACATCTTCCCGGTCTCACGTTTCCCGAAGCGCACCCCACCGTCATGCTGGCGGAGCGGACCTTCTGGGAAAAAGCGACCGCGATTCACGTCTTCTGCCGCCAGGAGCGCCGGCGTGGCGAGCGTTTGTCGAGGCACTGGCATGATCTTGCGCGCCTCGACGAGGTCGGGATCGCGGCAAGGGCGCTCGCCGACCGTGCACTCGCCCTGTCGGTCGCCCGCCACAAGGCGATGTTCTTCACCGAGAACGACGCCCGCGGCGTACGGATTGACTATGAAGCGGCGGTCTCGGGACACCTTCAGCTCGTTCCCGAAGGCGCCGGGTTGGCCGTCCTCTCTGACGATTACACGAGAATGTTGGCGGACGGCATGCTGCTCGACGACAACGAGTCGTTCGACATGTTGATGGAACGATGCGCTCTGCTCGAGGTTCGGGCTAACGAGACGAAGGTATGACGGCGCTCTCTCCTGAACCCGGACGCATCGCCCTGGTCCGCCAACGCCGTTACCTCGTCGAGAACGTGACGCCGTCGCCGTCACCCGACGAAGCCATGCTTGTCGATCTGTCGTGCCTTGACGACGACGCGCAGGGCGAGCCGCTGTCGGTATTGTGGGAGCACGAGATCGACGCCCGCATCCTGGAGGACGGCGGCTGGTCCTCCGTGGCGGACAAGGGTTTCGACGATCCGGCGCTGTTCGCGGCCTATCTCCGCACCCTGTCGTGGAACTGCGTGACCGCGACCGACCCCAATCTCTTTCAGGCACCCTTCCGCGCCGGCATTCGCATCGACGCCTACCAGCTCGACCCTCTGCGCAAGGCGCTTCGGCTGCCGCGCGTCAACCTGTTCATTGCCGACGACGTCGGGCTCGGCAAGACCATCGAGGCCGGGCTGATCGCGCGCGAACTGCTGTTGCGCCGCCGCATTGAACGGATTGTTGTCGCATGCCCGCCCGCGATGCTCGATCAGTGGCAGGACGAGATGGAGGCCCGTTTCGGCCTCACGTTCACCATTCTCGACCGGGCGTATGTGACGCGTATGCGCCGCGAGCGCGGATTTTCGGTCAATCCCTGGACCACCCACTCCCGCTTCCTGATCTCTCATCGCCTGCTCATCGGCGAAACCTACGCCTCGGGCCTGCGCGACTGGCTTGGAGAGTTCGCGCCGCAGACCCTGCTGATCCTTGACGAGGCGCACAACGCCGCGCCCGCGAGCGGTGCGCGCTACGCGATCGATTCCCAGATCACCCGAACCAATAGGGGACGTTGTTGAATAAGTGGAATTACTCTGTTTGGCGATTCTGAATTTGCTGAACGGAGCGGACATGATCAAACGAAAGAGACGAAAATCGATGCGACGCTGAAGCAGGAGCTAATAAGCCGCCCATTTGGAGTTACACTCAATAATTTAGGGGCAGTTTTGGGGGCAACAAGGTAGGTTTATTGAATCTAACAAGTGTCATTTCAACTGCTTACAGCATTGATACCGTAGTCATCACTCACCCCCCCCCTTTCGCCAACTGCCTTCAGAAAGCCGCTGTCGCCGCCTTCGCGGCTCGGGGGGATGAGGCATTCCTTCCCATGGGCTTACGCCCACGGCTAAGTGCTACCGCCGCTCCGCGGCTCGGCTGGAATCCCGGGCTGCCGTCCGGGGGATGAAGCGAGGCTTCGGGGAGTTTCACTTGGGTGGAAGGGATTCGGCAAACCTGGCGGCTTTGTCTACCCAGCCTGTCAGATCGTTTTCGGATTCGATGCCCGCCGGCTCCACCAGTGCCCATCCCTTCATGACCCGACCATTCATGTCAGCCGGCTTCGTGTACGGTTCCGCAAGCGTTCGATTGTGGTTCTTCTTGTCAAGCCGCACAATGAGCGATCCCTTCCATGTGCCGACGCACATGTTTCCGTCGATCATGAAGCAGGCGCCGCCAAACATCTTCCGCTCGGAGACTTTCTCCCGCTTCGCCAGGATCTGACGTATCCGCTGGTTCAGGGGCTCGTGGTTCGCCATGTCCTCCCTCCTTCGATTCTGTGCATGGGCTCAAAGTCGTGTATCCGCGGCCTGCACGCCTACGACCCGCCCCTGCGCCACTCCAGCCGGTCTTTCTCTTTCTCCAGGAACTCCAGGGGGCGTCTTGGGGCGCCGGCCTGGCCGGCTTCCTCGATCCACTGCTTGAACACCCGAATCCCCTCATCGACTTGTTTCCGGTAGACGAAGGCGTTGCTCAGCCATTGGTAGAAGACGGGGTTGGAGGGGAACTGGCCGATCAATTGGAACAGCAGGTCGCTGTAGGTTTCGTAGCGGCGTTCGTTGAAGTACACACCCAACAGGATGAGCTTGGCCGCGGTCTGGCCATATTCGCCCTTTTTGGCGACGGTCTCCAACTGCCTGAGTCCCTCTTCCCGATCTCCTCGGGCCCCAATCATGGCAGCAAAGGGCTTGATGACGGCCGGCAGGGCTCCGCTGAAGTAGTTGAAGCCGCCGATGCCCATCAGGCAGTCGATGTGGTCCGGCCGCAACTCGGCGGCCTTCTGGTTGTAGTGTTTGCCCTTCAAGCCGGCCAGCATGGCACTAAAATAGCTTCGAGTGACGCTGACCTTGAATCGGGTGCGATTGGCGTAGGCCGCCGCCACGTAGAGCCAGGCGAAGAAATCGCCCGCATCCTTTTCCAGCAGGGCCTCGCCCTTGTCAATGGCTCGGGTGGTGTGCTCCTCGAAAGACCTGGCAAGCTGTTTGTTGCGCTTGTCCAACAGGGCTTTCCACCAGGAGATTTCCCCCAGGTGCACGTAGCCTATGGGTCGATCCGGATAGTCGTTCACCATCCGGTTGAAGACCCGTTCGGCCGGGTCCAGTTCGTAGTTGTAGAGAAGTTGCAGACCCTCGCGAAGCTGGCGCCCCAGGTCCGGGTGGGTCTCGAGCAGGCCTTGAGCCGCGGCCGGCAGCCACAGGCCCAACAGGCATGGAATTGCGACCGACGCGAGAATGATCCTTCTGCCCACCGCCCCTCACCTCCCGAGCCATTGTACTGCACCCGCGCTTCCCGGGCTCTTTACAATCGATCCGGAAAAGACTAAGTTTTGGGCGTCGCTCAGTCAATCCAACCCCAACCCCAACGCTCGGGCGCCTGCAAGCGCAGGCCGACGGGGAAGCGGCTTCCGAGCTTGGATCCGTCAGAAAGAAACCATCGTTAAATCGAGAGGGAGCGCTATGAACCAGCCGGCAAGCGAGGGTCCCCGGGTGTCTCGCCGCGGCTTCATGGTCCAGGCCGGGTCGGCAGGCCTGGTCTTGGGAGTGGCCCCGGAGAGCAGCTACGCACAATCAGGAGGTAAAGGCGCCATGAAGATCACCGGGATCCAGACATACAAATTTTCGGTCCCGACGGGTCAAGAAATTCGTGATCCCAACACCGGAGAACTCATTTCAAGCACGGCCAAGCCCTGGCTGTTCCTGAAGATCACCACCGATGCCGGCATTGTGGGCTGGGGTGAAGGCAGCGGGGAGTGGCTGGTGCCTTCGGTGGAGGCCACCCTGCACGAGTGGAAGCCGCTGCTGATCGGACAGGATCCGCTGGGCGTGGTCCGGTTGACGGAGGACATCCAGAACCGGCTCCCCTGGAAGGGCGGGGCTACCTTCGGCACGGCCATTGCGGCCATCAACATCGCGCTTTACGACATCGCCGGCAAGGCCTGGGGGGTGCCCATCCATACCATCCTGGGAGGCCGAAGACGCCACAAGGTCAGGGTCTACACCGGAGGCGCCCTGTTCGACAGCCCTGAGACGGCTGTCGAGCAAGCCCAAAGGGTGGCCGAGGCCGGCTTTGCCGGGGTCAAGGGCAATCCCCTGGAGACCCGGACCTGGCCCATGGACGAGGCCGCCGTGGCCCACAGCGTGGCCTGTGTGGAGGCCATGCGCAGCGCCATGGGCCCCCACTTCGATATCCTTCTGGACACCCACGGAAGCCCCACCCCGGAACTCAGCATCGACTATGCCCGCCGGGTGGCCCCCTACAAGCCCCTCTTTCTGGAAGAACCCGTCAAGGTGGGCTCGATCGAGGCCTTGCTGGCGGTTTCCAGGAACAGTCCGGTGCCCATTGCCACCGGAGAGAAGCTCTTTACCCTGAACGACTTCAAACCCATTATCGACCAGCGGGCCTGTGCCGTGCTGCAGCCCGACACCCTCCATGCTTTCGGGATCACCTCTCTGCTGGAGATCGCCAAGGCAGCCGAGCAGAACCAGATGCTGATGGCTCCCCACGTCGGAGGCGGGCCGCTCTACTATGGCGCCAGCCTGGCCGCCGATTCGGTAATGAACAATTTCCTGATCCAGGAGACCGGCTATTGGGATCTATTCGACCGCTTCGTGGAGCACGAATGGCAGATTAAGGACGGTTACGTCAACGTGACCGATCTGCCGGGGCTGGGAGTCGAGGTCAAGGAGCAGGATATCGCCAAGATGCCCTACCAGCCGCTGCCTTTCCGGCAATACCGCCACGAGGACGGAAGCTGGAAGGGATGGTAGGCAAGGCGGGGTTCCATCGGCTTGCACCTGGCCACCGCCCGAGGACTATCCTTAGACAATTCCTTTCCTGCCTGCAGTGTCGGGGTTTAAGGGAGAGCGGCGTAGCCGCGGTTGAGGCAGGTCAGTCGAGGGAACGTCTCCTACAGATCTTCCTTATTAAGCAGCGTAGCTGCGGCTTCGTGTAGCCCCGGGCGGGAGCCCGGGGTCGTATGAACCCAGGCTGCCGCAGCCGCGAAGCGGCGAATCAAGAGCCTCGTTCCAGAACCCACGCACCTCTTCTCAAGAGTGCAGCATGGCGTGGAGCTTCTTCTTCAACCCTCGCTAACTCGAATCGGCTCGGCTGTCTCTGGGGTGACCCGGATGAGCTGGGCCCGCACGCGGGGGTCGGAATACTTGCCGTCATAGATGTAGAGCACCACGTCCGGCTCCACCTCCAGGGAAAAGCCGTTGGCGTAGAAGGGCGTGTCGATCCGGGTCGTCCGCCAGGTCATGCCGTCGTCCCGGCTCACCTGCAGGCCCACCCCGGGGTGGCGCCCGGCGATCACCAGGTAACCGGACTCGGTGGAGGTCATGGAGTTGGTAGCCGCATACATGGGGAAGGGTCCCCGGGCAGCCGGACTCCAGCTCTTGCCCCCGTCGGTGGACCAGCTCTCCCACATCCAGGGCGAGGTGTAAGCCCGAGTCAGGGCTACGATGTGCCCCTGGCGGGTTTCGGCGGCCGAGACCTCCGAACCCGTCTCCTTGGCCACCATGAAGTATTGAGGACTGGGGTTGGCGCCGTTGACGTCGACGGGCGCCGACCAGGTCTTGCCTCCGTCGGTGGAGCGAATGGAGAAGCCGAAATCGGCCTCGGTGATGGGCCCCCAGTAACGAACCCCGCCTTTCTCCATTATGGCGCCGTGCACGCTCTCGTTGGGTCCCACCGCGTATCCGAAGCGCAGCAGAGTCCCGTTCTTCAGCTCCACCACCTTCCCCACGTAGGCGTTTCCGACCTCCAAGCCCTTGGCGAACCTGAGCCGGCCCCGCTCCTCGATGTCCGACCAGGTCTTGCCGTTGTCGCTGGAGGCGGCGGTCAGAATCCGGAAGGGCGGCTCATGCTGGACCCAGTGCAGCCGCAGCAGGCCGTCGGTACCGGTGTGGAAGCTCCCGTTCTTCAGGGCTTCCGGAAGCTTCCAGGGCTCGGACCAGCTTCTTGCGTTGTTGGTGGAGCGCAGCAGCACCTGCACGGCTCCGGGGACCAGGTGCTCCTTGGCGACCGCGAGCTTCATGAGCAGGTCGCCATTGGGAGCTCGCCCCAGGCTGGAGGCATACTGCCACTTACCCAGGGGGGTGTCGCCCAGGGGGTAGACATAGTTCCGGACCGGCTTGGGTCCCGGGTCCCAGGCCACCGAGCCCTCTTTCCGGCCGCGAATCCTCACGTTTCGGAAGCTGCTGCCCGCGCCGATATTGACTACAGGGTCCCCGTATGGGCCAACGGTGTCGGGGTCCCGGGCGTTAAAGCTCTCCAGACCCACGAAGCCCGGTCCGGCGTAGGTGTCGTCCCTGACCACCGGCAGCGGCCGGCCATTCACCCAGAGACGAAACTCGGGCCCCTCGACCACCAGCCTGACCGTGTGCCAGATCCCGATCTCGCTGGGTACGCCGTGGACCAGCTCCTTCTGCAGAAATTGGACCCACCCCGATTCGTCCACCTTGGAGATGGCCGCCCAGAAGTGTTCCGCCCGGTACTGCTGGCCGGTGCAGGGGAAGTGGACCATGTAGTAGTGTTGGGCATCGGTGGCGCGAAACATCAGGCCTGCGCCGCAGTTCTGGATGTTCCAGCGGAAGTCGAACTCCGCCTCGAAGTCGGCATAGGCCCGGCTGGTGTTGAACGCCAGGTGCTCGTTGGCCGCCTTCCTGGGCGGGGTCATCACTCCCTCCCCGCTCTCCTCCCAGTCCCCCCCGATGTATTGCCACTGGTCCTTGCCGAGGCTCAGCGACTCGAATTCCGGTGGAGTTGGGGTAGAAAGGGTGCAGCCGGACCCCGCCAGCAGCAGGAGCAGGCAGAAGGCCGGCAGCAGCCGGGTTCGATCCTTCCGGGAAACGGGACTCACGATAGTTCTGACTGACCGCATGATTCATTCTCCTTGAGGGGTTTCGACCGGCATTCTATCGCAGTTGCCGGATCGATTGACAGACCATTCCCCAGGCTGCACAATCGATGTTTTACCCCGAATCTTTCAGGGGAAGGCGGGATCGCAGGTGTCGGCATGCCGAGCGTCCGGCGGCGTTGGCGGACCTGAAATTCGCCCCGGCGCAGACCGAAGCAGGTGGCGGAATCCCGCCCGACGGCCAGGAACGCGGGTTGTGAGATGCTGAAAATCAAGGTTCCTTCTCCGGGCACCCGACCGTGGCTCGAGCGACGCTGGAGGTGCCTGCCCATTCTTCTGCTGGCGATGCTCTGCCTGGGAATGGCCAGCCATCTCTGGGCCGCCCCTCCCAACATCCTGCTCATCATTGCCGACGATCAGGGCTACGGCGACTTCGGCTTCATGGGCAATCCGCTGGTGCGGACACCCCACATCGACGACCTGGCCAGCCGCTCGGCCCGATTTGTCAACGGCTACGTCCCCAACAGCCTGTGCCGCCCTTCCCTGGCCACCCTGCTGACCGGGCTCTACCCCCATCAGAGCGGCGTCTACTTCAACCGCCCCTATTTCGATCTGCCCCATACCCTGGAGAACCGGCATCGCGCCAGCTATCTGGTGCGCCGGGTGGCCACCCTTCCGCGTCTGCTCTCCCGGGCCGGATACCGAACCCTGCAAACCGGCAAGCACTGGGAAGGCGATTTCGCCAACGCGGGCTTCGACGAGGGGATGACCCTGGCCAGGCCTCATCCGGTCGAGAAGGACCCGGCCTTTGCGAAACTGGGCATGAAATCGGGGCACGGCAACGGCGACGCCGGACTGACGATCGGGCGGCAGACGCTGCAGCCCATTTATGACTTCGTCGACCAGGCGTCCGCGGCCGGAAAGCCCTTCTTCGTCTGGTACGCGCCTTTCCTGCCCCACCTGCCCCACAATCCGCCCCGCAGGCACCTCGAGGCCTATGCCGAGGATCCGCGCCTGCCCGCACACCTCGTTCCCTATTACGCCTGTATCAGCTGGTTGGACGAGACCGTGGGAGAGCTGCTGGGCGCTTTGCGGCAGCGGGGACTGCTACGCCAAACCCTGGTGGTCTTCGTGGTCGACAACGGTTACGTGGTGGACCCGGAGAATGGCAACTTGTCGGTGCGCAGCAAGAACACCCCCTTCGAGCAGGGAATCAGGACCCCGATCCTGATCGCTTGGGAGGATGAGGCCAGACCCGGGACCCATGCCGGCCTGGTGAGCACCGTCGACCTGGCGCCCACGCTGCTGGCCGCGGCCGGCATCGAGGAGGCGGGCAGGAAGCTTCCGGGGGTGAACCTGCTGCCGGCCGTGCGGGGGCGGGCTTCCCTGCCGCCGCGGGCGGTCTTCGGCGAGATCTATCGGGGCTACGCCATGGAACTGGAACAGCCTGAAGCAGAGGTCCTCTACCGCTGGGTGCGCTGGGGGAACCACAAGTTGATCCTCCCCGAGGGGTCTGACAAGGAGAAAATGCTCTTCGATTTGATTGCCGACCCCAACGAGTTGAACAATCTGGCCGGGAGTTCCCAACTGAGGAAGCGCCAGCGGGAACTGGAACGACTGCTGGACGGCTGGTGGAATCCGCGAAAACAGTAGTCCCGTCCCTGCGCAACCGGGCGGACCTGGCTGCGATGCCGGCCGGGGCCCCGGCCGGTTTGCGAGAGGATCGGGAGGAGGCGAGGATGACACCATGAATTTCGAGACAGGAGTTCTCCCACGACGGGTGGTCCTCGTGCTGCTGGCGGCCGCGCTGCCACTGCTGGTGGCCTCTTCCCCGGCCGCCCCGGCCAAGGACCGCCCCAACGTCCTGTTCATCGCCGCGGACGATTTGCGGCCCCTGCTGGGCTGCTACGGGGAGCAGGCCGTTCAGACCCCCAGCATCGACCGGCTGGCCGCCCGGGGGACTACCTTCCGCCGGGCCTACTGCCAGGCTCCCCAATGCAGTCCCTCGCGAGTGTCCCTGATGTTCGGCTTGCGGCCCGACACCACCGGCCACTACTCCAATCGTCACGACTTCGATCGCGAGCGCTTCCGGGAAAGCCTCAGCCTCCCGGAGCATTTCAAGAACCACGGGTATCACACCCAGTCCTTCGGCAAGATCTATCACGACGGAGCCGACCATCCCGAAGGCTGGTCCGTGCCCAGCTCGCCCGGGCGGGAGCGGGAGATGTGGGAGACGGTGGATGAAGCAGCCATCGCCAGGGTGGAGTTCGCCCAGCGGGTCCGGGTCCCCACCGTCATCTCTCCCAGAATCGATTGTCCCGCCATTCAGGCTCCCGACGTGCCCGACGACACCCTCTATGCCGGACGCATGACCGGGCAGGCCATTGCGGCCATGGCAGCCGCGAAGGACCAGCCCTTCTTCCTGGCGGTGGGATATCGTCGCCCTCACCTGCCCTTGGTCGCTCCCAGGAAATACTTCGACAAGTATCCGCTCGACCGCATCCGTCTTCCGGAGCACCGCCAGCCGCCGGCCGGGGCCCCTCTCTGGTCGATCTACAACTCGGTGACCTACTGGCACCCCAGGGCCCGGGAAGTCTGGCGCATCGACCTGGACTTCCCCAAGTACCCGTCGTCCCGGGAAGAGGCGCTTCGCTTTGCCGGCTGGGAGTTGCGCAGCTACAGGGGAATCCCTCCCGGCGGTCCCATTTCCGACCCCCTCCAGGCCAGGGTCTGGCAGGCTTATCTGGCTTGTGTCAGCTACGTGGATGCCCAGGTGGGGCGGCTTCTGGAAGCACTGGAAACCCACGGGCTGTCAGACAAGACCATCGTGGTGTTCTGGGGCGACCATGGCTGGCACCTGGGCGAGCATGGCACCTGGGCCAAGATGACACTTTTCGAGTGGGCCACTCGAGTGCCGCTGCTGATTGCGGCACCCGGTCGCTCCCAACCCTCCGGGATCGAGTCGCTGGTGGAACTGGTGGACCTCTACCCGACCCTCTGCCGGCTGGCCGATCTTCCCATTCCGAAGCACGTGGAGGGGAGCGACCTGGTTCCCCTGCTGAGCGATCCGGATCGCCCCTGGAAGCGTGCTGCCTTCAGCCACTTCCCGCGGCACGACCACAGCCTGGGGCAATCCATGCGGACCGACCGCTACCGCTACACCGAATGGGTGGGCCTGGACGGCGGCGTCAAGGGCACCGAACTCTACGACCACTCCGCCGACCCCCTGGAACTGGTCAACCTGGCGGTTTCCCCGTCCAGCTCCGGAACCGTGCAACAGCTCGCCCGGCAGATGAAGGCGGGATGGCGCGCAGCCCGGCCTCCTGACGGGGGAATGGGTCTGGAGATTGATCCGTGATCGTGGGAGCCAAAAAGGGAAAAGGACCAACCCGCATTGCTCACTGGAGGGACTGTGGCAGTTGGATTTGTGTGTCGAGGCTGTTGTCTGCGACAACAAGGAATGGCACAGCCTGTTTACGTAGGGCGAACTGCACAAGTGTAGCAAGCGGTTGACCGACTACGGTCCTTTTCACACCGGAAGGGCATAGGATGTCTTGCATTCGATAGCGTCTGCGCGAATATGCACGGGGCTGGAGCCCTCGACCATATCCGCGAACTCGTAGTGCCGAAGCTGATCCCCTGCGAAATCTGCCTTAGTGGTGGGGACAAGTTAGTCGCCATATGACAGACCTTGCCAAAACCATTGGAAATCTGATCGACACCCGGAAAGAGGGGGACTACTGGGACTTCAAACGTGAGCCCCATGCCCATGGCAAGACCGGCGACCTGATCAAGGATATTATCTGCCTTGCCAACTCGCCTCGACACACCGGAGATCGCTACATCATCTACGGTGTGGACGACACAGGATCGGTTGTGGGTTTACAGTCCGACGCCCGCCGGACTCAGGCGGACATTGTGAACACTTTATCCAACGCCGGTTTTGCCGGGGGTGTCTATCCCGACATTTATCTTCAGCAGATCGCGCTGGAAGGCCGCCGACTTGAAGTGCTGGTGATCAAGGAACGCCCCGAAAAGCCTTACTATCTCCAAAAGAAATACGAAAAAGACGGCGTTCGACTCTACGCCGGGACTGTCTACGCGCGCGTTCGTGACTCCAACACACCGAGTGATCAGGTTGCTTCTTCACATGACATCGATCGGATGTGGCGCCAGAGATTTGGTCTCGACCAGACACCCTTCCAGCGGGTACAGAACTACCTGTTGAAACAGGACGGCTGGACCAAGACGTCGGAACACGTCTGGTACTATTCACAATTTCCGGAGTTCACCATTTCCCCAACGGAAGAGGAAACAAGTCCCGTTCGGGCGGGCGAGAATTGGGCCCGGGCAGCCACGAGCCCCTCCGCATTTGTTCGTCCATTCAGGATTTGCTTTCACCAAACCGTACTGGCGCACATTGCATGCATTTATTACGACGAAATGCGTTCAATAACCCCTGCACCTCGGCCTACACACATAGAACTATGCAAAGATCTATGGTTCTTCTCGTTGAGAGCTGACACGCTCGAGTTCCTATTCTTCCAATTCCTGACAGGTGTAAAGGGGGACCAACTTCTGCAGGATGGACTAAGCGACGGAAGGGGCACACCCGTACCGGTAATCATATTTCGCTCAGGCGAGGAGCATCAGGCATTCATCGAGGAATTGAACTGCAATCCAGTGACAATTGAGACACATCATGCATTTTTCGCCAACACAAACGATCCCGAAATCAGTGAACAAGACCGAAGAATCATTGCGTTCAGCAACGCGGTCATGGAACGTTATAGTGAATGGACGGGAAGTCGGTGAGACTAGGGCGTAGCCCGCATCGAGCCAGAGGGGGTAGACACCCCGTCCCGTGAGTAGATATCAGCGGCACGGGCAATCCCAGGTGGTGGCCTTCGAGGCCTTGAGGTCTTCCGGCCAGTCATATGGCTCACCTTCTGCCGCTTACATAGGACATTGGTTTTGCAGACATCAATTATGAGGAAACGGGACCAAGGACAATGAGCAGCGAGGAAATCGCCCAGCTGGAGTTGCGCCTGACCAAGGTGATGGCTGCAATGGAGGCACGGTTAACAAGTGCCATCCATCAGGTCCGCACGGATCTTTCCAAGGAAGTTTCCGACCTGAGAGGAGATGTTTCCGGGTTGCAAGGTGGGTTGAAGTATGTGAATGCCTTTTTGGGCGCTATCGGTCTATTTGTTGGAGGCGCTGTCATCAAATATCTGCTGACCTGAATCTACGCACGCCTGCATCTCTTAGCGCGACCATTGCTGTCGCCGCCTTCGCGGCTCAACCCTGAGAGGGCACCTTTTCCATGGGCTTACGCCCACGGCTAAGTGCGGACGCCGCCTTCGCGGCTTACTGGAACCCCCGGGCGGGCGCCCGGGGACTATTTTTGGACAGCACTGATTCCAAGACGGGTCTGGACTGGAGATAGCACCATGCCTATCGCTGAGCATCTGCGCTCGCCTCCCGAGTGCAACCTCTCCCAAGAGCGGATACCCCAGCCCGTGCCCGGCTGCGCAGGAGGAAAGTGCAAACTTGGCAGCTGGAGTGTAATATGACTCGATGTCACTAGCCTTTCAATGAGCTCTATCCAAGAATTCACGGTCGTTTCTGCCCAATTATCGTCAGAACACGTCAGAAATTTACTAACTGGGTGGATCAATAGTCAGAGTCCCTTTAGTCAATAAGGAAAGTTATGAGCGATCCCGAAAAATTGTGGGGACCCGGCGTGGACCAGCCTCTTAGAGCTTCACTGCGAACATGGGGAATAGAGCGCCTAACTGACATTCAGCAAAAAGCTTCAGACGCCGGTGCAGCAGCTGGTCAAAGCCTCATCGTCTGCGCTCCCACTTCCTCCGGGAAGACCCTCGTCGGAGAAATCGCAGTACATCAAGCTTTACGCCACGGACATAGAAGTTTGTACCTTGTTTCACACAAGGCGCTCGCTTACCAGAAGTACTCCGACTTTACTGCCAAATTCGGTGGCGAACAGGCAAACCCCTTCGGAACCGTCGGGCTAAGCACTGGTGACCGTGAGGAAGGCGATGTTCAGTCCGATGTCTTAGTTGCCACCTACGAAAAAGGCCTTATTCTGGTTCTAGCAGGTCAAATCGACCCTCGAGACAGCGTTGTAGTTGCAGACGAACTGCAGATCATTGGTGATTCAGCCAGAGGTCCTGGGATCGAAATTTTCTGCGCCTTGCTCCGCCAACGAGGGGTAAGTCAGTTTCTTGCATTGACCGCAACAGTGCAAAACCCGGATGATCTTGCGTCTTGGATCGGTTGTAGACTAGTTCAAAGTCATTCTCGGGCTGTCGACCTACGCCAGGAAATCTGGTACCAAGAACAATGCTATGGCGTGACCTTCGGTCAAGATGACGGAGAAGTTAACCCTACCTATGTTCGGTATCCGAGTGCCACCCTCGATGTTGTAAACCATCTCATAGAACTAGAACGCACGCCTATTTTGGTCTTCACCGAAACCCGACGTGAAGCTGCTGACTACGCGCGTGATTTCGGAAATCGGCGGCAGAAACATGCATCGGGCATAAGTGTAGCTGAACAGCTTGAGTTGTTTTCAGAACCTACCGAAGGTTCCGCAAACTTACAGAATTCCGCGGAACGGCGCATAGCCATACATACCGCCGATCTTGCGCCACAGGAGCGACAGGTCATAGAGGACGGTTTCCTGAATGATGAATTCGATGTCTGTTTTGCGACGTCAACACTCGCGGCCGGGGTTAACTTTCCCTTTAGGACGGTGGTTTTCCCAAAGCTCACCTATCAGTACGGCAACCGTGCCGGTACCCGAATTTCTCGAGTGGACTATCGAAATATGTCCGGACGAGCTGGAAGGCTGGGAATGCACGATCTGGGTTACGCTGTACTTATTCCCAAAAACAATCCAGAAAATAGCCATGCAAACAAGATTGTGCTTCCTGAAAACGATCACGTTAAATCGCAGCTTGCCCAACTTACTATGCGCCGAGCTGTACTTACTCTGGTTAGTGCCGGGGCAGTTCAAACCGTACCTGCCCTTCGTGATTTTTTTAAGAACACCTATTTCTGGCATCTCATTCTCGAGCATAATCCAGGCCGCCTAGAGGAGATACTCGAGAAAGCAGAGGGTGCATTAGAGTGGCTAGTGGATTCAGATTTTGTAGAGCAGCACGACGAGAGCTACGTGGTCACGCCACTCGGACAAGCGACTGCCCGGTCAGGCTTATTGCCTCCGACCGCGCGAGCATTTGTAGGGTTGCTCGAGGGGAACTCCGAGAGATTGGATGAGCGATTTCAGGACTTTATTGGGGGACTAATCCACTGGGTTTGTAGTAGCGACGAGTTCCAGGGACAAATGCCTAGTCGATTTCTCCCATTTCCAATTAGCGGCACCGCTCTTGGATCTGCAACCTTCGTGACAGGCCAACAGCTATTCCGTGCACTGGATCGAACGGATTCTCGTCTCTGCCAAAGCGTACACGCTTTGATTCTGTTTGTTGAAGGCGAGAAAGAGAGGACAATTTTCCGACGGACCAAAATGAGTTCGGGGAGCGTTCATCGACTTGCAGCAGACGTTAGCTGGATTCTTGATGGCTTGCGCACCATTGCGGCTGTCCCTGATCTTTCCTGTCCGCAGACACTGGGCAATTGTCTAGGGATGTTAGCGAGGCGAATACGATGGGGTTCTCCTGCGGAGGCCCTGGATCTCATTCGCATCGCCGAGCACGCGCGCGTGCCTGGCTTCGGCAGACAACGTGCAATGGCACTAATTCAGTATGGAGTAACGACCTTCGAAGATCTTGAGAATCTCGGAGCAGAGCGGCTCACGGAGATAGTCGGTAATCGCGATCGAGCTGAGGCACTATTGAAAGCAATAAGGGAAGAAACTGAATTCGGACCAAACCGATTCGCTACCGTACATGACAAGTTGGCAGAACGGTTGGGGTTGAAGGACGAAGTGACGGATTGTGCCAAATTGATGGAAAGAGATTATGAGGATGCGATCGTGCGTCTCCTGAGGTGCGAGAAAGCGTGGAGCGTGACCGTTAGGGACGACGGCAGACGAATGAATGAGCCGGATATTCTCGTCAGACTTGATGATGTCTCCATTCTATTAGAGGTTAAGACGGCTACACGGAAGACCGGATTGGTCAAGAAAGAAGCGGCATTTGCGGTATTGCAAAAGGCGATGGATTATGAAGATGATATTGTCCGTGTTACGTTAGCAAAACCAAGGTTTGATGAGACGTCAAAGATGAAAGCTACAGCTTCTCGCGTTGTTACATTGGTTGAACATGTCCCGTTTATCGAAGCCGTGCTTCGTGTGCTTTCGAGAGACATCACACCACAAGAGTTTCTGGCATGGTTAGTTGAGCCTGGTGAAGCAGAATTTCACAGGATTCCGGGTACTCCAACGAATCTCTTGGTCTGAATAGTCGGACTTTGCGGGCTGACTCTGAAAACCTTGGCGCCAACTCCCACCTCACCCCCCATCCCGACGCGGCCAGATCTTCCATACCCCGACCGTCAGCACGGGCAGGACGTAGCAGAGAATCACGCCCCAGGTGGCACTGCCATAGCCTTTGGCCACCAGGTCGATCAATCCCAGTTGGGCGATAGCGGAGGCCGCCGCCAGCAGCAGGAGCGCCACCGCCGGGCGAAGGTAGGCGGGCAGGACGGCCTGACGTTCGGCAAGAACGCCGGCTACCCTCTCGTTGAAGGCGTGAATCATCCCGGTTCCGGACTCGATCAGCGTTCCCAGCAGGACCACCTGAAAGATGACCTGGAAGGTGGTGGACCCCAGGGCTCCCAGGAGAAAATTGGCGGGAACGGTCTGATCCACCACCGCCGGATACTGGGTGACCATGGCCAGAAAAAAGAAAACGGCCGGGATCATGCCGATGGGCCCCACCAGTATGCCGGCCCCGACAGCTTCCCGGGGCTTGCGGATATGGCGGATGCAGAACAGAAGGGCCGGGATGACCACCATGTTGTATCCGGCATACTTGACGCCCGCCAGGAACCATCCCGGCTTGATTTCCAGCGAGGGCCAGGGCTTGCCTCCAAAAAACTGGGAAAGGCTCCAGACCAGGAAGACCAGGTAGATGGCGTAGAGGACGAAAGACCACACCGCAAACGACTTCTCGATCACCGCGGTTCCCTTGAAGACCAGGATTCCCACGCAGGCCATGATGCCGAGAACGCCGGCATGGTAGGGGAGGGAGAAGACGGCTTCGACGATGCTGCCGCTGGCGGCGGCGATGACCGCCAGGCTCAGCAGCATCATGACCAGGTAGCAGATCTCGTAGAGGAACCACCAGCGGTGGAGCAACTGCCGGGTGAAGGCCCGGTAGTCATAGGAACCGGTCCGCCGCGCCAGCTCGAAGGTCACCAGGCAGACGGCTGACCAGATAGCCGTCGACAGCACCATCCCCAGCAGCCCGCCCAGGGGCCCGAACTTCAGGAAGAACTCCACCAGTTCCCGGCCGGTGCCGTAGCCGCCGCCGATGACAATGGACTGAAAGACGAAGCCAGGCAGTAGGTATTTCCTGAAAAAGGGTGCGTCAAGCATAGGGTTTCCCGAGTCCGTAGGTCTCTCGCCGCCCCGGCTGCCTTCGAGGCCGGAGTTCGAGCCGTTGCTGTCAGACGACGCCCTTCTCCCGGAGCTGTCGGACCCGGTCCGGCGTCATCTCGAGGATGTCCTTCAGGATCTGGTCGGTGTGTTCCCCCAGTCCGGGGCCGCGGCGGTGGGCCGGGGCGTGGTCGCTGATCTTGATGGCGCCGGCGACCTGGCGCACCACGCCCAATTCCGGATGGTCGGTTTCGACGATCATGCGGCCTTCCCGCACTTGCGGGTCTTGCAGGGCCTCCTCCACCGAGTTGACCGGCGCACAGGGCACCTGGCCCTTCAGCAGCCGTAGCCACTCGGCAGTGGTGCGGCTCCGGGTCCGGGTTTTCAGCAGGGGCGCCAGTTCCTCCCGGTGCTCCAGCCGCCGGGCGAAGGTGTCGAACCGGGGGTCCAGGGCTAGTTCCGGAACTCCCAGAATTCCGACCAGGTTGCGGTAGAATTTTTCCTTGGCGCACATGACCACCAGCCAGCCGTCCCGGGTGGGCAGCAACTGGCTGGGCACCTGTGTCGGATGGGAGGAATCGGGAGTTCGCTGGGGCTGGTAGCCATTGGTCAGGTGCCAGGCGCCGACATAGCCCAGTTGGGAAAGAGCCGTGTCGAACAGGCTGACGTCCACGTCGCAGCCCACTCCCGTATCGCGCGCCCGCATCACGGCGCTCACCAGGCCCAGGGCCGCCAGGGCCCCCGCGCCCAGATCCACCAATGACAGCCCCGCCTTCTGCGGCGGACCCTGGGGGTCGCCGGTCAGGCTCATCCAGCCGGCGTATCCCTGCATCAGGTAGTCGTACCCGGGTTCAGAGGCCCGTTGCCCGCTGCGTCCGAAGGCCGAGAGGGAGGCGCAGACGATGGACCGCTTGACCCGGCTGAGGCTGGTGTAGTCCAGGCCCATCCGGGCGGGCAGGTCGCCGCGCAGGTTGTTGAAGACGCAATCGGACCGGCCGACCAGTGGATGGAGCACGGCCGGTGCCTCGGGGTGGTTCAGGTTGAGGGTGATGCTCTTCTTGTTGCGGTTGAAGCTCTGGAAGTAGACGCTGTCGTCGCCTTCGATTTCGGAAGCCACCTGGCGGGCGATGTCGCCTCGGCTGAGGGGGTTTTCGATCTTGATCACCTCTGCTCCCAGGTCGGCCAGCAACATGCTGGACCAGGGACCGGCGCCGAACTGCTCGATGGCCAGGATGCGAATGCCCTGCAGGGGTGCGGGTGGTTTCATGAAGCTAGCGAGGCCGTGCCTCAGACCGACAAGCTAGGGGAAAAAGATATCCACGAAGGGACACGAAGAACCACGAAGAGACTGATTGTTGTTTGGGGGTTTAGGACCACTGGTTGTGCCCCAAATCCACAATCTACAGTCGAAATTCACGAAACTTGACTCATCTATCAATGTTGTTTCGAATCAAGAGATCTAGCGAGGCTGTGCCTCAGACCGACAAGCATGGAGGGGAAATAGAACCACAAATTCACACAAATGGACACGAATGATGTCATAGAACCAGCCTCTCCCATTCAAGTTGGGGACGCTTGAAATTAAGGATCAATCCTACTGTGAGTTGCGTGATCTTCAGGTAGTTGAGAATCTGTCCCCGTTCCAAATCGGTGATCCGGTCAATGGTCTTGGTATCTACAACGATCCGATCGAACACGATCAGGTCGGGAAAATACTCGCCGACTCGGACGCTCTTGTAGATCACATTAAAGCCTGGCTGTTGCTTGAAGGGAATCCGGTTCAGCCCGAATTCCACAACCAGTGCGTTTTCATACGGCTTTTCCAGTAAGCCATGCCCTAGCCTGTTGAGCACTTCCATCGCGCAACCCACGACTTGGAACACTTCTTTTTTCAAAAGAAATTTGTGTTCATTCGTGTCCATTTGTGGTTCGCTGCTCATCTCCGTGCTGCCCGGTTCGCGCTGAGCGGTGGAAATCCGCTTGCCGCGTGAACTTGATCCATCTGCGAAACTTGACTCATTTGTCAATGTTGTCGTCGCTCAAGGAGTCTAGAGTTGTTGCGGAACGGATCCCTGGCCGGGTCGAGGTCATTCCGGCTTTTCGGACTTGGAGGCCTCCGCCATCCGGACCAGGCGCCGGGCTTTTTCGACGATGGGCCAATCGACCATCTTGCCCTCCACCTGCACCGTGCCCGCGCCTTCCCGGTGAGCCTGTTCGAATCGCTGGATCACCTGCCGGGCTTTTTCGACCTGCTTTTCGGAAGGGGTGAAGGCCTGGTGGACGCAGGCGATCTGCCGGGGGTGGATGATCCCCTTGCCGCCAAAGCCCAGCTGGCGGGCCCGTTTCGAATCGGCGGCCAGCGGCTCCAGCGTTTGGAACTCGGGTACGATGCGGTCCACGGCCACCAGTCCGCGGCTTGCCGCGGCCACGGCCACCGCCGAACGGGCGTAGAGCATTTCGTCCGGGCCCTCCTCCTCCGATGCCAAGACTCCAAGGTCCAGGGTGAAATCCTCCGCCCCGAAGAAGAGGCCCACCATTCTGGGGCAGGCGGCGGCGATGGCGGGGGCCGCCAGCAATCCGCGCACGCTTTCGATCATGGCCAGGATGCGCACGCTTCCCGGCTCCATTCCCGCCCGGGCTTCCAACGCCCCAAGCGCGGCATCCGTCTGTTGCAGATGGGGAACAGCGGATACCTTGGGCAGCACCAGCCCGTCCAGTCCCGGCCGGACCACGGACCGGGCATCCTCCAGACCGGCCTGGGGGTCGGCCTCAACCCGCACGTAACGCAGCGAGCGCCCCGGCGGGGCCTCGAGCGCCTCGGCCACCAGGCGCCGTCCCGAGGCTTTTTCAGCCGAGGGAAGGGCATCCTCCAGATCGTAGACGATCACGTCGGCCCCCAGGCTGGGCGCCTTCTGGATCATGCGCGGCCGGTTGCCCGGAACGAAGAGCCATGAACGCATCAGGTGCATGCCGCGTGCTCGCTGGTTCACTGGATCGTGGGAAACTCCCCCGGTTTCGGGGAATGGCCGCGCCGGTACACCATGACCTGCCGGGTCAGGTCGATCACCACCTTGCCGTCCTGATTGACCCCGAGGGAACGGACGGTGACGATCCCGGCCTCGGGGTGGGACTTGGAGGCCCTCTTGGCCAGCACTTCCGATTGGCAATAGAGGGTGTCCCCGATGAAGACGGGATTGGGCAGTCGAACCTTCTCCCAGCCGAGATTGGCCATGGCGTTCTGACTGACGTCGGTGGTGCTCATGCCGGTGACCAGCGCCAGGGTGAAGGTGCTGTTCACCAGAATCCGGCCCCAGCGGGACTTCCGGGCATACTGTCTGTCGAAGTGCAAGGGGTTGGTGTTCAGCGTGATATGGGTGAACAGGGAGTTGTCCAGCTCGGTGACCGTCCGGCCGTGGGGATAGCGATAGATGTCCCCGATCTCGAAGTCTTCGAAAAAACGCCCCCGCCAGCCCTCCTTGGCGGGGCCCTGGGAATCGGTCATCGGGTGTCTCCAGGCTCTCCGGATGGCGCGGGCGCCGGCAGTCCGAACCCGGGCGCGCCTCCTCGCTCCCGGCCTATTGTTCGGCATATCCCGATTGGAGGCAAAGTAAAATCTTTCACCCGGCCCGGCGGGAGTGCGCTGCCGGCGCGCTGCCCCCGCGCCGGGTAGCCACTTACGGCGCACGGTGTTTGCCCCCCTCCGGCTCGACTGCGGGCTTCGCCCTTGTCTTGCCGACTCCCCCTCAAGGGGGGGAGTGATTCTTGAGGCCTGCACAAGGCTCCTTGCTGGATTCCTTGGGAACGTGTAAACCATGGTCCCGGTTTATCGTGTGGATGATGGCTTCCTGGGAGCGCGGGCGTCCCGCCCACCCAAAGCCTGGCGCAGCCTCGGCCAACTCCTCCACTTGGATCGACCGGCAACGGCGCCTTGGTTCTCCTTCGGCTTGGCCGTTGCGGTTTTTGCCAACGTGGTGGCTGCCCGCAAAGTCGCGCTGATGCTCAACGACCCCCAAAAGGAAAAGGATGCGGGCGGGACGCCCGCGCTCCCAGGGGCAATCACTCCGTCCTGGAGGGGAACCGCAGAAGCCGAGCCTCCAGGCAAAGGCTGATCCGTTGGGGGGTACGGTGTAGACCATGTTCGGCTTGCACCTGGTGATTTGGGGGTGGAATGAACGGCCCTCCCCTTGCCGACCGGCCATCCTCTGTTCTAAGATTTCGCTTTTCCGAACCAGCCAGTCGAGGGAGAGACCCCATGCCGGTCCAGCGCAGCCGACTACTTATCGACAAGAGCGAAGTGGCGGTTGCCAACGGCCTGGTGACCGCCATGCACCCCCTGGCCGCTGAAGCCGGGGTGGAGATTCTCCAGAGGGGCGGCAACGCCGCCGACGCCGCCGTGGCGGCGGCTTTTGCCGTGGGAGTGGTGGAACCCTTCATGAGCGGGCTGGGAGGAGTCGCCTGCGTGGTGGCTCACCACGCTTCCAGCGGTCGGACGCTCACGCTGGATGGAGCCGGCGTCCTTCCCCGGGCCGCCCGCGAGGACCTGTTCGAGCTGATGGATCCCGGCCTCAAGGGCGGGGGAATCTACGGCTGGCGCGCCACCCGGGATGAGGCCGCCGAAACGGGTTACCGTTCGGTCGCCGTGCCGGGGGCCGTCGCCACCTACGTCAGGCTGCTGGAAACCATGGGCACGCTGTCCCTGGCCGAGGTCATGGCCCCGGCCATTCGCCTGGCCGGGAATGGGTTCCCGGTGGATTGGTACGTCTTCGCCAACTGCGCGGCCGGATTGAGGCGGCTGCAGCCCTTCCGGCACACCATGGCCGCCTTTTTTCATGCCGACGGGACCCCGCTCAAGACGGCCAACGCGGACGACATCGGGAAGGCGGAGTGGCTGGTCCAGAAAGATCTGGCCCGAACCCTGCGACAGATTGCCGAGGAGGGCCCCGACAGCTTCTACCGGGGAGAGATCGGGCGGACCATTGCCGGCTTCCTGGCCGACCATGGCGGCATCCTCACCCCTGAGGATCTGGCCGACTATCGGGTGCGGCTGCGCGATCCCCAGTGGGTGGACTACCGCGGACGGAGGATCGCGCTGGTTTCCACCAACAGCGGCGGCCCCACCGTGGCCCAGATGTTCAAAATCCTGGAGGGATACGATCTTGCCGCCTCCGGTCACAACACGGCTCCCACCCTGCACTTGCTGGCCGAGGCTCAACGGATGGCCTTTGGCGATCGCTTCATCCATCTCGGGGACCCCGACTTCGACCCCATTCCCCTGGAAGGATTGCAGTCCGACGACTACGCTGCCGAGAGGCGCAGCCGCATCCGGCCGGAGGGCCCTCCGGTCAGCCAGCCGGCGGGGGACCCCTGGCTGTTGCAGCCCGGCGGCAGACCGGCCGGCATGCGGCCGCCCAGCGGCATCGACGCCGCCGAACAGCACACCACCCATCTGACGGTGGTGGACAAGCAGCGCAACCTGGTCTCTCTGACGGCCTCCCTGGGCCAGTTGTTCGGTTCGGGCGTGGTAGTGCCCGGCACCGGGATCGCCTTGAACAACGGAATGATGTGGTTCGACCCCGAGCCGGGGAAGATCAACTCGATGGCGCCAGCCAAGCGGGCTCTTCACGCCGGAACGCCGGCGCTGGTTTTCGACCAAGGGGGTCCCTTTCTGGCGGTGGGCTCCCCGGGCGGACGCAAGGTGCTGACGGCGGTTCAGCAGGTCATCCACAACGTGGTGGATTTCGGGCTGGGGATGCAGGCGGCTGTCAGCGCGCCCCGCATTCACTGCGAAGGCAGCCCACTTCAGCTGGATGCCCGACTGCCAGCCGAGGTGATCGAGGCTGTGCGATCGCACGGCCACCAGGTTTCGGTGAGGGAAGAGCATTTTCTCAGCTCCTACTTCGCCCGTCCCAACGCCATTCTGATCGATCGCAAGTCCGGTTTGCTGCGAAGCGGGGTGGAGCCCTACAAGGCGAGCGCCGCCGTCGGCTATTAGGCCGGCCCCCTGCCCTGGCGTGCGGATCATACGAGAGTGAAACAGGTGTTGTTTCCAATATGAGAAGGAGAGCCATGAGCGTCGGTAACGTTTCACGGCAGGAATCGATTCTGGAGAGCATTCGTCAGGGCCGCATCCAGCGCATCGATTTTCTTGGAGACTCCATCACCCAGGGGTGCGGCTTTGTCTCCCGGCAGCAGGGCTATCCCGATTTCCTTCTGGGCAAAATGAAGCAGTTGGCCGGGCACGATCGGTTCCAGACCTACAACCACGCCGTGGGAGGGGCCACCGCCGCGGACGGCGCCGGCCGCCTGCACTGGTCTGAGCGCACCGCTTCCCCTCCCGACCTGAGCTTCGTCATGTTCGGCCTGAACGACGTCTACCAGTCCGTTTCCGAAGAAGACTATGGCGAAAGCCTGGGCGCCATTGTAAGCAGGCTCAAGCACCTGGGATCGGTGGTGGTGGTTCTGGGGCCGACGCCCTTTCCGGCCCGGGAGGAGGCCGTGCGCTCGTTCAGCCTGCGGGCCTCCCGGGAGGCCCGCCGCGCCGGTGCAGACTGCGTGGATTGCTTGGCCCCCTTCTACCAGGGCAGCCAGGTTCCCGCGGGGCTGCTCTGGCCGGACGGAATTCACCTGACCGCTCGGGGACACCGGGTTCTGGGAGAATGGATCTGGAAGCAACTTCAGGCGATGGAGAGATAATCCCCGGGCGCTCGCCCGGGGTTCCAGTAAGCCGCGAATGCGGCGTCCGCAATTAGCCGTGGGCGTCAGCCCACGGACTGCTCCCCGGTGAGAACGGGGGCGGAGGAGGATGAACCATGAACCCACTATCTACTTTTTCCTGGGACGACGTGAAGCTGGACCCCTGGCCGATTCCCGCCGGCAATATTCTGGGGGGCAGCCCCGACGCCACGGGGGCCCTGGTCTTCATCACCCCGGACAAGACCTCCTGCAGCGGCATCTGGCAGTGTCTGCCCGGCCAGTTTCGATGGGAGTACACCTGGAACGAAACCGTTTATATTCTGGCCGGAAAGGGCGAGATTCGCTCGGAGAATGGGGAGTGCTGCCCGATTGTGCCCGGAAAGATGCTGCACTTCAGCGAGGGGCTCAGCTCGGTCTGGACCATCGAGGAAACGGTGCGCAAGTTCTTCTGCCTGCAGTCCGAGCGAGCCCTGCAGCTCTGAAGCCTGGGCCGGGTCCACAGGGTGAGAGCAGGGTCGCCCGAGGATGGAGGCGGCTCTCACGTGCCGTATCGGGTCGCCAGCGCCTTCAGCTTCCGCAGAAACCGGGGGACGGCAGTGACCGGGTCCTCCTCGCCCTCGTACTCGAGTGCCAGATAGCCCTTGTAGCCGGCAGCGGCCAGGGTTTTGAGGATTCGGTCCCAGTCGGCGGGCACCGGCTCTCCCTCCGGTCCCGTCACCCTGGTCTTGACCTGAACGTTGACCGCGTAGGGGGCGCAGGCCTCGATCTGCCGGTAGGGGTCCTCAAGGAAGTTGCCCGTGTCCAGGTTGATGCCCACCCAGGGGGAGTCCACCCTCTCCAGGATGCGAATCATGGTCTCGGCTCTGGCGGTGATGCCGCCGTGGTTTTCCAGTCCCAGGATAACCCCTCGCTTGCCGGACTCTTCGGCCGCCCGGCCCAGCACGGAAACGGCCCAGTCGGCCGCCTGCTCCAGGCTGGCGCCCGGAGGGGCTTCCCCCCCGAAGATGCGAATGTGGCCGGCGCCCAGCTTGTGGGCCACTTCAATCCACTTGCGGATCTCCTGTAGTTCTTGAGCCTGCGCCCGCGGGGTGGGCCGGCAGAGGTCGGTCCGAATCGAGATGCTGTAGATCTCCACCGCGCTCCGGTAGGCCAGCTGCTTGAGGGGCAGCAGGAAATCGTCTTCCGTGCTCGGAAACCAGTAGACAGTCAGGTCCAGGCCGTCGATCTCCTGCTCCACCGCCATGTGGACCAGGTCGGCATAGGTCAGGGCCTTCGACTCCAGCGGGGTCCTGAAGGAGTAGGCGCAGATGGCGGTCCGCAATCGGGACGCGCCCTTTGCCTTCGAGCGGCCGGCGCGGGCCTCCGCCGGCATTCCCAGGGAACCGGCAAGCAGAAGAGGCGCGGTTCGCAACAGTTCTCGACGGTGCATGGAGTCCTCCAGGGGGCGATGGGCCGTCTGGCCCAGCCGGCAATCAAGCTGGAAAGGATCTTAAGTCTATTTCAACGGTGGAGGTGGATCAATCCAAGGGTGACCGCACTGCCCATCACTCCCCCCCTTGAGGGGAAGGTCGCTATCGTCCTGCACGCAACCGTAGGGGCGCCCCTTGTGGGCGCCCAATCCGGGAATCACCGGGCAACCACGACGCGGGCAACCACAAGGGTTGCCCCTACGTTGGGGGGTACGGTGTAAACCATGTTCCCGGTTTATTGTGTGGATGAAGGCTTCCTGGGAGCGCGGGCGTCCCGCCCGCACAATGCCTGGCACAGCCTCGGCCAGCTCCTCCACTTGGATCGACCGGCAACGGCGCCTTCTCCTTCGGCTTGGCCGTTGCGGTTACTGCCAACGTGACGGCTGCCCGCAAAGTCGCGCTGATGCTCAGCGACCCCTCCAACCCGCATTTCTCACCAGGTCGCTGAATGCGTAGTGAAAAGCGGTTTATTTTCAGCACCTTGATTGGTGCCGTTCAAGGGACCTGCGACTACAGACTGCGCTGGGCGCGCCCTGGCTTGGCCTTTTCCCCTCAGCGCGCACATGCTCGCTCGAACGTAGTCCCCGCTACGCCCTTCGCTCGCGAGCACGCACTGAGGGGAAAATTCCGGCGCCATGATCGCGCCCCCTGGTGAGAAATGTGGGCTAAGGATGCGGGCGGGACGCCCGCGCTCCCAGGGGCAATCACTCTGTCCTGGGAGGAGTCGCAGAAGCCGAGCCGCCAGGCGAAGGCTGATGCGGTGGGGGGTAGAACATGTAGCCATTTGCGCAGCCCCCCGATCCTTCAAATCGCTCTACAATCAACAGCAGCACCAGCCCTCGGATCGAGTCTCTCCACCCCTCCGAGTCGCAAACGAGCCGCCTACCCGGCCCCAGCCCTCAGCCCCCGGACAACCACCGGTCGAAAAATTCATAGGCCTGCTGGCGTACCGGGGCCGGAAACTGGTGGCCGACTTCGGGATGTCTGGCAACCAGCCGGTCGGGACTGTTGAAGAGGCGCTGGTAGACCGGCAGGGCGCTTTCAATGCATTCCCTGACACCGGCAACGGCGAAGTTGTGATCTCCCACCGGGGCCGAGATGAAGACGGGCCGGGGCGCCAGAATGCCCAGCAGTTCGGTGAAGTCGAAGGGCATGCGCCCGGCGTCGCTCCCATAGAGCCGGGCGATGCGAGGCATGTACCCCTGGTGGCTCCAACCCTTCAGGTCGCCGCCGTAGTAGTGGCTGAAGGCATTGAAGCCGCAACTGGTGGCTACCGCCCGCACTCGCGGCTCGAAGGCCGACAGGAAGAGGGCGTTGTGACCGCCCAGGGAGTGTCCGATGACGCCGATCCTGCCGGCGTCGACCTCCGGCAGCGATTGCAGCAGATCGATGGCCCGCCGGTGGTTGAGGATGCCTTTCATGGTGGCGCTGGCGTAGCCCATGGCGTAGGGATCGATCTTGTAATCCCCGAACCCCGGGTAGTCCGGCGCCAAGGTGACGTAGCCCCGCCGGGCCAGTTCCAGGGCGTAGTGCAGGTCGCTGTTGCCGCCCAGGCCCGCCGGTTCGGCCTTGCCGATGGAGGTGGTCTGGTGAAGGCAGAGCACGGCGGGTGCGGATTGCCCTTCCGGCAGCGCATTGGGAATCAGCAGATAGGCCGGGACGCGATCCGGTTTTCCCTCCACCACCTGGCTGACGAAGGTGATCTTCCGGCGCCGGACTTGAGGCAGCCTCTTGGTTTCCAGGACCTGAACCTCCAGCGGGTCGTCGGGAAGCGGGGGAAGAGGCCCCATGACCTTCTGCATGTTCTGCAGCGTGTGGGTTCGACGAATGGCCCAGTGGTTGCGGCCCTCGATCGGATGCGCCTTGCCCTGGCGGTCCAGGTAGTGAAGCAGGTCCCGCTTGTCCGGGTAGACGGGGGCTTCCGGGGCCGCGCAGGCGGCCAGCCACAGGAACACCCAGCAAAGGCCGAAGTTGCTCCTGAATCCGCTGCTTTTGAATCCCGGTGCTGGAGAAGGACGGGCGGAAGCGGTGTTCTCCAGAAGAGCCGTCCGGAGCCGCCGCGGTTGGCCGGGTTCGGGGTACGGGGTGTTCCAGCGGGTGGTCAGCGGACGGCCCCCGACCGTCCGGCCTGGTTGATCCATGCGGTCTTCCATCGGGCCTCCCGGCGAGCCCGGCCGGTCAATGCAGGTTGGCCCCCTGCAGGTAGGCGATCAGGTCGGCCATCTGCTGGGGGTCGATTCCGTCCTCGAATCCGTCGGGCATCAGGGACACGCTGGAGGCCCGCACCTCGGCGATGGCGGCCTTCAACAGGGTGAGATCGTCGGCCTCGGGGCGCCGCAGGGTCAGGCTGTTGGAGGTTTCGGTGACGATGAGTCCGTCCAGCAGCCGCCCGTCACGGGTTTCCAGCAGGTAGTTGGTGTAGCTGCTTTCGATGACCTGGCTGGGGTTCAGGATGGACTGCAGCAACTTGGCCCGGGTGTTGCTACTCACCCCCGCCAAGGCCGGACCGATCCGGGGTCCACGCTCGGGCAGATGGCAGGTGGCACAGTGTTTCTTGAAGACGGCTTTGCCCTCCTCGGCGCGGCCTGTCCGCTCCAGCACGGGTAGATACTCCCGCACCGCCTTTTCACGGTCTCTGCCGGCGTCTCCCAGCAGCTTGCCGGCGCGCGCGGCCACCCGGGGGTCGGGGTTGCTGAGCAGCTTTTCCTTGCGGGCCCAGTCCAGGGCGCCCACCTCAATGGCTCCGGACTCCAGGGCCTCCAGCAGCAGCCCCAGGCGGTCCTTGCGGTCGAGCAGCAGGTCCAGCACCTGAAAGCGCGCCCCGACCGGATAGGCCTTCCAGTGGCTCACCAGCAGTCGTCCGGCCGCGCTCCCCTGGAACGAGTCCAGGGTCTCCAGAGCCGCTTCCAGCAGCGTTGGGTCCAGCGGGGAAGCCAGGAGCTGGTCGAAGACCGGGGCCGCCTGCTGGAAGGTATCGTTGCCCAGGGCGCAAATGGCCAGCTCCCGCCGGCCGGCCGGCATTGCGGGGTTCAAGGCCTCCTGCCCGGCCCGGGGAAACAGCCGGGGCATTTTGAACTGCACCACCATGGCCCGGGCCGATTGGTGGGCCTGGCTGGAACCGGCCGCCATCAGCCTCCGGGTGATCCTCTCAGCGCCGGGAATTTCCCTGCGGAGAACTCCGGCCATTTTCTGTCCGCGGGTCAGGCCCTCGGCGGCTGCCGTCAGCCACTCTTCTTTTTTAAAGAGTCGGTCCCTCGAGACTCTCGCCAGCAAGGCCTCGATTTCCGAGGGCCGGTTGCGGGCGCCGATCACGGAGGCAAGCTCGGTAAAAAAGGGGATGGTTTCAGCTGCCTCCCGAGCCAGCCAGGCCGGAGAGGCCAGCAAGGTTTCGAGCATGGCGCTGGAGGTCCCCGCCTCCGAGCTCAGCACGGCGGTTTGAAACCAGGGGTCTGCGGAGTGGTCCCGGGCCAGCCGGGCCAGCGCCCGGACCACCGTCGGACCCGAGAACTCCCCCAGACTCAGGGCCAACTGGAAGCGTACCCGAGGCGAGGGGTCGTCCACCATGCGGGCCAGCCGTCCGGCCAGTTCGGGAAACGCCTCCGATAGCCGCACGGCATGGACGCGTACCTCGGGGTGGGCATCCTCCAGTGCCGGCTTCAACTGGGCCGCCTCCAGCGCCGCAAGCCCCTCCAGGGCATTCAGCGCGTGCAGGCGGGCCTGGGGAGAGGCATGGCCGGAAGCCATGGCCGCCAGCCGGGGAACCACCGACCGGTCCTGTCGTTCCACCAGCAGGCGGTGAGCGGTGAGCCGCCACCAGATGTTGGGGTGAGCCAGATGGGCGGCCAGCCCCTCGGAAGTCTGGCTTGCCATTTGTACCGGAGTTGCGGCCCGGGGAGGCGCCGTTCGGGGCACGATCCGGTAGATCCTCCCCATGCGGTCGCCGCTGTAGAAGTCTATGTCCTTCTTGAGGGCTTCCGGCACCGACTCGGGGGTTTCGATGAACTCGCGGTACATGTCCACCATGTAGAGGGGTCCGTCAGGCCCGTTGGCGAAATTGCAGGGCCGGAACCAGACGTCGGTCGAGGCCAGAAACTCCCGATCGGTCTCGCCGGGGGGGCGGCTGGCCAGGTAGCTGACGCCGTCGGGCCGAATCAGATCCCGGTGCACCAGGTTGGCGCTGACGTCGCCGGTGAAGAGGTTGCCGCGATAGGCCTCGGGAAACAGGTCGCCCCCGTAGATGGTGCCTCCGGCGGCCCCGCTGAAATAACCCCCGGCGTGTTCCACCCGGTCCAGCTTGTTGTCCTGGTAGCGCTGCTGCCGCATGCGGGTGCGCACCCGGCGCCAACGCTGGGGTTGGGTCAGGGGGAAGATGCGAACCAGCGGCTTGCCGTGGTCGGAAATGTCCAGAGCCGGCGCTCCGGCGACCAGGTAGGGGTTGCGGCGCAGGTAGCGCCAGGGGAATACCACGTGCCGAACGTGGGTGGTGTTTGCGGTGATGAAGCGGTTCCCCCAATCGTCCATGGCGATGCCGAACTGACCCGGGCCGGAGGACGGCTCGAAGAGGTTCCGGTCCAGGCGAAAGCGAAAGTCGGCTCCCTGCACCGAGACCGGGGCGGCGTCGGGCCTGCGGCTGAAGGTGATCTCTCCCGTGCGGCCGTTGTTGGAGGCATAGATCCAGTTGTCCAGGGCAAAGCGGAGGTTGGTGATTCGGGCCTCGGGGTCGACCATCGCGAAGCCGGTGAAGAGGACTTCGCGATGGTCGGCAAGGCCGTCTCCGGTGGTGTCTTTCAGGTAGAGGATGTCCGGGGCGGCCGTGACCAGCAGGCCGCCCTTCCAGGGAAGCACGCTGGTGACCTGCTGCAAGCGGTCGGCGAAAATTCGGGCCCGGTCCAGGCGGCCGTCTCCATCGCTGTCCTCCAGCAGACGGATGCGGCTTCTGGGCGGTTGACCGGGTTCCGGATCGTAGGGAAGATCGAGCATTTCAGCTACGAAGACGCGTCCCCGCCCGTCGAAGGCCATCTCGACCGGGTCCAACACATCGGGCTCGGAGGCAAACAGTTCCACCCGGAAGTCCGGATGAATTTGCATGCTTTGCAGCGACTCCTGGGGAGATCGGGGCGCCGCGTCCTGGTGGCGGGAACAGCCCGGCAGGAGCAGCAGGGATGCTCCCAGGACCCAGAGCGATTTCAGAGGGCGTCTCTTGCGGGTTGGCGAATGCATGGGAGGTTTCATGGGACCGGCGCCCGGGAGACGGGCCTGCCGGCGGCAGGTTGGGAGCAGGGGCCGCGGCCTGCGCCGGCCGGCCTTCAGGAGAGCTTCAGCAGGCGCTTGAGTCGCGGGCCGAGCGTTACCATTGGTTGTTCTTTGGCTTCACCGCACATAAACCCAAACGACTTCGGCCGCCAGGGTCCGGCGCCATCTTCCCCTCGGCTCCAGAGCTTCCCACTCCGGCAGCGTGTAGACCAATACATCGGCAGGTACGGGCAGTTTTTCCGCAGGCCATTGACTCCCCCGCCGTTCAAAAGGCGTCGAGGAACGATGGACCAGAACCAGCACATCCAGGTCGCTGCCCACCCCCCAATCTCCCCGAGCGTAGGAGCCGAAGTATCCGATACGCGAGACCTCGGGCCGCCGCTCGGCGGCTTGTTTGGCCCAGGCACGCACCGCCCGATCCACCGCCGGTCTATCGGGCCATTTGATCAGTGACGAAGTCGATGATTTCACGGGCATCGCGGTATTCCCGAGTGCATCCCTCGGCCTTCAGGAGAACTTCAGCAGGCGCGCCGCGTTATCGTGGAAGATCTTGCGCACCGCGTCCGGGTTGGGTGCCAGGCGCCGCACGGCCGCCAGTCCCTTGAATCCGATGCATCCCTCTCCCTCTCCCAGGGTGTCGGGGCAGTCGCTGGCCCACAACAGCCGGTCCTGATGCCGGTCGATGAAGCCGCGGGCATGGTCCTCGTCCCGCAGCATTGAGTTCAGCCCGGAATTGGCCGAGAGGTCTCCATACATGTTGGGGTAGTCGGAAAGCAGCCGGTCGCTGATGCCGCCCGGGGTGACCGGAGTTTTCGGATAGAGGGCTTCCTGGTCGTGGTGCAGGTCGATGTTGCCCCACCAGCCTTGCGCGTGGCCGATGAAGTTCACCCCGGGGAATTTCTCCAGCATCTTGTGAAAGCGCTCAAACCCCATGTTGTAGGTCTGGTGCTGGAAATGGATCAGCACCGGAACGTCGAACTCCTGGGCAATGGAGTAGACCAGTTGCATCGCCTTGGAGTCGCACTCCACCTTGAACTTCTGTTCCCCAATCCCCCGGGCGCCCATCTTGAGGTGCTTTTCCAGCACCGCTCGAGTCTCCGGGAGGTCGGGCAGCTCGTTGGCGAAGTAGACGAACTCTTCCGGATACTGGCTGGCCAGCTTCACCACCGAATCGTTGCCCCAGGCATCGGCCGCCAGGCCGTAGCGGGAGCCGGCCGGGAGCAGCACCGTCTTGGCGACGCCGAGCTTACGTTGGTGAGCCACCAGGTCGGCGTCGCTGCGGCCCACATAGTGGGTGTGCTGATGGAAATCGATGATGGCGGCCCCGGCGGGACGGGTACAACCTACCAGGCCCACCAGGGTTCCGGCCGCCGCCAGAAACTCCCTGCGGTCCATGCTGCTCATGGCAAATGTGCCTCCGCCGCCGGAATACAGACCCCGGCCCCATCCCCGGACTTGCCTTTTCAAGTCCCTGAAGGGAGCGGGATCCACCCTATGCTCAGCCTTGTTCCATGGCTTGTCATTATAGGTCAAGCGGGTCCGTGAGTGTTTGGGGCTTTCGGTGGACGGCGTCGGTCTGGAGAGGCAGTGGGTTCCGGGATGGCGCTACTAGTGATGCCTGCATAATCCATGTCCTTATGCTATCGGCAGAAGGTGCCCCATGAGACCTGCGGGAAGCCCTCAAGCGCTCGAACGAAGCCGCCAAGGCTTCGCTGCCCGTGCCGCTGATAGTCACTCACGGGGCGCGCCCGGGACGCCGCGTTTGCCCCCCTCCGGCTCGACTGCGGGCTCCGCCCGGGTCTCGCCGACTCCCCCTCAAGGGGGGAGTGATACTGGAACGCCTTATGCAAGCCTCAAGATCACTCCCCCCTTGAGGGGGAGTCGCAGAAGCCGAGCCGAAAGGCGAAGGCTGATGCGGTGGGGGGGAGCCGGACCACCAGGCTGCGGCGTGCATCCGCGCCAGCATATAGCCGTGGGCGCCAGCCTATGGAAGGGGTAGAATGTCGGGACCGTGATTCCGCGACACCCCATGAGCCGAGGCCGGCAGACGAGACGGAGCCAATTCCATGCGCATTGACCGGGTTGAGGTCCGGGTGGTCGGCCCCCAGGTGGAGCGCTTCACCTGGTCCCATGACCTGCCGGAACAGTACATGACCAATACGGTGGTGCGCATTCGTACCGACGAGGGAGTTGAAGGCGTCGGGGGAGTGTCCAACTACACCTCCTACCGGCACGACCGCTACACGGCCGAGACGCTCCGGCACCTGATTCCGGCGCTGATCGGCCGGAACCCCATGGAACGGGAAGCGTTGTGGCGAAGCCTGTGGTCGCGTGTCTTTCCCCTGGCCCCCGGAGCCCTGGCGGTAGTGGATGTTGCTCTCTGGGACCTGATGGGTAAAACCGCCAATCTGCCCATCTACCAGCTTCTGGGAGGGGCCCGCAGCCAGATTCCTTCCTATGCCAGCACGCCCATGCTGGAAGACGTTGCCGCCTACCTGGACTTCGTGGACCAACTGCTGGAGCAGGGGTTCGGGGCCGTCAAGTTCCACTGCTGGTGTGTGCCCGATAAGGACCTGGAGCTGGCCCGGGCGGTCCGCGGGAAACATGCTCCCGACCGGGTGGCCCTGATGCTGGACGTGGAGAACAACTACGACTGGCAGAGCGCGCTGCGGGTGGCCAGGGAGTTGGAGGACCTGGAGTTTACCTGGTTCGAGGCTCCGCTGATGGACTACGACCTGGAAGGCTACCGCAGGCTGACCCGCCGGGTGGACATCCCCATCGTGCCGTCGGGGAACTGGGTCCAGGACCTGCCCGCCTTTCAGCAGGCCCTGCGCAGGGAGACCTGGAGCCGGGCCCGGACGGATGTCACCGTTTGCAGCGGCCTGACGCCGGCCCGCAAGGCGATGGCGCTGGTGGAAGCCTCCGGCATGAAATGCGAGGTGATGTCGTGGGGGAACACTCTGGTTTCGGCGGCCAACCTGCATCTGATGCTGGGTTTCAACCTGTGCACCTATTTCGAGCAGGCCGTCCCCTACCAACCCTACGAATACGGAATGAAGGATGTGATCCGGACCGGGCCGGACGGTATGGTAACGGCTCCCGGCGGCCCGGGTCTGGGTGTGGAGGTGGACTGGGAAGCCATGGAAGCCGCCACGCTGCTCAGCTTCGGCACGCCCTGACAACCGGGAAGGGGTCCAGTTTCATTCGACTTTGATTCGAGGGAGAGAGCTCATGATCGATCGACGCACCTTTATCGGCGCCCTGGGGAGCAGCTTGGCGGTTCCCCCCTTGCTTTGGGGAAAGGCTGCCAAGCCCAGGCGGCTGGCCATGGTGACCACCGAGTGGCGGTACCCGTCCCACGCCTGGCACATGGGGGAGCGCTTCCTGGTGGGATATCCCGTGGAGGGACGGTGGCATCGGTCTCCCCTCAAGCTGGTATCGACCTACATGGACCAGTTCCCGGAGAATGACCTGAGCCGCGCCCGCTCGCAGGAATTCGGCTTCCCCCTCTACCCCACCATCGCCGAAGCGCTGCGCTGCGGCGGGGACAAGCTGGACGTGGACGCGGTGCTCCTGGTCGGCGAGCACGGGAAGTATCCGGTCAACGAACTGGGGCAGACACTCTATCCCCGCTACGAATTCTTCAAGGAGATCGTGGAGGTCTTCAAGCAGGACGGCCGAACCGTCCCCGTCTTCAACGACAAGCACCTGTCCTGGAAGTGGGAGTGGTCCAAGGAGATGGTGGATACGGCCCATGCCATGGGGTTCCCCCTGCTGGCCGGGTCCTCCTTGCCGGTCACCTGGAGGATGCCCTCCATCGACATGCCCTATGGAGCCGAGATCGAGGAAGTCATGTGCGTGGCTATCGGGGGGGTGGACAGCTACGATTTCCACGCTCTGGAAACGATTCAATGCATGGTGGAACGCCGCCGGGGAGGCGAAACCGGGGTGGACTGGCTCCAGGCCATGCGCGGAGAGCCGGTCTGGGAAGCCATGGGGAAGGGCTCCTTCGATGCCGGCGGTTGGGACCCGCAGCTCTTTTCCACCTGCCTCTGCCGCAGCCTGACCCTCACCCAGGCCGAGACCATGAACCATCGCTACCCCAGCCGGGAGCAGATCCGGCAATGGGTCAAGGAGCCGGTGGTCTACCGCTACCAACACACCGATGGCGTGAAAGCCACCATGATGCTGATGAACGGCCTGGTGGACGACTTCACCTTTGCCGCCCGGCTCAAGGGCCGCTCCGAGCCCCTCTCCACCCTGTTCTTCCTTCCCCCCACCCCCAACGTGGTCTACACCGCGGCCCTGATGCACAAGGTGGAAGAGATGGTCCTGACGGGGAAAGCTCCCTACCCGGCCGAGCGCACCCTGTTGACCTCCGGCCTGGTAACAGCCGGAGTCCATTCCCTGGGCCAGGGCGGAAAAAAGCTGGAGACCCCCCACCTGGCAGTCCGCTACCAGGCCCCCCGGCAATCGCATTTCCTAAGGAGTTGAGGGAGGGCCCGGTTGGGAGTGAGGAATTGCTCGAATTGAGGAGCTGCAAATAAACCGGGAAACAGTTCACAATGCCTTCTTCGACCGGAGTTATTCAGAAAAGGGGAAGCAATGAAAATCAACTTCTTCGAAGATACGGACACTGCCCAGATTGAGTTCACCTCAAAGGCGGTCATCGAAACTCGAGAAGTGTCTGAGAACGTCTATCTGGATCTCGACGAGAATGGAAACCTTGTCTCCATGACCATTGAGCATGCCGAGGAAAAAGCCAACATCCGGGATTTTGCTTTCGAGCGGCGACCCAAAGTGAGCGCATGATCCATCAGGGCACTTCGATTCCGCCCTCCGACAACCCCCTCCTTGCTGCGAATGTTCGCATCAAGAACGATTCTGCTTTTTTGGATAATAGTTGCCCTGTCCCCAAGCGCGGTTCATGCCTGCTTATCCGCAACTCAACCGTTGCAGCTCCGGTCATGGCGCCGGGCGCAGGTCGAGGCCGTGGATGTTCTTGAGGGGCAGGGCGGTGATGGAGGCGGTCAGGGGATACTCCCGGTCGCCGGGGTAGACTACCCACAGGCGTTCCAATCCCAGGTCTTCAATGACGATGTGCATGGATTTGGTCGTGCGCGGGGCATCGGTGCACTTGAACTCAAAGCCCCAGCGGCGGCCTCGCCGCAGCAGCATCAAATCCAACTCGGCGCCGCGTCGGGTGCTGTAAAAACAGGCTTCGTGCTCGCCGTGGGCAAGGAGCGTCTGCTCCAGCGCGAATCCCTCCCAACTGGAGCCGTAGCGTGGATGCAGCGGCAGCTCCTGCATCTCCTCCAGCCCCAGCAGGAAATGCAGGATCCCGCTGTCGCGCAGGTAGACCTTGGGCGATTTGACGAGGCGTTTGCCCAGACTCTCCCTCCAGGAAGGGAGCACCCGAATCATGAAGGTGCCCGCCAACAAATCCCGGTAGCGGTTCACCGCCGTGACGCTCACGTCCATCGACCGCCTCAGCTCGGTTGCGTTCCAGACTTGTCCGTGAAAATGGGCCAGCATCCTCCAGAAGCGGCCCAAGGCTTCGGGAGATACTTTCGAGCCCAATCCCGGGATGTCCCTCTCCAGAAAGGTGCGCGTAAACGACTGCATCCAACGGGTCCATTCCGCCGCCGAGCGCGCCAGCCAGGCCCGCGGAAAGCCGCCGCGCATCCAGAGACGGTCCTGGTTCTGCCGGCCCACCTCGGCCAGAGAGAAGCCGCCCACGTCCACGAAAATAATCCTTCCCGCCAGAGTCTCCGATATCCCCCGGATCAAGTCCCAGGAAGCGCTGCCCAAAAGCAGGAAAACCGCCTTCCGCTCCCGATCGTCACAGATCGGGCGCAGGATCTCGAACAAACCCGGCATGCGCTGCACCTCGTCGAGAAGGACCAGACCCTCGCTTTGGCGAAGCAGCCTCTCGGGAGTCGCGGACAAGGCTTCCCGCACGGCGGCGACTTCGAGATCCAGGACCGTCGACGGTCCCGACCACTCGGCCACCGCCTGCTCGGCCAGAGTCGTTTTGCCGACCTGTCTGGCACCCAGCAAAGCCACCACCGGCACCTGGGAGATTCCGCTGACAATAGCCTCGAGCAGATCGGGACGGGCAATATAATGTTGCATATCACGCTTCTAAGATTGGATAAGCAACAATAAAATTACTTGAATGATCCCCTGCCGTCCAGTTCCATCGGAAGCGGGGTTGGTATAGGAGAGGTGGTGAAGATCTCGTGATTGCACCCGGCGCCCTTACTTGATAGGCGCAGCAAATCGGGTGCCCGCTGCGGTACAACGGTTGACAACAGGGATGGTTATGAGCGGGGAAGTCGGTCGAACCCGAGAAAGAGGGTTGCTCAGTCAGGCAGGTAAAGATCTTGAAACACAACTCCTGGCGGTCGGTACGCAGGCTCCCCGACAATCGCGATTCTTGGGGAGCTACCGGAAGAGTTGTCTCTCATAGAACATCCTTCCATTTCCGGCAACTAACAGGTCTTCAGCGCCTGAGCCTTTGATACTCCCGGCACGCTTCCTTCAATGAGGGAGGCACTGGCTCGGCTAACCTCTGTTCCTCGTGGCACATTCGGTACAACTTCCTGGCAAGCAAGCGACAGTCTTTCCGCCTTCTCAGGCGAGGATAGGCTGTAGTCTCATCAACCATTTGCCCTTTCAGGTATGCGAACCAGGTTTCAATGTTTCGTCGTGGAACGGCGACGATGACGGGATCAACGCGTGTTTTCCTCGCCACGCCTTTTTCGTCGCACGCCTGATCCAATTGGGATCGTCTGATTCCGGTCGTTTGCGTATCCGCATCGACGACGACCAGTAGAAACGCTTGCTGTCTCGCCCGAATGGCCTTCAACTCCTCGGGGTACCGGGTTCGAATCCACTGTTCACCCGATTGCCGTCCGGGAGGACTAATTATCGTTTTGAGCTCTCTTCCATGGAATCCACGGTGGGATAGGAACCGGCGAACAAAACTATCCGTCTGAGTGTCCTCGCAGAGCAAAACGATGCTTACGCTCACTCTTCCCATCCCCTGGAGACGGTTTCGGACAGTGACAACCCATCAACGGCATGTTTCGGTTCATGGCTTACTCGTATGGGTCCATCGCCTTGCCGGGAAAACCACCTACCGTTGGCACCTGCCATGTAGTCGATCATTACCGGGTGGTGGGAGACGATGACGATTTGCTCCAACGTCTCTCCGCAGCGCTCAACGGCTGCAGAAAGCCACGGCTGAATTTCCGTCAGCGACAGATAATTGTCGGGTTCGTCGATGAAGAGGGAGACCCGACGGTCTTCCGATAGAAAAATCAGACCGTATAGAGCGATCAGCGCTCTCTGACCGTCGGACAACTGGTCAAATTCGTAGCGGACTGACTTGTTGGGTGGATTGTGGAACGTGGCCTTGAGGGTGCGGGCGTTTTCTCCTGATTTCGTTAGGCTGATCGAATCGAAGCCAGGAAGAACCTTCCCGAGCTCCTGGAACAACGTGGTTATCGCCCCCATGTTTTCGTGGGAGGCGTGGTTGTACCATCCCGCGAAATTCTGCATCGAAGGTGTCAGGAACTCTTCCTCCTTTCTGGTTTCCGGCTCAAAGAGCGGCGGGCAGGGACTGACGATAATGCAGTTGGCGATCTCCTTCTTGAATCGGGTCAATTTCCTGTTGTCGGGTCTTTCGTTCAAAACGCCGATACCGGACTGCGTCCAGTCGAACGGATATTTGGGGCCTTCCGAATAGTCATCATGATATAGCTGGGCGTCGCCCATGCTGAATGCGAACAACGGGTTTCCACGGTGTTCGAGTGTCTCCTTCTTAATTCGCACCCGGCCGCGGTCACGGTCGTGTTCAAGCACCAGTGCATAGCGATAGGCATGGTCATCGACCTGGAGTTCGATTTCAAAACGCTGTTCGTTGCGGTGTTGCCACAAAGAGAGGTCGCGTCCGGGAAAAGCCTCGTCGACTTTCGATCCGCGTACCACGAGATCTTGAATCTTTCGTAGCGCATTCAAGACAGATGTCTTACCGGTACCGTTGGCGCCGAGGAAGATGTTTTCCTCGTCGAGTTTCAGCTCGAAATTCACAAGGCATCGAAAGTTGTCTGCATAGAATCTCCGGATCATGGAAACCTCCTGTGGTCGGGTCAAATTAGATGCTGTCGACGGCGAATAGTCAAGTAGGCACAAGGGGTTGGAGGCTCCATGTATATCTCCAATCTCAACGCCTCGCTCAGCTACTACTTAGGCATCATCCACGTCGGCGAAGAAGTTCTGGTCACCCACCGGGGAAAGACCCTGTTTTCTCGCACTACACTTTTTGACAGACAGAAATTTAGAGAAACCGCCTCAGCGGTAGAGCACCGTGCAGTGGGGCAGGGCGGCCTGGATCCTGCGGATGCCGTCCGGGGAAACCCGGGTGCCGTAGAGACCCACGGCTTTGAGCTGGGAGAGTTTCTGAAGCTGCTTCAGCTCCGGGTCGCCGATCTGGGTGTAGGAAAGGTCGAGCCAGGCCAAGTTGGCCAGGCCTTGCAGGTGGATCAGTCCGGAGCCGGTCACTTGCGTATGCTGAATGCCCAGGAACTCGAGGTGTTGAAGCGGCTTGAAATGCACCAGCCCGGCGTCGGTGATCTTTGAGCCGTAGAGAAACAGCTCCTTGAGGTTGGGCAGGTGACGCAGGCCGGCTAGGCCTTCGTCGGTGATTTCATTCGGCGGGTAGAGCTCGGCCAGAGCGGGGAGGCCCTTCAGGTGGCGAAGCCCGTCGGTGGTGGCCCCGGCCGGCAGAATCAGCGTCCGAAGGCGGTGCAGGCCTTCCAGGAGGGTGAGGTCATCGTCGGTCAGATCGGTCCAGTAGAGGTTGAGCAGGGTGATGTGGCCGTCCCCGTCCGCCTGGACCTCCGCACCCCTTGCCGTCAGCCGATCGGCAAGCCCGGGTGAAGCGCCGGCGGCGGGATCAGCCGGCCGGCTGGAGGTTTCGGGTTGACCGCAAGCCCCAACGAAGAGAAGTGCTGTCCAAAGGACGCAACGCGGGGTAAGAGGTAATCTGGCAGGTGTTGTTTTTTTTGCATCATGTGTTCGACTGTGCATGATCAAGTATAAATAAACTCTGTTTCTTTACAACAGACGGTATTGAGTTGAGCGAGAGGTGAACGTATAAACCAGCGCAGCACCGTAAGCACACCCTCCGACAGTCCCCTCCTCGATGTGGGAATTCGCATCAAGAACAGTCCCGTTTTTTGGGGTACCCGTCAACCTCCCCACAGACGCAATTCATGCCTCCATACCGGCAACTCAACCTTCCCCGCTCCGTTCATGACACCGGCCCCGGTTCGATGTCATGGATATTTGTCAAATGACTTGATGGACATTTCTATCTGACTATAATAGTCAAGTAACCATGTGGGAGCATTGGTATGGAAACTGCGTCTATCTCTAAACTCAAAGCCTCGCTCAGCCACTACCTCTGCATCGTCCGCACCGGCGAAGAAGTCCTGGTTACCGACCGGGGTAAAGCCGTGGCCAAACTCGTTCCCGTGTCCCAGGAGGACCCGGTCTGGCCACATCACCTGAGGGAATTGGAAAAGGCCGGTCTGATCCGACTCGGATCTGGCGAGATCCCTGCTTCTTTCTGGAGCGACGCAAGGTCGCCCGATCCCGAAGGACGCGCCCTCCAAGCCCTCCTCGACGAACGGGCAGAATCGCGATGATCTTCTGGGATGCCTCCGCAGTCCTCCCACTTTGCGTGCAAGAGGACCCATCGCCACTCGTGCGGGACTTGTTGCTTGGCGACCCAGCGATGGTGGTATGGTGGGGGACTCCGGTCGAGTGCTGCTCTGCCTTAGCCCGTCTACAACGGGAAGGTCATCTTGATAAACAAGCCGTTTCCCGGGCAGTGCGTTTTCTCGACTCCTTGCGGGCGGGCTGGTCCGAGATCTTGCCCAGCCACCAAGTCCGCGAAGGTGCACTCCGCTGCATCTCGGTCCATGGATTGAAAGCGGCCGACTCGTTGCAATTGGCCGCCGCTATGGTCTGGAGCAACTACCGACCCACCGGACACCTCTTTGCTTGTTTCGACAAGCGGCTACAACAGGCAGCGCACAGCGAGGGTTTTCGCATGGTGCCGATAAGAGAGGGTTAGGAACTTGGTAGGTGTTCGTGGGTCACGAGAACGGCTCATCTTCACGATTCTGAATGACTTTGGCGATTACACAATAGATCGGGAACGGATCTGTTCCTGATTGATCGAGGTGGGGAAGATGGCATTGCTTTGCCAGGCCTTATGCGGGCGGGACGCCCGCGCTCCCAGGGAGTCGCCAAGACAAGGGCGAAGCCGGCAGTCGAGCCGGTGGGGGAAACCACGCCACGGCGGAGGACAACGATTATTTGAGTTCCTGGCGGCAGAAAAGTCCGACAATGAATGCTACTGAGGCAGCGAGCGGGGCGACCGGCGGGGTTTCGCGCCGGAGGTTTGTGGCGGCCGTGCCGGCGGCGCTGGCCGGGCTGGCCTGGGCGTCGAAGCCGGGCCGCGCCGGGTCCGGCGAGGTGGAGTGGCTGGACGAGGTGCAGCGGCCGCCCTCCAGGCTGCCGCCGGAGGCTCCGGACCTGCCCCCGCTCCTGATCGGTTCGGGCGGAGCGCCCATCCGCTCCCGGGTCCAGTGGGAGTCCGAACGTCAGAGGATCCGGCGGGACTGGATGCGGTTCCTGGGCCCCATGCCGGCCGACAGGCCTCCGCTCGAGATGGAGGTCCTTCAGGAGGAAGAGCTGGACGGGGGCCTGGTGCGGCAACTGGTTCGGTACAACGCCGAGGCCGGTGTTCGGGTGGAAGGCTACCTGCTGGCGCCGGAGGCGGGCTCGGGGCTGAAGCAGCGTGCCGGCGTGATGGTTCTGCATCCCACCAGCAGCCTCACCATCGACCTGGTGGCGGGGGTCAACGGCCCCGAGGAGCAACAGGTCGGCTTGAAGCTGGCTCGCCGAGGCCTGGTGGTCTTTTGCCCGCGCTGTTTCCTGTGGCAGGACGCCGGCAATTTTCTGGAAGCCATGGCCCGCTTCAAGCAACGTCACCCGGAGACCCTCTGCATGCACAAGATGCTGTGGGACGCCATGCGCGGCGTCGACCTGCTGGAGAGCCTGCCCCAGGTGGATGCCTCCCGCATCGGCGCGGTGGGCCATTCGCTGGGGGCCATCGAATCGCTCTATCTGGCGGCCTTTGACGAGAGAGTCCGGGTGGCGGTCGCCAGCGAAGCGGGGCTGGATTTCAGTTTCACCAACTGGCACGATCCCTGGTTTTTGGGTCCCGCCATCCGCAGCCCGGATTTCAAGCTGAACCACCACCAGCTCCTGGCGCTGACCGCGCCCCGGGCCTTCCTGGTGCTTGCCGGAGAATCGGGACGCCACGCGGCCGACGGCGATCGCAGTTGGCCCTTCATCGAAGCGGCCTTGAAGGTCTACCGGCTGTACGGTTCACCGGCCCGCCTGGGTATCTACAACCACGGCAAGGGACACACCTTGCCGCCCCAGGCCTTCCAGAGAATGGCCCAGTGGCTGGAAACTTACTTGAAAGTTCGGAGTTGAATCCGGCGGGATTTCAGGAGTCGCCGGGAAGGCTGGTCTGCACCCCGGAGACTCAGAAGAAGGCATACATCAGAAAGACCGCGGCGGCGCAGAGGACCCCGGCCCAGAACCGATCGTCCCGCAGCTTGCCTGCCAGCGCCCGAACGCCTGCCGGAGCCTCCGTGGCTTTTCCCATGCCCATCCAGAAGAGCGCCAGGGTCCAGACGGCTCCCAGCACAGCCGCCGCAAACGGGCTCAGCGACTCCCGGTAGACCCACCAGCCGAGGCAGGCGAACCACAGGATAGAGACCAGCAGGCCGATGGCGACCTTGGCCAGGTCCCGGGATGAATGGCCGGTGAGGTCTGTCCAGACCAGTTTTTCCTTGTCCGGGTCGCGCTTGCCGGCCCAACTGACCACCGCCTGGGTGGCGGCGCACAGCAGCATGACCAGCACCACCCGGTGAAAGAAGTTGAGTTCCTGACCGAAGTAGTGCGCGACCCCCGGGTGGCTCAGGTGGTAGGTGTTGTAGGCAATCTCCACCAGCCAGGAATAGAAGATCCCGCCAAGGATGGTGGCGAAGCCGGCCGCCGGCGTGCTTCGCCTCCAGAACATGCCCATCAGGAAAGCCACCAGTAGTCCGGGCATCAGGTAGCTTCCGTACTGCACGATCTGGAGGAAGAAGTTTTCTTCCGAGTTGGGATCGAGCACAAAGATGGCCAGCAGCGCCGCCAGGACCACGAAGAAGACGATGCAGAGCCGGCCTGCCAGGATCATTTGTCGCTCGCCGGCCTTGGGGTTCAGGTGCCGCTTGTAGACGTCCACCGCCACCAGGGTGGCGGCGGAATTCATCATGGAGTCGATGGAGGAGAGAATGGCCCCGATGACTCCAGCCATGATCAGGCCGACCACGCCGGTGCCCAGCGGGATCACCAGCTTGACCAGCTCGGTGAAGGCCGTATCGGGAGCGATGGTGCGGTCCGGCAGCCGGGTCTGAAACAGGTAGAAAGCCGCCACCCCGGTTCCGATGGCGAAGAAGGGGATCAGCAGCTTCAGGAACCCGGCTACGATGATTCCCCAGCGCGCTTCCAGGTCGCTGCGGGCGCTCAGGGCTCGCTGCACGATGAACTGGTTGGTTCCCCAATAGAAGCAATGCAGGGCCATCAACCCCGTCAGCACGCCCGTCCAGGGCAGTTCCGGGTGGCTGGCGGGCAGATAGAGATGCATCTTGCCGGCCCCTTGCCGGTCCAGCGCCATCATGGAATCCCAGCCGCCAATCTGTCCAAAGGTCAGTACGGCCAAGAGTATCCCGGCCCCCAGCAGCAGGACCGACTGAATCACGTCCGTCCAGATGACGGCCTTCAACCCGCCCCAGATGGTGTAGCTGGCCGAGACCGCCGCCAGAGCGATCACGAAGAAGGCGTAGTAGAAGGGGTTCACATTGAGCGTGGCCCGGCCGGCTTGGGGTGGTTCCTGGACGGAGGGGGAACCGTCTCCTTCGGCGGGGAGGGCCGGACTGGCAGGTCCACGGGTTTCCGCGTCCGCTGTCACCGCGACCCGGCTGACGGCGTTACCGCCCAGCAGGATGCAGACCGAGCGCGAGCCGATGTAAAGCGCCGGCACCATCTGGATGACGGCCATCAGGACCACCATGATGAGCGAATAGGCGAGGCGGCTGCGCTCGTCGTAGCGGGCTCCCAGGTAGTGGGAGAGGGTGTAGACCTTCAGCCGCCGGAAGACGGGCAGAAACCCGTAGCAGAGCAGCATCAGCCCCACGATGGCCCCGAGCTCGAAGTGGGCCTGGGCGAAACCCACGCTGAACCCGATCCCCATCATCCCCACCATGTGGTTGGCGCTGACGTTGCTGCCGAAAATCGAGCCGGCTACTCCCCACCAGGGGGTGCTGCGGCCGGCCAGGAAGAAGTCCTCGGAGGTCTCCTCTCTGCGGCTGGCCCACAGGCCGATGGCCATGACAACCACAAGAGATCCAAAGAAGACGATCAGGTCGGGGGTGGTCAGGACATTCTCGGACAATGGAGATCACCGTTCAGGGGAGGGGTTCACCGGTCGCAGTCCGCGGACCGTGCGGTCGCGTCCAGTCGGGACCGAGTCGGCGGCGGGGTTGGCGCCGGGGACCAGGGTGATCCAGTCGGCGATGCTGGCCCCCGAAGGCCGCGGTCCGGCGGGCCTGCGCACCTTGCCGCCCGGCTGGTAAGCGATGGTTCGGCTCTCGGCGACTTTCAGGGAACTCGCCGCGATCGTTGCTCGATAGCGTACGGCGTCGTGTGGGTTCCTGTCCATGCTTCGAATATTCGTCTCCTCTTCCCTGAGGGAGAAAGATCCGACTGGTTGCGCTCCCTTAGTCATTCGATACCTCAGTGTCTTTGCATAGAGGGGTGCCTTAGCCGCCTATCGCGTCCACAGTTCGTTCAGCGGCACGGCTAGCATGCGTTTGTCGCCCAAGGGCAAGCGATCCAGTCCGGCATAGAGCAGGATACCGCGCTCGAAATCCTTGCCGCAGCGATCTGCCAGCCGCGCCAGCCCTTGCCCGTCCCGGCGCGTCAACGATGCGGCGGCCTTGACTTCGACACCCCAGACCTTCCGGCCCCGTGTCATGACGATGTCGACCTCGACCTGATCCTTATCACGGTAATGCCAGAAACGCAGGTCCGCATCCGTCCAGGCCGCCTGGGCGATCAACTGCTGCACCACGAACGACTCCAGCAGATACCCCATGCGATCCCGCCGGCCGAGCCAGTCGGCAGACGTCAGGTCGGCGAGGGCAGCCCCGAGTCCACTGTCGAGCAAATGCGCCTTGGGCGATTTGACAAGCCGTTTGGTGGTGCTGCGGTGCCAGGCGGGCAGTCGTCTCACCAGGAAGAGCCGTTCAAGCACGGCGAGGTAGTGGGCGACGGTCTCCCGGTGTAAGCCGAGGTCGTTTGCAAGACCGCTTGCGTTCAACAACTGCGCGCTCCGCAGGGCAAGCAATTCCAGAAGGCGGGCCAGTTCATGAACATCTTTCACCCTTGCAACGTCCTGAACGTCACGCTCAACGATGCCACGCAGGTATTGCCGGTGCCATTGCCGGGCCCGGTGGGGGGCGCGCCCGAGGGGTTCGGGATAGCCGCCCGCCACCAGCCTTTCAGCGAGCCCCGGTTCGGCCCCACCGGTTCGGCCCCTGATGTTGGGCTTGAGGGGGCCTTCCAGCAGAACGCTCAGGAACCGGCCAGGTTTGCGTTCCTTCTCCGCTTCCGTGAGCGGCTGTAACTGTACGATCTCCATGCGTCCCGCCAGAGATTCGGTGACTTTCGGCACGAACAAGAGATTGGCCGATCCAGTCAGCAGAAAGCGGCCCGGGCGACGACCCCGGTCCACGGCGCGTTTGATGGCGGGAAGCAGCCCCGGAGCTCGTTGGACCTCGTCCAGGGTTACGGCATCGGGCAGGCTTGCGATAAAACCCTCAGGATCCTCGACCGCCGTTCGGTGGTAGTTAGTCTCGTCCAGGCTGATATAGGCGCGGTCCGGTGCCAGTTGCTGAACAAGTGTGGTCTTGCCCGTTTGCCGAGGCCCAAGCACGCAGACCACCGGCGTATCGGCTAACGCTTCTCGGATAACTGGAGCCAGCAAGCGAGGGAATAGTAATTGATCACCGTCCATATGTCGGTCATTGTATCGTCTGATGGATGTTCTGTAAACCGTCCACATGTCGGAATATTAAGCGGAACTTCATTAAACAAAAAGCGAGCTAACACCAGGTAAGTGCCTGTATTCATGGGACATATACGTATGTCGAGGTGATAAAAGCCTGTATTATTGTTGCCATGTATTAAAAGATATGGCATAGTTCATTGAACTTATATACAATATCTTGTGTTGCATATGATGTTGCCATGTACCGGGTGCCGCCATGTCCATCCGCGTCCACGTTATCCCCAACCGCTCCAGCCCTCCTGCCGTCCTCCTCAGAAAAACCTGGCGCGAGGGGAAACGAATCCGGCGACAGACCCTCGCCAACCTTTCGAAAGTCCCCAAACCCGTCGTCGACGCCATCCGCGCTTTCCTCCAAGGCGGCGTTGTCTTTGAAACCCTCGACGATGCCGCCGCCATCCGAAGGTCGCTGCCACACGGGCATGTGGCGGCCCTGCTCGGCCTGGCGACCCAACTCGGTCTTCCCCGCATCCTCAACCGAAAGCCCTGCCGCCAACGTGACCTCGCACTGGCCGCCGTCATCGCACGCCTCATCCACCCGGCCTCGAAGCTCGCCACCGCCAGGGCCTTGTCCCCCGAGACCGCCGACAGCAGCCTCGGGGTCCTGCTCGGCCTCGGGGGCGTCTCTGGAAACGAACTGCTCGACATGCTCGACTGGCTCAGCAACCGCCAACCCTGGATCGACCAAAGTCTTTCCCGCAGGCATCTTCACAACACCACCCTGATCCTCTACGACGTGACCTCGACCTACCTCGAGGGGCAGCAATGCCCGTTGGCCGCCTTCGGTCACAACCGCGACGGAAAGAAGGGGAAAAAGCAGATGGTCTTCGGCCTGCTCTGCGCCGCTGACGGCTGTCCGGTCGCGGTCGAAGTCTTCCCCGGCAACACCGCCGACCCGACCACGCTGGCCGCCCAGGTCCGCAAGATCCGGGACCGCTTCGGGGTCCGCCGGGTGGCCCTGGTGGGCGACCGCGGCATGATCACCTCCGCACGCATCCGCACCGATCTGTTACCGGTCGGCCTGGACTGGATCTCGGCCCTGCGCACGGTCGACCTCCGCAAACTGCTGAAGGCCCCCAGGGGTAATCCTGCCGGGGCGCCCCTGCGTCCCGAGGCACTGGTCCCCGACACGGTGGCCGAAATCCTCAGCCCCGAGTTCCCCGGCGAACGCCTCCTGGTCTGCTTCAACCCGCGGCTGCGCCAGCAACGCGCCCGCAAGCGCGAGGATCTGCTGCGGGCCACCGAAGCCACCCTCGCAAAGATCGCCGCGGCCGCCCGCAAGCACAGGCCCGGGCCAGAGAACCGAGACCGGACCCTGCAGTCCCTCGGCAGACAGGCCCACCGGCATAAGGTGGAGAAACACTTCGACCTCACCGTCACCGATGACGATCTGCAGTGGTCCCGCAACCGGGAGAAGATCAAGGCCGAGGCACGCCTGGACGGTATCTACGTCATCCGGACCAATCTCGACACCGCAGCCATCGACACCCACGCGGCAGTGGCGGCCTACAAGAGCCTCTCGCAGGTCGAACGGGCCTTTCGTTCGATGAAGATGACCCGGCTCCACGTGCGCCCGGTCTTCGTCTACACCGAACAGCACGTGCTCGGGCATGTGTTCCTCTGCCTGCTGGCCTGGTACCTGGAATGGCACCTGCGCCGGCGTCTGGCACCCTTGCTGTTCGAGGATGAGGCCCCTCCGGTGCGGGACTCACCCGTGCAAAAGGCCGAACCGTCGCAGCAAGCCAAGGCGAAGGCCGCCACCAAGAGAACCCCCGACGGCGATCCGGTGCACAGTGTCACGACGATGCTCAATGATCTGGCCACCGTGACCCTCAATGAGGTCACGCTCCCCGGACATCCCGACAGTGCCTTCCCCCTGGTGACGAAATCGACGCCACTGCAGGCCAAGGTGTTCGCTTTACTGAAAATCGATCCCGAGGCAGCTGTTGCCATAAACAGGGCAGGTTGATTTTGAATAAACTCCCTTTTTACAACTAAATACGCCTATTTTGCTCGTGAAGTTCCGATTAAGACTGCGGTGTGTGGCGTACACGGCGCTGTTGCACGATTCAATCCAGGGCGAGTGGGGCTGCTTTTCCTATCCCTCGTTCCCCCACCAGGCGGTGCTACGGCCGGCCAGGAAGAAGTTCTCGGAGGTCTCTTCTCCGCGGCTGGCCCAGAGACCGATGGCCAGCACCGCCAGCAGAGATCCAAAGAAAACGATCAGGTCGGGAGTGGTCAGGACACTCTCGGACAATGGAGGTCACCGTTCCTGGGTGGGGTCCACCGGTCGCGGTCCGCGGACCGTGCCGTCGCGTCCAGTGGGAACCGAGGCGGCGGCGGGTGTGGCGCCGGGGACCAGGGTAGTCCAGTCGGCGGCGCTGGCCCCCGAAGGCCTCGTCCCGGCGGGCCGGCGCACCTTGCCGCCCGGCTGGTAGGCGATGGTTGCCAGGTGGGGGGTCGGGATCTTGCGCCCGCCCTGGCCCCGGGAGATCATGGCGGCCTCCAGGATGCCGGTGGTCAGGTAGGTGCGCTCGACCGGGCTGGGCGGACGGCCGGAGAGCAGGAAATCCTCGATATTGAGACCCAGATAGCCAAAGGCGGCATGGGTGGGGCCGCTGTCGGTGTGGTATTCCAGGGCGTCGATGCCGGCGCCCCGCTGCTGGGCATAGGCGAATTTGCGGACGTAGCCGTTGTCTCCCAGCATGAGCACGGCCGCCTGCAGTCCATCCACGTAGTCCACCAGGAACAGGTGCGGGGAATCCACCTTGCCCGGATCCAGCCTGGCGGGTCCGTCCTGGATGCTGCCCAAGGCCGCCTCGGCCAGGGGCCTGGACCACTTGCCGGCATCGCCGGCGCGCCACACCTCCTCGCCCGACAGGCACTGCACCGAGCGGACGCCGGTCTCACCCCCCTGGCGCCGCTCCACCTGGCTCTGCAGGACTTCCAGAGCGTGGAACCCGTATCGCTCTACCATATGGAAGCCGATGACCAGCGCCCGGTCCAGCTTCCGGCCCAGGGGATGTTCCCGGTTGGGCCGGCGCCAGACCACCGGCAAGGCCGAGCCGGCCCACAGGGGTATCTGCATCTCCCGGGCGGTTTGGTACATCCAGCGGGCGTCCTCCCAGCGGTAGGAGAGGTGCTTGTCATTGTAAACGGGCACCGGGCGGCCGGCTTCTCCGATGACCCCCGCGATCTGCTCAAAGAAATAGCGGCGAGGCAGCATCTCCTGACCCAGCCTGGACACCGGGTAGTCCCCGTGCTCACCGATCAGCAGGACCCCGTCCACCGCCAGCTTGTCGCCTCCCAGTGTCAGCGCCGCCCGGATGCTTTCATAGATTGGAATGTCGAATTCATGGGCGAGCTGGCGTCCGACGTCTCGCCGGTGAATCTGGTCGATATAGAGCGAGGCAATGGTGGTCCGAGGCGGGACCAGGCCGTCGTCGGTCGGAAATCCCCTCAGGAACTTGTCCACGATCACGCCGGCGTGGCTGTTGGGGAAGAAGGTGGTTACGATGGCGGCAATTTTCGGGCGGGGCTTGGAGCGCTGTGCCGGCCCCACGGCTGGCTCCCGGGAGGCATCGAGCGCCGGTTCCTTCCTGGCAGGGCCTGAGCAGGCGCCGCCCCCCAGCAGCACAAGGGTCGCGGCCAGGCCGAGTAGAAGACAGGGGACGCGGGGGAAAACAAGGGTGGAACGGGACAATCGGATGGGGCGGGCGGAGATGGGCAAGGAGGATATCGTCAGTTGGGAAACCGGGGATCAGGGATTGGATCACCTGCCGGCCGCCGAGCCGGGCCACCACCCGCCGCCTGACAGGCTCCGTTGTTTCCAATCGGCCGATCCCGTCGGCTTCGGCTCGGGGTCCCGGATCAGATCAGCTCGTGGATGGGCTGTCCCTGCTTGTCGCCGATGGCGTTGGCGATATAGATGGGCCGGCGCCCCGGACCCAGGTAGGTCTTGGTCCAGTCGATGCCCAGGGCCTTGTAGACGGTGGCGAAGAGGTCTCCGATGGTGACCATGCGTTCGGCCACGTAGGCGCCCCGCTCGTCGCTGGCTCCCACCACCTGACCTCCCTTGATGCCGCCGCCGCCCAGCGCCAGCGACCAGCAATGGGCCCAGTGGTCCCGGCCCCGCCCCGGATTGATGATGGGGGTGCGGCCGAACTCGCCCATCACCAGAACGATGGTGGATTCGAGCAGGCCCCGTTGATCCAGGTCTTCCAGCAACGTCGAGAGGGACCGGTCCAGGGGAGGAACCAGCACTTCCTTCAAGTAGTGGTCGTTTTTGTAGTGGGTGTCCCAGTTGTGCCCGTCGGCAGGATTCCAGCCGTCGACGGTCACGAAGCGGCAGCCGGCCTCAACCAGCCGGCGGGCCAGCAGGACCCCCTGTCCGAACCGGTCCGTCCCATAGGCTTCCTTGGTTTGGGTGGATTCGAGCGAAAGGTCGAAGGCCTTCTTGACATCCGGGGAGGTGATCAGGTTCAGCGCCCGTTCGTCAAAGGCATCCACCATGCCGAAATTGGTGGCGGCCTCCATTTGGCGGTAGCGCTCGTCCACCAGATTCAGAAAGGAGTGCCGGGCCTTCAGGGCCTCGACCGAAATCTCTCCCGGAAGCGTCAGATCGGCAACCTGGAAATCCTTGCCGTCTCTGATGCGATCCGACGAAGTCAGGGTCAGCGGTTCGTACGTGGGGGGGATGAACCCGGCGCTGCGGCAATTCAAGCGGCCGCGGCTGGTGGCCACGTAGGCCGGCATATCGTTGCGTTGACCCATCTCTCTGGCCACGATCGAGCCCACGCTGGGGAACCGGGTGGTGGTGGTGGGGAGATGGCCGGTCATGGTGTAGTAGCTGCCTTCCGAGTGGGCGTTGGACTCGCTCTTCATCGAGCGGATGATCGAGAGCTTGTCCATGTGCCGGGCCACCCGGGGAAGGATCTCCGAGATCTGGATGCCGGGCGCATTGGTGGAGATGGGGTTGAACCCGCTGTTGCCCTTGACGTCCCAGGTGTCCAGATGGCTCTGGCCCCCAAAGAGCCAGATCATGATGCAGGACTGGGCTTTGGCCTTTTGGTTGGTTCCGGCCATCAGGCTGGACAACTGGAAATAGTCGCTCAGGCTGAGCCCCATGTAGCTGAGAGCGCCCGCTTTCAGAAAATCCCGCCGGCCCGGCAGATGCGGCCGGGCGACTCGAGTGTCGGCCCGTGGTTTCATTGCAATCTCCCCTTGGATTACGGATAGTAAGGTAACTTAAAGTTTCGGCAAGGCCGCTGTCAAGGAGTTTCGGCCTGGCTGGCTCACTCTTCGCATTTTCGGCGCTCCCCGGCATTGCTTGCTGCCCCTCCCCCGCCGAACCTTTCGGGCGTGCTAGAATGCAGGTACCCTTCGGGAATTCCATGATGTTTCCCCCGGGTCCGCGGCACGCCGGCAACACCGTTCCCGGAGCATCCTTTCCTGACCGAGCAGGGTCGACGCCCAAGTTGACCGGAATGGCCTTCAGACAGCCGACATGAGCCAAGACAAGCAGCGGAAGAAACGCGGAAAACTCTCCCGGTCCTCGCTCCAGTACGTGGTTCGACACATCATGTGGCCGCGCAGGAAGCTGGTGGCGGTGGGTGTGGTCCTGATCATTGTCAACCGCTTTTCCCGCCTGGTTATGCCGGGGTCGACCAAGTATCTCATGGACGACGTCATCGGAAAGGGCGACATGGCGCTCCTCGAGGTCCTGTTGCTCAGCGTGGGAGCTGCCCTGGTCGTTCAAGCCGTCACCTCCTTCGTGCTGACGCGCTTGCTGAGCGTGGAAGCCCAGCACCTGATCTCCATCTTGCGGGTGGACGTTCAGAGGCACGTGATCCATCTGCCGGTGCGCTACTTCGACAACACCAAATCGGGTGAGCTGGTTTCCCGGATCATGCTGGACGTGGAGGGAGTGCGCAACCTGATCGGGACCGGGTTGGTGCAGATGTTCGGCGGCGTTTTGACCTCCTTGGTGGTCTTTTTCCTGCTGCTGGACATCAGTCCCTTGCTCACCTTTTATGTGGTGCTGCCGTTGGGCCTGTTCGGCCTGATCTCTCTGAAGGCCTTCGGGTACGTCCGGCCGATTTTCCGGGAACGCGCCAAGGTCAATGCCGACGTCACCGGCCGCCTGACCGAATCGCTGGGAGGGATCCGGGTGATCAAGGGCTTCAATGCCGAGCGGTCGGAGGTCAAGGTCTTCGAAAAGGGCGTGGAGCGGATCTTCGACAACGTCAGGAAGACTCTCACGGCAACCAGCCTGGTCACCAGTGCGGGCACCCTGCTCATCGGACTGCCGGCGGTGAGCATCATGTGGATGGGGGGCTCGATGGTGGTCGAGGGTGGGATGACCAAGGGAGACCTGATGGCCTTCATTGCCTACCTGGCGTTTCTGGTGGCCCCCTTGATTGAAATGGGGAATATCGGAAGTCAATTCACCGAGGCCTTCGCCGGTCTGGACCGCACCAAGGAGCTGATGAGCGTCCCCAGGGAGAACGAAAATCCGCTTCGCACCCATCGGCTCGAGGACGTGAGGGGACATCTGGTCTTCAAACAGGTCCACTTTTCCTACCAAAAGGGAGCCAAAGTCCTCAGCGACATCTCCTTTGAAGCTCCCCCGGGTTCGGTCACGGCCCTGGTGGGCAGCTCGGGTTCCGGCAAGACCACCATTGCCGGATTGGCCGCAAGTTTCCTCACGCCGGATGAAGGGACGGTCGAGGTGGATGGAGTCGACCTGTCCAGGGTGACCCTGGACAGCTATCGCTCCCGGCTGGGTGTGGTCCTGCAGGATGACTTCCTCTACGAGGGGACCATCCGGGAGAACATTCTGTTCGGTCAGCCCAACGCCTCCGAGGCGGACCTGCTGAGCGCCGTGAAGGCGGCCCATGTCAAGGAGTTCGCAGACCGGTTGGAGAAGGGACTGGACACACTGATCGGGGAGCGTGGGGTCAAGCTCTCAGGGGGACAGCGGCAGCGGGTGGCCATTGCCCGGGCGCTGTTGGCGGATCCCGGAATCCTGATACTGGACGAAGCCACCTCCAATCTGGATACCGAGAGCGAGATCTTCATTCAGGAAAGTCTGAATGAGTTGATCCGGGGGCGCACCACCCTTGTCATCGCCCACCGCTTGAGCACCATTCGCAAGGCCGACCAGATCCTGGTCGTCGAGAACGGGAAGATCGTGGAGCGGGGAACGCATGACCAACTGATCGCCAGACAAGGGCGCTACCACAGGCTCTACACCTATCAGGCTCGGATCTGAAGGGAGTGAGTCGACCCGGCGGCGTTGGCGGAGGAAGCCAACCTCAGGGGCCGCCGAAGCGGAAGGAGTAGAGGTCGGCATCCTTCAGCACGACCCGCAGGCGGATGGGCTTCCCCGCCAGTGAGCCGAGGTCCGCACCGCCCTTCCAGGCCACCGGGCTGTCGATCCGATCCCCAAAGATCTCCGGCGATTCCGCCAGGCTGAAACCCGGCACCGCCCGGCCGCCAGCATCCTGAATTTCCACCTGCAGGCTGCCGGCCGCCGAGGTGGCGTAGTTCATGGTTAGCTCCCTGCCCTGAAAGACCAGCGGCCGGGTCACCAACTCCCCGCCGCTCAGGCCCGCCCGGGCCGAGACGAAGCCGTCGATCCTCAGGGTGTAGCGTCGCAGCCGCGAGGCCTTCCCGTTGGCAGTCCAATACCCGCCGTCATTAACATAGAGGGACAGTTCCTCCGGCCTGTCGGCCGTGTCCGCCAGGGTCACCAGCAGCCCGTAGGCGGGAAAGGAGGCGGGATAGATCCAGCGCTCCCTGCGGGGGCCGGGGCGGATGAAAGCCTCTCCCCAGCGCTTGAAGGAGAGGCCGTCCCGGCTGCTCATGAACAGGGTCTCCGAGATGGAACCGTAGCGGTAGGAGGGGTGTTCGGTAATCGGCAGCCCCTTTTCGATCTCGCGCCCGGCCATGAACCGCCCCGGAAACCCCACCAGCAGATGGGGAGCCCGGTAATAGGGCCGGATCTGGTTGAGGTAGAGCTGCTCGCGGGGAGCCCCGGGGTATTGAAGCCAGCGGGGTTCGCTCCACTGGAGGAAATCCTCAGAGGTGCAGGTCATCACGTCCCGGGCCGGCCCATTGGGGTCCAGCCCCAACTGCGGTCCCTGGGGGCGAATTTCGTCGTTGGGACCACGCATTTCCCGGTAGTAAGCCCGGTAACGCCGCCGCGCTCCGTCCCAGAAGGCCACGTTCTGGGAATCGAACTTGCCCCGGGTGATCACCGGAGCATCGCTCATCTTCCGCCAGTGGACCCCGTCGGGGGAGGCGAAGGCGTAGAGTCCGGTAGGATCGCTCAAGGCCGCCAGGGCCTTGTAGCGCTCCCCGGGCTTGGCGGAGGGGTTGGTGTCCTTGAAGGGAACGAAGGTGTTGGAGACTTGCCCTGAGAGGATGATGTTGTTCTTTTTCGAGCCCTGGAACTCCACCAGGCCCAGCTCCGGCCTCACCCAGTGGATTCCGTCCCGGCTCTCGGCCAGGCAGACCGACAGGGAGGGCTCCTTGCCGATCCCCGGCCAGGCGGCTGCCCGGTAGTACATGCGGTAGCGGTCGCCGTCCCGAAACAGGGTGTTGTAGCCCGAGTAACTCCCCTCCCAGGGCTGGTCATGGGTCAAGACCACCGCGCGTTCCGCGGGGGAGTGCAGGCGCAGCTCGGCTTCCCCGCTCATCCGCTCGATCAGGGTGTCGTCCACCAGGAGTTGGCGCCGGGATCCGATCTCGGTGGGCGTTTCCGGCTGTGCGGCGCAGCCGCCCCAGAAGAACCCCATCAGGGCCAGACAGAACCAAGTCAGCCTCAGCCGGCATTTCTCACCGGGTCGCTGAGCATAGGATGGAAGGGTGTTTGTGTTTGGCATCGTGCAGCCCTTTCTTTGGAGCCTTCAGGGCACAAACTACGCTGGGTGCACCCGGGCTGGATTGAGATCGAGCACCAGGGATGACTGCTGTCGCCGCCTACGCGGCTCAACTCTAAAGCCGAGTTTTCCATGGGCTTACGCCCACGGCTAAGTGCTGGCGCCGCTCCGCGGCTTTCTGGAACCCCCCGGGCTGGCGGCCCGGGGATTCAAAAAATCCTATCCCGTGGCAGTGTTGTGGGTTAGGGGAGAGCGGCGCAGCCGCGGTTGGCCCGGGTCAGCCGAGGAAACCTCTCCTACAGGTCTTCCCTATAGAGCGGCGCAGCCGCGCCAGCACTTAGCCCCGGGCGTGAGCCCGGGGTCGTGTGGATCCCGCGGTGACGAAGCCGCGTAGGCGGCGATTTAGGTGCACCCTTCCGGAAAGCAGTGCCAATCCAAAAACGGCCAAGCACGCCCCCACCCAATTACGCTAAACACCTCCCGGGCGGAAGCCCGGGGTCGTTTGATTCCCGCGCTACCGCAGCCTGCGCAGGCGGCGACTTGGTCGCGTCCTCCCGGCAACCACCACCTCTCCAAAATCACGCCACACACGTATGTCGCCAGCTGCAATCTTCTCGGGGTGCTGTCCCTGGTGCGAAGTGCACTGCCTCGCTAGTCGTTGCTGGCTCCTTCCTCTTCGCCGATTCCCAGAGCCGTGGCCGCATTCCGCCAGAAGAGGCCCTCGATCTGGTCCTTGGAAAGGCCGGCGATTTCGGCCGCGAACTTCATGGAGAGAAGCTGTTCATAGACCGCGAGGATCGGCCGGCCGTCGCAGTGCGGAAACTGAAGGTCACCCCGGTCGGCATCGTAGTGCTCCCAGGCTCGCCCCAGGGCAGCGTAGTGGCCGTGAAAGAAGGCGGCCCCGACACCATCAGAGCCCCAGAAAATACGTCGGGTGTCCTCTTTGGTGAGCAGGGAAATGTAGGGCCGCACGTCCGTCACCGCCGAGGTGTCGTAGTGGATGTTGGGCATGTCCCTGAGCCGTTCTACTGCCTTTTGCATGGGCCAGTAGGTAAAGCTCCTGGCGCAGTGGGCCAGCAGCCACTTGATGTTGGGATAGCGTCTGGTGGTGTACTCTTCCAGGTCCTGCAGGTTGAGATGGTCGGCGCAGCCGTGAAATCGGGACAAGTGCATGGTCACCCACAAGCCGTGGTGGTTGGCAAATTCCATCTGCTCGTGAGGCAGGAACTCATGGATGCGGCACTGGGCGATGTCTCCGGTGACCGAGTGGGTGCGGTAGGGCTTCAGGCCGACGAACTGGGGGTGCTTGAGGTCCCGCTCGATATCCTCCAGCTTGCAGGAGGGGGTCACCAGGCGGTTGTGGCGGACGCCGGGCACCCCGTCGATCTCGCTGCGGGCCGACTCCACGTGTTTGGCCACATCGGTTCCCGGGAAGGGGTGCCCCAGGATGAGGTATTGCATGCGCCGGCCCGGGTAGAGGACCTCGGCCCACTGATTCAAGGTCTCCAGGTCGTTGTCTTCCTTCTTGAGTGAGTCCGGATCCACCCCGGTAATGGCGGAGCGCCAGAAGCAATGAATGTGGGCATCCAGGATTCGGGAAGGAACGAAGTCCGCCAGTTCCTCCTCCCAGATCTGCCGATCGCAGTCGCGGTAGTCGATGTTTGCTTGAGCCATGAATCTCCCTCCTGGAGCACGGTAAGTTTGGACGATTCTAAAACAATAAACTCATTCTCTCCACCCCGGACCCATAGTGTCCTGTCTCAGAAATAGGATTACCATCTCCGATGGAGGTTCCACAGGGAAACGGTCGGTAGGAGAGCCCGTTGCGTTTCAGCCAACAGGCACCGTTGTGCTCCCCGCCCCGGAACCTCCATCGGCCCAAGGGGTTCAGGCGGAACGGCGCCGTCTTCGGCGTCGCTCCTCCTCGCAATGAATGAGCATTACCTCGGCGTCGCTCCTTGAATCCGGCGCCGTTGCGCTCCGAAATATGGCAACCCTATTTCTGAGACAGAACACTTGCGGTCCGGCGCAGGATCAGGCTGGCCGCCATGGCCACCGATACCAGCACGAAGTGGCCGAGCACCCCGGTCAGCCATAAGCTGAGGGTGCAGTTGAAGCTCCCCAGGTCAAGGATCGGCTGGGCGCTCCCCGGCAGTCTCAGCCGGGTCAAGGTGGCCCAGCCGGTAAACAGGAGGCAGGCCAGGATTCCCAGGTAGGCCCCTTTGGCCAGCGTCCACCGGAACAGCATTCCCAGGGCAAACAGTCCCAGGATGCCTCCGGTGAAGATCATGGTCATGGTCAGGGAGAACTCGACCAGGGAGGCGTTGCCGATCCGGGTCCACTGGAGCGCCAGCAGAATGGAGGCGGCGCCCAGAATGATGACCGAGATCCTTCCCACCAGCAGCCTGCGGCTGTCGGAGGCGCGGGGGCGCAGCCGGCCGAAGAAGTCGTTGACCACCACCGTCGCCAGCGCATTGAGGTCCGAATCCAGCGAGGACATGGCGGCGGCAATGAGCGCGGCCAGGACCAGGCCCTTGAGACCCGCCGGGAAGTGGGTGCTGACGAAGTAGGGGACGATGCGGTCCTTGACCGCCATGACCTCCGGCGGGACCGCCTCGGCGCTGAACTGGTAGTAGGACCAGAGGAGCGCCCCCAGCAGCATGAACAGCAGCCACACCGGCACGCAGGCAGCCGCTCCCATGACGGCGCCGCGAACGGCCTCTCGATCGGATCGGGCCAGCAGGTAGCGCTGTACGTTGTGCTGGTTGCAGCAGAAGGCCTGCAGCCAAACGAATACCGAGCCGATGATCAGAAGCCACTGGTTGTTTTCGGTGGCGTCCCACTGCCAGCGGTCGATCTCGAACTTGCCGCCCTCCCAGGCGGCCGAAAGGATCTGCGAGGGGTCGGCATCGGACCCGAACAGAATGAGCAGGATGCAGAGCAGCCCCCCTCCCACCAGGAAGATGCCCTGAACGACGTCGGTCCAGACCACGGCCTGGATGCCGCCGATCAGGGTGTAGAGCACGGTAATCGCTCCCAGGATCAGGATCACGCCGGTGACGTTCCACCCCGTCAGCAGGGCCGTGGCCAGCGCCAGAAAGTAGTAGGTGACGCTGACGTCGGCCACCCGGCTGACCAGAAAGGTGGCGGCGCCGTAGGCGCGCGCGGGGTAGCCGAACCGCTGTTCCAGGTATTCGTAGGCCGTCATGCGCACGCTGCGCCGGTAGAACAACACGATGCGTCGGGCCAGCAGCAGCATCACGATCAGCGGGACCAGGTGGGCGGGGATCAGAAACATGTTGTCGTGGAAGACGTTTCCGGGGTGTCCCACGAAAGTGGCGCTCCCGCAAATGGTGCCCAGGATGGAGAAGGCCACCACCCAGCCCGGAACGCTGCGTGCAGCCAGAAAGTAGTCCTCGGTGGTCTTTTGCCGCCGGGAGAAATAGACCCCCAGCAGAGCGACCCCGCTCAGGTAGACCACGACGATGGCGGTATCTATGGGTGCCACGGTGGAAAGTCGTTTGGGTGAAAGGCTCTCGGACCCCGCCTGGCGGGCCGAGGTGTGACCAGCCAATCCCGGCTTGGCCGATGCTGCCGCAAGGCCGGAACGGGGCGCTACCAGGACCGACGGTCGGTATTGCCCGCTCCCGGGGGCTCACGCCTGCCTTCAGTTCTCGGTTGGCGGGCTTCCCGACCGGCCGGCGACGTGCATTGTCCCACGTGCCGGCCCTGGAAGTGAACCTTGGTTGACAGGCCGGTCAAGGCTTGGATAGATTGGCTCCACTCAAGCACAGCACACATCTCACGGGCGGCGGCAACAGGGACCTGCCGTCCTGCCGGGTTTCTGTCTGACAGCGCCGGAGTACAATAACGATGCGAGTGGTGAGACCGGCATGTCCAAAGACATCCTCATCCTGAACCGTTGTCATGGGCTGTATGGGTTGCCGCCACGCCCCGGCGATGGGCCTTGGGACCCCATGCATTCCAGGACCCGGAAATTTCCTCCAAGAAATGGGCCACCGGGTGCGTCTCAATGGTTGGGACCGGAATTCCTTCTGCGCCGGGGCGGTTGATCCATGCCAAAAAATTGTTCCGACACTGACCTGACTCTTCTCAGAGAGTTATTTCCAATTAATGACTGACCAGGCGGATGAAATACTGGCTCGCAGGGCTGCCGCTGGAGACAGGAACGCCTTTTCGGACCTGCTGGAACGCCACTACGGTCTGATCTACCGCGTCGGGGGGCGCATGCTCGGCGACGGGGTGGAGGCCGAGGATCTGGCGCAGGATGTTTGCGTGGGGCTGGTGACCAGGCTTGCTTCCTACGGCGGGCAGAGTCGATTCACCACCTGGCTTTACCGGGTGGTGGTGAACGCGGCGCGGGACGCCATGCGCCGCGACGCCACCCGCCGCCGCAACGAGCAGGAATTCGCCGAGCAAGACGGTCTTGGCGACCGCCAGATCGGCATCGGCGGCGAGGATTCGGTTTGGCTGCAACAAGTGCTGGGCCAGTTGAGCGAAGAGCTGCGGACCACGGTGATCCTGGTGCTGGCGGAAGGTCTTCGACACGGGGAAGCCGGCAAGATCCTGGGTGTCAGTGAAGCCACGGTTTCGTGGCGGCTGCACCAGGTGCGCAAGCAGTTGCGCCGCCAGACGGAAAAGACTGAGAGGATGGCGCTGTGAGAGACGAATTGGAAACGCTTGAAAAGGAACTGAAGCGCACGGCGCCCAAGCCGAAGCCAGCGGTGAGAAAGCAAACGCTCTCGAAAGCCATGGAGGCCTTTGACAGGCACCACCAAGGATTGTCCGTTCAGCCGCGTCAGACAGGGCAGGAGGTAAACGTCATGTCTTGGCTGAAAAATAGAATCCATCCCCTTCAACCTCGTTATCTGGTGGCTGCTTGTGCGCTGTTCCTGGCGGTCGCCGGGGGCGCCGTCATCTATTGGCTCCCCACGTCCCCCACCGAACCGGTGGAAAACCGTCAGGTTGCCAGGCTGCAACCCGAACCTTCGGCGGCCCCTACCGCAGGAGAGTCCCTCAAGCCCCCCGAAGAAACTGCCCGGGCCGCGGCCGCCAGTCATCCGCCTGTAGCGGAGTCCGCACCGGCGCCGCCGGAAAAGCTGGCCAGTCCATCCGCCAAGGAGGCAACCCAAGCCCCGGCTGCCGCCGCTGAACCGGCGCCGGTGGCGGCAACGGAGGGTGTCACCGTCGAGGTTCCGAGCGAGGTATCGGTTCTGGCGTCGGAAGCCGCCACGGTTACCTATGCGGATCCCAACCAGCCGGCTGTTCCTGCCTCGCCTGCTTTCCCTCCGCCGCCACCCGCGCCTGGGTCAGTCGCGGGCGTGGCAGGTGGCATTATGCGAGGCGTCTTGGGTGGCGCCCCCACCTCGGCGTCCACGAAGGGGCGCGTCATGGACTTGGGGAGTCCTACCGCTCCCGGTCGCGGCCGGATGAGAATCGCGGCCGAGGACCCCGGTGTGTTCAAGGAGAGAGGCGTCCAGGCAGGGGACCGCTTTGCCCGCGTCGATCCCAACCGGTTGAAGGTCGTTGCCCAGGAACCGGTGTCGACCTTCTCGATTGACGTCGACACTGCTTCCTACAGCTTTTTGCGGGCCTCTCTCCAGCGAGGCGTGCTGCCGCCCAAGCAGGCCGTTCGCATCGAGGAGTTGATCAACTATTTTGCCTACGACTATCCGCTGCCCCCTGACAAGACCACCCCCTTTGCGACCCAGGTGACGGTGTTGCCCGTTCCGTGGAACGCCTCGACCCGCCTGATGCATATCGGCATCCGTGGATTTGAGCTGACGGGTTCCCGTCCGCGGGCCAATCTGGTGTTTCTGGTCGACACCTCGGGTTCCATGGGCCGGCCGAACAAATTGCCCCTGCTGATCAATTCACTCCGCCTGCTTCTTGGGTCCCTGGCGCCGGCGGACCGGGTGGCCATTGTGACCTATGCGGGATCATCGGCCACGGCCCTGGAGCCCACCCGGGTGAGCGAGCGCGAGAAGATTCTGGCTGTCCTCAACCAACTGAGGTCCGGTGGCTCCACGGCAGGCGCCTCGGGGATTCAACGCGCCTATCGACTGGCCCGCCAGCACTTCATCGCCGATGGTGTCAACCGGGTGATCCTGGCCACTGACGGCGATTTCAACGTGGGGATCACCGACGTCGACCAGCTCCGGAGCTATGTCGAGCGCGAGCGGAAAAGCGGCGTGTTCCTTTCGGTCCTCGGCTTCGGCATGGGCAACTTGAATGACAGGCTCATGCAGGAGTTGGCGCAGAACGGCAACGGCGTTGCCGCCTACATCGACACCCTCTCCGAAGCCCGCAAGGTCCTGGTCGAGGAAGCTGCCTCCACGCTGTTCCCCATCGCCAAGGATGTCAAGATCCAGGTCGAGTTCAACCCGGCCCGAGTGAGCGAGTATCGGTTGATCGGTTACGAGAGCCGGATGCTGGCCCGCGAGGATTTTCAGAACGATCGGGTGGATGCCGGCGAGGTCGGCTCCGGCCACCGGGTGACCGCGATTTACGAAATCACCCCGGTCGGGTCCGGCGGGGAGCGTGTGCTGCCGCTGCGCTACGGGTCGGAGAAGAAGCCCGAGCCGAGCGCGGGAAGCGGCGAATACGCCTTTGTGAAGATTCGCTACAAGTTGCCGGAATCGGACACCAGCACCTTGGTTTCCCAGGCGGTGACCGGCGCCAACGAACATGAACGGATCGAGCAGGCTGCCGTGGACGTGCGCTTCGGCGTGGCGGTGGCGGGGTTCGGTCAATTGCTGCGGGGCAGCCGGTATACGGGGACGTTCGATTACGACCAGGTGATCGAGCTGGCCCAGGGAGCCCGCGGGCAGGACCGCTTCGGCTATCGCTCCGAGTTTCTCCAACTGGTGCGTCTGGCCCAGTCCGCAGCCGAGCCTGCCATTGCGCCGTGAACGGACTGGCGTCCTCAACCGCTCGCGTAGCGTCACCAAGACCCTGCTGCCTCGGCTGCTGACAGTCACTTCCGGAACGCCGCGTTTGCCCCCCTCCGGCTCGACTGTGGGCTCCGCCCTCTCGCCGACTCCCCCTCAAGGGGGGAGTGATTCTTGAGCGCTGAACCAAGCTTCTTGCCCGATTCCTTGGCATGATGTAAACCATGTTCCCGGTCTAATGTGTGGATGATGCCCCCCGGGAGCGCGGGCGTCCCGCCCGCACAATGCCGAGGCACAGCCTCGGCCATCTCCGCCACTCGGATCGACCCGGAACGGCGCCGGGCGTCTCTCTCGGTTTGGCCGTTGAGGTTCACACCGACAGGCTGGCTGCCTGCCAAGTCGCGCGGAAGCTCAGCGACCACCATAAAGGAAAAAGGAATAAGGATGCGGGCGGGACGCCCGCGCTCCCGGGGGGATCTCTTACCTCTGATGGGGTGGGGGGACGGCCGGGTCGGCGCAGGGGATCGATATTTTTTTATGAACATCGATGCACAGGATGCACAGGATTTTTTCAGGAAACGGCTAGCTTGTATTCCTGGGAATCCGCAATCCCCCACCGCACCATCGCCCGGGCCGGCTTCCGGTGCAACAACCTCTCGTCCTGTTTATCCTGTTTATCCTGTGCATCAATGTTAATAATCCGTTTAGTGGCGACGCGTGCCGTTGAAGCAGATCCGTCTCGCTTCGTGGCTCTGCGAGTGCCGCTGACAGTCACTTCCGGAACGCCGCGTTTGCCCCCCTCCGGCTCGACTGCGGGCTGCGCCCTTGTCTTGCCGACTCCCCCTCCCGGGGGGAGTGATTCTTGAGCGCTGAACCAAGCTTCTTGCTCGATTCCTTGGCATGATGTAAACCATGTTCCCGGTCTTATGTGTGGATGATGCCCCCCGGGAGCGCGGGCGTCCCGCCCGCACAATGCCGAGGCACAGCCTCGGCCATCTCCGCCACTCGGATCGACCCGGAACGGCGCCGGGCGTCTCTCTCGGTTTGGCCGTTGAGGTTCACACCGACAGGCTGGCTGCCTGTCAAGTCGCGCTGACGCTCAGCGACCTCCATAAAGGAATAAGGAATAAGGATGCGGGCGGGACGCCCGCGCTCCCGGGGGGATCTCTTACCTCTGATGGGGTGGGGGGACGGCCGGGTCGGCGCAGGGGATCGATATTTTTTTATGAACATCGATGCACAGGATTTTTTCAGGAAACGGCTAGCTTGTATTCCTGGGAATCCGCAATCCCCCACCGCACCATCGCCCGGGCCGGCTTCCGGTGCAACAACCTCTCGTCCTGTTTATCCTGTGCATCAATGTTAATAATCCGTTTAGTGGCGACGCGTGCCGTTGAAGCAGATCCGTCTCGCTTCGTGGCTCTGCGAGTGCCGCTGACAGTCACTTCCGGAACGCCGCGTTTGCCCCCCTCCGGCTCGACTGTGGGCTGCGCCCTTGTCTCGCCGACTCCCCCTCAAGGGGGGAGTGATTCTTGAGCGCTGAACCAAGCTTCTTGCCCGATTCCTTGGCATGATGTAAACCATGTTCCCGGTCTAATGTGTGGATGATGCCCCCCGGGAGCGCGGGCGTCCCGCCCGCACAATGCCGAGGCACGGCCTCGGCCATCTCCGCCACTCGGATCGACCCGGAACGGCGCCGGGCGTCTCTCTCGGTTTGGCCGTTGAGGTTCACACCGACAGGCTGGCTGCCTGCCAAGTCGCGCTGACGCTCAGCGACCTCCATAAAGGAAAAAGGAATAAGGATGCGGGCGGGACGCCCGCGCTCCCGGGGGCAATCACTCCCCCCTTGAGGGGGAGTCGCAGAAGCCGAGCCGGCAGGCGAAGGCTGATGCGGTGGGGGGTGGACGCCCCGGCCGTCAGCGCGGGGGTTCCAAAAAGCCGCGAATGCGGCGTCAGTAGCGTGTTTTCGTGGGTATGAGTCAATGGACTTTGCCCCTCCGGGCTTGCGGCTACGGGGCGGTCACGGCTCGGATCTGCTTTACAATTCCTCCCGAAGGCGCTATGTTTGCGCCCCGAATCCGGTTTGGACCGGTTCCGATTCACGTCCTGAACCCGCACGCCCTCAAAACAGGGCCAACAAGGCACTGAAAATAAGCGGTCTTTCACTATGTCGCCAGCCACCCGGTGAGAAATGCGGGTTAACACCCCACCCACCACCGGAATGAACACGCCCCACTCTCAAGGCAGCCGGCCGGGGGACGTGCGAGGGAAGCGCGGCTTTATCCTGTCGGGGATCGCCGGGTCCCACACGCTGTTCCACGCTTTTCAGCACAGCCTGCTGGTCTTGTTTCCCAACATACGGGAGTCCTTCGCCCTCTCCAATCTGCAGACCACCTCCATTTCCGCGGTGCAGGAAGTGGTGGCCGGCGTCATCGATCTGCCCGGAGGGGTGGCGATGGACCTGCTCAGGCGGTACTGGGGCCTGATCATGACCCTCTGCATGGGCGGTTTCGGGATCGGCTGGCTGGTGGTCGGGATGGCTCCGGGGTACCTGGTGGTGGTGTGCGGCATGGCCATTGTGGCCGCCTTCTCCTCCCTCTGGCATCTGCCGGCCATGGCGGCTCTCTCCAACCGCTTTGCGGAGCGCCGCGGCTTTGCCCTGTCGGTGTACGGGGTTGGCGGCAATGTGGGCGAGATCCTGGGGCCGGCCACCACCGGCTTGCTGTTGGGGATGCTTACCTGGCAAAGCATCATCAGCGCCTATGCCCTGCTTCCCTTGCTGCTGATGTTTCCGGTCTACTGGGCTTTTCGGGACATCGGAGGCCGGCAGCCAGAATTCCCGGGCGCCGCCGATCCAGCCAGGCTGTCGGACCAGCTCGTCTACACCAGGCAGATGTTCAGGAACACCGTCCTGTGGGGCATCATCGCCGTGGCCGGACTGCGGGGCATGGCCTTTGTGGCCTTCACCGCGGTCATCGCCCTTTACGCCAAGGATGTGCTGGATTTGAGCGACCTGACGCGGGGATTCTACTTCTCGCTCTTGGGCCTGGTCGGAATGGCCGCTTCGCCGGTGCTGGGCCATCTCTCGGACCGGTTCGGCCGAAAAACGGTCCTGGTGCCCAACCTGCTGGCTCTGGGTGTGCTGACCCTGCTCATGGCCTGGTACGGCCACCTGGGAGCCTTTCCAGTGCTGCTGGTCCTCATGGGGGTCTTCCTCTACAGCGACCAGCCCGTGCTGACCGCCGCCGCCCTGGACGTCGCCGGGCGCCGCACCACCACCACCGCCATCGGGTTCGTCTCTTTCTCACGGTTGGCACTGAGCGCTCCTTCTCCGGTGATTGCGGGGTGGCTGTATCGTCCCGAGGCCGTGCATACGGTGTTCTACTACATTGCGGGACTCTTCTTCCTGGCCGCTTGCGGTCTCTGTCTGCTCCCCTTGCGTAAGGGATGACAGGCCGCATCGGTCCGGACAAAACGATGACTCTGATATCGGGAGGGCCGGATGGACAAGATTCTGATCGTCATTGGCGACGCCGCCGAAGCCATGGATACTCTCTACCCCTACTATCGGGTGCAGGAGGAAGGGTTCGAATCAGTGGTGGCGGCTCCGGAAAAGCGGCGCTACCATCTCGTCATACATGAGATTCCGCCGGGGTGGGAGGTGACCCGGGAATCGCCCAGCTACCACTGGAACTCCGACGTTGCCTTTCGGGACATCGAGCCGTCCGAGTATTTCGGCCTGTTTATCTCGGGAGGACGGGCGCCGGAGTACTTGCGCTACGATAGACACCTGATGGGCATCGTTCGCCATTTCTTTGAGGCGGGGAAACCGGTGGCCTCGGTCTGCCACGGAGCCGAGATCCTGGCGGCGGCGGGCGTGGTCCGGGGACGGCGCGTGGCAACCGTGTCCAAGTGTCGATTCGATGTCGAGGTGTGTGGCGCGACCTTCGTCGACCAGGGCTGCGTGCGGGACGGCAACCTGGTGAGCGCCCGCACCTGGCATGACAATGCGCTCTACATGAAAGAGTTCGTCAGCATGTTGCTGGATGCCAGGCGGCTTCAGGGGGGAAAGCATCCCGGATAGCCGCCCCATGGCCGGTTCGGCAACCGGACCCTCATTGGGGTCCCAAAGAAAGGACAGCCCGATATGAGTCTCCTTCGCCGCTTGGTCGTGAATGCCGCCCGCGTGCTGGTCCAGAATCCGCAGGCCCGCGCCAAGGCCCGCGAGGTGCTTGAAGAGGAGGTCAAGCCCCGGGCCAAGGAAGCCTGGCGGGAGGCCCGCCCCGAGATCGAAAAAGCCGGGCGCGGGCTCAAGCGTCTTGCCCGCCGGGTCCGGGAACAATACCGCAAGGGCCGCCAGGGCGATTGAGGGCAGCCACGGATTCCGTGCCTGAGGGTTTCACGAAATTGACCATCGTCCCGCTGGAAACACACATCGCAGCCGAGGTGCGGGGCCTTGACGCGGCCTCGCCCCAGGGTGAGGAGACCTTTGCCGAGCTTCGCCGGGCCCTATACCGGCATTCGGTTCTGGTCTTCCACGATCAGGACATCTCCGACCAGCAGCAGGTGGCCTTCACCCGGGGATTCGGCCGGCTGCAGATGACCATGGCCAGCGATCCTTATGGCGGCGGCGGTCCCATCAACCGCATCGCCAACGTGGATGAGGAAGGCCGCCTCATCCCGCCCCAAGACAAGCGGTCCCTCTATCAGGCCGGCAACATGCTCTGGCATTCCGACGGTTCCTTCAAGCCCGTCCCCTTGCGGGCCTCCATGCTGTCGGCCAAGGTCGTGCCGCCTCGCGGCGGCGAAACCGAATACGCCAGCCTCCGGGCCGCCTATGCGGCTCTGCCTGAGCCCAGGAAGGCCCAACTGGAGAGATTGGTCGCCGAGCACAGCATGGCTCACTCCCGGGCCCAGATCGCTCCCGGCCTGATGAGCGATGCCTTCCGCAAGGAGACGCCCCCGGTCCGCCAGGTGCTGGTCCGCACCATCCCCGAGACGGGAGAGAAAGCCCTCTACGTGGGGTCTTACGCCTCCCACATTATCGGATGGGAGCGTGAGAAGGGCAGCGCCCTGCTGGAGGAGCTTCTGGAGTGGTCCACCCAGCCTCGATTTGTCTATCGGCACCGCTGGAAGACCAACAACCTGGTGATGTGGGACAACCGCACCTGCCTCCACCGCGGCCGCCCCTGGGACAACCGGGTCTACAAACGCATCATGCACCGCACCACCCTGGCCGGAGACGGTCCCACGGTCCCCTGAAGCCCCTGCCCCTTCACTGCCAGGAGCTCTTCTCCAGGCAGTAGCCGCTGACCTTGTCCTGGTCGAAGGCCACGCCGTGGCCGGGCCGCTCCGGAGGGACCGCGTAACCTCCTTCGATCTGCAGCGGGTGTTGCAGAAAGCGTTCCAGCATCGGAACCTGCTCCACGAAGAGCGCGTTGGGCGTGGCGCATACCAGATGGACGTGGATCTCCATCATCAAGTGGGGGGACACCGAGGCATTGAAGCTGTGGGCCAGGGCGGCGATTCTCAGCCACTCGGTGATGCCCACACGGCCGACGTCGGGTTGCAGGATGGCGGCGGCTCCCCGAGCCAGGTATTCCCTGAAGACGTGCCGGTTGAAGAGGTTCTCGCCCAGCGCAATGGGGATGGAGGTGTGTCGGCTCAATTGCTCGTGGCCCAGCACGTCGTCGGCATCCAAGGGCTCCTCCATCCAGTAGAGGTCCAGGTCTTCCAGGAGACGGCAGCGGGCCATGGCTTCGGCCGGGGTCCAGCGCAGGTTGGCATCCACCATGAGCTTGACGTCCTCCCCCACCGCCTTCCTCACCGCCCGGACGCGCGCCACGTCTTCGGAGCGGCTCTCCTTGCCCACCTTGATCTTGACTCCGGGGATTCCCCGGTCGACGCAACCGGCGGCCTCCCGCACCATCTCCTCGATGCCGTGGTTCAGCCAGCCGCAGTCGGTGTTGTACACGGGGGTGCGACTGCGGGCCGCCCCCAGGAAGCGGAAGAGCGGCTGGCCGGCCTGTCTGGCCTTCAGGTCCCACAAGGCGATGTCGATGGCCGAGGAGGCCAGCAGGGTCAGCCCGTGCCTGCCGATCCAGTGCAGTCCCCACCACATCTTCTCCCAGAGTCGCTGGGTGTCTCTGGGATCCTCCCCCAGGATCAGGGGGACGACTTCCGTGTCCAGCAGCACCTTGGTGGCCCTTCCCCCGCGGCCGATGGTATAGGTAAAGCCGAACCCCTCGGCTCCGGTGTCGGTGTGAATGGTGGCGGCAATGACCTCCAGGCACTCGACTTCCTGGATGGCGTCCACGATCCGCCGGTGGGGAGGAAAGCGATAGTAGGCCGTATCGATGCGATGGATCTTCATGATGTTATTCCTCGTTCAACGTTCCCTGATCCGCATGTTTCCTTCAGCCCGCTTGCTGCTGCGGCCGTTGCGTTCAACCGGGGGACAAAGATAGCATATTGAAGAATGGCTTCCGACTCGCAAGCGCCCTGCTATCACTTCACCGCACCCGAAGGGGATTGCCGGCCCTTCGATCCTAACGGGGCCATATTCTGGCGGGGGCGTTACCATCTTTTCTATATCTTCCAGGATCCCAGCCTGCCGCATGGCGGGCACTGCTGGGGCCACGCCAGCAGCCCCAATCTCCTGGACTGGACCATCCATCCCCCGGCCCTGAAACCGGCCGAAGGGGACCCTGAGGTGGGCATCTTCAGCGGCGGCGCCTTCTTCGACAAGGAGGGCCGGCCGGTGCTCATCTACCACGGGGTCGGCGCCGGGACCTGCCTGGCGGCCCCCGGTGACGAAGAGCTGATTCGCTGGCGGAAGAGCCCGCACAATCCGGTGATTCCCGAGCCGAAGCCGGGGACTCCCGGTTGGGGGGTCTACAATGTGTTCGACCCCCACGCCTGGCTGGAAGGGGACCGCTACTACGCCATTCTGGGCGGAAAGGTGAAGCCGCATGACCGGTGGGACACCGCCTATCTGTTCACCTCTGCAGACCTGGTCCATTGGGAATACCTGCGGCCCTTCTACCGTCCCGACCCCCGCTGGACCGGGGAGGAAGAGGACTGCGCCTGTCCAGACTTTTTCCCCTTGGGAGATCGGCATGCCTTGCTCTGCATCAGCCACCCCCGGGGCGCTCGCTGCTATCTGGGCAGGTACCGGAACGGCACCTTCTTCCCCGAGGAGCACCAACGCATGAACTGGCCGGGAGGCGCCTGCTTTGCTCCGGAGAGCCTGGTGGATGCCCGGGGCCGGCGCATTTTCTGGGCCTGGGCCCTGGATCATCACAGCCGGGAGAAGCCGCTACTCGGTCTCGGAGTGATGACCCTGCCCCGGGTACTGTCGCTGGCCCGGGATGGTTCCCTGCGGATCGAGCCGGCCGAAGAGTTGGAGAGCCTGCGCCGCCGCCGGGGCCATTGGCGGGACCTGGCCCTTGCTCCGGGCGGGGAGCTGTTTTTTGACGAGCTCAGGGGCGATAGCCTGGAGTTGGGACTGGAGGCCAGCCTTGCGGAGGCGGGGGCGGTAGGTCTCAAGGTGGGCTGCAGCCCGGGCGGGGAGGAGCAGACGGTGATTCTCTGCGACCGCCGGGAAGGATCGTTGCTCATCGACACCACCCGGTCCAGCCTGGACCCCGAGGTCTGGAGGCCTTTCCCCATCATCAGGGGGGAGACGGAGTCGCAGGACGTGCCGGTGCAGGCGGCCCCTTTCGAGCTGAGGTCCGGGGAGCGGTTGAAGCTGAGAGTCTTCCTGGACCGGTCCATCCTGGAAGTGTTCGCCAACGGACGGCAGTGCCTGACCCAGCGGATCTATCCAAGCCGCGGCGACAGCCTGGGAGTGACCCTGTTCGCCGCCAGGGGCGAATCGATGGTCCACGCCTTCACCGCCTGGGACATGGAGGGAATCCGAACCGTCAAGAACTGAGCCTTCGATAATCTTTTGGAGGAGGAATGATGAAATCCGTCGCCTGGTTGATTCCCGTAGCGATCTTTGTGACCGGATTGGGGTGTCAGACCCAGCCCCGGCCCGAAGCTGGCGAGCGGGCCCATTTCACCCACGGTCCCATGCTGGGCCGGGTGGAGGCCCACAAGATGGGCGTTTGGGCCCGGACGGCTCGATCCGGGAAATTCGCCGTCAGATACGGAACCGGAGCCGACCGGCTGGACTCTCTTTCACCGGCGGCGGAGACTCGAGTCGAGCGGGACAACACCGGTTGGGTTCACCTCACCGGCCTGGATTCGGGAACCCGATACCACTACCGGCTGGTCTGGCTGGATGGGACGGAGGAAATCCCGGGGCCGGGGGGAACCTTCCAGACCCTGCCCAGCCCCGACGACGTGCGCCATCCCCAATACAATCCGGAAGGACGCTTCAATTTCCGATTCGAGTTTGCCTGCGGCAACAACCAGAATACCGGCAGTCCGGGCGCCTTCGGATGGAGCCTGCCCGCCTTCGCCACCATGCTCAGAGAACTTCAGGGCGCCGACAGTCGGGCGCGGATCGACTTCGCAATTCTCAACGGGGACTGGCTGTATGAGGAGCAGCGCGGGTACCCGCCCGAGGACTGGCTGCGGCAAGTAGGCCTCTCCGCCGGGCAGACGCCGGAGGTGGTGGAGGTGATGCCCAACATCGTGGGCGTGTGGGAGAACTACAAGCTCTACCTGGACCGGGGAGAGCACCTGCCCGACTGGCATCGGGTGGTCCCTTCCTTCTTCACTTTCGACGACCACGAGATCGTCAACGACGTCTACGGAGCGGGAGAGGTAGGGCTCCGCAACCGGCGTCCCGTCTTCCGCGACATCGCCCTCAAGGCCTGGTATGACTATCTGGGCTGGAGCAATCCGGTGGATCCCTCCCGGGACATTCTGTTCGGACGGGCCTCCTTCAGCGCCGGAAGTTCCATCCTGACCGATCCGGAAGCCGACTTCAGCCGCTTGAACCCCCGGGAGGCGGCCACCCTGCACGTGCACTGGGGCACGCCCGATGCCGGCGTCATGGATGGCCCCAGCGACACCGAGGGCGGCGATCCCAATGCCGGGGTGTACCGGATCGTGGAGGTCCTGGACGCCAACCGGCTGAAGATCCGGCCGGCCGCCAGGGCCGACGGCAAGGCCGCCTACTCCATCGGGCGGGTTTCGCACTTTCGGAAGTCCATCAGCAATGCCGACTTCTTCTTCCTGGACACCCGCAGCCATCGCATGATGCACGACGTGAGGCAGCCCCGGAAAAAGGGGCTTTCCATGATCGGCGCTCCACAGAAGGATTGGCTGAAGCGGGAGATGAAAACCAGCCAGGCCGACCTGTTTTTCGTGGTCTCCTCGGTCAACTTCACCATCCCTCACGTAGGGGCCTATGGGCCGGAGCCCATCCCCAACAAGGATGAGGCCTGGACGGTTTTTTTGGAGGAGCGGGAGGAGTTGATCCGGTTCTGGGACTCGCTGGGCAAGCCGGTCTTTGTCCTGACGGGCGACCTGCACAACAGTTTCGCCATCAAGATCACCGACCGCGTCTGGGAGTTCGCTTCCGGACCCCACAACTCGAGCAACCACCCGCTGAGCAGCGAGGGCGGGCGTCCCACCAACGGCCCCTACGATTCTCAAGGACGCCGGGTGGAGATACGCTGGTCCAGCTTCATGCAACCGGACACTCCACTCCCGATGCGAAACCGGCCGGTCTACTGCGTGGTGCAGGTCAACAACGCCTTCAACAACCCGGTTGAGGAAGGAACCGACCGCTGGGTGGCCTACCGCCGTCCCCAGGTAATCTTTCAATACTACGACGGGCTTACCGGCGAGCTGCTCTACGCCGAATCCATCCTGGCGGGTTGAGCGGGAGAAGGAGCCGGACAGTGAAGGTCGGAGGGTGGGGCGGACCGGGTCTGCAACCGAAACAGGGGAGTTCCTTATGAGAAACAATTGTTGGATAGGTTCGTTATTTCTCGGCGTCCTGACGATTGGGAACGCCGCCTGCACGATGTCCGAATCCCCCGGGGACGGCGTTCCCGAGCCTCTCCGGAAGATCACCGTCTTTGCCAGGGGTGAGGCGGGATACCACTGCTTCCGCATTCCGGCCTTGGTGGTGACCCCCAAGGGAACGGTGCTGGCATTCGCGGAGGGACGCAGGGACAGCTGCCGCGACGATGCCGACATCGATCTGGTTCTGAAGCGAAGCACCGATCAGGGACTCACCTGGGGCCCGCTTCAGGTTCTTTTCGACGACGGCGATCTGTCGGTGAATCAGCCCGTACCCGTGGTGAACCGCGAAACGGGAGAGGTGGTCTTCGTCTTTTGCAAGAACAACCAACGGGTGTTCGTTTCCAAGAGCGGCGACGAAGGAGTGACCTGGAGCCGGCCGCGAGAGATCACCGAACAGGTCGCCGATCCCTCCTGGAGCTATCTGGGCGCGGGTCCGGGGCACGGCATCCAGCTGTCAAGCGGCCGGCTGCTGGTCTCGAGCTGGGGAGACCTGTCCCCGGGCCCCAAAACCTGGCGGCCGGCCGGCTGGGGCAAGGTGCAGTTTTCCTATGCCATGTACAGCGACGACCACGGCCAGACCTGGCGGCGCAGCCAACCGCTGGATATCGACCTCTCGGACGAGTCGATGTCGGTGGAAACGGCGGACGGGCGTATCTACATGAACATGCGCAGCCGGCAGAAAAAGCACCTGCGTGCCTATGCGTGGAGCAGCGACGGCGGAGAGACCTGGTCGGAGGTCAACTTCGACCCGGGGATGCCCGAGCCCTCGGTGCAGGGCAGCGTGGTTCGTTTCACCACTGCCGACAAGCACGGCAGAAACCGTGTCCTGCTGGCCCACCCGTCGAGCCAGACCGAACGCGCCCGGCTGACGGTGCGGATGAGCTACGACGAGTGCCGGACCTGGCCGGTGGCCAAACTTCTCCATCAAGAATATTCCGGCTACTCGGATCTGGCCATCGCCCCGGACATGACGGTGCTGTGCCTGTACGAGTCCGAATGGCATGCCAGGATGATCCTGGCCCGCTTCACCCTGGACTGGCTGACCGACGGCGCCGACAGCCTTTGAGATACCGCCACCAGCTTCAGGCTCTGGGAATGGCGCTCTCTTTCCGAGATCAGCGCAGTCATCGCTGTCAGGCGTATCCTGTGAACGGTTACCGAGAGATTAAGGAGATGCGATCAGCAAACGGTCGTTCAGTCCCTGCAGCGGTCTCGCGTTCGGTCCCGAGATCCCCCCAAAACTGCCAATCTGTTCTGTGCTTACTTCGATCGCGTTCGCCATTACAAACCAGTGCACATCTTGGCTGCAGGGTGGTGTGGTCAGCGAGCCCTTGTAGTGAAAGTAGGCGCCGGACCCGGAAGGCAGCATTGCTGAGGCGTCGATCGCCGTATCGGCGATCTCAACCTCCGGTCCGGCCTCGTCCGGCATGTTGGTGAATACCGGAGCCAGTGGTTCGTTACGTCTGCCCGCCTGCATCATCACACCGACCACCGCCAGAGATCCGTCTGCGTCCCCATGCACGAAATGCACCTCCATCGGCGCTGGCGAGCCGGCGATGGCGTGCTCGCTTGGTGCATGGAAATGGAATTGCAGGAGCCCGAAGGGCTTGCCCGCGACCGTCAGGACACTGCCGGGTCCGTAGTTCACCTGGACCGTGTGGCCGTTGTTGACGATTTTCAGCGGCGAGGGCTTGTAGTCGAAGATCAAGTCCGGCCCCTTGGCGGGAAAGGCATCCACGATATCGATCGGCGATTGCATGCGCCCGTTGGTGCAGACGGCATAGTCTGGTGACAGCGAGCCCCAGTTTTCGGCACCCTTGGATCCGGTATAGGTCCAAACTGCAGAGTCCGCGTGACCCTCTTCCTTTTGGCCGTGGCTGGAACCATCGCTCCTGTCTTCAGTCCCGGCGCTGCAGCCGAGCGACCAGAAAGAGATGGTCAGGATTGCCCCAATGGCGATTAGGGCGGCGATACGATTACCCATCGGCATCCTCTCCTCACGTTCCGCCCCAGGCGCATTCTCGGGTTCTCCCACCGGGTGGCAAGACGAACCGAGGGAGGCTTGGCCTGGAGCCACTCTGGACAGTTCACTCAACTTCGAGTGAAATGATCTTAAATCGGAATTACAACAGAAGAAATAGCCTATCGGGCTCGTGCTGCATTTTTGGAAGGGTTCGAGTGCCATGTGCCCTTGGGAGTCAGGAAATGGCAGCCTGGCCGGCAGGGTTCTTCACGCCGGGGGAAAAGAGGCGAACTCATAAGCAACGAGCAGAAGGAGGGAGGTCATGCAGCGAGCGATCGCCGGCGCTTTAATGTCGTTGAGTTTCTTCGCGGCTGCCGCGGCTCAGCTACCGCCCGAGATCCTGGTGGAACGGTATCTGTTGCGTGCGGGTCGTCTGATGGAATCCAAGGACCCCAAAGGCGCGCTCGAGGTGATGAGCAAGATTGTGTCACTGCAAAAGGAGCACGGTCTGAGGTTGCCTGACGGGTTCCACTTCAAGCATGCGAGGGTGGCTTTGTCAGCAGGCTCGATCGGGGAGGCCATCAATGCCTCGAACGTGTACTTGGTGGAGATTGGGAGGGAAGGCAAGTTCTACCGGGAAGCACTGGAGCTATTGCAGGAGGCGGAGCGGATGGAGCAGCTTCAGAGCTGGTTCGGCGCCGAGAAAATGTGCGCCGGCCAGCCGAAGGGCACCTCGTGCTGGATGGAGGTGACCGGCCAGCCGGACTGCCATGTATGGAATCACAACCTGCAACCGGACGAAATCGTGACCTGGAGCGGCAAGTGTGCCGAGGGGAGGGCCGACGGGGAGGGAACCACCCGATGGGTCTATGATGGCGGCAAGAAGACTCTGGTAGCAACCGACGTCTCATGGACGGAAAGGTGCACGGTCAATGGGTCTTGCGCTGGCCGGACGGGAAAGTTGAGGAAGGCTTGTACGTGGACTGGAAGAGGCGGGGCCGGTGGGTCATTCGCCATGCGAACGGAGACGTTGAGGAAGGCCCCTATGTAAACGGGAAGAAACACGGCCGGTGGGTCATTCGCAAAGCAAACGGGGAGGTTGAGCATCTGACCTTTGAGAACGGCGAAAGGTCAGGGAGGTCCAGTCGCAGTCGGAACTAGGCCAAAAAAACCACCGCGGACGGGGGAGCCCGACCTGTAGTGTGATGGTATTCACCTGACTGTCTTTCTGCCAGCGATGACCAGCATTGTTCATCCAGTCTCTACTTCTATGCACTTGCGGCGACGTGTGTGCGGAGAGTTTTACTTGAGGCGAAGCCGTCAATGAACAGGATTCTTCTGTTCCGTTTACCCATTATGGGGAGCCACGCGTCCAGATAAGACTTCAGTACGCGGTGCTTGCCGCGCGTATGGGGCTCAAGCGGCCATAGGGTTTCCTTAGGAATCGCCATCGGGTATTCTCGGATTCAGTAAGCTGTGCTGTCGAGAAGTTGTGCCCGGGCGGATTCCGGCCATTCTTGCCACTTCCGGCCGTCCAGCAGGCAGCCCCCGGATTTTGAGTTGAAGCCGCCCCACTGCTTAAAAAAGAACGGGACGCGCCTGTTTCTGCACTGGTCACGGATGGCTCGCACCCAGTCAGGTGTGATCGCCCTTCTGCGGGGCCCGCTTTCTCCACCCACGATAACCCAGTGCATGCCCTCCAGCGGCAGTTGTGGGATGGCGGCGAGCAGGGGTTCCAGGGACAGGAACCGGATGCGCGCCGGCACCTGCCTCAGGTGCGCGATTCGCCACAGGTATTCAGGGCTTTCCACCGACACACCCTGCCAGATGTTGGGGCTCCAAGTGACGTCGGCTGCGAGCTTAGCGAGGCGCTCGGGACGCTTGGTCAATATCTGAAAGTTGTGCCAGTAAGCGCGGTTCATGACTCCGAAGGCTGCCTCGATGTATTCAGCGGGAATATCTTCGTGAAACAGGTCGCTCATGCTGTTGACAAAAATACGCCTGGGTTGACGCCATTTCAGCGGTAGCTCGAGGAGGTCCCGATGCAGACTCAGACGAAAGCCGTTCCGGTACCGTGGGTTGCCCATGGCCGCAAGGCGAAGAGAGAGGCGTTCCGCATAGCAGTACTTGCAGCCCGGACTGACCTTCGTGCACCCTGTGACCGGATTCCACGTGGCATCCGTCCACTCGATGGCAGAGTTGTTACCCATAAGCGCTCTTGGATACAGTCGATAACGGCAGCAGTTGGCACCGGTTCCGCTTCGCCCGTGTCCAACTTCGATCCATCCCTGCCGGATTCAAGTGGCTCTGGATCCAGGCAACGGAAAGAACCCTAACGGTTCAGTCCCGATCGGAAAAAAGCGCCTCTCAGACTGCGCTGACCATGATTCCCATCATGCTATCTCAACCCCAAGCTGGAACGAACCCTTGGGGTGAGATCGCAGACACCTACCTGACTGGCCGCTTCAGGATGGAGACCATCTCTTTGGATCCAAAGCGGGTGTTGCCCGCCGTCATTCCCACCAGCTCGAGACCATTCTCGCCTTCCAGAGTCAACTCCTTCTGCATGGTGGAGGTCCTGGACATTGCCAACAGCTTGTACTGGAAACAGCTCGTTTCCCTGCCTTGCTACTTCTGCATGATGACCACGACTTCGGAACCTCCAAAGGTGATCTCTCCGCCCATGACCGCGCCAAACCGGAAGCCCTGGGCGATCGCTTGGTTCAAGTCCTTTTCCATGGTGGATGCCTTGTTGGTAGTCAGCACCCTTGTAAGCGAACAAATAGAGAATATAGTTTAGCACAGCACCAGGCAGGAGATGAAAGTCTCTGGAGTTCGAAAGTAAAGCTCCTTCAGGCCGCCGAACCCCGAGAAGTTGCAGCACCGGGCAACTGCGGGGCTTGTTTTCGAGGCGGATCGAGCCCAGAATACACATTTGAATACAATGGCGCTTCAGCGGCCGCGGAGGTCTTTTTTCTCAGGGACGGCGTTTTTTCTCTGTGGGTCGCAGGGGATTTTTCGGAATGGGAAGGCCTTGGAGACTGCAAGCGAGGGTCAGAGGGCAATGAACCGGTCGTCTGAATAGAGGACGGAGAGGGGAATAGAGGATGGACGTCCTGGATATCTTCCTGCGGGTGTGCCTGTGGGGCAGCATAGTCCTGCTGGTGATCTTGCTTTTTTGGGCCCTGTTCGGAGGGTGGCTTTCCGGCAGCGGAAAGCGGAGCCGGCCGAAGCCGCAACCGACGCGGAGGCAGGGATTCGTTCCCCCACCGCCGAGCTACGCTAGGCCGGGCCCGGAGGATTCAAGCAGCACCGCCAGTGAAGAAGCGGCATCCCCCCAGCCTGAGGCATCGAAGCGCCCGGACGATCCGAAGCCGGAACCAATGAGGCGGCGGGGGCTCATTCCCCCACCACCTACCTACGGCAAGCCTCGCCGGGAGGACTCAAGCAGCGCCGCCAGTGGAGAAGTGGCCCCTCCCCAGCCTGAGGCATCGAAGCGCCTGGGCGATCCAACGGCGCAAATGGAGTTCATTTCCAAAGTCGACTTCAAGCCGCGTCCCCTTCTTAACAGGTCGGAATACAAGATTCTCCGGATTCTCGAGGAGGTCTCCCAGGATATCCCCGGCGGCCATCGCGTCATGGCTCAAACCAGCCTGGGTGAAGTTCTGGCACCCCAGATGGCCTCCGGTTCGAAAGCAGCACGCGACCTTGCGTTTCGATCCATCAACAGCAAGCGCCTGGATTTTCTGGTGATCGACGGTTACGGCATACCCGTTCTGGCGGTGGAGTACCAGGGGCATGGCCACTACAACGACAGAACCTTCATGCACGATGCCGTGAAGCGGGAAGCCGTCAGAAAGGCCGGCATTCGGTTTTTGGAGATCCCGGCAGAGTACGACGCCAAGGACCTGGAGAACGAGATTCGCAAGGCGTTGCTTTCGAACCCGGCTCGCCGACCGTAGAAGCTAAACTTCAGCGCGCGCAGGGTCGTTCGAACGTAGTTGCGGCTGCGCTCTTCCGTCGCGGGTACGCACTGAAGAGAAAACTGCCGGCGGGATCATTGCGCCCGCCGGTGAGACATGCGGGGGTTAGGATGATTCATGATCGCAGAGGTTTTGTGGGGCGGGCGCTGCAGGCCGGCCTGGGATCGACGCTTTTGGCGAAGACGGGCTCGGCGGGAACCGAGGCCCCGTCCGGCAGCCGGACAGCCCCCTATCGGTTCAAACTGGCCATGTGGATCGATGAGTTGCGGGACCGGGACGAGCTGACCCTGGAGCAGGAGTTGGAAGTCGCCAGGGAAATCGGGATCGAGCACGTGTGGTTCCAATCCGTCCCGGGAGTGACGCCGATTCCCGAGATGAGCGATGCCGAAGTGGACCGCGTGGGCGAGCGCCTGGCCCGCTATGGGCGCAAGCTGTTCATGCTCAGCGCCTGGATTCCCTTCCACAACCTGCCCCTGCTGGACCTGGACGTCAAGACCATGACCCGGAATTCCGACTTTCTCAAGGAATTCAAGGCCGTGGTTCGGTCCATGCAGATTGCCGCCCGGCTGGGCGCGCCGGCGGTGCTTTCCTACAGCTTCGTCTGGCCGGGGGAGCGCGGTTACGGAGGTCCCACCTGGCCCATGCGCTGGGCGACCCGCGGCGGCATCATCGCTGAAATGGATATGGAGAAGTTGGTCAAGGCTTTTTCGCTGATGCTGGAACAGGCCGAGAAGTACGATGTCGACCTGGTGCTGGGCATGCGCCCGTTCAACTACGTCAGCTCGACCGGGAACTTCCGCCGGCTGGCCGAGCGCCTGGGCTCCAGGAGGCTCAAAGTCCAGTGGTCCCCCGCCGACGCCCTGCTTTCCGCCGAGTGGGACCAGGCCAGCGCGGGCTTCCTCAATCTGAGGCCCTACCTCCACAGCATCCATATGAAGGACGTCCAGGTTCTGGACGGGCCGAGGGCGCAGTTCGGCTGGCGTCCCCTGGGGGACGGCCAGGCGGACTATGTGAGGATCCTGCGCAACTTGCTCGAGCACCGGTCGAATGCGATTCTGGCGCTGGCCACCCACTTCAGACCGCCCAGCGGATCGCTGATCGAGGCCATGCACCTCAACTACGCCAAGATGAAGGCGCTGATCGCAAGGGTGGAGGGAAGCACCGCCGGGTGATCGCCGTTCATCCCTGGCCCGCATTTCTCACCACGGGTTGCACTCTTGAGAAGAGCGCAGGGAGTGAGGGTCGTGATTAGCATCATTTTGGAGAGGCAGTGCGTTCCGGGACGGCGCCACAAAATCGCCGCCTACGCGGCTGTGGGGGCGGGGGATAGGACGTCCATGGGCTCACGCCCACGGCTAAGTGCTGGCGCGGCTACGCCGCTTTATAAGGAAGACCTGTAGGGGGCATTTCCTCGGGGGAACCAGGCCAACCGCGGCTTCACCGCTCTCCCCAAAACCACAACACTGCTGGGGACAGGATTTTAATTGATTGTTCCCCGGGCGCCAGTCCGGGGGGTCCAGTAAGCCGCGAATGCGGCGTCCGCACTTAGCCGTGGGCGTGAGCCCATGGAAAACGGCAACTCCATCCCCCGAGCCGCGTAGGCGGCGGCAGCAATCATCCCTGGTTTTCGATCTCAGGCAAGTCCGGCCCCGGCCGTACCGGGCGGATCATTCGAGGGTGAAACAGCGAACCTTCATGGCCTGGCGGGAACAAGGAACCTGTCCCGTTAATCCGGTTGGCTGCTTTGGGGAACATCGATAGACAGGATAAACAGCACGAGAAGCTGCTGCAGAGGAAGCAGACTGGCTCGCTGATCGGCTGTGCTTATAAAGTGATCCATGAGTCTGGGAGCGGGTTCTAGGAATCCTTGTTGAAGCAAAGGCGATGGTCGAACTCAAGACGCTGAAACATCTCGCCAAATAATCCTGTGCATCCTGTGCATCGATGTTAATAAATAATCTACCCATGCTTGACTCTGAACCGCTCTCCCGCCACCCGGCGACGGGTTTGTTTCAGCCAGGTGCGCGAGCGCAGTCTGTATCCTGAAGGCTCCCCAATAAAGCGCTGCAAGATGCTAAGGACAAACACTTTCCCAGCCGATGCCCTCCCCGAAGTCACGCCGATCGGATCCGCGCCGGCGCATCCCGTGGTCAAGCCCTACCCGAGCAGGCGCCGCAGGTAGGCGATGTCCTGGCGCAGGACCTGGCGGGGGTCGGATTCTCCCTGGTACTCGATGGACAGACAGCCGTCGTAATCCAGGCGTTGGAGTTCGGCCAGCAGGGGCCGAAGATCGACCGCTCCCTCCCGCAGGGAGGTCCCCTGGAAGCGGTGTCCCCGGGTGGAGTCCAGATAGCGGGCGGCCGGCTCTCCGGGTTCCAGCGGACGGGCGTTCTTCAGATGAACGTGAGCCAGGTAGGGAGCCATCTCGGACAGAGCCTGCAGCGGGGCTTCGTGGACGAACAGGGGCGCCGCGGAGTCGAAGATCAGTCGAAAGGCGGGTGAATCGATCCGGCGGGCGATGGCGGCGCAATCGGCCCCCCGCCCCATGAGGGGTTGAACCGGCGGATAGTCGATGTTTTCGGCCACCAGGGTGATCCCGATGGCCCGGGCATGCGCCGCACAGGCCGCCAGACCCTCCACCAGCCAGGATCGCTGGTCGGCCAGGGGTACCTTCGGCTTCACGGCTCCCGGCACGATCATGGCCAGCCGGGCGCCCAGCTCGGCCGTCCTGTCCAGCAGCCTGAAGGCGCGTTCGGCGGCCTCCCGGAGAGAGCCCGGCGGAACGATCAGGTCCGACTGGAAGATATAGCAGACCAGCGGCAGGCCGGCATCCGCGGCCATTCTTTGAAGCTGGCGGGCCGGGCACTCCTTCCAGTAGGGGTGCATGAGCTCCAGCCCGTCGGCGCCGAGTTCGCCGCAGATTGCGACCACTTCCTCCAGGGTGAGGAAGCCGGCTTGGGTCCGGGGATTGAGATAGCCGTCCCGCAGGACCCAGTCGAAGTTGTAGTCGATCAGCAGAATGCGGGCGGGCATGGTGGTCGATCCCGATCTCTCTGCCGGCCAGGTGACCGGTTGTGCCGGCTCAGCCCCTGCGGCGGTCTTCGGAGAAGTCGAAGTCCGACATGTCGGGGGTGCAGCCCCTCAGCGTCCAGCCGCCGTCCACCGTCAGGATCTGGCCGGTGACAAAGGCGGCTTCGTCGCTGGCCAGAAAGACGCAGGGCCCCACGTAGTCCTCCACCTGCCCTACTCTGCCGGCGGGGGTCACGGCGGCCCACTTGGGGTCGAAGTCGGGGTCATAGGCGCGATTGCGATCGTTACTGGTGGCTGCCGGGGCGACGCAGTTGACCCGGACCCGGGGCGCCAGTTCCAGGGCCAGTTGCCGGGTCAGGGCTTCCAGGCCGGCCTTGGCCATGGTGTAGCTGGAGTGGAAGGGGATGATCTGCCTCACGGCAATGGAGCTGATGTTGATGATGGACCCGCCGCCGCCTTCCATCATCCTGCGGGCCGCGGCCATGGAGCCGAAGAAGGGGCCTCTCAGGATGGTCGCGACCACGTCCTCGAAGTCCTCTTCGGTCACGTCGAAGAAAGGGCCGAAGCGGGTGCGGGCGGCGTTGTTGATGAGGACGTCCAGGCGGCCGAATCGCCGGCAGACGGCCTCCACCATGCCTTCGAAGGACTGTTTGGAGCCGATGTCGGCCTGGAAGAGCTCGGCCTCGCCACCGGCCTCCGACACCTGCCGGGCGGTTTGTTCCGCTCCCTGCGGGTCGGCCTTGAAGTTGACCGCCACCCGGGCGCCCTCGGCCCCCAGCCCGATGGCCAGGCCCCGTCCGATGCCCTTGCTGGCGCCCGTGATCAAGGCCACTTTACCGGCAAGTCTGCTACCCATGGGATTCCTCCTTGAGAGGTTGCATCCGGAGAGGGCCGCGGCGCCGTCCGGCCGAGTTCGAGCTATAAACCGACGCCCGCGTTTTCAGCCACCCGGCGGATAAATCCACCGGCCTCGGCGTACTCCGGCTCGGTGGCCAGGTGCTCGATGATCAGGGGTGTTTCGGGAGACAGCCTTTCGATGCGGCGCAGGTAGGCGTCGTAGTCCAGCACGCCCCGCCCCGGCAGGACCTCCTGGATGGCCACCGTCCTTGAATCCAGGGCGTGGTGGATGTCCTTGGCGTGACAGGACCGGATCCAGGGTCCCAGCAGGTCGAAGCAGCGGTGGATCACCTTTCCGGTGGAATAAAAGTCATGGGGGTCCCGGATGGCGTTGGCCGGGTCCAGGTGGACGGCCAGCCCCGGCCGGTCCACCGCCCGCAGAATCCTGAGGTACACCTCCGGTCCGTCCAGCAGGGTCCAGGGAGACATCTCCAGCGTCAACCGGGTGCGGCGGGGCTTGACCTCGTCCAGGACCTGCCTCACCCACTCAACCACCGCTTCGAACGCCTTTGCTCCGAAATTGTCGGGGTGGTGGCCCACGTGGGCGAAGGGTGAGCCGCTGGGGTCGAAGGAGCCGACCACGGTGGCGCAGCAGACGGCTTCCAGCTCGTCGGCAATGGCCAGGGTCTCGGCAATTTGTTGCAGGTTCCCTCGCCGTTTTGCCCCGTCGGGGTCCAGCGGGTTGACCCAGGCGGCCACCTCGGCCACCACGATGTCGGCGGCAGCGAAGGTTCGCTTGATCTCGGCAATCTCATCCCCGGCTTTGGCGAAGGCTTCAGGCCAACTGACGGACCGATACCCCTGCTTTCGGCACTCCTCGACGTAGTCCAGGGGGGTTTTGGACCGGAGATAGTCCTCGATGGTGGCGCCGAGCCTCATACCATCCTCCTCTAGCGGGCGCCGGCGGGTGTCAGGCTGGCGGCTTGAGGATCCCGAGCGGCGCCCCCAGGTTGACCACCGTACCCGCGGGGGCGACGATCTGCGCCAGAAGGCCGTCGGCCGGAGCCTCGATTTCGGTCAGGGCCTTGTCGGTTTCCACCTCGACCACGGCCTGTCCACTCTTCACCAGATCGCCCCTCTCCACCAGCCAGCGCATGACGGTGGCCTTGGTGATGGTCAGGTCCTGGTGGGGCATGGTGATGGGGATGCCGCCCTCCAGCGGCGGCGGTTCCGGTGCTTCCACGGTCTCCTGCAGGGTGTCCTCAGGCTCCTCGGGGGGGGCTGCGGCGGGTGCCGGTGGGGCGGGTGCCGGCGAGGCTGCCGCTTTGCGCGCCAGACGCCGGGGTGGGGGCGCGACCCCGGCCAGGACGGACTCGGCGGCGCGGCGGATCCGGTCCACGGTCAGGGAGATGGCCGCTTCCAGGGGCGGGCTGAAGGGATGAGCCACCGGTTCGGTATGCATGCGGCCCACCGGGGCATCCAGCAGGTCGAAGCCGTGCTCCATCACCGTAGCCGCAATCTCCCCTCCCAGTCCGCACATGGAGAAGGCCTCGTCCACAACCAGCAGGTGATGGGTCTTGGCCAGGCTGTGGATGAGGGTGTCCACGTCCAGGGGAACGATGGTTCGCAGGTCGATCACCTCGCAACCGATCCCCTGGGATTCCAGTTGGCCGGCCGCCTCCAGGCAGCGTTGCACCAGCGACCCGCAGGTCGCCAGCGTCAGGTCGCTTCCCGAACGCACGACGGCGGCTTGACCGAAGGGGACCACCCATTCTCCGGTGGGCACGGCGTCTTCGCTGGCCAGCAATACCTTGGGTTCCATGATGATGACCGGATCGTCGGTGCGCAGCGCGGCCGTGAACAGGCCCTTGGCATCGGCCGCGTTGGAGGGAACCGCTACCATCAGGCCGGGACAGTGCGCCCACATGGGATAGTAGGCGCCACTGTGGTGGGGGCCGGCGCTCTTGATCACTCCCATGGGGGCCCGAATCAGGAGCGGCACGCTGAACTGACCGTTGCTCATGTAGCGCAGCTTGGCCGCCTGCTGAATGATCTGGGAAGCCGCCTCGAACATGAAGTCGCTGAACATCAGGTCGCTGACGGCGCGGCAGCCCCTGGCGGCGGCCCCGAAGGCGGCCCCGGTAAAGCCCAGTTCGCAGATGGGGGTATCGATCATGCGATCCCCTCCGAACTCCTCCCACATCCCCTTGGTGTGGGCGAAGCTGCCGCCCCGCTGGCCGATGCCTTCACCGAAATAGATGAGGTTGGGGTTGCGCCTCATCTCGGCGGCGATGGCGTCCCGGGTGGCCTCCAGCCAGCCCTGCTTGCGGGTTTCGGGGCGTGCCGGTTGTCCCTCCGGCGCCTCGATCACGGGTCCCCAGACGGAATCGTGAACGGTGGACGCTGCCGGCAGCGGCGAATCCAGGACGAACTTTTCGGCCTGGTCGATCCGCGATTCAATCCGGGCTTCCAGGGTGTCCAGCTCGGTTCTGCTGGCCGCGCCGGTCCGGGTCAGGCGCCGGCCCAAGCGTAGAATCGGGCACTTGCGCTTCCACTGGTCGATCTCCTCCTGGGTCCGATAGGTGCCCGCCAGGGGTTCGCCCTCGTGATGCCCCACCGTGCGGTAGGTGCGGGCTTCAATCAGCGTGGGTCCATTGCCCTCCCGGGCCCGTGCGGCCGCCTTCTGCATAACCCGGTAGACGGCCAGCACGTCGTTGCCGTCCACGGTTTCCCCGGGGATGCCGTAGGCGGCCGCGCGGCTGGCGATGCGGGGGTTGCGGGTGGCCGTGGCCAGTGGCGTGCTGGTGGCATAGAGATTGTTTTCGCAGACGAACACCACCGGCGCCGACAGGGCAGCCGCCAGGTTGAGGGCCTCGTGAAAGGCCCCGTGGCTGACGGCTCCGTCCCCGAAGAAGGCCACCGCAATGCCGCCGCTGCCGCGCATTTTTTCCGCCAGCGCCGCGCCCACCGCGGCCGGAATGCCGGCCCCGACCAGCCCGTTGGTCCCCAGCAGGCCGGTCTCGGCGTCATACAGGTGCATGCTGCCGCCACGGCCGCCGTTGCATCCCGTCGATCGGCCGGCCAGCTCGGCCAGCGCCTTTTGGGGCGACAGGCCCTTGGCCAGCGCATGGCCGTGGCCGCGATGGGTGCTGGTGATGGCATCCTCCCGCCCCAGGTGGGCGCACACCCCGACGGCCGTGGCTTCCTCGCCCACGTAGAGGTGAATGAAGCCGGGAATCTTCCCGGCCCGGTAGAGGCGCTGCACCCGCAGTTCGAACCGTCGGATCAACACCATCCCTTCATAGAGCCGGAGCTGGGCGGTGTTGTCCACCGTCGAGGTCGACCCACTTTTCTGGTTCCCAGGTCTAGTCATTGGGCCATGAACCCCCCGTCCACAAAGAGCACGTGCCCCGTCACCATGAGCGAGGCCTGCGAAATCAGAAACAGGCAGGGTCCCACCAGGTCGGTGGGTTCCGCCAGGCGTCCCGCCGGGATCCGGGACAGGATCTTCTCCAGCAGCGCCCCACGGTCTTCGAGCGCGGGGTTGTCCAGCACCGAATCCAGCAAGGGGGTGCGCACCTGGCAGGGGGCGATGGCGTTGACGCGAATGCCGAAGGGCGCCCATTCCACCGCCAACTCCCGAACCAGGGCGTTCACCCCCGCCTTGGAGGCGGCGTAGGCTCCGGTGCCCCGCCCCACGGCTGCCGAGGAGGCCACGCTGCTGAAATGCACCAGGCTGCCGCCGCGCCCTTGCTGGAGCAACACTCTCCCCACCGCCCGCGACACCAGGAAGCTGCCGCCCAGGCTGGTGTGAATGGACTGGTCGAACTGCTGTTGGGTCATGCGCACGATCGGATTCAGTTGCTGATTGACCGTCAGGTTGATGGCAAAGTCCAGGCTTCCCAGGAAGGCCACCGCCTGTTCCACCGCCCGGTCCACCTCGGCCTCCCGATTGACGTCGCACCCCACTGCGATGGCCTGTCTGCCCAGCGCCCGGATCCCGGCGGCGCCCTCGGCCGCCGCGGCTTCCCGAAGGTCGCACAGCGCCAGATCGGCGCCGCAGCGGGCGATGCGGTCGCACAGCAGCTCTCCAATCCCCCCGGCAGCGCCGAAGACGATTCCCTTGCGGCCATTGATCGCAAAAAGCGTGGAGGTATCGTTCATGGGATTTACCGGGGCGTATTCTAGCAGAATGTCCCCGCCCCGGGGATTTTCCTAGAATCCGGGCGGCGGCCAAAGCCTTCAAACTCCAGCGGTTTGGTGGTATACTGTGGGGCATCGATTCTCTCCCTGGAATCGGGTTAACTCCCTCCCTAAGAGTAATTTGCCAGATTCAGAGAACCGATGCCGCCTGCCTGCGGCAAGAGATACGGACAGCGCTACCTCCGGGACCCTCCCTCCCCTGTGGTTTGCGGTTGGGCGCGTGAGAAAATGAACCCTGAACTGTTGGAGGGAGCATGAGTGGAGAAATCATCGCCATCCTGTCGGTTGGGATTGGCCTGGGCCTGTTATCGACCGGCCTGTTCGCCTGGCTGCGGACCGACCTGGTGAAAGTCGAGGAGCGGCTGCGGGGCAGCACGGTGAAGGGCGAGGAGCGGCTTCGGGCCGATATGGTGAAGGGTGAGGAACGGTTACGAGCCGACCTGGTGACGGTTGAGGAGCGATTGCGGGGCAACACGGCGAACGTCGAGGAGCGATTGCGGGGCAACCTGGTGACGGTTGAGGAGCACCTGCGAGCCGACATCAAGCAGTTGGCCAACCGGGTCGGGCGGCTCGAATACGGTCAGGCCAAGCTGGAGGGGCTGCTGGAAGGCCTGCGGGAAGCAATCACCGGTCGGGCCGCCAGCTAATAAGAGTATTTTGTCAGATTCAGAGAACCGATGCCGCCAGCGGCGAGAAATGCGGACGAGCGCTGCCTCGGGGACCCTCCCTCCCCCGTGGTTTGTGGTCGGGCGGCTGAGAGAATGAACTCGGAACTGTTGGAGGGAGCATGAGCGGAGAAATCATTGCCATCGTGTCGGTGGGGATTGGCTTGGGCCTGTTATCGACCGGCCTGTTCGCCTGGCTGCGGACCGACTTGGTGACGCTTGAGGAGCACCTGCGAGCCGACTTCAAGCAATTGGCCGACCGGGTCGGGCGGCTCGAATACGGTCAGGCCAAACTGGAGGGGCTGCTGGAAGGCCTGCGGGAGGCGATCACCGGTCGGGCCGCCAGCTAAAATGTCGGCCGGGATCGTGGAGAAGTTATCAGGGGCGGAAGGGGAGCTTCACCACTCCATGAGGCGCGCGGGAAGCGGTCCTGCCGGGGCCGCCTCATGGCTGGCGGTAGCGGACCTCCACCTCCAGTTTCTCGATCAGGATCGGCTCGGCTGCCTTTGGCCTGGGGACGGTGAGACGGAGACCGACCAGGTTGGGGCCGACGGCAAACAGCTCCGGGGGCAGCCGGTCAAAGACCAGCCAGCCACCCTCAGGGCTCGGCTTGCCCAGGACGGCGTTGTTCAGCCGGGCCTCGATCAGGTTCTCGATTCCCCTGGCGGGGGGGATGTTGAGCAGGCGGCCTTCGGGATGGCCGATGGTGGCCACCTTGACTTCCGGGAGGCGCTCTTCTTTCGTTAACTCCTTGGCTGCGGGGTCCGAAAGCAGGAGGCGCAGGCGGAGCCGTTCCAGGTGCTGGCGGTCGGCGCCCAGGTCGTCGGCGACGGCGACGGTCAGCAGGGTATCGGCCTTGCCGTCGTTGGCCAGCGGGGCCGGCAGCGGCGCCAGCATGTTGGTATTGAAGTACATCCAGCGGGGCGTGGTCCAATCCTGGGGGTTGGGGATGACCGTGGGACCGTGCCCGCCCCCGCGGCGTTGCACCACGAACCGCTTGTTCTTGCGGTGCAGGGTCCCGGGGCTGCCGATTTCCCGGTAGGCCGTCAGGTGGGTTTCCCAAACCTCGCGGAAGGGAAAATCGGGGGCATGGTTGAAGTTGAAGGTCTGGATACCGTCCGCGCCCTGGCGCCACCAGTTGGCGGCCACGCCGCGATAGATGTCGATCGGGGGCGTGGCGTAGCCGTCGGAGGCGTGGTGGTCATCCACGGAGGGATAGAGCTTGACGTGAGTGCCGGCGGTGATGCGGCGAAAGGCGGCGATGTCCACGTCGAAGCTGCGAATGCCCAGCGCCAGCACGTCCACCAGTCCCTCGCGGACCCAGGTTTCGATATCCAGACCGTCGAAGTGACAGCCTTGCAGGTTTTCCGGGATTCGAGCCCCGACCAGCAGGGGCCGGCCGCGTCGATGGGCGATTTCCTGGGTGATCGAGCGAAACTCCCGCAGAAAGTCGGTCATCTTGTCCCGATTGGCCCAGGCCTTGCCGGGAGGCAGGACGGGGCATACCCTGGCGAAGTCCAGCGAGATGCCGTCGTAGTCGAACCGCTCCGCGATTTCCCGCAAAATGCTCAGCTTGTATCGACGCACTTCGGGAATGGCGTAGTTCCACAGGCCGACGGGTCCAGGCCAGGTGTGGATCAGCCAATCTGGGTGCTTCAACTTCATGGGGATCTTGCTGAAGGGCCCCAGGTCGTTGTCCGAGCCGTTGATGCGGTAGTTGTAGAAGGATTCGATGCCGCGTTTCCTGGACTCTTCGGCAAAGATGGCGGCGATGTCGATGCCCTGCTCCTTCCACTGGCGGTAACCCTCGCTGTCATAGAGCGGCATGATTGAGCTCGGCCAGGGCGACTGGTTGCCCTCGCCCCAGCACCACCAGACGCTGTCGATCTGGACGTCTGCGGCGTCGATGACATGGAATTTCCACTTCACCAGCTCGGCCGGATCGCGGCCCCCAAAGCGGCGGTCGCCGGAAATGGTGTCGAAATTGATGATGATCCGGCGGTCCCGGCCGGCGGCGGCAATGTGCTCTGCCGACAGACGTACCGGTTTGGCGGCGGCGTCTGCACGGAGCCCGGGGGCCGTTCCGGACCCCACCACGGCCAGGATCAACAAAGCGGACAGCAAAAGCGTTCGAAGAAGGGGCATGGGGGCGGTTCCTCCTACACCGGATTTCTTAAAGAGTGGCGCAAGCCGCGCCAGCCTATCGCCCCGGACGTGAGCCCGGGGTCATCTGCATTTCCGCTGCCGGCAGCCGCGAAGGCGGCGAATAAATAGCGCCGCCCCGGCACGCACTACCTCTCCCGAACAGCGCTAAACACCTCCATCCCCTCGGAAGTGCAGTCCCCGGTGAACCTTGCCGGCTAGAGATAGGTCCACACGATGACCGAGATCCCCAGGAAGAAAGCGCCGCAGGTCAGCAGGCCAAGCTGCATGAACCAGGACGGCCGGAGCCGGGCCGGCAGCAGGGTGCGGTTGACGTAGAGTGTGTGCAGGCCCGTGCAGCCTAGCGCCACGTTCCCCAGCACTGCGCCGATGATGGCCAGTTGGAGGGGCTCGAACAGGGACAGCCAGATCAGGCCCCAGACGGCGTAAATGGCCAGGATGCTGTAGTAGATGTAACGCACCTGGGGGCCGCGGAGACGTTGGGCCCGCCTGCTGCTCGACCAGACCACGTCGGTCCAGCGGCGCGCAATGGCCTCTCCGGAGAAGATCTGACCCGGCGCCAACACCAGGAAGCCGCACAGCAGAATGGCAGGCCAGAGCAGCCACTGGAGATCAGGATACCGGCGGGCCGCGCCGTCGGCAATCATGGCCGCCGCACGGTGCCCCTCCACCGGCACGTTCCGAAGGAATTCCATAGACAGCAGGCAGGGCAGGGCCATCCCCAGGAAGCAGCAGAATGTCCACACCAGTACCTGGTCCCGCCGGACGTAACGCATCCAGCCGCGCCAACGCCCCATATTCGCTTCGTCCAGAGGAAAGGTCTTCCCGACGTGCAGGAGTGTCACCGAGCTGCCGCCCACGGCGCTGGGGATGGCCCCCACCAGCTTGCCCATCCCCCAGCCCTTGTCGCGGGCATAGTTGGAACAGAGGGCGTTGGAGGTGCCTCCGATGCCGGCAATGGCGGCGAAGGCGGCCAGAATGGCCCAGTTGAGGTCGGGCAATCGGCCGTGTTTGCTCAGGTATCCCAGGATGCCCACTCTCTCCACCCCCTGGTAGTCAACCAGTGCCTTGGCGCGGCCGGCCACTGCGGCGGGAAGATCCTCCGGGCGATCGTAGGATTGGGTCTGTCCGGCCTGCCGGACCTCGATCCGGTCCGGCTTCCAGGTGCGATCGGCCAGGACTCGCCCGGCCAGCCGCAGCCGGACACCGTCCTGGGTGTCCTCCACGAAGAAGTGGTCCTCCCGGGCGAGCGAGGCTGCGCGGTCGACCAGGCCTTGACGGACCGCCGCCAGATCGGCCGGCACGGAGGCATGCATCCCGAATCGCTCCGCCTCCCGGCCCCGTGCGACCACGAACTCGGTGACCAGCGTCTGGTCGGGCTCGACGGTTCCCTTGATGGTGTAGCGGCCGCCGCCGCTGGACTCGCTCAGCTCGAAATGGGGTCCCACGACGATGGTGTCGGCCCGCAGGGGCAAGGCTCCGAACCGGAAGAAGCCGGTCACCACCTCGTAAACGTTCGAATAGGAGGCGGTGAAGAGAGCCAGGATGCAGAGGAAGCCCAGCACCAGCATGACCTTGAAGGACATCAGGCGTTCAATGCTGCGGTAGATGGTGCCGCCGAAAATCAGGGGGAGAAAGGCCAGCAGGAAAACGCTGTAGCCGAGTAGCTTGACCAGCCGCACCTCGGACAGGGAGGTTCCCAGCAACTGCACGGTCCCGTCGCCCGGCAGGTGGCCCAGAAGGGCCGCGGCCAGCGGCACCGCGGCCGTGGCCGCCATGAAGGGCCAGATATTGCTGACATCCATCAGAAGGTACCAGGCCGTCCACACTTTTCGCCCGGGCCAGGTCCGCAAATATCCCACGTAGATGGGCTCGCCGCAGTAGAGGGCGTAGCGCATCACCTCCAGGTTGACGAAGAGTTGACAGAGGATGCTGATGGTGGCCAGCCAGAGGATGGTGCCGCCGTACTGACTGGCGACCACCGGCCCGAAGAGCCACTCCCCGGCGCCGATGGCCACCCCCGCCATCATCATGCCGGGCCCGATCAACGCCACCCAGCTACGGAGCCCCATCGCCGGGGGCGCCGGGAGGTCGGCCAGGGTCCAGCCCGGAAGATTTCCCGCGGCCACGGTGGCGGTTTTTGCAGAGGGGGTATCGTTCATGAGGAAAGGGAACCTCGCGTCCCGGGTCCAGGGGTCAACTCAAGGCAACCAATTGGCCCGTGCGGGCCGATTGGTATAGCGCCAGCACGCTCCGGAGGAAGGAACGGCTGAGATCCAGTGAAACCACCGGGTCGGTGCCGTCCAGGATACAGGCTTCCATGGCCTTGACTTCCGCCTCGTAGGCGTCCACGGCCGGAATCCGGATCACCTCCCGGTTGCGGTCGGTGCCGGTGAAGGTCAAGCTCCCCTCTTGGGGGGGATTCCCCGGCCATTCCGCGCCCGACAAGTGGTCCAGGACGGTCAGCATGCCCCGGGTGCCGATGATCTGAGCCCCGCGGCGAGGGGCCGACTGCATGCCGCAGGAGATCTGCGCCACCATCCTGTTGGAGAACCGCATCTGGCCGATCAAGGTGAGATCCACGCCCGTAGGCCCCACCGTCTGCTGAGCCCAGACCTGGCTGGGAGGTGTCCCGCCCGCCAGGGCGATGGCGAAGGCGTTGGGGTAGACGCCTACGTCCCACAATCCCCCGCCGGCCAGTTCCGGTTGCAGGCGGATGTTGCCGCGGTCTTCCGGAGACAGGCAGAAGGCGTCCCAGCACATCACCAGTTCCACCTCCCCCAGTCGTCCCTCGGCGATCATCTGACGGATGGTTCGAATCTGGGGATGATGGAGAAAGGAGACCGCCTCGAAGACGGTGACCCGATGTTCCCTGGCAGCCGCTTCCACCGCCTGCAGGTCCTCCAGGCGGGTCACCAGAGGCTTTTCACACATGACGTGCTTGCCGGCCCGGGCGGCGCGAATCGTCCATTCGGCGTGCAGGGTATTGGGCAGAGGGTTGTAGACGGCGTCGATCTCCGGATCCTCCACCAGTTCCTCGTAGCTGCCGTAGGCCCGGGGGATGTCGTTTGCCGCCGCATAGGCCCCGGCCTTTTCCAGGCTGCGGCTGGCCACCGCCACCAACCGGCTGCGGTCGGAACGCTGCATGGGGCCCACCATGGCGACGTTGATCCAGGCTGTCGACAGCAGCCCCCAGCGGACTTTGTCGGTGGCGAGGGCCATGGCGGCGAAGGCAATCCTTCCCCTGTCGCTGCAGTTGCCCCCGGCCTGACTGCCGGCGGCGGGCAGAAACGATCGATGTGTGAAGACCCGGAACTCACGGAATCATAGGTGGCCGCCTGGAGGCTGTCAAGATGAGGACGCTGCGGGCGAGTGAGGAAATTCAACGAACCCGGGGCACCGTACGTGTTTTGCCGGGCCCCCGCCCTGCCGTGCGGATCATTCGAGGAAAAACGGCTGATCGTCAATAAAGACGAACCACGAATGGACACGAATAAACACGAATAGACCAGAAGACAGATGGACTTCCTTCAACGACAAGCGGCACCAAAATGCTTCTGCGATTTTGTGCCGTTGATCTGACGATGTCATGGGATGAAGGCTTCCTGGGAGCGCGGGCGTCCCGCCCGCACCCCCGGGCGATGCCAATGTGCAAGCCGAACATGGTTTACACCGTACCCCCCAACGTAGGGGCAACCCTTGTGGTTGCCCGGTGATTCCCGGATTGGGCGCCCACAAGGGACGCCCCTACGGTTGCGTGCAGGACGATGATAGCGACAACGTCCCCTGTGCAGGTCCTTGCACAGAAGCCGAGCCGCCAGGTGAAGGCTGATGCGGTGGGGGGTGGAAAGCGACTCCCGGCTGCCCTGCGCTGCCGTAGCCGCGTAGGCGGCGGATCAGGAACACCCTCCCGGAACGCACCACCTTTCCCGAACAGCGCCCCGCCCGACCGAAGCCGGCAAGTCCATTTGAGGTATCATTTGGACAACGATCAGACCCGACCCTTTTTGAGCACCCATGGGAGGAGCGACACTGTGTTTATCTCTCGGCAAATCCACCTCGTCCTGGTTCTGATGGTCTGGGGCTGGCTGCAGCTTGGCTTTGGCGGCTCCGGTCAGGCCCGATCGGCCTCGGAGTGGCTGGCCCATGACCCCGACCGGCCCCGGCCGCCGGTGGTGTCGCCGGCACGGCAGGCGCTGCCGGTGGCTGCTCCCGAGGATGCGGTGGTGCTGTTCGACGGGACCGGCCTGGAGGGATGGAGAAGCGAGGACGGTGGGCCGGCGCGCTGGAAAGTGCAGGATGGCGCTATGATTGCGGTCCCCGAGAGCGGTTACCTGTTTACCTTGCGGCCCTTCGGCGACGTGCAGCTTCACCTGGAATGGGCGGCGCCCCTTCCGGTGGAAGGCAGCGGTCAGGGGCGCGGCAACAGCGGCGTCTACCTGATGTCAAAGTACGAAGTCCAGGTCCTCGACTCCTACCGGAACGACACCTATCCCGACGGGCAGGCGGGCGCCGTCTACGGGCAGTACCCGCCTCTGGTGAATGCCTCTCTTCCTCCGGGGGAGTGGCAGGCCTACGATATCGTCTTTCGCCGGCCCCGCTTTCACCGGGACGGACGGCTGGCCTCGCCGGCCAGGATGACGGTGATTCACAATGGAATCCTGGTGCAGGACAGCGTCGAGCTGTGGGGGCCCACCGCCTGGCTGCAGCATGCGCCCTACACCTACCACCCCGACAAGCTGCCGCTTGCCCTGCAGGACCACGGCAATCCGGTTCGGTTCCGCAATATCTGGTTGCGGGAGCTGCCGGAGCATGCCGAGCCCGGGCCGGTCCGCCGGTCTGACCCGCCCGCCATCTCTCTGGCGCCTGGAGTGTTGCAGCGCTACGCCGGCCGCTACCGGACCCCGGACGGAAACGAGTTCGTGATCACCCTGCACGGCGACCACCTGCGGGCAAAGTTCTACCGGCAACCGGAGATCGAGCTGGTGCCCCGCTCGGAAAGGGAGTTTGCCCTGCGCTGGACGGCGGCCCGAGTGCTGTTCGACCTGGACGGGGAGGGCCGTCCCACCGGATTCGTCTTCGAGATCGGCGGCGACCGGCGTCCGGTGAAACGCGTTGAGTAGACGGGAGTCGATCCTCCGCTGCCCGCTGGAAGTCACCCCTAAAGGGGCAGGTCCACCGTCCCTCCGCGGTTTCCAACCAGCGGGTAGAGCCAACCGGATCAAAGGAGGCTGGCAATGGACAGGGCACGGCGGCGTTTCATTCAGGGTCTGGCTCCGGCCGCGGTGGCTGCCTCCCTGCCGGGAGCGCTTCGGGCCTCGGCTCTCGCTGAGGCGAGCCGAGAAGGGCAGGATCCTTCATCGGGAGGAGGCGCGTTGGAGCGCTCCTCGGGGAAAGGCTTCGCCATGACCCCGCAGGAGCTGGAGTGGAAGGCGCTGCGCATCCAGGCCCTGCTGATGGAGGGATGCTGGATCAACGCCCGCTGCCATGGGTCTGCGACCGGTAGATGATTCGCACCAACTGCAACTCTTCATAACTGACGGTCTTGTTAAAGGCATCAAAAACCGGGCGCAGAAAGTCCGCGCCTAATTTGTCGAAGGCTGCCAGCACCTGTTCTTGCATCTCGGATGACAACTGGGACTCGGCGCGGAATCGTTCTACGGGTAGCACATTTCCTGACTGCAGGTACCTTTCCAAATGAGAGATGAGCGTTTGGCGTTTCACTCCATAGGCTTGCATCAGTTGGGTCAGCGATTCTCCGGTCCGGAAGCGTTCGCCGACCTCCCGGCTGCGAGGTTTGGAAGGTTTTGAAGCGGAGGTAGAGCGACGATATGGTTTTGGATTCTCTGACAGCCCCTGTTCCTGGCAATAAGCGGCGATGATGGGTAAGAAGATGTCGGCGTATCTTGTAACTTTCGCCTGACCAATGCCGTGCAACCTTTCCAACGTTGTTTCAGAGTGAGGGAAATAGGTTGCCATCTCTTGCAGAGACCGGTCGGAGAAGATCACGTAGGGCGGAACGTTTGCAGTGTCTGCCAGCTCTTTGCGTTTGGTGCGGAGTTGTTGGAAGAGTTGACGGTTGTACTCGGCGGTTTCATCAGATGGAACAGTGCGGCCGGAGGACGTCTCGCGTGTTTCCACCGGTGTCCCCCACACCTTTTCTCCCTTGAGGGCAGCCCGCCCTTTCTCCGTCAATTTGACGCTGCCATGCTCTACATCCCGGGCAATCAGTTTCTGCTGGATGAGCTGTTGCGCCAGGAGTTTCCATTGTTCAACGGAATACTCTTTGCCCATCCCATAATTTGAGAGCCGGTCATGTCTTTGTCCCAGCACCTTCTTTGACTGAGAACCGCGCAACACGTTGATCATATGATTAATGCCGAAAACCTGGCCCGTCCGAACGATGCAGGAGAGAAGTTTTCGGGTTGGAAGGGTCAAGTCAACCTGCTCCTCTTCTACTTTGAGACAGTTGTCGCAGGCTCGGCAGTGATCCGATGGGTACGTTTCTCCGAAGTAGGCCAACAATTGGCTGCGACGGCAATCCCCTGAGGTCGCCCAATCCACCATGGCTCGCAAGCGCTCTTGCCGTCCCTTACGTTCAGAGGCCGCGCCCTGTTGGATGAAGTACTGGATGGTGTCTACGTCGCCATGGCTGAACAGCAGCAGACAGTCCGCCCGAAGCCCGTCACGGCCGGCGCGACCGATTTCCTGGTAGTAGCATTCAACATTCTGGGGCAAATTCACATGGAGCACAAAGCGCACATCCGGCTTGTCGATACCCATGCCGAAGGCAAGGGTCGCTACCATGACCCGCACGTCATCACGGATGAAGCTGTGCTGGTTTTGCTTGCGAGTTTCAGCGTCCAGACCGGCATGGTAGGGCAAAGCGGAGATACCCTGCTCCACTAGTGCTGCATGCAGAGAGTCCACTCTTCGACGGGTGGCGCAGTAGACGATGCCCGATCGGTTGGGATGGGCAGCCAGGAAATCGAGCGTTTGCCCCAGCAGGTTTGTCTTCGGCTCGACGGCGATGAAAAGGTTTGAGCGATCAAAGCTGGCAATGAACTCGTTCTCATCACGGAACCCCAACGTTTGCCTGATGTCGGTTTGGACAGCGGGGGTCGCCGTAGCCGTCAGGGCAACACATACGGCGTGAGGGAATCGCTCGCGTACAGAGACCAGTTGGCGGTATTCCGGGCGAAAGTCGTGCCCCCATTGAGAAATACAGTGGGCTTCATCAATGGCCAGGCAGTCCAGCCGAGAGTCGTCCAGCAAGAGCAATGTATCTGGACGCAGGAGAGTTTCGGGTGCGACGTAGAGCAGCTTTACCGTGCCTGCCTTGACCCGTTTAGCGGTCGATACATATTCACTGTGGCTGAGTGTGCTGTTGAGAAAGACGGCGCGTACACCCAACTGCTGCAACTGAGTCACTTGGTCCTGCATGAGCGAAATAAGCGGCGAGACCACAACCGTCAGCCCGTCGAACAACAGCGCCGGCAATTGGTAGCATAGGGACTTGCCCCCGCCGGTGGGCATGATGATCAAGGTGTCGCGTCGTTGCAGAATATTTTCGATGATCTCTGGCTGTAACGGTCGAAATTCATCGTAGCCGAATACGGTTTTGAGGGTGTGTTGGGTGGACTGGAGGGTGGATGGCAGATTTTCGATTGACGATTGGGGGATTTGGTGTTCAATGGCTGGTTCGTGCCTTTGGGTTTCATCGCTCTCATCTTTTGATCGATACTGCTTGTGCGAGTGAAATGTATGGCCCAATAGGGACTGTTGGCCGGCAGTGAGCCGATCAAGGACTTCAGTCTGCGACCGTTGCTCATCATGCTCGTCAATATGAATCACGGGGACTTCCTGCTTGGTCAGTGTGGCCCCGATCAACTTACTCCGGTGGCAGTTCTCCGGCTTCCCCTCGCTGCACATCAGCATCACTCGCCGTTGTTGAGCGAATGCCGTCCGAATGCGTTGGATTCCCCGTCGATAGGGGGCGGTGGTCTCGACTTTTTCGTACGCTACCTTGCCATTCACGTAACAATCCTGGTCTTCGGGGCGACCGCCTAACGTATCGCCCATGAATACATAGAAAATCCGGTGTCGTTGCAACTCATCGGCGAGCGCTTCTTTGGAAAATTCCGGTTTATAGCGAGAATAGGGTGCGGAACGCACGTCAATCAGGTAGGCGATCTCGTGTTTTTGCAGAACCTCAACCAATTGTTCAATGGAACGGCTGCCGTAGCCGATGGTGAAAATGGGAACAGGTGGATGATGAGACATATTTGATGTGCCGACGATCACTTGGGCAAGCCCCGCTCGTCGTAAAGCAGGTCCCCGTGTTCCAGCGATGAGGGACCCTCACCCACCAACTTGGCACAGCGCTGTCCGATGGCGTGCAGCTCTTGAACCCGGGCATCCACATCACGCCGGCGCTTCTCTCGGGCCAACCGTTGCCGCAGCGCAACGGTAATGGCGCCGGTCATGGTTTCGCCGGTCAGCCGGGCGAGTTCCCCGGCGAGCCGGCACGTCTCGTCGTTCTTGATATTGAGACTCATCACTGACCTCAAGGGGAGAATTCGAAGAAAGGATTCCACCCCAACTTTCAACCAAATGCAACCAATATGCCGGGTTTGGGGTGCACGTCAAATTCTTGAGAAGTCGCCCGTGAGGCGCCCCCCGCACCGCGCAGCCGGACGGTATCGCCTGGGAGCGCGGGCGTCCCGCCCGCATCCTGTCCCTGCCAACGCACCCTCCCCGCCAGTCCCTGGCCGACCGCACCCAGCCCCCTTGAACGGGGTTCTCCGTCAGGTGCACCGGACTGCCCGGAGATGTCTCTGGTCGCCAACCTGGCCATGGACGCAGCCGGCAGCGTTCGCCCTGCGGCGGCCTTTGAACTTCAGCGCCATTCTGCAGGCGGCCACCCTGTCGGCCGGCGCCGCATCAGCTAGGCGGAAGGAGAGCCATGGCGCCGTTTCCGGTTGATCGAAGTCGGGGAGTTGGGCAAAGCTGTGCCAGGCCTTGTGCGGGCGGGACGCCCGCGCTCCCGGGAAGGCGTCATCCCATGACATTACTGTTCCCCCTCAAGCGGGGAGTGTACGCGCAACCAGACGTTCGAGATCATCTCACGTTATTGACGCGCACCCGCCGCCTCGTGGCACAGCGTGACGGCAGATCCCGGAGCGACAGAATACCCGAGATGTCCTCCGGATAAAGCGCCGGTGCTCGTTCGTCGGCTGGGATTGCTCCCGCCAAACTATAGAGTCATTGTGGTGAACAGGGAGGGAGTGCTCTACTTGCGGTCCGGCTCTCCATTGTCGCGAGACCGTCTCAGACCAGAATTTCCTTCATCACGCGGCCGCCCAAGTCGGTGAGGCGTTTGAAGCGTCCGGCGTGGTAGTAGGTGAGTTGCATGTCATCCAGTCCCAGGCAGTGGAGGATGGTGGCGTGCAGGTCGTGCAGGTGGTAGACGTTTTCCGCGGCCTTGATGCCCAGTTCGTCGGTGGCGCCGACCACCGTGCCCCCCTTGATGCCGGCCCCGGCAAACCACATGATCATGGCGTCCTTGTTGTGGTCGCGTCCCGGATGGGAGCGGAAGAAGTCCATGGAGTTGTCGGCGGTGCGGCCGAATTCGCCGCCCCAGACCACCAGGGTTTCGTCCAGCAGCCCCCGCTGCTTGAGGTCCTTCAGAAGACCGGCCACCGGCTGGTCGGTTTCCAGGCCGCGCTTGCGGTGCTCTTCGGCGATATTTTCGTGGGAGTCCCAGCCTTCGCAGTAGATCTGGACGAAGCGCACCCCCCTCTCCACCAGCCGGCGGGCCATCAGGCACTTGCGGGCCATGTGCTCCGACATGGCGTGGTTGAGGCCGTAGAGCTCCTTGATGTCCTCCGGCTCCTTGTCGATGTCCAGGGCTTCCGGGACGGCGAACTGCATGCGGAAGGCCAGCTCATAGTTCCTCATGCGGCCCAGCAGGTCTCGGTTGGAGGGATGGGACCGCAGCAACTTCTGGTTGAGGCGGTTGAGCAGGCCGATGCTGGCCTCCTGTTGCTGGGGTGTCACCCCTTGCGGGGGTGCCAGATCCACAATCGGGACGCCCTCGGAGCTCAACAGGGTCCCCTGGCACACGGCCGGCAGGTAGCCGTTGGAGTAGTTGACGGCTCCTCCCTCGATGCCGCGCCGCTTATCCGGCAAGACCACGAAGGATGGCAGGTTCTGGTTCTCGGTGCCCAGTCCGTAGACCGCCCATGACCCCAGGGAAGGGCTGCCCGGAATGGGAAGTCCGGTATTCATCAGGAAGCTGCCCACCGGGTGGCTGCTGGAATCGGTGTGGAGGGATCTGACCACGGCCATATCGTCCACACAGGTGGCCAGATGGGGAAAGATCTCGGAGACTTCCGTGCCGCACTTACCGTGCCTGGCGAACTTGAAGGGGCTCCCGACGTAGAGCCGCTTTTCCAGGCTGCCGTAAATGCGGGTCACCGGCGTGCCGTGATGCCGAGCCAGAGCCGGCTTGGGGTCGAAGGTGTCCATCTGGCTGGGGGCGCCGAACATGAAAAGAAAGATGCAGGACTTGGCCTTGCCCGGCAGGTGGGGAGGCTTGGGGGCCAGAGGATTGCCGCCGGTCTGTGAAGCGGCCATCAGGCCGTCCTGGTAAAGCAGGGACGAGAGCGCCACCGATCCCAACCCCTTGCCGAGTCGATAGACGAATTCCCGCCGCCCCAGTCCCGGGTCGCTTGCCGCCGGCATGGGCTCCAGGTCGCTGCAGAGCTGCACCCCATTCTTGCGCCGGAGCAGTTGGGCTTTACCCCCCGTTGACGGTTGTCTGTTGTGTTTCATGGTTCCTGAGCGCCTTTTTATTCCAGATAGATGAATTCGTTCATGTTCAGCAGCACCAGGCAGAGGTCCTGCAAGCTCCCCTGCTGTCCTTCCAAGCCCGAGGCGGCGCCGGAATCGCTCAGAGCCACCGGGGTCAGGGAGAGTTGGCGCGGCGCCGGCTGCAAGAAAGCCAGGCAATCCAGCGCTTCCGAGGGATCCGGGTCCCGCTGGAAGGCCAACTGGAAGGCTCGCCTGACCTGCAGGGCCGGGTCCTCTCCAACCTCTTTCAGAATGCGGCCGGCCATGGCCTGGGCCTGTTGGTGGGCGAAGGTTCCGTTGAACAGCGAGAAGACCTGGCTGGTGACGGTAGTGACGTTTCTGACGGCGCACCGCTCGGAAGTGTTGGCTCCGTCGAAGACGGTCATCATCGGGAGCTGGAAGGACCGCATCTGCAGCATGTAAAGGCTGCGCCGGTTCCTGTCTTCCAGGGGAGAGGGCTCCCACCAGGTCCGGGAGCGCTTCTGCCACTCATCCTCGGCCGCGGGAAGGAAGGGCGGCCCGCCCGTCACCGGATTCAGGTTGCCGCTTACGGCCAGCAGGCTGTCTCGGATGACCTCGGCCTGGGCCCGAATGGGGCTGCGTTTCCACAGCAACCGGTTGGCGGAGTCGATCTCCTCGAACGCCTGGTTTTGCGGGTTTTCCACCGACTGGCGATAGACGCTCGACTGCAGGATCAGCCGGTGCATTTCCTTGACGCTCCAGCCCTGCTCCACGAACTGCCAGGCGAGCCAGTCGAGGAGGTCCTGATGGAGGGTGCCGCTACCGTTCTTGCCGAAATCGCTGGCCGTCCTCACCAAACCCTGGCCGAAATGGTGCTGCCAGATGCGGTTGACCATGACCCGAGCCGTCAAGGGGTTGTCCCGGCTGGCGATCCACTCCGCCAGCAGCTTGCGCCGGCTGCGCCCCAGCCCGTCCATGTTGGCCGGCTTGGAATGGCCGGTGACCCCGCTCAGGAAGCCAGGCTTGACTTCCTCGCCCCTCAGCTTGAGGTTGCCCCCCTTCAGGACATAGGTGGCCACCGTGTTTCTCAAGGGAGCGTCGGAGGTGAGGTAGGCCATCGCCTTGTAATAGTCGGGGCTGCTGGGATTGGCGAAGCGGGCGGTCTGCCGTACGATCAGGGCCAGCCGTTCCCTTTCCTCTTTGCTGTAAAAGTCCCCCTTGGCGAAGGGCATCCGCTTGAGATCGGGGACCACCCAATCCTTGAGGTCCTGAGGACTCATCAAGGTGTAGTGCGCTGCTTCCCGTTTCTTGAGCCCGGCCCTGAAGGCCTCGGCGGTCTGCTTGCGTTCGGAAAGCACCTGGTCCCAGCCTTCGGATTTTTGCTTCCACCATTTCGGTTGCTGTTGAGGAGCTTCGTACTGGGTAAATTTCAGGGGCTTGGCACTGAATGTCAGTGGAGCGAAGAAGGCCTCCAGCCGGTAGTAATCCCGAATGGAAATCGGATCGTACTTGTGGTCGTGGCAGCGGGCGCATCCCAGCGTGACTCCCAGAAAGGTGGCTCCGGTGGTATCCACCACGTCGATCAGGACATCCCTCCGGCCTTCCTCGGCACTGCGTTCCACCCGCACTCCCAGCGTCAGGAAGGAGGCGCCAATTTTCCCCTCATCTCCGTAGGCCGGGAAGGCATCGGCTGCGAGTTGTTCCTTGATGAAGCGGTCATAGGGGCGATCCTGATTGAAGGCCCGGACGACGTAGTCCCGGTACCGCCACATGTGGGGACGGGGGTATTCCAGGCCGCCGCCGCGGGTGTCGGCATAGCGCACCAGGTCCAGCCAGTGCCGGCCCCAGCGCTCGCCGTAGCGGGAGTCGGCCAGCAGTTGCTCGACAGCCCGGGAGTAGGCCTCGGGCGACGGGTCCTGCAGGAAGCGGGCCATGCCCTCGGGTGTTGGAGGCAGCCCGATCAATCCGTAATAGAGCCGCCGCAGCAGCGCCCGGCGGGAAGCGGGGGGCGCCGGACGCAGCCCTTTCCTCTCCAGTTGGGCCAGGATGAAGGCGTCGATGGAGTTGGTCACCCAATCCTGCCGCTGGACTGGGGGCACTTGCGGCTCTCGCAGTTTGGTCCAGGGCCACCCGGGTTTGCCCTCCTGCTTCCCCGCGGCGCCTTCAGAGGTTGCCATACCGTCGATCCAGCGGGCGATGAGATCGATTTTCCCGGGGGACAGGGCATCGCCGCCCAAGGGCATGGCCGGCTGCCTTTCCCCCCGCAAGCGAAGCATCAGCGGGCTGCGGGAGCTGTTGCCGGCAATGATGGCCGGTCCGTCCAGAGCGCCTCCCTCCAGCAGCGAATCCGTGGTTTCGAGAACCAGGCCGCTCCGGTGGGACTGGGAACTGTGGCAGCTGCCGCAGTTGCTCTCCAGAATGGGACGGATATCCTGCTCGAAGTCGGGAGAGGCATCGGTCGGCTTCGGGGCGCCCAGGCCGGTTCCGTTGAGGACCAGCCAGAACAGGCCCAGGCCGAACCCGTTCAGGGCGAACCTCGGCCAGCGTCGGGTTGGTGGGCCAAACCGATGCAGGCAGGTCAATATTCGCAGTCCTGGTGCGCCGGAAAGCGCCACGACACCCCCTTTTGATCTGACTTTGGGACCGGTTCAATGTGTCACACTGCCCGGTGGTTGTCAAGCGGAACAGGGGAAGCCTGGCTTCGGGTGCACGTCAAAAAAGTGATGTCATGGGATGACGACTTCCTGGGAGCGCGGGCGTCCCGCCCCCAGCAAACCTGCGCGGCCGCGGTCATCTCCCGCACCTGGATCAACCGGGAACGGCGCCATGGGTTCCCTTCCGCCGAGCTGATGCGGTTGCCGCCGGCAGGAGGGCTGCCTGAACTGTCGCGCTGAAGCTCAGCGGCCGCCCGGCGGCCGGCGCGGGAGAGGGTGCGTTGGCAGGGAGAGGATACGGGCGGGACGCCCGCGCTCCCAGGCGATGACGCCCAGCTGTACTGTGGAGGGGAGCTTCTTAAACATCTGACGTGCGCCCAGGTGAAGGACAGCGGCGCATCGGAAGGAGCGGCGGGGCGGTGGAGGGCTTGGGCGGCGAACCGGTCACAATGGCTTGACCTGTCTTCCCCAACTGCGCCAAACTAGCTTTTCGCTGTTAACCTGCATTTCTCACCGGGCCGTGCACTGTTGCAGCTCGTCGCCGGAGCCTGGAACCTGTAACCCCACCTACTGGAGGAAACCGCATGAACCCAAAACGGGCACAGTTGCTGTCTGACGGATACGTGATCCTGCGCCAGGTCGTTCCGCCCGGGCAGCTGGATCGTTTGCGGAGCGATATCGAGACGGTGGTGGCCCGCCAGCGGGCCAGCGACCCGGAATGGGACAGGACTCCGCAGCCACGGGCTTCCATCGTTGACCAGGTGGATGCGGCCAGCATTGGCGCCTTCGAGTTCCTGTTGCACGAGAACACCCATGGGGTCAGCGCCGAGGTGCTGGACTGCCCGGTGGAGGCGGTGGCCTCGAACCAGGCCCTGGTCATTTGCAATCCCGAGTTCAGGCCGGAAGATCCCCCCCGCCCGGGACAGCATTGGGGGACCGATCCCCGCAACTGGCACCGTGACGCGCGCCCCGATCGGGACGGGCCGCTGGGAGGACTGATCGAGGATCAACTGGCCAACGGACCGGCCTACGTGCAGTGGAATATCGCCCTTTACGAGGACCACATCCTCTATGTGGTTCCGGGCAGCCACCGCCGGCTGACCACGGAGATCGAGTCCTCTCACCTGCAGGCGGAGCGGGGCACCATCAGTCCGGTTCCCGAGAGCCGGTGCGTAGAGCTCGGGCCGGGCGACGGCGTTGTCTACAACAACCTGATGCTGCACTGGGGCAGCAAGTACGGCCCCGAAGCGAAGCGCCGCACCGTCCATTTGGGGTATCGCTCCTTTGGCCGCATCTTTCCGCGCCAGCAGTGCAACCTGCCGATGGGCTTCTGGAAACGGTTCGCGGCGGGAACCCCGCAGCGGCAGGTCGCCCAACACTGGCTGGAGCTCTATCGCGCCGAGTTTGCGACCATCGAGGAATTTTTCCGCGCGGCCCTGTCCGGAAACGAGGAGGGGTTTCGGGCCGGACTGAGCCGTCTGCATCCGCCGGAGAACGGGCGGCGGACCTGCCTGATCCTGTTGGCCAAGCTGGCCTTGGCCGTCCACCAGCAGAGAAGCGCACCGGGCGGTGACGGGGCTCCCCAGTCCGTTTACGAATGGCAGCTTCAGGAGCTGGCCTCGCGTTTTTCCGACCCGGAGCTGGCGCGGTTGTGGCGGCGTTTCGAGCCCATCGACGAGGCCCTGCGGAGCGGCGGCTCCAGGCATGTCTCCGGTTTCCTGGGACCGACCACCGATTACGAGTTCGAGAAAGTGCCCGAGGAGATGACGGCCGAGGGGATGTGCGCCGAGATTCTGGGTCACCCGCAACAGCTCTTTCATTCCGGTCCGACGCCACTTTCCGCCTGAAACCGGTTTCCATCGCCGACAGGCACTAACTGATGAAGGAGGTTGTCCCATGACCAGTCGACGCACGTTCCTCAAGCAACTTGGCGCCGTTTCGGCGGTCTCCCCGCTGATGGCACGGGCATTGCCGGCCCGGCCTTCCCCTCTGGAAGAGGAGGAAATGGCCCGGGCGCTCAAGGAGTTCGAGCCTCGGGGCTGGAAGCGGCACATGCTGGTGCAGGGAGACGGCAAGGGAGGCTGGGTGGTTCGGATGGCCGAGATTCAATTCCATCACTACACCCCGCCAGGCCGCCGCCCCCATCCCGTTCAGGGACAGGGAATCTGGGCCTTCGGAGTGGTCGAGATGGACAACGGCGAGTGGGTCCTGCTGGCCAGTTGGGACACCGACAAAAACCAATCCCACGGGACTGACCCCACCTGTGAGGACTTCAAGGGCCCTGTCGCTTGCGAGAAGCTGATGATCGCCTTCAGCCGGGACCAGGGGCAAACCTGGACCAACTTCCGCAGGATTGAGGGAGGCGAAGGACGTCCGGTGCAGTTGACCTACCTGGGCAAGGGGAACCTGATGTTTCAGACCGACCGGGTGATCCCCATCCTGCAGTACTTCAGCAGCGACTATGGGCGAACCTGGGAGAGCAGCCCCTTGTCGCTAAGCTCGGAGGGAAAACTTTTCTCACCCTGTGACAGCAACATCCTGGTCGACCGCGATGCCGACGGGGTCGCCGTCCGTCTCGGCGAGATCGGCTACCAATGGCCGGCGGAGCCTTCCATTGGAATGGTGCGCTGGTCCGAGGACGGGGGGCGGACCTGGGGCAAGGAGGTCGCTCCGCCCCAGTGGCAGTGGCCGGTGGAATATCGCGGACGCACCTACACCGTGGCCACCAACGAAGGTTCATTGGTGCGAGCGGCCAACGGCTGGGTGGTGGCGGCTCTCAGGACCGACCTTCATCCCCGCGTGCGGACGCTCAACAATGGGGGGCTGGCGGGTACGGTCGTGTCCCTCTCCAAGGATGACGGACTCACCTGGTCGCCGATCAAGGTGCTCTTCGAGGCCGGACGCCACCACCCTCACTTGCTGCGATTGCCCAACGGCGACATCGTCATGACGGTCATCCTGAGACAGGACGTGGAAAACGGAAAGCTGGTCAGCTACCGCCGCGGCTGCGAGGCGGTGATCAGCCGCGACAACGGCCAGAGCTGGGACGTGGCCCACCGTTACATCCTGGATGACTTCGAGTATTCCAACGGCCTTCCCCTGAGCACGGCCACCGGCCACCTCTACTCCACCCTGCTCGACGACGGCCACATCCTCACCTGCTACGGGCACTATCCCTCCAAGGGCGCCTGCCTGATTCGCTGGAAGCCCACCGCGGCCTGAGGCCTGGAGATCAGGATTGCCGGTGCAGCGGGAGCCTGTGATGATGCAGAAGGTTTCGTTGGAACGGCAAAGCGACCTGCCAAGCCACAGGATGGATTTTTGGCGAAAGACGGGTTTTGCGAGAGACCCGGCCATCGCTCGCCCCATTCGACTCCTCTTTGCCGCTGCTTTCGTAGTCGGCGCCTCCTGTTCAGCCTTCGTCTTTGGCCAAGCCAAGGACCCCCTGGACTCCTCGAAGGTGCTGGAACTGACCACCTTCGCTACCCATTCTTCAGCCTCCTCGCCGGAAACCGCCATCGACCTGACCCACCCAAGGGATGGATCCGGAAGAATCTTTGTCAGCACCAACGAGGGCAGGATCCATGCCTTCTCGTCCAGCGGAACGTCCCTCGAAACCTTCCTGGATTTCAACACCGCTCGAGTTACCGATTTCGAGGCTTCTCTGGATTTCACAACCAACGGGCTTTCCTACATAGCGTTCCATCCGGACTACGCTAGAGCTGGTGCTCCGGGAGAAGGAAAGCTTTACACCTTCTACAAGAGCCGGATGCCGGGAACCCGCGGCCCCGACTACAGCGGGGCTGCACTTGCGACAAGGCCGGGAAACGTGCTCAGTCAGTACGCCCTCGTCGAATGGACCGTCGATACGAACGATCCCAACCGAATCGATACCGAATCCCGTCGCGAGGTGATAAGGATCGAATTCAGTGGTCCGGGTGACACCGTCCACTCGGTCGGAGAGATCAGCTTCAACCCCTTCAGCATGCCGGGCCAGGCCGACTACGGGAATCTCTACATCACAATGGGCGACGCCTTTGCTGGAGGCGCTTTAAAGAACTTTCAGCACGTGCAGGACCGGGACAATCCGTTCGGCAAGGTGCTGCGCATCAACCCGCTTCAGAAGGGCGACGCACCATATTCTGTCCCTTCAGACAATCCATTCCAGGATGGCGGTCCCCTGCTTGACGACGACGACAAGGTGGAAGAGATCTTTGCCTGGGGCTTGCGCTATCCCCAGAACTTCAGCTTCGCCAGGGACACTCGAAACAACCACCGCTTGATCGTATTCGACATCGGCGCCACTGACTTCGAAGAAGTTAACATCGTAGACCTGGGCGACAACCACGGCTGGTCGCGCTACCGCGGTCCGGTCGAAGGGAACCCAAGAACAATACTGAACCTGCCACCCCGGTCCAGTCTCGAGTTTCCCGCTGCCGTTTATGACCACACCATACCGACCCTTCCTGGCGAGACTCCCACAAAGGGAAGCGCGGCCATTACCGGTGGGTTCGTGGTCTCGGATCCTGGAGATCCGGGTTTCCAAAAGCAGCTGGTCTTCGGCGATCTGGCTCGCTGTGCCTTCTTTCACGCCGACTTCGAGGAGTTGCTGGCAGCCGACGCAGCCAATACTCAGGCGCCCCTGCGCGTGATGGCGGTGGCTGTCGACGGTCGTCCCCCTGGACTCTTCTGTAACTCGATCGGCAAGGATCGCAGCGATGCCCGCTTTGGCGTGGATGAGAGGGGCCGACTCTTCCTAATCAGCAAACAGACCAATGCAATCTATCTCACCAATCTGATCGCCGACCAGGGGCCCTGACGGCAGGAAGGGTGGCCCCAGGGCCTTTCTTCTCCGGAGGTACTTTGAGGCAGAATGCCGGTGGAGGTCTTCATGAAGACCTCTTTCTTGTGCCTACGGGATCTTTGCCATTGGGCCCGTAAGCTGCTGGAAGTTCAATCGTTTTCATCGCCCACCCCGCGACCCGGTGATAGCTCGCATTTCTCACCAGGGGGCGTGATCATGGTGTAGGAATTTTCCCCTCAGCGCGTGCTCGCGAGGGAAGAGCGTAGCGGTTTCTACGGTCGAGCGAGCATGTGCGCGCTGAGGGGAAAAGAACAAGCCAGGGCACGCCCAGCGCAGTCTGTAGTTGCAAGTCCCTTAACCCATCTTTAACAGTGCGCCGTGAAAAGGCGCCTTCTTCTGGCGGGTGCGAACCCCGCCCAACAACTGTCGCTCCGGTTGGTAGCAGCCAGGGCGGGCCATGGAGGTAACGACATGGACTGAAGCACTCTGGTGACAAAGGGCCGCCTTGGGCGGTTCAGCGACCCTGCGGGCCGGAACGCGAGTGAACGTCGAGCAGGCCTCGAAACGGGCAATACGGAAGCCGACCCTCCTGTTAATAGGGGAAGGCCGTTGGCGGATGGGGAAGCGAGCGACGTAGGCACCGATCCGTTTCCGTCGGGGTATTGGCGCCGGCACGCATGGAAGAGGAAGAGGGCCGCAACACGGGAAGCCCTGACGGAGATGCAGCACAGATCAACCGGGACCCCGCGAGGGGCAGGCCGGGCCGTCAGGGTGGCGGATGGGTCCGTAGTACCGGGGAAGCGAGGTAATGCTCGTGGAGGGAAGGGGCCCTGAGTTGAGAGCAGCATGGGAAGGAGGCAAGGCGTGACTACTGACAAGGGTCTAACAGGGTCAGAACGGGTTCGGAAATTCCAGACCATGCACCATGCGAAAGCGAAGGAAGAACCCAAGCGGCGGTTTCATGGGCTGTGCGACAAGGTGTGGCGAGAGGACTTCTTGATGGAAGCCTGGGTGCAGGTCCGTCGCAATGGCGGATCGGCTGGGGTGGACGGGGAGCGCTTCAAGGACATCGAGGCGTACGGGGTGGAGGGCTGGTTGGGGGAACTGGCGCGGGACCTGAGGGAAGGGACCTATGCACCGAAACCGGTGCGTCAGGTGCTGATCCCGAAGAAACAGTCCGGCAAGTTCCGGCCTTTGGGCATTCCCTGCATACGGGACCGGGTGGCGCAGACGGCGGCTCTGCTGGTGTTGGAGCCGATCTTCGAAGCGGACCTGCAACCGGAGCAGTATGGCTATCGGCCGGGGCGGAGTGCCAACGACGCGGTCAAACGCGTGCATGGACTCCTGCGAAGGGGTTACAAGGAGGTGGTTGACGGCGACCTGTCCAACTACTTCGGCGAGATTCCGCATGCGGAGCTGATGAAGAGCATTGCCCGGCGGGTGAGCGACGGGAGGATGCTCAGGCTCATCAAGGCATGGCTGGAGATGCCGGTGGAGGAGGACGACGGGAAGGGCGGCAGAGGCCGCACGAACCGGGCGCGCCGGGAGCGGAAGGGGACGCCGCAAGGAGCCCCGATCTCACCCTTGCTCAGCAACCTCTACATGCGGCGCTTCATGCTGGGATGGAAGGTGCTGGGTTATGCCCGGCGCTTCTGTGCGGAGATCGTGAATTACGCGGATGACTTCCGTGTGCTCGGCAAGGCTCCGGCGGCAGAGATGCTGACGGCGGTCCAGCGGATCATGGAGGTCCTGAAGCTAGCGGTCAACGAGCGGAAGACCCGATGCTTGCGGTGTCCCGAGGAGCCGATGGAGTTTCTGGGATATCGCATCGGACGCAACTATCGCCCCATGGGGAAAGGAGCCTACATCGGCACCCGCCCCAGCCAGGCGAGCGTTGGGAGCATCTGCCGCAGGATCAGCGAGTGGACGGCGCCGAGGAACGGGGTGGTGCTGCCGGGCCAGATGGTGGAACACCTGAACCGAGTCATGACGGGGTGGGCGAACTACTATGGCCTTGGGCAGGTCAGTCCGGCCTACCGAGCGATCGACTGCCACGCGGTCCGGCGGCTGCGTCAGTGGCTTTGTCGGCGGCACAAGGTAAGGTCCGGGGGGAAGGTGCGCTTCACGGACGAGAGGCTGCGGCAGCAGTACGGTCTCACTTGCCTGAGGTCGAGGACGAGAAGCTTTCCGTGGGTGAAGGCATGATCCCGACTGAAAGCCGGATGCTGGAAAACAGCACGTCCGGTTTGACGAGCGGGGGTGAGGAAACGCAGCTAGGAACGAGATTGAGGCACCGGCGAGTGGCGAAAGCCGCCGGCAACAGCGACTCCCTCGATCTAAGGCAGGCGCGCCTCCCCTCGACTCTACCCAGAGGTAGGTCGCATCGGTTCTAAGAATCTAGTAACATATTCTTACCACAGAAGTTAACCAGATTCTGGAAGGAGAACCGATGTCGACACAGTGTAACACCAAACCGCTAGAGTTTGAAGGCCACGGACGCCGCCGTGTGGTGGCTGATTTTGACGGCGGTCCCATCACTTCGGATGCCGGCGCCCTGCTGTTGCGCCGGGTCGAGCAGCGCCTGTCTCTCCTTGACCAGGTGGCGGACTGCTTCACCGATCACCGCAACCCCGACCGGATTCAGCACAGCCTGCGGACCCTGGGGGCACCTCACGAAACGGAAAAAATCGTACGCCAAGAGGCATCCGAAAGGCCGCTGGTGGCTAACAACGGCCCTATCCCCCAGAATATCTTGCACTGTCCAGTTGAGGCATGCCTCAACTGGACACCTCCAGAGCTGGCGATTCTCCTTAGCGTACGATTTTTTCCGTTTCGTGTGGTGACCCCTATTATCTCGATGCGTTAAGATATTGATCGTGCTGCGATTCAAAAACAAAGACACCGAACATATCTTTCAAGGACACCCCGTTCGGCGTCTGCCAACTGACATCCAACGCCGGGCACGCATGCGGCTCCAGCGTGTGGTGGTGGCAATCGCCTTATCCGACCTGCGGCTTCCACCGTCGCATTGCCTCAAAGCCCTGAGCGGCGACCGAAAAGGCCAGCACAGCATCCGCATCAACGACCAATGGCGCGTGTGTTTTTACTGGACAGAGCAAGGCGCGATGGAAATCGAAATCACGGACTATCACTGAGGAGCAAGCCATGACCAATAGCGACCCGATTCATCCTGGAGAACACTTGGCAGAGTTTCTCGAAGAACTCCAAATCAGCCAATACCGCTTGGCGAAAGTGATCGGCACATCACCGCGACGCATCAATGAAATCGTCCACGGTCGCCGCTCCATCACGGCGGATACGGCGCTGCGTTTAGGGCAGGCTCTCGGAATGACGCCGGAGTTCTGGCTGAACTTGCAAAACTTGTACGACCTGGATCTTGCCCGCGCCTCAATCGATATCGGAACCATCGAATCATTGAGTGTGGCCCCATAGCCGCGCTTCGCAATCGAGGAAATCCGGCAACTGGTAGGGGCAGGCCGGAACGTCATCGAGGCTAAGAGAGCCGCTCAGGACACCAAGATCTCGGCTGCAATCAAAGCCCTGGACCAGCCTGCTCGAGGATGTGGCTCACCTGCGTGAGATCTCGGAGGTGTGGGTCGGGGGGGGGGGAGGGAGGGCCGATGAGCGAACCGACGACGACTACCTTCGTCGTGTGGACCCAGGAATTCGAATTCACCTTCAGCCCTTCCGGCTCCCAAGCTGGGTAAGGAAGAAGAGGTGAAGGTCAAGGGGCGCTGTACAGCGTGCTGGGGTGACCTGGTGTTGCGCGGGGAAGAGGAGAACGGCGTTGTTACCGGCATCAAGTGTTGTGTGTGCAATAAGAAGCTTGTTGGTGAAGATGCGGCCAACGCGTATCACCGGGTGTTGGAGGAGGCCACTAACAACGTCGGGAAGATGTCTTTGGGGTTCCCTCCGACTCGTGAAGACAGCCCGTTCGTGGGCAAGCTCTTCCCTCATTTGCCGCGCCAAACCGAAGATGACATTCGCGAGCGCATCGCGTCGAAGGTCGAACAGAGGGACTCGAGAGAGTGGCTTACGCGAAAGGACTTTCCTCTGGGTACCGCAGCGTATCTGTATCTTCAGGCGCGCCTGTTCGTGGCTGCGGTCAGCGACATGTATGCTTCAACTGACGAGGCTGTTGTCAGGTTTCGGAAGGCGAAAACGAGAGATGATCCGCAGCACCCTGAACATGACTTGAATCGGCGACTAGGATCCACGATGACCCGGGGAATGATGTCTGCTTTCGCCTGCGAGATGGTGATGAAAGCGGTTTCCCTTACGGTGGACGACGAGGCGCGGAAGACTCACGATCTTCTTTGCCTATACGATCACCTCCCGGAATCCAGCAGGCAGCGACTGGAGTTCGATTTCCCGGATATTCGGAAAGTCATGCAAAAGGGGCAACACACATTTGGTGAGTGGAGGTATTTCCAGAGTGGCAAGGAGAAGGCATTGAAGGCCATCATTGACTTGGATCTGGAGCAATCGTTGGGAAAGGCCGCAAGGGTGTTTCTTGATGAGGCCAAAATGGTTGGGCTTCGAGGCGTCGTCGACATGAAGGCCCGACGCGATGTGACGGACCACAGAGATACGAAGATGGCGCACTACAAATACCGCGCTACGATGAAGGGAGCGGAGAACCCACCGAAGCTTGTGTAAGAAGATGGATTCACCGGGGGATTGAGAAGGGGTTGGAGGGAGTGTTATAAAGGACGTTATAACACACCAATCAGAGCTTCTCAATCTCCCTTACACCCCCGGGGCCTGTGGCTCCACGGTCCCGCTGACTGCCTTCCGGGACCGCCTGGGCGCGGTCGCCTTCTGGTCAGCGAGGTGTCGCGTCTGGGACGCAGCCTCGGGCAGGTGATCCAAATCGTGAACACTCTGGTCCATCGCAAGATCCGCTTCATCGCGATCAAGGAGGGAATCGAGTTTGACGGCAAGCAGGACCTACAAATCAAGGTCATGATCGCCCTGTTCGGATTGTTCGCCGAAGTCGAGCGGGACCTCATCTCGGAACGAACCAAGGAAGGGCTGGTAGCGGCGAAGGCCCAAGGAAGACTGCTCGGTAGCCCCAAGGGCAAACAGGGCAAGTCAAAGCTCGACGGTAAAGAGAAAGAAATCCGAGCGTTACTGAGCAAGGATGTCTCCAAGGCATCGATCGCCAAGATACTGAATGTTTCCCGCTCTGCCCTTTACCACTTCATCGAGACACGCCGGATCGCTCCAGGCTAAACAATAAAACCCGGCCCGGCTGCTATCGCGCCTTTGTTTAGCTGGCAGTGCCAGCGATGGTCATGTAGAGCAGGCCGAAAACGGCGGGGGCGAGCGTGTTTGGGAGGCTGCAGGGCACGCAGTCACCAAAGGAGGAGAAGTTGAGGGCAGTGGGGTTTTCGGCGCCAGAGGTTGATCGGGCGCGTTGGCGGGAAGCCGTAAGGAAGGATCGGACGGACCGAGCGGGGATGAAGAGGCTGCGACGGGATCGAAAGCGGGTGTTCGCGGCAACGCGACCGGCCGCTTGAGTATGCTGGGTCTTATCTGTCCAAAAAACCAGGGGCGGTACAGTACAGACTCTTGCAGAGCTTCACGAACCGCTCAACTTCCATCATCAACTCATCCCCCCGTCGATCTCGCAGCAGTTACTATCGCAAAGGGCGGGATCCCGGCTAGCGCACGAGCGTCCGCAACGACACCGCCACGTCTGCGGCGCCGTGCAGGACCGCGTTGTCCAGAGTAGCCAAAGGAACGCCCAGGGCCCGAGCGAGCGCGACGAACTCGGCATCGTAGGCAGTTAGGCCGCACTCCAGCGCGACATCGATCACCTGGTGTCCAGACACGCTGGCGATGCGGTCTCCTAGAACGACAGCAGCATCATCGCTCATCGCTTTGGCCTGCTCCGAGGTTACCGAGCCCCGCCGCACGAAGCCGATCAGGACGTTATGCAACTCACTCATGAGGATACTGGGGGCCGCCCACTCGGTCTCCCGCTCGAACAACATGGCCGCGTCGGTGCCGTCTGCTCCGCCCACTACCAGACGAACCATCACATTCGTGTCAACTACGATCATGGTCGTCCTGTGTTCCGCATCTCACGTAGCGTGTCCTCACTGAGATCGACCGATCCAAGTTTCTCGTTTCGCTGTCGGATGCGATCCAGGAGGGCCTGCGGGTCTACCGGTTCGGGGCTAACCGACTCCGTTAACCTCGCGAGGATCTCCCCATTTAGGCTGCGGTGGTTCCGACTCGCGGATGACTTGAGCTCCCGGTGCAGGGGATCGGGGATTCCACGAAGCGCTATGTCTGGCATATTGGCCTCCTTCGGCAAGTGTAATACCATAATGATATCATAACAGTGTCACGTAGCCCCATGGTTCGGCGACCCGGGAGGTAGGAACTACCCACGAATCGCCTGCTTGACCAAGCCGAGGATTTTTGTACCAGCGAAAGAGAGAGAATCTCATGGAGGAGGGCGGATCAGATGCCAATGCAGAGGTACAAACCGGAGCAGATCGTAACGGTGCTGAGACAGATCGAGGTGGCCGGCGGCGATGGCGGATGTGTTCCAGGTCGTCCTCGGCCAAGGTGTAGTGCTCGAGCAGCGAAGGCTCATCGGTCGGTAGCGCCAGCAGGGTATGGCGCTGGCGCTTGGTGAGAATGTGGCGTCTTGGCATCCGATGTCGTCCCTGTTGAACATTAGTCTGTTCTGAACAAATATCGCACAAGCAAAATCAGTCGGTTACCGACCGCGGAGCTGAGGGGGTTCAATGGGGACAGTGCACCGCCATCGACGCCCGGATCTCCACCACCGATCAGTCCCGCCAACGGCAGATTGCCGAGCTCACCGCCTTCGCCGATCGTAGCGGTTTCGAGGTGCTCGGCATCTTCAAGGAAACCGCCTCGGGAGCCAGAAACAACCGGCTCGCGCGTCACCGCGTCCTCCAGCTCGCACAGGCCCGCCGGATCGACGTGGTTCTGGTCACGGAACTGTCCCGATGGGGCCGTTCAACCCAGGACCTTCTCGATACGCTCTACCAGCTTGCCGGCTGGAGGGTGTCCCTGGCCGCCATCAACGGCATGACCTTCGAGCTCGATAGGCCTCACGGGCGGATGATGGCCACCTTGCTGGCCGGGATCGCTCAGTTCGAACGTGACCTGCTCAGCGAGCGTGTGAAATCCGGCCTTGCCGCCGCCAGGGCACGGGGCAAGAAACTCGGCCGTCAGCCCGGCCAGCGCCCCAAATCAGATCGGCTCGCCCCGAAGGTGCTCCATGCCATCGACGGCGGGAAGAGCTATCGTTGGATCGCCCGCGACCTCGGCATCAGCAAAAACACCGTCGCCGACATCGTCAAACGGCATCGGGCAAACCCTTAGCCCGCATTTCTCAGTGCGCCATGGAAAGGCGTCTTCTTCCAACGGGTGCGAAACCCGTCCAACAACTGTCGCTCCGGTTGGTAGCAGCCAGGGCGGATCATGGAGGCAACGATAGGGTCTGAAGCACCCTGGTGACAAAGGGCCGCATAAGGCGGTTCAGCGAACATGCGGGCCGGAACGCGAGTGAACGTCGAGCAGGCCTCGAAACGGGCAATGCGGGAGTCGACCCACCTGAGAAATGGGGAAGGCCGAAGACGGAGGGGGAAGCGAGCGACGCGGGCACCTCTCTGGACCCGCCGGGGTAGTGGCGCTGGCACGCATGGAAGGAGAAGAAGGCAGCAACATGGGAAGCCCTGTGGGTGGTGAGGCACACACCGAACCGGAAGCTCGTGAGAGTGAGTCTGGGCCGACAGGGTGGCGGAGAGGCCTGTAGTACCGGGGAAGCGGGGTAATGCCGGTGGAGGGAAGGGGCCTTGAGTGGGGAGCAGCGTGGAAAGGGAGCAAGGCATGGCCACTGACAAGGGTCTAACAGGGTCAGAAAGGGTTCGGAAATTCCAGACCATGCACCATGCGAAAGCGAAGGAGGAACCCAAGCGGCGGTTTCATGCGCTGTGCGACAAGATGTGGCAAGAGGATTTTCTAAGGGAAGCCTGGGAGCGGGTTCGTCGTAATGGCGGAACGGCCGGGGTGGACGGGGAGAGCTTCAAGGACATCGAGGCGCAGGGAGTGGAAGGCTGGTTGGGGGAACTGGGGCGGGACCTGAGGGAGGGGACCTACCGACCGAAGGCGGTGAGGCAGGTACTGATTCCGAAGAAACAGCCTGGGAAGTTTCGGCCGTTGGGCATTCCCTGCATACGGGACCGGGTGGCGCAGACCTCGGCACTGCTGGTGTTGGAGCCGATCTTCGAAGCGGACCTGCAACCGGAGCAGTATGGCTATCGACCGGGGCGAAGTGCCAATGAAGCGGTCGGCCGCGTGCACGGGCTCCTGCAGAGGGGGCGCTGTGAGGTGGTCGATGGAGATCTGTCCAACTACTTCGGCGAGATTCCGCATGCGGAGCTGATCAAGAGCATTGCCCGGCGGGTGAGCGACGGGAGGATGCTGAAGCTGATCAAGGCATGGCTGGAGATGCCGGTGGAGGAGGACGACGGGGAGGGCGGCAAGCGCCGCCGGAACCGGGGGCGCAAGCAGAGGAAGGGGACGCCGCAAGGAGCCCCGATCTCACCACTGCTGAGCAATCTCTACATGAGGCGTTTCATACTGGGCTGGAAGGTGCTGGGGTATGCCCGGCGCTTCTGCGCGGAGATCGTCAACTATGCGGATGACTTCTGTGTACTCGGCAAGGCCACGGCGATGGAGATGCTGGAGGCGGTCAAGCGGATCATGGAGGAGCTGAAGTTGCCGGTCAATGAGCGGAAGACCCGATGCTTGAGGTGTCCGGAGGAGGCGTTGGAGTTTTTAGGCGGAACTTCATTAAACAAAAAGCGAGCTAACACCAGGTAAGTGCCTGTATTCATGGGACATATACGTATGTCGAGGTGATAAAAGCCTGTATTATTGTTGCCATGTATTAAAAGATATGGCATAGTTCATTGAACTTATATACAATATCTTGTGTTGCATATGATGTTGCCATGTACCGGGTGCCGCCATGTCCATCCGCGTCCACGTTATCCCCAACCGCTCCAGCCCTCCTGCCGTCCTCCTCAGAAAAACCTGGCGCGAGGGGAAACGAATCCGGCGACAGACCCTCGCCAACCTTTCGAAAGTCCCCAAACCCGTCGTCGACGCCATCCGCGCTTTCCTCCAAGGCGGCGTTGTCTTTGAAACCCTCGACGATGCCGCCGCCATCCGAAGGTCGCTGCCACACGGGCATGTGGCGGCCCTGCTCGGCCTGGCGACCCAACTCGGTCTTCCCCGCATCCTCAACCGAAAGCCCTGCCGCCAACGTGACCTCGCACTGGCCGCCGTCATCGCACGCCTCATCCACCCGGCCTCGAAGCTCGCCACCGCCAGGGCCTTGTCCCCCGAGACCGCCGACAGCAGCCTCGGGGTCCTGCTCGGCCTCGGGGGCGTCTCTGGAAACGAACTGCTCGACATGCTCGACTGGCTCAGCAACCGCCAACCCTGGATCGAACAAAGTCTTTCCCGCAGGCATCTTCACAACACCACCCTGATCCTCTACGACGTGACCTCGACCTACCTCGAGGGGCAGCAATGCCCGTTGGCCGCCTTCGGTCACAACCGCGACGGAAAGAAGGGGAAAAAGCAGATGGTCTTCGGCCTGCTCTGCGCCGCTGACGGCTGTCCGGTCGCGGTCGAAGTCTTCCCCGGCAACACCGCCGACCCGACCACGCTGGCCGCCCAGGTCCGCAAGATCCGGGACCGCTTCGGGGTCCGCCGGGTGGCCCTGGTGGGCGACCGCGGCATGATCACCTCCGCACGCATCCGCACCGATCTGTTACCGGTCGGCCTGGACTGGATCTCGGCCCTGCGCACGGTCGACCTCCGCAAACTGCTGAAGGCCCCCAGGGGTAATCCTGCCGGGGCGCCCCTGCGTCCCGAGGCACTGGTCCCCGACACGGTGGCCGAAATCCTCAGCCCCGAGTTCCCCGGCGAACGCCTCCTGGTCTGCTTCAACCCGCGGCTGCGCCAGCAACGCGCCCGCAAGCGCGAGGATCTGCTGCGGGCCACCGAAGCCACCCTCGCAAAGATCGCCGCGGCCGCCCGCAAGCACAGGCCCGGGCCAGAGAACCGAGACCGGACCCTGCAGTCCCTCGGCAGACAGGCCCACCGGCATAAGGTGGAGAAACACTTCGACCTCACCGTCACCGATGACGATCTGCAGTGGTCCCGCAACCGGGAGAAGATCAAGGCCGAGGCACGCCTGGACGGTATCTACGTCATCCGGACCAATCTCGACACCGCAGCCATCGACACCCACGCGGCAGTGGCGGCCTACAAGAGCCTCTCGCAGGTCGAACGGGCCTTTCGTTCGATGAAGATGACCCGGCTCCACGTGCGCCCGGTCTTCGTCTACACCGAACAGCACGTGCTCGGGCATGTGTTCCTCTGCCTGCTGGCCTGGTACCTGGAATGGCACCTGCGCCGGCGTCTGGCACCCTTGCTGTTCGAGGATGAGGCCCCTCCGGTGCGGGACTCACCCGTGCAAAAGGCCGAACCGTCGCAGCAAGCCAAGGCGAAGGCCGCCACCAAGAGAACCCCCGACGGCGATCCGGTGCACAGTGTCACGACGATGCTCAATGATCTGGCCACCGTGACCCTCAATGAGGTCACGCTCCCCGGACATCCCGACAGTGCCTTCCCCCTGGTGACGAAATCGACGCCACTGCAGGCCAAGGTGTTCGCTTTACTGAAAATCGATCCCGAGGCAGCTGTTGCCATAAACAGGGCAGGTTGATTTTGAATAAACTCCCTTTTTACAACTAAATACGCCTATTTTGCTCGTGAAGTTCCGTCTAAGCCGAAGTTCCTGACCCACCGACAAGATAACTCCTTTATCTTCAATCATCACTCGGGAATCTTAGGTTGTGTTGCCTGGGAACATCCTGATGAGCTCGAAGGCTCGTTGCTGTAGCGGGGTCGGCTCGGTCAATCGCTGGACGCAAGGCGCGTCCGGTTCCGAGGGCAATCGGCATCGGTGGCGGGCCCGGGTCCCCAGGTGCGCCATCAGCGTCTCCAGGCTCTGCAGCGGTAACCCGTCCTCGGTGAGGCGTTTCCTCTTCTTCCGTTTGGCTGAGTCTGACGGTTGGGCCGCCAGCACCGGGTCTCGCCGGGCTCGTTCCGCTTCCAGTTCCTCGTCATCGAACAGCAACGGGGCCAGGGCTTGCCGCAGATGCCAATGGACGTAATAGGCCAGCAGGCACAGGAACAGATGAGCCCGGACCCGACTCTCCACCCGATGACGAATGGGACGGATGTGCAGGTCGACGGTCTTCAGGGAGCGGAAGGCCCGCTCGACCCGCGTCAGGTCCTTGTAGCGGCGCACCACTGCGGCTGTTGGCAGGCAATCGGCCGGTTCGCTGGTCCGCAGCATGTAGAACCCGTCCAGTTGCGCCTCCCGGATGATGGCTTCCGTGCGCCGCTCATAGTGGAAGGACCCGTCTGCGATCTGGGTCCGGAAGTGTTTGGCCACCTGGAAGCGGTTCTTGACGCGGCCGAGTTTCTCGGCGATCTCCGTAGCTGATAAGGGCGTGCGGGTCCGTCTGGCCACCTGCCGGGCGATCCGGGCCAGCGCTTCTTCGGTGGCCGTCAGCAAAGCCTCCCGCTTCTGCCGCCGATGCTCGGCCAGCAGCGGGTTGTGGCAGACGATGAGCCGCTCGCCGGGGTAGTCCGGGCTGCGGACTTCGGCCAGATGGCGCTCATCGAACAGGGAGAGCTGAACCGCCTCGCTCTCCACCAGACGGCGAATCTGGTGGTGGCGCAGGGCCGAGACCCAGCCCAGTCCCGGATGACGCTTCAGATGGTTGATCTGCGTCTCGGTCAGCAGGCCGCGGTCCCCCACCAGCACCACCCGCTGCAGACCGAACCGACCCCGTACCTTCTCCACCTGATCGGGCACCGTGGTCGGATCCCCCGTGTTGCCGGCATAGGCCTGCACCGCCAAGGGACGCCCCATCGCGTCGGCCAGCACACCGTAGACCACTATGGGCCGGTCCCGTTTGCCGTCCCGATTGTGGCCGAACTGCATCAGGGGGCAGGTCTGGCCTTCGTAGTAACTGCTGCTGACGTCATAGAGCACCGGGTCGCCTTCAGCCAGGTGCCGCTTGGCCAGCTTGCGCTCAATGCGGTCCTGACGCTCAAGCAACCAGTCCATGGCCTCGTAGAGATCGTCCTCGTCGGTGTCCTCCAGGGAGAGTTCCTCGGCCAAGGTGGTGGTGTGCCACAGACGGGTGGTGGCCAGCTTGGAGGCCGGATAGAGCAGACGCTGGAGGATCATGGCCAAGACCCGGTCCCGTTTGGGAGAGGGTCGGGGGTCGATCAGCGCCGGCAGCTTCAGCTGCCGAATGGCTTCCAGCAGCAGCTCGACGTGGCCATGAGGCAGGGAGCGTTCGATGAGGAAGAGTTGGTCGGGGTGGACCAGGGGTTCGTTTTTGAGCACGCGCCGGAGGCGCTCGATCTTGTCCTTGGGCCAGTGGGTGAGGTTGGCCAGGGTGCGTTTATGGACCTTTTTACCCTCACGGCGGCCTTCGCGCAGGAGGATGGCAGGGGGAGAGTTACGGTTGGGGACGGTTTCGACGTACATGGGACTATGATACCACATATAGATTTCATGTCAAGAGAAATACTAATCCTATACATGGGAACACAATGAAACACACTCCAAACTCCCTATGTAAGAAAACAAATGGCTTAAGCCAATTTTCTAGGAGTAAAATGGGGGGAACTTCGGTCTAAGGGAAGCCTGGGAGCGGGTTCGTCGTAATGGCGGAACGGCCGGGGTGGACGGGGGGAGCTACATTGGGACCCGCCCCAGCCAGGCGAGCGTTGGGAGCATCTGCCGCAGGATCAGCGAGTGGACGGCGCCGAGGAACGGGGTGGTGCTGCCGGGCCAGATGGTGGAACACCTGAACCGTGTCATGACGGGGTGGGCGAACTACTATGGCCTTGGGCAGGTCAGTCCGGCCTACCGAGCGATCGACTGCCACGCGGTCCGGCGGCTGCGTCAGTGGCTTTGTCGGCGGCACAAGGTGAGGTCCGGGGGGAAGGTGCGCTTCCCGGACGAGAGGCTGCGGCAGGACTACGGTCTCACTTGCCTGGTGTCAAGGACCAAGAGCTTTCCGTGGGCGAAGGCATGATCCCGACTGAAAGCCGGATGCTGGAAAACAGCACGTCCGGTTTGACGAGCGGGGGTGAGGAAACGCAGCTAGGAAAGAGATTGAGGCACCGGCGAGTGGCGAAAGCCGCCGGCAACAGCGACTCCCTCGATCTAAGGCAGGCGCGCCTCCCCTCGACTCTACCCACAGGTAGGAGCATCGGTTCTAAAAATCTGTTAACATACTCTTTAGAAAGGAGTTAACCAGATTCCATGAGGAGAACCGATGCCGACACAGTGTAACACCAAACCGCTGGAGTTTGAAGGTCACGGACGCCGCCGCGTGGTGGCTGATTTTGACGGCGGTCCCATCACTTCCGATGCCGGCGCCCTGCTGTTGCGCCGGGTCGAGCAGCACCTGTCTCTCTTTGACCAGGTGGCGGACTGCTTCACCGATCACCGCAATCCCGACCGGGTCTAGCACAGCCTGCGCACGCTCATCGCCCAGCGCATTGTCGCCATCGCCTTGGGCTACGAAGACCTCAACGACCACGACCATCTCCGTCACGATGCGGTCATGGCCTTGTTCTCAGAGCAACGCCACCGCCGCCGCGACGCGGCTCCCCTGGCCGGCAAGAGCACCCTCAACCGACTCGAACATGCCCCCGCCAAGGGCCCCGACCGCTACCACAAGATCGACCACGACCCCGAGGCCTTGCAGGCCCTGTTGGTTGAACTGTTCTTGCAAGCCCACTCCCAACCCCCCGACTCCATCACCCTCGATCTCGACGCCACCGACGATCCCCTCCACGGGGACCAGCAGGACCGCTTCTTTCATGGCTATTACGGGGGCTACTGCTATCTACCGCTCTACATCTTCTCGGACCGCCATCTGCTCTCCGCCCTGCTGCGACCCGCCAACATCGATGCCTCCGCCGGTGCCCTTGAGCAGGTCCAGCGCATCGTCACCCGCCTGCGCGGTGTGTGGCCTGAGGTCAAGATCCTGCTGCGGGCCGACTCCGGCTTTGCCCGAGAGACGTTGATGGCCTGGTGTGAGGAGAATCAGGTGGACTATCTGTTCGGCTTGGCCCGCAATTCCCGCCTGCAAGAGGCCATCCGCCCCGAGTTGGCCCGGGCCAAAGCCCTCTCAGACCAACATCAGCAGCCAGTCCGGCGCTTCAAGGACTTCTCCTACCGCACTCACAAGAACTGGTCCCGCCAGCGTCGGGTGGTGGCCAAAGCCGAGGTCCTGCCCCGTGGACCCAATCCCCGCTTTGTGGTCACCTCCCTGTCGGCCCACAACCACCCCGCTCAGCCTCTCTATGAGCAGACTTACTGTGCCCGCGGTGAGATGGAGAACCGCATCAAGGAGCAGCAACTGGATCTGTTTGCCGATCGCACCTCCACCCACACCTTCAGGGCCAACCAGCTCCGGCTCTCCTTGACGTCCATTGCCTATACGTTGATGGAGGCCTTGCGCGGCAGGGCTCTGCAACACACCTGCCTGGCCCGGGCCACGGTCGGCAGCCTGCGGCTGAAACTGCTCAAGATCGGCGCCCAGATCACCACTTCGGTCCGGCGTATCAAGGTGGCCATGGCTTCCGGCTGTCCCTTCCAGCGGGAGTTACGCTTGGCCTGGGCTCAACTTCCTCCCTGAGACACCACCGACCTGACTGACAATCCTCGCCTTCACCCACGCGGCCACGCGGCCCGGCGGCAGGGGTGTCGCTGCTTTCGGGTCAAAACACTTCCAAAGGGTTTCCGGGGACGCTCAGAAACCCTCCCGGCTGGCTTTTCCCTCCGGCTCCGGCCCCGCACGTTGACAAATCTGGCCTCCACGCCTCGATGGCCCCTCTCACCCCTTACCTGCAAACCCTGGTGAGAAATGCGGGCTAGCCCGTTTGTAGTGCCACTTGCGCGTTTCTGCCTTTGTAACGTGTTGATAATAAACGTGCAGTCGGAAGCCTTGTTAAAGATGGGTTAGGCGTGGCTGGAGTCCGCTGCGGGAGAACTTCGCCGGCCGGTCAGCCCGAGGACGGAGGACACACGTCAATGACGCAGATCGAGATCTTCCGCGCCTCCTTCTCCCCCAGCGCCTCTCTCAAGAGCACCTCCAGCGTCTCGGGGGAATTCGGACGCTTTCCGTCGCTCCGTGGCCGTTGTTTGTCCGAACCGAACCAGAAGACAATGTAAATTCCGTATCCATTGCTGCCGGGATCGACGGCGTACTTGGCGATCAGTTGCTTTTGAACGGCGCTCCAGAGTTCCCGGTTCGTGTTCCTCTTTACCTCGATCGGTACCCGGAATCCGGGGGCCGAGACTGCGATGTCGGATCGGTTCTGGTTCGCATGCTGGCTTTCGGGCTGGGCGCTCACCGGATGCGGCAAGTGCGGCTTGAGAAGGGCGAGCAGTGCGTCGCGGCACGAGTTTTCGACCTTGGGTTCGCCAGGCTTGCCATGGCTGACCTCGTTCCAGAACAGGCGCCATTCGTTGGTATTCTGCGTCCGGATTCCAGTGGCGATGTTGCGAATTCGGTCGACGGTGAGGGCAGCGAGGTCGCCCGGGTTGGCAGACGGGCCCCGCTGCAGAACTTTGCATGCCTGTTGCAATGTCGGATGGCGGTACTCGGTATCTCGACGGATGATGCGCTGGGAGTCCAGGTTTTGAGAGAGGCATGCATGCCAGCGGATTACCGAGACGTCGCCCGCCAGAGACTCCAACGCTTCGGTGGCGCTCCTGTCCGGCTTCGACGCAAGGTAATTGATAATTCTGATGAGGAATTCGGACACATGAATCTCATCCGTAGCGTAAGAGAAGCCTTTTGTCTCGACAGGAGAGAAGCACCCCCCCAAAGTGCGGATGATGATTTCCAGTGTCTTGCTGTCCAAATCCTCGTAGGGGGAAGGCCGGGAGCCATGGTTTCGGTTCCAAGAATTCGCACCGCGGACGCAGAACTTTGCCAAATGCCGGACCAGCCTTTCCTTACCATCCAGGAATTCGACAGTGGGTTCGCGATACTTCCCTGGAGAACAGATCAATCCCGTTCCCAGCCAGCGCACCCGCTGGCCGGCATTCATGCCGGTCTTGGACAGCTTTCGCTTGGCCAAATCAAGAAGTTCGGCTTCGGAGCCGCGCCCGATGGCGACCCAGAGCAGATCATCGAGGGTCTCCAGCTGCCGCAAGCTGCAGCGGGTCGGGAAGACTCTTAGCAGGTCAAGCGTTGCAGCTCGTGCAACGGCACCAAGGGTCTGGTCGTCGGCGATGTCCCAGAACTTCTGGCTTACGAATCCTTCAGTGCGCAGCGCGGCCGCAGCGCACTTTACGGCGATTTCGGAAACGATCCCTGGATGGGAGTCGAGCAGTCCCTGATACCAAGCGGGCCTGGCTTTACCTGACCCAGAGAGGTCCCGCGCCCAGTTGTGGTAGCAGGCCACACAGGCGCGTACCCTGCTGTGCGCCTTGCTCCGCAAGATCCCTGGCGATGCCGACTCACCCTCCTCCAGCGCCACCAGCAGGGGCAAGCCGAGGTAGTGCTCTCGTCGTTTCTTGGCGATACGGATAATCTCCGTGACGCCAGGCAAATCATCGCGGTCGAAAACACCACGAAGACCGTGCATCGCTGCCTTGGCGGCCCCCGATCCTCCCAGCGCCCGGACGAGTGCTTCCCTTCCGCGACAGTCCCTTTCGAATTCCGGATGTTTTCCGAAGTACACCAGCGCCAACTGATACAGCAATGCGGGCGCGGCTCGATTCTCCAGCAGGGCCCTCTCGTTGGAGCGGACCCGCTCCCTCCACTGGCGCTGCCGGCGCTGGTGCTCTTCGTGGTACTTCGCTTGTCGCCGTTGCCATTCCGCTTCCTCCTGTGATGGATACGACGGGGATTCCAAGTCTGCCAGCAGGTTTTCCAAGCATTCATGCTGTCGAGCATGTTCGCTCACCACCTGCTCGGAGAGTCCCTCTCCAGGCTCGGCAGCCTTATAGGTCCCGTAGACCTCCCGGAACAAGTGCTTGGCAACTTGCGGCTTGTTCTTGGCGAAGGCGACGGCCTGCTGCAGGCACCACAGGCCAAAGTCGGCCGGCAGCCTGGCTCCGAACAGACGCTTCCGGTTCATGAAATCGGCGTAACCCACCTGATGGTCGTCGCGGCATGACTTCAGGCCCCTAAGCACAACATCTTTCTGGATCTCGGGGCGCTGCTCCAGCCAGGCGCGAATCCGCAGAAATGCGTCGGGTGGATGGCCCCGGAAGCGGTCGAGTACATGAGCTCCAGCACCCAGCCATTGGTAGACCCGTCCCCTTGCCACCTGGTCTCCGTACAACCGCAGACCGCGCTCCAGCAGAGCGACAGGAAATTCCCGCAATTGGATGCTGTCGAATGCCTGCTCCAAATTCGAGATATGGGGTGCCAGGCTGTCAAGCAATTCCGGGATATCGCTGTCGGATGAATTTGCAAGCAGCACTCTTCTCCAGAATTGCCAGTAGCTGCCAGTCATGTCGTAGCCGGCAGGTTCTGTGAGGTAATCCCATACCTGGCGAGGCCGAACGACTCCGGGATAAAGCTGTCCTAACAGGGCTCCGCAGAGGTCTTGATTTGAAGCTGTGATCCCGCTCGACTTGATATGCGCCAGCAGCGCCTCCAGTTCTCCGGTAAGTCCGGGGGAACCCTTCTTGTGTCGAATGAACCCCTGGAGCGCCAGCAGGCGGACTTGCTGAGGCCAGGAGTCGTCGCGCACGATCCTGAGCATCTCCGGCGCCAGGGCCGCAAGCTGCTGACCCTGGCCCAGGATGAGCAGAATGAATGCCGCCCGACCCTGTTGGATTGGACCTCGGTCGGCGCATCGAAGCACTTGTCGGATCTGCGGCTCTGTCTCGGCAGCGACCAGCGGAGCGAAAGCCTTGACGTTCAGGTACGCGCGAGCAGCGATCCCAGGTTGCCGGAGAAGCGCTGCAAGCAATTCTTGTTTCTCACCGGGGGAAAAGTCCTGGATGTCTCCGTAGATCGCCACCCCGGCAGCATCGTTGCTGACCAGTTCGGTCCGGACTCCCGGGCTGTGCGCCGCCAGCCAGGCTGACAGTCCCCGCAGGGCCGTCACCACGGTCCCGTCGCCGCCGGTCATCAGCGCCAGCACGCGTCCCGAGGGCAAGCCCTTCTCGATCAACGCCGCTAGATGCTTGGCGCCTAGAAACTCTGCGATCTGGCGGTGGACCGGGCTGAAGCGTTGATCGCCATCCGCTTTGAACAGCTTCGAGGAAAGCGCCGCACGCAGTTCCGATGAATCTCCCTGCACACACGCATCCAGCGTGGGGTAGTCGGCGTTTGACGAATCCTCATCCAGAGAGTACCCGATCAAATCAGCGATTAACTGCAGAGCGCAAAGGCGCCCGGCGGAATCGATGAGCGAACCGAGTGGAACACCAGGGCGTTTCGCATTGCGATGTTCCCGATTACGCTCTCTAGCCATTTGAACGCAGGCCAGTTCGAACGTCTCGATTCGGCTATTGGGCCAGTCACTCCCTTGATGGACCGCCGCGACCAGCAACTCCAAACCCTTGGGGTTGAAAAGAAGCCCGTCTACACCCCGCTCATGCGCCTGTTCGACAAAGGCCTTGGGATCACTAACACCGAGGGATTCTCTCAGGATGTTTTCGATGTCTGTCGGAGTGAGGGGATCCAGCCGTAACGCAGTGACCGTTGAACCCTTGCCAACAAGCTCAAGCCTTTGGCGGTCGTTTTCACCAAGCCAGTCCGCCTCGCGGCACGAAATCCGGAACCACGGCCTGCCCAGCTCGACGAGCAGTCCGCGGATCCGGTCGAAAGGAGACCGGACATCCGACGCTCCGGCCCGGACTTCGTCCAGTCCGTCGATGAACAGCGTCCTGCCCCGCAATTCATCCGGCGCCGATTCGTAGACCAGGAAGTCCCTTGCCGAGATAAACTTGGCCTGATCGCCAAGTTCCTCGCACTCGGCTCGGAACGAGGTGGTCTTTCCGGAGCCGGGATCGCCCAGGAGCACATAGGCTTGCGCCGACCGATAGGCGCTGAGCGGCTTCGATTCCGCCTCAGCACTTTCGGCCCCGTTTCGACCAAGCTCAGTGCATGTTCGCTCAACCAGCTTGTTCATCGCTTTCGAACCACCGCCCGGCAGGCTCACTCAGGAACTCATCAAGCGGAATGCCCTCGACGCCTACCCGGAGGATTTTGTGCGGGTTGTACCGCCGTCCGAACTCATCCATGCCTCGGGTGAGTGAGGTTTTCGGACCGCTCTTGACTTCTATTGCGATTACACGCGGCCCTTGCTCCAAGACAAAATCAACCTCGTCGTTGCTGTCGCGCCAGTAGTGGACCCGGATGCGGCCTGTGGCCGTGTTAAGCAGGTGTGCGCCGATTGCGCTTTCGACGATGCGTCCCCAGAAGCTGCGGTCGTTGCGAGCTTCATTGAAGCTGTATCCCGATGCGGCCGTCATAATGGCGGTATTCAGGACATTGAGCTTCGGGCTGGACGCCCTGCGACGATGGAGAGATTTGTGGTATTTCGGCAATCCGGCCAGCAAGCCTACACGGGACAGCAGGTCGAGGTAGCGGGCGAGAGTCGTGGTGTTGCCGGCATCCTGCAGGTGTCCCATGATCTTGTTGTACGATAAAATCTGGCCTGAGCACGAACTACCCACCTCAAGAAGGCGACTCAAAAGGGCAGGCTTGTCGACTCGGGTCATGGCGAGGAGGTCACGCTCAATGGCCGGAGCGACGATGGCCCCGAGGATGTAGTCTCTCCACTGTTCCGGATCGCCCTTGAGGGAGGCGGCACCAGGGTAACCGCCAAAAAAGCAGTACTCGTCCAGGTTGAAACTGAAGGCCTGAGACATTTCCTCGTAGGACCAGTGCGTGACTGGAATGGGAAGGAACCGACCGGCCAGGCTCTCGTTCAGCCCGGATTGCATGAGCAAGGGGGCCGATCCGAGGAGCACCACTCGCAGCGGGCAGCCGCGGGCTCGGTCGGCATCCCAGAGGCCCTTGACGGTACTCGACCAATCGGGGAGTTTCTGGATTTCATCCAGAACCAGGACGAAACCTTGGCCGGAGCGCTCCGCCTCCAGCCTGGCGGTGTGCCACTGCCTTAGCAGCCAGTCCGTGTCTCTCTCTTGCGGCTTCCGGATGTCCGTGGCGGCCGTGTCGTATTCGAGGCCCGGCGGGGGATAGTCCGGCTCGTCGACTGCGAGGTAGCGGCCCGGAAGCCGGGTCCGCGCGAGCGCTTGCCGGACGATGGTGGTCTTGCCGGCCTGGCGGGGCCCGAAGATGGCAATCATGTGTTCGGGATTCGGCTCCAGGAGCCGGCAGATTGACTGCACCTGTGAACGCTGGAAGGAAAACATGTGAAATTTATACGCTATTGAGTAATTTATCTCAATAGAGTTTCCCAACGCTCCGGAGCGATAGAGTGAACGGGTGCTGACCAGCGACGGTTAGCAGTAAGGAATCTCTCTGCTGCTACTACCCGGCCCTGCGGGGCCGGATCGCGCTGACCAGCACCGCGTAGAGCAGCGTCACCAGGCAGGAAGAGGGGATGATCCACATGAAGGACAGCGGCCGGTCTTCGGGGAAGACGCCGAAGGTGTGCCCCCAGCCGACGACTAGGCCGAAGAGCATGCCCGTGCAGGCGGCCTGAATGGCGATCGGGCCGGTGCAGCGCCTCACCCAGATCGCCGCCAGGAACAACCCGCCCAGCCCGCCCACCGGGAAGCTGCTCACCCGCTGGGCCAACTCCAGCAGATTGCCCCGGGTGTCCTCCGGGATCAGAAACAGCGCCAGGCACATCAGCATCGACAACAGGCCCACGGCCACGGTCAGAGCTCGAGCCAGCAGGAGCTGAGCCCCTGGCCCCAGCGGCGCCGAGCGCCAGCGTTCCACGTAGTCCACGCTGATGACGGTGGCCACCGAGTTCATTCCCGAGTCCAGGCTGGACATGGCGGCGCTGAACAGGGCCGCCACCACCAGCCCCGCCAATCCGCGGGGGAGTTGCGAGCGAATGAAGTAGGGGAAGGCCTGGTCGGCGTCAGTCGGGGGTTGGCCCTGGTAGTAGGAATAGAGAGCCAGGCCCACCGCCGCCAGGGCCAGGGAGACCAGCAGGCCGGAAATCAGGTCGCAGGCGCTGGACCGCCGGGCCTCTTTTACCGAAGCCGTGGACATCAGCCGCTGGACGGCCACTTGGTCGCCGGCGTAGGTGCAGACGTACCAGAAGAAGGCCAGCAGACCCATCCCCACCAGCGTGACCCGTTCGAAGGGGTCGAAGCTGAAAATGAGCTGACTGGGGCGATCGGCAGCGCTGATGGCCTGCCACCAGTCGCCAGGGCCCGTTCCCGTTTCGGCCGCCACGTAGGCCACGGTGAAGAGGGCGCCGCCGAAGAGAATGAAGAACTGGGCCACGTCGGTCCAGATCACGGCGCGCATTCCGCCCAGGGTGGTGTAGACCACCGCAATCACCCCGATGCCCGCCAGGATGAGCAGCCGGTCCACCTGAGTGATCTGCGCCAGCGCCAGGGTCGAGGAAAAAAGTACCAGGCCCATCCAGTTCAGACGAACCACCAGAAAAATGGCGGAGGCGAACATGCGGGTGCGAACATCGAACCGTTGCTCGAGGTACTCGTAGATGCTGGTGACCTGCAGGCGCAGAAAGACCGGAATCAGCCCGTAGGCGATGACCAGGTAGATGAGGGGATAGAAGAGGAGGCCGCCCATGGCGCCCATGAGGCCGTATTTGATGACCTCGCCCGGCGTGGCCAGGTAGCTCACGGTGGAGGTCAGGGTGGCCATCAGGCTGAGGCCCACGGCAAACCAGGGCATGCGGCGCCCCCCCAGGAAATATTCCTCCGCGGAGTGCTGGCGGCGGGAGAAGATCCAGGCCATCCACAGGGCGCCCGCGAAATAGGCCCCGATCATGGAGTAGTCCAGCCATTCAAGCTGGTGGTAGGCAGTAGCCTCGACTGCGGTGGGAACCTCAAGCGGCATGGCGGTTTTCTCGGAGCAAAGTGGTGGCCGGGTTCCGGCCGGCGGATATCGGGTGAACCGAGGGAAGCGCGGGCGGATGGAGCTACTGTTTAGCCACGTGCCCAGCCTACGGGACGGGACGGATCATACAGAGTTAAAAACCGGAAGTTCATGACCGATCGGGAGCAGGGGCCATGTCCCGCTAATTCGGACTGCCGCATTATTGAACATCGATGCACAGGATAGACAGGATTAACAGGATAAGACGCAGTGCCACAGAAAGCGGACTGCCTCAATGATCGAGTGGGCGTTAGCGGGAGACCTCAAGGTCCTTAGTAGCCCTTCGCGGCCCTTCGTCGTTCTTCGTGGATCACTCTTTTTTCTTTTGTTTCAGGTAAGTCCGGCCCCCGCCGTGCGGATCATACAGAGGAGAAACAGCCAGCCGTTATCGTTTTGGAAATGAAGACGAACCACGAATGAACACGAATGGGCACGAATAGGGATGGAGCTCCTTCAATGACGAGCGGCGCCCGAATGCTTCTGCAATATTGTGACGTTGGTGTCACGACGTCATGGGAGAAAGCCCCCCGGGAGCGCGGGCGTCCCGCCCGCACAAATCCTGGTATAGCCTCACCCATCTCCTCGACCCGGATCGAACGGCAACGACGCCATGGCTCTGCTTCGGCCGAGCCCATGCGATTCCCGCCGGCAGTGTGGCCGGGTGCCGCATCGCAGGGAAACTGAGCGATAACCCAAGGGAGAGAATGCGGGCGGGACGCCCGCGCTCCCGGGTGGTGTCGTCTCGATGGTGCAGTGGGGGGTATCCGGTGGGCAAATTCTCTGAAAGCCGACGGGCGCCCTTTGGGAAACTCCCGTTTGTCCGCGAGCCCTGCCCCCGCCGTACCGGGCGGATCATACAAGAGTGAAACAATCAGTAATCGACCATCCGTTCGCGACCTTGGTATCCCGTCGCGGTTAACCTCAACGCCTTAGTGGCCCTTCGTCGTTCTTAGTGGCCCTTCGTGGATAACTTTTTTTCTTTTTTTTCTTTTGTTTCAGGCAAGCGCGAACGCCTGTTTAGCAGGTCCCAGGCCGGGGAGGGCCGTCAACTGCGAGGGCCTCCGGGGTTCGAGGCCGAATGGATCTCTCGAATCTGCCGGGCTGCCTCGGCGGCATGCCGGTAGAGGGTAATCCAATCGCCGTCCACCGCGATCCAGGAAAGCCCCAGGGCCAGCCAGCGCTGGATTCCCTGCGGGTCGTAGCCGGTGGAGTGGCCGGCGGGGATCCCCTTCCGGATGGCTGCCCGGTAGATCTTCTCGCAGGCGGCACTCACCTCGGGATGTCCGGCCTGACCGCCCAGCCCCATGCTGGCGCTCAGGTCGCCCGGTCCGGCCACGATGCTGTCCAGTCCCGGAAGCTCCAGGATGGCGTCGATCTGTTCCACCGCCCGGATGTGCTCGATCTGGAGTATCAGCAGCATCTGCCGGTCGATCTCGGCCAGGTACTGCGGCGGCGCCACCGCTCCGAACCGCGCCCCTCGGGCCGGACCGAAGCCGCGCACACCCCGGGGCGGGTAGTGGAAGCTGGCCACGGCCCGTTCGGCATCCTGGAGGCTTTCGATGCGGGGAACGATGACGGCGGCGGGGTGCAACTCCAGGTAGGGCTTCATGACTACTGGATCGTTGGAGGGGACGCGCAGGAAGGCGGCGGCGCCCGCGCCCCGCGCCGCCCGGATGTGATCCAGCGCCTGGGAGAGGCTGAGGGCCGAGTGCTCGCAGTCGATCCACACGAAGTCGTAGCCCGCCTCCCCGAACAGCTCGCTCACAGCCGCATCGGTCAGGGCGACCGCCGTGCCCAGGGAGAGTTCTCCCCGCTTCCACTGGTCTCTGATCTTCTCGATCTTGTTCATGGCTTTACGGCCTCCTGGCCGGGCGAGGCGATCATGGCTTGGGCCGGCCGGCGATCCCCGGCTCGGCCCTTCAATGCAGGGATTCAACCCGCTGGCTCTGGCTCAGCAACTGCTTCCCCCGTTCCGACAGCTCCTCGAAATCCCGCGCCGTCATCCGGATGGGGTTGTTCCGGGGATCATACCAGGAAAGCCGGTAGCCGATGTCCAGTTCCATCCGGACGTGGTCGGAGCGGTTGGGCGTGCCGCGATGGATCACCCGCGCATCGCAGATGTAAGCCGAGCCGCGCTTCAGGTTCAGGCGCGTTTTGGAAGGATAACGCCCCGACTCGATCAACCGGTTCAGCCCTTGGCCCCCGCCGGACCCCGGCAGGTGACTCAGCTCGGGCACGCCGCAGTGATGGGTGCTGGGCAGAAGCTCGAAGCTGCCGTTCTGCTCGTTGGTGTCCACCAGAGCGATCTTCAGCGACAGGCAGGGAAAGACCGGCAGCACCACATTGGGCGCAAACAGCTCGCCGTCCCGGTGCCAGTTCAAGGTGCTGCAACCGGGGCAGGGATGGTAGGAGATATAGTCGCTGATCAGGAAATCGCTGCTGCCCCACAGCCGTTCCAGCACCTGCAGGACCCTGGCGTTTTCATAGAGGGCAGGATCGGAGAAGGGCATCACCCAGGGGGTTTCGATCTTGTAACGGAGCGGTTCGGCGACCCGGCCCCGGCCGGTGTCCAGGTCCCCGCTCAGGACCTTCGAGTTGCGGGACCGCACCCTCTCCAGCATGGGCAGCAGTTCCGCTTGCAGGGCTTCGGCTTTGCGAGTCGGAATGAAGTTCTCGAAGACCACGTAGCCGTTGATCAGGAATTCCTGGACCAGTTGATCGATCGGAATGGGCACAATGACCTCAATTTCCTACGTATGGGACCACCCACCCCTGGCCTCCTCGCAGGAGGCATCCCCTCCAGAGGGCGGGACTTGCATTGAATTGACTGGGGAGGAGGAGTGCAGACCTTATGTATCGACTCCGTTAATAATGCGGTGGCGTCACCGGCGACGTCACCGAGGACATCTTGTGCCAGAAGCGTTGCAGGAGGGCTGGGTCCTCTAGATCGTAAAACTCCCGGTGAACCTTGAGATGCACGAGGAGAACTTCCACCTCAACGGGCGGAGAGAATATACCTGCCTCTCTGAGTGTCTGTGCGGCGATCTTGTCAATCCGCCGTCGGGTCCATTCGTCCACCGTGTTTCTCCCTGATTGCATGCCCTTCTTCAGGACTCTTTCTTTAAAAAACTCACAAATCGATCCAACCGTTGCTGTTCTTCGCTCGTTAGCTTGGCGAACGACTCCGATTGGGCCGCAAAGCGGGAAGCTTCCTCCCTGATCTCGTCCGGCACTTCACGGACCGCACCTGCGAGCGCCAACAAACGTCTCAGCGGGATGCCGTAAAACTCGCTAAGGCGGTAGAGAGAAGCGGGTGGTGGGCGATAGCCGGGATTCTGTTCCACGGCAACAATTTCTCCCCGGTCCATCTCCAGCTTTCGGGCCAGTTGGTCGATCGTAAGGCCCCGTCCCCGCCGGAGGTTCCTCACGACTTCCCGAAAGACGCGTCGCATCCGTTCAACCTCGGGATTCTCCGCCGTGACCAGAACTCTGACCCGCTGGTTGAGCGCTCGGGCTATCCGGTCCAACATGGACAGCGAGTGCCCCTGGTAGTCCGCATCTTCAAGGCGGCTAATCACGGATTGAGTGGTGTCGACCAGCTTCGCAAGGTCTTTCTGGGTCAGCCCCGCTTCTTTCCGAAGCTCGCTTATGGTTCGGGCAACATGGGCATTGACGCGCTCCTCTTCAAGGGAAGCGGTCCGTGCCGGATCATTCTTGATGTAACGCCGTTGCAGAATATCGTTAGCGTTGGAAGTCTTCTTTCGCATGTTCTTCGGTCTATTCTCGATACGTATGTATTTCCGGGTTCTGTTCAAACTGTTGCCTTCTCTTGATCGCCCGTTCTATCTCAGCATCCGGCACTTTACCTTCTTTGGTCAGTCCGTGAGATAGGACGGCATAATCGTGGCTGAAGAAATAGAGCATTCGGTAATGAACTCCTTGCCGACCGGCTCGCAGCTCGTAAATGCCATTCCGGAGATAGTCCGCTTCCGGCCGGCGCAACCCGTGACCCATTTCAGCAAGCCGTTCCACGCGTATAATGCACTTGAGCCTTTTGCAAAATTCCGCAGATAGGGGAGGTGGAGAGTAGGGGACGTTGTTGAATTACTGGAATAACTACGATCAGTCGCTCCTGAATTGCTTTTATTCAATAACGTCCCCAGCGCTGCAACAACGTCCCCAGCGCTGCAACAACGTCCCCAGCGCTGCACGACGAATTTTGCAAAAGGCTCACTTGTCTTGTACTTTTGCCGGTTGTGCGTCGAGCCACTTGAGGAGCGGGACCGAACCGTTGTCTTCCGCGAACAGGACCACTTCCGTTTCCGGCAAGCCCTATCTCCTTCTATCGTATTATTGCGATTTTTCGGGTGTCCGTCAATCGCAATATTGCGATTATCAATAAACGGCCATCAGGTTGCTGAGGCGGACCCTGTCGTCCTTCACGGGAACCAGGTCGTTCACGTAGACGACCTGGTCGCGCAGTTCCAGGATCAGCCCGGTCAGGGACAAGGGGTAGTCGACGAAACCGTTGCCGCGGGGAAATCAGTCTAATTCAACATCTCCGCAGCCGACTTGACCGACTCCACTGCGCCCCACAGGGCCAGAATAAACAGAAATCCCATGAGAAGGTTCTCCCACCAGCGGTTGCAATAGCGCGGGCCGATCAGGCGCGGGCTGGCCGTGATCCACCAGAGGCCGCCGGCCAGGGCTGGAATGAGCACGACCATCAGGGTATTGACCAGCAGCGTCAGCCTGACGAAGTCGGCTCGATCGGTGAAGATCCAGACCAGCGGCGAGACCAGGGTCCAGACCGCCACCAAGCGGTAGACGGGATGGAGGCGATGGTCGGAGGGGGCGCCTTCCGGGCCTCGCCAGCGCTGGTAGGCGTGGCTTGCCAGACAGCCCAGGCCCAGGCCGCAGCCGAGCAGGGAGGTATAGACGGCGCCGAACAGGCCCAGAAAGAACAGCAGCCGCCCGCCGTTGCCGAGCACGATTCCCAGCAGCTCGGTCAGGTCGTCCAGAGTCCCGATCTGCCTGCCGCTGGCGTGCACCAGTTCGGCCCCCAGGGTCCAGACCGCCAGGTTGAAGAGGATCATGGCGCCAATCGCCAGCATGAAGTCGTAGGTCTGCACCCGCCGGTATGCCGGTCCCCGCCAGCCCTTCTGTTCCAGAAAATAGGGATAGACCAGGTTCATCAGCGAGCCTCCGACCGCACCCACCATGAACATGGCGACCGCCATGGCGCCGAAGGGGCCCTGCTGGGCCGGAAGCTCGAAAGTCAGGACGCCATTGAAGATGCCTGCCAGGTTGGGTCCGACCCAGATGGCGGTGCCGAGGAGCGAGACCGTCATCAGGACCATGAACCCCTTGAACACCCACTCGACACGGGCGTACACCGGCCGGAAAATCACGATCAGTCCGACGGCGACCCAGACCAGGGCCCACTGCCACTCGCGGCCGGCGCCGGTCAGTTCCACCATGATCTCTCCGACACCGGCCAGCATGTAGGTGCCGTTGATGTGGGCGACGATCACGGCCACCACCAGGAGAAAGGGAGCGTACCAGGGGTGGAGCCGGACCAGGCCGTCCAGCACCCCTTCCCCGTGAGGATTGCAGAGCTGATACTTGGCGATGGTGGTGACGAAGAAAAAACGCATCAGGAGGGCAAACACCATGGCCCACATGAGCGCGTAGCCGTAGTTGCCTCCGGAAATGCCGGCCGCGAGGATGTCGCCGGAACCCAGCCAGGTCAGAACGACCACGAATCCCGGACCGAAGGACTTCACATAGTCCAGAAAGGTGCGGGGAATCGGAGCCGGCGGCGTGGGGTCATCGAGCCTGGACGTAGCCATGGTGGGAACAGCCCTTCCTCCCTGCTAACCTCATGCATCTTGCTGGATTGAAACTGCAGGCCAGATTGGCTCTGATGCCGGGGGGACTTCCCGCCGGCAGTCGTCGATCGCGGGCCCGACGACGGGAAACAAGCCGTCCCGGTGAATCAGCCCGGTAACGATCTCGTTGCGGCCGTCGGAATCGAGGTTGGCCATCGCTATGGGGCGGGACCGCGACACGGCCATGGCCGGCTTGGGCACGTCGGTCCGCTCGAAACGGACGGGCTTCTGGCCGTTGTTTACCGACCCCGGAACCCGGCTTCCAACTCGGCCAGGTCGAACCGGTAGAAAGTGATCTCGCCGTACCTGACAGCCGTACCCTTCGCTGTTTCTACCACCATGCCGATGGTGCCGTCGGCCAATCGTTGTATGACCGAATAGGCGGCAAATCCGTTGTTGAATTGAACCGGATTGGTGAACATCTTTCCTTCGTCGTAACTGGTCCAGACCGTGATGTTGTTGCGGTTGAGGCCGCTTTCCCCGCGCGGTCCGGAAAAAAATATCCGATCGCGGTCGTGGCCTGCGCGTTTGGCGGAATAGCGGACCAGAGAGCCGTCTACTTCCGTGATGGGTATGGCGTCCGGATTGTCGTGTCCCCAGGTGACGCCGCCATCGGTGCTGACATGGCGCCGGCGGAATTTGCCGCTGTTTTGCCGAGCGTCCAGCACCACTCTGCCGTCGATCAACTCGACGACTTCATCTTCGTTGGCCTCGGGTCCCGGTGTGACGTTGCCGACCTGCCAACTCTTACCCTGGTCGTCGGAATAAAAGACGAACGGCTCGACGGTAACCGGTCCGTCTGCCGTGCTTGAACCGCCGCGCTTGGCTGGAATAACGAGCCGGCCGTTGCGCGATGTGTCACGGTCCTGCCATTGGAGTTGGATGCCACTACCCGGACCGGGCTCGGCATACCGCCAATAGAGACCGTCACTGGTCTCGTGTGGCTCGTCCGGATAGACAACTTGCTTGCGGTCCGACCAGGTCCGGCCGTTATCGGTACTCGAACGAAGCCACAGGACTTGGTTGCGGTCCTTGGGGTGCGCGCTTTGACCATGGGCCGCGGTACGGGCTGCAAAGTCCGGCCATTGCCCGTAGAACAAGAACACTGTCCCAGTCTTCGTCTCGAGCACCGGCGTCGGGTCAGAGAAATCGAGCAAGTCACCACCTGGGCGGAACCCGGAATCGATGACGACCATCGGCTGCCAAGTTCGACCATTATCAGTGCTCCGGCGCATAACCAGATCGATGGGGGCATTCTCATCGCGACGCGGGTCACTACCGTCTCCGCGGCGTCCCTCCGCGAAGACCAATACCGACCCATCCTGTGTAACAATCATGCCCGGAATGCGGAAAGTGTGGTAACCCTCTTCGTGCGTGACATAGCTTCCTTTGGGGGAAACGAACGGTACTGACACCGAAATGACCTCTGCGGCCGCCGGAAATGAGACCCAGATCGACAGCATTACAAATATGACGATACTGCGGACGTATCCTCTCAAATGCGCCATGTCTACCTCCCTGGTGTGGGTTCCCACCGCCTGCGCCTGGCCCGCATGTCTCGCCGGGTGGCTCGGCGCCTGATGAAAGATATTTTACCTTCATCATCTTGCCAGCCACGTATGGAGATTTTGCCGGCCCAAACGGTGCTGGGCGCGCCCTCGCTGGTCTTTTCCCCTCCAGCCCGCAGCGACTCCCTTAAACGGAGTCCCCGCTACGCTTTCGGTTGCAGGCACTCGCTGAAGGAAAAACTTCTGCGCGATCCCTGCCCTCGCCTCGCCAGTGCAGCCCCCGGTGAAACGTGCGGCCCGGCCTCCCGCGAAGAACCATGTCCTGTTGTAGATCCCTTCCGTCGTTGAGCGTTGCCGCAGCCCACCCACCTCATCCCCACCACCTCTCGCCCGGCGCCAGGTGAGCCTTGACGACATCCGGGTCGAGCTCGATTCCAAGACCCGGCTTATCGGACACTTCCACGAAGCCATCCTGGCAAAGGGGTTTGTCATGGACGATGACCTCGTCCATCCAGCCGCCGTCAAAGAACACGGTTTCGCAGGCAAAGTAGTCGCGGATGGTCGAGGCCCAATGGGTGGTGGCCATGCCGTTCACAATGCTTCCGGTGTTGTGGTTGGCCACCGGCAGAAAGTAGAGGTCGGCCAGATCCGCCAGGCGCTTGTTTTCGAGGAAGCCGCCCGAGTTCCGCAGGTCGGGGTGGATGATGTCGACAGCGGCGTTCACGATAAAGGGCAGCGCCTCGGCCCGGCGCATCCAGTTTTCTCCGGTGCAGATGGGCACCGGGGACAGATGCGCCAGCCGTTTCCAGCTCTCGGAGTAGGCGACCGGTAACGGATCTTCCAGAAACCTCGGCTTGACCGTGGCCACAGCCTGGGCTAATTCGATGGCGCTGCGCAGGTCGAACTCCCAATGGCAGCCGATCAGGATGTCGTGCTCGAAGCCCAGGGCCTCCCTGACGTTCTCATATCCCTGCCGGATGCGCCTCAGCTCGTCGCTCGAAAGAAGCCGATTCGACGGATCGCGGCCGGGGTCGACGGCGGGATCGTTTCGCAGCGGGCTGAACTTGTGCATGTTGATCCCGTTCGGGCTCTGCTTCACCTCCTGCGCCCAGTCACGGCAGGCGGTTTTGTCAAAAAAATCCCGCGGGCGGGAGTGGTCGTAGAGCCGGACCCGATCGCGGAACTTGCCCCCGAGAAGGGCATGGGTGGGTATATTCAGCAGCTTGCCGGCCAGGTCCCAGAGCGCCATTTCAATACCGCTCATCGCCCGCTGCTGCGCGTGGGCGCTGCCATCGGTATACCGACCCGTGTATAGCCGGTCAATCTGAATCGGATCCTTCCCGATAAAAAGCTCGCGGAGTTCATGGATCGCCTCCCTCACACCGATGCCGGGCGAACCATAGGCCTCGGCAACGCCGTAGAGGCCGGCGTCGGTCTCGACCTTGACCAGGGTGTAGGTGCGTGGACCCTGGAGCATCAGGGTCTTGATATCTGTAATCTTGACTTTGCGCCGCTCAGCCGCAGTCAGTATCGCGTAGTTGCTCAGCCAGGGCGGCGCGGACAAGCCGGCGAGGGTGGCGAGAAAGGAACGACGGGAAAAGAGATTCATCGATCGACTCAATCCAATTTCCGACCTGGGCCGTGACAGCCTGGGCAAACCATTGGCGGTGACAGGCCGCTAATCCTCATAGAGCCAGGAAAGAGGAAAAACCCGCCACTTGGAGGGAAGAGCCTCTCCCGGAAGACTCACTTTGTAGTAGATGTGGATTCTTTCATTATCCAGATAGACCTGAGGATAGTGGTAGTGGGTGAAATCATCCGGGATCACTCCTTTCTGCTGAGGACCGCGGACCATCGGCTGCAGAGGTTCCGGCTGAATTCGGGCAAGGGGTGCGACTCCCGGGCTCAGCTCCAGGATTTTGAAATGACTCCAGGTTGATCCGTCGTCTTCTGAAATGGCCAGGCTGAGCCGGCCCCGCCGGTAGCCGCGGCGGATTTCATCGGCCGACATCTGATTCCACACCAGAACCAGATCCTCCGTAGTCGGGATACGTCTTAAGACGGCCGGAGAGTTTGACATGGCGATGTCGGTGGCCTCCACCTTGGACCAGTACTCGCCGCCGTCTGCACTGTAACTCTTGAGAATTCGACCCGTGGTGGAACGCATGAAGCAAAGGAGGCGACCATCCTTGAGTTCGGCCACGGTGGGTTCCTCGCAACTCCAGTGACCCAGACGTCCGTCGTCAAAATAGCCCATCAGAAATCCCTTGGAGGCCTGCCAGGTTTTTCCCTCATCATCGGAATAGCACACGAAAGTCCCGGCCATTTCGGGAACGTAGGTGTGAGTTTCCAGCGGAATATGCTTCCCCTTCCAGATGGCGTATCCACCACGCTGCTTTCGTGAGTAGTCGGGATGGTCGCCGTCCATCTCCAGGTAATAGGGAATCACCAGGCGTCCCCGGTGTTGTCCTTTTTGGATCTGGATATGAACGTCCGTGGTCGTTTGCCCGATGTTGTATGGATTGATTCGGCCTCCGCTATCCCAGGTTTTTCCTCCGTCGGCAGAAGTAAAGGAGAGGTTTTCCTTCCTGTCGATCCTGAGCAGCTTGCCGGAAAGCAGCTTCAAGTATCGGGGTTTGTTCCTGATGGTGGCCTCCGGGATTTCTCCTGCTGGAAGTTGATCTTGTGCAACAGCCGGCTGCGACCTCCAGGATCCACTGGCCAGACAGGGCAAGAGGATCAGGAAAAAGAACCGATGGAACACCATTCTGCGTCTCCGCGAAGCAATCTTTGCCATTAATGATCTTACGATTGGTCTCATTGAAGGCTGCTCCCCCTTGGGCTATCTCCTGTTTCACGATCTACGGATGGCCACTCATAGGTGACTCGAACCGCCCGGTTCTTCTCCGTTCCCCACTGACCGGGTGGGATCCGCAAGCTCGCGTGTCCTTGTGGTAGATGCCAGCCTGACACTTTGCCGCTCAAGACAATTCTGTGGGGAGAGTAGGGGACGTTGTTGAATTACTGGAATAACTACGATCAGCCGCTCCTGAATTGCTTTTATTCAATAACGTCACCTACGCGCTCTTTACAAGTTATTCCAGTAATTCAACAACGTCCCCAGCGCTGCACTGAAACAATCCGGGCAGTGGTCCAGCTCGCGGACTTGGTCGTGGTGCCCACTAAGCCCAGCCCTCATGATCTTCGCGCAGTTGCGGGGACCATGGACCTTGTTGACGAGTACAACAAGCCGGTGGTCTTCGTGATAAATGCGGCTGTGGTGAGGGTACAGCTAACCGGCCAGGTCGCCGTCGCGCTGAGCCAATGAGGTCGTCTCATGTGGCGGGGTCTTTGCGGCTGAAGAGGGCCTGGTAGAGAGCGTCGATCCGGGAGTTGACTGAGTCGATCCGCGAGCTCAAGGCGTCGATCCGGGCATTCAGGCGGCCTTCCATGTCCCTCATGTGCTGGCGTAGACCCTGGAGGTCCTGGCGCAGCCAGCGGAACAGGAGCACCAGGGCGCTGAGCAGGGCAACTCCGATGCCGATGAGGGTGACGGTTTCAGGGCTCATGCAGCCTATCTTATCACGTAGGGCCCCCTGCCTCCAGGTGCTCCAAGGTCGTCGGACCCTGAGAAAGATGGGCTAAACAGACATCAGTCAACAAAGGCTCTTCCAAGCTATAACACACAACTTGTCCTGCTGAGGCTCCCGCCTCGCATGCGATCTCACACCAAGCACGTATCTTTAATGCAGAGAGCCTTTTGCAAAAGGCTCTGAAGAAAATAGACTCCGATTAGATGGGAGCACGCCTCAATGGAAAGGGAACGGGGCGACCAGTTCCAGCTTACAAGGCAAGCAAGGGTTTTTCGGTATTTCGTCTTACCAAGGGCTCGACTTCGAGTGTTTTACATGATCGGGCATCTTGTAGCTCAACCCATGCTCGTCGAACACTGAGATTTGAAGAAGCTGGGTAAAATTGTCCGATCTGACCGATTGTCGGCCCCTCAGAACTCTTTGAAGGCGTTGCTTCATCCGGAAGTAAAACAGAGTTCCAATGTTAGAGCTCCCCGGAAACTCGAAGCGAACGGCGAGTTCGTTTCCGATGAGCGCTCGTGAAAGACGGTAGGCCAAATCCGTCACCTTCTTCACTTCGGCCGGTTCGGTTACGCCGGCAACCGACGGAATGGCCCGGATCAAACCGTTCGCCACGGTTATCGAAGCGGAGTCGGGCGGCGGTTCGCACAAGTAGCTGATCTTGTATATTTTTTCCGCTTCGGCTGCGGTGGCATAGAGGATGGTTTCAGGTATTCCCATGAGATAACCGGCGTAGCGCCAGACAGCCAGAACACTCTCTCTTTCTTGTTGGTTGAAACGGGCGCCCACCTGCAGCGAATATTCCAGCAAACGCTTGGAAAAGACGGAGATGGCAAAACCCAGATGCGCCGCGCTCACCGGCGTGCCCCAGGCTTCGTGATTCCAATCCTCCGAATTGTTCAGCAGGGACCTGATTCGGGCATGAATGAAGCGAATGCGCGTAGAGAGCTTCCAGCCGTCATTCTCTCTGTACAAGCCGCCGGGAAAGAAAATGTCCAACATATGGCGGTTGTTCTGCTGCAGGCGTCTCGTGGTCGACGACACGCGCTCGGTGATGCTGAAGGACTTGGCGATCAGCGTCGAAAAGCCCTCCACGAGCACCCCCGTGACGAACGCGGTCAGCATGAGGTCCACGTTTGCGTGGAAGGCGCGAATCCCCGGGCGAAAGGCGTCGTAGTCGAGCCAGGGAGGAGGGTCCTCAAGAGACTCGATGAAATCGCGCAGGATCTGCGGCGCCTCGCGCAAAACCCCTTCCTGCTGCTCTAAGCCGGCCCCGATGAAGCGGTGCAGGTCGGCGGGCGGCACCGAGGAGAGTTCCTCCATGATCGGGTCGAGCACAGGGTCGCCGATTCCGGTGTGCCGGATTTAGTTGTCAGCGGCTTCCTGGTCGATGGCGCGCGCTTTGGCGTAGCCTGCGACATATGCTGAGGGGACGTTCTGCATGCCAATTTCTCCCAGCCCCATGCCGAACGCTTAAGCGCGTGTACAGTGCACTTGTCGCCAGACGAGATCAAAGTTCAAGAAGTTAAACATGGTTGGGAGAGCCAGTCAAGTTCGCCGTCCCCCGCACCGGGTCGGCATTTTGGGGCCTTGCCAGACGCTTGCGACCGGCCGTTGAGGTTCCGGCTTCGGGGGACAACCCGCCGTCATCAAATGAAAAAAGCCGTCCTTGGACGGCTCTGTTTCCGGGTCTGGATTTGGTTGCGGGGGCGGGATTTGAACCCGCGACCTTTGGGTTATGAGCCCAACGAGCTACCAGACTGCTCCACCCCGCCCGGGAATCTTATTTTCCGGCGGGCTCGGGAGTCAAGGGATTTGTTGGCGGGGCAGGTCGCTGGACAGGGCCGCCGAGTCGTTTGCGTTGGCCGCGGCGGCGCTGGAACCAGGGTTGCCGGGCTTGGTGACAATCTTGATTTCGCCTTCTCGAACCAGGCCCAGCTCTTCGCGGGCAATCTTTTCGATGGTGGCGGGATCGGTCTTCAAGGATTCGATTTCGTCCGACACCTGCCGGTTTCCCGTTTCGAGAGCATCCTTTTCCCGAATCAGGGACTGGTGTTCTTCTTCCAGGCGTTCCATTTCCAAGTGGCCCGTGGGACCGAAAACCGCCTGCAACGCCAAGCCCAGAAAGGCCAGGCCCAGGATGACCACCAGAATGTGTCGCCGCGCCGAGGATTTCTTCCTGGAAGCCAAGATCGCCCTTTCCGCTCCCACCGAAAACAGCCGGTGGTTCTTCCTCAGCCGGCCGCGTCCCGTTGGAGCTTCGAACGCGGCAACCGGCCAGCAAATCAGGGGTAGTCTAGCCCAAAACGGGTATAATGAAAATTCCTTTTGACCGGTATCCGGTCGGCCAGGCTTGAGGAAAGACGGCGCCGGCTGCTGGCTTGGCCGGAATGCCCGGCGCGGGGAGACAGCCATGACAGACAAGGTTGTGGTCCTGGTCAACTGTTCCAACCTGGAGGAGGCCGGGCAGATCGGAAGGCAACTGGTGGCCAAGCGGCTGGCGGCCTGCGTCAATCTGGTTCCCGGGGTTCGCTCCTGGTACTGGTGGGAGGACAAGGTGGTCGAGGACAACGAAGTCATGATCATGATCAAGACCTCTCGCGAGCAATTGGCCGACCTTGAAAAGGAAGTGGTCCGTCTCCACTCCTACGCAGTGCCCGAAGTCATCGCTCTGCAAGTGGTGGACGGCTCTCAGGATTACCTGAGTTGGATCGAATCGTCCCTGAGGGGAACGCCATGACCTCCATTGTCCGCCACCTCGCCCGGCGCACCAAGAAGGGGATCGTGTCTTCAAAGTTGTTAAAACCAGGGGAACCAACAATGCCCAGGCCGCGAGTCATCGGGAATTCCGGAGCCTTGTGGCTGGCGGCCGTTCTGGCGCTCCTGGGTGTTTTTGCCGGTGGTGCGGGCAGGATCTCCGCCGGGACGGGCTCCGGCCGGGTCGAGGTTTCCCTTGACTCCGACAGCCGGTGGGAAAGGACCTTCAACCTGGGTCGCGGCGAAGTCCGGGAGATTTCGGTGGCGGTCTCCCTGCCCTCCTCCCTGCCGCCCAACGGCCGGGTGGCGGTGAGCTGGCACTTGGAAAACCACAATGGGGCCGAAGGCGCCGGCACCTCCGGGGAGAATGCCGGTTCCGTCCAGGACGGGAGAAAGTCCGATGCCTTTGGCATTTACACCCAACCCACCGCCCGCTGGAGAAAAGTGCTCCATGCCCTGGATCCGGATGTGTTTGTGATTTACAGGGCTCCGGTGTCGGGAAGGTATGTCCTGAGGCTGGCCCCGGTCATCGATGAGGACCCGGTATTCGGCGGACCCCGCTGGCGTGAAACCGGGACCGCACCCCAGGTGGCCGCCTTTCCCCGCTACACGCCCTGGCCCTCCCGGACGCGGGTTTCCCTGCTCGCCCGGGTCAGGCCTCTGGATCTCGAGGGGCCGCCGGGCCTTCATTTCCACGTGGAGCAGGAACCCAACGATACTCCCGAGCAGGCCCAGCCCATTCCGCTTCCCGAAGGTGAAGGCGTGCAGCGGGTTCTGGTGACCGCCGGGGCCGATGACGTCGAGTACTTCGACAACGGCAGGGTCGGGCGTTCCGGCGACGACTGGTTTCGGATCGAATACTCCGGGACGGAGCCCCGGCTTCTGACCTGCAACCTGACGTTGCCCGATCACACCCTGGCGGCTCGCCTGCGGTTCTACGCGCTGCCGGCCGCATCCGGCCAGGCCCGGTCCTCCCCGGCCGCACCCTCCCGGGATGCGGCGGAATCGGCCCCCCGGGAAACGCCGTTGCTGCCACTGGTGGAATACACCCGCGGGCGCAACGACAATGAGCGGGTTCACCAGCAGGCCGAGGAACACCGATCGGAAATCAGCCGCCTGCTGCAGCCCGGGGGAGTCTACTTCCTGCGGGCCGAGGCCAATGCGCCGGGCTACGAGATCGAATTGCGGCTACTCCAACCGGCGCCCTACCGGGATCCCAGGCTGGCGGTGCGCCAGGGCCTCTACGACCACCTGGCCCAGGTGGACTCCTGGCTGACCAACCGGCCGCGCGGCGCCAGCGTGGAGCGCCGCATCCGCGACACCGGCAACCTGCTGGGGACCCATTGCATGAGCTGCCACACCCAGGCCGGGGTTTGGGGCTCGGCGGTTCCCGTGGAGAACGGATACCGGATCGAAAACGTCCAGAATTTCCGCCGGCTGGTCAACGTGATGTATGAGTCGTTGCGGTCGACCAACTATCTCAAGGAGGCCGCCAACAACACCAGCCTGGCTCCCCTGGACGTCGGCGACGGTCCCGCCGGAACCCGGGTGGCCGGCCACAATCTTTGCACCGCCGAGCGGGTGCTTCCACCTCGCAAGCTCCATTCGAAGCAACTGTTGCGAGCGGCCAACCAGGTGCTGCAGACCGCTGATCCGAGCGGGATCAATGCCGCCGGGCCCGGCTCCAACGTGGGCAAGTCGGTGGTTTTCAGCTTTGCCGGAGAGATCCTCCGCACCGCCTGGGACCGCACTCGCCATCCCCGCTACTTCGCGGCCATGGAAGAAAAGGCTCTGAAGCTGTTGGAGGTGCAGCCGAAATACAGCGACGACCTCTCTCACCGCATCGAGTTCTTCCGTCGCTTCTTTCCCCGGGACTACCTCCAAGTCAGCGTCGAAGCCCATTCGATACAGCAACGACTTCCGCCGCCGCCTCCCCGGGTTGAGCCCGAACCGGCGGCCGGCCCGACCGAGGAGGACTTGCCTCCCGCCGAATTCCCCCACTACCGGCTCTTGTCGGAACCCGACGCCCGGGACCTGTGGCAACGGGTTCAGCGCCAGGTAGCCGAGGATGAGAAGCGGCTGAGGGCCATCCAGAATCCGGACGGGTCCTGGGGGTTCGATCCCGGGAAGCCGCTCCCCGAAAGCCCGGGTTGGAACACCGACGGCAAGTCCGATCCCGCCCCCACGGCCCTGGCCCTGATCGCCCTGGAATCTCTCGCCTATGGCGCCAGCCATCCGGCGGTGGACTCGGGGGTCCAGGCGCTGCTGGGCATGCAGAAGCCCTACGGACTCTGGAACCAAAGCGCCAAGACAGGGTTCGTGACCACCGCCTACGTGCTGCATGCCCTTTCCCGACTCTTTCCCGTTTCTTCGGCGGAGGAACCCCGGCAGCGATTCGAATTCTCGCCCGAGGACTCCCTGAGGACCACCCTGGCCAGGGTCAGAGACCTGTCCCACTCGGAAGACCCCGAGCTGGCGGATCTGATGGTCCGGGCCGCGGCCCACGACAGTCCCATGGTTCGCTATTGGGGCCTCATGGGGTTGGGGGGCATCCACGGCAGGCATGGGGTAGACGCGCTGATCGCGGCCATGGGCGACCCTGTCAAGATGGTTCGGGATGCGGCCGCCTGGGCCACGGAACAGACGCTGCTGGACGATCGAGGGTTTGAAGAACTCTTCGAGGCCTACGAGACCGGCAACGACCGGGTGCGGGAAACCGTCCTTAAGGCTCTGGGGATGCGCGCCGATGCGGTACTGACCCGCCCCGGTTTCGACCAGCCCCGCCTGGCCAGGCTTCTGGCCAGAGCTCTCACCCGGGACCCCCACCCGGGCGTGCGGGCCTGGGCGGCCAAGGCGGCCTGGCAGTGGTGGGTCTGGAATCCTCCGCTGCGCCCCGCCATCCAGCAGGCCTGGCTGAGCAAACTGACGGCTCCCGAAGCTGAGGCCCTGGTGGAACAGTGCCTGAGGTACCAGAGCCACGCCCTGTTCATCGCCAACGGCCACAAGGCCAACAGCAGCAAGATCCACCAGTATCCCGAGCTGAGCTCCCTGTTTCGGTCGCTGGAATCCCGCATGGACGACCCCGACCTCGCGCCGGCCGGGAAGGACCGGCTGGCCCGGCGGCTGTCGCAAATCGCGGCCACCTTTTACAACACCTCCGGCGGCGATGGCGGCCCCGGCCAGATGGGGTACGTCACTGCGGGCGCCGGCGAAATGATGGGGAAAGCCGTTCTGCACTACTGGGATGCGGAGCAACAGGGGAATGGCTCCCAGGGAATCCGTCTGGCCCTGGAGGCGTCGGCCGGCATCCCCTACCCGGACCTGCAGGATCGCCTGATGAGCTACGCCACCGAGGGTCCCGAGGAGCTGCGAACCCTGGCCGCGGCTGCCCTGGCCGATCCCAGCGCCGTCACCCTGCCGGCGACGCAGGAGTTGATCCAGCCGATGGTGGAACAGATTCATCGGGGGGCTCTGGACTATGATCGCCGCAAGAACCTGGCGGAGCCGGTGCTCAAGCTGCTGAGCCGGGCCGGCTGGACCGTTCCCGAGACACAGGAGCAGCGGCAGATCCTCTATTCGCTGCTGGTGCCCTCCTACCAGGCCTCGTCCGATTCGGAGTCGTTGCGGGAAATTCGGCAGGCAGCCGAGGAGGCGGTGCAAACCGAGAGTCCGTTGAACCCAGCCTGGTTCATTGCCGATCGGATGGGGAAAATGCTGGCCGCCAACCCCGACTTCCAGACCCCGTTTCTTGCGCGGCTCTTTCCCGATGCCGTGGCGAACCCCATGGAAGCTCATTTCTGGCTCCCCAGCATCGATTGGCTGTCCACCTTCCAGGACGAGGTGCCGGTGGTGAGGCCGGCGTCGGAGGGCGAGGAATCCTCAGGGCTGCCACAGGATCTGCTGGAGGCCCGGTCCCGGTCCCGTGCCCTACTGCTGCAGCTTCTGCAGATTGAGACCCCCGAGCTGAGCCGACGAATGGCTGTCAACCTCTCCTATCTGACCCGCTATCGGCAGGACCCGGCCGTTTTGGCGGCCTTGAAGGTGCTGGTCAAATCGGAGACCAACGAGGAAATCCAGAAGGCTGCCCGCAACGTCCTCCGTTCGGAGCCGGAAGTCTGGATGGCGGACCTCGAGGAGGCGGTTCGGAATGAACCCATGGCGGAGCAGTTGGGACTCAGGCAGGCCCCGTCGCTTCCCGAGGAGTTCCTGGCCAGCTTTCGCTTTTTCCAGGACCACGTGGCCCCGGAGTTCAATCGACCGCAGCGCCACGACCAGATGGCCTGCATGGGCTGTCATGGAGTACCCGGACGGGTACCGTCCATGGAACTGGCTCGCCCTGACGGCACCGGCTACCTCTCCGCCCCCAAAATGCTGAAAAACTACCTGATCCTGCAGGCGCGGGTCGATCCGGAAAATCTTGAGAAGAGCAAGCTGCTACGCAAGCCTCTCAACATTCAGACCGGCAAGGAGGATGGCCACCAGGGAGGCAGGCGCTATACGCCCTCCGACCGCGGGTATCGGATCCTGCGGCACTGGGCCCTGGACCTGCCGGGGGTGCAAGCAGGAGCGGGGCCGCCAACCCGGGCCGTGGACGGCGCCGGGCCTGCGACCGGCGTTCAGGCCACTTCCAATCCTTAAAAATGCGGAGAAGCCGTCATGCGGCTGAGGCCGGTGACCTTCTTGGAGGAGGGAGCCGGAGACTCTTCCAGGTAGGTGTACCCCCGGAGACCCGACTCGTAGAATCTGAGAAGCCGTCCCGACTCTTCCAGCGAGATCTTCTTGTCGCGAACGGCCCGCTCGATATCCCGGCGCATGAGGGACAGGAGTTCGTCAGCGTAATATTCCACGTAGCTGAGCACGTCTTTGACCCGGTCCCCCTTGACCACGTGATCCACCCGCACCTCGCCGCTCGGTTCCAGGCTCACGTGGACGGCATTGGTGTTTCCCAGCAAATTGTGCAGGTCCCCCAGAATTTCCTGATAGGCCCCCACCAGAAACACGGCCAGGTAGTAGGGCTTCCCCGTAAAGGGGTGGAGCGGAAGGACCGGCTTGGCGCCATGCGAGTCGATAAAACGGTCCACCCGTCCGTCGGAGTCGCAGGTGATATCCGCCAGGATGGCACGCCGGGTCGGTTCCTCGTTCAGGCGGTGAACGGGTGTGATGGGGAAGAGATGGCCAATGGCCCAACTGTCCGGCATCGACTGGAAGATGGAATAGTTGCAGAAATAGGTGTCGGAGATGAGGGCTTCCAGACTGCTGAATTCCTCGGGGACGTGGTCCAGATCGCGGATGATCCCCAGCAGGGTTCGGCAGATGGACCAGTAGAGACTCTCGCTGATACTGCGCTGCTCCAGGCTGAGGTATCCCAGGTTGAAGAGGTTGAGGGCGTCCTCCCGGAGTTGAACCGCATCGTGGTAGGCCTCCAGAAAGTTCTGCCCGGTAAGGTTGTGGGCAATCCAGTGCAGGTCTGACAGGGGTTGGGGAGAGTCATCCGGCAGCGACTCGGGGATGCGGAACCCCTCGAAACCGGAAACCCCCAGCACGTTGAAGACCAGGACACTGTGATAGGCCACCACGGCACGGCCGGATTCCGAGATGATGGTGGGATGGGGGACTCCGGCCTCGTCACAGACAGACTTGAGGCGGAAGACGATATCGTTGGCATACTCCTGCAGGGTGTAGTTCACCGAGGACTCGAAGCTGGACCGGGAGCCGTCATAGTCGATCCCCAGGCCCCCACCCACATCCAGCATCTCCAGGCCGGCGCCGGCCTGGATCAGCTCCGCATAGACTCGCGCCGCCTCGGTGATGGCTTCCTTGATCTTGCGAATGTTGGTCACCTGGCTTCCCATGTGGAAGTGCAGGAGGCGAAGGCAGTCGGCCATATCCCGCGCACCCAGGTATCGGACGGCTTCCACCACCTCGGTAGCCGTCAATCCGAACTTGGAGCGATAGCCGGCCGAGGACTCCCAGCGCCCGGCGCCCCGGCTGGCCAGCTTCACCCGCACTCCGATGCGCGGCTTCACCCGCAGCTTGTCCGCGTACTTGACGATGAGCTCCAGCTCGGTGAAGCGCTCCACCACCGGGATGACCTTCTTGCCGATCTTCTGCGCCAGAATGACCGTCTCGATGAATTCATCGTCCTTGAAGCCGTTGCAGATAATGGGAACGTCGTGCCCGTGAGTGACGGCCAGTACGGCCAGCAACTCCGGCTTGGAGCCGACTTCCAGCCCCACCTGGTATTCCTGGCCGAAGTCCAGGATTTCCTGCACCACGTGTCGCTGCTGGTTCACCTTGATGGGGTAGACGCAGCGATAGGCGCCTTCGTACTCGAACTCGTCGATGGCGGTCTGAAAGGCCTGGTGAATCTCGGCGATTCGATGCCTCAGAATGTCGGTGAAGCGAATCAGGATGGGCAGAGAAATACCGCGGGTCTGTAGCTGGTCCGTCAGGCTCTTGAGGTCGATGGATCGCTTGGGGTCCTTGGTGGCGTGGACGGTGATGTGCCCTTTCCCGTTGATGGAAAAGTAGCCCTGTCCCCAATTCCCGATGTGGTAGGCGTCCAAGGAATCCTGAATGGTCCAGCGCTTGATCGGTTCCACCCTTGGTTGCAGCTTGGCCACGAGGTCTCCTCGGGGGACAGGCCTGCCTCTATATTCCCCATGCCATTTAAGAACGGATTGAATCCGGCGGCAACAAAAAAGGGATGGGGTTGGGCGGCGGACAGGGTAACGTCCGCCGAGGCTGGTGCTTCAGGTCAGAGGCGATTGCGGTTGTTTCGAGTTGAACGGCTAGCTAACAACGCATCGGGCAGAAAGCAATACAGCCGCACACGTGCTTACTTTCAGCATCCTTCAGGAAAAGTGACTTTGGAGGTCCTCCACTTCTTTAAGCAGCCTGGAGGTGGTGGCCTGCCAGCTTGTCGCTTAACCGAGCGGAATAACGATGTGAGCGCACTTTCGAAGCTTGAAACGCGCTTCGGTGAGGTCTGCGGCCCTAGGAAGATTTCGAATTAGGGAATGCGCGCGATTACGTTTTTCTGGGGGTGCAGAGATCGGGAAATGGTCTACGGCTAATGGCCGGATTTGCCGGATACAACTAACCAACAGGGAAATTACTGCATTGTCGTTAGGATCGGAATTTGCCCTAGCGCGCGTATCCTCTGCAGTGCTGTATCGGTCCCAATCGACGGACAGCCCTTTTTCGCGTCTGCGAAACACTCCGTGACCAAGTTCTCCCTGCGAAAAATACTGGCGGTGGGCCCGCATGAATACGGAGCTATTATCCGGTATGTGCGCTATCGGCCACCCTACTTCTTTATCAACCACATGATAACTCCGAGATTAGGCACCGAGGTGTCAAGGCTTCCCTTGATGGTGTGGCCTGTTTGGTCTTCACCGTAGAACGATGCAGACTCGCTTGCGTTTTCAGGAACGTTAACCAGCAATTCCCAAGTCGGCTGCTTCCAGAACAGATCTATGCTTCCATCAGGCCCTGGATTGATTTGAGGCACCGGTAGGCTAATTCCACGCAACTCGCGGAGCAATCGATCCTGACTCATCAAGAATTCTGCCGCGCTATTGACGGTCTCCGTTTTGTATTCAGCACTGCCCTCGCCGTCCCAATTATCAGCTAGGGCAGTCAGTTTCTCGTGGGCAGATTCAATCCCAGCTTCGAGCGACTCTGAATCGAATTCCGATTCGATGCTCTCCCATGGTTTGATCTCTACTCGATCGGCCGGCCATTCGAGAACGGATCCTTGAGTAGACATAAGTTAGTAAACCTCCGCAGGATTGATTCGTTCGATCCCGGCTTTTGAAAGGGCCTTGGTTATTGCCTCTTCTTTTGCTAAAGCACGGTCAAGGGTCGCACTGAGGCTGCTGATGTCATTCCGGTCCATTGCAACAAAAATATCGGAGTGTTCATTTTGATTGTTGCGCTGGGTGATCCGTAGCATGTGGACCACGACGGCCGCGTCTGGCGTGTCAGCAACATCAGGATGAAAAACCGGCCGAACATCAGTCAATATTCGTGCAGCCTTGAAAATCCGTTCATGCTGCGTCATGACGTGGCCAGTTTTCGATGCAGTGCCAACGGACCGATGCATCGCCAGTGTCTTTACAAAGAACTTCCTGAGTTTTGGCCAATTTGATTCTACTGCTTTCTCGTCGGCCAAGATCTTGGCCGACCTTAACGCTCTGAAGATCTCAACATCAACAAACCCCTCAATCGGGGCGCCCGTGCGATCACGCGTAAGGTATAGAGCGGCGATGACACGCAGGATTCCATTCAGCAGCTTTTCCGGAACCTCGACGTGTGCGCGGATTTCGTCTGCTAGTTTGAATGTGCTGAATGACGGCCTTGCATCTGAAAGCGCCTGGATGAACTGATCGATCTTTGTCGGCGAGAATTCAATCAGGGCTTTCAGCAGGGGAACGTGTTCACTAGGGACTCGTATAGCCATAGCGGTCGCCAATCTAGCAGAAGGGCAAAGCCACGTACAGGTAAATTTATCAGTGACTTCCGCACTGCCTTCTTAACCTCCCAGCATATCAGAGATCATCCGTAGGTGATCGATGATTCCTGCCTCCCTTGCGGGGGTGACCCTCAATCTGGAATGCACGCACACGAAGTTATACCACGCAAAATAGTGAGCCACAGCGGCTTTCAGGTCTTCTGGTTTCTCGTATCATAAGTTGGTGATCAGCAGTCTTAGCCTATGGTAGCGTCCTCTCAAGAAACGAGGCGGACCATGGCAAACCCTCACAGAATTCACAGCTAGGACCCCGTTTTTCGACCAGCAATTCATCCGGGTACGGATAAGGAGGTCGCCCGCTTCGCGGGGGCGCATCGCCGCCGGACTCCTCGAGAACCGCAGTTTCAGACAAAGGCTCTCGCGTGGCGGTGCACCCGGTCCCCGTGAGCCCTCATGGCCTGAAGCTCGGCAGGGGTTGGAGGTCTCCAGTCGTCGAGAAGCCCCAGGGTGTGCAGCAGTTCCGACCGGTTGCCAGGTGCGGCCAGGGCAATCGAAACCGCTGGATGGGCCAGGACGAACCGATACCAATCCCGGACCGGGGGCGGCGCGAAGTCGGCCGGGTCTGTGGGGGTCGGCTTCAGCAGATCGCACCAGCGAAGGGCGGTAAAGGCCACCAGGGGCATCTGCAAGTCTCCGGCTTCCGGGAAGATCCGGTCTTCGGCGCCGCGATGGGCCGCGTTGTAACGGATCATCAGCAGGTCGAGTTGCCGCTCTCTCAGAATCCGTACCGCCAGCTCCCGTTGATGGGTGGTCAATCCGATCATTCCGACCCGGCCGCGGTCCTGAGCCTTCCGCAGTCCCTGGAGGGCTCCCTCCGGACCGGCGATCTGCCTCCACTCCTCGGGCCGTTCCACGTAATAGTGGGTGGCCACGTCCAGGGAATCGATTCTCAGCCGATCCAGGACCTGCTGCAATTCCGATTGGACTCCCTGTTCGTCTCGGGCCCAGAGCTGAGCGGCAATCAGCACCTGCTCGCGCCGGGGACCGAGCTGGCGGATGGCGTCGGCCATTCCGTCCTGGTGGCCGCACCAGTTCCAGTAGTTCAAGCCCCGTTCCAGCGCCAACAGGACATCGTCTCCGGTGAGGCGGGTATTGCCTCGGGTGGCCAGGCCCAGACGGCACACCGGGGGTTGCATAGGGTCGAAGGTGACGAAGCGGGGCATTCCAGGCATGGGGAGGTAGTTGGGCTGGCTGCCAGACAGGGGAGCCTTAGGGCCAGGGAGCGGTCCAAAGAATGCGCCCCCCGGCATCCCACTCGTTCCCGCCGGGAGACTCCCTCAATTGACGAGCTCGTCCAGTCCCAGGGCCACCATCAGCAGAATACTGACGTAACCGTTGATCGTAAAAAAGGCGGCATTGACTCGGGACAGGTCGCTGGGCCGGACCAGCCGGTGCTCGTGCCACAGCAGCCCAGCGACCAGCAGGATGCCGAGCAGGCTGATCCAGCCGAGATCCTGAACCCGAACCAGCCCCAGCAGGGCCAGCAGCATGCCGATGTGCAGCCCGCGGGACACCTTCAGGGCCCGGTCGATGCCGTAACCTTCCGGGATGGAGAAGAGAGCCTGGCGGCGATCGAAGCCCACGTCCTGACAGGCATAGATGATGTCGAACCCGGCTGTCCAGAGCAGCACCGTCAGGCCCAGGAGCAGGGGGGGCCAGCCGATCTCGCCTCTCACGGCAATCCAGGAGCCCAGAGGGGCCAGTCCCAGACAGAGCCCCAGGTAGAGGTGGGAGAGCCGCGTGAACCGCTTGCTGTAGGAGTAGAGCAGCAGGATGAGCAGCACGGGAAAGGACAGGAGGAAGCAGAGCGGGTTGAGCTGGTAGGCCGCCAGGACGAAAACGAACCCCGAGGCCAGAGTGAAGACGGCGACGAAGAAGCGGCTGAGATGTCCGGCCGGCAGGGCACGGGTTCTGGTCCGGGGATTGAGGGTATCGATCCGAATGTCCGCCAGCCGGTTGAAGGCCATGGCCGCGCTTCGGGCTCCCACCATGGCCACCACGATCCACAGGATCTTACGGCCGCCGGGCCATCCCTCTGACGCCAGCAGGGCGCTCAACAGGGCAAAGGGAAGCGCAAAGACCGTATGCTCGAACTTGATCATGGCCAGGGTGATCTTTGTGCTGGAGAAAAGGCTCATGTCGGCTTGGTGTCCGGTTGTCGGGCCGGGCCGGCGGGTGGCTGGCCTTCCAGGCGGAAGAAGAACGAGAGCGTTCCGTTCATTCCTCAACCCTCCTTGTCTCCCGACCAGCGGAAGGCCGCCTCGGGGTTCAGCCCCAGGTGTTGCATCACCCGGTAGAGAAACTGGTCGATGATGCCCTCAAGGGTGGTTTCCCCGTGGTAAAAGGAGGGAGTGGCCGAAAAGACCACCGCCCCCGCCAGGGTTGCCAGACGCATGTTCTCCAGGTGAATCAGGTTGAAAGGGGTGTCCCGAACCACCAGCACCAGCTTGCGTCTCTCCTTGAGCATGACATCGGCAGCGCGCTGAATCAGGTTCCGGGAGATGCCGTGGGCGATGCTGCCCAGGGTTCCCATGCTGCAGGGAACCACCGCCATGGCGTCCACCGGGTGGGAGCCGCTGGCGATTTTGGCCCCGATATCGTCGTTGCTGAGCACCTGCATCTTGGGGTGATGGCTCTGCACCAGCTTCTCGCCGAGGTTGTGGAGAGTGAGAGGCTGGAGATCCAGCTCATCGTTGAGAACGCGCAGGGCGGCTCCGGAGGCAATCAGGTTGATGCGGGAAACGGCCGGCTCGGCGACCAGCAGGTTCAGCAGCCGATGCGGATAAATGGCTCCGCTGGCCCCGGTGATGGCAACGGTGATCTCCAAAGTCTCTCATTCCCGGTGGATTATGGAGTGCGCGGGTTAACCGGACTCAACCCTGCAACCACAACCCAATGGTACATCAACTCTCGAACCGGCGGCCAGCAGCCGTTTCTCAACCGATCGCCGGGTATGGAATGGGGACCGGGGGCTGGGGCGGGCTGCGCCAGCCCGCATTTCTCACCAGGGGGTAGCACTCTTCTCAAGAGTGCAACTTGGCGCAGGATTTTCCGCTTCAGCGCGTGCTCGTGACCGAAGGGCGTAGCCGGAACACCATTCGAGGGAGCATGTGCGCGCTGAAGGGGAAAAGACAAGCCAGGGCGCGCCCAGCACCGTCTGTGACCTGCAGACTCCAAACAAAGCGCCGCAAGATGTTAAAGACAAGCACTTTTCTACCTTATGCTCAGCGTCCTGGTGAGAAATGCGGGCCAGGATTCTGCTTGACTTCCCCGGATCAGGTTATTATCACTTTAGCCCGCATTTCTCACCAGGTTGGTCGCTGGATACATTGATCGCGCCCCCCAGTGAGAATTGCAGGCCAGCTGATTGGCCGGAGACCTTCCCGTGGACGAAAAGGCCCTCAGGAACCTGCTGGAGGAGATCAAGGGCGGAAAGCTCTCGGTGAGCCAGGGGCTGGAGCGGTTGCGGCATTTACCCTTCGAGGACCTGGGTTTCGCCAAGATCGATCATCATCGCGCCCTTCGCCAGGGGTTTGCCGAGGTGGTGTTCGGCCAAGGCAAGACGGCCGCCCAGATCGAGACCATCGTCAAGCGGATGCTTCCCCGAAAGCACAATATTCTTGTCACTCGCAGCCAGGAGCAGGTCTTCCGGCGAATCCAGGCCTTGTCCCCCGAGGCCCGCTTCCACCAGGAGTCTGGAACCATTGTGATTCTGCAGGACGAATCGGTTCGGGGGAAGGGGACCATCCTGGTGGTTTCGGCGGGCACCGCCGACATTCCGGTGGCCCAGGAAGCGGTGGTGACCGCCCAGGCCATGGGGAATCGGGTGGAGACCCTTTATGACGTGGGTGTGGCCGGCATCCACCGCTTGCTGGCCGCTCGGGAACGGTTGCTGGCCGCTCGGGTGGTGATTGTGGCCGCCGGCATGGAGGGCGCCCTCCCCAGCGTGGTGGGGGGGCTGGTTTCGGCGCCGGTGGTCGCGGTGCCCACCAGTGTCGGATACGGCGCCAGCTTCGGCGGGGTGGCCGCGTTGTTGGGAATGCTCAACAGTTGCGCTTCCAACGTGAGCGTGGTCAACATCGACAATGGGTATGGCGCGGGATTTGTCGCCAGTCTGATCAACCGTTTGTGAACCGCCGACCGGCCGATGACCAGCTATGGCTTGAGTCCCATGAGGGCTTTTGCTATTCTCTGACTGCCGGTCACCAGGGAAAAACGGCTCATGTCGGGACATTCCAAATGGCATAGCATCAGGCACAAGAAAGGCGCGGCCGACGCCAGGCGCGGCAAGCTTTTCACCAACCTGATCAAGGAAATTACCGTGGCTGCGCGTCTGAGCGGCGGGGACCCGGACGGAAACCCCAGGCTCCGGGCGGCGATGGTGGCGGCCAAGTCCGCCAACATGCCCGCGGAGAACATCAAGCGGGCTCTGCAAAAGGGAACCGGCGAACTGCCGGGGCTTACCTACGAAGATGCGGTTTACGAGGGCTATGGCCCCGGCGGCGTGGCCGTCCTGGTCGAGACCGTGACCGACAACAAGAACCGGACGGTGTCGGAGATCCGCTACGTCTTCTCCAAAAACGGGGGCAACCTGGGTCAGTCGGGATGTGTGGCCCACATGTTCCACAGACAGGGCTTGATTCTGGTCGACAAGTCCAGTACCAGTGAAGACGACCTGATGACGGTGGCCTTGGAGGCTGGAGCCGAGGATATGAGGGAGGCGGGGGAGGTCTACGAAGTCTATACGTCGGCGCAGGACTACGAGGCAGTGCTGGAGGAGATCCGGCGTCACGACTTGGCGGTGGCCTCGGCAGACCTTTCCATGTTTCCACAGACGACGATGCAGCTTGCAGGGAAGCCGGCGCAGCAGATGCTGCGCCTGATGGAATCGTTGGAAGACCACGATGACGTGCAAAAGGTCTTCGCCAACTTCGACATCGACGATGCGGAGTTGGAGGCTGCCGCCTCTTAGGGTGATACCGGGCTCCTGGTGTGAATCGGCCTTGAAATAGCCGGCCGGTGGAGGTCGCGGGCTAGGGATCCCATGAGAGTTTTGGGTATCGATTGCGGTTCACGGTCGACCGGGTATGGCATTATCGACAGTGATGCGAGGCATCAGCGGCCGGTCGTCTTCGGGGCCATTTCTCTTCCCCCCAAACAGCCCTTGGGCGCTCGGCTGGCAACCGTTCACCGGCAGCTTCTCCAGCTCATCCACTCCTACTCCCCTCAGGTCGCTGCCGTAGAGGACCAGTTCTATCTCACCAACTTCAAGAGTGTCATGAAGCTCGGCCAGGTCAAGGGGGTCGTGATTTGTACGGCGACCCTGGCGGGCATTCCCATCACGGAGTACAGTCCCTTGCAGATCAAGAGCGCCGTCACCGGATATGGCCGGGCAGACAAGCACCAGGTTCAGGTCATGGTTGGACGGCTGCTGGGACTGGACAGCCTCCCCCAGCCCCACGACGCGGCCGATGCACTGGCTCTGGCCCTGTGCCATGCTCAGATCCTGGCCACCGAAAGCCGCATCAGGAAAGGGATCTCCAAGGCCGATGCCGCCTTGTCCCCCGGGAGTTGAGTCCATGCGCCCGTTCCGGGTCAGCTCAGCCTGGCCGTTGTCGCTTGCCCTGCTCGTCCTGGCCGGCGGTTTGAGCGGCGCCGGCCAGCCCACTCGAGTGGTCTGGCAAAAGGATTACTCCCGGGGACAAACCGAGTTGCACCGCATTGAAGTGGAGGGAGACGGAACGACCCGGTACCTGCTGAGACTGGGCGATGGAGAGCCCGTGGCGGTGGATTTTCAACTCAAGCCACACACCCTCCAGCGCCTTTGGGAGATGTTCGTGGAGGCAGACTTTCTGAACCGGGACAAGAACTTTGTGAGCTCGCGGCGGGTTGCCGACACCGGGACCCGCACCATTCGGCTGGTGAGCGGCCCGCAAACGCGCGAAGTGGTGTTCCGGCACACCGGCGACAAGACCTTGCGCAAGATCGTGACCTTCTTCGATCATCTCTCCGCTCAGGAGAGATTCCTCCTCGATATGCAGCTGACCCTGAAGTACGACCGGCTGGGGGTTCCCAGGAAACTGGATCTACTGGAAGGTTCCCTGCGCCGGAAGACCATTGTGGACCCCCAACGGTTCTCGCCCATCCTGAAGAGAATCTCCCAGGACACCTCCTTGATGAACCTGGCCCGCAAAATGGCCCGAAGACTCCTCAGACAAATCGACCGCTACCCCACCGGTTAGCCGGCCCCCGCCCTGCTGTGCGGATCATACGAGGAAAAACGGCCGATCGTTAATGAACATGAACCACGAATGGACACAAATAGACACGAATACAGATGAACCTCCTTCAACGACAAGCGGCACCAAAATGCTTCTGCAATTATGTGCCCTTGGTGTGACTTCGTGTCCTTGGTGGATGACCCCCTCAATTGGTTTCAGATAAGTCGGGCCCCCGCCCTGGCGGGCGGATCATTCGAGAGTGAAACAACGGTTCCTGATGGCTTTTCGGGAGCAAGGGCTATGTTCCGCTAAACCGGTTTGCTGCATAGGGAACATGGATAGACTCATTCTCGAGGCCGAGACCAAACGCGCGGAACATAATTTCGTGACCTTGGTGTGACATCGTGCACTTCGTGGAAAACCTCAGTTTCCTTCGTGCCCCTTCGTGGATTTCTTTTTTTGTGCCTTCGTGGATAACCCTCAATTGTTTCAGGCAAGCGCCCATTTCTCACCCGGGCGTTCGGCTGGCTGATCCAGGACCCTTGGGGTAGATGGCGATGCCGGCGTAACCCACCACTTCGCTCCTGCCTCCGCCGGCGTCTCCCGAGGTCGCATAGCGGACCAGCTCGGCCCGGCAGGTCTCGGCCGAAGCTTCGGTTCCATACAGCATGGCGATGGTCGGCCCGTAGCCGCACATGCTGATGGATTCCCTCTGGATCACCTCATAGAGTCCCGGGGCGTCCAGGGAGAGGATCCTGGAGATGGCCTTGTGATCCTTGATGCGTGTCACCTCATCGGGCTCGAAGTGGTTCATGTCGCTGCTGGCAACGACCAGGACCGGCTGCCCGGGTATTTCCCGCAACGCTTTTGCGATGCCTTTCCCCAGGCGCTGGAAGGTGGGAAAGTCGTGGCGGCCCAAGGCGATGGGCACCAGGCGAAGGTCCGGCCGGAGATGGAACAGGAAGGGGAGCTGCACTTCCAGCGAGTGTTCGAAGCGGTGAGCTTCGGCGTCTTCCCTCAGGAAAGGACAGTGGTGCAGAAGCCTGCGGGCCAGCTCTTCATCGATGGCGACCCGGCCGAGCGGGATCTCCCACTCCCCTTGGGACATGATCGAGAGGGAGGCTCCCAATCCGGTATGGTTGGGACAGAGGATCAGGACTCGATCGGGAATCTCGATTGTGGAGTACACGGCTCCGGCCACGGGACCGGAATAGAGGTAGCCGGCGTGAGGCACCACCACGCCCCGAGCCTGGAGACGCGTCCGGGGCGGCCCCAGATGCTGCAGCAGGTCCCGGCGAAGCCGGTCGGGTTGGGAGGGATAGAAACGCCCGGCAACGGCGGCTTTTCGCAACATGGATCTTCCGGCATTGTAGTTCACAGCACGCCCGAGTGAGAGTTGACTTGTATTGTAAGCCCGCCAGGGGAAGGATGGTGACTGTTTTGGATCAAAAGGAGGGGAAGGAAGGCCTTCGGCTCAGTGGAGGCTGGGATCCTGCGAAAGGAGATTGCGGGCCGGCACCGGGGGAGTCCCGCGCCAGCCGGTGGATTGCAGCAGTCCGGCGCCCTGCCTGCAGACGGTCAAGTTCCGGTTTTATTTCAGGTCAACTCTTGACGGCGTGGTAGCCGGCACGGGTTCGCGCCTTGACTTTCTTGACGCGATTCCCGTTCTGGTCAACGATCTCCACCTTGATCTTGCGGAATTTTCCGTTCCGCTCGGCATTGGTCGAAACGTAGCCCAGGCTGTACTGGTTCCTGAGCTCAATCCCGACCTGTTGCAGGATGGCGGGATGGTCGGCCTGCCAGCGGGGGAACCAGGCTTTGCCGCCGGTGACTTTGGCAAAGGTCTTGAGTTGATTGTCGGCTTGCAGATAGGTCAACCGGCTGACGGGGCCCATTCGGTGCTCGCTGCTCAAGCGTCCTCGCTGGCCGATACCGAGGCAGTAGATGATGGCATCGGTCGCCTTAACCCGCTTCAAGGCGGAGCCGAAAGTGATCCTGCTGAAGGTATCCACGCCGGTGCTGACCAGAAGGACGGCCTTCTTGCCATCCACTTCGTCCAGGCGGTCCAGGGTGAACTTGAGAGCGTCAAAGAGGTTGGATTCCTGAGAGACGGGGAAGGCCATGCGGGAGAGCGAACCGAAGAGCTCGCGCTTGTCCTGGGTGAAGTCGGAAAGTATCTTGTGGTTCAGGTTATAGGCCACCACGGCCGCCCAGTCGTTGGGTCGCAACATCTGGATAAATCGCGCCGCCGGCATTGCCGCGTCGTCGTACCACCACCAGGCCAGGTTCTTGGTGGACTCGAGCACCATCACCACCGTCAGCGGCGCCGTGGTGGGAGTGAAGTTGGTGACTTTCTGCTCGACCTTGTCCTCGTACACCTTGAAGTTCTTGGCGGTCAGTTCGGGGATGAAATTTCCCTTCTTGTCGGTGACCACCACATCCAGATTGATCAGCTCGATGTCCACCGCCAGGGTGAAGTTGTCTTCCGGCTTGGAGCCCTTGGGCCGGGCCGGATTCAGGCGGCGTTTTCTCGGCTTGGGTTTCTTTTTGCGAACGATCACCGGGTCGGACTGCCGCTGCTGAGGGCCACCCTTGTTTACCTTCCTGCTCTCTTCTCCCCGCTTCCCTTCCGATGGTTCCTTTTCCGCCAGGCCCGCCGACAGGCGGCCGCCACCCAGGATCATGCCCAGTACCAAGGCTCCCAAGATAACGGTTTGTCTGATCCGGCACCAAGTCATCATGGCTTCGTTCCACCCTCGTTTCGGGATTGCTTTCTATCTGGAATCTTAAGCCAAGCCTCTTTTCGAGTCAACACTGCCGGCTGAGGCGTCGTTTTGGACAGGCAGTGCGTTCCAAGGGAATGCACCAGATTCGCCGCCTACGTGGCGTCGCCGTGGCGCGGGGTTCATACGCCCCCGGGCTTCTGCCCGGTCTTGATCACCTGCCTGGCCATCTCGCCGGTTCCCTTCCCCCCCCTCCGGCTCGACTGCGGGCTCCGCCCTTGTCTTGCCGACTCCCCCTCGAGGGGGAGTCGCAGAAGCCGAGCCGCCAGGCGAAGGCTGATGCGGTGGGGGGGCAGGAGCCGGGCCGCCGGGCTGTGGCCACGGCTACGCCGCTCTCCCCAAAACCCCGACACAGCGTGGGGACAGGATCCATTATTGTAATGATAATCTCCCAAGTGTAAGCCGCTAACCCTCCCCCAACTTGAAATCCACTTCCGGAACGCCCTGCAATGCTTCCTTCATGTAGTTCTTGACCTTTCCCACCAGCTTTTTTTCCGACACGCGAATGGCTTCGCGGGTGACTCCATACCGGTCCCCAATGGCCTGAAGGGTCAGGGGCTCTTCGGCAATCAGTCTCTGCTGGAGGATGACCCGGTCTCTCTCGCCCAGACCCTCGGCGAATTGGGCGAACTTGGACTCGATGAGATCCTTCAACTCCCCGGCCGCCAGCTTTTCATCGATCAAGTCCTCGGTTGAAGCCAGAGTCTCCAGATAGTAAAGGTTGGAGTCGCTGGAGGTGGTGGCATCCAGCGAAAGATCATGAGCCCTGATGCTGTTCTCAACGTCGATCACGTCCCCTTCGCTCACGTTCAGGTTGTGGGCGATCAGCTTGGGGGTCGGCGCGATCCCCTGGGCCTCCAGCCTCTGCTTCTCCTGGCGCAGATTCATCAGCAGCTTGCGCCGGTCGTTGGTGGTGCCTACGCGCACAATGCGAAAGTTTTCCAGAATGAATTTGATGATGTAGGCCTTGATCCACCAGGAGGCATAGGTGGACAGGCGCGTGCCCCGGTCGGGATCGAACTTCCTGACAGCCTGGAGCAGGCCCAGGTTGCCTTCCTGAATGATGTCCATGAGGTTGGCATAGACCTTGTTGTAGAGAAACGCGATCTTGACCACCAGCTTGAGGTTGGAGGTGACCAGTCGGCGGGCCGCTTCCTTGTCCTGGCTGTCGCGGTAGAGACGGGCCAGGTGTTGTTCTTCCCCGCGTGTCAGCGGCTGATACTTGCTGATCTCCAACAGGTAGTGGCGAACGGGGTCGTACCGAACCAGCCCGGCCCGCTCGGTTTCTTCCAGCGGGATCTGCGGTTCCCGGTCCTCCTTCAGGGTCAGCACCTGGGCCAGGACTTCGGCGTTGTCCTCAGGGGTCTCGGCATTCGACCGAGGCGGCGGAGGGGATCTGTCGGGGTCAGGATGCATGCCTATCATCTCCTGTTCCGACCCTTTGCGGGCTCGGTTCGGAGGCGATCAATCCTATGGCTGCCTGGCGCGGGCGGGAGGAGCGGCACTCAAATCCGACCGGAGAAGGTCGTGCGATGCTACACTGTCACGCTGAGGATCCCATCCTAGCATACTTTCGCCCGCCCCGCCGGGACCCAACGTTGCGGGATGCGGTCCTGATGATCTCCATACAGTGGTCGGTTCTCATCTTGTTTATTGCCACCGACGTGGCTGCGGCTGAAACGAGTTCAACCATTAGCCTCAGTGAAGCACACATCGCCGCCGTCAATCGACTCAGGCGGGTCATCGTCAACATCGACGCCTCCTGGCACGTGGACCGGTTCGTCAAGGATCTGCCGGCACAGGTGGATGACGCCTTCGGGTTTGCCGATGAACCCGGCAGCCACATCGACAGTATCTGGTGGAGTTGGGGCCAGGGTCAGACGGCGCCCTATCCCAGCAAGATCCTACCGCTATACGATCGCGAAAAGTACCGGCGCTGGGTGAATCAGGGCATCGATGTCATGCGCCTTTATCTGCAGGCGACCAGAAAACGAGGTTTGGAAGCCTTCTTTTCCTACCGCCTCAACGCAGGAGACTCGGACCTTGGAACCACCGCCCAGGTTGCCATCAAGCAAGAGCACCCCGAATGGACCATTCGCCCTTGGCCGGATCACCCCACGCTTCATCAAGTGATCTTGTTCAACTTTGCCTTCAAGCCGGTGAGAGACTATAAGTTGAGCGTGCTGCGGGAGGCAGCCGAGAACTATGAATTTGATGGTATTGAGCTGGACATGCAACGCAGTCCGCTGCTGCTACCGATTGGACGTCAGTGGGAAAATCGCCATCATCTGACACAGTTCGTGCGCTCGGTTCGAGCCATGCTGCAGGCGCTTGCCCGGAAGCGTGGCCGGCCCTTTTTGCTGGCCATACGACTGAGCCATAGGATCGAGAGCTGCCACTTTGACGGCATCGACGTGGAGACGTGGGCAAGGGAAGGTCTGGTCGACATGTTCGTGTTAGGCACCCGTTCCCTGGACGTAGATGTTTACGCGTTCCGCCGGATCACTGACGGAACCTACATCAAGCTCTACCCCGTCATTCAGGATCACCACGGCCCCGATGGCTACAGTTACCCGCCCATCGAGGTCTTTCGAGGCGTGTTTTCCAACTGGTATCGTCAAGGAGCCGACGGCATTGAGACCTTCAATTTCGCTTGGGCGCCAGCCATCCCCGGCTATCCCCTCCCGTCGATGAACGCCAAGCAGTCCAAGGTACATCAGCAGGCCTACCGGGAAATGGGTGATCCTGAACTGATGAAGCACAAGGACAAGGTCTTCGTCCTGTCCCGCCGGGGTGGCGGTCATGGTGATCCCGTGGTGCCCGACCCGGAGAAGTGGTACACGCCCCGCCATATGTTCGGCTACACCAACATGCTGGCACCCTTGCCCTGCCCGCTATCCAGCGACGCCAAGACCGACACCTTTCTGAAACTGTTTGTGGGTGACGAGCTGAGTGCCGCGGTCGACCGTATTTCGGAATTGAGGCTGCGTATCCTGCTCCATGACGCAGCCGCCGGGGACTATATATCCTCAAATTCCCCGAAGAAACCCAAACCCCCCGATGACACCAGAATCGAGCGCGGTGCGATCCGCGCCTTCCGCCACAGAAACTTTCTCTACAACTGCCCGTCCAGGAAAGGCATCGAGAAACGCTTGCAGCTACGGATCCACAATAGCCTGCTGGCCGCGCCGGTTCTGGAAGACGGCTGGTTAGTATTTCACGACCTGAATCCGCGCTTATTCGCCGTCGGCGACAACCTGATCGGTGCCGTGCTCAGCCAGTCTACGAGCGATCTGGAGGAGTCCATTCGGATCGAAAAACTGGAACTGCAGGTGCGGTATCAGGCGAATGATGAGTCCAAGCCAGGCCGTAAAGCAACGGCTGATGCATTGGGGGGCGGCAGCCCAAGGAGAGGAGTGCACCCAAAGGTCAACGAGCCGCGACGGCGGCGGCAATTCCTCCAAAGGTTCAGGTCCTGAAGAGTGCAGTTTTCCCGGCAGGGGCAAACCCACCCCGGCAGCCGCTTCGCGGCCGCCACCTCTCCAGGGACGGGGATGCCCACCGGCCACTCAACCTGAAGAATAGCCGAAGCCGGGCCGGCTTGACGCTCCTCCCTTCCTCCTTTACACTCAAGCGAGAACAAAGAAGAATAAGGAGTTGCGCCGATGTTTCCCATGTTCGACTACATGTATTTCGTGTTTATGGCTCCCGGCCTGATCCTGGCCTTATGGGCGAGTTGGAGGGTGAAGTCCAACTTCAGGAAATACTCGGCCGTGCGATCCATGCGCGGGCTCACCGGGGCCCAGGCGGCGGCGGAGTTGCTGCGTCAGGGCGGCGTCCGGGACGTGCGCATCGAACGCTCCCACGGCATGCTCTCCGACCACTACAACCCCGTCACCAGGACCCTGGCCCTTTCCGACGGGGTTTACGGTTCCACTTCGGTGGCGGCCATCGGCATCGCCAGCCACGAGGCCGGCCACGCTCTCCAGCATGCTCAGCACTACGGACCGCTTCGGCTGCGCTCGGCGCTGGTTCCCACGGCCGGCATCGGCTCCAAGATCGGCTATATTGTGATGGCGATAGGCCTTTTCATCGATCCGGCTCTCGTGCTGATCGGGGCTGTTATCTTTTCGGCGGTGCTGTTCTTCCAGATCGTCACCCTTCCGGTGGAGTTCGATGCCTCCAAACGCGCCAAGGCCCTGGTGATGGAGTGCGGCCTGATTTATCCGGGTGAACGCGAGGGGATGGACAAGGTGCTGAATGCCGCGGCCCTGACCTACGTGGCGGCAGTGGTGGGCACGCTGCTGACGCTGCTCTATTTTCTGCTTCGGGCCGGTCTGTTGGGGGGCAGCTCGGACGATTGAACGGCCGCGAGAAGGTTGACTTAGTGCACGAATCTCAGGGCCGCCGCGGCAGGATCGGTGGGAGTCCTTCTTTGCTACTCTTCTCTCCTCTTCAGGAAATGCCCTTTCCCTTGCGGTGGCGGCTTTAGTGGCGGCCCGCCATGCCAGTCACGGACCGTGGCCGCCCTAGATTCCCAGGCTCAGGATCTCCGGACCATTCTCGGTGATGGCAACGCTGTGCTCGAAATGAGCTGACGGCTTGCCGTCCTGAGTCACCACCGTCCAGCGATCGGGCAACACCCGGACCTTGTCCGTGCCCTGGCTCACCATAGGCTCGATGGCCAGGACCAGGCCGGGCTTCAGCAATATCCCGCGCCCATTGACTGCGTAGTTCAGCACGGCCGGTTCTTCGTGCAGGTTTCTCCCGATGCCATGCCCGGAGAATTCCTTCACCAGGGAATAGCCGCGGCCTTCGGCGTGGGCCTGGATTGCCGCCGAGATGTCCCCCAGATGGTTGCCGGGAACCGCCTTCTCGATCCCCAGCATCAGCGACTCCCGGGTGGTTTGCAACAGACGTTCGGTGGCCGGAGAGATGTGGCCGACGGGAAGGGTCAAGGCGGCGTCTCCATAGAATCCCCGGTGAAATACACCGTAATCGACGCTGACGATATCACCTTCCCTCAGGACCTGTTTCGAGGGGATCCCGTGCACCACCTGGTGGTTGACCGAGGTGCAGAGAGTGGCGGGGAATCCGTTGTAGCCCTTGAACGCGGCCTTGGCTTTGTGCTTGAGCGTCAGATCCTCCGCGATTTTGTCCAGCTCCAGGGTGGTGATGCCGGGGCGGCAGTGGCGCTCGAGGGTGTTGAGGATCTCGGCCACGATCTGGTTGCATTCCCTCAGGATCGCGATTTCGTTGGCCGACTTCAGGTGAATCATGGACCACCGCTCCGGAAAAAATGTCTGATCCCCTTGCCCCAAGCCTCATCATGGGGAATGCCGCCCGGCTCAGGCCACTTCATGATTGACAAAACCCCCGGGGATGTCAAGGGGCCTGCCCCGGTGGCTGCCGGGGCTGCGCCCCGGCCGGCGCGGCGCCTGTGGAAAAGCCGAAGTGAGCTTCCGGGATCCGCTGAGTTTCCCCCAATGGCGAACGATCTTTCATCTAGTCTCCAGTCCGCCGGGTTGGAGATTTTCATGATTGGCGCAAGAAATCGGGAAGAGGGGTCCAGTCCGATAGGGGCGGTCGTCGGCATCGGATGAATCCGGTTGCTCCAGACGCAATGGTTTCTGGGCAGCGACAAAGCGTCGCATAACTCGCCCAACCGGTATATCTTCCCGCCCAGAATTCCAAATGGGCATACGGTGAGGTTACGTCGGCAGGCCCCCAAGGATCTCCCCAGTCTGGTTCCAACGTTCTTCCCTGGCCAGTGTCAAGGACTACAAACATGGGTCACCCCGGCTCAAGTGGTGACAAGGGGCGGCGAGACAAAGCTTGCTGGGTGCGCGGGGGCGAGTAATCTTCTCGCAACACGGTTCTGGCAGTGCCTTACACAGCGCCGTCCTTCCCGCGGGGGGGGCGGCATAGCGGCATTTGCCGATGTGGTATCCGTATCCCCATCTGGGTGGCCGCCGTCCAGGCTAACCTCTAAGGTGCAGTAGTTGGCATCTGAGGTCCTGAACCCAGGTCGTTCGAACCCAGCCCGGGCAGCGGCGCGACTGGATCCACCTTCGAAACTGCGGCAGGTGCCGGTAGCGAGCGCGACACCCGCCCCCGCCCGACTGCGCGCCATCAGGGCAACAGCCGCCTGCACGCTGATGTCCGTGAGGTGACATTGCGGGCAGTTTTGTGCTGCGCTATGCTGGTGTCATGGCAAGCCACGAGGGCACACCAAGCCCGTAAGACTGCCGGTCAATTCGGACCCTGCGAGCTACGCTTCTCCTGTAAAGCTGGCCAAACGGGAGCATTTTCCCGATTCGCAAGTAGTTCGCCGGGCCATCGAGTAACTGCCCCTACAGGACCGGACAACCAATGTTGGGCCGGCGCTGACATCGCCGAGGGACAAAAACATCGATCGAGCCGGACGGGATGGAGCCGCGATGAGCATCGAACAGCGCTTCGATGTTTCTCTGATCGCCGGAATGGCGCTCAAGGAAAAACAGATTCAGCAGAACTATCGTCCAATCATCGGCGTCCACAAGTGGTTCGCCCGCCGGCCGGGAACCTTGTTTCGCGGCCTGATGCTTGCGGAATTCGGGGACGGCCGTCTGGATGATATCTTTTTTCGATCAAACGATTTTCCCGGGCTCCGCATCGCCGATCCCTTTATGGGCGGGGGCACGCCACTTATCGAAGCCAATCGCCTTGGATGCGATGTGGAGGGCGTAGATGTTAATCCAATGTCTACCTGGATTGTCCGCGAGGAGATCGAGACCCTTGATCTGAGAGCATACGCACGGGCCGCCAACGCTCTCATTGCCGCGCTCGGGGACGAGATCGACCGATTCTACCGAACATCCTGCCCGCATTATGGCGACCCTGACGTGCCTGTTAAGTCCTTTCTGTGGGTCAAGGTTCTCGATTGCAAAAGCTGCGGGAGGTCCTTCGACCTCTTTCCCGGCTACCTTCTTGCCAAGAATCGGCGTCACCCCAGGAATGTTCTGCTCTGTCCGGCATGTGGTGATCTCAACGAAGTTGACGATCCAAACAACCCCGGAGACTGTGCCGCATGTGGGATCGCGCTTCACCAGGGAGCACCTGCGCGCCACGGGCGCTGCCATTGCCCGCACTGCGGGCACACCAACGCCTATCCCGGGGTAGTCCGGCAGCCACTTGGCCACCGCCTCTTCGCAATCGAGTATCACAACCCCAAACGCAAAGCGAAACACAAGGGTCGATTCTTCAAGAAACCCGACGCCGCGGACTTGGCGCGAATGGCCGACGCGGCAAGGCAATGGGAGCAAATCGAACCTCGCTTTGTGCCGGACCAGCATATTCCGACCGGAGATGAAACAGCTCGGCTGCATCGGTGGGGCTACAACCGCTACCGGGAAATGTTCAACACGCGTCAACTTCTTGGCCTGGAACTGAGCTGCCGGCTTATTGCCGAGACCAAGGACGAACGGGTGCGCCATGCACTCGCGACCAATCTTTCCGACCTGTTGCGCTATCAGAACATGTTGTGTCGCTACGATACGATGAGTCTCAAGTCTCTCGACATATTCTCCGTGCACGGATTCCCCGTCGGACTGGTCCAGTGCGAGTCCAACCTGCTTGGTATTACCAATAGCCTCGGCTTGAGTGTCGGCTCCGGGGGCTGGTCGAACATCGTGAACAAGTATGTCAAGGCGAAACGCTATTGTGAGGCGCCTTACGAGGTTCGTCACACCGGCTCCGGTAAGGTCCGGGTTCCGATTGAGGGCGAGCAAATCGGCGAGACCCGCAACGGTGCCCGCCGCAAGATTTCCATTCGTTGCAGCAGTGCAACCGAGATCGAGTTTGCTCCTGACAGCCTCGATGGCGTGTTCACAGACCCTCCGTACTTCGGCAACGTGCAGTACGGCGAGCTGATGGATTTTTGCTATGTCTGGCTGCGTCGTCTCGTCGGGTAAGGAAGCGGAAGGTTTCAACCGTCCGTTCACGCGGTCACCGTATGAGTTGACCGGCAATGTCACTGAGGGTCGCGGCTTGGAGCAATTCACCGAAGGGCTGTCCGAGGTCTACTCGCGCATGGTCGGTGCCCTGAAGCCCGGCGCGCCACTGGTGTTCACGTATCATCACAACTGGCTCGAAGCCTATTGCGCGGTCGGCGTCTCTATCCTGGACGCTGGTATCGTCTGCTCGGCATCGCTGCCGTGCCCCGCCGAAATGGGCGGCTCGATCCACATACACGGCACAACCTCCTCCATCATCGACACCGTTTTCGTATGCCGGAAATCGGGCACGACTCGCCGGAGTTGGCTATTCGACACGTCTGATCGCTTGGTCGAAATCGTCCGCCATGACCTGACAGACCTCGCCGCCACCGGCAGGAGGCCCACCCATGGCGACACGAGATGCATCGTTTTCGGTCACCTGACCCGGATTGCTGTCTGGAAGCTTCGAGAAACCTGGGATCGGTGCAACTCGACGAAGGAAAAGATCGCATCGTTTCGCGCCAAGATGAGGTCTTACGGAGATCCCGATCAGCTTGCGCGGCGCGCTACAACCGGCGAAGAGATGGAAGACTTGCCGTTGCTTGCACCCAAAACGATCAAGATTAGAGAAGGAACGCCTGATGTCGTTTTCTTTTGAGGTTAGTTTCGACGAACTCCAATCCGATCTCGACGCCTATGTCGATGCCGTCTTCGGCTGTCTCGAGTCCAAGTTTCTCGTCATGCCCAAGGGTGAAGGGTTCGTCGAGTTCCCGGTATTCGAGTACGGATACGAAGCACTGAAGCGCGGTACCGGGAGCTTCCGGAACGTTACGCTGGACACCATAGCCCCGGTCATTTTCAAAACACCGATTGCCCTCGTCGTTCTTCGTTGCATGCTGGGTTTCACGCCGCCGGAGTGGGCCTACTACGCCAGCCAGCACACCGGCCTCAAGGTCACGCAGGGCGCGGCCCGCACGATCGACCGTAACATTCGTATGGAGCCGGAGGCGCCGTTGCCGAAGAAGGGGAGTGTGACCGAACAGCGCATTCGTGCATTAGTCGCTGCGGCCTGCCACGCCTTGGAATCTGGAGTTTCCAAACCATCTACCGACGCCCTTCACCGGCTGGAGAAGGCCGACACCAAGGAGGGACTCGTCAGTCTTCAATCATCGGCGGAACTCGGCGTGCCTTATTCCATGCTGCTTTACGTAACGTCTTCTCGGCCGCTCCTTTGCGGGACATCGCGACTCTATCAGTGAGCTGGTAGGCAACATCCTCGAAAACGCGATCGAGGAAGTGCTTTCGCAAGCGCGTATCAGCTTTCGCAAGACCAAGCGAGCAGAGAGTCTGCCAGGTTTCGACCAGGCGCCGGATTTCGTGATTCCAAACGAGTTCAACCCCCAAGTGCTCATCGAAGCAAAGCTCACCGAGGACGACGGCACCGCGCGGGACAAGGTAACCCGAGTGCAGCATCTTGGCTCGCTCAGCCTGGAAGGCCGACCGGCGGATCAGCCCAGGTTCGAGATGGTTGCCTGTATCGCGGGACGCGGCTTCGGCGTGCGCCGGCAAGACATGAAGAAGCTACTGATTGCAACTCGTGGCAAAGTTTTCACTTTGCAGAATATGCAGCAACTCGTCCAATGCACGCGCCTTGCCGAGTTTCGCTCGCGCTAGCCGGTCCGACTACACAGTGACAGTAATCACCTGACAGTTCCCCTGCCAGGGAACGTCGGTTAAGCGGCCTTCCTGGTCCCTCCTTTGGAGTCTTTGGACACTCCCTCCCGGAAGACCTGAGCGGGTGTTCTCCCCTTCATATTGGCGCCCTGGCGAGGCCGCCGGCGGGCGGGTCGTGCGATTGACAATCGGGGTCCAAACGTTTAAGTTCTCTCGACATTCGGAGGGAGGCCTGATGAGAAAGCGAGCGGGGCCGGCATTGGATTCCGAGGTGGACGATGCGATCGAATCCCTGCGTTCGATGGTTCGCCAGGCGCATCGACTGGTGATCTTTCGATCCGTCATGCGGGATCCGGTGGTTGCTGCTCTGCTCGATTTTCTGGAAGGAATTGCCGGCGGCCGGCTCCACACCGCCAAGGCGGCCAAGCGGGTCGCCGCCAGCTACTCCTCTTTCTTTGCCGGGTTGTGCTCGCAAGCCCTTCCGGGGCGGGAAGCGGCTGTGGGCACGCCCTGGCAGAACCACCTGCTGAACCTGGTGCTGCGCGACGAGAATCCGTTTTCCAAGGGGGCCGAGCGTCACGGCATGGGCTGCTTGGGTCCTGATCTGATCCTGCAGGTGGAGGCGGACCTGGCCCGGCTGCGGGAGCTTTTTTCCTTGCGGAGTGCGCAGGTGACATCCGTTTTTCAATGGGTGGGTTGGGACGGGAACTGGCCGGGCTGGGATCGGCTGCGGGCGGAAGAAACCGCTTGCGAGCCACTCCCCGACCGGCACCTGGAAATGAAACGGCGTCTCAGCCGGGCCTCCGACTGGAGTCCCCTGGTGGCGGAGTTGGGTGATTTCTACTCCCGAAACGGCACCGGAATATTCGGCGAGTTCCGGGCCTTTCATTGGAATCCTCGACCCCCGGTCGGGAGGTTGCAGGGCATCGCCTCTCCCGACCCTATTGCCCTGGAGGACCTGGTGGGGTACGAGGACCAGAAGCAGTGGCTGATTCGAAACACCCGCTACTTCCTGGCAGATCATCCGGCCAACAATGTCTTTGTCTACGGCGATCGAGGGACCGGGAAGTCGTCCTCGATCAAGGCCCTCTTGAACCTCTTTGCCGGTTCCTCTCTGCGCATGGTGGAAGTCTCCCGCGACGACCTGCATGACTTGCCCCGGGTGATGAGCCTGCTCCGGGAGAGGCCCCAGCACTTCATCCTTTTTGTGGACGACCTGTCGTTCGAGGAAGGAGAGACTCAATACAAGACCTTGAAGGCCGTGCTGGAAGGAGGCCTGGAGTCGCGTCCCCGCAACGTGGTGGTCTATGCCACCTCCAACCGCCGCCACCTGATTCGGGAATTCTTCTCCGACCGCAACGACCTGCAGGGTGACGAGATCCGGCGCCAGGACACTCTGCAGGAAAAGGTCTCCCTGGCCGACCGCTTTGGCATCCAGTTGGCATTTGTCGCCCCCGATCAGACGCAGTACCTGGCCATGGTTCATGCCATGGCGGGGAGGCACGGTCTGACCTTGCCGGCCCGGGACCTGGATCGCCGCGCGCTGCAATGGGCTCAACGCTACAACGCCCGTTCGGGACGCACCGCCCGTCAGTTCATGGACTGCCTTTGCGCTGAGTTGGAGGTCGGAAAGGTCGAAGAAGCGCGCCGGATGGCAGACTCCCGATAATATGCGTCACCGAGCCCTCCCCGGGAGGGTCACTTCCTGCGCAGGTAGTAGCGGGTGACGTACTCGGTCACCATGCGGTCCGTGTTGTATATCGGGATCAGGGTTTGCATGGACCGGCGGATCTTCGCAATCCAGCCCCTGGGGATTCCCTGAGAGTCCCGGTCGAAAAACAGCGGGATGATGTTCCGGCTCAGGGTCTGGTAGAGCGACTCCAGGTCGGCCCGGTCCTGAGCGGCTTGGTCGGCCGGGTGCTCATCCGCCCCAATGGCCCACCCATTGGTGCCGTCGTAGCCTTCCCTCCACCAGCCATCCAGGACGCTCAGATTCAATCCCCCGTGAACACTCACCTTTTGGCCGCTGGTGCCGCTGGCCTCCAGGGGGCGGCGAGGCGTATTGAGCCAGAGGTCGGTGCCTGAGATCATGTGACGGGCCACGTTCATGTCATAGTTCTCCAGGAAGACCACCTTGCCCAGGAATTCGCTTCGTTTGCTGATGTCGAGGATGCGCTGGATGAACTCCTTTCCCTGGACATCCTGGGGATGGGCCTTTCCGGAAAAGATCAACTGGACAGGGCGCTGGGGATCATTGAGCATCTTGGCCATTCGCGGCAGATCGCTGAAGATCAACGGAGCCCTCTTGTAGGTGGCGAACCGCCGGGCAAAGCCGATGGTGAGCGCATCCGGCGAGAGGAGGGCCTCGAATCCCCGGGCTCTTTCGGTGCCGCTGGCGGGGAAGGTGTCCGGCACATGTTTGCGCACAAATTCGATCAGCTCCCGCCGGAGGTGGTAGCGAAGCGCCCAAATCTCCTCGTCGGTGATGGTTTCCTCGTCTGAAATTGCCCTCCAAAGGTCCGGGGACATCAACCGGGTCTCCCACTCCGGTCCCAGATGCTGTTTCCAGAAGCGCCGAATGGGCCGCGCCATCCAGCCCGGCACGTGGACACCATTGGTAATGTGTCCGATCGACGGTCCCCGGTAAGTCGGGGAGTCCAGCAGCTCTTTCCACATCTCCCGGCTGACCTGGCCGTGGAGCTGGCTGACCCCGTTGGCCCCTCTCGACATTTTGAGCGCCAGCACCGTCATGCAGAAAAACTCGTTGGGATCGTCCGGTCGAGTGCGGCCATAGCTGAGGAACTGGGGTGCCTCCATGTCCAGCAGGGACCGGTAGCCGGCAAAGGCAACTTCCATCAATTCCGGACTGAAACGGTCATGACCCTCAGCCACCGGGGTGTGGGTGGTAAACACGCAGCGATCCCTCACCCAGGCCTCCGCCTCCTGGAGGTCGGACCCCGAATCGAGTTGCTGCCGCAACAGTTCCAGAACCAGAAAGGCGGAGTGGCCTTCGTTCAAGTGGTAGACCGCCGGAGTGAATCCCAAAGCCTGAAGGAGGCGCACGCCTCCGATTCCCATGATTATCTCCTGGCCGATGCGGGTCGTCATGTCGCCTCCGTAGACGCTGGAGGTGAGGCCGCGGTAGGCGCTATCGTTTTGGGGAAGCTCGGTATCGAGCAGGTATATGGCGGCGCAACCCACCCGGAGTCGCCAGGCCTGGAACCAGATGCGGCTCTGTGAGAACTCCACCCAGAGCAGCAGCGGCCGGCCCTGGCTGTCCAGCACCGGCTCCAGGGGCAGGTTGTGCCGGTCCAGGGAGGGATAGTGCTCTTCCTGCCAGCCGCTGTGGCTGATGAGCTGCTCAAAATAGCCCTGCCGGTAGAACAGGGTAATCCCGATAAAAGGCACCCCCAAGTCGCTGGCCGACTTGGCGTGGTCCCCCGCCAGCACTCCCAGGCCTCCGCAATAGAGCGGCAGAGACTCGTGCAGGGCAAATTCCGCACAAAAGTAGGCCACGGGGTTCTTGAGGAAAGAAGCCGCATGGGCCGAGCACCAGGTCCGTTCCCGCGTCAGGTACTCGCGGAAGGCGGCCAGGACCTCCCGGGTGCGGGCGGCAAAGTCCCTGTCCATGAGGCGCGACTTCAATTCCGCCTTGGAGACCGAACCCAGCACCGCCACCGCATTGTGGCGGGAGGCGTTCCAGACCAGGCGGGACAGCTCGGCGAATATCTCCTGGGCGTCCGGGTTCCAGGTCCACCAGAGATTCCGGCTCAGCTCCTTGAGCTCGCCTATCATTACCTCCAGGTCGAACAGGCTCTCCAGGTACTCCGTCTTTTCTTGGGGGCTCACGCTGGTATCCTCCGTCGGCCAGGGGCCAAATGCGGCCGTAATCTATAGCATGTCCCCTCGAAAGATTCCAGAGAGGGTGGGCGGGAGGAGGGGTGGTGAGTCGGGAGCGAGGCCCCCCCCGCCCCGGTTGACGATCTCAACCGGTCTCTGTTAGGCTCCGCTGGACTTGGCGTCCGGAGCGCTTCTTCGAGCGGTCCGGAACCCGGCAACTCCAACCCCCCAGCCGCGTAGGCGGCGGCGTGGCGCCGCGGGCTAAGCCCACGGAGAGCCACTCTCCCCGAAACAAGCATGCGTCGTGGGGGCAACGATTGCGGAAAAGACAAATGGACTTTCATGATGCATCCAGTCCCCCGGTGAGACATGCGGGCTAATATGGGCGAGCGGCCTCCTGACAGTTCTCCTCCCTCAACCCCCCTTGGCAAGCCCCCGCTTCCGACGGGGAACAATCTCTTCCGGTTCTCGATCGGCTTGAGCCTGTTGGTGGGCCTGACCATCAACCTGTTGCCGGTCACCTTCAAGGTCTTCGAGAAGCTGTTTCAGGCCGGCTTTGAAATGCAGGGCAGGGCCGAGGCGCTCTTTTTCCTTGGCGCCCTTGTCGGGAACATCCTGGCCGGCCAGGTCACTCATCGCAGAGGTCCGGCCGTATCAGTGAAGCGGGGCCTCGTCATTGGAGCACTGGGCTGTTTGCTCCTGGGAGGCGCCCAGAACTGGTTCATGGCGCAAGCCGGTGCCGTCCTAATGGGTGTGGGGTATGTCTGGCTCACCGTGGTCTATGCCACCGTCACGGCCCAACATTTCCAGGAGTCCCGCCAGCGAGTCTTTGCGGCCTTGGCCTTGATCATGGCCGTTGGCGGCACCCTGGCTCCGCTGGGACTGGGGGCCTACGTGGACCATGCCTGGATGCAACGGGGCTGGCCCTGGTGGATTCCCTACGCCGGCTTGATGAGTTTGTATCTGTTGAGCAGGCTGGCCGTGCCTTCCATACCGAAGTGGACGCCCTCCGAGGCAACCGATGGCGACCCATCGCCTGGCCGCCGGCTGGTTCTTTCCCCGTCTCTGTGGCTCATCGGTCTGGCCTTCACTCTGCACGGCATCGGGCAGATGGGCGCGGTGGTCTGGCTGGGCCGGCTCTTCGCCAGGCGCCTGCTTCTCTCCGAAACCCAGGTGGGATCGATGATTGCCCTCAACACCACCGGCTTCATCGCGGGACGGACGATCTGGACCTGGTTCGGCGGGCGGATCCCCGAGCGCATCCTGCTGGGTTGCAGCGCCGCCGTGGGAGCCACCTTCTACGTCCTGACCATTCTCAGCGGAAGCTACCGGCTCGGCTTGCTGCTGATCTTCGTGGCCGGGATGGGAATGAGCGGCGACGCCATCTCCCTGCAGTCCTTCACGGCGCTGCGCTTCCGACGCAAGGCCGCCCGGGCCTTCGGCTTTACCCAGGCCCTGGGGCACCTGGGCGCGGCCATGGGACCCTACTACATCGGTCTTGTGGGGGACTACAGCGGGACCCTGGAGCAAGGGATCTGGGTCATTCCGATCACCATCGGCACCCTTTCCCTTCTCGCGTTCCTCTGGCATTTCCTGGACCGGTCTCCCCGCGCTCCGGAAGCCTCTTAGCCTGAATTTCTCGCCGGGGGGCGCACTCTACTGGTACGTGTTTGGCTCTCTTGGGGAAGGGCAGGCAGCCGGTCGGCTCCGGCTGCAAGCCCGCATTTCTCACCAGGGGTTGCAGTCTTGAGAAGAGTACAGGGAGGGAGGAACGTGTTCGGCGTGATTTTGGAGAGGCAGTGCGTTCCGGGACGGCGCCCCTAATCCGCCGCCTACGCGGCTGCGTCAGCGGTGGATACGACGTCCATGGGCTCACGCCCACGGCTAAGTGCTGGCGCGGCTACGCCGCGTTATAAGGAAGACCTGTAGGGGACGTTTCCTCGGGTGAGCCACGCCAACCGCGGCTTCACCGCTCTCCCAAAAATCACGACACTGCAGGCGGACAGGATTAATAGAATAGTCCCCGGGCGCCAGCCCGGGGTTCGAGTAAGCCGCGAATGCGGCGTCCGCACTTAGCCGTGGGCGTAAGCCGGGGGCGGGCCGGGCGGAGGCCAGGCACGCGCCATTGGAAAAGGGCAGCTCCATCCCCCGAGCCGCGTAGGCGGCGGCAGCAATCATCCCTGGTGTTCGATCCCAAGCAAGCTCAGGCGCGCCCAGCGCAGTCTGTACCCTGAAGGTTCCCCAAAAAAGCGCTGCAAGATGCTAAAGACAAACACTTTCCCAGCCGATGCCCACCCCCCTGGTGAGAAATGCGGGCTAGATCTCTCCGGTCCGGATTCTCTGAAGCTGGCGGCTCAACCGCACCACGGGCTCGTGCATGGTATGCTTGCCAGTATATTCAAGCGTTGCAGGCTAGTATTTCGGGTCAAGGCGGGATGGATCTTCCGTCGCTTTTTGAAGTTCCAGCACAGTTCGTCAAAGGTGGAACATGGAGGCTGTCGAATTCAGCCGATTGAACCTGTTGGTGCTGGTGATCTACCTGTCGGCCCTGGTCTGGATCGGCCTGAGACTAGCGGGAAAACAACGGAGCACCGAGGATTTCTTTCTGGGAGGACGCCGCATGCCCTGGCTGGCGGTTGGCGTCAGCATGTTCGCTTCCCTCACCAGTGCTTCTTCCTTTCTGGGAGTCCCCGGCATCGCCTTTCGCGAGAACATCTCGATGATCGTGATCGGCCTGATGAGTCCGCTGGTCGCCCCTCTGCTGATCGTGATCTTCTACCCCTTCTACCGCCAGTTGAGGGTCACCACTGCTTACGAGTATGTGGATCAACGCTACGGGCGGGGGGCGCGCCTGTGCGTGGCCGGATTGTTCTGCCTGGCCCGCATGGGCTGGTTGGGGGTGGTCATCTACTCTCCGGCCCTGGCCCTCTCGGTCATGACCGGCATCGGCCTCTATCCCGCCATTTTCCTGATGGGGATCATTGCCACGGCTTATGCCACGCTGGGGGGATTGTCTGCGGTGATTTGGACCGACGTTCTCCAGTTTGCCCTGCTGGCGGGCGGGGCGGCCTGGGTGGCCCTGGCTCTAGTGGACGGCGTGCCGGGCGGGGTGGCCCAAATCATGGCTCTGGCCGGCCAAACGGGGCGCCTGGACATCTGGCAGTGGCGGTTGAACTGGTTTGAGATGACTGCTTTAGGGGCGGCCCTCTCCTACCTGTTTCAGTTGATGCAGGACTACGGCACCGACCAGGTCTCGGTGCAGCGCCTCCTGTCGGTCCGGGACGCCCGCGGCATGGCCAAGGCGGCCATCCTGAATTCCCTGATCGATCTCGTCCTGATGAACCTGCTGCTGTTCGTGGGATTGGGCCTGTTTGCCTACTTTGAGGCCTTCCCGGAGCGGTTGGCCGAGGGGGTGACTGGAGACCGGATTCTGGCCTACTACATGATCCACGCCCTTCCCGACGGCGTCTCCGGGCTGTTGATCACGGCCGTCCTGGCGGCTGCCATGTCGAGCCTGGACTCGGGGATCAACTCGCTCTCCTCTGTCATCATGAACGACTTTATCAAACCCTTCCGGCGCCAGGAGGTCTCCAGCCGGTCGGAGGTCAAGCTGGCGCGGACCCTGACCTTGGTTCTGGGCGTCTTTGCCATCGGCGCCGCCTGCTATACGGTCCGGATCGGTGAGATTCTCAAGGCGGCCTCCGCTTTTCTGAGTCTTTTCGGCGGCCCGGTGCTGTCGCTATTCCTGCTGGGAATGTTGACCCGGCGAGCCCATTTCCAGGGATGGATTGTGGGTACGCTGCCTTCCCTGGGTATCTCGATCTGGCTGCACCATTGGACCGAGGTGCACTTTATCCATTACTTCCCCATCTCGTTCGGCATCAGCTTCGGCCTGGGCTATCTGGCCAGCCTCCTCACCCGCGGTCCCCAAGCGAGGCCGGAACTCACCCTCTGGGGACGGCCCCCTATGAACATGCAATAGCCTGCATGGTTGACCGGGGGGCTGGACTGTTCCGCTGATATTGACTCACGGGGCGCGGAGTTTACCCCCCTCCGGCTCGACTGCGGGCTCCGCCCTCTCGCCGACTCCCCCTCAAGGGGGGAGTGATACTGGAACACCTTATGCAAGCCTCAAGATCACTTCCCCCTTGAGGGGGAGTCGCAGAAGCCGAGCCGGCAGGCGAAGGCTGATGCGGAGGGGGGTGGACGCCGGGCCGCCAGGATGCGCCGCCCGCGCCCGCTCCATATGACGCGGCGGATCATACGGGATGAAACGGGAGTTGTTCCAGGCAAGTCCGGCCCCCGCCCCCCACGACGGGGCGGATCATACGAGAGTGAAACAATCGGAAATCGATAATTCTTTCGTGACCTTGGTATCCCGTCGCGGTTAACCTCAACGCCTTAGTGGCCCTTCGTCGTTCTTAGTGGCCCTTCGTGGATAACTCTTTTTTCTTTTGTTTCAGGCAAGCGTTGTCGGGGAGGGTGCCCGCGGGGGGTCAGTCTTCCAGGACGCAGGCAAAGATCAGGGGCGCCACGATGGTGGCATCCGATTCGATCACGTAGCGGGGGGTGTCCACTGCCAGCTTGCCCCAGGTGATCTTCTCGTTGGGCACGGCCCCCGAATAGGAGCCGAAGCTGGTCACCGAATCGCTGATCTGGCAGAAGTAGCTCCAAAGCGGCGTATCCTCCAACTTCAGATCCAGCTTGAGCATGGGGACCACGCAGATGGCAAAGTCGCCGGCGATCCCCCCGCCAATCTGAAAGAAGCCGATGGGGCCCTGCCGTGACGTCTCTCGATACCAGTCCGCCAGCGACACCATGGTTTCAATGCCGCCGCGCACGGTGTGCGGGTTCTTGATGGCGCCCTTGATGCAGTAGGAGGCGAAGACGTTCCCCAGGGTGGAGTCCTCCCAGCCCGGCACGAACAGAGGCAGGTCCTTTTCACAGGCCGCCACCACCCAACTGTCCTTGGGATCGATCTGGTAAGAGCCGGCCAGACTCCGGCTGCGCAGCAATTGATAGACATACTCGTGCGGGAAAAAGCTCTTTCCCTCGGCTTCGGCCTGGTACCAGAGTTCTCGGATGGCGTGATCGAGCTTCAGCATGGCGGCCTTTTCCGGAATGCAGGTGTCGGTCACTCGATTGAAGGAACGGCTGAAGAGATCCTGCTCGGCCTCGGGGGTCAGGTCTCGATAGTTGGGGATGCGGAGATACTCGTCGTGGGCCAGCAGGTTGAAGAGATCCTCCTCCAGGTTGGCTCCGGTGCAACTGATGGCGTGGACCTTCTCCTGCCGAATCATCTCCGCCAGGCTGACCCCGATCTCGGCAGTGCTCATGGCTCCGGCCAGGGTCATCAGCATGCGGCCCCCCGATGCGATGAGTTCCCGGTACCCGTCAGCCGCATCGGTCAGTGCCGCTGCATTGAAATGGCGGAAGTGGCGTTCGAGGAACTTGCTGATGGGACTGGATTTCATGGAATGTGGGAGGTGCGCGATCCAGCCGTGAGGGGCGGGTCCGGAAGCGGCCGGTCCCTCGGGAAAACGACCGGGCCCGGCCCTGGTTGGGTCCCGTTACTGTTTGTCAGCCTTTGAGTTGGTAGCGTTTGCGGGAACGATCAGGGTCTGGCCCGGATGGATCAGATGGCCGCGGATGGCATTGGCTGCCCGGAGCTGTCGGACCGAGACTCCGAATTTTTTGGCAATGGCGTCCAAGGAGTCGCCGCGTCGCACCCGGTACCGCCCGTTGGCAGGGATCGGAGCCGCCGGTTTGGCGGCGGACGGCTGCCGTTTGGCTGTTGTCGTTGCTCGGACGGGTATCTTCAGCCGCTGACCCGCAAGAATGCGGGACCCTTTCAGCCGGTTGGCCCGCCGTATTTCTCCCACCGAGGTCCCGAACCGCCGGGCAATGGTAATCAGCGAATCACCCCGCCGGACGCGATAGACCCGTGGCTGGGATGCCGGGGGCTGCGGCGTAGGGGGCGGAGCTTGGGTTTTGGCCTGGGATGATGGCGGCTGCGGCGAACCGGGCTGAGCTTGGGTTTTGGCCGAGGCTGTCGTTCCCGGACCGGCGGAATCCTTTGGAACCTGAGGGGGCTCGGACAGCTTCAGCACCTGGCCCGGGTGGATGCGAGACCCCCTGAGGCCGTTCATTCGTTTGATGGCCCCTACCGAGGTGCCGAACCTTTGGGCAATGAGGCTCAGAGAGTCGCCCCGACGGACCCGATAGCGCTCGGGCGCCGACGCCGTCGAATTCGCCGAAGCTCCTCCGGCCGATTGTGACGGGGAGGGGTCGCCCTGGCCGGCCGAGGCTTGGCGCAAGCCGGGGATCCTCAAGACCTGACCCGTATAGATCCGGGTGCCGTCCAGGTCGTTCAGCCGCTGAATGGCCTTGACGGAAGTCCTGAAACGTCGCGCAATGACTGTCAACGAATCCCCCCATCGGACCCGATAGCCGTCCGGAGGCACCTTGGCGGGGGCGCCGCGCCACCGGACGGCCGGGGCCTTGGCCAGGGCCACCCGGACCTGCTGCGCTTTGCCGGCTGGGACGCGGATGTTGAAGCCCGCCGGCAAGACCCGGGATCGTGTCCAGAGACGGCGCTTGAATTGGGGGTTGTGTTCCCGCAGGACGTTCTGGGAAAGACCTTCGATGGCGGTGAAGGTTCTCAGACGAACCGACTTGTCCAGAAAGATCTCATGGTACTGAAGGGGCTCCAGAAGCGTCAGCGGACCGAAGTAGGCGCGATAGTTCTCGGAGACCTCGATGGCAGCCAGAAACTCCACGTAGAAATTCTTGCTGGCATAGCGAAAGGACCTGGACTTGTACTTGGCGATGATGTCGAGGAGGTTGGGCCCGTGACGGCGTTTGGCTCGAGCCATTCCGGCTTGGCCGTGGTTGTAGGAGGTCACGGCCAAGGGCCAGTTTCCCAGTTTCCGGTAGGCGTCTTTCAGATAGCGGGCGGCGGCGTCGGTAGCCGCGATGGGGTCCAGGCGTTCATCGACGGAGCGGCCGACCCTGAGCTTGTAGGCCCTGCCGGTCCTGGGCATGAACTGCCAGATTCCGGCGGCGCCTTTGCTGGAGCGGGAAGCATAATTGAAGGAGGATTCCACATGCGGCAGGCGCACCAGCATTTTGGGAAGGCCGTGGCTCTCAAAGATGGCCTCCATTTGCTCCAGGTAGCGACCGGAGCGAACGATGCCCTTCCGGAACCGCTCCTTCACACCCCTTTGGGCATGGATGTTGTGGCGGAGCTTTCTGAAAAGAGCGCGCGTGGGTTGCAGGCCTGCAGAGCGGACCACCTTCAGGATTCTCTGCTGCACTTGGTCAGGGTTTTCAGGGTTGGGCCCGTGGGTCCGCAAGCGGTTCATGGCAACCGCCAGCCGGTGCATACGGGCGCGCACTGTCCTCTTCTGGCGTCTGGTGGCGGCTCTGCTGCGGCCGGCGCCCTCTCTGAACTCGATCACCTCGTAAATCAGCCTCAAGTCGTCGGTGTCGTGGAGGACGACCTGGGTGGCTCCATATCGGGTGAAGACGTCGCGCCAGAAGGCGACCCGGGGCTCAAACCCCTGAGAGGGAAACTGGTGGGAGATCTGGGTGAGTGAGAAGGTCCGGGGCTGGGCCAGAGCCAGGGCGGAAGGGAGGACAAGCAGGAGACCTGTCAGGACCCACCGCCGAGTCAGTCGATGCATAGCGTTATTAGAGTACAACTGAACGGGCCTCAGATCCAAGGACTCTTTTGCAGGAGGGATGAATCTCCGCGGAAGGCAGCCACACCAGCTTGACCTCCCCCGACCCTGCACTTCGGAGCCTCTTATGCGCTGCCGCACCCCTGGTGCCCCCCGAGCGCACTTTAGGACTGGACAGCGCAGTCCGCTTTCAAATCCGTACTCCCCGGCTTCTGCCTCGGCTTCGGGGCTTTTTGTCCTTCTGATCGATCCTCCAGGTCTGTCATAATAGGCGCCGGTTTGGCTGCCTGCCGCTCTGTCGACGCTCCCGAGGAACTCAAGGCATGGATCAGGATCCACAGTCCAGCTCGCGTAGAACCTTCTATCAGCGGATGATTTACGGCGTGAGCAGCCTGATCGCGGCCGCGCTGATGGTCCCGGCCATCGGCTACCTGTTCTTGCCGTCCCGAGGGAAGGGAAACCGCGGCAAGGGCTGGACCGACGCCGGCGACGTATCGGATCTCCCCCTGAACGAACCCCGGGAACTCGCTTTCCAGCGCAAACGGGTTGACGGTTGGAAGACCTCCACCGTCAGGGCCACCGCCTGGGCGGTCAGGACCGAGCGGGAGGTGATCGCCTTTTCTCCCCGATGCACCCACCTGGGTTGCGGCTACCACTGGGAAACGGACAAGGATCGGTTTGTCTGCCCTTGCCACACCTCCGGCTTTTCCATGACGGGAGAGGTGCTGGAAGGCCCTGCCCCTCGACCCCTGGATCGCTTTGAAACTCGTACTGAAGGGAAACGCCTTTGGCTCGGCCGGGTTCAATCCATCCCGGAGAACGGCGGCCAATGAGGGACCTGCTTCGAAGAATCCTGGATTGGGTGGACCATCGCACCGGGTTCGAGACGGCCGTCAAGAACTTCCTCTACGAGGATATTCCCGCCTCCAGCGGCTGGCACCAGGTCTTCGGCAGCGTTGCCCTGTTCCTCTTCTTCGTTCAGGCCTTTACCGGCATTCTGCTGGCCTTCAACTACGCCCCCCAGCCGGGGGATGCCTACTACAGCCTCCAGTACATCGTGACCCAAATCACCGGCGGGCGTCTGATCCGGGGGCTTCACCACTGGGGGTCCACCCTCATGGTGGTGGTGGTCGGGCTGCACATGATCCAGGTGGCCTTGTGGGGAGCCTACAAGAAGCCGCGGGAGGCCACCTGGATTCTGGGGGTGCTGCTGCTATTGCTGGTGCTGGCCTTTGGGTTGACCGGCTACCTGCTCCCCTGGGACAACCGGGCCTATTGGGCCACGGTGGTGACGGTCCAGATTGCCGCCCTGATGCCGGTTTTCGGGGATTACCTGCTGGAGTTTCTGGGCGGTTCCGATGGCGTGGGCGTTTCCACCTTCACTCGTTTCTACACCCTGCATGTCCTGATGCTGCCGGGCTTGACGGTGCTTCTGGTGATGCTCCATATCCACCTGGTGCGAAAGCACGGTGTGACCCCTACGCCTCAGGCGGTCGGCCGACCCAAGAAGAAATTCTATCCCGGGCAAGCTTTCAAGGATCTGATGGCCTTTTTCGCCGTCTTCATCCTCCTGTTTGTCCTGGCGGCCACGGTGGACGTGCCCCTGGAGCGTCTGGCGGATCCCAGTGACAGCACCTATGTCCCCCGGCCGGAGTGGTACTTCCTCTTTCTCTTCCAGATGCTCAAGTTCTTCGAGGGGCCCTGGGAAGTGGTTGGGGCCGTGATCCTGCCCACCCTGGCCGTCCTTGCCTTGCTGGCCGTTCCTTTTCTGGATCGCGGCAAGGTCAAGCGCATCCAGCAGCGGACGGCGGCCTTCGCCGTGGTGGGCGTGGCCTTGGCCGGTTGGCTGGCCTTGACGGTGGGGGCGGTCATGACGACCCCCGAGTCGGTGGCCTCCGCTCGGAAGATGAATCCGGCTGCCGCCGACTGGCGGCGCCTGACGCCGGTGGAGTTGGCGGGCCGAGCTTATTTCCGCAGGGAGAAGTGCGCCGGCTGCCACAACCTGGGCGAAGGCGAGCCCAAGATGGGACCCACGCTGGCCACGGTTTCCCAGCGAAAGTCGACCGAATGGCTCATCGAGCACTTCAGGAATCCTTCCGAAGTGGTTCCGGGAAGTGCCATGCCGGCCATGACCATTTCCGACGATGATTTGACCTGTCTGGCTGCCTTTGTACTGAAGCTGACTCCGGGAAACGCGGCCGCTCTGGAGGTCGTGCCCGACTACGCCATGCGGGGGGCTGTGATCTACCAGGAAAGCCAATGCAGCGCCTGCCACGTCGTCAATGGAAGCGGAGAGGAGACCGGTCCCCCTCTCAACGGTGTCGGCCAGCGCCGCACGGCGGAATGGCTGGAGGCCCACTTTCGCAACCCGCAGAAATTCGATCCTCAAAGCGTCATGCCGGCCTACGATTTCCCCGCGGACGACATGAAGGCTATCGTCGACTACATGCAGTCTCTGCCGCCGGACCCACGGCATTGATTTTTGAGTGGATAGTGATTAGTGGCGAGTGGATAGTGATTTGATCAATGGGTTGAGCATTTTGCTGATCTCGGTGCAATCGTTCAACAAGCACCTGCATTTCTCTGGCGTTGTCATTTCCAGCTTTGTTGACAATGTCAGGAAGGTTTCCAGTTCCGCTAGAGAGCCCTGCGCAACACCAAGCGACTGAACAAACTCCCCTGTCGAGCGCCGTGCCTGTCCCTCCGCGATGTTCGCCGGAATGGAGGACGCCGACCGTCGCATCTGTGATGTAATCCCATATCTCTCCGCGGCAGGAAAGCACCGCGTAAGCGCCTAGATCCTTACCGTCACGTCCATTGATTTCTGCCAGACGATCAATTCCCGATACGAGCTTAAGGATGTCATAGTGCGTAACTCGATCGCATAACTCTCCACTATCCACTATCCACTCTCCACTAATCACTCTCCACTCTCCACTCTCCACTCTCCACTCTCCACTCTCCACTCTCCACTCTCCACTCTCCACTCTCCACTCTCCACTCGCCACTATCCCAGTTCCATCATCTCCGCAACCTGCTCAAAGACTTCCTCCACCCGGAGGTCCCGGATTGGAACCTTCCTGACGACCCGGCTCCGGTCGCCCAAGGGCCGGTAATGCAGGGGTGCGCTCAAACTGAACAGACCCAGGGTGGGAACGCCCAGAGCAGGTCCGAAATGCATGGGTCCGGAGTCGTTGCTCACCAGCAGATGGCAGCGGCTGATCACCGCGGCCAGGTCCTTCAATCCAAGTCGGCCCGCCAGGGCGTAGCGGTCGGTTCCCAGGGAGGACTCGACTTGCTGGAGAAGATCCTCTTCCCCGGGCCTGCAGAAAAAGAGGAAGCCCAGATCAAGCCGGCTGGCCAGTTTATCGGCCAGGGCCGCAAAGCTCGCCGCCGGCCACATTTTTTCGGCCGCGCTGGCTTCCAGGTTCATCCCGATCAGGCACGGACATCCATCCATCCCTTTTTCCCGCAAGAATTGTTCTGCCTTGATTCGGTTTTCGGAAGGAACCTCCAGCCGGATATCCCGCCGGCCCGGGGCCACCCCCATGGGTTCCAGCAGGGAATGAAACCGATCGGCCATATGCAGGTTCTGGTCCTCCAGGACCGGGTCCAGGTTGAAGCAAAAGGGCAGATAGGAGGGCTCGGTCCTCTTGAGGCCGATCCGCCAACGGGCCCGGCTGTACCAGGCCAGCAGGTTGGTCTCCCGAAAACCGTGAAAATCCACCACCAGATCGTAACGGGCCTTGCGAAGCTCCTCGGCCGACCGGAGTGCGCTGCGCGCTCCCGACCACCAGGGGCTGTCCCGCATTCCGATGCGGTCCGCCGGAATCACCCTGTCGACGGCCGAACACATCTCCGGAACGGGAGCGTAGCGCTGATCCACCAGAGCGGAGATGTGGGCCGAGGGGAACCGCTGGCGCAGGGCGCGCAAGGCGGGAATCAGGAGAACCAGATCTCCCAATCGGCCGTAGCGTATGACCAGAATCCTGGATAAATCGGGGAGAGCGACCATAAAAGCAGGAATCCGTTTCCCGACAGGCTGCCCGACTGTCACGCCCCCCGGGATAGGACCCTTGGCGATGATTTCAGGAAAGCCCACCTGCTCCGTCAAAGAGGGAAGACCGCAGAGGGGCTCACCGGCGCCGCGCCTGGGAGCCCCGGAAACCAGTTGCTTGTTTGGACCCGCTTGATTATGCTTTGTAGCCTTGCGGAAGATCCTTCCCATTCTTCATTGTACGCTTCCTGGAGTCCAGCCATGTCCCGGGCGCATTTAACTGGAGTTTCCCGAAGAAACCTCCTTTCGGCTGTGCCTCTGACGGCTGCCGCGGGAATGGCCACCGCCGCTCCCTCCCGCAAGAGGCCCCGCATTGCCGCGGTCGTCAGCGAGTACCGCCGCTACTCCCATGCCCAGCATATTCTGGATCGATTCCTTTGGGGTTACGGCTGGGGGAACCGGCACCATCGCCCCGAGATGGATCTGGTGTCGGTGTATGTCGATCAGACCCCCAAGAACACGCTCATCCACGACCGCCTGCGGCGATTTCCCTCGATGAAGAAGTACCCCACCATTGCCGAGGCCCTGACCCTGGGGGGGAGCCACTTGGCCGTGGACGGAGTGCTGTTGATCGCCGAGCACGGCAACTACCCCAAAAACGAGAAGGGACAGACGCTCTACCCACGCTACGAGTTCTTCAAGGAAATCGCCCAGGTCTTCCGGGACAGCCAGCGGAGCGTTCCGGTGTTCAACGACAAGCACCTTTCTTGGAAGTGGGAATGGGCCAAGGAGATGGTGGACATCTCCAGGGAGTTGGACTTTGCCTTCATGGCTGGCTCCTCGGTGCCGGTGACGCCCCGGCTGCCCTCCATCGACATGCCTCTGGGAGTGGAGATCGAGGAGGCGCTCTGCCTGGCCGTGGGAGGGATGGACGGATACGACATCCACGCCCTGGAAGGGCTGCAGTGCATGGTCGAGCGCCGGCGCGGGGGCGAGACCGGGGCGGCATCCATCCACGGCCTCAAGGGAGATCCGGTCTACCAGGCCATGAAGGCCGGATCCTGGCAGGCGGGTGGGTGGGATCCTGAGTTGTTCCAGGCCTGCCTCTGCCGCAGCCACAACCTGACTCCCAGCCGTGAGGGGTTCAACCACGTCCTGCCCAGCCTGGAGGAGATTCCGGGGCTGATCACTGAGAACCAGCCGGTCGCCTATCGCTTCGAGTATCTGGACGGCCTCAAGGGGACCATCCTGCTCATGGAAGGACTGGTGATGGACTTCACTTTCGCCGCTCGCCTCAAGGGGGGGGAGGTGTTCTCCACCCAGATGTTTCTGCCGCCCCGGGAGGTCTGCAACTTCTTCAACCCGCAATGCCATAGCGTAGAGCAGATGTTTCTGACGGGGAAGGCCACCTACCCGGTGGAACGCACCCTGCTGACCACCGGCTTGACGGCCGCCGGTGTCGAATCCGTCTGGCAGGGGCAAAAACGCCTGGAGACGCCCCACTTGGACATCCGCTACCAACCGACCCAAGAGTCCACCTTCCGGAGGAGTTGATGCTCAGCAGACGGACCTTTCTGGAAATAGCCGCGGCCTCCGGTCTGGCGGCCCATTTGGGCTGCTCCGGAAAGCCATCCGCCAAAAAACGGAAAAAACTGGCCATCATCGCCTCCATCTGGACCTATCTGTCCCATGCTCAGCATTTCGGTGATCGCTTTCTGGTGGGCTATCCCCGCAAGGGCCGGTGGCACCTCCCGGAAATGGACGTGGTTTCCCTGTATGTCGACCAGAAGCCCGAGGGAGATCAAAGCCAGGCCCGGGCCAGCGAGTTCGGCTTTCAGGTCTACCCCACCGTCCAGGAGGCCTTGAGGTGCGGCGGGGACAAGCTGGCGGTGGATGCCGTAGTGTTGATCATCGAGCACGGAGACTATCCCCGCAACGCCAAGGGGCAGGTTCTCTATCCGCGTTACGAGCTCTTCCAGCAGGTGGTGGAAGTCTTCCAGCAGGATGGGCGGGCTGTTCCGGTGTTCAACGACAAGCACCTCTCCTACGACACGGCCAAGGCCAAGAAGATGGTGGCCGATTCCAAGCGGCTGGGGTTCCCCCTGCTGGCGGGGTCTTCCCTGCCGGTGACCTGGAGAATCCCGGCCATCGAGTTTCCCCTGGACTGCGTCATCGAGGAAGCCCTGATGGTAGGTGTGGGCTCCTCCGACGCCAGCGATTATCATGCTCTGGAGGCCATGCAGTGCATGGTGGAGCGGCGCCGGGGAGGAGAGTCCGGCATCAAGTCGGTGCAACTGATCCAGGGGGATGCGGTGTGGAAGGCGGGCGAGGAGGGCCGGTGGTCCAAGAGGCTGCTGGAGGCGGCCCTGTCGCGATCCAACGCGCTGCTGGGAGATACCCTGATCGACGCCCGGCCCCAGGATCTGGCCAACAACGGTCAGTTGCCGAAGATCGTCAAGGAGCCGGCGGCCTATTTTATCGAGCACGCCGACGGCCTGCAGTCCACCCTGCTCATGCTGAACGGCGGCGTCGGAGACCGGACCTTTGCCGCCCGGCTGCAAGGGGTGCCGGAACCTCAGTCCATCCTGTTTCAACTGCCGCCCACGCCCAACGTCACCTATTCCGCCTGCCTGGTGGAAAAAATCGAGGAAATGATCGAAACGGGCCGCGCCCCCTTTCCGGCGGAACGGACCCTGATCGTCAGCGGGATCCTCGACCACTGCCTGGAATCGAAAGTCCAGGGCAACCGCAAGCTGGAGACTCCCGAGCTGCAGATCCGTTATCGGCCACCCGAAGGCTCTCATTTCTGCAGGGCCTGACCCTCTCGGCGGGGACAGGTCTTTTCGTCCGGGTTCCAGCCGGGACAGGAAGGGAGATTGAAAATGGAGCACACCCGCCGGACTTTTCTGGGCGCCGGGGCGCTGGGAGCAGCCGCGCTCGGGGATGCGCTGGCCACTCCTCCAACTCCTTCAGGCACAAAACCGAACCCCCGTCCGGCACGCGCCGGACGACCCAAGCCCCCCGCTTACCGCATCATCTACAACTGGGACGGAGCCCCCCACAACTACTCGGAATTTCCCCAGTCGCTGGACCAGTTTCTGGACAAGGTCTATGCCCCCATGGAGGACACCCAGGTCGGGGCTCACTTCTGGTGTCTGGGCACTCATGAGGCCAAGTGGCCCTCCCAATCCATGGAAATGGTCGGTGACACCGTGGACCGGGTCTACGACAGGGTCGGGTCCATGCGCCACAGCGAAGGGGTACGGGCCATGATCCAGCGGGGCGAGAACCCCTTCCAGGCCGTGGTGGACCGAGGGCACGAGCTGGGGATGCAGGTCTATGCCTCCATCCGAATGAATGACAATCACTTTCGGGGACTGCAGGTCTCCGAGATGGCAGGGTCGCGGATGCAGGGATTGACCCAATTGCGCCGCGACCACCCGGAGTGGTGCCTGGGGCCGCGCCAGGCTCCGAAGTGGTTCGCGGCCTCCTGGAATTTCGCCATCCCCGAGGTCCGGGAGCACCGGCTGCGCCACGTGACCGAAGTCTGCCGCCTGGCGGACTGGGACGGCATCGAGCTGGACTGGCAGCGGCATGCCTTTCACCTGCCTTCCGACGACGCCTACCGGCTGCGCTACACCCTGACCGACCTGCAACGGGCGCTGCGCCGCATGACCGATCAGGTGGGCCGGGAGCGGGGCAAACCCCTTCACCTGGCGGTCCGGGTGGCCACCACCATGGAGTCCTGCGGGCGGATCGGCTACGACCTGCCGGCCTGGGTCAAGGAAGGGCTTTGCGACCTGGTCATCGCCGGAGGAGGAGCCGGAACCGACTACGGCATCGAGGTGGAGGCCTTCCAGGCCTTGCTCAAGGATTCGGGGATTCCCTTTTACCCTGGGTTCGACTCCGGCTTCTGGGGTTCCCACGAGAGCCTCCTGCCGCAGCAGCAGTGGAATACGGCCATGGTGCGAGCGGCCGCCAGTGCCTATTGGGAACGGGGAGCCGACGGCATCTACGTCTTCAACTGGCATGCCAACGAGAGGACGCGGCGGCCCCTGCTCACCACCATCGGCGCCCCGGAAACCCTGCAGCGGACCGACAAGGTGTACGCCGCCCTCCATCGATACGTCGGAGGGTGGCCCTTCAGCGAACCCAAGGAGGGGGCCTGGGCCGGAGCCGACCTGCACGACCGCATCTACGGAGAGACTCCCGTCAAGCTCTATCCCACCCTGACCGAGGAGGGCCCCGGCTTTCAGGTGGGGGTTTACGACGATACCCGGAAGGAGGCGCAGGCCGGGAATCTGGACAAGATCGAATTGCAGTTGGAGCTCAAGAACCACTCGGTGAACGACCGCGTCGAGGTGCGGCTGGATGGAAACCTCCTTTCCAAGCCCGAGATACGAAACGTAGCTGCCGAAGACCCGGACAATCCCTCCGATGTGGCGGAAAACAGTTGGCTGGTTTGGCGCCTGTCGCCGGATCGGGCCGGCCGGGGCATCCATCGGATCCAGGTGCGGCTGCTGAAGCGCGATCCCCGTATCCGACCGCCTCTGACGGTGCAGAGCGTCGAGATCCACTTGAGCTATCGTCGAGGATAAGCCGTTCCATCCCGGGCCCCCTTCCCGCGCCGGAGAAGCAGAGGGGACGTCCCGGGATTCTCAATTTGAGTCATGCTTCGATTCCATTCAAAGAAGGAGTATCCACTATGACGCGGGCAAAACGAGGTTCACAGGGGTTGATTTGGCTGGCCTGGGGCGTCCTGTTCTCCATGGCGAGCGGCTGCACGGCCCAGAACGGGTGGCGGGCCCTCAACCAGAAGGTGATCGAGGAGCACAGTATCCAGGGTCGGGACCGCGATATCCCCCATACCGAGGTCACACCCAGCCTGGAGGCGGGCAAGATCCATCCCCGGGCGGAGCTTCCGGTCATCAAGATCGCCGAAGGCGTTCAGGCCACCGTAGCCTGGGGAGAGGGGGCCCTGATGGAGCTCCTCAGCATGGAGGCGGGCAGCAGCTACCCCGAGCAGGCGCTGGGTGAAGAGCTGATCACGGTGGTGCAGGAGGGCTCCGCGACCTGTGTGGTCGGGGAAGAGACCTTCGAGTTGAGCAAGGACAGCGTGCTCTACCTGACGCCGGGCAGCAAGCGTTCCCTGCAGGCGGGCAGCGAGGGGCTCAAGGCCGTTGAGGTCTTCTCTCCGGTTCGGCTGGACCACTTGAGCCTGGCCGGGAAGCCCCATTCCGAGGACACGCGGGTTTCCTTTCCTGACCAGGCCGTGACTCCATCCATCGAGCCCAACAAGGTCTACAACCTGAACGAGGTCCAGTGGACGGCCTTGACGCCTCTGGCCAAGGACAAGACCTACAAGCACAGCGGCGCCCTCTCCCGGCTGATCTGGGGCAAGAACGCCATGCTGAGCTGGATTCGAATGGACCCCAATTCCAATTTCCCCCTCCACATCCATCCCGAGGATCAGTTGATGATCGCCCTGCGCGGGTCGCTGGAGGAGGGCATCATGGACGGCCGCTACCCCATGAGCGGCAAGGAGCAGGACGTCCTGCTGCAGCCGGGCGGGATGGTCCACTCCGGCCACATGGGAGAGTTTGGAGCCGATGCGCTGGATGTCTTCTGGCCGGTTCGTCCCGACTACATCGCCTATGCGGAGAAGCAGAACGCCCTCTTCCATGAGGTCGTCGACCCGGGGGTCGAGCCCGTAAAGCTGGCCGAGGGATTCGTCTTTACCGAGGGCCCCACCTGGTTGAAAGGCAATCTTTACTTCTCCGACATGCACTTCCGCGCTGATTGGTCGGCCGATGTCAGCAAGAGCCGAACCATCCGCATGTCGCCCGACGGTAAGTGGAAGGTCATCGCCCGGGGGATGCAGACCAATGGAACCATCGCCTCCAGGCGCGGGAATCTCCTGGTCTGCGACATGTTCGGCCACCGAGTGATCGAGATGAGTCCCCGCAGCGGAAGGATTCGGAGGACCGTGCTCTCCAAGGTTGGCGGCACCCGCATCGACGGCCCCAACGACCTGGTGATGGATCTGAAAGGCGGGATCTACGTCACCGATCCCCAGTTCATCCCGGACGCCAAGAAGATGCCGGGGACCCAGGTCTACTACCGCGACCCCAAAGGCAAGAGCAAGGTGGTGATCCCGGCGGGCGAATACGCCATGCCCAACGGGGTGGAGATTTCTCCGGACGGCAAGACTTTTTATGTCAACAACACCTGGCTGCAGCCCGGAGAAAACTTCGTCTGGGCCTACGACGTCCAGGAGGATGGCTCGCTCACCAACAAGCGCAAGTTCGCCATGCTGAACCTGGGACCGGACGTGCTGGATGCCAAGGAATTGAAGGATCGCTTCAACTCCCAGGCCGACGGCATGGCGGTGGACACCGACGGCCGCATTTACGTGGCCACGCTCTCGGGGGCGCAGATCTTCGATGCCGATGGCAACTACGTGGGAACCATCTGGTGCCCGCAGTTTCCGGTCAGCCTGACCTTCGGCGGCAAGAACAGCGACGTGCTCTACATGGTGGGCCAATCCTCGGTGTGGTCCATCCAGACCAAAGTGAAGGGATTCCGCTTTCCGGAAGGCCTGAACTGAGGGCGTGTTTCAGTGAATAGTGAATAGTGGCTAGTGGTTAGTTTTTTGATCGCCGCGTTAAGCATCTTGCTGATGTCGGCGCAGTCCGTCAAAAGGTGCAACCAGGTCATAAGACGCTTGTATGCTCCCAAAGCGCTCCACTTGTCTTAAACCAGTCGATGGGGATATCCAGCAACGACATCCACGAAGGGCACGAAGGACCGATAAGAGTTCTCCACGAAGGAAAACGACGAACCACGAATGGACACGAATGAACACCAATAAACTGATTGATGAATTGTCAATTGGGGGGTGTGACAACTGATTTTGGCTCAAATCCTCAATATACAATCCGAGGTTCACGATACTTGACTCATCTGTCAATGATCTTTCGATTCAAGAGATCTAACTGGCCATATGTCTGAAGCCAACTGAGGAGTCATCCACGAAGGACACGAAGTCACACCAAGGGCGCAAAATTGCAGAAGCATAATGGTGCCGCTTGTCGTTGAAGGAGGTTCATCTGTATTTGTGTCCATTTGTGGTTCATGTTCATTAACGGTCACCCATTTTTGCTCGTATGGTCCGCACGGCAGGGCGGGGGGCCGGCTAACCACTGATCACTAACCAGAGGAGTCTTGATCTCATGCAAAACCGAATGAAGGCCTTGCTGCGTCAGGGCAAGGCGGTCTTTTCCTGCACCATTCGAACCCCTCATCCCAACCTGGCCGAGATCGCCGGTCTGGCCGGGTATGAGTGCATCATGCTGGACGCGGAGCATGGAACCGTAAGCAGCGACACTCTGGACGCCATGATTCTGGCCGTGCGGGCCACCGGGGCCACTCCCATCGTACGGGTGCCTGGAGTGGACCGGACCCTGGTCAAGCAGGCCCTGGACCATGGGGCCGACGGCATCCTCTTTCCCCATATCTCCAGCGTCGAGGATGCCAGGGCGGCGGTATCGCTTTGCAAGTACCCCCCGCAGGGAAAGCGCGGCGCCGGGCCCGGACGCCCCATCGGCTATGGACTGGAGGACGCCCGCGCCTACCTGGAGCAGGCCAACGATCAGGTCCTGGTGGCGCTCATGCTGGAGGAGCCGGCTGCCGTCGAGCAACTGGAGGCCATTGGCGCCGTCCCCGGCATCGATATCTTCAACATGGGCCCCTGGGATCTTTCCACGGCCTATGGACACCCCATTGAGACCCGCCATCCCCTGGTACTGCAGGCCTTGGACAAGGCCCTGGAAGTCGGCAGGCGGCACGGCATCCATGTCGGCGTCTCGCCTGAGAACGAAGAGCATGTCAAGCAGCTCTACGACAAGGGTGCCCGCTTCTTCGAGTCGGTCAACCTGGAGGGCTTCGTGGCGGAGCGGCTGGCTGACTATCGCCGGGCCTGCCAACCGTAGTCTGCAGCACTTCCGACAGGGGACCTGCGCCCTTTAGAAGAGGTACGTGTCTTGCGTGGTCTTGGAGAGGCAGTGCGTTTCGGGACCCGGCTACTGATTCGCCGCATACGCGGCTCCGGCAGCGCGTGGTTCATACGACCCCGGGCTCCCGCCCGGGGCTACACTGAGTCGCAGCTACGCTGCTCTATAAGGAAGACCTGTAGGAGATGTTGCCTGGATTGACTGCCGTCGACCGCAGCTACGCAGCTCTCGCCTAACCCACAACACTGCCGGGGGACAGGATTTCCCAATGGATTACCCTCGTACTCCAGCCCAGGACTCCAGCTCGGCCGCCGCCGAGTCTTCACCGTGCCAGCTCCCCGAAAACGCTAAACGCCTACGGTGCGTTAACCGGGCGCGAGCCTGGGGCCAGCCTGGGGCGAGCCATTGGAATCCTCCCCGAACAGGCGTTCGCCGGTGGGGGGCAGGCCTGCCGGTGCTGCTGGCGGCGGCCCTCTGCCTGGGTCCGGGGCAGGCATGGGCCGAAACCGGAGCCGAGGCGACTTCAACCCGGGATGAGCCCATCCGCTGCTCCATTGTGCTGGGGCCCGAAGCGCCGGACCTGGAAGTCTTTGCCGCCCATGAGCTGAGCCGCTATCTGAGAGAGCTCTACGGCATCCACCCGGAGCTGGTCCGTGCCCTGGGGACCGGTTCCCGCTTCAGCATCCTCCTGGGGAATCCCCAAACCAATCCCGCCCTCCAACGCATCTCAGTCCATCACACCTGGCCGCGGGTCAGCGACCAGGGCATCGTCCTCAAGCGGGTGAGCGGCGCAGACCGGGAGATGCTCATCCTGGGGGGAGGCAGCCCCGCCGCGACCCTGTGGGCGGTCTATGAGTTGGTGGAGCGCTCCGGCGTCCGTTTCCTGCTGGAGAAAGACATCTTCCCAGAAGTTGCGGAGCCATTCCCGCCCCGCCAACTGGACCTGGTGCGGGAGCCCCGGTTCCGGTTTCGTTCCTACCGCGCCATCAACAACCTGGCCACCTCTCTCATCTTTTACGGCATGAAGGACTACCGCCATCTGATCGATCAGTTGGCCAAGCTGAAGTTCAACGTCCTTTATGTGCAGATCTATCCTCACCAGCCCTTCGTGCACTACCAGATGAGGGACCAACCCAAGGTCACCGGAGTTTTGCACTATGGTTGGAAGGTCCCGATCCATGCAGAAACCATTGGCCGGGAGCTGTTCGGGGGGCGAAGCCAACTGGTGAACCCGGAACTGGCCGGCGCCGCCACCTACCAGGAACGGGTGAGAGCCGCCCAGGGCCTTTTGCACGAGCTGTTTGCCTATGCCGAACGCCGCGGCATGCAGACCGGTCTGAACTTCAGGATCAACCAGTTCACCAACGAGTTCAACTGGAAGCTGCCCCAGTGGTCGGACCGGGAGTACATCCCCCGGGAGGCGATGAAGGGCGCCCGCAACGCCCGCCTGGGGATCTCGGAATACGCCGTCGATCCGCAAGCGTTTCCCTACATGACGCCTGACAATCCCGCCGTCATGGAGCTGAACAAGACCATCATCCGGGCTCACGTCAACACCTACCCGGAAGCGGACTTCTATGGATTGACCCAGCCGGAGCTGCCGGGAGGCGGAGAGAAGTACCGGGAGATGTGGGATCGCCTGGACCGCAAGTACGGGCTCGAACCGGAGTTCAGCCTGGATCGGATGCTGGAGTCGGCCAAGGCCAATACCCTGCCGGTGGGGGTGCGCCGGGGGACCCGGCCGGTGGAGGAGCTCAAAGGGGCCCTGGCCAACGCCGACACGCTGGACAAGCTGCTCAACCAGGGTGGGATCCTTCAAGAGACGGCCAATCCCGAGGCCACGGTGGTGGTGAGCACCTTCAGCGACGAATTCTATCCGGTCATGCCCCGGATTTTCCCGGGTCGGGTCATGTTGATGGTCCCCATGGATTACCTGACCTCGCTGGCTGCCGAACGCACCGAAATGCTGGCCTTTGCCGAGCACAGTCCCATGAAGGTGGGGGTTCTGGCCACCCTGGCCGACGACAACATCGGCATCCTCCCCCAGTTGCCCACCCAGCCGCTCCATCGCATCTTCCAGGCCATGGAGCGCTATAACGTCTACGGCTTCTTCGGCCGGCAGTTCCTGGTCACCAAGCTGGAGGCGGGGACGGCCTACCTGGCCCAGGCCTCCTGGTCCTCCAGCGTCACCCCCGAATCCGTCTATCGGGATCAGGTCCGGCAGGTGTGCGGGGAAGGAGCCGTGTCCGACATGCTGGATGCCTACCGCATCCTGGAAGAAGCCACCCTCATCGGAGACCGGGTGGCCATGGGATTTCTCTTCCCGGTCACTACCATGATGCGCAAGCACTGGCATTCCGATTCGGGCCCCAACCCGGGATGGGACGAGTTGCGGGCGCACTATCTCAAGGCAGCGCCGCTGGTGGCATCGGCCCTGCAAAAAAGCCGCCCCCAGGGAAAGAGCTATGTCCGGCAGCTTCTGGGACAATTGAACTTCGGCACCGACTACATCGCGGCCGTGCAGGAAGTGCGCCGGGCCAGGCTCTCCTACGGGCAATCCAGGAAAGCGCTGGCCGGCAAGGACGCCCCGGCCTTCGAAAAAGCCATGACCGAGACCAATCGCCGGCTGGAGAAGGCCCTGACCCTGCTGAGGTCCGCCATCCAACACTGGGCCGGGGCGGTCCGCGACCCCTCCGACCTGGGGGCCCTGGGCGCCCTCAACACCTTTTGCTACGACTATCTCAAGGGTGTGGCCCTGGACGTCTACCTGGAGTCGGGGACCTGGAGCATTCGGTTCTAGGGAAGGAGGATTCCTTGCAAACCGTCAGAGTGGCCGGAATTCAAATGAATGGATATCTGGGGGAGGCCGAGCGGAATCTGGCGGAGGTGGAACGCTGGGCCCGCAAAGGCGCCGAGCAGGGGGTGGAGCTGGCTCTTTTCCCGGAGCTGGCCATCCACGGCCACTGGATGGCGGAGGAGTGCTGGTCGGCCGCCGAGCCGGTTCCGGGAGGCCCCAGCGTCCGGCGCCTGGAGCAGATCGCGCGCGAGTTCCGGATGGTGCTGGCGGTGGGCATGTCGGAAAAGGAGAAGGATCTGGTTTTCAACTGCCAGGTCCTGGTCGGTCCCGACGGCTACCTGGGAAAGTCCCGCAAGGTCCACATGTCCGAGGACGAGGGTCTGATGTACGTGGGGGGGAGCGCCCTGCCCGTGCACGACGTGGGGAAGTGCAAGGTCGGCGTCATCGTCTGTTACGACGCCATGTACCCCGAGGTCGCCCGCATCCTGACCCTCAAAGGGGCTGAAGTCCTCCTGATGCCCAGCGCCGGCCGCAGCGGTCCCTGGACCGAGGACACCGAGGAGGCGGTCGCCCGCCGGGCCAAGGACCAACTCAGCCTCTACCGCTTCCGCGCCGTCGAGAACGGAGTCTTCGCCATGATCACCAATCAGGCCGGAGCGTCGGGAACGGTGGAGTTCTATCGTCCCCAATACCGCCGCCAGCCCTACCATGCCGGTGGAACGCTGGTCTTCGCTCCGGATGGCACCCTGCTGGCGGAGTCCCATACCCGGAAAATCGAAGCCGACATGGCCGTGGCCGACCTGACGGCCGAATCCTTTGCCAAGGCCCGGGCCAATACCAACTTTACCCTGCGTAAACGCCGCCCTGATCTGTACCAGGAACTGCTGAGACCGGTCACCCGGGATTGAGGGACCGGTTGGTGGTGGAGTTGGCCGAACGGAATCGGAATCCGAGTCACAGTCTGAAGGCTGTGCGTTCCGGCTAAGCGACGCGCTTCTGGTTGCTACTGCGCCCGCGGCCAGAGTAATTGGAATGGCGCCCACGATTGGGCGACTCTCCGCCAGGCCGCCTGCCACGCACGTAATGACCATAGGGCTGGCGAGGGCGTGGGGAGTGCTCGACGACGTCGGGCTCAAAGCCGACGACCTTCCGACGCGGGATCGGTGCGCCGATCATGCGTTCGGTGGCCTGAACCCAGCTGCGATCAATACCGGTGACGAAGGTGCAGGCGATACCCTCGCGTTCCGCACGGCCCGTACGTCCGAGGCGGTGGGTGTAGCCTTCCGGAGTGTTCGGCACATCGAAGTTAATCACATGGGAAACACCGCTCACGTCTATGCCTCGAGCCGCGATGTCCGTGGCTACGAGGATATTGAAGCGACGGGCGCGGAACCCGCTCATGGCGCGATCGCGCTGGGCCTGGGACATGGATCCCTGAAGACCTACGGCTCGGTGTCCATCCCGGCTCAACTGATCCGCTAATCGCTGGGCTCGGTGCTTGGTACGAGTGAAGATAATGGCCGAGTCGCAATCGTCGCCGGTGAGCAGGTGTTCAAGCAGGACTCTCTTACGCCCCTCCCCGACCATGTACAGGCCGTGATCGACGGTGGCGACCGGGGCTGGACCAGCCAGCTCGACCACGTGGGGATCCGTCAACAAATCGTCCGCCAGTCGACGAATCTCTCTCGGCATGGTGGCTGAAAACAGCAGGTTCTGGCGCCGCTCGGGCATCGTAGCGAGAATCTTGCGAATGTCGGGCAAGAAACCCATGTCAAACATGTGGTCGGCCTCGTCGAGGACCAGTGTTTCTACGTGGCCGAGGCGGAGCACTCGCTGCCCGAGCAGGTCGAGCACGCGTCCCGGACAGCCCACAATGATTTCCGGGTGCTGGCGTAGCGAGTTGATCTGGTTACGCGTCGAAACGCCACCATAGACCGTGATGGTCTTCAGGCGTGTGAACTTGGACAGCGTGCGGATCTCAGCCGCGATCTGAGTGGCGAGTTCCCGTGTGGGGGCGAGCACCAGAACTCGAGGGCCTGGGCGGCGCACCTTGAGAAGCCGGTCGAGCAGCGGCAGTGCAAAGGCCGCCGTCTTGCCGGTACCGGTCTGGGCCAGGCCCAACACGTCGCGACCGGCGCGACCCGCGGGAATAGCTTCCTGTTGGATCGGCCAGGGATTCTTAAAGCCAAGGCCGCGAATGCCGCGAACGAGGGATTCATGGAGTTCGAACCGTTCGAAACCGGTCAAAGTAGTAGATACGGAACTGGATATCAATATATTTTTCTCCGCCGCGCGCGCACAGGCAGATCCTGTACGGCAGGGCCGTAGTTTCCGACCCAGACAACAGTTAAGGGTAAGAGGGATTGGTTGACGGCGAGACCTTGGAAGGATTACTGCAGAGGTCCTGTTGATCGCCGCTTTCGGGCTGAGCCCGATCAAGGCACAAACAGTTTAGCTTAGTTTAGCTGTTCTTGACAAATATTACGACCCGGGCACTCGCTATCATCCTGATGCCGAGGCCTATTGCGGATTGTTGACGCAGTGCCTGAAGACTCCAGGACCGCCGATCAGTTTAGGGTGTCCACAAGTCCCGCGTCGACGATTCGTTGGTCCTGGGTCAACAGTGTCGCGCCCAGGACCCGAGCGGTTGCCAGAATAATCCGGTCCGCCGGGTCGCGGTGGAAGGAGTTGGGAAGCGCAGCCACTTCCGTCGCAATGGCCGGAGAGATGCCCTGCCTCCGAACCAGCGGCGGCGCTACCGCTTTACTCAGCCACTCTCTCAGTGGCAACGCCAGCCTGATCCGGTCCAGGCTGTGCAACATGGCCACTTCCCAGAGCGAAATGTCGGACACCAGCAACGGCGATTTCTCGCTGGCCCGGCCGAGGGCCTCTCGTTGGCCGGCCGAGAGTCGGCTGGAATCGCTGAGCCACCAGAGGAGTATATGGGTGTCGAGCAGCAAGCTCATGGCCGGAGGCTTTCCCAATCCTCTTCGGGCAACACCGGACCGAGGATGTCACCCACCTCGCGGACCGTGCCGGCCAATTCCAACTGAGGGTATTTGGATTGACTTCCGCTTGCGGGAAGTAGCTCAGCTACGGGTCGACCGCGCTTCAGGATGACCACGGGCTCGCCGGTCGCCTGGACGCGGTCGAGGATCGCCAGGCAGCGGGCCTTGAAGTCGGACGCGTTGATAGTATCCATATGACTAGTTTATGTGACCAGTCATATAATGTCAAGATAACTCTACTGCTTTAATTCCGTGCTTCGGGCCCCTTTGCGAAGTCGTCCCCAGGCGTGTCGTGGTCTTGGGGACCGAGGATTTGCCGTGGCCGCCGCAGGTCACCCGACGAAACGCCGCCTGCAAGGCTTCCTTGGGAGCGGGGAAGCCGCGCCGGCATATAGCTTTGGGCGTAAGCGGAGCGCAAGCCATGGGAAACGACCCCCATCCAGTGTAGATCGAGCGTCGGCGAAATCGCAGTCCCGGCGCGGCGTTTCCGTGATTCTCCCTTGCCTCCGGGCGAAACTTTTCGGACGCCTCTTCGGGCGGCGTTTTTTTCTTTCATTTTTTGCTATTCAAATCGCGGAAGCCTTGATATATATCTCCCACTCACACAGCGTGACATCCGCTTGATCGTCCCTGATGGCCGAGGCTGTCCATTTCGGAAAGTCGATGGTGCGCCGTGACATATATTGGTGACTACGAGGAGAGAACAAAATGGTAAATAGAATTCTCGTTGCTTTGGTGGCAGTACTGGCAATTGTGAAGGCCGTTGCCCCCGACCTGCAGGATGCAGGCGTAATTGGGATCGTTGTGGTCGTCGCGGGCTTGGCGTATGCCGCCATGGCCGTCAACGCCGAGGAAGCCACCGACTACCTGGTGGTTGCCGTTGCGGTGGCCATTGCCGCAAAAGCCAACGTGCTGGGCGCCATCCCCGGGATCGGCGGTCAACTGGACGCCATCGTCGACACGATCAGCATGGCACTGACGGCCGGAATCGTCACCGTGCTGGCGGTGAGGACGATCAACCGCGTCAAGGGTTGAACCTCACCCGAAGCCACCCGCCGGACCAGCGGTCTGTGACTGCTGGTCCGGTTGCATTTCTGCATTTCCGGCAAGGACGCAGGGCTGGTTGGGGTCGTACCCGAATGGCATGCATCCATGGACCCGGCTAGGGTTGGGATTTCGAACCTTGACTTGCCTGCGGCCTGAGCTGGAAACCGTCCTTGAAGTTTCCTCCGATCGCCCGTGTTCACTGGAGCCGGACCTGCGGCATTGATCGCAACCAGTGGCAACACAGGTGGCCTTGATCGCCAAAGCCAACTTTCCGGCGGACCAGTTTGACCGCCTGCCGCGCCCGCGCCCGCACAAGCTTGCCTTGCCCTGGCTGGCTCCCAACCCGCGTTCTCTCCTCATAAAGGTCCCGCTGTCCCGGCCCACGGCCCCGCACGATAGTTGGATCATTCCAGCAAAAACGGCCGATTGTTCATGAAAACGAACCACGAATGGACACGAATCAACACGAATAGACCAAAACACGGATCGACCTGCTTCAACGACAAGCGGCACCCAAATGCTTCTGCAATATTGTGCCCTTGGTGTGACGCTGTCATGGGATGAAGGCTTGCTGGGAGCGCGGGCGTCCCGCCCGCACAAAGCCTGGCACAGCCTCGGCCATCTCCTCCACTTGGTTCAACCGGGAACGGCGCCTTGGCTCTCCTTCGGCCCGGCCGTTGGGGTTACTACCGAGGTGGTGGTTGCCTGCAAAGTCGCGCTAATGCTCAGCGACCGCCATAAGGAACAGGATGCGGGCGGGACGCCCGCGCTCCCAGGGGATGCCGTCTCGGCGGCGTGGTGGGGAACATGGATGGACAGGATTAACAGGATAAAAAGCTGCTGCAGGCGAAGCGGGCTCGCTCGATGATCGGGAGTTCGTTTGAAAGGTCTTTCAGTGCGGAGACCTGCGGCCGGGGAAGCGGGTCAGAACGGCCATCCACAGTCCGACCAGAATCAGTCCAACCATCTCCCGGATCTCCTCCACCGCCAGGTTCGCCATCTCGAAGGCGGCCAGAAGTTCCCAGGCCGGCAGCGCGCCGGACACTCCCGCAGCCAGCATCCCGGCCCAGGCCAGGGACCCCAGGGCCAGCACCAGGGGCATGATTCGAGGCAGGCGGCCCAGAGCGCTCAGGCAGCAACACAGGCCGGCCAGACCGTAGAGGCCCGCCCAGCGCCAGGGATCGGGATCGTTGAACTGGACGGCCAGGCAAAAGAGATACAGCAGCGCCATGGCCAAGTTCGGCCAACGGAGGGTCTTGAAGGATGGCCTCATTGCAGGTCGCGGAGAAGGACCAGGCGCGCCATCAGGGCCGGTTGGCGGCCACTTCGGCCGGCAGGCTCGAGATCCACTCCCGAATCAGCTCCACTGCCTCCCGGTCGACCAGGTTGGAGGCGATGTGCGGCATGCGGCCCAGGCCCAGCTTGGTCATGCGGTAGAGGATCAAGGACCGCTCGGGATCTCCCGGAGCCAGCAGGCGGCCGTCGGCAATTCCGAAATCTCCGTGGCCGGGAGGCACGTCCAGCGTCTTGGTCTCTTTCAGGGAGATAGTTGCGTGCAGTAGAAAATCGGCGTTGCCGCCTCCCCATTTCTGGTGGCAGTGGGCGCAGTTGGAGTGCAGGTAGGCCCGGGCCCGCTCATCCGGAGAAACGGTTCGGTCGAGGTGATCGTAGATCCTGGGAAGCTCTGCCGGCGGCGAGGGCAGCGGCTCGGTGAACACCCCCAACCGGTGCAGCACCTCCAACTGGTTGGCCGTCGTCCATCCGTAGTCGTGCTCCTTGTTCAACTGCAGGGTGTTCAAGCCCAGGACGTACTTGGCGGGGACGGTGTGGCAGAGCGTGCATTCGGCACGACTGGGAAAGCGCCAGACCTGCTCCCGCTTTCCGCCGGGGGCCTCCGGGTCGGCAACGGTGTAGGTTCGATCCAGGCCCCGCGTTCCGACCAGGGTGGCGTCGGTCTGGTCCTCGTTCCAGACGTAGGAGTAGCCCTTCCAGTACTGGTCTCCCACTTCCTCAGTTCCCCCCAGGGCCTCGTGGTGGAGCAGGCGGGTCTCCACCCGGTGGCGGCTGTCCGGGTTTCCAGCCTCCAGCTCCAGGGAAAAGGTCTTGACGATCACCGTCCCGTCGGGAAAACGCCAGCCCAGGGGGGCCCCAGGCGCGGGTTGCGGGTACTCCACTGTGTCGAATTCCACCTGGGAGTTCCCGGGGATGGCGATCCAGCGCTCCTTGACGGCGCCGTCGGACCAGAGCTCCGAGTTCACCGAGTAGGGAATCAGGCCGGGGGCGGGCTTGTGCTCCCGCACCGAGGCGAAGAGTCCCGCCTGGCTCAGCCGGCGGGGAAACTGGTCGGGTTGGTGCACCGCCGGAGAGGGAACCAACCGATGAATCTGGCCGCCGATGAAGTCCATCACATAGAGCTCGCCCTGGTGGGTCTGTCCGAAATCGATGATGCGGAAGGAGGTGTCGACCAGCTCCCGGTGGTCGCTGACCTGGTCTCCGTCATGGCGGAACCCCCAGATACGTCCAGTGTCATAGTCCCCGTAGACGTAGGTGCCGGCGATTTCGGGCAGCCGGTCGCCGCGGTAGACAAAGCCTCCGGTGATGGAGCGGAAATCGGAGTGGCCATGCTCGACCACGGGCTTCAGAATGGGCGTCGGCCCCAGGCGGCGCTCGGGCCGGAAGGGGTGGCTGCCTTCCTGGACGCTCCAACCGTAGTTGCCTCCCCGCTCGATCAGGTAGATCATTTCCCACAGGTCCTGGCCCACTTCACCCGCCCAGAGATTTCCGGTCGGCCGGTCGAAGTTCATCTTCCAGATCTGTCGCAGGCCGTAAGCCCAGATCTCCGGACGGGCCCCCTTCCGGCCCGCGAAGGGGTTGTCCTTGGGAATCCCGTAGTTCCTGCCGGGGTCGGGTCGGTCGACGTCGATCCTCAAAATGGAGGCCAGAACGTCGGAGATATCCTGGCCGGTGTCATGCCCGTCGGCAATGCCGCTGCCGTCCCCCGTGGCGATATAGAGATAGCCGTCGGGCCCGAACCTGAGACACCCCGCGTTGTGTCCGCCGGAAGGCCATTCAAAGATGATGGTTTCCGAGGCGGGATCCGCCTGGTAGCGGTTGTCGGGCCGAACCTGGAAGCGTGAAATCCGGGTTCCCTTGGGGAGGGTCTTAAGGGGATCCAGCACATAGGTGACGTAGAAGTAGCCGTTCTCCTGGAACCGGGGGTGGAACGCCAATCCGTAGGTGGTCTTCTTCAGGTCGATCAGCAGTTCCGCCTCGGTGGTTTCCCGATTCACTTCAAAAGAAAAAATCTTACCGAATCGCTCCACCACGAACAGGCGATCGCTGCCGGGAGCAATGGTCAACTCCAGCGGCTGCTCGAACTTCAGGTGGGGGAAGGCCACCTCGGTGCGGAAGGGGTTGGGGGGATCGGGAGATCCCTGGACGCGAGAGGTGGTCCACAGGGTTCGTTTGAGAGTGGCGTAGGAGTCTCGAAACCCGTTCTCCTTGTTGGACCCTTCCTCCGCGGCGGCCAGGGTTACGCCACCCACGGCCGCCCAAAGCATTCCGGCAAGCACGACTGTTCCACGCATGAGACCCTCAATTTCCGAAGTCAGGTTGGACCGTCCTCGCCTGACTTCTCTCCGAATCCATTCCACCGAACGGGGGGATTCTACCCTGTCGGCCCGGTGTGGGCAAGGACGCCGCGGGCGGGCTCGGGGTTCGCACGCTGAACCCCCCACCGTAGGGGCAACCCTTGTGGTTGCCCGGTTGTTCCGGTTCGCCCGGTTATCCCCGCATTGGGCGTCCACAAGGGACGCCCCTACTCCGCAATTCCCAGGTCGAAGCGCGAGAAGGTGAGAAAGGCATAGCCGCCGCGCTCCCAGATGACTCCGATGCTCCGGTCCTGCAGCAGGGTGATGTCCGAGTAGGCCGCCTTCTCTTCCGAGATGATCCGTTCGTTGGTAAAGGTCTCGCCTTCATCATAGCTGACGCGCAGAACCAGGGTCTGGCGTCCGGGGCCTTTGGGCCCGGTCCAGAGGATCCGATTGCGGTCGGCGCCGGCCGGCACCAGGGAGTAACGCTCGATGGCGGAGGCGATGGGCGGCACCACCTGCCCGGTCCTGGGGGGAGACCAGGTTTCACCACCGTCGCTGCTGAGAAAGATCCGCCGCGTGGGCCCCTCATCCTGGCGGGCGTCCATCAGGAGGTTGCCGTCGGCCAACTCGACCAGTTGGTTCTCGCTGGTGGCGGGGGATGCCAACTGGCCCCGCTTCCAGGTCTCTCCGTGGTCGTCGCTGTAGATGACGAACGCCGTCCAGACGCTGGCCGCGCGCGGAGCGTCGCTCTTGCCAGTAGTCTGGGAGACCGGAACGATCAGGCGCCCCTTGGCATCCTGAACGGCGCCCCCCGGTCCGAAGAAAGCGCTTCCCCAGTGCTCGACGTCGCGAGCGGTCCCGGTGAGGTCCATGGGCTCCGACCAGGTGAGCCCGTTGTCCCGGCTGTAGCGTGCCCAGGACTGGGCATCGTCGGTCCCGACCCGGGCATTCGAACTGTTGCGGTCCGGCCTGGTCCGGTTGTGAAACAGCCACACTTGGGTGGTGGTCCGATCCAGCAGGGTGACCGGATTGCAGGAGGACCAGCGCTCCCCGGGGTCGTCGAGCACCATCATCTCCGACCAGGTCCCGCCGGCGTCGGTGCTGCGCTTGTAGACCAGATCGATGTCGTTGCCGTGCGTCCCGGGATCGTGCCGGTTGTACTTGCGAGCTTCGGTAAACACCAGCAGCGATCCGTCGGGGGCGGTTTCGACAGCCGGAATGCGGTAGGTGTGGTAGCCGTCCTGGCCCGAGGTGAAGACATCCACGTGGGTGATCTCTTCCTTGGCCGCGCATCCCTGCAGGAGGGGCCAGAGAGACAGCAGAAGCAGTGCCCGGTAACGTTTCATGTTGACCTCCCGTCTTGTCTGCCTCGATGACGACGGCCCGCTGTCGATCGCAGGCCTATCCTGTCCCGGTGGCTTGATGTCCGGCAAGGATACACCGTTTTGCCCCGATTGGCGAAGGTCTGTAGGCGGCGGTTCTTGGGCTTGTCTGAAACAAAAGAAAAAAAGAAAAAAGAGTTATCCACGAAGGGCCACTAAGAACGACGAAGGGCCACTAAGGCGTTGAGGTTAACCGCGACGGGATGCCAAGGTCGCGAAAGGATGATCGATTTCTGATTGTTTCACTCTATGTATGATCCGCCCGGCAGGGCGGGGGCCGGACTTGTCTGAAACAAAACCTGTTTCACTCTCGTATGATCTGCCCAGTCGCGGGGGGCGGGCGCCCGGCTCTCAGGCAAACGGGAGTTTCCCAAAGGGGACAGGCCGGCTTTCAGAGAAGTCGCCCGCCGGATACCCTCCACCTCACCATCGGGACGACACCCCCGGGAGCGCGGGCGTCCCGCCCGCATGCTGTCCCTTCGGTTGCCGCTCAGTTTCCCTGCGATGTTGCAGCCGACCTCCCTGTCGGCGGGAACCGCATGGGCCCGGCTGAAGCAGAGGCAGGGCGCCGCTGCCGGTTGATTCCGGTGGAGGAGATGGCCGAAGCTGCGGGAGGATTTGTGCGGGCGGGACGCCCGCGCTCCCGGGTGGGCTTCCTCCGATGACAGGGTCACACCAACGGGACAAAAGTGCCGAAGCATTTTTGGCGCCAGTTGTCGTTGAAGGAGGTCCATCAGTCCTCGTGCCTATTCGTGTTCATTGCTGGTTCGTCTTCATTGACGAACGGCTGTTTTCCCTCTGAGTGATGCGCCCCGTCGTGGGGGGCGGGGGCCCGACTTGTCTGAAACAAAAGAAAAAAGAGTTATCCACGAAGGGCCACCAAGAACGACGAAGGGCCACTAAGGCGTTGAGGTTAATCGCGACGGGATACCAAGGTCGCGAAAGGATTATGGATTTCCGATTGTTTCACTCTCGTATGATCCGCCCGGCAGGGCGGGGGCCGGACTTGTCTGAAACCAGTTGAGGGGTTATCCACGAAGGCCCAAAAAGAAATCCACGAAGGGGGTACACGAAAGGGGCGTGAACGGGAAAAGATTTATCCACGAAGGGCCACGAAGGACTACGAAGGGCCACGAAGGGGTTGGAGGAGAGTCAAGAGGGGTCCGCCGAGGGTTGGGAAAGGGTCAAAATGAGTTCTCCGTGAAGGGGCTCCAAGGGGTTGGAAAAGACTCGAAAGGGGTCCGTGAAGGGCCACGAAGAAAGACACTAAGGGAAAATCGCATTGAGCCCCTTGCGGTGGCAACAGCCATGGCGGCGCTGCCGGTTGATCCAAGTGGGGGAGATGTTCGAGACTGTGCCAGGCTTTGTGCGGGCGGGACGCCCGCGCTCACAGCAAGCCCTCATCCCATGACAGCGTCACACTAAAGGCACAATATTGCGGAAGCATTTGGGCGCCGCTGTTATTGAAGCCGGTCTATCTGTTGTCTTGGTCTATTCGTGTTGATTCGTGTCCATTCGTGGTTCGTTTTCGTCAACGATCAGCCGTCAAACCCGGCGGCTGGCATATAATTGCAGCCTGTAATCAGTTACTTCCCAGGAAAGGCAGGGACCAGAACTCTGCCCGGCAGGAAAGGAACCCGCATGAGAACGGAAAACCAGCCCCTCGGCTCATTCATCAATCGGCGAGACTTTGTGAAATCCGGCGCCGTCGCCGGACTTGGCCTGGCGGCCGGCAGTCGAGCGAAGGCCGGCCAATCCTCCTCCGATTCGGTCCGGGTCGGATTTGTGGGCGTGGGCGGCATGGGAACCGGGCATATCAGAAACCTGGTCCGGATCGAGGGTGCGGCAGTCACGGCCATCTGCGACATCCGGGAAGAACACGCCCGGCGGGCCGCCGCCATGGTGCAGCAGGCCGGGCAGCCGGCGCCCAGGCTCTTTACGGGCGGCGAGCGTGATTTCGAGCGCCTGTGCGCCGAGGAGGACCTGGATCTGGTTTACACCGCCACCCCCTGGCGCTGGCATGTCCCCGTCTGCGTTGCCGCCATGAAGAACGGCAAGCATGCCGCCACCGAAGTACCGGCGGCGGTCACGCTGGAAGAGTGTTGGCGGCTGGTGGAGACCTCGGAGCAAACCGGGAAGCACTGCGTCATGATGGAGAACTGCTGCTACGACCGGGTGGAGCTGATGATTCTGAACATGGTTCGCAAGGGACTGCTGGGAGAGTTGCTCCACGCCGAGTGCGGTTATCTGCACGACCTGCGCGACATCAAGTTCAGCCATGAGGGAGAGGGGCTGTGGCGGCTGGCCCATTCGGAGAAGCGCAACGGGGACCTCTATCCGACTCACGGGCTGGGGCCGGTGGCCCAGTGCATGAACATCAACCGCGGCAACCAGTTTGCCCGCCTGGTTTCCATGAGCAGTCCCTCCCGTGGACTCAATCTGTTTGCGGAAAGGAAGTTCGGCCCGGAGAGCCCGCAAGCCCAAAAACGGTATGCGCTGGGGGACGTGGTCACCACCCTGATCCAGACCACCGGGGGACAAACCATCGTGGTGCAGCACGATACCGATTCCCCCCGACCCTACAGCCGGGACATCAACCTGCAGGGAACCCGGGGCCTTGTCCGCAAGTATCCCGAGGAGAAGATCTACCTCGAGGGACGCTCCCCGGAGCACCAGTGGGAGCTGCTTTCCAACTACGGCCCGGAGTTTGAGCACCCCTTGTGGAAGGTCATGCAAGAACGGTCCAGGGGGGCTGGACACGGAGGCATGGACTACATCGAGGATTACCGTCTGATCCAGAGCCTGCGCCGGAGCACGCCCCTCGACATGGACGTGTACGACGCCGCGGCCTGGAGCGCCGTTTCGGCCCTGAGCGAGCGCTCCATCGCCAGCGGGAACCAACCGGTCGACTGTCCCGATTTCACCCGCGGCCGGTGGAAAAAGAGACAGCCTTTGGGCATCGTCACCGCCTGAGAGGGCAGAGCCACCCACCTGTGTACCGCCCCTGGTTTCATTGAAAGATAAGACCCGCCATATTGCAATTACGATTACAAGGGAATATATTATCCTTGTTTCCTTACCCGAGCCCGCATTTCTCACCAGGTCGCTGGATTCAAAATGAAAGGCCATTTATTTTCAGCAACTTGTCGGTCCGGTTGTGATGCCTTGCGGTTACACACGGTGCTGGGCGCGCCCTGGCTTGTCCTTTTCCCCTCAGCGCATCCATGCTCGCTCGACCGTAGTGACCGCTACGCTCTTCGCTCGCGAGCACGCGCTGAGGGAAAAATTCCTGCGCCATCATCACGCCCCCTGGTGAGAAATGCGGGCTAGCCGCGGAGAGTATCCCATGCTTGCCAAGCTGACGTCCAAGAACCAGTTGACGCTGCCCAAAGCGGTGGTCGCCGACTTCCAAGGCTCCGAGTATTTCGATGTAACCAAAGACAATGGCCGCATCGTGTTGACGCCCGTGCGGCTGAACCGTGCCGGTGCAGTGCGCGCCAAGTTGGCTGAACTCGGCATGTCCGAGGCCGATGTGGCCGAGGCCGTGGCATGGGCTCGTCGGGCACCATGACCGGGCTGCGCCTGGTGCTCGACACCAATGTGCTGCTGTCGGCCCTGCTGTTTCCCACCGGATCGTTGTCCTGGTTGCGCCATGCTTGGCAGTCAGAAGCCATCCTCCCACTGGCAAGCCGTGATACGACGACGGAACTGCTCCGGGTGCTGTGCTATCCGAAGTTTCGCCTGACCGGCGACGAACGAGAAGACCTATTGGCCGATTACCTGCCCTGGTGCGAGACGGTCATCGTGTCGAAGCCTCCCGCCGTTCCGGAATGCCGCGATTTTTCCGACAGGCCTTTCCTCGAACTCGCGCTGGCGGGCGAAGCCGATGCCCTGGTGACCGGCGACGACGACCTGCTCGCTTTGGCATCGGTGTTTTCGGTTCCGATCCTCACCCCGAATGCCACAAGAGATCGATTGTGCAAAGGGTGAGCGCTCAAGACGCCAAAAAACGCCGCTGACGGTCGCCGTGCCGGCGGCGATGCTCCCGTGGAGATAGGGGGTGAGGAAGCGGCCCCGGGACAGTTCCAGGGTGGGGGCGGTGAAGGAGTGGCCGGGAGGCTTGGGAACCAGCTCGAACCGGGTGGATCGGTTCATCCGAGACGTGCCTGACCGGGTCCCGTCCGCCCAGGTCTTTCCTCCGTCCAGGCTGATCCGTGCGAAAAGAGCCCCGTAACGCGGGCTCCGGTTGCCGGCCTGATGGGTCACCACCACCACGTTGCTCCCGGTCCACAGAATGGTTCCCCGGTGCTCGTAGTAGCCGGTCAGGCTGCCGGGCACTTCTCGGAAGGTGCGGCCGCGGTCGTGGGACTCCAGCAAGAGGCCGTTCTTGTAGATGGAGGGCTCAGGGGAGGGTAGATCGGGCGGGAATCCCGTTTTCTCCTGTGTCTTTTTCCGATTCTCTCCGGCCAGCAGCGGCCGCTGAATGCGGGTCATGGCCAGCAGATGGTCCGGGTTGAAGGGGTCGGCCGCCAAACCCGTTTCACAGACAAAGGGATGCAGCAGGGTCGGGTCGCCCCAGCTTGTGCCGCCGTCGGTGCTGCGAATCAGAAACAGGCCCCCGATCTCCGCGTCCGGACGAACCAGGCCATCCCGCATAAGGTCGGGGTCCCGATAGTACCAGGGCAGATAGCGGGCGCCGACGCCCAGCATCAAGGTCCCGTCGGGACTTTCCAGGAAGGTGTTGTAGTCATCTCCCACCCAGTCATAGGGCCGCTTTGAAGCCGGGGCCAGTCCGGCGCCGTCCACCAGGGCAGCCGTCCAGTTCCGGCCTCGGTCCGCCGAATAGGAAACCGATACCCCATCCTGGGCCGTCTGGCCGGCCAACCAAAGGCGGCCGTCTCGGGTGACCCCCAGCGCAAAGGCATTCTCCGCCTCGATCGCCTCCCAGGTCCGGCCGTTGTCGGTGCTCCTGACCAGGCCACGGGTCTGAGTGTTGATAAAGATCGACCCGTCGGGGTGCCGGACGATCCCCAGCATTCCCCGGCCTTGGCCGCTTCCCGGAGGAACGATTTCCACCTCCCCCTCGATCTCGACCCGGACTCGATGGTCCTCGACCCGAGGGCGGCAGCCCGGACCGGCGGCGCCCAGGACGGCGAACAGCCCAAGAAGGACTAGACACTCCGCAGATAAGGGAATTAGCCGAAACATAAGTGTGACGCCGATTTTGGACCCACGAGGCTTGACCCGCCCTGGTTGGATCCCGTGTTTCAGGCAAGTCGGGCCCCTGCCCTGCCGGGCAGATCATCCGAGAGTAAAACAATCAGAAATCGACTATCCCGTCGCGGTTAACCTCAACGCCTTAGTGGCCCTTCGTCGTTCTTCGTGGCCCTTCGTGGATAACTCTTTTTCTTTTGTCTTTTTTCTGTTGTTTCAGACAAGTCCCGCCCCCGCCACCACGACGGTGCGCATCACTCAGAGGAAAAACAGCCGTTCGTCAATGAAGACGAACCACCAATGAACACGAATAGGCACGAGGACTGATGGACCTCCTTCAACGACAACTGGCGCCAAAATGCTTCGGCACTTTTGTCCCGTTGGTGTGACCATGCCATGGGAGGAAGCCCACCCGGGAGCGCGGGCGTCCCGCCCGCACAAATCCTCCCGCAGCTTCGGCCATCTCCTTCACCGGAATCAACCGGCAGCGGCGCCCTGCCTCTGCTTCGGCCGGGCCCATGCGGTTCCCGCCGGCAGGTCGGTCGGCTGCAACATTGCAGGGAAACTGAGCGGCAACCGAAGGGACAGCATGCGGGCGGGACGCCCGCGCTCCCGGGGGGTGTCGTCCCGATGGTGAGGTGGGGGTTGTCCGGCGGGCGACTTCTCTGAAAGCCGGCCTGTCCCCTTTGGGAAACTTCCGTTTGCCTGCGACTGGGCAGATCCATCGATGGAGAGTAGGGGACGTTGTTGAATTACTGGAATAACTACGATCAGCCGCTCCTGAATTGCTTTTATTCGAGGCGTTTGCAAAATGCGGCAGCGGGATCTTTGCCGGGAATGGCCACAAAAGGCACAAAAACACAAAAAGAGCGGAACCATGAGAAACGACCAAGGCATGCGGGCTTTGTGTGATCAGATCCGGCAGACGGCCTTCGACCTGAATGGATATCTTCGCAACCGGCATCTCGAGAAGGGTTAGGAAAACGGGATGGCCCACCGTCTGAGAAAAATTGGCTTGGCTGTCGAGCGACAAAGAGCCCTGCAGGTGCGAGAATTCGTTTTGTGACTTTTGTGCTTTTTGTGGTGAACTCGCATTTCTCACCAGGTCGCACCCGATATTGAACAAGGCAGAACATCACGTTTGCCGGCAAAATGACCTGCCCCGCTACGAATTTGGCAAAAGGCTCCTCTGTCAATGTCGTTTCCAATCAAGAGATCCAGCAGTAGTGCTGACAGGTGAATGCCACCACACGATAGTATCAAAAGTCTGCCGTTCCCCTACTTCCGGGCCGGCAGATAGGCGCCATCGCCGCTGCGCTCTCCCGGAGCCCCACCGTCATTGACCACTCCGTAGGCCAGGAAGGGGTTCTGCCCCGACACCTTCCGGATCCGGACATATCCCTGCCGGGTTTCCCGGGCGTAGCTGCCCAAGATCCCGTTGATCTGATGCCAGCTCCGGGCGGGGACCGGCTTGGTCACCACCGTCTCGGCCAGCATCCCCGTCTCCCCGTCGTAGATATCGAGATGAAAGACACTCGCGCTCCCGTCCATCTCCCCGGTGTTGACCAGCGCCAGGTTGCTGCGGTTCTCCTCGTCCTGCTGCAGTCCGTCCACCCAGGCCTCCCGGCTGAAAGCCTCACCGAAGGGCACCGCGTTGTAGAAGACGCTGTATTGCCCGCCTCCCCCCTGAGACCCCGTCCTGGCTCCGATCACGATCCCGCTCATGTCTCCGTCTTCCGCCACCGCAAACAAGGGTCCCGCGTAGAAGCCCCGTGTCGACCCCAGCCCCGTCCCCCCCCGCTGCCGCAGCTCATCCACCACGTCGGGGATGATTTGCTGCTCACCGGCATTCACGGCCATGCTGAAGGTAGCCGTCTCGTCGCCTGTCTCGATCCCCTCAGCCACAATCTGGAAATCAAGCGTCCTGGGCTCCTCGGAGAAGTTCGTCACCGTCAGCTCGCTTCTGAACTCGCTGGTCTCCACGATCACCGGCAAAGTCTGCCCTGCCGTGCCCTCCAGTGAACTTGCCTCTACCGGAAAGACAAACGACCCGTCCGAGTTGGCTTGGTCGTTGATCACCCCGTAGGCGTAGAAGGGAGCGGTTCCCTCCACCCGCTCCACCTTCACGTAGCCGTTGGCGGTACTGCCCAGCACATCCAGCACTTGATTGTACTGGTGGAACTCGCCCGGTCTCAGCTTCACGTCCTTCAGCTCCCGGGGACTGGCATCCGCCGCCTCCCCGGAATACACCGTCGTCCTCAGGGTGATCGCACTCTCTTCCTCTGCTCCCATATTCTGGAAGGCCACGTTGGAGCGGTCCCGGCTGTTCTGACGCAGCCCGCACAGGTAGACTGCCTCGGTAAAGCCCTCCTCCTCCGCTACCCCCAGGTAGGCCAGCCCGGCCCGTCCCTCAGGCACCACCGTCGTCGTCCGCACCACCGCCTCCACCTCCGACCCCAGCCGCGCCTCCACCCTCAGCGTCCCGATCCGGTTGCCCGTTTCGGGAATCGGAACCCCCAAGCCCCTCAAATAGGTCAGGGCGTCGGTCTCGATCTTCTGGCTGCCTGCCCCGAGAACGTCCGAAGCTGTCCCGCTTCCTCCTCCCCTGTCGGCCCTGTAGGTGTAGTCCAGCTTTACGTCCTGATCCCCCCGGTTGGTCAGCGTCAGCTCCGAGGTGAAAAAGGACTGGTTCTGACCTGCCGCCGACAGAATCACCGGAACGAACAACGATCCCGTCGTCAGCCGAAAGCTCCCTTCGGCCGGGTCCCCCTCGCCGCAGTCATAACTGAACGTGCCTGCTCCCGCCTCGGTGAAGCTGAGGAACACTTCGCAGGAACTCCCGTCATCGTAGTCCAGTCTCACCGTTCCCATAAGGGGGCCCGTCTTCTCATAGGCGTAGGTGCCGGACCGGGAGGCGGCGCCCTCGCTCCGGGTGGCGGCTTGCTCTCCCCCCGACTCGATCTGCTCGAACCGGTTGCCTTCTCCAAACCGCAGCTCAAGGCTCCCGGCAGTCCCCTCCTCCCCCTCCAGCCGCAGGGTCAGGCGCCTGCCCTCCAGGTCTTCCCCGGTGAAGTCCGACGGATCCTCCGGGTCGGCCTCCTCCCTGTCCGTCCTCCCTTCCCCCGGCTCCGACCACTTACTCATCCCCTCCTCGTTGACCGCCCTCACCTGCACCTCATAGGCCGTCCCCTCCTTCAGCCCCGACAGCCTCACCATCAGCCCCGTCCCCTCGTGCCCCCCATCGCTGTAACCTGCCTCCCCTGCCTCCCGGTAGCGCACCTCATAGTCGGTGATCTCAGGCCCTCGGTTCTCCGGCTCTCTCCAGCTTACCTTCAAACTGTCGCTGCCCTCCGCCGTCACCACCGGCGCCCCCGGCGCCTCCGGCGGTTCCTCCTCGTCACTCACCCGCACCCGGATCGCACGACTCCCCTTCCGCTCCCTCTCTCCCTCACCGCTCCTCACCTCGACCACTACGATGTATTCGTTGTCTACTGCTGCGCTTTGGGGTTCCTCGCTGGCTACATCCCCCGGAGTCTCATAGTCCGGCGCCTCCCGAAACAGCAACTCCCCCGTCTCCGCCTCCACCGCAAACAGCCCCCCGTCCGCTCCCCCCGCTATCCCATACCCTGTAATCTCGTCCTGCTTGTCCTGGTCTACTGCCTCCAGTTGCCCCACCCTCGTCTGGTTCTCCACCACCTCAAACGGGCCAACGCTGGTAATCTCCGGAGGTTCCTCCTCGTCCGTCACCCGCACCCGGATCGCACGGCTCCCCTTCCGCTCCCTCTCTCCCTCTCCGCTCCTTACCTCCACCACCACCACGTATTCGTTGTCCCCTGCTCCGCTCTGGGGTTCCCCGCTCTCCACATCCCCCGGAGCCTCGTAGTCCGGCGCCTCCCGGAACATCAGTTCCCCCGTCTCCGCTCCCACCGTAAACAGCGCCCCGTCCGCTCCCCCCGCTATCCCGTATCTCGTGATCTGGTCCCCCTCGTCCGGGTCCACCGCCTCCAGTTGCCCCACCCTCGCCTGGTTCTCCACCACCTCGAACGGGCCCAGGCTGGTGATCTCCGGCGCCTGGTTCAGCCCGCTCATCCGGAAGCTCCCCTGTCCCCCCAATACCCCGCCGCAGCGAAAACTGTAGCTGCCCGCTCCCACTCCCGTGAAGGTCAGCCGCAGCTCGCAGGACTCTCCCCCGTCGTAGTCCAGCCTCAACTCCCCCGTCGTTTGGCTGGTGTAGCGGTACCCGTAGCTGCCCATGCGGGTCCCCGTCACCTCCCCGTCTCCGTCCAGCTCGCTCTCCTCAAACCGCAGCCCCGCTCCAAACCGCAGCCTCAGACTCTGCGGTCCTCCTCCAAACGGCCCCCGCTCCAGACTGGCCTCGATCCCCTGCAGATCTCCGGCCAGGAAGTTCGACCAATAGGCCCGGTCCAGCAACATCACCACCTGCACCGCCTCCGATTCCCGCCCGTTGCCCACCAGGTTGACCCCGCGCAGCTCAAAGACATAGACCGTTCCGTTTCCCAGCTCCCCGACCCTATACCCCGAGGCGTTGACCTCGCCGGGAGCGCTGTCTGCGATCGGGGTCCACTCGCCGAACTCTCCTCTCCCCTCCTTCAAACGGTACTCATAGCGCAGGATCGGGGTGCCCCCGTCGCTCTCGGGCGGGCTCCACTCCAGCCTCACCGCCCCGTCCCCGGGCATCGCCATCAGCCCCAGAGGCGCCTCCGGAGGAAACAGCAAGCCACCACCGCCGCCACCGTTGCCGGGCGGAGGAGGAGGCGGCGGAGGAGGAGGCGGAGGAGGAGGTGGTGGTGGTGGCGGAGGCGGAGGAGGTGGTGGGGGAGGCCTGCGTGCGGTGACCGTAACCGAGAAGGTTTGCGGCGTGGTCAGGCCGCCGGGATCGGTTGCCCGCACCGTCACCACAACCGCGGGCATCGGCCCCGCCGGCGCCAGGGTCAGCACCGACCCGGACAGCGTCACTGCCGGGTCGTCGCGGCTCAACTGCAACGCATAGTCCAGCGGGTCGTCATTCGGATCGTCGAAGACGTTCGCCAAATCGATCGTCACCGCGTCGGCACCCGACTCGAGCGTCCGATCGACCAGCACGCTCACCACCTCCGGCGCCCGGTTGCGGTCGGCCAGGGCGACATCCACGGCATCCACTGCGCCCGGAGCCATCACGATGCCGGCGCCGGAGTCTCCATCGATTCCCATTGCCTCGATATCGAGCGCCGATCCGGTCATGGCTGTGCGCAGCACGGAATGCGTGACGTGGGCGGGGCCGCCGCTGCCTTCCACCATCAAGGCGGCAATGCCTGCGGCGTGCGGCGCGGCTGCCGAGGTGCCGTGGAATGTTGAAAATCCGGGAGTCGAGGTCGAGACCCCGTCGGCCGCGGCCAGGTCCGGCTTCTGCAGAACCCGACCGCCCGTGGACGAGAAGTTCCCCGGCGTGATGGGTGTGCCGTTGGCTTTAAAGAACACCCGTCGCGGTCCGTCGGAGCTGAACGTTTCGATCGTCTCCGTGCCGTTGAAGACGCCGCCGGCACCGCCCGCATCCGCGACGTCGACTGCCGCCACGCCCACCGCGTTCTGCGAAGCCGGATGGCCGAAGATCTGGCCGGCCGTCGCGATCTCCAGCTTCCCTCCCGTGTTGAGCCGGAGATAGCGGTCTGCAGCGCCGGCGTTCTTGACGATGACGAGGCGAGCACCCTCGCGGCCAGCGGAGCAGGGGCTTCTGATGTACTCGGTGGGATCCTGTGTGCCGTCCTGCGTATCCGTTGAGCTGGCAAGCACATTGTTGCCCGCATCGATGACAAACAGGTCGTAGTCGTTTGTCGATCCACCAACCGGATCGGCCCACTGTAGCGTGATGGGGTAGATTGAGTCCCTCTCAATCCGGTTCCCGGTTACGCCGCTTTCGAATTCGTGAGCCTTACCAACCGTGACGCCATTCACCTCAAAGTCGGTTCCTTCGGCGTAGTCCCCTTCCCAGACGCCGGAGGTGTCGTCGTTCCGGTTGCCGCCGTTACCGGCCGCCGAGAAGTAGTAGCAGCCGTTGGCGACTGCTGTGCTGACCGCCTGGGCGATGACACCGTCCTGGAAAGGCGGCTCCAGCAGATACCCGATATCGTCAACGATGACGTCGGCGCCGGCCGCGCAGAGATCCTCGATGTTCTGCGCCATCTGGGCCGACCCGCCGCCGCCGGTGGCGAAAAACAGCTCGGCGCCCGGCGCAAGATCGTGGACGATCTCGAAGATGGCAGTCCCCTCCGTTCCCTTGCTCCTCCGGCCGCAGGACAAGTTAAACGCGCCGCCCTCCTGCCCTGGCAGAATCGTGACCTGCCCCGGCACGTCGCCCGTCGCCTGCTGGGCGGCAAGCATATTGACACCGTCCGAGATCACGCCGACGCCGATGCCCGTGCCGTCCACACTGTGCGTCTGGCGCGCCACATTCGCCTGGTGGGCGACATCGCCCTCGGTCGTATCCACCTTGCTTGTCGCCACGACTGCCTGATCGGGGGCTGATTGCTCCAGCAACTGGCGCGTGACGGGTTCTTCCGCGGGGCGGATGAACTGGACGGCCTCCAGGGTGGCAAGCGACTCCAGAGCATGCAGCGGCAGCCGTGCCCGGATGGCTCGATACTTGGGCACGTTGTTGACCACGATACCGCCCAGGGACCGGATGCGCGCCAGGACGGCGGGAGTCACATCCGCCCGAATGTCGACGGTCACCAGTCCTCCGGGGGCATCAGTTTCCTCAGAGTCTCTGCGTGGTTCAGCGGCAGCCCGCTCCGAGGTCTCGCGACCGGCGTCCAGAAGCCGGGAGCTCACCTTTCGCTGTGAAGGAGTCCTCTGCGCTTTCTCGGCCAGAATCGCTTCGATCTGCTGGACAGCACTCGACGCAAGAGCCCAGCCGGCGCGATCCCCGCTGTTCCCGGTCCGGTTCGACACCGCCTGTTCCGCTCCCGAGTTCCGCTCTACCGAAACTGGGTTCTCAGAGGAGCGTGCATTGTCCAGTCCCTCTCCACCGACCGGCAGAAGGGCACTCACTAGTCCAAGCAGAGCGGCCACACGGCTGAGCCTGGCCAGTCGCGTGGTTTTCTGCACGAACTCCCGAGTCCTCGTAGCTGAAATCAACACCGATTCTCGCTGTTTGCCGGGCGCAGCGCCTCGCATGCTTGGGCCGGCCGACCCCGTCACGCTACCCATGATTCGGACGACTCCAATGATTCGAGTTTTAGGCACGAAGAGTCAGAAGAACCGAAACGAATAGAGTCGGGCCTGCTGCAGGGTGAACCTCAATTGAATGACCTGTCCCTGCAGGTGGCCGAGGCTTTCCTTTCCGTTCCAGCCCACCACCTGCCGGGTCTCATCGAAGCGCTGCATCAGGCACTCGGCCTTGCCATACCCCTTCAAGGGGAGACCGTCGCTGCCAAGGATCTCCACCTGGACTCGTCCCTGTGGGGCGGCGGCGTTGATGGTCAGGCGTTCCCCTTGGAAAGTGAAGGGCTTGGTGGTGAGGCTTCCCTCGGCCGATTCGGCCTCCAGCGACGCGAACCCATCCATCCTGAGCTTGGCCAGGCCAATGCCGTTGGTCACGCGGGACACCCCGGGCGGGAGTCTGTGGTTGTGATCCACGCCGAAGCCGGTGTAGTAGATCCAGATCTCGTCCCCCACCAGCAGCGGCGCCTGCAGGGGATAGATACTGCCCCAGTCGAAGTCTCCCGGTCTTTGGGAAAGCGGCAGGAACACTTGGCGGTCGCCGGCCCGCCGCCAGTGCCTGCCGTCCCGGCTGTAGGTGAGCTGCACCGCTCCCCGGCAATACTCGGGGTCGTAGCTGAAGACCGTCATCAGGCCCAGCCGCAGCCCGTCGTACACCAGGACCTCCATGTTGTAGAACTGGTCCCGGTTGAGGGGGTCCTCGCCGTCCGCTCCCAGGATGGGGCGGTAGTCGGTCCAGTGAATGAAATCCCGGCTGAGCGCCTGGCCCACTCGACGGAGGCTGTGATTGCGAGGATGGCGCTCGCGCCGGGGATCCCAGAGCCGCCGCCAGGTTTCGACCGCCTCCGGGTCGGTGGCCAGGCGGGGCCGCACCTCCGGGATGCGTCCGGTACGGTCCCGCACGATGGCCACATACTTGCCGAGGATCCCATCCCAGTAGGGCGCCATGTGGCTGTCGTGGCCGGGCGGAATGAACAGCACCGGGCGCCCCCGGTTGTATGGGCTCCAGTTCAAGCCGTCGGCCGAGTAGGAGGCGTGGACCCGGTAGCCCTGCCACATGTGCAGCATCTTGTAGCGGCGGTCCGGATCGGGTTCCCTCTGGTCGAGGAAGACTCCGCTGGTCACCCCGCTATGAGGCATCACGATGTTGTTGCGCTTGCTGCCGCCCGATTCCACCTTTCCCAGCAGCGGCTTTTGCCAATGGATCCCGTCCCGGCTGGTGGCGTAGCAGAGACGGGACAATGCGTCCCCGCCCTCTCCGGGGTGCAGGCCGTACCAGATCTTGAACAGGTCTTGTTCCTCGTCATACAGGACGCTGGAGAACCCGATGAACATGCCGGCGTCCCAGGCGGTGCTCTCCTTGGGAATGCGGGAAAGCAGGGGGTTGCCGGCAACCTTGACCGGTTGATGCAGCACCCGGGAAAGCCCGGTCGTCGAGCGGGTGAGGGTGTCGTCGAGGAAGAGTTGCCGCTGGCTGCCCAGGGCCAGAGCCTCTTTGGGGGCGGTGCCGGGCGCGGGGGCACAGGCTGGGCACAGGCTGCCGGCCAGAAATAGCAAGGCCGTGGCGAGGGTCCACGGCTGCTTCAGCGTCACGGGGTCACCCGTTTCCCTGTCCGGGGCCTTTCCGCCGCGGCCCCCTGAGGCTCCTGACCGAGAAGAGGATGAGGGTGGTAGCCAGCACCAGGCCGATCGGAATTCCGGAAAGGAGGCCGCTGCCGAGCAGGAGATTGCTCCAGAGCTCACCGTTGTGCAGGCCCACCAGCCATTCCTTGGTCTGTTCGGAGTACCAGCCCTCGCGTTCGTTCTGGGGGCGGAAGTAGAGAATCAGTCCGCTGAGCGCCGTCAGGCAGAAGTGGATTGCCGTGAAGCGGTAGAACCAGATTTTCATACCAGCCAGCTCGTCCCCGGCGGGGTGGATTGGTGGCGAGGCAGTTCAGTTCGACGGCGGGCTCATTTCAGGCTGAGCAATTCCTCGGGGACATCCAGGTCGCCCCCACTCTCAGGGACCGGCAATCGCAACGTCCACAGCACGGCCTGGACGGCCAGCCGGCGGTAGGGCTCCAGCCGCCAGTTCCTGTGAAAGTGCAAGCCGCTGAAGCCGAACGAACGCCCCCCGTCGCCGCGTTCCCAGGCCCAGGCAACCGTCTCCCGCTTTTCCTCGATGTCCGCCTGCACCAGGGGAAGGATGCTCGAGGTCGGCTGCACCAACTTGAGGCGGTAGTAGAACTCGTCGTGGACGGTGAAGTCGGAAATGCCGCGGGTGACCGGGTGGTGTGGCGCCGGGATCCTGGCCGTCACCTCCAGGGTGTCGTGTTTGCGGTCCGGGCCGCCGTGACAGCCTCCGAACAGCTTGACGAAGTCGGCGATGTTCTTGGCCTCGACCGTCCCCATTCCCCAGTGCAGCACCACCAGTGCCCCGCCTTTGCGGGCAAAATCTTGCATCGCCGCCAAACGGTCGGGGTCTTTGCTCAGCCATTTGGCCCCCTCCGAAACGAAGAGCACCAGGCCGTCGGCCGACTCCAGCAGGGCCGGGCCTTCGCTCCAGGGCTCGTCGGCAGAGACCACCACCGCCTCCAGGTCCGGGAACTGCTTCAGGCAGTGAGCCAGGATCCGCACCCCGGGCAGGAACTCGTGGGTCCCGGCGGGATGGCCGTCAGGCCCCTGGCCGATTAGCAGCAGGCGCTTTTTCCCGGGAGTAGCGGGCTCCTCGGACCCACAACCGGGTGCTGCCGCCACCGCCAGCAAAACCGCCAGCAAGTAAAGGTGAATTCTTGAATGACGCATGGATTCGATCCTCACTGAAAACCGGATAGCTGGGCCCGTTCCGGACCCGCGGGGGCCGGAGGGGTCCCGGCCGTCGGAACCCGTCAGCCGGCTTCAGAAGTCATAGTCGTCGATATTGCCGGCATCGAAAATGAGCGGCGGCCCCAGCAGGACTTCCCCCTCCCGGACCTCCACCCCCTTGAGTCTTCCGAAGTCGTGGCGCCCCGGCGGCAGGGGTCCCGTCTGGAGCCGGTGGGCGACCCGAATGGTCAGGTAACCCAGATCAACCGGATCCCAGAGGCAGAACTCCCGGACGGTGCCGTCCTTGACATATTCCCGCATCTGCTCGGGCATGCCCAGCCCGGTCACCTGGATCTGGCCCACCTTGTTGGCGTCGCGCACGGCCTTGGCCACGGCGGGAAAGGAGACGGAAGTGATGCCCCAGATGCCCTTCAAGTCCGGGTAGGCGCTGAGGGCTTCGGCCGTCTGCTCCTGGCATTTCTGCTGGTCCTCCCCGGGGGTCAGGTGCTGGAGCAGATGCATCTCGGGATATTTCTCTCGAATCCGCTCCCGCATGTATTTCATCCAGGTGTTCTGGTTGGAGGCCGTGGGCGTACCGCTGACGATGAGGTAGTCCCCCGCCAGGGAGGTGCCCTGAGCCCGGACCCCTTCGGCCATCAGATCCACCAGGGTGTGGCCGATCGCCCGATTGGGGGCCTGGTTCACGAAGACGGAGCGCTTTGAGAGCTCGGGATTGGCGTCGGTGTCCCAGGTGAGGACCAGGGCGCCGCTCTCCCCGGCGCTGCGCAGCGTGCGGGAGATGGCCTCCGGGTCGTTGGGAGCCACCGCAATCACGTCGAACCCCTGGGCCATCCACCCGTCGATCATCTTGATCTGGTCCTCGGTGCGGGCGTCGGTGGGACCGTCATAGACGAGCACCAGGTTCAACTCCCGGGCCGCTTCCCGGGCGCCCCGCTCGGTCGCTTCAAAATAACCGATCCCCACCAGCTTGGGGATCATGGCGATCCGCAGGGCTCCATCCCGGTCGGGCCCGGCGCACCGGAGGCTCAGGGCGGCCAGCACGAACGCCAGTGCAAGGCCCCCAATCCATTTGCCACTGTTGCAGGTTCCGCTGTTCATTGTCTCCTTCCCTCGCCCCTGCAGGGGCGGCGGGCTCATCCCTCCTTCTGGCTCCGCTGGTTCCAGACGGCAACCAGGATGAGCAGGATGCCGATGACGATCAGCCGGGACTCGGCGGTCAACCAGAGCAGACGGGAACTGAGGAACTGAAGGCCCACGTCCAGATGGGAGATGACGGCCAGCCCCAAAAAAGAGCGAGGCACGCTGCCGCGTCCGCCGGTGATCAGAGTGCCTCCCACCACCACGCAGGCAATGACCTGCAGCTCGGTGCCGATGTGGGCGTCCGGGATGGCCACATCGTGCCGCATGGTTCCCAGAACGGCCACCGAGGCGGCCACCAGACCGTTGATAGTATACAGAACCCCGTCGACTTTGTTGACGGGAACGGCGGCAAAGCGCGCGGCCGAGCGGTTGTCTCCCACGGCGAAACACCAGCGCCCGAAGCGGGTGTGGTGCACCAGCAGGAACATGCCCAGGAAGACCAGTCCGGCAAGCCAGAACTGGCTCGGGATTCCCAGGAACCGTCCCATGCCCAGAAAGGACTGGGGAAAGCCGGCGATGCGGTCGCCGCCGGCGACGGTGATGGCCAGGCCCCGATAGAGAGCCATGGTGGCCAGGGTGGCCACCAGGGGGGAGAGGCCGGCCACCACCAGCAGGCCGTTCAAGCCGCCGGCCAGAGCGCCGGTCAGGAGGGCGGCTCCGGCCGCGGCTTCAATGGACCAGCCCCAGTCCTGCCACAGGACGGCCTGAACCATGCCGGTGAGGGCAACCAGGGAGCCCACCGAGAGATCGATGCCGCCGGTGAGGATGATGGCGGTCATGACGAAGGCCAGGGTTCCCACTTCGATCCATGGGACCCAGACCTCCACCAGCAAGGCCGGCCGCCTGACCTGGGAGAAGACCAACAACAGGGCCAGGGCCAGCAGGCACCAGGGAAGCAGGCCGAAAACCCAGCGGTTGGAGCGCCCGCCCGGCGGGGCGGCCTCCGCCCCCGCACTCTCCGGTCCGCGCTGCCTCATCGTTTCCACCCCCGCCAGGCCAGATCCAGCAGCAGCGCCGCCAGGATCAGGCTGCCCACCACCAGGTCGGTCTGTTGATCCGAGACGCCCCAACGCACCAGAGCGCTGTTGACCAGTCGCAGCAGCAGAGCACCCAGCACCACACCCAGCACCGTGCCCCGGCCGCCCGTGATTCCCACGCCGCCGATGACGGCCACGGCGATGGCGCTCAGTTCCCAGCCGGCTCCCAGGCGGGCTTGCATCTGCTGGCCCATGGAGAGCTGGAGCACCCCGGCCAGTCCGGCCAGCAGCCCGCCCAGGCCAAAGGTGACCGGCCAGAGGCGCGCCTTGGAAAGACCCAGCAGGCCGGCGGCCCGGGGGGCCGAGCCCAGCGCGTAGACGTGCCGGCCGCTGCGGGTGTGGGCCATCCAGAGATAAACCAGCAGGACGACCAGGGCCGCTACCGCCACCGAGCCCCGGAAACCCGTTGCCGGATCGATGGCCAGCCGGCCGAACTGGGGGGGCAGTCCGGTCATGGATTTGCCTCCCAGCATGGCGATCACCAGTCCGCGGTAGATGGTCAGGGTCCCCAGGGTCACCACAATGGGGTGCAGCCCTCCCAGCAGCGCCAGAACCGCATTCAGAACCCCTGCCGCCGTCCCTGCCAGGAGTCCGGCCAGGATTGCGGCCGGAATCAGAATCTCGGCCGGATAGGGGAGCTTCAGGACCATGGCGGTGGATGCCGCCGCCAGAGCCACCATCGAGCCGATCGAAATGTCGATGCCCCGGCCCACGATGACCACGGCCGCCGCCAGGCCGAGAATGGCCCAGAGAGAGGCGTGAGTCAGCAGGTTCAAGAGGCTGAACCCCTCGGTGGAGACCGTCAGCAACAGGCCGAGCCCCGCCACACACAGCAGCAGCGCCAGCTCGTTGAAGGAACGCCCCTGAAACCGGGACACGGTGGGTCGGGGCTGTCCGGCAGACGCCTCCCCCGAACTCTGCCGGGGCAGGGCGGCGGCGGCGATCCGTGCAGGGCCGGCTTGGCCGGGATCGAATGCGCCGGCGATCTCCCCCTCCCGAAAGACCACCACCCGATCGGAATGTTCCAGGACCTCGGGCAGTTCCGAAGAGATGAGCAGGATGGCGCAACCCTCCCCGGCCAGGCGGCGCAAGTGCCGGTGGATCTCGGCCTTGGCTCCGACGTCGACGCCGCGGGTGGGCTCGTCCAGGATGAGGACCTTGGGCTGGGCCAGCAGCCAGCGCCCCAGGACCACCTTCTGCTGGTTACCGCCCGACAGTTGTTGGACCGGCTGTTCGGTGGATCGGTAGCGCACCTCCAGTTGCCCGGCGATCTGGCGAGTGGCCTGCTGTTCCCGGGTCCTGCTGGCCAAAAAGCCCCGGGTCCAGCGTTGCAGGGTCGACAGCACCGCGTTGGAGCGGACGGGCAGACCCAGGCAGAGGCCCTGGCTCAGGCGATCCTCGGGGACGTAGGCGATGCCGGCCTTAAGGGCCTCCCGAGGCCGGCCGATCTCACACCGGTTGCCGTCTATGCGGACCAGGCCGCCGGCGGGCCTCAGGCCGAAGACCGCCTGGGCAAATTCGCTGCGCCCGGCCCCCACCAGGCCATAAATGCCCACGATTTCACCCGATCCGGCCTCGAGATCGAGCTGTCGAAAGCGACCGCCCCGGTCGGTGAACCCGCTGACCTGAAAGCGGACCGGACCTTCCTGGCCAGTGGGGGAGTTTCTCTCATCCGAGGGAGCGGCCCCGAGGGTCGCGGCCGGCCGTCCCACCATGGCCTCGATCGCCTGCTCGGGACCGACAACCTGCCTGGCCCGGGTCCATACCTTGAGACCGTCCCGCAAAACGGTAATACGGTCGGCCAGGCGGAAGATCTCCTCCTGCCGATGGGAAATATAGAGGATGCCGGCGCCGCCCGCCTTCAATCGGGCGATCTGTTCGAACAACCAGCGGGCCTCCTCCCCGCTCAAGGCGCTGGTGGGTTCATCCAGCACCACCACCTTGGCGTTTTGCAGGATCGCCGCCGCCACCTGGATCATCTGGCGATGGGCCACGCTGAGCTGGGAGGCGGGCTGGCGAACGTCGATCGTCTCCCCGATCTGTCGAACCGTCTCCCGGGCCTGGCGGTGCACCCGGTTCCAGTCCACCAGGCCGGGACCGCGCAGGGGGAGCCCGGTGGCCAGCGCCATGTTCTCGGCAACCGAAAGGGTGGGGAACAGCTCCAGTTCCTGGTGGACGGTGACCATCCCCTGGGCGCGGGCGGCTACCGGGGTGGGCCAGCGCACCTCACGGCCCTGGAAGAACAGCTCTCCCGAGTCGGGAGCCAGCGCTCCGCAAATGATCTTGATCAGGGTGCTCTTGCCGGCGCCGTTCTCGCCGATCAGGGCATGCACTTCGCCCGGAAACAGATCCAGGGACACGCCGCTGAGGGCCACGACCCCGGTAAAGGTGCGCCGGATATTCACCACTTGCAGGATGGGAAGGTTATCGTTTTCCATTTCGGGTTGGCTTGTAGCGAGGCGACGCCTCAGACCAACAAGCTCGGGAAAAAAGATATCCACGAAGGGGGCTAAGAACCACGAATAGACACGAATGGACACGAATAGGCTGATTGAGGAATTGATCGAATCACTATCCACTCGCGGGCAAACGGGAGTTTCCCAAAGGGTGCAGGTCGGCTTTCTGAGAAGTCGCCCGCCAGACACCCCCCACCGCATCAGCCTTCGCCTGGCGGTTCGGTTTCTGCGACTCCCCCTCAAGGGGGGAGTGATTGCCCTGGGAGCGCGGGCGTCCCGCCCGCATCCTGTCCCTTTGGCCGCCGCTGAGCTTCCGTGCGATGCTGCAGGCAGCCACCCTGTGGCGGGGCCAGCATCGGCCAGGCCGATGCAGAGCCATGGCGCCGTTCCCGGTTGATCCAAATGGGGGAGATGGCCGAGGCTGTGCCAGGCTTTGTGCGGGCGGGACGCCCGCGCTCCCAGGAAGCCATCATCCCATGACAGGGCACAAAATTGCAGAGGCATTTCGGTGCCACTTGTCGTTCAAGGAGGTCTATCTGTCTTCTGGTCTATTTGTGTATATTCGTGTTCATTCGTGGTTCATCTTCATTATTCATTAACGATCAGCCGTTTTTGCTCGAATGATCCGCCCGCCCGGGCGGGGGCCCGGCTTAGTGGATAGTGGATAGTGATTGGATCGATGCGTTAAGCGTCTTGTCGATCTCGGCGCAGTCGTTCAAAAAGTGCAACCAAGTCATCAGGCACTTGCCTGCTCCCGAAACGCTCCACTAACCACTGACCACTAGCCACTGACCACTAACCACTGGCCTACGGCTGGCGAAAGACATCCCCCATCGACTGGCCGGCGTAACCGGTCATCTCCAGATACCCCCGGCCTGCAACCGGATCGGCCCCCAGGGTTCCCGTCACCACGACCGCGCCTTCCCAGTAGGTCACACCGGTGGACCTCGGGGTGCGCAGCTCCTGGTCCGGTTGGGCGGCGGTCACCGTCAGGCTCAACCTCTGACCGGGAAGGCTCAGACGCCATTGGACCGGGTAACGGCCTCCGCTGTGAGGGGACCGCCAGGTCCTCAACGGTTCCAGACTGAAGTCGGACCTGTCCAGGGCGCGGGGTCGCCCGGAGGCCTCCAGGAGGGTCCCGCTGGAATGGGGATCGAATTGACCGTCCGACCGCCGCAGCTGGAACAGCATCAGGTCCTGGCCGCTGTCCAACTGGAGGGCGAACCAGTCCCACCCGATCTGTTCCGGCTCCAGAAAACTGGTGCCGAATTCGTGGTCCATCCAGCTCAACCCGGCGACCTCGAATTCCCGGCTGTCAATCCGGATACGGCCTCGGGTTGGCATCCGCGTCAGAGAATAGTAGTGGGAGGCATTCCCCTCCCGAGCTCCCTTTTGGCTGAGACCGGCTTTGCCGTGCAGGAGAGGTCGCCGGCCGGGTTCCAGCTCCAGGGCAATCCCGAAAGTCTCGTCGCCGGCCCGGAGGCGGTGCCGGCCGTCTCGCTCGAGGCTGGCTTCCCAGGTTCCATTCCAGACACGGTAGGTCTCGGCAGAAGCCCCGGCCCATCCCGGCCCGGCCCGGTTCAACCGTTCGTCAAAGTGAAAGCGGCCGGTCTCGAGGTCGCTCAGCGCCAGGTGGGCCATATAAAGGTCGCGGATCGCCCAGCGGGAGGGGTTTTCCGGCCGGGCCCGAACGCCCACCCGGAAGAAGGTGAGCTGGAAGCCGAACCGCCGCGAGTTGCTGTCCGCCAGGTTCCCGGTGTAGTACCACCACTCGATCCTGTACTCGGGATGGCTGGCGTGGTCGCGGGGAAAGTGGAAACGATAGCCGGGACGAGCCTGCCTCCAGGTTTGAGTCCAGCCTGTGACCGCCAGCAGGCAGGGGATCAGGACCGCCGCCAGCAGCAGGCGCCGCCGGTGCGGAGGCGAGGTCGGGGATTTTACCGCTGGACGGCGTCCGCTATCGTGGCTGCCACCCCGCCCGCATGCCTCACCCGGTCGCTGGCGAGCAATGAACACGGTTTCCTTTCCTTGATTTTCAGCCTTGCCGCGCCGGTTTCACGCGACCGGCCCGGTAGGCGGGGTAGATGCCCGAGAGGGCCGTGGCCAGCAGGATCAGCAGCGACGACTGCACCAGGAAGCCGGCCGGCAGGTGAAACTGGATGGTCCAGCCGAAGCTCTGGACGTTGATCACGAAAACCAGAATGAGGGAGAGCAGGATCCCCGCCACCACTCCCAGGCCTTGGCTCACCGCACCCAACGCCGTGGCCTCGATGACCACCATCTTGCGGATCTGCCGCTGTTCCGCTCCGGTCCAGCGCAGCAGGGCCAACTCCGGTTTGCGGTCCAGGATCAGGGTGACCAGGGTGGTCGCCACCCCCAGGATGGCCACGGCCACGGCGATGATCTCCAGAGCATAGGTAATCGTAAAGGTATTGTCGAAAATTCTCAGGACTTCCGTCTTGAGCGAAGCGTTGGTATGCAGGAAAACCCGCGATTCGGAGGGGAGCCCCGCAAGGAGTTCCGACCGGACCCGTTCCGGGTCATGGCCCTCCTTCAGATACACCGCCAGGCTCCGAAGAGGCCGATCTCCGTAATACTTGCGGAAAGTGCTTCGGTCCAGCACGACAATGCCCTGATCGCTGGAGTAGTCGTAGTAGACGGCGGCCACCCGAAAGGCACGCCGCCCCAGGTCCGTGTTGAGCACCAGACTGTCTCCCACGGCCTTCCGGTGTCTGAGCGCAAAACTTTCCGAAACCACCGCCGCATCTTTTCCGATGGCCGCTCTCACGGCCGATCGCCCCTGGCGGGGAGCTTTGAAGAGCAGCCCTGACCGGTCCAAATGGACCTCGAAGTCGCCTGATCCCAGCAACACCCGGCGGCCCTGGTAGTCGATGACGAAACTGGTGAAGCGGTCGACGGCGGCCACCCCGGGGTTTGCCGATACCAGCCGTACGACCTCGGGAGAGAGGGTTGACTCCGAGTAGATGTTGGAACGGGTGGCCGGGGCCAGGTAGAGATCGGCTCGAAGGGTCTGCTGGACCCAGTACTGGACCGTCTCCCGGAAGCTGCCGATCATGACGGCGATGGCCGTGAGCATGGAGAGGCTCACCGCCAGGGCAGCCACCGAGATCGAAATACGGGGGATGGCCCCCCGGAGATTGGCGTTGGCCAGGAAGGCCTCTACCCCCGTCCATCGCCTGGTGAGCCGGGAGGCTACCCGCCCTGTGACATGCAGCACTGCCGGAACCAGAAAGGCGACCGCGAAAACGGTGGCCAGGCAGGCTGCGTAGCCGAAGAGGGGGATGCCGTCGACCGAGTCCAGGCAGGCGAACCCGACAGCCAGGGCGGACAGGATGGGAGGCAGCCAGCGTTGTCTCCAGCTCAGGCGGAAACGGCTTTCGAGCCGGTCAGCGCCTCGGACCGCTTCGGTCGGGGCCACCCGTGAAGCCTCCAGGGCGGGAACCAGGGCCGCCAGCAACGCCAGGGGGATGCCCACCGCAAATGCCAGAACCAGATGTTCCGGACCGACAGACACCGGTTCAGCCGCAGATCGGATGTAGAGGCGATCCAGCGTGGTGCTTGTCAGACTCAGGGCGGCCCGGGCCAGCCCGCCTCCCAGCAGGATACCGAGAGCACACCCCAGGGTCGCCAGCAGGCCGGCCTCCGCCAGGAACAACCCCCACACCTGCCGCCGGGAGCCGCCCAGGGCTCGCAGGATGCCAATTTCCGGACGGCGGGCGATGACCGAGAGCGACACCGTGTTGTAGATGAGAAACAGACCGACCAGCAGAGCGATATGGGAAAGGGCCGTCAGGTTGAAGTGAAAGGCCTCCAGCATTTTCTCCACTTGCCGCCCGCGGCGGGAGGGCCGTTGGACGGCCAGATCCTCGGGCAGCCGGGCGGCGATGGCAGCTTCGGCCTGGTCGACCCCGATCCCCGGCTTCAGACGCAAGTCGATGCGATCGACCCGACCCAGACGCCTAAAGAGCCACTGGGCGGCCGCGATGTCCATCAGGGCAAAGGCCCCGTTCAGAGCCCGGGCCGGCCCCCGGTTCAGAAGCAGGCCGCGCACCGCCAGTGTTTCCCCGCGGTCTCCCACGGTCAGGTTCAGGCTGGAGCCGGGGTGCAGGCCGTGCCGGCGGGCAAACTTCTGCGTCAGCACAATCGAGCGGGGGTCGCCGAGTAGTTGCAGAAACTCTCGGGGGCCGGAGGGGTGTTGCTGATTGGCAAACCGCACCAGCCGGTAGTCCCGGAAGCTCTCATCCCTGAGGATGTCTACCCCCAGAATTCTCAGCCACTCGGAAGCCCCTGAGGGGAATGAAACCTTGGCTTCGCCTTCAATGACGGGGCTGATCTGTCCGAACTGCTCCAGCCAATCCAGTTGCAGCAGCCGCTCTTCCCTCAGGCCGGGGCCTGCCCCGGCGATCTCCAGCGAGGTCTTGCCCGCCACCATTTCCAGAGCGGTCGCGAAGCTGCGGACCGAACTCTCATTGGCCATCCGAACCGCCAACACCACGGCGATGCCCAAGGCAACACCCAACACCGTTGCCAGAGAGCGCAGCTTTTCCTCTCGGAGCCGGCGCAGAATGAATGTTCGGAAAAGGGTCAACAGGGACCTCGGCTCAGGAGGGCGGGGGATTGCGGGCAGGGGCCTTATCCCGCTCCATCGGTCGGATCGAGTCCCGAACCCCGCCGCCCGGACTCGATCCTGCCATCCACCATGTGCAATACTCGCTGGCTGGCAGCGGCCATCTCCGCGGAATGGGTGGCCAGCAGCACGGTGACTCCCAGGGACCGGTTCAGATCCCGAAGAAGTTCCAGGACATCGGCGCCGTTGGCGGAATCCAGATTCCCGGTGGGCTCGTCGGCCAGAACCAGCAGCGGGGCGTGGCACACCGCCCGGGCGATGCCGACCCGCTGCATCTCGCCTCCCGAGAGTTGCTGGGGGTAGTGGCCCAGGCGATGGCCCAGGCCGACGCGCTCAAGCAGGCCGGTGGCCTTTCGTTTGGCGATGTCAGGGGCCACCCCGTCCAGCATGAGCGGCAGGGCCGTGTTTTCCACGGCGGTGAGGGTGGGCAGGAGATTGAAGGACTGGAAGACGAAACCGATCTGACGGCGGCGGATTCGGGTGAGCCTGACTTCGTCCAGGCTCCCTAGATCGGCCCCATCCAGCCATATGCGTCCCCGGGTGGGGTAATCCATGCCCCCGCAAAGATGCAGCAAGGTCGACTTGCCGCATCCGGATGGTCCGGTCAAGGCCACAAACTCGCCTTTTTCCAAGGACAGGTCCACCTCCCGCAGGGCCACCACGGGAGTCTCCCCATGGGTGTAAGTCTTGCCGATTCCCTCGGCCCTGAGAACTGCCACAGCCACCTCCCGGTTCTCAAACGGGGCTATGATAGTGCAAAACGGGCCGATTGAGGGGTTATCCACCAAGGAACACGAAGGGGCACAAAGACAATCCACGAAGGGGCACGAAGGAACACGAAATCACACCAAGGATACTTAATTGCAGAAGGAATGCGTCTCTGCTTGTCGGCGACGGAGTTCATTCTTTCTTAGTGTTCCTTGGTGGCCCTTGGCGGATGATCCCCATGACGGTGTTTGGTCTCGGCATCGAGCATTGAATTTTCCTTTTGAGGGACTCTTCACCAAGGTCAGAGAATTGCAGAAGGATTGTGGCGTGGCTTTTTGTTGAAAGAGGACAATCCCTCTTAGTGGCCCTTCGTGGTCCTTCGTGCCCCTTCGTGGATAATCTTTTTTATCGCCCATGCTTCGACGCGAACTGAAGTTTTACTGGATCGCCCTGTCGGCGGACTTCGCCTACATGTTGTTCGTCTTCACGGTGACCCGCCTGATGGCCGAAAATCAGGCCAGCCTGATGGCTCTGGGAATCCTGGGGGCGGTCTCCTCGCTTGGCTTCGGCCTGGGGGCTCCGATCGGAGGCTGGGCTTCTGACGTCTGGGGCGGGCGCCGCGTCATCGCCTTCGGCGCCACCGCCCAGGTATTGGTCCTGCTGGCATGCATCCAATGGCATTCCGACCATCAATGGTTCTACCTGTATGCGCCGATTTCAGGCGCCTCGGTCGGGGTGATGCTTCCCCCGGTCATCGCCTGGTTGACCCGGGGAGGGCTGGCGCAGCTTGGCGCCAGGCTGCAGGGCCGGCGGCTGTTCCGGTTCTGTCTGTCCTGGAACCTGGGAATGATCGGGGGGCAGACCTTGGGGGGCTGGCTCTATCCCTTCGGCCCCACCCTGCCCCTGCTGGTGGGGGTGGTGCTGATGCTGGGCGTGCTGGTTCGGACCGGTTTCCGGATCGCTGCTCCCACTCCCGCCGCCTTGCCACCGTCCGAGCGGGAGGCGGCCGTGGTTCCCAAGTCCGCCCGCACCTTCGTCTACCTGGGCTGGCTGGCCAACGTGGCCAGCGCCATGGGGGTGAGCGTCATCATCCACCTCTTTCCCCATCTGGCCACCGAGTTGGAGATCAGTGCTCCCATCCACGGCCTGATGGTGGCCACCAACCGGTCCGTGGTCATCATCACCTATTCGTTGATGTACGGGTTGACTTTCTGGCGTTACCGTTTTTCCGCCGCCCTGCTGGCGCAACTGTGCGCCCTGGCCGGCCTGACGCTGCTCGCCACCAGTCGAACTGTCCCGTTCTTGACTCTGGGCCTGGTCTTGTTTGCGTTGCTGTCGGGCTACAACTACTTTTCCAGCATTTTCTACAGCACCACCACCTTCGACCGGAAGCGGCAGGGACTGTTCAGCGGAATGCACGAAGCCAGCCTGGCGGTGGGCTTCGCCGCGGGCTCCCTGGGCGGGGGCCTGGTGAGCCTGTGGCTGGGCCCCCGGGCGCCCTACCAGACGGTGGCCCTGGTGGTGGTGTTGACGGCGGCGGTCCAGTTCTGGGTCCATTGGAAGGGGCGGAGAGCGAGTGGGGGATGATGAATGCGGATTGAAGAATCGCCCGCCGCTAACCGGTCCGCGGAAACGCGCTCTGGCGTCCGCCGGTCCTCCCGTTTACAATAGCGGGTCCTTGAGCCCCGTCCGGCAGGCAGCGCCCCACCCTTTCTCCGGGCGCGGCGCCCCACCGGCATTGGAGAACCATGTCCGTCCGAATCGGAGTCGACGTCGGAGGTACCTTTACCGACATCGTCTGTTTTGACGAGCAAGGGGAGGCCTTCAGGCTCCTGAAGGTCCCCAGCACGCCCGATCAGCCCAGCGCGGCCGTCATCGAGGGGACCGGCCGGGTCTTGAGCCAATTCGGGGTTCCCGCCGAGTCGGTGCGGTTCTTCATTCACGGGACCACCGTGGCCACCAACACCATTCTGGAGCGCAAGGGAGCCGAGGTGACCCTGCTGGTCACCTCCGGATTCCGAGACGTGCCCTACATCATGCGGCAAGACCGCCCCCGGCTCTACGACTACTTCCAGCAGCGCCCCCAGCCCCTGATCCCGCGGGAGCGCCGCTTTGAAGTCCCGGAACGCATGCTGTACACGGGTCAGGTCAGCCTGCCGCTGCAGGAGGAGCCCACCCGCCAACTGCTGCGCCGGCTGAAGGGGCTGGAAGTCCGCGACATTGCCGTTTGCCTGTTGCACTCCTACGTGAACCCTTCCCATGAGCGGACGCTTCGGGACTGGATCGGTCAGGAGATCCCGGAGGCCCGCGTCTCCCTTTCTTCGGATATCCTGCCCGAGTTCAAGGAATTCGAGAGATTGAGCACCACGGCCGTCAACGCCTACGTGCTGCCCTCGGTGGGCAGCTATCTCCGGCGACTGGAAGAGGGCCTGGCCTCTCTGAAAATTCCCTCGGGGCTCCATATCATGCAGTCCAACGGCGGTATCATGACCTCCGAGACCGCCCAGAGCCACTGTGTGCACATGGTGCTGTCGGGACCCGCCGCCGGAGCCCTGAGCGGACTGGTCCTGGGGCGGAAGGCGGGGCTGGACCACATCATTTCCATCGACGTGGGCGGCACCAGCGCCGACGTGGCCGTGGCCCGTGACGGCACCCTCCACTTTGCCGAAGAAAGCGAGATCGCCGGGCAGATCCTCAAGATCCCGGCCATTGAAATCAATACGGTCGGCGCCGGCGGCGGTAGCATCGCCTGGGTCGATTCCGGGGGAGCCCTGCAGGTCGGTCCCCAGAGCGCAGGCGCCCATCCCGGTCCCGCCTGCTACCGGCGGGGAGGCAGCCGGCCCACCGTTACCGATGCCAACGTGGTCCTGGGTCGATTGAATGCCGGCTACCTCCTGGGGGGCGAGATGGCCATCGATGGGGAACTCTCCGCAATAGCCATCGGGGAGGGCGTTGCCTCTCCCCTGGGTCTGGAGGTAGTGGAGGCGGCCGAAGGGATCATTCGGGTGATCAACGCCGTCATGGCCAAGGCCATACGGCGGCTCTCGGTGGAGAAGGGCTACGACCCCAGGGAGTTCACCCTGGTCAGCTTTGGGGGTGGGGGTCCCCTGCATGCGGCCGAGCTGGCAGCCGATCTGCAGATACCCCGGATCCTGGTGCCGCCGGTCCCAGGAGTCAGTTCCGCCCTGGGTCTGATCACGGCCGACTTTCGCCACGACTATGTGCGCACCGTGCTGTGGAAGCAGCGGCAGGCCTCCCTGGGCCAATTCAAGGCCCTGTTGGGAGAAATGCAATCGGCGGCCCTGGCCCAGTTGAAAAAGGAAGATGTCGCCTCGGACCTGGTGGCCTTTGTCACCGCCTCCGACCTCCGCTACCAAGGGCAGGGATTCTCTCTTCCCGCCTCGTTCGACCTGGAGGAACTCTCCGGTTGGACCGACCTGGGTCCCCTGATCCAACGATTCCACCAGCGGCACCGGGAAACCTACGGATACCACGACGATCGGGCCGCCATCGAAGTGGTCAACCTGCGGCTGGCAGCCATCGGCCGCCTCTCGCCGGCAAACCTGGGCCGACTTCCCCGGAGGCAACCCGATCCGGGTCCGGCCCTGGCAGGATCCAGGAAGATCTACGTGGACGGCCGATTCACCACCGCCAACGTCTACCGGCGCTCCGGACTGGGGTGGGGCTCGGTGCTGCGTGGGCCGGCCATCGTGGAGCAACTGGACTCGACCACCCTCATCCTGCCCGGCCAGCAGGCCGAAACCGATGAATTCGGCAATTTGATGATCACCTGGGAGAACCTCCAATGACCGCCGGAAACCCGAGTTCCCAAGTCAGGACCGACCCCGTCACCCTGCAGGTCATGACCAATGCCATCTATTCAGTGGCCGATGAAATGGTGGCGGCTCTGATCCGGACCTCCTTCTCCACCAATATCAAGGACCGCAGGGACTGCAGCGGCGCCGTCTTCACCCGGGACGGCCAACTGGTGGCCCAGGGCGAGGTGGGCACGCCGCTCCATCTGGGGGTGATGCTGCCGGCGGTTCAGACCGCCATTGCCGCCGTGCCCCCCGAGACCCTGGAGCCTGGGGACGACATCATCATCAACACTCCCTACCCCGAAGGCCCCGGCCACCTCAACGATGTCACTCTGGTCTCTCCCGTCTTCGACGACGGTCATCTGGTGGCCTACGTGGCCAACATGTCCCACCACGTGGATGTCGGCGGCTTCGCCCCCGGCAGCATGGCCTTCGGTGTCTGGGAGCACTTTCAGGAGGGTCTGCAGATCCCTCCCCTGAAGCTGGTCAAGCGGGGGCGCATCGACGAGGACCTGGTGCGCCTCATCACCGCCAACCTGCGGACCCCGGTGGAGTTCCGGGGCGATCTGGCGGCCCAGATCGCAGCCAACAACGTGGGCGAAGAGCGGCTCCAGGGCCTCATGCGGAAGTACGGCCGTGAGGCGATGCTCCATTACATGAGCGAAATCATGGACTACTCGGAGCGGCGGCTTTCGGCAGCCATCCGGCAACTGCCCCGGGGATCCTTTTCCTCGCAGGACTTCCTGGAAGGGGATGGACTCTCCACTGAAAAAATCGCCATTCGAGTGACGGTCACCGTTCAAGAGTCCGAGCTGGTGGCCGACTTCCGGGAGAGCGATCCCCAGGCCCTGGGTCCCATCAACTGCCGTCCGCCCTCGGTGAAAGCCTGCGCCTACTATCTGGCCAAGGCGCTTCTGGATCCGGGCTTGCCCCCCAACTCAGGAGCCTTTCGCCCCATCCGGGTGCTGACCAAACCCGGCACGCTCATGGAGGTTCAATTTCCCGGAGCTCTCTGCAACGCCAACATCGTGACCACCCAAAGAATCGTGGATGCCCTCATGGGGGCCTTTCTCCAGATCATTCCCGAGCGGGCCGCGGCCGCCTGCTCGGGGACCATGAACCTGCTGAACATCGGTGGCCGCAACCCCCGCAGCGGGGCCCTGTTCAATTACATCGAGACCTACGGCGGCGGCCAGGGAGCCCTGGTGGACCGTGACGGCACCTCGGCGGTGCAGATGCACATGACCAACACCCGCAACGCCCCGGTCGAGGTGATCGAATCGACCTATCCCTTCTTCATCCACGGCTACGGCCTGGTCCCCGACAGCGCCGGGGCCGGCGAGTTCAGGGGAGGCTACGGCATGCGGCGGGAGTTTGAAATCGAAGCCGAGAGGGTGACGGTCACTCTCAGCTCGGATCGGTTCGAGCTGGCTCCCTGGGGAATCTTCGGCGGCCTCAGCGCTTCTACCGGCGACTGCAAGGTGGTCCTGCCGGACGGGTCGGTGGAGCAGCTCCCTTCCAAGGTGACTCGGGTCCTGACCCGCGGCTCCCGGCTGATCAGCACCACTCCGGGCGGCGGAGGGTGGGGAGACCCTTGCCGGCGGCCTCCGGAAAAGGTCCGTCAGGACGTGGTCCAGCAACTGGAATCCCGGGAGTCGGCGCTGAAGATCTATGGAGTCGTGCTCAAGGAGGATCTGACCCTGGATCGGCAGGCCACCGCCCGGGAGAGGGACCGTCGTGGATGAGGGGACAACCGCGCCCATCAAACAGCGCCGGCCCGGCCGGCCCGGGGGAGACCATGAAAATCCTGGTTTTGAATCCTTTCGCAGGCGGCATGCAGGAGCTGGAGCGGTGCCGGCAGGTGGCGGGACCGGACACCGAGATCGTGTTCGAGGACATTTCCGATGTCTATCCCTTGAGCTACGTGACCTACATCTACTATCGCCACCGCTGCGCCGACGCCGTGGCCGAGCGGGCCTGCCGGGCCCAGGAGGAAGGCTTCGACGCCCTGTTCATCTGTTGCTGCTACGATCCGGGCCTATGGGAAGCCCGCGAGCTGGTGGACATCCCGGTGACGGCGGCCTTCGAGGCCGGATGCCACTACGCCAACGCCATCTCTCAGAGATACTCGGTCATCGCCACCGAATACAAGACGGTGCACTGCTACCGCGAGCTGGCTCAACTCTACGGGGCCGGCTCCAAGCTGGCCTCGGTGAGGCATATCCACCTGTCGGCCAGGGAGTCCTATCCGGATCGCACCGATCCCAAGGAGGTGGTGGCCCGGACGCTGGAGGTGGCTCAGAAGTGCGTGGAGGAGGATGGGGCCGAAGCCATCCTCATGGGTTGCACCCTGCAGAGCTGCCCGCTGACGGTCACCGGCGTGGACGAATCACTGGGAGCCCCCATCATCGATCCCGTGCTGGTGGGCGTCAAGTACACCGAGTTCATGGTGGAGGCCAAGCGGGCGGGATTACCGGTTTTGAGTCGTTTCGGCACCTGGCAGCGGCCGCCTCGGGACGAGGTGGAGATACTGCGGCAGGCAAGGGTGCGGTCGGGTAGCGGCTGACCCGCGGGTCTGAAAAGGAATCCACGAAGGGGCACGAAGAACCACGAAGGGGCACGAAGAAAGACTGGAAAGATGAAATTCTTTGCCACCAAGCGTCGGCGGCTAATACCTACCGGTCCTTGAGTCTTTAGCCGACGGTAATTCCAACCGCCTCTCTTACCGTCTCGGCAATCCAGGCGTTAAGGCTTTTGCCCTGGATCCTGGCGGCCGCGGCCGCGGCCCGATGGACCTCCGGCGGGAGTCGGAGGGGGATCTTGCCGGAAAACGGTTTGTCCGGCGTTCTTCCGCGTTCTTCGCAGGCCTTCAGGTAGTCATCGATCGAGAATATGAACTCCTTCTTGAGTTGAGCGACAGAGGTGCCCTCGAAAACAATGACGTCTCTGGTGTTCACCACTTCTCCATGGAAGACATCGGCCTCGTCTTCGAAAGTCACTACCGCCCGGTATCCCTTGTATTCCATCATGGTTCTATCCCTGCCTCCTTCAGGAATCGCCTGACTGCGTCCACAACTCCCTTGCGTGCTTCCTTCCCGGGATGGGGTCTGTGGAAGTGACCCACCCTGTTATTCAATTCGACGTAGACCCTGGAGCCTGCCCGAAGAGAGTACTGGAGCCTGCACGACAAATTTTGCAAAAGGCTCTCTCCTCAAACTTTCAATCGGTGATTGAAATTGAAGGCATCCGCTGCTTGCATCGGTGACAGCGTTGATCGTGATTCGGTTGACACTCTTGCCTTTGTAGCTATATTATTGTAGTTACAACGATGGGACCATTGCGCTGGACATGGAACGAGAACAAGAACCGCATCAACCGGCGGAAGCATGGTCTCAGCTTCGAGACCGCTACGCTTGTGTTCGAGGACCCGTTGATGGCGCAACTGCCGGGTCCGGACGAAGACAGATGGCTGACTATCGGAGCGATCGGTAATGTGGTAGTCATCGTGGCTCACACATTGCCACTACCGCAACCCGGAACAGACACCGTGGTGGGGCGTATCATCAGCGCCCGGAAAGCCACGGCGCATGAAAGGAGGGCCTATGAAGAAGGAGACTTCTAGAGAACTCACCAAGCAGCAGAAGGCGGAGATCGAAGCTCTTGCGGCCCTTCCCGACAAGAGAATCGATACGAGCGACATTCCTGAGATTCTGGATTGGTCCGGTGCCAGAGGAGGAACCCTGTATCGGCCGGTGAAACAACAGATTACGCTAAGGCTGGATGCCGACGTGGTGGCGTGGTTCAAGACCAACGCCCCTGGTGGACGGGGGTACCAGACTGAAATCAACCGTGTGCTTCGCGAACACGCCAAAATGGCTTTGCACCGTACTTGAGTTCTGTGCTCTATCGCAGCCCGTTGCCCGGAATCCAGTCGGTTCCGGCTAGCGGAATCTTGGCCATGGCCGCCGCTTCCACCGTGAGTGCGACCAGGTCTTCCCGCTCCAGGTGGTGGACGTTGGACTTGCCGCAGGCCCTGGCCAGGGTGGTCAACTCCATGGTCAGGGTCTGCAGGTAGTTCTTCAGGCGGCGGGCCCCCCAATCCGGCTGCATTCGCTTTTCCAGCTCCGGGATCTGGGTGGTCACGCCCACCGGACACAGCCCCGTATGACAGTGGTGGCAGTAGCCGGGCGCGGTGCCCAGCTTGGCGTACTCATCGCTGACATCCACCGGCTCCCGGCCGTCGAGGTAAGAGCGGCTGTTGCAGCCCAGCGCCATCAGCACGGCCTGGCCCAGTGACACGGCGTCCGCCCCCATGGCCAGAGCCTTGGCCACGTCGGCCCCGGTGCGAATCCCCCCGGAAACCACCAGTTGCACCTCTCCCAGGACATCCATTTCGTCCAGAGCCTCCACCGCCTGCCGCAAGGCCGGCAGGGTGGGAATCCCCGCATGCTCGATAAACACCTGCTGGGTGGCTGCCGTCCCCCCCTGCATGCCGTCCACGACCACCACGTCGGCGCCGGCCTTGACCGCCAGCTTGACGTCGTCCCGCACCCGGGTGGCTCCCAGCTTGATGTAGATGGGGACCTGCCAATCGGTGATTTCCCGCAGCTCGTTGATCTTGATGGTCAGGTCGTCGGGCCCGGTCCAATCGGGATGGCGGCAGGCCGAGCGCTGGTCGATGCCCTCGGGCAGGGTCCTCATTCGGGCCACCCGCGGGCTGACCTTGAGCCCCAGCAGCATGCCACCCCCACCGGGCTTGGCCCCCTGGCCGATCACGATCTCAATGGCGTCGGCCTGCCTCAGATCCTGGGGATTGAACCCGTAGCGAGAGGGCAGGCACTGGTAGACCAGCGTCTTGGATGAAGCCCGCTCCTCCGGGGTCATGCCCCCGTCGCCGGTGGTGGTGGAGGTGCCCACCTCGGAGGCGGCCCGGCCGATGGCTTCCTTGACGTTGGCCGAAAGCGAGCCGAAGCTCATGCCGGCGATGGTGATGGGGGTGTCCAGGGTGATGGGCTTGGCGGCCCGCCGGGTGCCGAGGACGGTCCGGGTGAGGCACTTCTCCCGGTAACCTTCCAGGGGATAGCGGGAGGCCGAGGCCGTCAGGAACACGAGGTCGTCGAAGTGGGGCACCTTTCTCTTGGCGCCCAGCCCTCGGATATCGTAAAGACCCTGCTCGGCCGCCCGTTGAATGTACCGCAGGACCTGCCTGTCGTAGAGAGAGCTCTCTTCCAGATCGACGTGCTTGCTCATGGCTTGGCGAACCCCGCCGGCCTCCGGGTCATCCTCGGCATCGGTCAGTATTGCTGATCGGCATCCACGTTCCAGTGATAGAGCGTCTTGGCGGAGGCCACCCGCTTGAATTCCCGGGGGGAGCAGTCCAGCCCCGTCCGGCTCAGCAGTTGCCCGACCCTGCTGTAGTCACTTTCGGCCATGGGCTCTTCCCGGGCATCGGCCCCCAGCGAGTGAATGCTGCCCCGGACATAGATCACCGCTTCATAGAGGGAATCGCCCAGCCCGGCGCCGGCGTCTCCGCAAATGACCAGGTGACCGGCCTGGGCCATGAAGGCGGACATGTGGCCCACGTGGCCTCCCACAACGATGTCGCCGCCTTTCAGGGAGATTCCGCAGCGGGAGGAGGCGCTTCCCTCGATGAACAGCAGGCCCCCATGGGCCGAGGCGCCGGCGCATTGGGAGGCGAATCCCTTGACCCGCACCTCTCCCGACATCATGTTTTCCCCGACGCTCCAGCCCACGTTTCCGTGGACCACGATCTGGGCCTGCCGGTTCATGCCTCCCAGGAAATAGCCGGCGTGGCCCCGGACATCGACCCGCAGCGGTGCATCCAGGCCCACGGCGATGTTGTGAAGCCCGTTGGGGTTGAGGATCTCGACCCGGGAGAGGGACTTGGGCCCGATTTCATGATGCAGGGTGTGGTTGAGCTGGCGGACCGACAGCTTCTCCAGGTCTAGAGACTCCAGGTTGAGCCCGCATTTCTCACCGGGGGGTGTGATCATGGCGCGCCCAGCACCGTGTGTAACCGCAAGCCTTCAAAATAGGACCAATAAGATGTTGAAGACAAACCGTCTTTCATCATGTATCCAGCGACCCGGTGAGAAATGCGGTCTATAGACTCCACGAGTAGATCTCCTCCGGCACCGGCTCGAACAGCTCCGCTGACCGGATCCCCGGCAGGTGGGCCAGGGAGCGAAACTCGGAGCTCACGGCGACGTAGTCCTCTGTTTCGGCAACCACGGCCGGCTTGCAGGCAAAGGCGTCCCGGACCAGGACCACCTTCTCGGCGGTGGCCATCAGGAGTGTGTAGAACCCGTCCAGCTCTACAAAGGCTACGCCCAGGGCCTCCTCCAGGGTTTGTCCTTCTCTCATGCGCCACTCCAGAAAGCGACAGGCGGCTTCGGTGTCGTTGTCGGTCTCGAACACGATGCCCCGTTTTTCCAGCCGCCGTCTCAGGCTCCAGGGATTGGAGAGGGATCCGTTGTGCACCAGGCAGAAGTCTTCGCCTGCGGTAAAGGGGTGGGCGTGGGCGGGCGAAACCGCCGATTCGGTTGCCATCCGGGTGTGCCCGACGCAGTGGCTGGCTGCCATCCCGGCGAACCCGTAGCGCCGGGCGATCTCGGCGGGATGGCCCATGTCCTTGTAGACCTCGATGGACCGGCCCGTCGAGAGCAGATGCACCGAGGGAAACTTGCTGGACAGCCAGTCCTTCAGGATCTGGGGTGGGGTGGAGGCGACCAGCCGCCCATGGTTTTCAATCCAGCTCAGGTCGCCGCCATCGATTTCCTGCTTCAGGGCCTCGCTCAGCTCCGTCCAGTCGAACCCGGGCTGGTCGCAGAACAGGCTGTAACGCCGCAGCCGGCCGTCCCCGAGGGGAGAGAAGACCGCCAGGCCTGCCGAGTCGGATCCCCGGTCCCCCATGCAGTTCATCATGGGCGTGACCCATTCCCCCAACTGGGCCCGCTTCGACTCAGGCTTGATCAGCAATCCGATGATTCCGCACATGCGGATCCTCCAGAAAGCCGGCGGCCAGGGTGGCGAGGTTTCCGACACCCCTGGCCGGGCCGCGTTGGTGTCAATAGAACTCGAGATACCGCTGGACTTCCCAATCGGAGACGTGCCGCTGGTACTCGGTCCACTCCATCTCCTTGAGTTCGATGAACTCCCGCAGGAATGCTTCTCCCAGTTGCTTCGCAAACAGGGAGTCGTCCTGGAGGGCTCTCAAGGCTTCGATCAGGGTCTGGGGGAGGACGCCGATGTTCATCTCCCGCAGGGCTTCCGGGGTGTAACGGTAGTGGTTGATGTTGTGTGGCGGTCCGGGGTCCAGCTTGCGCTCGATGCCGTCCAGGCCCGCCGCGATCACGGCCGCCGTCGCCAGATAGGGGTTGCAACTGGAGTCGCACAGCCTCAACTCGAGCCGCCCGTAGGGGACCCGCACCATCGAGGTCCGGTTGTTGTCCCCATAGGAGATATAGGCCGGAGCCCAGGTGGCCCCGGACAGAGAGCGGCCCACCACCAGCCGTTTGTAGGAATTGACCGAGGGAGCCACCAGGGCGGTCAGGGCCGGAGCGTGGGCCAGCAGCCCGCCCAGGAAATGGTAGGCCAGTTCCGACAGCCCCAGTCGGTTCTTGTCGGAATCGTCCCGGAAGAGATCCTTCCCCTGGCCGTCCCAGATTGACATGTGGATATGGCTGCCGGTCCCCGTGCGGTTGGACATGGGCTTGGGCATGAAGGAGCAGATCACCCCGAATTCACGGGCGATCTCGCTGGCGGCCATCCGGAACAGCACATAGCGGTCCGCCGAGGTGAGGGCCGGAGAGAAGGTGAAGTTGATCTCGAACTGCCCGTTGGCATCCTCATGGTCGATCTGGTAGACGTCGAACCCCACCGACTGCAGCGAATCGACCAGCTTCTCCAGGAAGCCGCGGCTCCCGGAGAGTCCCTTGTAGTCGTAACAGGGCTTTTCCAGGATGTCGGATTGGTCGGCGGGCCGGACCGAACCGTCGGGGTTCCTGCTCAGCAGCATGAACTCGGGTTCCAGGCCGGTGTTCAGGAGCCAGCCCGATTGCGTCAGGCGATTCAGCTGCCGCTGGAGAATGGTGCGGGTGTCGAAGGGGTGGGGCTCTCCATTCACCCGGCCGTTGCAGACGATGCGGGCATAGCCGGGTTGCCAGGGGACCAGCGTCAGGGTGTCCAGATCTCCTACGGCCATGAAGTCGGGGTCATGGGGCTCCTGGCCCAGACCCCACACGGCAAACCCGGCGAATCCGGCGCCGTCGGTCAGGATATCCTCGAAGTGGCTGACGGGAACCGACTTGGTCTTGGCCACGCCGTGGATGTCCACGAACTGGGCCAGGACGAACTTGACATCGTTTTCCTTCAATAAGGTCTGGGCTTGGTTGAGGTTCATTGGCACACTCCTTTCCGTCAGCTTGCCGGGGAGAGGCCGGGATAGAGGCAGCCCAGCCCCACCGCATCGCCGCCGTCTTCCCGGACGATGCCCAGCAGCGTCTCCCAAAGATACACACTATAGCTCGGGTCCAGCCAAATCCGAAGCCCGGCGATGCCCGCCGCCTCCACCGGCAGCAGCCGGCAGGAGACCCCGGCCAGCCGGCTCAGGACCAACTGGCCCCCCGTTTCCCCAAAATGGTGGCCGCAGGTCTGGCTGAGAACCTCCCCGGTCCGAGTTCCGATCAACAGAAATGAGGCCTCCTGGCGCTCCACCCGGTAGACCCCCGGCGGGTTGGCCGAGAGCCGCTCCTGAATGCGGTAGACCGCCCGCCCTTGAAGCCCGTCTTCGAGGAACACTTCCTCGCTGTCGATACGAACCAGTATCCCATGGCCTTCAATGGGTGTGACCGCATAAAGGGTCGAGGCCGTATGCAGGCCGTTCTCCCGGAGCCAGGGCAGCACGCCCGCTCCCTTCAGGCCCAGGCGGGGCAGGCAGCTCAGGTCGGCCAGGGCGAGGTGTCCCTTGAGCCGGTCTTCCTGCTCCGGGCCGGCGAATCGGAGGACGGCGGCCATGCCCCGCACCTCGGTCCAGACGGGATGCATCGGTTCCATCAGGTCATGGACCGGACTTCGCCTGGCCAGAGTTGGGATCGAAGGATTCATGAGGCGAGCCCGCATTTCTCACCGGGTCGCGGGTGGCATGGTGAAAAGCAGTTTATTTTCAGTACCTTGATTGGTGTCATTTAAAGGGCTCGTGGGTACAGACCGTGCTGGGCGCGTCCTGGCTTGTCCTTTTCCCCTCAGCGCGCACATGCTCGCTCGAACGTAGTGCCGGCTACGCTCTTCGCTCGCGAGCACGCGCTGAGGGAAAAATTCCTGCGCCATGATCACGCCCCCCGGTGAGAAATGCGGGCTGGGGCCTGCTTCTGCCGCAGGTTCCCGGGATCGTAAAAGGGCAGCTTGACCACCCGGGCCGTGACCAGCCAGCGGCCGCCGGTCCGGATCCGGACGGCGGTGCCGGGTTCGGACAGTGCCGGGGAAACGTAGGCCATACCGATGACCTGCTTCAGGGTGGGGCTGAAAGCGGCGCTGGTGACCCGGCCGGCAATCTCCTCCCGATGGATCACCAGTTCGCATTCACCGGGCACGGGCCCGCCATAGTCCTCGGAGAAAGCGAACCCCACCAGCCGGCGATTGAGGGGCCTGGCCCCCAGAATCGAGAGGCTGCGCTGGCCCAGAAAGAAGGGTTTGTCAGCCTTTACCGCCCACTCCAGTCCCGCCTCCCCGGGATAAGAAAGGCCGTCGGAGTCCTGACCCATGATCAGGTGCCCCTTTTCCAGGCGCAGCAGGCGTTGGGCCTCCACGCCGAAGGGGCGAACGCCGCCGGCCCGCCCGGCCTCCAGCAGCCGGTCCCAGACCCCCACGGCGGCATCGGCGGGCACGTGGATCTCGTAGCCCCACTCTCCCACGAATCCGACTCGCAGGACGCGGGCCGGGGCGCCGGCCACCCGGCCCTGGCGAACTCCCAGGTAGGGGAAGGCCTCCGGAGCCAGGTCGATGTCGGTCAATGGTTTCAGGACCTCAAGGGACCGGGGCCCAGCCAGATTCATGGCCCCGTACATGCCCGTCAGGTTGAGAACCATCACCTGCAGCGACCAGATCAGGGCCCAGCGGGTCATCTCCCGGGCCACGGCGTCGGAAGCCCCGCTGGTGGTGGTCACGTAGAAGCGGTCGGAGGCCAGGCGGGCCGCCACACCGTCATCCACCATCATTCCGCTCTCGTCGCACATCAGGACGTAGCGGCTTCTCCCTTTCTTCAACCTGGCAAACCGCCCGGTGTACATCCTTTCCATGAATGCCACGGCGTCCGGGCCGCAGATTTCCAGCTTGCCCAGAGTGCCCACGTCGACCACACCGACCCGGCGGCGAACGGCCTCGGCTTCCGCCTGGATGGCTGCCCGCCGGCTGGCTCCCGGGACCGGGTAGTATTCCGGCCGCAGCCAGCTTCCCGCAACCATGAAACGCGCGCCCAGTTGCCGGTGGCGGGCGTGCAGGGGGGTTTGGCGCTGGGGGCTGAAGATGCGCCCGGCCAGATGACTCAAGGGCACCGGGCTGGTGAAGGGGCGGGCCGTGGTCAGTCCGGTCGCGGCCAGCGATTTTCCTTTGAGCCGGGCCAGGATTCGAGCGCCATTGAGGTTGGAATGCTTGCCCTGGCTGGGTCCCATGCCCAGGGTCGAGTAGCGTTTCAGCAGCTCGGCGCTGTCGAATCCCTCCTGGACGCTGTTCCGGATGTCGTCCAGTTGAATGTCCTCGTCGAGGTCCACGAAATTCTTGCCCCGAGGGTGGGGAACGACCGGGTAGGGATGGCTGAAGGCAGGTCCCCGCCGTTGGGACGCCGGCGCTGCTTCGGGAGGGGCTTTTCCCAGGTGTGCCGCCGCCTGCCTGCCGGCGCGGCGGCCGTCCTCGAGCTGGTCCCCCAGGGCATAAACCCCGTTGACCCGGCCGGCGGCAAAGACCCCCGCCGGCAGCCGGTCCGGGAGGTACTGTTCCAGAGACTCCGCGTACCGCATGCAGGCTCCCGACTGGCGGAGGATGCCGTCCGCGGGAGCCCATCCCACGCTCATGGCGATGCCGTCACAGGAGATGGGCTCGGACTGTTCCGGCAGGGGATCTCCGCGTCCGTTCAGAGGGCAGAGCAGCGCCCCTCGGATGGCCTTCTTGCCCGGCGCCGGCAGGGCTTCATAGACGGCAGTGCCCGGACGTATGGGGATCCGGCGCTCCGCCACTTCCTCTTTCCAGGTTGACGTCTCCCCTTGCGGCCGCAGGTCGGAGACCAGCGCCACCGTCACCCCCGCCTGGTGGAGGTCGACCGCCGCCCGGTATCCGTCGGTGTTGGCCGTCACCACCACCGCTTGCCGGAAGGGCTTGACGGCATACTGGTGGATCAACCGCTGCGCCGCCGAGGCCAGCATGACTCCGGGAAGGTCGTTGTTGCGAAACACGGCCGGCTGGTCGTAACAGCCGGTGGCCACCACCAGGCTGCGGGCCCGAAGCTTGGTCATCCGCCGGGAGTCGATCAGGGCCAGCCAGTGGTCCGCGTAGCAGCCAGCCGCCGTGGTTCCGGTGCGCAGTTCCAGGTTGGGCAGGGCGGCGGCCTTGCCCAGAAGCTGGTCCAACAGGGCCCTGGCTTCCGGCTCGCCCGGCAACTGGAACCCCAGGGTCCCCCCCGGCAGACGCTCCTCTTCCACCAGCAAGACCTTCAAACCCAGCTCGGCCGCGGCGATGGCCGCCGAGAGGCCGGCGGGGCCGGAGCCCACCACCAGCAGATCGCAGAAGTCATAGCGCTTGGGGGTCGGCTGCAGCGGCTCTTCCGGATGGACGTTGCCCAGCCCGGCGATCCGGCGCATGCGGCGCTCAAAAAAGGGAAACAGGGCGCGGGGGCGATGGAAGGCCTTGTAGTAAAAGCCTACGGGAAGGAAGGCCGAGAAAAGCTCGGTGAAACGGTAGAGGTCCGACTGCACGCCTCCCCAGGTGTTGACCGCCCTTGCCTCCAGTCCCGGCTCGATGGGGGTGGTGTCCATCCTGAGGTTGGTCGAGTCCCGATTTTCGGCCATGGCATTACAGTCCAGACCGCACAGGCTGAAGATGCCGCGGGGCCGATGGTACTTGAAGCTGCGTCCCAGCACCCGCACCCCCGAGGCCCACAGGGCCGTGCTGAGGGTGTCCCCCCGATACCCCTGGAACCGGCGGCCTTCAAAGACGAAGCCAACCGGCTGCTCCCGATCGATCCGTTCTCCGGGCTGGGGGCCGAGGCGTTCACTCATGGTCGTGGTCTTCCCCATACAGATAGGTCCGCAGGATCTCGTCGGTGGAGGTGTTGCGTTCGGCGATGAACCAGACGCCGCTGGCCAGGTGGCACCACCACTCCTTCTTGACCGCGGCGGCCCCGGAGCGATGAAACACGTAGTCGGCCCACTGCCGGTCGGAACATTCCCCGGGCGGGGGCATCGGCCTGAAGGTGCCGCCGTAGGAAAATTCCTGGATGGGCCGCCAGCCGTTGACGGGACAACGCATCAGCTTCATCTGCCGCAATCCTCCGGTCCCGGCGATCCTCTCAGTGTCCGACCGAGGCGGCTCCCTTTTCACCCACCAGTTCGAACTCCTCGAATCGGGAGAGGCGAAAGGGGACGATCAGGGGATGGGGCCGGTCGGTGGCCAGGGTGTGGGCCATGGTCTTGCCGCACACCGGGGTCGCCTTGAATCCCCAGGTGCCCCAGCCGGCATCCAGGTAGAATCCTTCCACCGGCGTTTTCCCCATGATGGGCGAAAAATCGGGGGTCATGTCGGCCAGGCCGGCCCACTGGCGCAGCACCCGCACCTGGCCCAGGAAGGGAAAGAGTTCCAGCAGGTGTCCGGCCAGGCCCTCCACGAAATCCAGGGTCGAGCGGGTGGAGTGCAACTCGTAGGGGTCCAGCGCGGCCCCCATGACCAGCTCCCCTCGTGACGACTGGCTGACGTAGAGATGCAGGTTGGCCGAAACGATGATGGTGTTCAGCCAGGGCTTCAGGGGCTCGGTAACGCAAGCCTGCAGGGGGTGCACCTCCAGGGGCGTCCGAACCCCCACCATCTGCATCACCGCCGGCGTGTATCCGGCCACTGCCGACAGGACCTTGCCGGTCCGGACAAAGCCCCGGTTGGTTTCCACCCCCGCCACCCGGCCGCCCTGGACACGGATCCCGGTGACCTCGGTCTGCTGGTGGATCTCGACGCCCCGCTGGCTGGCCGCGCGGCCATATCCCCAGGCCACCGCGTCGTGACGGGCGATGGCTCCGGGAGGGTGGTAGAGGGCCCCCAGCACCGGGGTGTGCCCCCCGCAGCTCAGGTCCAGGTGAGGACATTCCCGGAGGATCACCTCGGGCCCCACCAGCTGGCTGTCCACCCCCAGGTGCTTGTTGACCTCGGCCCGCCAGCGCATGGTCCGCAGGGTGGCGTCGCTGTGGGCCAGGGTGAAATGCCCCCGGCGCGAATAGAACAGGTTCAGGTCCAGGTCGGCCGACAGGTCCTGAAACAGGCGCAGGCTCTCATCGTAAAAGCGGACGCCCTCGGCCGTCAGGTAATTGGAACGAATGATGGCGGTGTTGCGTCCGGTTCCGCCGGCACCCAGGTAGCTCCGCTCCAGGACGGCCACCTCCCGGATTCCATGGTCCCGGGCCAGATAGTAGGCGGCCGCCAGGCCATGGCCGCCGGCCCCGATAATGACGGCGTCGTAATGGGGCTTCAGCCGGTCGGGGCAACGGAACATGCGGGGTTCCGGATAGCGCCGGCTCATTCCGAATCGTAGCAATCGAAAAGGCATGAAGGTTTCCGGGGTGCGATCCTTCGGGACGGGGGCACCACTAACCACTAGCCACTATTCACTTTTCACCTAGCCGCGCTGCCTTCCCATGCGATGGGGCTGATCATACAGGGAGAAACAGGGGCGTTTCAGGTAAGCCGGGCCCCCGCCCCCACGACGGGGCGGATCACTCAGAGGGAAAACAGCCGTTCGTCAATGAAGACGAACCACCAATGAACACGAATAGTCACGAGGACAGATGGACCTCCTTCAACGACAACTGGCGCCAAAATGCTTCGGCACTTTTGTCCCGTTGGTGTGACCCTGTCATGGGAGGAAGCCCACCCGGGAGCGCGGGCGTCCCGCCCGCACAAATCCTCCCGCAGCTTCAGCCATCTCCTCCACCGGAATCAACCGGCAGCGGCGCCCTGCCTCTGCTTCGGCCGGGCCCATGCGGTTCCCGCCGGCAGGGCGGTCGGCTGCAACATCGCAGGGAAACTGAGCGGCAACCGAAGGGACAGCATGCGGGCGGGACGCCCGCGCTCCCGGGGGTGTCGTCCCGATGGAGAGGTGGGGGGTATCCGGCGGGCGACTTCTCTGAAAGCCGGCCTGTCCCCTTTGGGAGACTCCCGTTTGCCTGCGAGCCGGGCGCCCGCCCCCCGCGACTGGGCAGATCCATCGAGAAGGACTATAAATTGAACATCGACGCACAGGATAATCAGGACGGGAGGCTGCTGCAGGAGACGCTGACTCGGGCGATGATCGCGTGCGGATTTGAGGATGTCCGGGAACACAAGCCAGCCGTCTCCGGAAAAATCCTGTGCATCCTGTGCATCGATGTGAATCAAAAATCTACCCATGCTTGACTATGAACCGGTTTCCAGCCACCAGGCGCAGGCGTTTGTTTCAGGCAAGTCGGGCCCCCGCCCTGCCGTGCGGATCATTCGAGAGTGAAACAATCGGAAATCGATAATCCTTTCGTGACCTTGGCATCCCGTCGCGGTTAACCTCAACGCCTTAGTGGCCCTTTGTCGTTCTTAGTGGCCCTTCGTGGATAGCTCTTTTTTCTTTTGTTTCAGGTAAGTCGGGCCCCCGCCCTGCTGGGCGGATCATACGAGAGTGAAACAATCGGAAATCGACAATCCTGTCGTGACCTTGGTATCCCGTAGCGGTTAAACTCAACGCCTTAGTGGCCCTTCGTGGATAACTCTTTTTTCTTTTGTTTCAGGTAAGCTCAACTCAGGAAATCATCACGGTCCGGACAAACTGGGCGTTGTTCTCCCAGCGGGTCTTCTTCAGCTCCAGATCCCCGGCTTCGGGCTGAACCCCGCCGTAGGCATCGATGGCCCTCGACACGATGGTGTGGGTTCCCGGAGTGATATCGTCCCAAGTGCAGGTAAAGAGCTTCCAGGAATGGGCCGTGGAACGCCGGTCGATGGCGGCCGGTCTCCAGGGGCCCCCGTCGATCTTGACCTCAACGGCCTTCAGGGGCGTGCCGTCGTTCAGCACGAACCCCAGGATCCTGCAGCGGGAGCCGCTGCGGGTGACCCGGGCCACCATGGACTTCAGGCGAATGCGGCTGACCGAGGTTTCGTTCCAGACGACGCCCTCCCCGGCGGGCACTCCTCGCAGGGTGACATACTCGCGGGCCATGTACTTTCCCATGAAGCGGCGGTCCTGCACGTGGATGTGGGTCAGCCACTTGACGTTGGCCACTCCGTACCAGCCGGGCACGATCAGGCGGGCCGGCGCCCCCTGCTCCGGGGAGAGCGGCTCCCCGTTCATCTGGTAAGCCACCAGCACTTCGGATTTCATGGCGTCCGCCAGGGCCAGGCTCCTTCCGAAGGACTGCTCCACGGTGGTCGTGTTCCCGCCGTGAGAGACTTCCTCGGTTCCCTTGTCCGCCCCCCAGAACACGACCTCGCGGGCGTAGGACTTGATCCTCGCCTCCTTGAGGAGGCTGCTCAGGCTGACCCCGGACCAGCGGGCGTTGCCGACCAGCGGGTTGATTCTGCGGTTGCTGTTCCCGGAGCACTCGAACCCGGCCGTGTGGGTGGATCGCGGCCGCCGCCTCAACTCCTCCAGGGTCAGCTCCCGGGGGGAATCCACCAGTCCGCTGATACGGAGACGGTAGCTGGCCGGGTCCATTGCCGGGCGCCCGTAATGCTGGACGGTGAAGAACTGGTCGCTAGGTGTCAGGAAGCTTTGAATCTTGCGAGTGTCCAGGTAGCGGATGCCGGGCCGGGGATTGGGATTGAAATCGGCCGGGAAATCGGTGAAGGGGACCAGTGTTTCGTCCTCCTGCAAAGGAGGCAGCCCGAGTGCGGGAACTGCCGAGGCGGCCCATCCGGCCAGGGCGGCGCTCCCTTGCAACAAGTGTCTGCGGCTGATGCCTTTTCCCATTTCATACCTCCATGTTGGCGGGGGATACCCGCCTCCGGGTGCTGCCCGAGACCGCAGGCGGTCTCAGGGGCGTCTCAGTCTTTCGGCGTGGACTCGGGCCACGTCTCCCATGTAGTGGTTGACAGGATAGCGGTCGGCGGCCAGAACCAGGTTTCGGCGGGCCTCAGTCTCGTCTCCCATGGCCTCATGGTACAACCCCAGGTAGAGGTGGGCGTAAAAGAGCTGCCGCTGCTTCAGGGCGGCGTCGCCTTCCCCGCCGCGGGCTGCCCGCATGACTTCCTCAACCGTTCCCTCTCCCTTGAACAGTCGATAGATCTCCATCATGGGCACCCGCGGGTCCCCTTGGATGTTCAGGATGGACCGGCGGGCCTGGTTCACCCCGTCCAAACGGGCGCCGCAGAGAAAGTGCCACACGGCGTTCTCCACGTCGTTGGCGTTGACCTGCTGATGGGACTGGAACTGGTCGCGGCCCTTACGGAAGAGGCCGGCGTAGTAGTAGGAGATGCCACGCTGCCAATGGTAGGGCTCCTGCTTGGGATCGAGTTCGATGGCCCGGTCGAAATCGGCGATGGAGGCCTCGATGTGGCCCAGCTTGAAACGCTCGCTGCCTCGACGGTTGTAGACCTCAACCAGCTTGGGATCGAGTTTCACCACGGCGTCGTAGTCGGCAATGGCCTGGCGGTGACTCCCCAGCATTTCGTGGAGCCACCCGCGGGCCAGGAACCCCTGCGGGTTTTGGGGGTTTCGCTGGATGGCCCGGCTCGCCAGCGTGAGGGCGCGGGTGAAGTCCCCGCGTTGATAGGCGGTACGGGCCTGGGACAGCAGTTGGGCCAGGGTGGGTTCCTCCGCCCGCAGGCCGCCCGCCGCCCCCCCGAGCGCCAGGATCAGCCCCAGGGTCCCGGAAAAACGCCGGCACCCGCGCCTCCATTGGAAACAGAGGACATCCCGCCGTGGAACCGGCAATCCGTGTTTCATGCCATCCCTCCCGGGGCTGAAGCCCACGCTAGTTTAAAACCCCCTCGGAACATCCTCAATAGATATTATGGTCCCTTCCTCTGTATATAATTTATAAAAATGAAAGGGGGTCGAAAAGTGAAGTTAGGCGTACTGATCATTGGATCGCTGTACTGGGACGACTGTAAAATCAGAGAGGAATGGCGTTGCGACCGTCTGCAAATGGATGGTGCAACACATGTCAATGCACCGATTCGATACGGGCGACGGTCCAGCTCTCGTGGATTTAGCTTCACCATGGTCTTTTCCATGAATCTTGTTCGACAGAATCTGTTCGGTCGAGCAATTGTCGTCCCGTGCAAAACACCTGCGCACAGTGACAAGGATCTCATCGAGGAAGCACAACACCTTTGGGCAGCTGAGAGCAAGAAGAATGAAACCAATTGCATATCGACTTGTGCAGGGTGGGGACGTGTCGTGCTTCTGAAGAATCCGCATCGTGCCATATCGTCAGATGTGCTTAGTGGATGGACTCAACATGTTTCTGTTGAAGGGCATTACTCAAAGCCTTTGAAAACCGCGAGGGACGAGAAGGCTGTGGTTGACCAATGCGGCTTCCTGAAGATTCCTTGGCCAAAATCAGAGGATGGCATGGACCTGGAACTAGATGCGCTGCTTGCGACCGCGACGAATCCGAAATTCGATGGCGACAGTTATCCGTTGCCCCAACAAATCGCGTGTGCGTGGAATACCCGGGATGGCAAGAAAGAGGTCGATTACTTCTGTAAGAACAGGGCCCATGGGATCAAGACGTTCGAGGACATAAAGATCGAAGACTGGTTGCGCAAACTGTGGCAATAGCTGAATCTGCTAACAATCGTTGATTTCAAGAAAAGGAGTTGCTATGAAACGCCTATCCATCTTGCTTCCTTCCCTGGCGGTCGGACTCTGCCTGGTCTTCATTCTGCTGTCACGGCTCGGTCCCGCTTCGGGAGCGGCCCCGCAGCCGCAGGCCGGAGGCCTTACCCAGGCTCAGGTCATCGAGGCTCTCAAGAAGGCCAGCACCGGCAACCTGGCGGATGCCATCGAGACCGCTACCGGAAGGGCCGGATTCATGAGCCACGACATGAAGCCCATCTTCCGGGCCAAGGTGGTGGGTCCGGCGGCGACGGCGCTGTTGAGGCCGATTTTGACCACCGACAAACGCAAATATCCCAACTACCACCTCCAGGTGCTAGACGAGGCCCCTGCAGGAAGCGTTCTGGTGTATGTCCTGGAAAACGGCCTGCACGTTTCCGGCATCGGCAACCTCATGGCCACCACCGCCACGGTCCGGGGTCTGGCGGGGGCCGTGATTGACGGAGCCGCCAGGGACATCGAGGAAATCGAGCGCATCGGCTTTCCGGTGTACAGCCGCGCGGTCAGCCCGGCCACGGTGGTCGGGCGTTACGTGAGCGCTGCCATGCAGGTTCCCGTGACCTGCGCCGGCGTCCTGGTGAGGCCGGGCGACTACATTGTCGGGGACAGCGATGGCGTGGTGGTGGTTCCCGCCGACAGGGCCGAGGATGTGCTGGCCCTGATCCGGGAATACGATGAGAAAGAGAGCGCCATGATCCCCTTGATCAAGGAGACCAAGTCCATGCTCAAGGCTCTGGCCAAGTACGGCCGGTACTGAGGGTGTATTTCTCACCTCAGGGCGGGATAGCGGCGCAGACCCGCTGGCCTGCAGCCGCGGGCGGCGTACCTTTTTGGCGTTATTGGGGAGCGGGTGCCACGCCGAGGCCGCCAACGCGCCGCTGATAGTCAGTTACGGGGCGCGGCGTTTGCCCCCCTCCGGCTCGCCAGCGGGCTACGCCCTTGTCTCGCCGACTCCCCCTCAAGGGGGGAGTGATTCTTGAGGCCTGCATAAGACGCTTCAGTATCACTCCCCCCTTGAGGGGGAGTCGCAGAAGCCGAGCCGGCAGGCGAAGGCTGATGCGGTGGGGGGTGGACGCCGGGCCGCCAAGCTGCACCCCGCGGCCACCTATTGCTTCGGTTCCGGCAGCCGCCAGCGGACGATCTCCAGGTGAGTCTTCTCGTCCGGGGTGCGGTAGGAGTAGCTGGTGACCAGCGTTCCGTCCTCCAGTTGCGCCGTAGGTCCGAACCCGCCGCCGCTGAGCATCCCGATGGGGTTCTTGGCATCCAGAATGATACGGTCATTGCGGAAGTCCAATTGGAAGCCCTCCGGAACTTCCCGGCCCAGCACCGCCCGAACGCCCGGGGGCGGGGTGTTCGGAGGCACGGCTGCCCTCAGGGTAAAGGTGAACAGCAGGCGGCCATCCCGCAAGCGCATCAGGGCGGGGTACATCTCTCCGTAGTAGCTGCCGAACTCCTCCAGCGACCACTGGCGCCCCCCGTCTCGAGAGCGGTAGAGGACCATCCTCTCGTAATGGTCGATCTTCTCGGCGGGAATTTCCGTTCCCGGCAGGGGCGGAAAGTACTTGGGAGTGATCCGGCAGACGGCCAGCAGGTCGCCGGCGGGCGCCTGCCAGAGAAAGGCCTCTCCCAGGATGGGGAAGGGCAGGGTGCTTTGCTCCACGCCCCCAAAGCGGCAAGCCAGGGACTTGTCCCAGGTCTCGCCGCCGTCATTTGATCTCCAGAGGAATTCGTGGCCCCCCTTGCCGGCGACAGCGAAGACCAGCGCTCCACCCTCCAGTTCCAGAACGTTGCGGCCGGTTACCACCGTATCCGGCCCCTCCATCCCCTTCAGGTCCTGGAAGCCGATCCGCTGTCCCTCCCAATGGTCTCCCCCGTCGGTGGAACGGTAGAGATAGCTTTGGGTGTAGCCTTCCCGGTTGCCCCGAGCCCTGGGCAGGAGATGGGTGCTGAGGAAGACGGTGCCGTCCGAGGTGACCGACAAATAGGGTTCCCGGCCCAGCACATCCAGTTTCCGCCGCCGGGACCAGGTTCGACCTCCGTCTCCGGAGCGGTAGAGGAAGGCGTACTCTTCGGGAACTCCTCCCTTCCGGGGTGCGTGGAACGCCACCAGCAGCAGCTCCCCGCCGGGCAGCCGGGCGATGCAGGGCTTGTAGTCCTCCGGGATGCCGATAGGAATCCGCTCCCCAACCAGTTGGGTCTTCCCGATGGTTCTGGGATTGGTCACCCGGACCGGGTCGTCAGGCTGGAGCGCCCCGGAAGCACAGCCCCCCGCGGCCAGGCCGGATACCGCAACGGCCGACAGGACCAGGGCCCGCAATGGAGAGTGGGCCGGCCGGCAGGAGCCTGGACAGCCCGCGGGCGGGCGGGAAGGAGTGGTTGACATGGAAGCCCCCATTTTCTTGGTCGAGCGGCCCCTCAAGCGGTCGGGTTCCCGGCAGCGGTGCCCGACGGGCCGCCTGCAGATGTTATCTCCGGCGGGGTTGGGGCGGAAGGGAAAATCGCAAAATAACCCTTGGAAACGCCTTCTGATCTCTCTAGGATGGAACCCGAAACCGGCTCTGCAGTTAGCCCGCATTTCTCACCGGGTCGCTGGAAGCATGATGAAAAGCAGTTTAATTACAGTACCTTGATTGGTCCCAACTAAAGGCCTTGCGGGTACAGACGGCGCTGGGCGCGCTTTGGCTTGGCCTTTTCCCCTCAGCGCATACATGCTCGCTCGACCGTAGAAACCGCTACGCTCTTCGCTCGCGAGCACGCCCTGAGGGAAAAATTCCTGTGCCATCATCACGCCCCCCCGGTGAGAAATGCGAGCGAAGGGCCGGCTCGGAAAGGGTTCCAGCCATGCCGCCCATCCGGATGGTGGATCTGCGACGCCAGCACCGGGGCCTCAAGCAGCCCATCGAGGCTGCCGTGCGGGAGGTTCTGGACGATTGCGACTTCATCATGGGCCGGGCCGTGGCCGAGTTCGAGGCCGAGTTGAGCCGCTATCTGGGGGTCGGCTTTGCCGTGGGATGCGCCTCGGGCACCGACGCCCTTCGGATTGCCCTGATGGCCCTGGGGATCGGACCGGGCGACGAGGTCGTCACCACACCCTTTTCCTTCGCGGCCACGGTCGAGACCATCGTGCTGCAGGGGGCCCGTCCCGTCTTTGCGGACATCGATCCCAGGACCTACAACCTGGATCCCGGCCGGATCGGGGAGCGGATCACCTCCAGGACCAAGGCCATCCTGCCGGTCCACCTCTTTGGCCATCCCGCCGATATGGCGCCCATCCTGGCCCTCGCCCAAGAGAGAAAACTGCGGGTCATTGAGGACGCTGCTCAGGCCGTCGGAGCCCGCTATCGGGGGCAATGCGCCGGGACCCTGGGCGATATCGGCTGTCTCAGCTTCTATCCGGCCAAGCATCTGGGCGCCTGCGGAGACGGGGGAGCGCTGCTGACCAACGATCCCGAACTGGCCCGAAAATGCCGCATGATCGGCCTGCATGGCTCCGAGCAGCGATACCGGCATGAGTTCCCCGGCCTCAACAGCCGTCTGGATTCCCTGCAGGCAGCCATCCTCAAGGTCAAGCTTCCCCACCTGGAGTCCTGGATCGAGAGGCGCATCCGGATCGCCGAGGCTTACGACCAGGCCCTGGAGCCTCTACCACCCACCCCGCCCTACCGCGCTCCAGGGGTCCGGCACGTCTACAACCAGTACTCCATCCGCTCTCCCCGGCGCGACCGCCTGGCCGAATTCCTCCGGGCCAGAGGCGTGGATTGCGCCATTCACTACCCCCTCCCGCTTCATCTCCAGCCGGCCTACCGGGGTTGGGCAGAGGGCAACGGGTCCTTTCCCCATGCCGAAGCCCTCGCCGGAGAAATCCTTTCCCTGCCGGTTTTTCCGGAATTGACGCCGGACGAGATGGACAGGGTGGCCAACTCGGTCCGCGATTTCTGGGCGAGTTAACGAAGGTCTCACCGAAGGGGCGGTCCCCGTGAAGGAGCTACCAGGCTAGCCGGGCTTGGGTGCTGGCGTCGCGAAGGCCTTCCAGCTCGGGGCACGGCTGTTGGCAATCATCAATCCGGCCAGCGCAACACCGGTGCTCAAAAGGATTGCGCCGACAGTGAGGATGCCGACCGGTTCAGGCCTCATGGCGGACAGGGTGAAGCCAGTAGCAAGCGGCCGGCGAGCGAGCGGACAGCAACGCCTCGATCACCGCCGGATTGCCGTTGTATCAGGCTGCCCGATGCAACGGCGTTCGTTGCCGGGTACGGCGGGCCTTGGGACTGACTCCGGCACCAAGGCAAACTTTCACAGTCTGGACCGTTGCCGTCCGGAAAAATACGTCCGTGTGCCACATCCTGCAATCCTGCGCCGACAGAATCGGGGGACCGCCCTTGCTGAGCAGAACTTCGGTAACGGCCACATTATCTGTCTGTTTGGCCAGATGCAGCGGCGTCTTATTCCACACCGAAGTCAAAGCTGAACTCAAGTCCGATATCGGTGGGGCCAAGACCGAGATCGCGGCGCTCGAAGACAAGGTATGGAGGGCTGGTTTCACGATTGCCGCTCTTGCGGTTCTGCTCAACAAGTTCCTCGACTGGATGATCCGGTAGGCGGTCGAATGCGGCGCTGTGGCGGTTTCTGGCTTGCTTGGGGGCAAGCCAGGGAGCGAGACAATGCAGTCTGGTCGGCAAAGCTCAAGGATTTGAGCGGTGTTTGATGGAAGCCAAGGAGAGGCAGTCATGCGAGGAGTGATCGGTAGGCTTTGGGTTACCGTGTGGCTGGGGTGCGTCACGGCTGCGGCTGCCCAACTGCCGCCGGAGATCCAGTTGGAACGGTATCTGTTGCGGGCGGACCGGCTGATGGAGGCCAAAGACCCCAAGGGAGCTCTGGAGGTGATGGGTAAGATCGTCGCCCTGCAAAAAGAGCTCGGCCTGACCTTGCCGGGCGAGTTCCACTTCAAACATGCGAAAGTGGTTTTGTCGGCAGGGTCGGCCGGGGAGGCTATGGATGCCGTGAACACGTACTTGCTGGAGGCTGGGCGAGAAGGCAAGGTCTACCGGGAGGCGCTGGAATTGCTGGAAGAGGCGGAGCAGGTTCAAAGCTGGTTCGACCCCGAGCAAACCTGCTCCGGAAAGTCCAAAGAGGCTGCGTGCTGGATGGAGTTGACCAGCCAGCCGGGCTGCTATGTTTGGAATGGGAATTATATACGAAAGTAGCCAAGCAAAAGGTAGTGATGAGTGGCGGTCTGGAACATCTTGGATTTACACTTGGAGGTGCAAAAACCTATGTCTCAGGATTGATAGATTCGTGGAAAATCATCTGCTTGGGTGGCAAGCTAACTCTGTGAACCCTGACAATTCGGTATGATGGCTCTCCTACCATCTCCCCATTCTCGTTTGTCGTATAAACCTCCTGCATATCGACATCCAAGGAACTTCCAGGTGGTGCCAGTTCTTGGTTTGCCTGGAAGCGTTTAAGCCATTCTGTATCTTCGATTGACGCTTCAATAGCACGTCTATAGATTAGCGTCCACTTTGATGTTCCTTCATAGGCGGCCTTGCGGATGCGGACCATTGTTCGGATCTTGGAGATATTGAGATTTTGAGGCGTTACTTCAGGAAGGTCCGAACCATCCATTTCAGGAACATCGTCTTTCCCAAATTCCGCAAAGACATTGTCATTCCTGTAGAATTGCAATGAATCGTAGCCTTCATTCCGCAATGGGTTGAGAACTTCCAAAGCCTTCTGGCGAGTACTTACGTCGGCGTAAAGCTGATATGCTATTTTTTTTGCTTTTTTAGGATCGGACTCTCCTTTAACTCGTATTTCAACTCCAAGTGTCCCATCCTTAATCCTTACCTCACTTACGGATTCAACCTTCTTTCCCCGTAGCCATTTGATGAGTTGGAACAATCCAAAAGCAGGTCCATCCGAGATCCCAAGCCATTCAGCTATTTCTTTAGCCGTAGCGAGATTCGTGTCGGCAATCAACATCTTTGCCTTTTCCCATGCCTTTAGAACTAACTCGATATTCAGTTCGAAGCATTTTTGCTCTAAATTGGCATTTACAAGAATTTTAATTCCGGCCTTGTCTCCGTTAGCCAAGGAGTTAGCAGCCTTCACAATATCGCTTAGGGACAATAATGCTGGAGCAAGGTGCGCCACATCCATTGACCTTCCTGCGAGGGCTGGTCCATCGAACTTGACTGTTGTGTGTACGCTTTCCGGAATCATGAGTGGCCAAGCCGTCCTCGTCTTGGCAGTCAGGTTAAAACTCAGGGAGAAATCTAGCTCGCCTTCTTCGCCTTCTTAGACCCAAAACCACGCACGACTGCCTGAGCCAACTTGTCGGGTGATGCTGTTGCCAGCACTTTAAGATTGTCCTTGTGTTGTTCAGTTTTGATTCTGGGTGTGCGGGGATGATTGGTGGCTGGCCTGTTTTTTTTCATTTTGTGTCCCCATGGAGATCACATGGCGGGGCACACTGTTCAAGTATGTGTCCAGTGTGTTATCATTGCAACTTATGTATTTCGGCTATGTGTGCGTAAAACAGGCTGGAAAGCAAGGGCTGAGGATGCGACCTCAGCCCTTGAGTTTGGCTCAGTGGCGAAATGGGAACGCGTCCCCCCTGCAAAGGTGACATGAGTCGGTTCGATTCCGACCTGAGCCTACAACCCAAGAGAAGATATGGGCCTGAAGCATTATTGGGAGATGCTCCCGACTCTAAATCGGGGGAACCGGGTTCGAATCCCGACAGGTCCACACCTAACTTTCAGGCTGCAAAAACAGAGTATCAAACAGCCATGAGGTGTCAACCCATACGCAAACCACATGGAAAAACACGGGAGGCTCAACGATGAAAACACTAACAATGGAATCTATTAAGTTTGATGTTGAATCGTTGGATAAAAAAATTGAACGATTGAAGACATCTCTAGCAGCGGCAACGAGCCAGCGTGCTGCGCTGATGCTTGTGATTGATCGTTACACGGAAAAGACAAACAAACCAGTGATGCGCAATGAAAATCCAGGCATTGATCCAGATGAACTGAGAGGCATGAAGATGGAAGAGGCGCTGATTCGAATCGCGGAAAATAATGGGGGACATCTAAACAGTACTACTGCCCGTGCACTGCTTCAGGAGGCTGGCGTATTGACCGGTTCACAATGTGGGCACACTCTCTGGAATGCCTTGCAGTCGTCTGAACATTTTGAAAAGGTGGGCCGGGGAAAGTACATGCTGACTGACGATGCAGAAGATGAGTCGAGTAACGTTGTTCCCTATGCACGTGATGGATCTTAGTTTGTTCCCCTGATCAAATCGCGATAACGCAACTGCTTCTGATGCATACCTCCTGCAATCAACCCCATTTGATCAACCGTATCCATCCGGCGGGCATTGTGCCTGCCTGAGAACTCATCCACGTAGCGCTGCAAATGCTTGGGTGACATTTTGTGGTAGGTTCCATAATAGCCACGCTTGAGCAATGCCCAAAAGGACTCCATGCCGTTGACGTGTGCCTGCCCCTTGACGTATTCGCCAACCGAGTGCTTGACGGCCTTGTGGTTCAGAAGCCCTTGATAGGCTCTGTGCTCATCAGTGAAAACCTGAGAGCCAGACTTAACATTGGCGGCAATGTAGCCGTGCAAAGTCTTTTTGTCCGTACCACCGGCGACGGCAGCGGCAACTTGATTGCTGCTGCGATCCTTGATACCAACCACCGGCACCTTGCCCACAATCCCACGACCAGCGTTCATCTTTTTGTCGAAGTGCTTATTCTTCTCCTTGCCGCCGATGTAGGTCTCGTCCACTTCATTCGGTCCGGAAAAATCATTCACGCCCTCGCCCCACGCCTGGCGTAGCCGGTGAGCCATAAACCAAGCTGACTTTTGGGTGATTCCAAGATCGCGGTGCAACTTCATTGAGGACACGCCCTTAATGCCGGTGGTAAAAAGGTAAATGGCAATAGCCCACGCACGATAGCCTATCTTGGCGCTCTGCATTACGGTTCCAGTCTTGACGCTAAAGTGCTTTCGGCAATCACGGCAACGGTACGGCATGGTGGGGTGATTGACCTTGCTGATATTCAACGAACCGCAGTAGTGGCAGCAAATACCTGTGGGCCATCGCTGCTTGATGAACCATTCCTTCGCTGCCTGATCGTTTGGGAATATGTCCGCCAGCTGGGACAGCGTCATTCCCTTGCGGTAGAACTTTCCGGGACCGTTGTGTTTTTTCTTGGTCATTGCTTCCTCCCTGATATGGCTACTATTGTACCATTTTAGGAGGGGATGTCAAGAACTTTTGGCTACTTTCGTATATAATTCCCTTTGGAATGGCTCCCTTTCACCCGATGCCACCCTGACCTGGACCGGGGGGCGTTCTGGAGGGCGGGCCTAAGGGCAGGGAACGCTCAGGTAGGTCTGGGAAGGTGGCAAGAAACTTCGGAATCAACGGGAAACCTCACCGACGGCAAGAAGCATGGCAAGTGGGTCGAGTCATGGTCCTCTGGGGGGTGGAGCAGAAGGCTGTACCGCCCCTGGTTTCTTGGACAGATAGGACTCAGCATACTCAAGCGGCCGGTTGCAAGGCAAGGCGTTGGCGGGCCGACCATCGGCCCTTCGCGCCCCCAGATCCTCTATTCCTTCCTCTGGACATAGCGTGATCCCCCTCTCTTGTAGGTTCTTAAATAGATTCTCTCAAATCACTGTCCAAAGAAATCGTGGGGCGGGGGACCTCAAACCAGGACTTGATCTTCAGCGCCATTAGTTTGCGGCGCTCCTGAAGCGCATTGACGAGGTGGAGGCTGCGTCCTGCCGCTCGGCAGGACGGGGCCGCTGGGCCTCGCCAGGCCGGGCCATGCGGTAGCCGACCCCGCGCTCGTTGAATATCCAGGCCGGACGGGCGGCGGCGTCGCCGAGCTTGTTGCGCAGCCGCTTGACGTAGGCGCGCACGATCTTGCTGTTGCCGGTGCTCCGTCCGGCCCAGACCTGGCGCAGCAGGGCCTCGTGAGTCAGGACCCGGCCCGCGCCCTGCGCGAGCACGCGCAGCAGCTCGTACTCGGTCGCCGTCAGCGTCACCGAGCGCCCGGCCACGCTGACCCGGCGCCGGTCGTAGTCGATGGCGAGCTCGCCGAGTACGAAGGGGGTCGGGTTCGACCGCCGGCGCAGGACCGCCCGGATGCGCGCCGTGAGCTCGGTCGGCGAGAACGGCTTGACCACGTAGTCCTCGGCGCCGGCCTCCAGCGCCCGCGCGATGGTCTCGTCGCGCCCGTAGCCCGAGATGAAGATGACCGGCAGGTCGGCAAGCTCTGGAACGGTCCGCATCAGCTCGATGCCGTCGGTCCCGGGCAGCATCAGGTCGAGCAGGACCAGCCGGGGCTTCTCGGCCCGGATGATGCGCGGCAGCTCCCGGGGGTCGCCGGTGACCAGCGGGGCGTAGCCCGCCTCCTCCAGCGCGTCGCGGACATGGCGCAGCGTCTCCGGGTCGTCGTCGACCACCAGGATGGGCACCGCTGCCGGTGCTTCGCCCGGCGCGTCGGGGCGGCCCGGGGCGGGACCGGCGCCGGACTCCTGGGCCACCGGGATCGTGAAGGTGAAGCGCGCGCCGATGCCGCCGCCGCTCTCGGCCCGGATGCGCCCACCCTGGGCCTCGACCAGACCCTTGCAGATGGCGAGTCCCAGCCCGCCGCCGATGCCGCCCTTCCGGTCCCCGGCGGTGGTGTACTTGCGGAACAGCTGGCCGAGATGGTCCGGCGCGATGCCCCGGCCCTCGTCGGAGACCGAGACCGCCACATGCAGCCCCTCGCGCTCCGCCTCGATCCGGATGGGGGCGGATTCCGGAGAGTGGCGCGCGGCGTTGGCGAGCAGGTTGTTGAACACCTGCACCATGCGCTGCCGGTCGGCCATTATCCGGGGCAGGTCGGGCGGCAGGTCGATGCGGACGGTGTGCCGCCCGCCGCCGCTGAGGAACGTGCCGCGGGCCTGGTCCACCAGCGCGGCGACATCCGAGGGCTCGGGCGCGACCGACAGCGTGCCGGTGTCGATGCGCCCGGCGTCGAGCAGGTCGCCGATCAGGCTGTCCATGCGGTCGGCCTGCTCGTCGATGATGCGGAAGAACTGCGCCACCTCGGCCGCTCCGAAGATGCGCGAGGCGCGGAGCACCGTGGCGGCCGAGCCCTTGATCGAGGTCAGCGGCGCGCGCAGCTCGTGGCTCACCATGCCCAGGAACTCGGCCCGCATGCGCTCCAGCTCCCGAAGCGGCGCCAGGTCCTGCAGGGTGACCACCACCGAGGCGAGCGCTCCGTCAGGGCCCTCAGGGCCGTGGATCGGGGTGGCGTTGATGAGCGTCGTGACGCTGCGCCCATCCGGGACCGAGAGCACGACCTCCTCGGCCCGCACCGTCTCGGCGCAGTCCAGCGCCCGCGCCATCGGCAGCCGGTCGAGGGAGATCTCGCGGCCGTCCGCGCGCCGGCAGGCGATCGTCTCCAGCAGCTGCTCCGCAGTCTGGCCGGGCAGGCACAGGCTCTTGACGATGCGCCTGGCCTCGCGGTTGAGCGAGACCAGGTCGCCGGTCTGCGCATCGAACACCACGACGCCGACCGGCGAGGTCTCGATAAGGGCTTCCAGGCCGGCGCGGGCGCGCTGCTCGGCGCGGTAGGTGCGCGCGTTGGCGATCGCCGTCGCAGCCTGCGCGGCGAACAGCACCAGGATCTCCTCGTCCTCGTCCGTGAACGCCTCCCCGCCTTCCTTCTCGACCAGGTAGAAGTTGCCGACATGGACGCCGAGGTGGCGCATCGGCGTGCCCTGGAAGGTCTTCGAGGGCAGCCGGTCGTCTGGCGAGAAGCCGAGAGAGCGCACATAGGCGGGCACGTCCGCCAGCCTCAGCGGTCCCGGCAGGTCGCGGAAATACTCGAACAGCCGCGGCCCGTCGGGCCATTCCACCATGTTCCGGTGCTCGTCGGCGGTCAAGCCCGAGGTGACGAAGTCCTGGGGGACGCCGGCCTCATCGATGGTGGCGATGGCACCGAAGCGCGCGCCGGTGAGTTCACGGGCGCTCTCCACCACCTCTTTGAGCACGGTCTCGAGGTCGAGGCTCGCGCTGATGCGCAGGCTCGCCGCGCTCAGCGCGGAGATGCGGGCGCGCAGCGCCGCGTTCTCAGCCGCCGTCCGGTCGTGATCGGTCATTGGTGCCCCTCCTTCCGATCGCCGCCCGCCGGCGGGTGATTCGGCCCCGGACTGCGACCGGAGCGGTGCGATTCGGTCAGATTCCGTGATATCGCATCGTATTCGCGAAGTATTCACGTAATAACACCTAAAAAAACACAACTGTAACACAATATTCCCTAGTATTACAAGGGAAGATTGTTTGCGGGACCGGTGGCGGAAGCCGGGCAGGCCGCGTGGAGGGGTCCGGCGGCCTCGGCGGCCGGAAACGTGAGGTCCGGTCCCGGAGCAGGCCGGAACGTCAGGGGGAGGGAAGACCGAAATGGATTGTGCTTCAGAACCGAACGGCATCGCCGCCGGGCGGCCGGCGGCAGCCCTGGCGCTGGCCACCCTCGCCGGCCTGGCGCTCGCCGTGCCGGGGGAGGCTCAGGCACAGACGGTCACGACGTTTATCAGCAATGCGGGGCAGGAGAGCCTCTCGTCTTCAGGCGACACTCGTTCAGAAGACCCTCGCGCCACGGCGTTCACCACGGGAGAAAACGACGCGGGATATTGGCTAACGAGCGTCGACGTATTCGCGTCCGCTTTTTCGGGTTCCGTCACCCCGCGGGTCGAGATTTTCCTGAACAGTACGGACAACCGACCCCGAACACGTCACGCCACGCTGATCTCCCCCGGCCTTGCCGGCCGCTTCATCGATGAGCTCCCCGGCGACAGCTCGACCAAAAACCAGGCCCTGGCCGCCCTCAGGCATTTCTTCGACACCCTGGTCACCCGTCACGCCTCCCCCTTGAATCCCTTCCAGTCGGTCCGCGGCAGGAAGCACGACACCACTGACGGCAAGACTCCCGGCCTTTCCATCCCCCAGGCCCGGGACCTGCTCCGTTCGATCGACACTTCCCACGTCGTGGGCCTCCGCGATCGGCCCCCGCTCGGCACCCTGGCCTACACCGGAGCCCGCATCGGCGCGATCGCCCGGCTGCGGCGAGGGGACATCGAGGACCAGGGGGCGCAGCGGGTTCTGAGGTTCCGGGAAAAGAGAGGCAAGCAGCGTGAGATCCCCGTCCGCCACGACCTCGACCGTTGGCTCGAGGAGTACCTGGCGGCGGCCGGGATCGAGACCGATCCCAAAGAGGCTCCCCTGTTCCGGTCCGCCCTGGGCAAGCAGAAGCAGCTCTCCCCCAGGCCCTTGCCGGCCGACTCCATGGGCCTCATGTTCAAGCGGCGACTCAAGGATGCCGGGCTGCCCCCGATCTTCAGCCCTCACAGCTTCCGCGTCCTGGTCGTCACCGACCTGCTCTCCCAGGACGTGCCGCTTGAGGACGTGCAGTACCTGGCCGGCCACGCCAACCCCAGAACCACCCAGATCTATGACCGGCGGCGGCGCGTCACCCGCAATATTGTGGAGAGGATTTCCGTGTGAGAGGTAGGGATGGGCTCCGGTCCGGAGCATACGCCGTACGAGTCCGGAGATCCCACCACACAAAAGGCTTACCCCCTAACCGTCAGCCATAACAGAATCGGCGGGGCAATCACAGGCATCAATGGGTGGAAGGAGAGAACGTCATGCGCGGAGCAATCACAAGGGTCGGGTTTGGAATCTGGCTGGGCTGCTTCACGGCTGCGGCCGCGCAGCTTCCGCCGGACGTGATGGTAGACAAGTATCTGTTGCAAGCCAGGATGCTGAGCGAGGAGAAGGACCACGCGGGGGCTCTGGAGGCGATGGACCAGATCGTGTCACTGCAGAAAAAACATGATCTCACGTTACCGGAGGCATTCTCCTTCCAATACGCGCAGACGGCTTTCGCCGCCGGCTCGGTACAGGCCACGATTGACTCGGCGAACCGGTATTTGTCGGCGGCTGGGAGGGCAGGCAAGCACTATCGGGAAGCCTTGGAGTTGCTGGTCAAGGCCGAGCGGACACTCCAGGAGCCTGCTGCAGACCGGGTCGGTTCCACGCCGGTGAAGCCGGATCTCGAACCACAACCCCAGGCAGTGCTGCCGGCCTCGACGCAGACTCAAAAGACGGCCGAGTCGCAACCAGCACCTGATTGTGGACAGTGGAACACGCGTAAGTATTTCCAGAAAGCGACGGTGGAGAGTGTGACCGCTTGCTTGAAGGCCGGCGCCGATCCGAAGGCACGGGATGATAACAAGAACACGCCCCTGCATTGGGCGGCCCGGTTCAACGGGAATCCGGCGGTCATCGAGACTTTGCTCAAGGCCCGCGCTAACCTGAAGGCGCGGGATGAGAACAAATGGACGCCCCTGCATTGGGCGGCCGGGTATAACGGGAATCCGGCGGTCATTGAGACTTTGCTCAAGGCCGGCGCTAACCTGAAGGCGCGGAATAAACTGTTGAAATACACGCCCCTGCATGTGGCGGCCAAGTTCAACGGGAATCCGGCGGTCATCGAGACTTTGCTCAAGGCCGGCGCCGACCCGATGGCGCGGGCTATTATCAAAATCACGCCTCTGCATCGGGCGGCCGGGTATAACGAGAATCCGGCGGTCATTGAGACTTTGCTCAAGGCCGGCGCCGACCCGATGGCGCGGGCTACTTTCAAATGGACGCCCCTGCATTGGGCGGCCATGTATAACGAGAATCCGGCGGTCATCGAGGCCTTGATCAAGGCCGGCGCCGACCCGATGGCGCGGGATAAGAACAAATTGACGCCCCTGCATTGGGCGGCCCGGTATAACGAGAATCCGGCGGTCATCGAGACTTTGATCAAGGCCGGCGCCGATCCGAAGGCGCGGGATAAGAACAAATTGACGCCCCTGCATTGGGCGGCCTGGTATAACGAGAATCCGGCGGTCATCGAGACTTTGCTCAAGGCCGGCGCCGATGCCCGTGCTGTGAAATGGACGCCCCTCCATAGAGCGGCATTGTTCAGCAAGGATCCGGCGGAGATCAATACCTTGGTCAAGGCGGGCGCTAACCTGGAGGCGCGGGATAAGTGGAAATACACGCCCCTGCATTGGGCGGCCCGGTATAACGAGAATCCGGCGGTCATCGAGGCCTTGATCAAGGCCGGCGCCGATCCGAAGGCACGGGATGATCACAAGAACACGCCCCTGAATCGGGCGGCCCGGAACAACGGGAATCCAGCGGTGATCAAGGCTTTGCTGGCAGCCGGGGCTGACCCGATGGCGCGTACGAATCTGGAACGGACCCCCCTGCATGAGGCGGCCGGGCACAACGAGAATCCGGCGGTGATCGAGGTCTTGCTGGCGGCCGGGGCCAACCCCAAGGCGCGGGATACTTTCAAAAGCACGCCTCTGCATCTGGCGGCCGAGGACAACAAGAATCCGGCGGTGATCGAGGCCCTGCTCAAGGCTGGGGCGGACCTGTCAGCCTTGAATGATGACGGCCGCACGCCCCTGTCCCTGGCAAACGAACACAATAAGAACCCGTCCGTCCGACAGGTTCTGCTGGCAGCCGGAGCCGGACGGGTGGAAAGCCAGATGGCGGCCGCCAAGGCACAAAGGAAGGCCCCGTCCGGGGGAGGCGGGGGATGGGCAGCGTTGGTCGCAGGCATCGCGGGCGGTGCAATTGCCTCGGCCTCAGGTTTGGATGCGGCAACTGCAACGGAATTAGGGGCCACTATTGCGGGAAGCGTGCTGGCTGATGAGGCCGTTGGCAACACCGGGACCGGTGCCGCTTCGGGAGGAACCTCAGGCAACACGGGCGCCACGGCTGGCGGGGGACCCTGCCAGGTCCCGGGTTATCCGAATCCTCCCGGGGGTGTGTCGAACCTGGGGTTCTCGTGGTGCCCGGCAAGTGTGGGCCTGCAGGTCCGTTCCTTTGCCCTGCAGGCGGCGGGGGCCGAGTGCGCGATCGCGACAGGCAGTTCCTCAACGCCGGAGCAGATCGAGGCGAGGCGGCGGGAAATCCGGGCGGCCTGCGACCGACTGGCGGCCCTGGGCCAGGGCAACTGTCAGTGCCCGGCAGGCCTCGGGCAATGAGGCGCAAGGCCTCCCACTGCCGATAAGCGCCACTATGTCAACCAAATGTCAAGATTGGTCTGTTTCGTTCTGTGAGGTGGCCCCTCTTTTTCGACAGGTTGTTAAGGTGTATTTCACCCCAATACTTAAGGAAGAATACAGACCATGACTACGAGACAACGATTCGCGGCAGGCTTCAAGGCGCGAGCGGTGCTGGAGCCGTATTGGATTGGTATGCAACCCTGAGCAGTCGTTACGTGAGGGCCTATGGGCTGCTTAGGGTGGGACTCAATATCGCGCTCGGTAGAAAGGAGATCCTGATGCTGCCAGGACCTTGGACCACCTTGGTGATGGTGGTTGCGTTGTTGGGAGCGGCAGTGCCACAACCTGTGACCCCGGCAATCGAACCGAGCCCATCTCCGCAAACGGCTGGCAAGGGTTTCGTTCTTACCGTACCCGAGGGCGGCACTGTCCGCTCACTCTCGAACAATCATATGTGCGGTGCCGGAGAGACCTGTGAAATCCAGATCGATGATGAGTTCCATGAAGTTTTCATACCCCAGCCCAAGGTGGGCTACAGGTTCAATTCCTGGAAGCAATCGAGCGAGCACTTCTGCGGCGGTCAGATAGTGAATTGCACCATCACAACCGACACAGCCAATTCGTTTTCCCGTCTGGAACCCATTTTCGACAGGGATGTATCGTCTACCGGCTATAAGGGGATTCGCAAGTTGGACTACAGCGACATGGACGTGGGCGGTCTTTTCTTCAACCAGGTTCATGCGGACTTCGACGGTGACGGTGTTCTGGATCTATTCAGGGTTGCCGGAGACGCAAGCGGGCGTTCAACCGAGCGGAAGCATCTCGAAATGTGGATCGGTAAAGGCGACGGAACCTACCAACGGGATGACGGCATGCTGGTCGATCCAACCGCCGGTGGTGTCAACCCCCGCAAAGTTGTCGCAGCCGACTTCAATGACGACGACAGAGCGGATGTGATTGTGGCGGATCATGGTTACGACGCCGAGCCGTTTCCCGGAGCCCCCGTGCTGCTCTACTTGTCCACAGCGGACGGCAGGCTGGAGAAAGCGAAAGGGCTGGAGCACATCATAGGGTTTCATCACTCTGTAGCCGTCGGGGACGTCGATGGGGACGGGGATGCCGATGCATTCGTGACCGATTTCATTCCCGCATTCCTGATCAACGACGGCAAGGGAAACATGACCCGGAACAGGGCCTATTTGCCCAAGCGATTTCCCATGGACCACGCCGGTTATTACACTTCGGAACTGATCGATGTGGACCGGGACGGGCACCTGGATCTGCTGGTAGCCGGTCACGAATTTTCAGGAGGTGAAAGCTACATACTCTGGGGCGACGCGGATCCGGGCTTCGCCGACAGCACGGCGAACATACTGCCTGAGGTCACCGACTTTGGAATAGTGGTAGATATCGATGTCGCTGACTTCGACGGCGATGGCATCAACGACGTACTGCTGAACCGTGCCGGCTCTGCACCCGGGAGAGACTTCTATGACGGAATGTATCTTCAACTGCTCAAGGGTCTGGAGGACCGCCGTACATTCTCCGACGTCACCGAGTCCAGCATCGATAACAACGAATTACTCAAAAGGTACAGCAAACTAGGTTGGTTTGTGTGGCTGATCCCGCAGGACTGGGACTTCGATGGAGACCTCGACATTCTGGTCGATAATCAGCCACACCCTGCAGAGAGCTTCGTAATGATTAACAACGGGGGATCTCTGTTCTCAACCCTGGAAGTAGTTCAGCCTTGAAAGCAAGGATTATCATTTGCTGGCAAAGGGATTAATTGCCATGAAACGGCCTATTGCCTTTCTGCTCACGCTCTTCTTCAACGGGACACTTATGTCGATGGTAGCTTGGCCCCAAACCGAGTCCGGCTGGAGAATATACACCATCGCGGGGACTGGCAAGCCTGGCCACGGCGGGGACGGCGGACCAGCGTCCCAGGCGCGACTATCATTCCCGACAGGCGTCGCGGCAGACAAGGCCGGCAACGTCTATATCGCCGATTTCTTCAGCCAACGCATCCGCAGGGTGGACGCCATAGGAACCATCACGACTGTTGCGGGGATCGGAGAACCGAGTTACGGCGGAGACGGCGGCCCGGCGGTTAAGGCGGGACTGTCCTTTCCCTCAGGCGTCGCGGTAGACAAGGCAGGCAACGTCTACATCACTGATACCGGCAACAACCGCATTCGCCGAGTAGACACTACCGGAACCATTACTACCATCGCGGGGACCGGGGAGGGAGGCTACGATTGGGACGGCCCAGCGGTTGAGGCGGAGCTGGCCGCGCCCAGCGGGGTGGCGGTAGACGGCTCCGGCAACCTCTACTTCACCGGCCCATTTGACTATGGGATTCGCCGGGTGGATGAAGCGGGGAACTTAAGCATGGTCCCGGAGTCCGCTGAGCCAGCGGAACGTCTGGCCCGGGACAGAGGCATCGCGGTGGACGCCTCCGGCAACCTCTACATCTCCAATATCGACAACAACTACGTCCGCCGGGTGGATGCCTCGGAAACCGTGAGCATCATCGCAGGGACCAAGGAGCCGGGCTACGCGGGGGACGGCGGCCCGGCGGTCGAGGCACAACTGAACTATCCCGCGGCCGTGGCAGTAGACAAGGCCGGCAACGTCTATCTCGCCGATACCGGCAATCACCGCATCCGGCGGGTGGACACTTCCGGAACCATCACGACCATCGCGGGGACCGGCGAGCCGGGCTACGGCGGGGACGGCGGCCCGGCGGCCGAGGCACAGCTGGCCTCCCCCATTGCCTTGGCGGTGGACGGTTCAGGCAATATCTACATCGCCGATCTCGGCAACTACCGCATTCGTGTCCTGACCCGAGCGTCTTCGCTTTCACCCCCCACCAAGCTGACAGCAACGGTGGTTTCCTACAATGGGATCGATCTGGCCTGGCAGGACAACAGTGACGGCGAGACCGGGTTCATGGTACAGCGCCGGGTTGACGGGTCTGATAATTGGGTTGAAATCGGGACAGCGGCTGCCAACACCACCCTGTTTTCGGATTCGGGGCTGGAGCCAGCCACTACTTATTATTACCGCGTGCGCGCCTTCAACATCATTCAGTCTTCCGACTTCTCGAACCAGCTCCGGGTGAGGACCCTGGAGGTGCAGCCGCCGACCCTGACCCGGTTCGGCCCCACACGAGGGCCGGTGGGTATTCAGGTCACCCTTGCCGGAACCCATCTTTTCGAAGCTTCCGCCGTAAGGTTCAACGGCGTCGATGCCTCCCAATTCGAGGTCGTCTCCGGGACAACTATGGAGGTCATCGTCCCCCCGGGGGCTACCAGCGGCCCGATCAGCGTGGTCACTCCGGGGGGAACAGCCGTGAGCATAGATCCCTTCACCGTGACAACCGCTTTCCACAGCCGGGTGTTCGTGCCCATCGTGCTGCGGTCGCGGGGACGGGCAGCGGGTTCCTTCTTCACTTCCGAGCTGACCCTCACCAACCGGGGGAGTAGCACGGCTGCTATCCAGTACACCTACACGGCGGCCATCGGCACCGGCTCAGGCACAGCCCTGGATTCCTTGGAGCCCGGCCGCCAACGGATCATTCCCAATGCCATCGCCTATCTGACATCTCTGGGTGTTCCCATCGGGAGCGGTTCGGCCGGCGGCACGCTGGCGGTGGATTTCTCCAGCCTCTCCTCCCCTTCGGATGCCGCCGTCACCGTGAGGGTCTCGACGCCGGTCGAAGAAGGACGCGCCGGTCTGGCCTACCTGGGATTGGGCCCCAACGGTTTGCTCACCGGCTCCGCCTTCATCACCGGCCTGAGACAGAACAGCCAGGACCGCTCCAACGTAGCGGTTCAAAACGCGTGGGTCTCCGGCGAGGAGAGAATCACCCTGAGGGTGACGGTCTTCTCCGGAGACGCGGCAGCCCTGGGAAAGAGTTTTGTCTTGCCGGATCGAACCTTGGCTCCGGGAGGGTTCTATCAGTACAACGGCATCCTGAACATGGCCGGTTTTGACAACGGCTACGTGAAAGTGGAGCGGGTTGAGGGGGCAGCCCCTTTCTATGCCTACGGGGTCATCAACGACAATTTCAACTCGGACGGCTCCTTCGTCTTTCCCCTCATCGAATCCTCCCTGGTGGGCACCAGCGGACAGACCCTGCCGGTCATCATCGAAACCGGAACCTTCCAAAGCGAGCTGACCGTCACCAACTTCTCGGCCTCGGACAAGCAGGTGGACTTCAGCTTTGTGGCCGACGCCGTCGAAACCGGAGGCGACACCGCCGCCTTCAGCCTGACGTTAAAGGCCGGGGAACAGACCATCCTGCCCGATATCGTGGAGGAACTGCGCCGGAAGGAGGTGGCCGGGGTCGGGCCGGCCAATCGAGCCTTTGTGGGAGCCCTGTTCGCCACGGCGGCCGAGGGGGACATGAGCGGCATCGTGATCGGAGCCCGGACGGGCTCTCCGGACAAAAGAGGAGGGCAATACAGCCTCTTCTACAACGGGGTGCCCTATGACTCGGCTTCCATAGAAAGCGCCTGGATCTACGGGCTGCAGCAGAACGCGGAGAACCGCAGCAACCTGGCCCTGGTCAATACCGGTGAAATCGACGACAGCTCCAGCATTTTCGAGATCACCATCTACGACGGCAGCGGGGAGAGGCAACCGAGAACGAAGAGTGTGACGCTCGGTCCCCGCCGTTGGACTCAGGAAAATGGAATTCTGGGCAAGTTCAGTCAAGGGTACGTTCAGGTGACGAAGACCTCGGGCAACAACCCGTTTGTCACCTACGGCGTGATCAACGATGGGGGCAGGCCTGGGGAGCGGAGCGGGGACGGCGCTTTCCTGCTCAGCCAGGAGTAGCCGTTCCTTGCTGGCTTTAAAAGCTGATCTTCCTCCAGTGCCAAGGTGGCTGATTTCCGGTGTGTGCTGCGGCAAACAGAGTAACATAAAGGACTTAGTGGTTCAGTCCAAACCATTTTTTGATCACCGGCGCGGAGCGATACTTTCCTGCTCACCCCGAGCTCGTCGCCCGCGCCGCTGACCAAAAAATGCTCTTTCTTATGTTACTCTGTTGGCAGGAGGCTGCAGCCATGCCTGATCCAGGGCTCAATGAGCAAGAATTACAGCTTGCGGAGGCCACGCCGGCGGTCAACTCCTCCCCTGCCCCGCCGGCGCTGCTGGTCCCCGGCGGCTGGAGGATCGAGGGGCTGCCCGGGCCTGTCCGCGAGGCTGGGTCCTCAGCCCAAAGGCGCCTGGTCGAGTTCTTCACCGCCGAGATCAGAAATCCCAATACCCGCCTGACCTACGCCTCGGCGGCTGGCCGCTTTTTCCGCTGGTGTGAGACCCACAACCTTTCCCTTCGAGGAATCACGCCCGTCGCCGTCTCGGCCTAAGTCGACCAGATACAGAACCGCTACGCCCTCCCCACCGTCAAGCAGCACCTCTCAGCCCTCCGGGCCCTGCTCGACCACCGGGTCGTGGGTCACGTCCTGCCCGCCAACCCGGCCGCCCCCGTCTGCGGTCCCAAGCACGTCGTCAAGCAGGGCAAGACACCCGTGCTCTCCGCCAGCGAGGCCCGCACCCTGCTTGACTCAATCGACCTCGGAAAGTCCTCGGGGCTCAGGGACCGGGCCCTCCTCGCCACCATGGTCTACTCCTTCGCCCGCGTCGGCGCCGTTGTCGGCATGAATGTCGAGGATTACTACCAGCAAGGCAAGCGCTGGTGGCTCCGCCTCCACGAAAAGGGCGGCAGGTTCCACCAGGTCCCGGCGCACCACAATGCCGAGGAGTATCTGGATGCCTACCTCGAGGCCGCCGGGATCGGCAGTGAGAAGGGGACACTGCTGTGGCGCTCGATGACGACGGTCGGCACCTTCAGCCGGAACCGCATGAGCCGCGTTGACGTGTTCCGCATGGTCAAGCGGCGGGTGCGCCGGGCTGAGCTAGGCGTGGCGGCCAACTGCCACACCTTCCGGGCCACCGGCATCACCGCCTATCCGCTCAACGGCGGCAGCGTCGAGAACGCCCAGGCTATCGCCGCCCACGAGTCCCCCCGCACCACCAAGCTCTACGACCGCACCGCGGACGAGATCTCCCTCGATGAAATCGAGCGAATTGTGATTTAAGGGGGGATGGAACGAAAAGGCCCGGGCACTATGGGTCATCGGACCCCGAGAAGACGCAGCACAGGACAAATACGGGCCTCGTTTTTGATTGGATCCACCCCGAATACCCGGTTCGGGGCCAACCACAACATCCAGGGTTGCGGCCCCAGGTCGGAGGCGTGAATGTCGATGCGGGGACATCGGGCCGGTTCGCCGGCAACCTCTGGCCTCGATGTGATATCGCTTACTGCATGAGATGGACGATTCTCGCTTCGGAAGTTTGCAGCGATGACCTTTGCGATTATGCGGCGACCGGCTTTGTCCTGGATCCGTCCGGTGATGCCGGCCCCACCGGCCCATACTGCGATCGGTGCGGCCGCAAAATCGTGAAAGAATACTGCCGCGTGGTCTCCCCTGGCTGGACCTTCCGCCCTGGCCGGATCCATGGCGACCTCAGCAGTCGGCCGCCAGCCGCTCCACTTCCTCCAAGGCCGCTCCCGCGCGAGAAGGCGGCGGCACAAGACGACGACTCCTTTGTCTCCTACGTCTACGAACGGCTGACTTCTTAACGCTGGCCTTCGATTTCCCAGGTGCTACGGGTCGCCGGACGCCGAGAAACGCAATTGTAGGGCCTCCTACGGACCTGTTTTTTCCGGGGATCTGTCCCACAATTCTGGGTTCCCCACAAGGGAATCGGACTCTGTCATTTTAAGCGTGCAACCGGCAACACTGTAAAACGGGATCGTCATAACACCATGTCTCTCTTGTCTGCGGGTCGCCTTCACCGTCCTGCATTTGACAACTCCTCTCAGGGGATTATAATGATTAACATCAATCAAAGATGATTGGCATGCTAAGGGGTATTTTGAGCAATAAAAAGAAAGAAACCATCACGATCCAGCGCATCCCCATCACCAAAGCCCGCATTAACCTTGGCCAGATTGTGCGCCGCGTGCACGTCAACAAGGAGTACTTCGTCCTTGAAAAGGATGGAATTCCGGTCGCCGGCATTATCGACGTCGACGAGCTTGAAGATTATCTGGAGTTACGCGACCCGACCGTGAAACGTCAGATCCGCGAGAGCGGACAAGAGTACCGTCGCGGCGAGGCTCGTGACGCCGATGAACTCGTCGCCTCGCTGAAACACTCGAAACGATAACGTTACTCCGCATGGCCGGCAAGTTCCACGTTCTAACGACTCCGGCATTCGACCGTCAGGCACGAAAGGCTGTGCGCAATAAACAGGAACTCACCGGAGTGCTCGAAGAGATCCTCATTGCACTCCGTTCCGATCCACACAATGTTACGGGAAGGCACAAGATCAAGAAACTGTCCGGCGTCGCACCCGGAGAAGGGCAATGGCGCATCCGGTTCGGCGACTACCGCGCACGGTACGACATCGCGGGTCGCGAAGTCGTTCTTCATTCATTCCGTGACCGAAAAGACGCCTACCGATGACGACAAGGACAATTGAAGGGGTTCCGGTGCAGATAGGATCGGCGGAGCGATAAGACCAGGAGTGCGCCGTGGCGATGCGGACTATGCTGCCATGACGTGACGCCAGATCACCGCGGAAAGCGTGGTCGCGGTGGGGGACTGCCGGCCCGCTGCCCGGCAGTAAAGTCCTCAATTTGGCAGGCGAACTATCAGGTGAGCCTTTTGCAAAATTCGCAGTGGAGCATGACATTGGGGTGGCAAAGGTGATGTTCTGCTGGTGACTACCCGACAGCAAAGACACTTTTGAACGGAAATACCTGGATCTGATGGTTGCACTGCAAGCGGTCGCTGGCCGCAGGCGCAGCTTGGCCTATCCCTGCCTTACGGAGGGTACCCAGCCCGCTCTGTCCGGGATCGACGGCGACGTGCTCAAAGCGTGAGACGCATCAACTGCTCCACCGTCAGCGCGAGAATGCCGAACATCAGGTGACACAACACCTTGCCCGGGCCGCGAACCCTCAGGTACCGCCCGCCAAACTCGTCCTTGAGCCGTCCGTTCACCCGCTCCACGGTCGAGCGCTCCCGGGTGCGCCTCGCCTCGGGAGACACGTGGCCGATGCGGCGCTGCGCCAGCGCCTCCCGCTTCCGCTCGGCTCTCACCTGCGGCCGCCTGCGGGGATTGAGGTCGATGATCGGCACATGCCCCAGCTTTTGGCTGAAGGCCCGGATCTCGGGCGCATCGTAGGCGCTGTCCATCAGGTCGTAGAGGCTGTCGACCCGACTCGCGGTCAGCCGCGCCAGCGGGATCGCCGCCTGACTGTCGTGCACCGAGGCTGACGTCAGCAGGCAACTGACCGGAATGCCGCCGTCGATGGCGTCGATGTGCAGCTTGTAGCCGGTCCAGCTCTCCTGATGCCCCTTGGCGTTGCGCTTGACGCCGATGTCGCAGACCTTCGGCAGGTCCTCCAGCATCTCCTCCAGCGTCATCGACGCCTGCCGCTCCAGGCGGCGCGGCTCCTTCGCCCGTAGCTCGTCCTTGCGCGGCCGACCCCGTCGGCGCTTCGGCTTGGCCGTGGGGGCGGGCTTGGGCGCCGGCGATTCTCGTCCCCCGATGGCGGTCGAGTCCCTCGACACGTGGCCCGCCAAGTGGCCCTTCAGCGTTCTGTCGAGCAGCGCCTCATGCAGGCGCCCCGGCAGGTCGCTGGCGGCGAATTCCGCAAACGCGCGCGAGAAGGTCGCCTGCTCGGCACCCCACCCGCCGCTTGCCAGCCGCACAGCCGACGCAGGAGACCCTCCGTCCTCAGCCGCTCCACCAGCGCCCGGGTGGTGGGCACGTCCAGCACCGCCTTCGCCAGAAAGGCCCGCGCCAGCGCGGCACGATCCTTCAGCGGCCGGCCCCGCCCGCCCCCGCTGTAGGGCAGCCACTCCTCCACCCGCACCAGTTCCACCACCCGGACCAGCCGCTGGTAGCGCTCGCCGAGCGGCCCCAGTGCCTTCTCCAGCCAGGGGAACAGCTCCCGTTGAAACCTGAACCAGTGTCGTGATAGGGTTTGTTTGAGGGGCAAGTTCGATCTCCGTTCATCATGTGGAATGGACACCTTCATGATACAACAGAGACTAGACTTGTCCCGCGACTCCCCTACCCCCTCTTACCTCTCACCATAAAAAATTCCCGCTTCCTGCGGAATATTGCAAAAGGCTCGAGTTGTAGTAATCGGTGCAGGAAGCGCAAACTGACGAGTGGGAGAAACGGTGGACCAAGGATGCAGTCACCATGGCCCAGATGTCCCGGAGGAAGGATGTATCGCAGCTCCGGCTCGATCTGAAGGAAGGCAAGAAAGACTGGGATTTGGGTTCGGTCAAGACAGGAATAGCTTTTCAGGAGAACTATTCTCAAGGTTAGATTAACAAGGCTAAAGAGAAGCTGCAGAAGGCTCAAGGCCAGGAGGGGAAATGAACGGAACTCAAGGTCTCCAAACGGGCTGGACAAGAACACTGCTGGTGTTCGTCGGTTTCCTGTGGTGCTTGCAGTTGGCAACAGCCGGCAGTAATCAGGTCCGGTACGAGTACAAGGTCCTCGCAACTAACAAGACTTCCACTATGGAGAAGGAGTTAAACGAGTCCGGCGACCGAGGCTTCCGTTTTGCCGCGGTCATGGGTGGAGAGACGACCTTTGGAGGTTCTGAAGTCGTGGTCATCATGCAGAAGGAAAAGGGCAGGGAAGTGGGACGCTTCCAGTACAAGTTGTTGGCGACGTCCAGGACGTCCACCATGCAGAAGGAGATCCAGGAGGCCTCCGATCAAGGGTTCCGTTACCGGGGGCAGACGGTCTTTGAAACTGCCTTCGGAGGCAAGGAGACGGTGGTGATCATGGAGCGGGATGGATCTGCTGGTAGTGATCAGGTCAAGTATGAGTACAAGCTGCTGGCTACCAACAAGACCTCCACTATGCAAGAAGAGTTGAGCCTGGAAGGCGAGAACGGTTTCGAACTGGTGGGAATGACGGTGGGCAATACCCGGTTTGGAGCGAAGGAGATGGTGTCCATCCTGAAGCGGCGAGTCAGGTAGGTCGGGTTGCCGAAGAGTCCAAAGGAGGGACCTGGAAGGCCTGGGCGGGCTTCAGAGTTCGAGTTTCAGGGTGAATCGCCCCACCTCTTGCCGTAGGCGTTGATTATCACCGTAAGCGCTCGGTCGAGTTCCGCGCTTCGAAACACACCCCAGTGTTCTTCGTGGATATACCTCCAGTATGTGTGTGCATTCCTGTGCGAATACAAAAGCTCAGGCAGTGATCCATGTTTGTAGGGAGTCTCTCGAATCCCAGGCCACCCTGGCATCTCGGCCCGGAGCAGTTTTTGAGTGTCCGGGGCCAATTTTTTGAACAATTTCAACACGTCGTGAGTGCGGGGAGGAGCTTCCTTTCGTTCCAGGCACAGCCATGCCTTCAGTGCCTTCAGTGCGATCTGTATCGCCAGCGTCAACACGATTGGACCCGCCAAGAACTTTCCCTCGAAAAGAAGCGTGTTCAGCTGCGGAGACTCGAGCCCGTTCCGGTCCAACTCCTTCACAACGTGCTGCAGTGACTTGGCATTCCAAATCATCCAATCCGGATCCCAGCATGCATCCTCAAGGGCCGCGGGCCCATCCTGTGGGGCAGGGTTGTTCTTCTCGGGCATCACAATTCCTGTTGAAATCTCCTCACCCCACAACGGGGGGAGAGAATCCGGGTTAGGTCTGCTCGCAAAGCGTTATGGAGGTTTGGGGTTTTCGGGCTACGTGTGAATTTTGTGAAGGTGGTTCACACTGGCTAAATCCGAGAAACTGATAGGAGCGAAACCCAATCAGTTCAAGGAGGAAGAGGATTAGGGCAGGAAACGTATCAAGGCAATCGTCATGGTGGTGTTGGCCAGGATGACGGCCATAGCCACTCCCATGGCGACCTTGAGCATGTCGGCCTTGAGATCGGTGATATCGGCCTTGGTGGCCATGGACTTTAGCTCAGCCTTGACTTCGGAGATGTCAGCTTTGGTGGCAACGGCATCGTCGAAGGCCTCTGCCATGGTGGTAACGATGGCTTCGGCCTGGGCGTCGGCGCCCCCGGCGGCCTTGAGGTTGCGGCTGGCTTTCAGCGTGTCGAAAACGGCGGTGGTCATGTTGTGCTCTCTTTCCTAGAGCCTAGCACAATCCAGGCGGCCTCACCGAGGCCTCAACATGAAGGGGAAAACACCCGCTCAGGCCTCTTCCGGGAGGGACTACCCCAAGACTCCAAAGGAGGGACCAAGAAGGCCGCTTAACCGACGATCCCTGGCAGGGGAACTGTCGGGTGATTACTGTCACTGTACACACCAGGAAACCAGGGGCGTTACAGCTGAGATCGACCACCAGCCTCTTCAGCTTGGCGTTCTCCTCCCGCAATTGCTTCAACTCCCGCACCTCGGCAGGCTCCAGGCCCCCGTACTGCTTCTTCCAACGGTGAAAGGCCTGCTCCGCTATCCCCAACTTGCGGGCAGTATCGGCCGCCGAATCCCCCATCTCGTGCTGCTTCACTGCCGTCACGATCTGCTCAACCGAGGATCGCTTGCGCTTCATCTGACATCCTCCTTCCTCTCTGGGGAGTTTGTCAGAAATCACTTCCTCGGTGGATCTGTTTTTGGGGAGACCCTCAAATTTGGGGGAAGGCCACTATCGGTTGCCGCACCACTGCCGGCAACCGGTCTCATCTCAGTCGACAGCTCAGCGGTTCGGAGACGAGGGAGTCTTTTGGCCCTTGGGGCCGGTGTCGGACGACTTCCCGCCATTGCCGGATTCGGTGCTGGAGCCGGAGGATTCAGCTTTGGACTTGGATTCAGCACCAGTTTTGGATTCGGCAGCAGTCTTGGATTCGGCCTCGGACTTGGACGTGGATTCCGGCTTGCGGGCGTAGTCGGTGACATACCAACCGGTGCCTTTGAACTGAAAGGACGTCCTGGAGATCAACTTGGTCAAATGACCGCTGCATTCGGGGCAGGTCTTGAGGGGTTCGTCGGAGAATTTCTGCATGACTTCAAGAACCTTGCCGCACGCATCGCAGCCATATTCATAAATCGGCATGGGCGCCTACCTTCCGGGAGACCGCCAGGGTCCTGGCGAAACCGGCAGAAATTCTAGCCCGCATTGTTCACCGGGTCGCTGGACAGGTCATGAGAGACCGATTACCTGCAGCCTTTTGTGAGCCCTGTCTTGAAGGCCCTCCAGCGAGCAATGCAGGCTAGCAACTGTCAGGGAATAATTCAAGCAAAGGAGCGGGCAAAGACCACGGGGCTGGCTCATTTTAACCAACGGACTGGATACATCGCCCCGGACGGAAAGTCACCTGGCAAGACTCATTCCCGCCAGCTTCGGCAGTGTGATTCGAGCCTGGTTGGAGATATACCTCAGGGGGTTGACCGGCATTTCTCCGATCCGAACCTCGTAGTGGAGATGGGGACCGGTGGAACGCCCCGTGTTCCCCACGAAGCCGATCACCTGGCCTCGCTGGACCGGTTCACCCGGTTTCACGTTGTAAGCGGAGAGATGAGCATAAACGGTCGAGAGGCCGAAGCGGTGTCTCAGGATGATCGTTTTCCCGTAGGTGGAGCGACGCCTGGTGGACAGCACCGTCCCATCGGCCGAGGCCACCACCAGGTTGCCGGCGCTGGTGGCAATATCGATGCCTCGATGAAACTGTGACAGTCCCGGGCCGAAGCGGTCCTGGATGAATCCGAAGCGGTCTCCCAGTATGCCGCCCACCGGCCAACTACTGGGAGTGTAGGTCAACTTGAAGTAGCCCCGCCGGTAGAGTTGGGCGAGGTCGTCGATTTGCCGGTCGACGTTCTGGAACAGGCTGCGGAACGCCTTCGATCGTGCGGGTAGCGGGCCCGCGGCAGCCTCGGAGACGGTGAGCTGGCTGAAATAGACTTGGGAGGGGACCCCGTTCCGCCCCCGCCTTGCGGTAATTCGGGAGAGCACCTGCACTTCTTCGGCCAGCAACTCCAGCGAGGAGATTCTGTCTCCGACCCGCTGCAGCGTCTGTCTCAGGGCCTGATTTTCCTGATTGGAATGACGGAGTTCACTGCGAAGCCGTTCCAGGTCTAACCACTGGTCGGTGTTGTGGCCGATGTCCACCGCCCGGGTCAGCAGTGCCACCAGTCCGAACGAGCTGAGCAGCACCGTTACGGCTACCAATCCCGGCGAACAGGTCGAACGGCGACCTTCGTTTGGGCGGTAGGGGTATGGCTTCACGCGATTCTCTTATTGTGAGGGAGGAAGCGGCAATCCCGGGGGCCGGTTTCCTGCTGGCGAACCGCAATCGGCCCCAACATAACAAACCCGGCCGACCCCGTCAACATAACATATTGTGGGTTCGCGAGATAGCAGGGCATTTTGTTGTTGTGGGTTCGCCAACTCATCCAATCGGCAGATTGGGGTCCAAGTGTGATTGTTTTGGCCTTCCCCAAAATTCAGGTGCGGTTCGAAACTGAGGCATCGATCAGATAATCTCTGTCGTCGAGCTTGTGGGAAAGTGGTCCGAATGTACAGTCACAGTCATTCCCTGACGGCATACCTGCCAGGGAAGATCGGTTACCAGGCCTCCTTGACACATCCCTTGGAGTTGTTTGGCGATCAGTCACCCGAAACCTTCTCAAGGGGCTCTCCACCAGGGTTCTCTTCATCCTTCTTCATTCAGTTTGACAGGTTCCGGTGGCTTTCCATAGGATAGTGCGGTTTCAGGAATTGATCCCAACCGGCAAGGAATTGAGGCGAGGAACCGAGAATGCCCGCAACCCTCTCCCCACGGCTCCGTGTGGATTTTCCCGCGGTTCAAACCCGGCTCAACGCCGAGGAAGAGGCCGTGGTCATGGAGACGATTCGCAACAGCCCTACCTGGAGCCAGGGCGAGCAGCAGCAGGCCTTCGAGCGGGAATTCACCCGGTACGTCGACTGTGCCGACAGTCTGGCCGTGAGCAGTTGCACCTCGGCCCTGGAGATGGCCGCGGCCCTTTGCGGCCTGACCCCGGAGGACGAGGTCATTCTCCCGGCCCACACCTTTGTGTCCAGTGCCGTTCCCTTTGCCCGCACCGGAGCCCGGCTGGTGTTCGCCGATATCGATCCGGCCACCCGGCTGCTGTCGGCCGAGTTCGTCAAGCCCCGCCTGACCGAGCGGACCAAGGTGATCGTGGCGGTCCACCTCTACGGTTTGCCCGTCGACATGGACCCCATTCTCCGCCTGGCCCGGGAGCATGGACTCAAGGTGGTGGAAGACGTGGCCCAGGCCCCGGGCGCGGTCTACAGGGGGCGCAGGACAGGCTCCATGGGGGACTTTGCCGCCTTCAGCTTCCACAACCAGAAGAATATCTCAACCCTGGGAGAGGGAGGCATGCTGACCATCAGGGATGCGGCGGACGGGGAGCGGGCCAGAAAGCTCCGCTGGATGGGCAACTGGCCCTTTGCCGGAGAGCGGGAGCATTACTGGCTGCCGGCCATGGGGAACCTGGTGAGCGGCATGAAGGGAGTCTGGCCCTTCAACTTCTGCCTCAGCGAGGTGCAGTGTGCGGTGGGACGGCGGTTGCTCCGGCGTCTGGATGCCATCAATGCCCGCAGGCGGGCCCAGGCCGACGTGATTCGTTCGGCCCTGACCGATGTTCCCGAGCTTTCCTTCCAGAGGGTGCCGGAGGGCTACCTGCACGCCTACCACCTGCTGGTGGCCCACTTCGACAGCTCTCGAACGCGGGGGACGCGGGATGACCTGATCCAATTGCTGCATCGGGACTACGGGATCAAATGCATCGTCCAATACTGGCCTCTTTATCGCTCCGAGCTCTTCCGGTCCTTCGGCTACGGCGATATTCGCCTGTCCAACACCGACGCCTTTTTCGACAACATGATCAGCTTTCCCTTCTGGTCGGATATGCCGGAGGAAACCTTGCGCTATATGGCCGACAGCATTTGCTCGGCAGTTCAAGGGATGCGGGCCGGGTAGCCCGCATTTCTCACCGGGGGGCGTGAAGATGGCGCAGGAATTTTTCCCTCAGCGCGTGCTCGGGAGCGAAGAGCGTAGCGGTTTCTACGTTCGAGCGAGCATGTGGGCGCTGAGGGGAAAAGGCCAAGCCAGGGCACGCCCAGCGCAGTCTTTATCTGCAGGCCCTATAAATGGCGCCAATCAAGGTTCTGAAGAAAAAATGCTTTTCACCATGCCACTAGCGACCCGGTGAGAAATGCGGGCTAGGCCCGGGAGGGCCGGCATGCCCGCCGCCTCGGCGGTCCTGGAATTGCCGCCGAAGGGAGCGGGTTTTCTGCCCAAAAGCCCCAAGGATGGGCCGGCGGGATTCGGGGGAATCGACATGACTTGTAGAACGGTCTACTTCAACGGAGAGTTTGTCAGCGAGCAGGAGGCCCGGGTCTCCATTTTCGATTCGGCGCTCATGTTCGGGGACATGGTTTTCGACATGACCCGGACCTATGGCCAAAAGCCTTTCAGGCTCAAGGAGCATCTGGAACGCATTTATGCCGGGCTCAAGTACCTGGAGATCGATTGCGGTCTGACTCTGGAAGAGATGGAGCGGGCCACCCTGGAGACCCTGCAAAGGAACCTGCCGGTTGTGGACGGGGCCGACGTCCAGATCATGCATGACGTCTCCCGCGGGCCCCTGCCCGTGTACAAGAGCGTGTTCGGAGGAGCCGTTCAACCCACCGTTTCCATCAACTGCTGGCCCCTGTGGTGGCACTTGGCCGGCAACAGCCCCCTGTACCGCTCGGGTGTCCACTCGGTGATCGTCCCCCAGAGATCGGTGCCTGCTTACCTGATCGAGCCCAAGGTCAAGAACAGAAGCCGGGTCTACTACCAGATGGCCAACCTCCAGGCCCACAGGGTGGACCCCCACGCCTTCCCTCTGTTGACGGACGATCGCGGCTTCATCACCGAAGGCAGCGGCTCCAACTTTTTCATCGTACGCCAGGGGCGGGTGCTCACCGCCAAGAGCCACAATATTCTGGTGGGCGTGTCGCGGAACGCCGTCCTGGACCTGCTGACCGCAATGTCGGTGCCCTGGGCCGAGGAAGACTTCGGGGCCTACGAAGTCGTCAATGCCGACGAGGCTTTCCACACCGCCACCACCTTCGCCGTCATGCCCTGCACCCGCATCAACGGATTGCCGGTGGGTGAGGGAAAGCCCGGCCGAATCACCCAAAAACTCATCGCGGCCTTTAGCGAAACGGTCGGCGTCGATATCGTGGCTCAAGCCGACGAGTATGCCGCAAAAGTCAAGGAGATGGACGGTTCCGGCTAAGCCGGAGCCGCTAGCCCGCATTTCGCACCAGGACGCTGAGCATAATGTCGAAAAGTGCTTGTCTTTAACATCTTGTCGCGCTTTGATTGGAGTCTTCAGGGTACAGACGGTGCTGGGCGCGCCCTGGCTAGTCCTTTTCCCCTCAGCGCGCATAGGCTCGCTCGAACGTAGTCCCCGCTACGTTCTTCGCTCGCGAGCACGCGCTGAGGGAAAAATTCCTGCGCCATGATCGCGCCCCCTGGTGAGAAATGCGGGCTGGTCTCCTTCCCCGGCCGCGGCATCTCTCCGTCAAGGAGGTGGGTTCCATGGCAATGAGCGTTTCGGATCTGACACCTGTGGCCACCCGCCCGGTGAAGACCCGATTCCGCCGTATCGCCACCCCTATCCCTGTTCCCGAATCCATTGATCTGATCCGGCGCTTGCGGGAAGTGGAGCCGCAATCCATGGCGGGCATGGTGCCCATTGTCTGGCATCTGGCCCAGGGCTTTCAGGTGCGCGACCCCTATGGCAACCAGTGGATCGACTTGAGCAGCGGCATCGTGATGGCCAACAGCGGCCACGCCCATCCCCGCATCCTGGAAGCCGTCCGGAAGCAGGTGGACTCGCCGCTGCTTTTCACCTATGCCTATCCGGCCGAAGTCCGGCGGCGCCTGCTGGAGCGCCTGGTCAAGCTGGCCCCTCCCGGGCTGAACAAGGCCATTCTGTTTTCGTCGGGAACCGAAGCCAACGAGTGCGCCATCACGCTGATGCGCCGGCACGGCCAGCGGATTTCCCCTCGCAAGACGGCGGTTGTGTCGTTCCAGGGGAACTACCACGGGCGGACGCTGGCGGCCAAGGCGGCCAGCGGTGGGGAAGTCCGGGTTGACGGCATCCCTCGGGACCACCTGCGCCATTTTCTGCTTCCCCCTCCCGGCGAAAGCGGGTTCGCCGCCGATCTGCAGTCCCGCGGCCTGGACCCCGGGGAGGTCGCCGGCGTCATCCTGGAATCCATTCCCGGCGTCACCACCGCCTGCCATCCTCTGGAGTACGTCCGGGAGTTGAGAGCCTGGGCGACCCGCCATCGGGCGCTGATCGCCGTGGACGAGATCCAGTGCGGAATGGGGCGGACGGGGAAGATGTTCGCCATTGAACACTACGGCATTGCTCCCGACCTGATTACCTGCGGCAAGGGGCTGAGCTCCAGCTTGCCGGTTTCGGCCGTCATCGGCGCCAGGGAGGTGATGGATCTGGCTCCTCCCGGAGAAATGTCCAGCACTTTCGGCGGCAACCCGCTCTGCGCCGCCGCCGCCGAGGCCAACCTGGAGTTGATGGAAGAAGAAGGGCTGGTGGAGCGGGCGGCGGAGCTGGGAGAGCAGCTCGAACGGTGGTTGGCCCCGGTGGTGCGGAGGCATCCTCGAGCCATTGGCCAGGTCAACGGCAGGGGATTGTTCTATTCCATCCACCTGAGACACCCGGCCACGGGGGAGCCTTGGACGGAGATGGCGGATCGGGTGGCCCTCGAGTGCGTCCGCCGGGGTGTCCTGCTGTTTGTGACGGGGAGGGGGTTCCTCAAGATCGTGCCTCCCCTGACGATTGACCGGGAGGCCTTGAAGGAGGCGGTGGAGGTGATTGCGGCTGTCCTGGATGAGGAGCTGACTGCATGACAAGGCGCTTGACGGTGGACCTGGAGGGACGCTGTGCCCTGGTGACCGGTGGAGGAACGGGGATCGGCCGGGCCATCTCTCTGGGATTGGCTCGTTGCGGCGCCCGGGTGGTGGTGAACTATTCCCGGAGCGTAGCGGAGGCGGAGGCCACCGTAGCCGAAATTGCCGCCCAAGGGGGGCAGGCCCTGTCCGTTCGCGCCGACGTCACCGATGAGGATCAGGTCAGGCTGGCCATCGCAGCGGCCGTCCGGACCTATGGCGGATTGGACATCCTGATGGCAAACGCCGGGGGCCCTACCGAGCGCTGCTCCACCGCGGACCTGTCCAGCCAGGACTGGGATGCGGGATTGAACCTGAATTGCAAGTCGGTCTTCCTGTGCATCAAGCACGCCGTGCCCCATCTGCCGGACGGCCGGGGACGGATCCTCATCACCTCCTCCATCAGCGCCCGCAGCGGCGGTGGTCCCGGAACCATCACCTATACGGCCGCCAAGGGGGCCCTGAACAATCTGGTGCGGGGGTGGGCCAAGGAGTTCGCTCCGCGCGGCATTACCGTCAACGCCATCTCCCCGGGTGTGATCTGGACCCGCATCCACCAGCAGCGCACGCCTCCGGAGGTCTACCGGGGCCTGATCGAGCGCATCCCCCTGGGCCGCGACGGTCAGCCGGAAGACTGCGTGGGGGCGGCCCTGTTCCTGGCCAGCGTGGACGCCTCCTACATCACCGGACAGATTCTGGAAGTCAACGGCGGGATGCTGATGCCGTAGAGGGGATCCACGAAGAGGCGCCAATGGATAAAAACAGGAATCCACGAAGGGACACGAAGGACAAAAAGATATCCACGAAGGGCCACGAAGGACGACGAAGGGCCACTAAGGGGTTGGAGAAGGCTCAAGAGGGATCCGCCAAAGGTCGGGCAGGGGGAAAAGATATCCACGAAGGGGCTGAAGTATCTGTCAAGGGGGTAAAAGATTAATTCGCGAAGGGACTCAAAGGGGTTGAAAAAGACTCGAAAGGGGTCCGTGAAGGGCCACGAAGGACGACGAAGGGCCACTAAGAAAGACCAAGAGGAGCTGATTGATTAAAAATCGTTTCCCGCCCGCGGTGTCGGGGCTTAGCCCGCATTTCTCACCAGGGGGCGTGATATCGCCTGGGAAAATGTTTGTTTTTAGCATCTTGAAGCGCTTTTTGGGCGAGCCTTCAAGGCACACACTGCGCTGGGCGCAGGCTGGCTTGTTTGAGATCGAACATCAAGGATGATTGCTGCCGCCGCTTGGCGTCTCCACTCGAACCCCGGGCTGAGGCCCGGGGATTATCTATTGGAAAATCCCATCCCCCGACAGTGTTGTGGTTTAGGGGAGAGCGGCGAAGCCGCGGTTGGAGTGGGTGACCCGGCGAAACGCCGCCTACAGGTCTTCCTTATAAAGCAGCGTAGCTGCGGCTTCGTGTAGCCCCGGGCGGGAGCCCGGGGTCGTTGGAATTCAGCAAGGCCGCAGCCGCGAAGCGGCGGATCAATGGCGTCCTTCGGGAACCCACGGCCTCCCCAAAGCAACGCTATACTCCTACTCCGTCAGGGCGCCGAACAGTTCGGGGCGTCTTTGGCGAAGGGTGTAGTTGGGTTGGCTGCGGGCTTCCCACAGCTTCTCCGGCAGCAGATCGGCCACCACCATTTCCTCCTCGATCTTCTCGAATGAGGTCCGGGCAGTGACCTGCCCCAGCGGGTCCACCACCAGGCAGCCTCCGGCATGGTTAGGTTGGTTGGGGCTGTCCTTGGGGTAGGTGTCGACGATCCCGGCTCTTCCGGCCTGATTGCAGAGCACGGTATAGCAACTGTTTTCGTAGGCTCGGGTGGAAGCAATCATGTGGAAGTACCGGCCCGAATAGGCGGCCGCCTCTTTCTCCGACTCCGGATCGTCGGTCCACACCTTCAGCCTGGCGGCGTGGGGCATCAGAATCACATCGGCTCCCTTCAGAGCCAGAATCCGGGGGACCTCGGGAAGGGAGTTGTCGTAACAGATGACCGTTCCCACCCGGCACTTGCCGATGTCGAAGACGGGCATCTCCGAGCCGCCCTCGTAGTGGATGACCTCGTCCCGGGAGAGGTGGATTTTTCTCTGAGCCCCGATGTAGCCCTTTGGGCCCACTAGCACCTGGGTGTTGTAGACGATATCCTGCTCTTTTTCGCTGAGGCCCACGCTGAGGTAGAGGTCCAGGGTCCGGGCCAGCAGGCAGAGGTGATCGACGCTGCGCCCGCCGGGCACGGCCTCGGCCGCGTACCAGGTATTGGGGTCGTTGTGGCCGTGCACGACCAACTCGGGGAAAAGGACCAGATCGGCCCCCGAGTCCTTGGCGCGGGACGCCCACTGGTCGATGGCGCGCAAATTGTCTTCCGTCCGGCCCAGCAGCCCGTTCATGGCCACCGCCGCAATTTTCAGTGCTTGCATGGGAGTCGACCTCACAATACTCTAATCAGTCTCTTCGTGTCCCTTCGTCGTCCTTCGTGCCCCTTCGTGGATATCTTTTTTCCTTCGTTGTTTGTCGGTCTGAGGCGTCGCCTAGCTAGACGCTACTGCCAGGCGCGAATCTTGGGCGCCCCGAAGGACCATCGCAGATCCATGGCCAGCGGAAAGAGCTCGTCGATCTTCTCCAGGTGCTCCTGGGGGATTTCCACCTGGGTCCCGCGGATCGAGCTTTCGAGCTGCTCCAGGTTGCGGATGCCCAGGATCACCGAGCTGATCTCGGGATGCCTCAAGGCCCAGCCGATCGAGTACTCGGCCAGGCTGACCCCCAGTTCGGCCGCCAGGCCCTTGACGACTTCGATTCTCTGCCAGATGGCGCCGGGAAGGGGCCGCATCCAATTGGGGTTTTCCTCCAGACGGCTGCCGGGAGGAGTCTCGCCCGACCGGTATTTGCCGCTCAGCCAGCCGCCGTGGAGCACCTGGTAAGGGGTGATGCCGACGCCGAACTTCCTGCAGAACCCGATTTCGGAGATTTCGATGTCCCGGCGCAGCATGCTGTAGGGTGGTTCGTAGGCGATCATCCGTTCCAGGGCGAAGCGGTCGCTCAGCCAGAGCATCTCGCACATCTGCCAAGCCAGATAGTTGGAGACGCCGAAGTAGCGGATCTTGCCCTGTCTCACGAACAGATCCAGGGTGCGCAGGCTCTCTTCAAAGGGAGTCTCCAGATCGGGCCAGTGGAGCATCAGGATATCCACGCAGTCGGTCTGGAGCCGCCGCAGGCAATTCTCCAGCTCGGTCTGGAGGTGAATTCTGGAACCGCCCTGCTGGTGGGGACCCGGCCCCAGAGCGTTGGCGATCTTGGTCAACAGCACCACCTGGTCGCGCTTGCCCTTCAGAATCCTTCCCAAGTACTCCTCGGCCACACCGCCTGGACTTCCCACGCTGCGGTTGTAGCCCTCGTAGGAACTGGCCGTGTCGATAAGGGTGACGCCGCGGTCGATGGCCTGGTGCATCAGTCGAGTGGCCTCTGTCTCGGTGGTCGGGTTCCCGAACAGCATGGTCCCGAAACAGATGGGTGAAACGGAAACGCCGCTGGCTCCCAGCCTTCTAAGTTTCATGGTCGACTCTCCAAGTGGATACGCCCATCATACCGATGGCCGGTCTGACGGTGACGGGTGGGCAGGAAGGGTTCCCGCCTGTCCGCCGGTTGACAACATCCCAGGCCGTCCATAGCATACGGAGCCACTCATTATTGATGTTGCCTGGAGGCAAGTCAAGGCGGCCCGGTGAGCCGCCGGCCCCTTGATCTCCGGGTTGCCCGGGAGAGGGCAGGCGGGCATTTCGAGTCTCCACCGTGCCGTGAGGCCGGGGAGGGGGGGCCAGGCTAGAAGCGGGTTTGAGGTCATGGACAGCTTGTCGATTGCGGTCGTGGGATGCGGCAGCTTCGGACGGCAGATGGCGGATCTACTGGGGACGCTTCCCGTCTTTCGGATCGGCGCCGTCTGCGATCCGGACGCGGAGAAATCGCTGCCGCTGGGGCGCGGGCTCGGGGTTCCTGCCTACACCTCTTTCCAGCGGTGCCTGGCGGAGAGCCGGGCGGCGGCGGTGGCCCTGTTCACTCCCAACCACCTGCACGCCCCCATGGCCATTGCCGCCGCCGAAGCGGGGAAACACATCTTCTGTGAAAAGCCGATGGCCATGAGCGTGGCCGAATGCTACGCCATGATCGAGGCCGCCCAGGCCAAAGGGGTGAAGCTGATGGTGGGCCACAAGCGGCGACTGCGCCCCCAGTACGCCAAGATGGCCGAGATTGTCCGCGGCCTGCGCTACGGCAGGCCCCTGGCGGTTCAGGTCAACGGGTTCTATGGGCGTGAGCTCTGGGGCTGGTGGACCCGGAGGGAGACGGGTGGAGGCCTGCTGTTTCATTCGGGGGTCCACGACCTGGATTTCCTGCGGCACGTCTGCGGCGAGGTTGGAACGGTCTTTGCCCGCAGTCCGGTCAAGACTGACCATGGCACCGATTTCGAGGACGCCCTGGCGCTCCTGATTCAGTTTGAATCGGGCACGGTGGCTACCCTGCAGGTCAGCCCCTTTTCTCCTCAACGGACCTTTCGCCAGGCCTTTGGGGTGCACTTTGTTCTGGAGCGGGGAGACCTCATTTACGATCCGGTGGAAACGACGGTGACCGTACAGGGCCGGGGGGAGCCTCCGGAACGGTTTGGATTCGACAACCAAGCCGGCTTTGACCAGGCCTACCGCACCGAATTCGAGAGCTTTGCAGCCTGGGTGTTGCGGGATACCGAGCCGGTGTTGACCGGTTGGGACGGCCTGCGCTGTGTGGAGATCATGGAGGCGGCCCGACTCTCGGCCTACAGCGGCAGGCAGGTTCAGCTCCCCCTTCCCAGAGGGCAGGCCCGGGGGGAGTGTTTGGGAATCCCGACCCCGAGCCGGAAAACGGGGGAGCCGACTCTCTTCGCTCGGGGTCTCTCCATGGCCGAAGGTCCCGCCTTCGACCGGGAGGGCCATCTGTTTGTGGCCAACTGCCGTGCCCACCACCTCTCCCGGATTTCTCCCGGCGGGGAGGTCAGCCATTTCCTCTCCACGGGAGGAAAGCCTCAGGGGGTGGTGGTTGCCCCCGAGGGACACCTGTTTATCAGCGATAATCAAAAACGCATGATCTTTCGAGCCGATGCCGCCGGCAGGCTGGAGGATTTTTGTGGCAGCTACCGGGATGGCAGCCGGCTGCGGGGTCCCAATGAGATCGCCCTGGGGCCCAACGGGCGGCTTTACTTCACCGACCCCGGCAGGGCCTGGCGCGGCCGGCCGGAAGGCGCCCTGTCCCGGGTTGACGCGTCGGGCCGGGCCGAACTGCTGGCCGATGGACTGGAGTTCACCAACGGATTGGACTTCACCCCCGACGGCAGGGAGCTCTGCCTGGTGGAAACGACCACCGGAAGAGTGCTGCGGGCGCCTTTGGCTGCCGATGGCACCTTGGCCGAACCGCTGCGCGAATTCGTTCGCTTCGAGGGCAGCGTCGGACCCGACGGGATTCGATTTGCCGCCAGCGGCAACCTCTATGTCACTCTGTTCGGCCGGGGCCAGGTGGCGGTGGTGAGCCCGGAGGGCCGGGTGATCGACCGCCTGCGGGTGCCGGGCCTGTTCCCGACCAACGTCATCTTCGCGGGGCGTTCCCTGCTGGTCTGCGAAGGCCAGACGGGGGCCATCTGGAAGCTCGAGGTTGGAGAGGAGGGGGTTCCCTCCTATTCTCAGAAGATCTGGCAGCAGCCATGAAGCCCACCGGTCCGGCACGGCCGGCTGCCGGCTGAGAAACTCGGGCTACGGGGAAGCGGTTCCCAGGAAAGCCCGGAGACCCTCCTTGCTCATCCCGGAGATCCCCAGTCGGTCGACGCCGCGTCCCTCCTTCCAGCCGTCGAAGCCCATGACAATGGATCCGATGTCGACCAGGCTGCGCAGGGTGGGTGTCGGCACGCCATACTGACTTCCCACCGATGCCCAGGCAGCCAGGCCGTAGGGGATGTCTTCCGTCAGCCAGCGGCTCTCCAGGGTCCCGGGCGCCTTCAGGCGGGTCAGCATCCAGCTTCCGTTGATAGCGGCCCACAAGTCCCCCCGGGGTCCGAAGCCGGCCTGGTGAAAAGCCTCCTCCACGGTGCAGAGGTCATAGCCCAGTGCCCTGGCCACGGCGCGGCGTTCTTCATCCACCTGCCCAATGACCTTGACCACCGAGGGGGTGACGCCCTCTTCGTAAAAGTAGAACTCCCCCTTGGAGTATTCCACCCGGCCGGCATTGAGGAGAACGCCTGCGGGATGGACGACGGGGTTCATGGCGGCCAGACCGCAGGCCATCACGTCGGGATAGGTCTGCATTCCGGGGAACAGCGGCTCCAGCGCCTCCTGGACCCTGGCGGTTTCCGAAGCCGGCAGCACGCCCAGGCCCAGAGCGCTCACCACGCCCCAAATGGTGGCCGTGTCGGGCGCTGTTTTGCGGCAGACATAGGGTGCGGTGTCCACCTCGGCCAGAGTGACGGCGGCTCCTCCCCGGCGGCGCAGGATTTGCGACCATTCCAGCGTGCCCAGGGTCCCCGGCATCAGGACCACCGTATGGCGGGAGCCGAGGTGGGGAGCGCAAACCTCCGCGAAGGGCTTGTGGGCGTAGGCTGGAACAATCAGGAGAACCAGCTCGGACGCCGCCAGGGCCTCCTCGATGTCGGTTGTCAGACACCGGATCCTGGCGGGGCCCTGGCCGCATTCCCCCAACAGGTGGATGATGCCCGACTCCCTGACGGGATCCAGGCTGGCTTCAAAGCCTTCGATCTCGAACAGGGTCACCTCGAACCCTCGCAGGGTGAGGCTGGCGGCGGTGGAGAAGGCGGTGTTGCCTCCTCCCAGAATGGTGACGGATGCCTGTGGCATGGAACGGACCTCGCTGTTGATTGACTTGGCTGCAGGCGGGACGTGTCTGGCGTTTTTGGAGAGCGGGCGCCACGCCGAAGTCGCCAAGGCGCCGCTACCCCTGCCGCCGACATCCACTTACGGGGCGTGGTGTTTACCCCCCACCGGCTCGACTGCGGGCTGCGCCCTGGTCTCGCCGACTCCCCCTCAAGGGGGGAGTGATTCTTGAGGCCTGCACAAGCCTCCTTGCCCGATACCTGAGCAAGGTGTAAACCCTGTTCCCGGTTTATACCGAAGCCGAGCCGCCAGGCGAAGGCTGATGCGGAGGGGGGCGGACGCCGGGCTGCCAAGCTGCGGCACGCGGCCACGCTGGGTTGCTTCAGCACCGTCCTGATCTACTGAAATCTTTGGTGCGACACAGGCTGCTTTCTCTACGTCTGAAATAGGACAAATCTTATACAGTCTTCAATAGGTGCATCCTTAACAGAACGCAGTTCCCGTCCAAACAACCGCCGAGCACACCCCTCCCCTACCACACTAGACGCCTACCGCAGCTGGCTTCCGTCCCCGCCAGCGCCAAGAGCCCGGCAAGCTCCTCAGGAAGCAGGCTGCCGTTCCCGCAGGAACCCCTCGATCAGCCGGCGGGCGATGCTGGCGGGAGAGGGGAGCCGGGGTAGATCGGGCGGGCGGCACCAGCGGGCATCCTCCAGTTCCTCCGGGTCGATCTTCAGCTCTCCGCCCGCGTATTCCGCTCGAAAGCCAAGCATCAGCGAATGGGGAAAGGGCCAGGGCTGGCTGGCGACGTAGCGGACGTTCCTGACCTGAAGTCCCACCTCTTCGGCGATTTCCCGTTCAACCGCCTCCTCCAGAGTCTCTCCGGGCTCGACAAAGCCGGCCAGAATGCTGTAGACGCCGGCAGGAAAGTGGGGAGAACGACCCAGGAGCAGCTCCTCCCCGCGTGCGATGAGGACGATGATGGCCGGAGCCAGCCGAGGAAAACTCTCCAACCCGCAGCGGGGGCAGATCCGGGAGCGGTCTCGTTCATGGGTAGTTGTGGGGGATCCGCATCGCCCGCAGAACTGGTGATTCCGGTCCCAGTCCACGATCTGCTTGGCGCGGCCCGCCAGGGCGAAAAGGCGGTCTCCCAGGGAGGGATAGAGGGCGCGCAGGTTGTCGAAGGCCGTCCCGGAAGCCGGGGAGCTCTCCGGGTGCAATTCCGCCGAGAAGCAGTGCCTGCCGTCCAGAACACCCAGATACTGACTCCGCAGGCAACGCAGGCTCAGGTCCTGGGGATGGCGCAACAGGGGAACGGAGAACGAGCCGTTGCGCACCTGAACCAGCAGGAGATCTCCACGGAAGGCGAACCACCAGGCGGGAGCCTGAAGGTCCTCGGGAGGAGTGACGGCAGGCAGGAAGCGGTCGGGCATTGAAATCCCTTTGGCGGTCCGCCCCCGCCCCTCAGTCAAGGGTCCAGCGGGCCTGTCGCAGCACGGCGAGATCCGGGCGGGAGGCCATCTCCAGGTGCCGCTGGACACGTTCCTGGGAGGGCGGTGTCTTGGGCACAGGGTTATCCATCACTTCATACCAGGCCGTCAGCAGGGAGCCGTCGTTCAACTCTACCGTGGAAGGGTAGCCCAGGTCGCTGGAGATGCCGTCTCCGGAAATGGTAATGGCGTCGGACCAGCTGCGGCCCTGATCCTCGCTGACGCGGGCCTGGTTTCCATAAGGGGGCCGGCGATAGCCGTAAGACATCAGCAGCCGCCCGTCCCGAAGCCTCAGCAGGTGGGATGGCAGTCCCCACACCCCGATGGCGCGGGGAACCGACCATGTCTTACCCCCGTCGGTGGATCGGCTCTGCAGCGTCTCCCTTTCGTTGGCGGTGTTGTGGTTTCGGATATGGGCGATCAGGGTTCCTTCGGTTGTTTCCACGACATGCAGCTCATGGTAGCCGTCCAGGTCGTCGTCCTTCCGGGTGGGGATTTCGGCCAGCCAGCGCCAGCTCTGGCCGTCGTCGGTGGACTCGCAGACCCCGATGCGCCCCTTGGATTGTCCGCTGGGGCCGTACCAGAAGATCTTGCCGGCGTAGAGCAGCCGCCCGTCGGAGAGCTGAATGGGGCCGTGGGGGCTGTTGACCGGGCAGCGGTAGGGAGACGACCAGCTTCGGCCCCCGTCGGTGGAGCGGATCATCCAGCTGCCCAGCTCGATTTCCCGCTCCGCGGCCGTGATGCGGCGGTGAATGGCCTGCCAGCGCGCGAGTTTCTCACGGGGCCATTTGCCTTTTCCCTGCGATTCCAGCTCTTCGGCCCGGGCCAGGATGTCGGCATAGCCGATAGAGGTGAAGGTGGTGGCCAGCAGCGATCCCTCGGCGGTCTCCACCACGCCGGCATCCCGGTCGTCGATAGGACCGTCGATCAACACCCGCGGAAAACTCCAGTGGCGTCCTTCGTCCCCGGATCGCATCAGCTCCACCCGGCCGAAGGGGCAGACATGCGATTCCCGGCCGCCCGAGCACACCAGCAGCAGCTCGCCGTTGCGCCGCCTGGCCAGGGTGGGCCAGCCGTGATAGAGCCGGGGTTGCATGCTGATCACCCGCTTGGAGTGAATTCGGGCCCGAGCGGCGGCCGGCAAAAGTGTGCCGGCGGCCAGCCCGGCGGCCAGAGTGCCCATCCCGTGAAGTATTTGCCGGCGAGTGGCTGTGCCTTGCATGGTTGTCCTCCGTCTCTTTTGTGGGGATCCTGGAGTAGGAGTATAGGCTCAAGCCACGGGCCCATCAACCCCTTTGCACCGGTTTTGGCGCAGGCGGCCTCCGATTGGAAACGGTCGCTCGGCGGGCGGCCTCGTCCCCGGGAACGGGGTCCTCGGCCGGTCGCGGCCACTCCGGCCTCTCATTCATAGGCCAGCGCCTTGACAGGATCGCTGGCCGCCGCCTTGAGCGCCGGGTAAAGCCCCCCGATGATCCCGCTGATGGAGACGAACACCACCGTGAGCAAAACCCAGTCAAATGGAATGGCCAGGGGCTGAGCCGGGAAAAGCAGTTGGAGGATCTGCTGGCCCAGGAAGGTCAGCAGGAATCCGACCAGAAGGCCCGTCACGCAGAGGACCAGCACTTCCATCAGCACCAGCTTGACGATGTAGCCTCTCAAGGCTCCCAGAGATTTCAGGATGCCGATTTCCCGGGTTCTTTCCGCGATGGTCGTGTACATGGACAGGAAACAGGCGAACGAGCCGATGGAAATGGCCAGACCGACGACCCCGCTGAGAAAGGTGCCGTAGGCGGGAGGCCTGCCGTTTCTCAACAGGGAAACCCACTCCCGCATGGAGGCGATGCTGATGTTGGGAACCAGGTCCCGAATCTGGGCCATGGCTGCCTGGATCTGCCCGGAATCGTAGAGTTTCACCAGGAAGGTCGACGCTTGGCCGGCCTTGTCGGTGATGGTCTGCAGGCTGCGGATGGGGAGGTAGATTCGGCCTCCGGCGCCGTTGCGATAGATGCCAACCACCTGGAACGACTCTCCCTGTAAATCGAAACGATCTCCCACCGCCAGATCGTTCGATTTGGCGTGCAGGTCGTCGATGATGGCTTCCAGGGATGCGGGACCGCTGAAGCGGCGGCCCTCGAGGAATTCCAGGCTGCCGGCCACGGCCTCGAAGCTTGGCAGATCAATCCCGTAGATGGTCCTCAAGCCTCCCCGCAACTGAGCCAGAAAAAGAATGGGTGTCGCGGCCCGTACCGGCTCCAGCTTGCGAAGGGTTTCGCCCACGGACTCGGGGATGATGGTGCTGCCGGTGGTGAAAAAGAGCGGCGGCGCATTGGCCGGCCGAATGATGATGTCGGCGCCGATGTTCTGTTGGCGGTCGGCGTTCTCTTGAATCATGCCGTTGGCGATACCGATCACCAACAGGATCAACACCACTTCAAGGCTGATGGCCAGAACGCTGACGAAAGCCCGGACCGGGCGGTGTATGACGTTTGTGAAGACTAATTGAAGGGCTGTCATCAATCGGCGGTGGCCGCCGGCTCCGTCCTCAAGGGTCGCTGGACCGGTTAGAAGGCCGCAAGAACCCGCCTGCCGGTCGGGCGCATTTTAGCATGATTGTGCATTCACCGGGGCTCCTTCGGACCGGGGAGTCGGGAAAGGGGGACGGGTAATGGAGCAGGTGGAGGCGAAGTGGGGTGGTGGGTGAGCCGAAGTCCCCCGCTGGTGCCCGGGGGTGATCAATTGGAAAATCCTATCCTCCTGCAGTGTTGAAATTTAGGGGAGAGCGGCGTAGCTGCGGTTGGCGTGCGTCACCCGGGGAAACGTCTGCTACAGGTCTTCCCTATAGAGCAGCGTAGCTGCGGCTTCGTGTAGCCCCGGGCGTGAGCCCGGGGTCGTGTGAACCGCGCGCTGTCGTAGCCGCGAAGCGGCGAATCAGTGGCCTCGTTCGGGAACACACCGCCTTTTCAAAGCCCTACTTGCCTGAAACAAACCCTGTTTCACTCTCGAATGATCCGCCCCTCGTGGGGGGCGGGGGCCCGACTTGCCTGAAACAACCCCGTCGCCGGGTGGTGGGAGACCGGTTCAAAGTCAGACATGAGTAGATTGTTTATTAACATCAATGCACAGGATACACAGGATTTTTTCCGGAGACGGCTGGCTTGTGTTCCCGGACATCCTCAAATCCACACGCGATCATCGCCCGAGTCCGCGTCTCCTGCAGCAGCCTCCCGTCCTGATTATCTTGTGCATTGATGTTCAATTTATAGTCCTTCTCGATGGATCTGCCCAGTCGCGGGGGGCGGGCGCCCGGCTCGCAGGCAAACGGGAGTTTCCCAAAGGGGACAGGCCGGCTTTCAGAGAAGTCGCCCGCCGGATACCCCCCACCTCACCATCGGGACGACACCCCCGGGAGCGCGGGCGTCCCGCCCGCATGCTGTCCCTTCGGTTGCCGCTCAGTTTCCCTGCGATGTTGCAGCCGACCGCCCTGCCGGCGAGAACCGCATGGGCCCGGCCGAAGCAGAGGCAGGGCGCCGCTGCCGGTTGATTCCGGTGAAGGAGATGGCTGAAGCTGCGGGAGGATTTGTGCGGGCGGGACGCCCGCGCTCCCGGGTGGGCTTCCTCCCATGACAGGGTCACACCAACGGGACAAAAAGTGCAGAAGCATTTTGGCGCCAGTTGTCGTTGAAGGAGGTCCATCAGTCCTCGTGCCTATTCGTGTTCATTGGGGGTTCGTCTTCATTGACGAACGGCTGTTTTCCCTCTGAGTGATGCGCACCGTCGTGGTGGCGGGGGCCCGACTTGCCTGAAACAAACCCTGTTTCACCCTCGTATGATCCGCCCGGAAGGGCGGGGGGCCCGGCTAACCCGGCTCCCGCGATGGATACTCGAACTCCCGGAACTTTTCCAACATCGAGCGCGGTGCTTCCAATTCCAGCAGGACCTGGCTGTCCCGAACCTCCCGGCGAACCAGCCGGCCGCTGGCATGAATTTGTGCAAGCAGGTCCCCCTGGTGAGCTTCCACCAGGAACCGCGCCCGGACCAGCGGATCCTCGTCGATGGACCCGTCAATCCTCTCCAGGAGCCTGGAGATCCCTTGGCCTCGGAGCGCCGATACCCTCAGGGCCTTGTCCCCGGGGGGAAGCTTGGGCGGTTGGTCCAGCAGGTCGATCTTGTTGTACACCTCGATGGTCGGCTTGCCTGAATCCCCCAACTCCTCCAGGACCTTGAGCACCGAGGTTCGTTGGTGTTCGGCCCGGGGGCTGGAGCTGTCGATCACGTGCAGCAGCAACCGGGCTTCGCCGATTTCTTCCAGGGTGGCTCGAAATGCCGAAACCAGGGTGGCGGGAAGCTTGCTGATGAAACCAACCGTGTCTGACAGGATAACCTCCCGCTTCGAGGGCAGCCGGATGCGGCGCAGCAAGGGATCCAGAGTGGCGAAAAGCTGGCGGGAGGCCAGGGTTTTCGATTGGGTCAGGGCATTGAAGAGGGTGGATTTGCCGGCATTGGTGTAGCCGACCAACGAGATGGTGGGAACGGGAACGGATTGGCGAAAGGAGCGGTGCAATTGGCGGTGTGCTCGCACCCGCTGGAGTTCCCGCTTGATGCGGTGGATTCGTTGACGGATCTTGCGCTGGTCCGTCTCCAGCTTGGTCTCGCCCGGCCCGCGCGTCCCGATCCCTCCCCCCAGACGGGACAGTTCCACTCCCCGTCCTCCCAATCGCGGCAGCCAGTAGTCGAGCTGGGCCAGCTCGACCTGCAGCTTCCCCTCCCGGGTTCGCGCACGGCTGGCGAAGATATCCAGGATGAGCTGGGTTCGGTCGACGACCTTGCAATCGAGTGCGTGTTCGATGTTTCGTTGCTGGGCTGGGGAAAGGTTGTCATCGAAGATAACCGTGTCGGCCCGGTGGCGCTCCAGCAATCCTTTCAGCCGCTCCACCATGCCCTTGCCGATCAGATAGGCGGGGTCATAGCGGGACCGTTGCTGCTGCAGGCGTGCGGCCACCCTGGCTCGGGCTGCGGAAGCCAGGGCAGCCAGTTCATCCAGCGACTCCTCCAGGCTCAAGCCGGCTCCCCTGGCGGCGGCCGGACTGAAAGACCGCTTCAGCTCACATCCCACCAGGATGGCGTTTTCTCTGCCCGATGCGGCGTCTTCCATCTCAGTTCGAGGGCTTCGGACTGGAAGCCTCGGTTGCCGGGGAGGGAGGTGCGGTAGGCAATGGGGGCGGGGCCGAACCGGTGGTGGCCGATTGGGTCGTCAGAACGGTCGCGATGGCATGTTTGAAGACCAGTTGTTCCCGGTGTTTGGATTCCAGAATGACCGCGAACTTGTCGAAGCTCTTGATCCGACCGGTCAACTTGACGCCGCCCATCAGAAAGATGGTCACGCTCAGCTTTTCTCTGCGAAGATGGTTGAGAAAGACGTCCTGAATGTTGTGCGATTGCTTTTCCATGGATTCCTTGATTCTCCTGAATGCCGCCCGGGCTCCCGGCTGCCCCTTGGGCCAGGCGGCGGTGTTCATCCGGAGCCGGGTTCAGGGCAGGCAGGCTCCCGGGACCGCTAGGGGGAAGTCGAGAGCGCCGGTTGGGTTAGCCCGCATTTCTCACCAGGTCGCTGAACGCATAGTGAATAGCGGTTTATCTTCAGACCCTTGATTGGCGCCATTTGAGGGACTTCCGGCTACAGACTACGCTGGGCGCGCCCTGGCTTGTCCTTTTCCCCTCAGCGCGCACATGCTCGCTCGACCGTAGTGACCGCTACGCTCTTCGCTCGCGAGCACGCGCTGAGGGAAAAATGCCTGCGCCATGATCACGCCCCCTGGTGAGAAATGCGGGCCAACGTCCCCGAAGGCTGCCTCGAGCGACCATGGACAAAGGCGGCACCATGGGCTTCAACGACCGAGCCGAGGGAGCCTTCATCTCCGAATTCCTGAAACCAGATCACGTTCTCTTCCTTCCTGAACCAGGTCAACTGACGTTTGGCGTAATTCCGTGTGGCCTGTTTGGTAGCGGCCACGGCTGCCTGCAGGGATATCTTTCCCTGCAGAAACTGCACCGCCTGAAGGTAACCGAGCGATTGAAGGGGCTTGCATCCGGGAGAAAAGCCCTTCGCCAGTATGGACCGAACCTCCTCCACCAGTCCACCAGAGAACATGCGGTCGACACGCTCTTCAATTCTTTGGTAGAGCTGGGGCCGCGGCGGATTGAGCCCTATCTTCAACAGTCGGAACCCCTGTAATGTTTCAGTGGCCGTTCGGAAATGCGCCGAGAGGGGTCTGGCAGTCAGAAAAAAGACCTCCAGGGCCCGAATGACCTTGGGCCGGTCCCTGGGCGAGATGCGCCGGGCCGAGTCGGGGTCCACTCTCGCCAGCAGGCGGTGGAGGTGGGTGTCCCCCTTGCGCTGAGCCTGCTGGCGGAGCCGTCGTCTCAGGGATTGACACCGGGAGGGGCCGTCGAAGAGACCGTTGAGCAAGGCACGCAGGTAGAGCCCCGTGCCTCCCACGACCAGAGGCAGATTCCCCCGCTTGCCGATTCCCGATACAACCTTTCGACCCAGAGTCATGTACTGTCCGGCCGTGAACTCCTGGTCCGGATTGAGAAAATCGATCAGATGGTGAGGGATGCCGGCCTGTTCGGACTTGAGAACCTTGGAGGTGCCGATATCCAGAAACCGGTAGACCTGAACCGAATCGCAACCGACGATCTCACCCTGGAATCGACTGGCAAGGCGAAGCGCCAGACTGGATTTTCCACTTGCGGTCGGTCCCAGGATGGCAATGAGGGGTGAATTCGTCAAGTCCAGAGCCAGAAACGAAAGGTCAGGTAGGCGAACAGGAGCGTCGCCAGGATACAGAGCCCCAATTGTTGAGCACGCGACGGCCGCATCGAACCGACCCTTACCCGGACCCGCTTTGGGAAAATCTACTCGATCCCGGTTTCAATGTAAACAGGGGGATGTGCCGTTGAATGCCGGAGTCAGGCGCGGTCGTGCGGCGAGAGGAAAGTCTTGAAGGGCGCGCCAGGGTGCCCGGAGCCCGTGCATTGGTCCGCCACCGGCCCGATGCTTCCCTCTTGAAGGGTGTTCCGGGAGGTTCGGGGCGCGGGCCAGGTGTCCGATGGGCCTGCGTCAACGCTCGGTCTTGGCCGACCTCGCCGATGGGTCCCGACTTGTATGAAACCAATTGAGGGGTTATCCGCGGACGCCCAAAAGAAATCCACGAAGAGGTACGAAGAACCACGAATGGACACGAATAAACTGATGAGCCTTTTGCAATATTCCGTAAGCAGCGGGAATTTTTATGGTGAGAGGTAAGAGGGGATAGGTCAGTCGAGGAACAAGTCTGCTCTCTGTTGTATCATGTAAGGTCACTAGTGTCTCGCTTAGCAGTCGACTCAAGGTTGTAATCAATTCATAATAAATGACATAGAGACGATTTGAGGTGGTGGCGACTTGAATCTGCCTTAGATTCGGACCGTTTTCAGCGGACCGGCCACCTGCCAGTCGAATTGCCGGGCATAGGCTAATTTCATAGTCTGTCCGGATGTACACTGGCAAAACTCTCTTCGCTCAAGTCATGAGCTTCCTTCCTTGGACGACCTTCGCTCGCATCGCAGACCGTTACTCCGGGGACCGGCGAGTCCGCAACCTGCCTTGCACCGAGCACTTCCGCGCTCTCGCCTTCGCCCAGCTCACGCTGCGGGAGAGCCTGCGTGACATCGAAACGTGCTTGGCGGCCCATCCCGCCAAGCTCTACCATTCCGGCTTTTCGGCGCCGGTGAGACGCACCACCCTGGCCCGAGCCAACGAGCGTCGCGACTGGCGCATCCAGGCGGATTTTGCCCAGCGCCTCATCGCCCGTGCCCGCAGGCTCTATGCCGGCGAAGCGCTCGCCGTAGAGCTGGCCGATACCGTCTATGCCCTGGACTCCACCACGATCGACCTGTGCCTGTCCGTCTTTCCCTGGGCCAACTTCCGAACCACCAAGGCGGCCGTGAAATTGCACACATTGCTGGACTTGCGCGGATCCATCCCGAGCTTCATGCACGTTTCCGACGGCAAGTTCCACGACGTTAACGTGCTCGACATCCTCGCCCCGGAACCGGGAGCCATCTACGTCATGGACCGTGCCTACCTGGACTTCGAGCGCCTGTACCTGATGCACCAAATCGGAGCCTTCTTCGTCACCCGGGCCAAAAAGAACCTTCGTGCCCACCGCGTCTACTCCGCGCGCAAGGACGGCGAAGGCGGTGTTTTAGCCGACCAAACCATCGCTCTGGATGGCCCTGCGAGCCGACGACGCTACCCCGCCCACTTGCGACGCATCCGTTATCGCGACCCGGCCAGCGGCAAGACTCTGGTGTTCCTCACCAACCGCACCGACCTGGAGGCGCTCACCATCTGCGACCTGTACAAGAGCCGCTGGCAGGTAGAGCTGTTCTTCAAGTGGATCAAACAGCACCTGAGGATCAAGCGTTTCTTCGGCACCTCGGAGAATGCCGTCAAGTCGCAACTCTGGGTGGCCGTCTCGGTCTATGTGCTCGTCGCGACGATTCGCAAGCAACTCGGAATCGAGACCCCCCTCTACGCGATACTCCAGATCCTGTCGGTCCTGCCGTTTGAACAAGTCCCGCTGTATGAAGTCCTTACAAAATCTGAATCCAGGTCTGCAGACAGGCCGCTGCCAGATCAATTGCCTCTGTTCGCCCCGTGACGCAACACCGCTTGCCGTTGAGAACGCCCGTAGGTAGAGCCTCATCGCCGACCCGTCGACTCCCTCGACCGTCCAGCCAACCAGCCAGGCGAAACTGGATCGCACCCGGTGGGCCAACCGCCAGGTCGGGCTGTTGTTCAAGGGGAGCCGGCTCTTTCCGAGCGGCTTGGCAATCGCGATCAAAGCTCAAGCCTGAACGGCTGCCTCAGCCTGTGTGCCCCTTTTTACCCTTCCCAAGGGCGTTACAACCCCGTGCCATTCTACACAAACCTACAGATTCTGCGGGACCTGCCGGCCGTGAAAGTACTTTAGAATCAAGAACTTCCGAAATGAGAATACAGATCTGAGAGGTGACGCTTGCGTAAACACTTGATTCTATTGGACTTTTAACGAGACACTAGTGATGTAAGGTATCTAATCCACATGATGAACGGAGATTGAACTTACCCCTCAAACAAACCCTATCACGACATTGGTTCAGGTTTCAACGGGAGCTGTTCCCCTGGCTGGAGGAGGCCCTGGGCCCCCTCGGCGAGCGCTACCAGCGGCTGGTGCGGGTGGTGGAACTGGTGCGGGTGGAGGAGTGGCTGCCCTACAGCAGGGGCTGGCGGGGCCGGCCGCTGAAGGATCGTGCGGCGCTGGCGCTGGCCTTTCTGGCGAAGGCGGTGCTGGACGTGCCCACCACCCGGGGGCTGGTGGAGCGGCTGAGGACGGAACCTACCCTGCGCCGCCTGTGCGGCTGGGAAGCGGCGGGTGGGGTGCCGAGCGAGGCGACCTTCTCGCGCGCCTTTGCGGAATTCGCCGCCAGCGACCTGCCGGGGCGCCTGCATGAGGCGCTGCTCGACAGAACGCTGGAGGGCCACCTGGCGGGCCACGTGTCGAGGGACTCGACCGCCATCCCGGGACGCGAGTCGCCGGCGCCCAAGCCCGCAGCGACGGCCAGGCCGAAGCGCCGACGGGGTCGGCCCCGCCAGGACGAGCCACGGCCGAAGGAGCCGCGCCGCCTGGAGCGGCAGGGGTCGATGACGCTGGAGGACCTGCCGAAGGTCTGCGACATCGGCGTCAAGCGCAACGCCAAGGGGCATCAGGAGAGCTGGACCGGCTACAAGCTGCACATCGACGCCATCGACGGCGGCATTCCGGTCAGTTGCCTGCTGACGTCAGCCTCGGTGCACGACAGTCAGGCGGCCATCCCGCTGGCGAGGCTGACGGCGAGTCGGGTCGACAACCTCTACGACCTGATGGACAGCGCCTATGACGCGCCCGAGATCCGGGCCTTCAGCCAAAAGCTGGGGCATGTGCCGATCATCGACCTCAATCCCCGCAGGCGGCCGCAGTTGAAAGCCGAGCGGAAGCGGGAGGTGTTGGCGCAGCGCCGCATCGGCCAGGTGTCTCCCGAGGCAAGGCGCACCCGCGAGCGCTCGACCGTGGAGCGGGTGAACGGACGGCTCAAGGACGAGTTTGGCGGGCGGCACCTGAGGGTTCGCGGCCCTGGCAAGGTGTGGTGCCACCTGATGTTCGGCATCCTCGCGCTGACGGTGGAACAGTTGATGCGCCTGATGCTTTGAGCCTGTCGCGATGGATTCCGGACAATCATGCAGGATGAGCACCCGCCCGTAGGGCAGGGACGAGCCAAGCTGTGCCTGCGCCAGGCGACCGCCTGTGATCCGGCCTTCGGATCCGGATATTTCCGTTTGAAAGAGTCCTTGCTGTCGGGTAATCACAAGCGGAACATCACCTTAGCCAGCAAAATGTCATCCCCCACTACGAATTTTGCAAAAGGCTCAAGGTAGTTATCATTACCTAAACCACCATGGACCGATCCCCTGCCCAAACCGCTCTTCTGCCCGCCTCCCAGGCCCTCGATCCGTCCCGATCGGTCCCGGCCGTCCTTGAGCGCGCCGGCGCCAATGCCCTGTTTGCCGCCGATGAGTTCTTCGGCGCCCGCATCTCAAACCCTCATACCCGCCGCGCCTACGCCCGTGTCGTGAGGCGCTTCCTCGCCTGGTGCGAGGATGAGCACCTTGAGCTCCCCCAGGTCTCCCCCGGCCTCGCCGGCCGCTTCATCGATCAGCTCCCCGGCGACAGCTCGACCAAAAACCAGGCCCTGGCCGCCCTCAGGCATTTCTTCGACACCCTGGTCACTCGCCACGCCGCCCCCTTGAATCCCTTCCAGTCGGTCCGCGGCCGCAAGCACGACACCTCAGACGGCAAGACGCCCGGGCTTTCCATCCCCCAGGCCCGGGACCTGCTCGGCTCGATCGACACCTCCCACGTCGTGGGCCTCCGCGATCGCGCCCTGCTCGGCACCCTGGACTATACCGGGGCCAGGATCGGCGCCATCGCCCGTTTGCGGCGCGGGGACCTCGAGGACCAGGGGCCCCAGCGGGTCCTGAGGTTTCGGGAAAAGGGAGGTAAGCAGCGGGAGATCCCCGTCCGCCACGACCTCGACCGCTGGCTCGGGGCCTACCTCAAGGCGGCCGGGGTCCAGGACGCTCCCAAAGAGACGCCCCTGTTCCGCTCGGCCCTGGGCAAGCAGAAGCAGCTCTCCCCCAGGCCCTTGTCGGCCAACTCCATGGGCCTCATGCTCAAGCGGAGACTGAAGGATGCCGGGCTGCCCCCGATCTTCAGCCCCCACAGCTTCCGCGTCCTGGTGGTCACCGACCTGCTTTCCCAGGACGTGCCCCTCGAGGACGTGCAGTATCTGGCCGGCCACGCCAACCCCAAGACCACCCAGATCTATGACCGGCGCCGGCGGCGCGTCACCCGCAATATTGTGGAGAGGATTTCCGTGTGAGCAGGTACATTGCCCTGACGTGCACTCGCTCGAGGCAGTTGACGCCATGACGAAGTTGAAAGAGATGAAAGAGCCTTTCACGAAGGACTCGACGTCTATGGAGAGACCTCCTGTGCTTTTCATCCTGGCGTTGCTGAAGGAAGAATCGTCATGAACGAACCAGACGCGTTCGAGCGCATCCTGGCGTCGTTGTATGACGCCATGCTCGACGATACCCACTGGCCGGCCACCTCGGCCCTGATTGACGAGGCCTGCGGCCTGACGGGCAATACCCTCCTGGTCGGCGAAGGCCCCAAGCACGATATCCGGGCCCGCTTCGTCGGGCTCTACCACCGGGGGCAGCGCCGCCTAGATCTGGAGCGGGAGTACCTCGAAGTCTACTATCCCATCGACGAACGCATACCGCGCTTTCGGAAACTGCCCGACAGTCGTCTGGTGCCCGTCAAAAGCCTGTACACGGCCGAGGAGTTGAAGACCTCGCATGCCTACAACGACGCATTCCTCCGGGGCAAGTACCAGAATGGCTTGAACGTGCGTTTGGACGAGCCGGATGGCTCCCACATCTCCTTGGGTTTCGGTGATCCCGTGGCCTCGGGGGGCTGGGGGGAGTCGCAGATCAGGATGGTCAAGCGGCTGCTGCCCCACATCCGACAATTTGTCCGCGTTCGGCAGGCGCTGGTCCGCGCCGAGGCCCGCGGTACGACCGTGACCGCCCTGCTGGATAACCCTCGGGTAGGCGTCCTCCACCTGGACCGGCGCGGGCAGATCATGGCGGTCAATGACCGCGCCCGCAGCATCCTCCGACAGGACGATGGGTTGTCGGACCGGGATGGGGTGCTGCGTACCAGCCTGCCGGACGACCAGCTCCGTCTTGAGCGGCTGCTGAGCGCCGCGCTGCCGACCTCCGGTGCTGTGGCGGTCAGTGGGTCGATGATGCTCCGCCGCTCGTCCGTGTTGCCGCCTTTCGTGGTGCACGTCCAACCCGTGAGTGTCCCGCAACCGGACTATGGCGCGCGGCATGTCGCGGCGCTGGTCCTGATTGTCGAGCCGGGGCGCCAGCGTCGTCTCGATCCGGGCGTGGTCGCCAGGACGCTGGGGCTGACGCCGGCGGAGAGTCAGGTGGCGGTCTCGTTGGCCGAAGGCAAGAGCGTGCGCGAGATGGCCGAGACGACGGGACACACCACAGACGCCATCTATTGGCTCCTGAAGCAGATCTACCAGAAACGGCACATCTCCAGGCAGGTAGACCTGGTCCGGCTGGTGCTGTCGATCGCCGAGTTGGGGTAACCGCAGCACCGCCCGCATTTTCGGTGGGCATTCCGCTTGCCGGCCGCCTTCTTTTTCTCCCAAAACTGACAATTTGGGCAGGGACTTGCTGCCGCAAGATCAGTATAAAAACACGCTACCTATAGTGGCTGAATGGCAAAAAGACCGTACGTGGGGGTGATCCGACCAATCTCCCCCCACGCAGGGTGCGTTCAATCGCAGCGACAGCCACGTGACCGCGACCGGTCCGAGTCCCGCGGTTCTGAACGTCTTCGCCAGGAAATCGCGTCGGACGCCGAGGCAAACCTTGGCGACAGCCAGGGTCTGATTTGCGCATGAGCTTAAGGCAACGCCTGCTCGAGCTGATCGACCGCTCCGGCGTCTCCGGCCGCCGCCGCTCGCTGCTCGCCACCGGCAGCACCGATACCGTCCGCAACATGCGCCGCGGCGCCACCCCCCGGCTGGACTCCCTTGAGGCCCTCTGCCGCGTCCTCGGCTTCCGGCTTCAGTTGGCGCCTCTCGATGAGCCCGCCCATCCACCCGAGGGGGCTTCGGCTGCTGAGAGACCGCCCGAGTCGTCCCGGCGTCTCCGGGAGGAAATCCTCCAGGACCTGGTCGAGGTCCTCGCCCGGGCCGGCAAAGGGGGGCCCGGATCGAACAAACCGGAGTAGGACCACCGGCGAGACAAATCCCAGGGACTCCAGGTCGTCAGGACCGACAAACCTCCCTTACAGGCCAAATCTGCGCCTCTTTTTTCTGCCGATCCGGTTCAACATTTCAGGTTTTCCGCAGCGGGAGCATGCGGCTCCTCAGTAGGAACGGAGGCCGCCGCACCGGACTTGAAGTGGGAACGCCGGCTTGAAGAGAGTCTTTAGTGACGACGCTCTGGATGTACAGTGACGGTAATCCCCTGACAGTTCCCCTACTCCCGGGCGGGCAGGTAGGCCCCGTCGCCGCTGCGCTCGCCCGGGGCCCCGCCGTCGTTGACCACTCCGTAGGCCAGGAAGGGGTTCTCCCCAGACGCCTTCTCAATGCGGATATACCCCTGCCGGGTCTCCGGGGAGGATCTGCTCAGAATGCCGTTGATCTGATGCCAGCTCCGGGCGGGGACCGGCTTGGTCACCACCGTCTCGGCCAGCAATCCCGTCTCCCCGTTGTAGATCTCGAGATGGAAGACGCTCGCGCTCCCATCCACCTCTCCGGTGTTGATCAGCGCCAGATTGCTCCGGTTCTCTTCATTCTGCTGCAGTCCATCCACCCAGGCCTCCCGGCTGAAGGCCTCACCGAAGGGCACCGCGTTGTAGAAGACGCTGTATTGCCCGCCTCCTCCTTGTGAGCCCGTCCTGGCTCCGATCACGATCCCGCTCATGTCTCCGTCTTCCGCCACCGCAAACAAGGGTCCCGCGTAGAAGCCCCGTGTCGACCCCAGCCCCGTTTCCCCCTGGCGGCGCAACTCCTCCACCAGGTCCGGGATGATCTCCTGCTGGCCGGCTTCAAGCCTCATGCTGAAGCCGGCCGTCTTGTCGTCGGTCTCGATTCCTTCGGCCACAAACTGGAAGTCGAGGGTCCTGTCTGCATCGGAGAAGTTCGTCACCGTCAGCTCGCTGGTGAACGCTCTGGTCTCCACAATCACCGGCAGGGTCTGCCCCGCCCTTCCCTCCAGTGAACTCGCCTCTACCGGAAAGACAAACGACCCGTCCGAGTTCGCCTGGTCGTTGATCACCCCGTAGGCGTAGAAGGACGCCCTGCCCTCCACCCGCTCCACCTTGACGTAGCCATTCTCGACCGTGCCCAGCAGCCCCGAGTATTGGTGAAACTCTCCCGGTCCCAGTTCCTCCTCCAACACACGGGGATCGCCCCCCGCCTCTCCCGAATACACCGTCGTCCTGAGGGTGATCGCGCCCTCCTCCGGCGCTCCCATGTTCTGGAAGGCCACGTTGGAGCGGTCCTGAGCGTTCTGCCGCAGCCCGCACAGGTAGACGGCCTCGTTGAAGCCCTCCTCCTCCCCCACCCCCAGGTAGGCCAGTCCGGCCCTTCCCTCAGGCACCACCGTCGTCGTCCGCACCACCGCTTCCACCTCGGACCCCAGCGGGACCTCCACCCGTAGCGTCCCGATCCGGTTCCCCGTCTCCGGAATCGGCACCCCCAAACCCCTCAAATAGCCCAGGGCGTCGGTCTCCACCCTCTGCCTGCCTGCAGCCAGTACCTCCGAAGCTGTCCCGCTTCCCCCTCCCCGTTCGGCCGTGTAGCTGTAGTCGAGCTCTACGTCCTGATCCCCCCGGTTGGTCAACGTCAGCTCCGAGGTGAAAAAGGAGTTGTTCTGTCCCGCCGAGCTCAGGATCACGGGGACGAACAGGGACCCCGTAGTCAGACGGAAGCTCCCCTCTGCCGCGTCCCCGTCGCCGCAGTCAAAGGCAAACGCGCCCACTCCCGACTCGGTAAAGCTCAATCGGATCTCGCAGGAGGCCCCGTCATCGTAGTCGAGCCTCACCGTCCCCATGCCGGGACCCGTCTTCTCATAGGTGTATCTGCCCGATCGGGTAACACCCTCGCTCCGGGTCGCAGCTTGCTCTCCCCCCGACTCGATCTGCTCGAACCGGTTGCCTTCCCCAAACCGCAGCTCAAGGCTTCCGGCAGCCCCCTCTTCACTCGTTAGCCGCAACCTCAGCCGCCTGCCCTCCAGGTCTTCCCCGGTGAAGTCCGACGGATCCTCCGGGTCGGCCTCCTCCGTGTCCGTCCTGCCTTCCCCCGGCTCCGACCACTCACTCATCCCCTCCTCGTTGACCGCCCTCACCTGCACCTCATACACCGTCCCCTCCTTCAGCCCCGACAGCCTCACCTCCAGCCCCGTCCCCTCGTGCCCCCCTTCGCTGTAGCCCTCCTCGCCCTCCTCCCGGTAGCGCACCTCATAGTCCGCGATCTCAGGTCCTCGGTTCTCCGGCTCTCTCCAGCTCACCTTCAAGCTGTCGCTGCCCTCCGCCGTCACCACCGGCGCCCCCGGCACCCCCGGCGGCTCCTCCTCGTCACTCACCCGCACCCGGATCGCTCGGCTCCCCTTCCGCTCCCTCTCTCCTTCTCCGCTCCTCACCTCGACCACTACAATGTATTCGTTGTCTGCTGCTCCGCTTGCCGGTTCCGCGCTCTCCACATCTGAAGGATCCTCGTAGTCCGGTGCCTCCCGGAACATCAGCTCCCCCGTCTCCTCAACCACCGCAAACAGCCCCCCGTCCGCTCCTCCGGCAATCCCATACTCCGTAATCTCGTCCTGCTTGTCCTGGTCTACTGCCTCCAGTTGCCTCACCATCGTCTGGTTCTCCACCACCTCAAACGGGCCCACGCTGGTAATCTCCGGCGGCTCCTCCTCGTCAGCCACCCGCACCCGGATCGCACGGCTCCCCTTCCGCTCCCTCTCCCCCTCACCGCTCCTTACCTCTACCACTACAATGTATTCGTTGTCCCCCGCTCCGCTCTGCGGATCCCCGCTCTCCACATCTCCCGGATTCTCATAGTCCGGCGCCTCCCGGAACAGCAGCTCCCCCGACACCACCGCAAACAGCGCCCCATCCGCTCCCCCAGCTATCCCGTATCCTCCAATCTCGTCGCCGTCGTCCCCGTCCACTGCCTCCACTCGCCCCACCATCGCCTGGTTCTCCGCCGCCTCGAACGGGCCCAGGCTGGTGATCTCCGGCGCCCGGTTCAGCCCCGTCAACTCGAAGCTCCCCTGTCCCCCTAACACGCCGCCGCAGCGATAGCCGTAGCTGCCCGCTCCCATTCCCGTGAAGGTCAGCCGTAGCTCACAGGACTCCCCCCCGTGGTAGTCCAGCCTCAACTCCCCCGTCGTCCGGCTGGTGTAGCGGTACCCGTAGCCCCCCGACCGGGTCTCGGTCACCTCACCGTCTCCATCCAGCTCGTTCTCCTCAAACCGCAGGTCCGCTCCAAACCGCAGCCTCAGACTCTGCGGAGAAAACCCAAACGACCCCCGCTCCAGACTGGCCTCGATCCCCTGCAGATCTCCGGCCAGGAAGTTCGACCAATAGGCCCGATCCAGTGGCATCGCCACCTCCACCGCCTCCGATTCCCGCCCATTGCCCACCAGGTTGACCGCTCGCACCTCAAAGACATACACCGTCCCGTTGCCAAGCTCCCCGACCGCATACCCGGTGGCATTGACCTCACCGGGGGCGCTGTCCTCGATCGGGGTCCACTCGCCGAACGCTCCCCGCCCCTCCTTCAAACGGTACTCATAGCGCCGGATCGGGGTGCCCCCGTCGCTTTCGGGCGGGCTCCACTCCAGCCGCACCGCTCCGTCCCCGGGCATCGCCATCAGCCCCAGCGGCGCCTCCGGAGGAAACAGTAGGCCGCCTCCGCCACCTCCGCCGCCACCGCCGCCACCGCCGCCGCCGCCACCGCCTCCTCCGCCGCCACCGCCACCAGCCACCGGCGTTGCCTGCACCGTTTCAGCTCCGCCCTTGCCCAACGCATTGACCGCACGCACCTCGAAGATGTACTCGTTGCCGTTGATGAGGTTCTCCACCGTCACCCCGCTCGACCCCGCTGCCACCTTCTCCCACTCGCTCCACGCCTCCCCCACCTCTTGATACCGGACCTCGTAGCGGATGATCGGCGAACCCCCGTTATCCGACGGCCGATTCCAGTTTAACCTCACCGAACCGCTCCCGGGACTCCCCCGCGGACCGATGGACGAAATCGGCTCAGGCGCCCCCGGCGGCGCCACCCGCACCTCCAGCGGCTCCTCGGGCTCCTCGTTCGGCTTGCTGCCTACCAACGACCTCACTGCACCTCCCGGAACCGTCAGCGTCAACGTGTAGCTGTGCGCCACACGGTCGGTCCATGGGGTCACCGTGGTGGTGAAGACCCGGTCGTCAATCGTCTGCAAGGCCCCGAACCCCGGGTCGCAGAAGACCGTGTTGCTCTGATCGTCCACGCAGGCAGGGTCCTGACCCGTCTCGATGTCACTCCCGCTGAAGCCCGTCACCGGTTCGGAAAAGCTGAACCGCACCGTGAACGGCCCCGACACCGGCGGCTCGGTGCCGCTCGCCATCACGACCGTCAGCGGCGTGACCGTCATCCCCTCGCCCGACTCCGACCAGTCACTCGCCCCCTCGTCGTTTCTGGCTTTTACCTGCACCTCATAGGCCGTCCCCGCATTGAGGTCCGAAAGCGTCAAAGTGCGCCCCGGCCCCTCATGCAGAGCGCCGGTGAAGCGCCCCGTGCCCTTCTCACGGTACTGCACGTCATAGTCGGTGATGGCAGGGCCCGTGTTGTCGGGTTCTGTCCAGCTCACCTCCAGACTGTCGGCCGTCTCCCCGGAAATAACCGTCGCGGTGGGAACTCCCGGAGGTTCCTGCTCGTCGGTCACCCTGATCGTGAACGTCTTCTCCGCCTCCAGTTCCCTGGCCCCCGCCCCGCTCGTCACCTCCACCGTCACCACGTACTCGTTGTTCCCGGGAGCCTCGAAGTCCGGCGGGTCCCGGAAGCTCAGCTCCCCCGTATCGGAGGTGATCGTAAACTGACCCTGGTCGGCCCCGCCCACGATGTCCCAGCCCGTCACCTCGTCCCCCGGGTCGGTGTCCCTGGCTGCCAGCCGCCTCGCCATCGCCTGGTTCTCCGGGACATCGAACGAACCCGGACTTGTGATCTGCGGGGCCGTGTTGGGGGCATCCGTGGTGTTGGTCACCGACCAGCTGCTCAGCCCCAGAGCGTCGTTGCCCACCTCGTCCCGGATCGGGTTGGTGTCCGGTGTGTAGCTCACCCGGATCCCCGTATCTCCGTGCTCCACCTCAGGATTGAGCGTCAGCGTCACCACGGCATCGCTGATCGAGACTCCCGAAACGCTTCGACCCGTGCCGTCCACCTCCACCGTGAAGTTCCCCGGCGCAGGCCTCGATCCCCGGTCGAGCGCTTCCCCGTAGGTCAGCGTCAGAGAGGCCCCGTCCACCGCCGCGCTCACAAACGCCGGCCGCACCCCGTCCACCTGGTGCCCCGCCTGCGGCGCCACCGCTTCATGGTCCAGCACCGCATCATTGTCTGCCTCGTCCTCAATCGTCCCGCCGTTCAAGGCGATCCGGCCCGCCTCGATGCTCACCCCGCCGGTATCCTCGTCCCCATCGGCCACTTCGTAGGCAAACACCAGCGCCGCCGTCCCCGTGCCGCTGTCATAGCCGGCCGTTCGGTTCCTGGTCCCCACTTTCAGCCTCAACTGCGGCGTCCCCGTCACCTCCACCGTTTCGCTGAACCTCACCTCTACCTCGATCTCCTCCCCCGCCGCATAAGTCTGGTTAGATCCCGGGCTCGAGGTGATGGCCAGACTGCTCACCGTCGGTGAGGCCGTGTCCGGGGTGTCGTTGGTCACCGGCTCGCGGCTGAGCGCTTCCGCATCGTTTCCCGGCACATCCTGGATTGGGTTGTCTCCCGGCGTATAGCTCACCTGGATCCCTGCCTCCAAGTGCTCGGCCCCCGCACTCAGCGTCAGCAACACCGTGCTGCCGTTTACCGAAACACGGGAGACTGTCCGCACCCGATCGCCCCCCGCCACCGTGAAGTCTCCCGCCTCAGGCGTCGATCTCCCGTCAAGCGGCTCGGCGTAGGTCAGCGTCAGCGTCGTCCCGTTGACAACTGCCTCGCCGGTTGCGGCCAGCTCCGGCTTGACCCCGTCCACCTTGTGGCCTGCATCGGCGGCCAGCCCGTCATGGTCCAGATCCGCATTGTTGCGGGCCTCGTCCCGGATCGTCCCCCCAGTCAGGCTGTCGGCCTCGACGCCCAACCCGTCGGTGTCGCTTTCCCCGTCGGCCACCTCGTAGGCAAAGACCAGAGCTGCTGTTCCCGTCCCGCCTCCATAGGTCGCCGTTCGGCTCCCTCCCCCAAGCTCGAGCATCAACTGCGGCGACCCCGTCACCTCCACCGTCTCGCTGAAGGTCACCGTCACCTGGATCTCGTCTCCCGCCGCATAGGTCCGATCCGTCCCAGGATCGGAACTGAACAAGATCGTGCTCACTTTCGGGGGGGACGTATCCGGGGTTTCATTGGTGACGGGCGCGTTGCTCAGCCGGTCCGCGTCATTGCCCAGCACGTCCTGCAGCGGGCTCGCGCCCATTCCGGTCGGCACCGTGTAGCTCACCCGGATCCCCGTATCTCCGTGCTCCACCGCCGGGTCGAGGGTCAGGAGCACCGTGCTCCCGCTCAAAGCAACGTCGGTGACTGTTCGGGACGAGCTGCCCCCCGTCACCCTGAACGCGCTCGCCAGCGGCGTCGAACCTCTGTCGAGCGATTCGTCGAAGGACAGCGTCAGCGTCGCTGCGTTCACGATCGCTGGGTCGGTTTCAGCCAGGTCCGGACCTGCTCCGTCCACCTTGTGCCCCGAGTCGGCGGCCAGCCCGTCATGGTCCAGGTCCGCGGAATTATTCGAGCCATCCTTGATCGTGCCGCCGTTTAGCGAAAGGCTGTCCGCATCGATGCTCACCCCGTCGGTGTCCTCGTCCCCATCAACCACCTCGTAGCCGAAAACGAGCTCCGTCGTCCCCGTGCCATCCACGTAGCCGGCCGGCCGGTTCCTCTCTCCTACTTTCAGCATCAGCCGCGGCGTCCTCTCCACATCCACCGGCTCGCTGAAGGTCACCGTTGCCTGAATCTCGTCTTCCAGCGCGTAGATCCGGTCCGACCCCGGGTCCGAGGTGATTTCGACCGTGCTCACCGTCGGAGCTATCGTGTCGGGCGTTTCATTGGTCACCGCCTCGCTGCTCAGTCCCAGAGCTGCGTTGCCCACAGCGTCGCGGATCGGACTCGCCCCCATCCCGGTCGGAACCGTATAGCTCACCCGGATCCCCGTCTCCCCTTGCTCGACCGCCGGGTCGAGAGTCAGTTCCACCGTGCTCCCGCTCACCCGGACTCCGGTCACCGTCCGCGCCTGATTGCCCCCCGCCACCGTGAAGGCGCTGGCCGCTGGCATTGAAGTCCCGTCGAGCGGCTCGTCATAGGTCAGCGTCAGCGTCTCCCCGTTCGCCACCGCCCCGCCGGTAGCGGCCAACTCAGGCCTGACCCCGTCCACCTTGTGGCCCGAGTTGGCGGCCAGCACCTCATGGCCCAGCTCCGCATTGTTGCGGGCCTCGTCCCGGATCGTCCCGCCCGACAGGCTGTCGGCCTCAACGCCCACTCCGTCGGTGTCGCTTTCCCCCTCAGCCACCTCGTATTCGAATACCAGCGCCGCCGTCCCCGAACCTCCTTGATAGTCCGCCGTTCGGCTCCCCCCTCCCAGCTCGATCTGCAACCGCGGGCTCCCCGTCACCTCTACCGTCTCGCTGAAGGTCACCGTCACCTGGATCTCATCATTGGCCGCGTAGGTCCGATCCGTCACCGGGTTCGAGGTGATCTCCAGCTTGCTTACGGTCGGCGACGTCGTATCCGGGGTTTCATTGGTGACGGGCGCGTTGCTCAGCCGGTTCGCGTCATTGCCCAGCACGTCCTGCAGCGGGCTCACGCCCGTTCCGGTAGGCACCGTGTAGCTCACCCGGATCCCCGTATCTCCGTGCTCCACCGCCGGGTCGAGGGTCAGGAGCACCGTGCTCCCGCTCAAAGCAACGTCGGTGACTGTTCGGGACGAGCTGCCCCCCGTCACCCTGAACGCGCTCGCCAGCGGCGTCGAACCTCTGTCGAGCGATTCGTCGAAGGACAGCGTCAGCGTCGCTGCGTTCACGATCGCTGGGTCGGTTTCAGCCAGGTCCGGACCTGCTCCGTCCACCTTGTGCCCCGAGTCGGCGGCCAGCCCGTCATGGTCCAGTACCGCGGAATTATTCGAGCCATCCTTGATCGTGCCGCCGTTTAGCGAAAGGCTGTCCGCATCGATGCTCACCCCGTCGGTGTCTTCGTCCCCATCAACGAGCTCGTAGCCGAAAACGAGCTCCGTCGTCCCCGTGCCATCCAGGTAGCCGGCCGGCCGGTTCCTCTCTCCTACTTTCAGCATCAGCCGCGGCGTCCTCTCCACATCCACCGGCTCGCTGAAGGTCACCGTTGCCTGAATCTCGTCTTCCGGCGCATAGATCCGGTCCGACCCCGGATCCGAGGTGATTTCGACCGTGCTCACCGTCGGAGCTATCGTGTCCGGCGTCTCATTGGTCACCGGCTCCCGGCTCAACCCCTCCGCCTCGTTTCCCGGAACGTCCCGGATCGGACTCGCCCCCACCCCAGTCGGAACCGTATAGTTCACCCGGATCCCCGCCTCCCCTTGCTCGACCGCCGGGTCGAGAGTCAGTTCCACCGTGCTCCCGCTCACCCGGACTCCGGTCACCGTCCGCGCCTGATTGCCCCCCGCCACCGTGAAGGCGCTCGCCGCTGGCATCGAAGTCCCGTCGAGCGGCTCGTCATAGGTCAGCGTCAGCGTCGTCCCATCCACCACCGCCCCGCCGGTTGCGGCCAGCTCCGGTCTGACCCCGTCCACCTTGTGGCCCGAGTTGGCGGCCAGCGCCCGATGGTTCAGCACGGCGTCAATGTCGTCCGTGCTGTCCTTGATCGTTCCCCCGTTTAGCGAAAGGCTGTTCGCATCGATGCTCACCCCGTCGGTGTCGCTTTCTCCAACAGCCACCCGGTAGCTGAACGTCACCGCCGCGCCGGTCACGCTCCCATAGCCCGCCGTCCGGTCCTTCCCGTCCACGTTCAGCGTCAATTGCGGGCTCCCCGTGACCGGCACCTCTTTGCTGAAGGTCACCGTCACCTCGATATCGTCTCCGGCCGCATAGGTCCGATCCGTCCCCGGATCGGAACTGAACGAGATCGTGCTCACTTTCGGCGGGGTCGTATCCGGGGTTTCATTGGTGACGGGCGCGTTGCTCAGCCGGTCCGCGTCATTGCCCAGCACGTCCTGCAGCGGGCTCACGCCCGTTCCGGTCGGCACCGTGTAGCTCACCCGGATCCCCGTCTCCCCGTGCTCCACCGCCGGGTCGAGGGTCAGGAGCACCGTGCTCCCGCTCAAAGCAACGTCGGTGACTGTTCGGGACGAGCTGCCCCCCGTCACCCTGAAGGCGCTCGCCAGCGGCGTCGAAGTTCCGTCGAGCGGCTCGTTATAGGTCAGCGTCAGCGTCGTCCCATCCACCACCGCCCCGCCGGTTGCGGCCAGCACCGGCTTGACCGCGTCCACCTTGTGCCCCGAGTCGGCGGCCAGCCCGTCATGGTCCAGATCCGCGGAATTCTTGGAGGCATCTTTGATCGTCCCTCCGCTGAGCGAAAGGCTGTCCGCATTGATGCTCACACCGTCGGTGTCCTCGTCCCCATCAATCACCTCGTAGCCGAAAACGAGCTCCGTCGTCCCCGTGCCATCCACGTAGCCGGCCGGCCGGTTCCTCTCTCCTACTTTCAGCATCAGCCGCGGCGTCCTCTCCACATCCACCGGCTCGCTGAAGGTCACCGTTGCCTGAATCTCGTCTTCCGGCGCATAGATCCGGTCCGACCCAGGGTCGGAGGTGATTTCGACCGTGCTCACCGTCGGAGCTATCGTGTCGGGCGTTTCATTGGTCACCGCCTCGCTGCTCAGTCCCAGAGCTGCGTTGCCCACAGCGTCGCGGATCGGACTCGCCCCCACCCCAGTCGGAACCGTATAGCTCACCCGGACCCCCGTCTCCCCTTGCTCGACCGCCGGGTCGAGAGTCAGTTCCACCGTGCTCCCGCTCACCCGGACTCCGGTGACCGTCCGGGACTGGCTTCCCCCCGCCACCGTGAAGGCGCTCGCCGCTGGCATCGAAGTCCCGTCGAGCGGCTCGTCATAGGTCAGCGTCAGCGTCGTCCCATCCACCACCGCCCCGCCGCTTGCGGCCAGCTCCGGCTTGACCGCGTCCACCTTGTGCCCGGAGTCGGCGGCCAGCCCGTCATGGTCCAGCTCCGCATTGTTGCGGGCCTCGTCCCGGATCGTCCCGCCCGACAGGCTGTCGGCCTCAACGCCCACTCCGTCGGTGTCGCTTTCCCCCTCAGCCACCTCGTATTCGAATACCAGCGCCGCCGTCCCCGAACCTCCTTGATAGTCCGCCGTTCGGCTCCCCCCTCCCAGCTCGATCTGCAACCGCGGCGTCCCCGTCACCTCTACCGTCTCGCTGAAGGTCACCGTCACCTGGATCTCGTCTCCCGCCGCATAGGTCCGGTCCATCCCGGGATCTGAGGTGATCTCCAGCTTGCTTACCGTCGGCGCGGTATCATCCACATCCTGAAGCCTGACCGTGAAATCAACCTCCACCGCATTGAACCCATCGCTCACCTGCACCGTGACCTCGTAATCTCCATCCCGATCACTGTCGTCCGATTCCTCGTAGTCCTTCGCCGCCGTGAACGCCAGCCTGCCGCCACCCATCAGCGTGAATTGACTCCGGTCATTCCCTCCCGTGATACTCCACACCAAGTCCTCGGTCCGGTCATCCTCGTCCGTCGCCTGCAGCGTCGCCACCACCGTCTCGTTCTCCGCCACGAGAATCAGGGCGGCCGTCGTGATCACCGGCGTCGCGTCGTCATCCCTGATCGTCAGCGTCACGTTCGATGGCCCCGTCACCCCCTCGCTGTTGGTGGCCGTCCCCGTCACCATCACCGTCTTGTTGGGTGCGTCCACACCATTGTTGTTGGCGGTGATCGTCACGGTTCCCGTGCTGGTGGACTGACCGGCTCCGATCGTCAGCGTCTTGTTCGAGCTCAGCGAGAAGTCCCCTGACACGGCCGGTGAGACGGCCGCGGCGGATACGGTCACCGTCGTCGTCGCAGTTGACGTATGGCTCAGACTCGCCGTTACGGTGGAGGACCCTCCGTTCTCGCTGATGGAAGTCGGCATCAACTGGAGCGTCACCGAGGGCATCATGCCCGGCATCGGCACGACCACGGAAGCCTGCGGACTGCGGCTCGCTTCGCCGCCATTGATCACGGCCGCCACTTGATAGACATAGGTGGCGCCGGCGGTCACGTCGGTATCGACGTAGGAGCGGCTGGACGTGTTCTCAGAGAGGATCGCGACAGTAGTTCCGGAGGTGCGGTAGAGGTTGTAGGTTGCACTCGAGACGGCAGACCAGGTCAGCGTCACCTGACCCAGGGCGGTGGTCGGCATCAGGGCCGGACCGGTCTGAATCTGCTGGCCGAATTCCTGCCACGTGGCCCCTCCGACGCCGTTCGTGTCCACCGAAAGGACCGGGTACTGGCTGGAGGTCCCGAAGTCCCAGGGATCGTCGTTCATGCTGTCGCCGTCCAGGTCCACGTTCCAGTTCAGATAGATGTCGCTGGCGGCCGTGGGCAGCTGCAACTCCTCCGAGTTCTTTGCTTGCCCGTAGGAGCCGCTGGTGCGTCCCGAGGTGCCGGAATCCCAATAGCTGCCGGTGATGTTGCCGCCTCCGCTGTTTCGGCCGACAAGGCCGCCGACGGTACTGCGACCCGAGACGAGACCGGTCGCATAGCTGATGTTGACGTCACCGGTGTTTCCGCCGATCAATCCTCCGGTCTCGGAATCCCCCACGACTCGGCCCGTCGCGTATGCGGCGGTCACCTCGCCGCTGTTGGACCCGGCGAGGCCGCCGATGCGGTCGTCTCCCGTCACCTGAACGGTGGAATAACTGGCGGACACGGATCCGTCATCCAGGTTGGCGCCGACCAACCCGCCGACAACGTCGTCGCCGGACACCTTGCCCGTGGCGTAGCATGCGCTGAGGGCGCCGCCGTTGGACCCGACCAGACCGCCGACGTTGTCGGTTCCCGCCACCTGGACAGAAACCATCTCCAGGTTCCGGATGACGGCGGAGGATCTGGTTGCGCCGAATAATCCGATATCGTTTCCGCTACTATCGATAAACAGATTGGCGATGGTGCGACCGTTGCCCTCGAAGATCGCAGCGAAGCTGGAGGAGCTGCTGGATGAGTCACCGATGGGCACCCATCCGGCGCCGTTGTTCCAGTAGGTGTCACCGGCGTCGGCCTCACCGCTGTTGTCGGTGTCGAAGTCCAGATCGTCGTTCAGTTCATATCCCACACATCCGAGCAGGCCACCGCAGGCCAGGACATTGCCCCCCCCGTTGGTGAACGCTTCGGCATAGGGCGTGGAATAGCTGACGCCGTACCCGTTCAGGTAATGACGGACGGCATCGAGCTGCGCCAGATTGCTGATTTCGATGAGGCCGTCGTCGTCGGTGTCGTAATCGACCGTCGTGGCGGGCAGAACCCTCACCGTGAACTGCTGAGTCCTGCTCTGGTTGGACCCATCGTCGGTAGCGGTCACCGTGATGGTCGTGCGGCCCTCGGCGACCGGGATGATCGTCACCCGCGATCCCGAACGCGTCACCCCGGCGACGGTGATGTCCGAGGAGGACACGGCGTAGGCGATGGTGTCGCCCTCCGGATCCTCGAACGCCCCACCCACCTCCATCATCGCCGAGTCGCCCACGAGCAGCCTTCGGTTTCGCAAGGCGCCCACCGCCAGCGGACGTTTGTTGCCGGCCACCGTCACCGATACCGTGGCGCTGCGCACGGCTTCGCCGCCATCCACCACCGCCACCACCTGGTAGATGTAGGTTTCACCTGCGACGCCGGTGTCCGTGTACTCGCGCACGGTGAGGTTCTCGGCGATAGTATCGATAGCGTCATCGTCTTCTCGGGTCACGCTGTAGGACACACTCGGCGCCGGGGTCCATTCACTACTCAACGTCACCTGGGTCCATTCCAGTTCGACCTGGCTTTGCCCGGCATTCGTCGTTGGTGTCGCGGTCAAGGTCGGACCGGACCGAAGTTGATAGCCGAACTCCTCCCACGTCTCATCGTCGTCTCCATCCATGTCCGTGCGCAGGGCCGGGTACTGGCTGGACGTCCCGAAATTCCAGGGCTCATCGTTCATATTGTCTTCATCGATATCCAGGTTCCAGCTTCCGTAGATGCCGCTGTATCCGGTAGGCGACTGCAGTTGCGACGTGGTTCTGCCCGAGCCGGGTGACCCCGATCCCTGCCCTGACGTGCGCGTATCCCAGTAGCTGTTGGTGATGGCCCCGCCCTCATCGTCTCCCACCAGCCCGCCTTCGCGGCTGCCGTCCACGCGCCCCGTCGCATAGCTGGCAGTGATAATGCCCTCGTCGTAGACGTGACCGACCAGCCCACCGACAATAGTTCCACTAACGGTTCCGGTGGCGTAGCTGGCCCTGATCGTTGCCTCAGTGAACGGCGTCGCGATCGTGCCGACGAGTCCGCCCGCGGTCGATCCGGGGCTGGTGACCGGGCCCGTCGCATAGCTGGCAGCGATCAATTTGTTTTGGTGGTCACCGACCAGACCTCCGGCTGAACGGTCCGACGTGACCGGACCCGTCGCATAGCTCAAGACGACGAAACCGGTGTTGTAACCCACCAACCCGCCGGTGGCGGCCGGCGGCCAGAAAGTATCGACGAGGCCTGTGCCGGGAGGCCGTGGCGGCCTCATTCCCGTCACCGCCGCCGAGCTGCGGGAGAGGTATACGAGCCTCAGATTGAGCCCGACCAGTCCCCCGACGTGAAGCTCCCCGGATACTTGCCCCGACGACTGGATGCCGCTGAGAAGGCCTCGGTTCTCCCCGACCAGCGCACCGGCAGCCTCCGTGCCCGTCACGTTCACGTCACTCAACGTGAGGTCGTTGACAACGCCGCCCGAACCGATCCTACCGAACAACCCCGAGAATCCGCGTCCCGCAGTAAAAAGGTTGCTCAGGGTGTGTTCGTTGCCGTCGAACGCCGCGTTGAAGAACCGGGAAAACCCCCTGGAATCCCAGCCGATGGGCTCCCAACCGTCGCCGTCGTTCCAGTAGTCGTCGTCTGAGTCAACCGCCCCATCCCCGTCGGTGTCGAAGTCCAAATCCGCGAGGAGTTCATACCCCGAGCAACCGTCCACGCCGCAACCCATCCGATCGAGCGGCGAGGGGAACGCCGCCGCATACGCCGCCACGGTGCCCGCGTAGCCGTTCCCATCGCGGTCATAGCGCATGGCATCGAGCTGCACCAGATTACTGACGCCGATGAGTCCGTCGCCGTCGGAGTCGTAGTCCTGGCCAACTGTCACTCTGAAGCGTTGTGACGCACTCGTATTGGACCCGCCGGCGTCGGTCGCCGTCACGGTGATGATCGTCCGGCCCGCGGCCACCGGCGTGATCGTCAACATGGATCCCGACCTGCTCAAGGTGGCGACGGATGTCACCGGCGAGCTCGCTCCGTACGTCAGCGTGTCGCTTTCCGGATCCTGGAAGGCCGCCGCGACGTCTACCACGACCGCCATTGACCCCACTGTCAGCTGCCGATCCGCAATAATCCCCACCGATACCGGGGGCTGGTTCGCCCCGCCGGCGATCACCGACACTGGCGCACTGCGAGCCGCTTCGCCACCATCCACCACTGCAGCCACCCAGTAGGTATAGGAGTCGCCGATCATCACGTCGGTGTCGGTGTGAGTGATTCCGGTGAGGTCCGTCTCGATGGCTTCAATGGTGGTGCCGTCGTCGCGATAGAGGGTGTAGATGACATCCGGCGCCGGGCTCCAGGAACTCGTCGAAATCGCGTTCCAGCTCAGGACCACTTGGGCCTGGCTCGCCGTCGTCGCCGCCGTCAGAGTCACGCTGCTGCGGACTTGGTAGCCGAACTCCTCCCATGTTGCTCGATTATCATCATTCAGATCCAGAGACAGGACCGGGTACTCGGCCGTCGTCCCGAAATCCCAGGGATCGTCGAGATCTCCATCGCCGAAAGACGAGCTGCCCAACCCCACGTTCCACGCCTCGTAGATGCCCGTGTAGTCCGTCGGCGTCTGCAGTTCGGCGGTGGTCTTTCCTCCCACGCCCAGCCGCAGCCGCTCCGTACCGTCGATCACGCCGTTGTCGTTCGCATCGTCCTCGCCCACTCCGACGCGCACCCCGGAGGTCTCCACATCCCAGTAGCTGGACTGACCCTTGGCAGAGGGACCACTACCTATAAGCCCGCCGACCGCCGCGGTACCTGAGACCGCACCCGTGGCATAGCTCACCTGAATCCAACCGCAGGAACTGCCGACCAGCCCGCCGACGCCCCCGCCGGTGCTGGTGGTGGTTTCTACGGGGCCGGATACGGTTAAGCCCCCAACGAGATCACAAATGATGAACCCAGAGTCCGAGTCCGTGAGTCGAGTTCCACGACCCGATACGTTACCGGTGGCGTAGCTGGCCTCAATGACCTGAGATACATCGCTGACGGCTCCGACCAGCCCACCGACCGCGTTCATCCCCGACACGTTCCCGGTGGCATAGCTGGCGACAGTGTCATTGAGAATCTGGTGCCCAACCAACCCCCCGACCGCATCAGCACCGGATACGTTGACAGCGGCGGAGCTGTACCACACCGAGCCCCAGGTCCGGCCCACGAGGCCGCCCACTTCATCCTCGCCAGAAACTTGGCCCGTGGCATGGTTGTCGATGACCGTCGGATAGACGCCGTCACCCAGCAGGCTGCCCACCGCATTGCGCCCGGTCACCTTGGCGCCGATCAGGCTGACGCCACTAATTCTGCTCCTGTCGATAGCCCCGAACAGACCGATCTCGTCCTCGGTGTCCCGGTCGATGAACAGGTTGGACACGGTACGACGATTACCGTTGAAGTCTGCCGTAAAGGGTGCGTCGGCCTCACCGATCGGCGCCCAGCCGTCGCCGCCGTTCCAGTAGTCGTCGTTTGAATCGACATCTCCATCGTCGTCGGTGTCGAAGTCCAGGTTCGTCGTCAGCTCGTAGCCCGTGCATCCGTCGCTGGGACACCCCATCCACAGCGCGCCCATGGGGTAGGCGGTGTAATACGGCATCCAGGTCGCGCCATCCACCAGACCGTCGGCGTTCAGGTCGTACCGCAGGGCGTCCAGCTGCGCCAGGTTGGCGACATCGATAAGACCGTCGTTATCGGCATCGTAGTCTCTGCTCCCCGCTGAGACCGTGACCGAGAAGGAGTCGGCGGCGCTCAGGCCGTCGGGGTCGATCGCGCGCAGGGTCACCACTACCGCGCGGCCCGGCGAGCCCGGCGTCAGCGTCACCACTGAGCCGTTCCGCGTGATTGCCAGCCGGTCAGGGTCGCTGGACACCACCTCATAGGTCAGCGGGTTGTCGTCCGGATCGTCAAAGACGTTCGCCAGATCGATGTCCACTGCATCGTCACCCGGGGCGAAGGTTCGGTTGGATTGTGCACTCTCCACGGTCGGCGCCCTATTGCGGTCCGCCACCACGACATCGACAGCATCCACCGCGCCTAGAGCCATCACGATGCCGGCTCCGGAATCGCGATCGACTCCGGTCGTTTCGATGTCCAGGACCGCTCCCGTCCCCGTCATCGCCGTGCGGAGTTGCGCCGGGGTGACCAGGTCCGGACCCCCTGCCGCCTCTAGCATCAAGGCCGCGATAGCCGCCGCGTGCGGCGCGGCGGCTGAGGTACCACAGAACGTCGAGAAGCCGGGCGTCGCCGTCGACACGCACGTCGCAGCGGTGAGGTCCGGTTTCTGCAGCAGCTTCCCACCAGTCGAGGAAAAATTTCCTGTAGTGATCGCAGTGCCGTCCGGTTGGAAGAAAATCCTGCGCGGACCGTCCGAGTTGTCCGTCCGGACCGACTCGGTCCCGTTGAAGACGTTGCCGGACCCGGCGGCGGTGCGCACGTCGACCATCGCCACACTGACCGCGTTCTCCGCCGCCGCGTGGCCGTACAGGTTGCCCGCGGTCTGGATCCCCAACCGTCCGCCGTGGGCGTGCACGCGCAGGTAGCGGTCCGATCCGGAGGCTTTGACAACGACCACGCTGAGTCCGGAGAAGCTAAGAAACCGCGAGAGGATGGACTCGATCGGATCCTGTGTTCCGTCCTGGATATCCGTCGAGCTGGCGATCACGTCGCCGTCTTCATTGACCAGGAACAAGTCGTAATCGCTCGCTGAAGCACCCAGCGGGTCGGCCCACTGAAGGACAATGGCGCTAACCCCGCGGCCACTCACCTCGTTCCCTTCCACCCCACCGCCGAAGTCGTGCCGAACGCCGAGCGTCTCACCGTCCACAATCAGCGCGGTTCCTGCGGCGTAGTCCCCCTCCCAGACCCCAGTAGTGCCATCGGTCAGATTGCCGTCGTTGCCGCCCGCCGAGAAGAAGTAACAGCCGCCGGCGACCGCCGCGTTGACCCCTTTCGCGACGATGTCGTCCTGGAAGGCTGCTTCAGACGTGTAGCCGATGTCGTCGACGATGACGTTTGCGCCGGCTTTGCAGAGCACCTCGATGTTCGCTGCCATCTGTGCCTGGCTACCTATTCCAGTGGCGAAGTACAACTCAGCTCCTGGGGCTAGATCATGGACGATCTCGAGCAGCGCTGTCCCCTCGTCACCTCTGCCTGCCTGCCCCGGCAGCACCGTTACCCGCGCCGGCAAGTCGCCCGAGGCCTGCCGGTCGGCAAGCGTCCTGACGCCATCCGAGATCACCCCGATCCCGATGCCCGCGCCGGTGACCCTGTGTGTTGTGCGCGCCGATTTCGCCCGATGGGCGACATCACCCTCGGACGTGTCGTCTTTGCGGGTCACCGCCTCATCGGCGGGCCGGATCGTCCGGATCGCATCCAACGCGGCGAGCATCTCCATAGCACGCAGCGGGAGTTGTGCCCGGATGGCCTCATACTTCGGCACGCCGGTGATGACCGTGCCACCCAGATCCCGAATACGCTTCAGAACGGCCGGCGTGACGTCGGCCCGGATGTCCACCATCACCCGTTCATTTTTGGCGTCCGCTTCCGTGGCTTGGAGACGGGAGGTTCCGGCCACCGTTGGCTTCTGTAACGGTGCCCGCAAGGCATCCTGAAGCTGAGCGTTCAGCTTCTGCTGGGTGGGCGTCCGCTGCTCGTCCAGAAGCTGAGAGTTCACCGTCCGCTGGGCGGACGTCCGCAGCGCTTCCAGGAACTGCGAACTCACCTTCCTCTGGGCGGGCGTCCGCTGCGCCTTCGCGGCCAGCAGCGCTTCGATCTGCCGTACGGCCCTCAACGGAAGGGTCCCTCCTGCTCGATCCCCGCTGGTGCCGGTCCGGTTCGTCACTGCCTGTTCGGTGAATCCTGAGGCGCCGTTGCCCGCCGCGTCCCGGATCGGTTGTGTTTCCGCTTCCGTGTCCGCGGCGAAGCTCACCGTCACCGACTCGCCGGCTTTGACAGCCGAAGACAGATTCAACCTCACCGTTCTCCCGCCCAACACGACCTCGGAGACGTCCCGGTCCTCATCCTCCACCATCACCTTGAAATCCTCAGCCTCCGGCGCCGAAGACCCGTCGAGCGCCTCGGCGAAGGTCAGCATCAGCGTGTCCTTCTTGACCGACGCTTCCTTGCCGGCAGCCAGCACGGGCCTGATCCCGTCCACCTGGTGTAGCGGATCGTCTTCCAGCCCTTCATGAGTCAGCACGGCGTCCTTGCCCGATTCGCCCCGAATCGTTCCCCCGTCAAGCGACAGGCTGTCGACCTCGATGCCCACCCCGTTGGTGTCGTCATCCCCCTCGGCAACCGAGTAGGCGAACACCAGCTTCGAGGTGCCCGTGCCACTTTCGTAGACGGCCTGCCTGGTCTCCTTTTCCACCTGCAACTCAAACTTCGGCGTCCCTGTCACCGCCACCGGCTCGCTGAAGGTCACGACTACCGAAACCAAATCGCCTATCCCGTAGCCGGACCGGCCCCCCTGCGGACTTGAGCTGATTTCCACGGTGCGCACGTAGGGTAGCGCCTCCTCCGCCTGATCGCCCTTCTTGCGTCCGGCGGCGGCTACAGATTGCGTCTCGGTCCCGTCCGGTCTTGCTACGATTCGACGACCTGACCTGTCGCTTGATTTTTCGTCCGGCTTCTGGTCCTCCTCTTGCGCCGGCTTCAAACCGGCTGCCTTCGCCTCCCTTTTCCAGCCCTTCGGCGCTTTCGGCACGAAGGATTCATAACCAGTCGGGTGTGACGCCCCGTCTGACTGAACCCTCACACGACCCGGCGCCAATGTAGCGGCCGCCTCTTTCACTTCCAGGTTCCGCTCCACCGAAACTGCGTTCTCAGAAGAGCGTGCCTCGTCCAGTCCCTGTCCACTGACCAGCAGAAGCGCACTCACTAATCCAAGAAGAGCGGCCACGCGGCTGAGCCTGGCCAGCCAAGTGATTTTCTGCACGAACTCTTGGATCCTCGCAGCTGATGTCGACACCGATTCTCCTTGAATACCGGGCGTAGCGCCTCGCCCCCTTAGGGCGGTGGACCCCTTCACGCCACCCATGATTTGGTGGGTGATGTCCTGGTTTCTGCTAAATAAGCTAGATGGCGGTTCATCCACCCCCACTGCTCAAATCCCGGCCGAAGTATCTTGTGAAACAAGACGTAACCCCCACTTCGAAACAATTTTTCACCATGCGGTTTGAGCTGATCGAGGGCGCCGCTGTCCCCTCGAGCGCAAAGACTTCCCCCGCCAGGGCAAGCAACAAGGCCCCAGACACCCCCCGGACGAGCTTCACAGTCTGGGACAGGGTCGGGTGTCCGTCTCTTATGGAAACCTCACTGGAATCTCAATGGCCCGGGGGGATCCACACATGCCGTCTTCTTGACGTTCGGGTGTTATAGGCCAGGGCTTTCTATACCGTACGTGCGGCCCCGAGTCCCTACCAGGATTGGTAGGTTGGAAAGGAAACAGCAGTCCGCGAGGCCGGAAGAGGAGATCCCCGCTGTCGAGAAGCGGCCTGAAGGGTCCCGGAGGCTCCGGAAGACAATCCACCAGGATCCCGTCGGGGGCCTGGGGCGGTCCGGAAAAAGGGGACCTGAAGAACAGACCAGGTGAGAACCACAGGAGAGAAAATCCCGGGGGACTACGGGTCGCCCGACCCCGAGAAAACGCAGCACAGTCCAAATGCCGGCCTCTTTTTTGGCCTGCCGGGGCCGATTGACGCAAAACCCTCCACCCCCACCTTTGCCGCAGCAGTTCCGCAGAGCCTCCTTCCCGGAGTCCATGCGCCCAGAAAATGAGCCGGGGGAGGTCTCCCGATGGTGGTTCTATTGACGGGGGAAGAGGGAGGGGAAAGGCCGGCTGGGCAGGGGTGGGCGGAGGGAAGTTAAAGTAACATAAAGGAAATTATGTTACTCTATTTCCAGGAGGCTGCAGCCATGCCTGATCCAGGTCAAAACGAGCAGAGATTTGACATCTCGGAGGCCGCGCTGGGGGTCAACCCCTCCCCTGTCCCGCCGGCCCTGCTGGTCCCCGGAGGCTGGCGGATCGAAGGCCTGCCCGGACCGGTGCGGGAGGCCGGCCCTTCCGCCGAGCGGCGCCTCCTCGAGTTCTTCACCGCCGAGATCTCAAACCCCAATACCCGCCTCGCCTACGCGGCCGCGGCCGGCCGCTTCTTCCGGTGGTGCGAAACCCGCGACCTGGCGCTCGGGGCCATCACGCCCTTTGCCGTGGCGACTTATATCGAGGAGATGCAGGACCGCTATGCCCTCCCCACCGTCAAGCAGCATCTCTCAGCCCTCCGGGCCCTGCTCGACTACCTGGTCGTGGGCCAGGTCCTGCCGGCCAACCCGGCCGCTCCCGTCCGAGGTCCCAAGCACGTCGTCAAGCAGGGCAAGACCCCCGTACTCTCCGCCGGCGAGGCCCGCACCCTGCTCGACTCGATCGATCTCACCAGGCCCTCGGGGCTCAGGGACCGGGCTCTCCTCGCCACCATGGTCTACTCCTTCGCCCGCGTGGGCGCCATGGTCTCCATGAACGTCGAGGACTACTACCGGCAGGGCAAGCGCTGGTGGCTCCGCCTCCACGAAAAGGGTGGCAAGTTCCACCAGGTCCCCGCCCACCACAACGCCGAGGAGTATCTCGACGCCTACCTCGAGGCCGCAGGGATCGGCAATGAGAAGGGCACCCCGCTGTGGCGCTCGATGAGGAGGGACGGAACCTTTAGCCAAAACCGCATGAGCCGCATCGATGTCTTCCGCATGGTCAAGCGAAGGGTGCGCCAGGCCGAGCTCGGTGTGGCGGCCAACTGCCACACCTTCCGGGCCACCGGCATCACCGCCTACCTGCTCAACGGCGGCAGCGTCGAGAACGCCCAGGCCATCGCCGCCCACGAGTCGCCTCGCACCACCAAGCTCTACGACCGCACGGCCGACGAGATCAGCCTCGATGAGATCGAAAGGATCGTGATTTAAGGGGAAGAATTTCGCGCTCTCTACAACCAGCGTTGGTTGATTGAGCGTTTTGGCTTCCAGCCTCCGGTTCAGGCCCGCCAACGCCTTGCCTTGCAACCGGCCGCTTGAGTATGCTGGGTCTTATCTGTCCAAAAAAACCAGGGGCGGTACAGTCGCCATCCGGTCAGGAGAAGAAGGCAATCTTGAGCAGCAGGATGATGACGGCAGGGGTAAAGACGTACTTGACGATCTTGAAATCCGCTTTCAGTCCGGCGAATTCCTGCTTGAGGTCAGCCTTGACGGCGGCGATATCGGCTTTGAGGTCAGCCTTGACTTCGGCGAGGTTCGCTTTGGTGGCAACGGCATCGTCGAAGGCCTCGGCCATCGTGGTAACGATGGCTTCAGCCTGGCTGGCGTCGACGCCAGCGGCCTTGAGGTTGCGGCTGGCTTTCAGGGTGTCGAAAACGGCGGTGGTCATGGTGTTATCCCTTCTCTAGAGCTTAACACCCCCCCCTCCCCTTCTGTAGAGGAACCGAGATTGGGGGCCGACTAGCTCTATGAGGGCCGATGTACATGGGACGTGCGCCAGCTAAAACGCTCCGCAAGGACTGAAGCAAAGTTGACTTTCCACAGCCATTGGGACCCGTGATTATCATCACGCGGGGAACGGCCTGGCATTCAGCCAGCCGAATATTTCGCTGTTCTTTAACTCGGAACGTTGGAATACGCACAGTTTCCTCGTGATCTTGTAGGTTCTGTAGCAAATAGAGGTGGACGCCGGCACCGAATACACCATCTTCATAGACGGGGACCGTAAGATCAATCTAAAGTCTGAGCCTAGGAACTAACATCCAAACATAGTGGCCCAGGCGGAGCAATCGCTTCGCGATCTGGACGCCGACGGGAGTTCATGTTCCCTTCCCGCTTGATGCCTTGCAGATCGATGTACCCCCGACCAGTGGCGAGGCAAGTACAATGGTTGGGTTCGCAGGATCCATCTGAAAGGAGTCATACAATTGGAAAACGTTCAATTCGAAGTAGTGGAGGGTAACCGGCTGGTGATTCATGTGGACCTGAACCACCGCGGCGACATCAGCGCTTCTGGAAAAACCAGACGGGTGGGGTCGACTTTGGGTAATGTCAGTGTAAAAGATGCCAATGGCGTGGAGATCAAAATAGGGCTCAACGTTTACGTCAAGCCCAACGTTTGACAGCGTTCAACGAATCCCTGTCTCGAGCAAGGAACAACTGCTCCGGGTCCGCTACTTCCGCTCCATTCCGGAATTGGTTCAGGCTCTTGAGGATTTCCGCACCCTTTACAATCAGGATTGGTTGATCGAGCGCCTTGGCTTTCAATCTCCGTCTCAGGCGCGACAACGTTTCGCACTGGAGTCAGCGGCTTGATTACAGTGTGGCCAATTTGTCCAGTAAATCGGGGTCGGTACAGGCCCCACGCCGCCGTGACACGGGCCAGACCATAGGGCTTTGCTGTGGAGGGCGACTCGGTCCGGCTCATGGCTTCGTCCTCCAACTGACGAATCCGTCCCCGCAGCAGTTCGTTGTCCATCACCAGGTTGGCCACGGCCGACTTCAGCGTCTTCCGCTCCTCGTCGACCCCATCGGTGGCTCGGATCTTCAATCCGGCCTCGCCTCCCTCAACAAACGCCTCCCGCCAGCGTGTCAGTGTGGCTGCCGTCACGCCGTACTTGCGGCTCGTCGCCTCCAGTTCGGCCCCACGCAGTAGCTCCAACACCACCGTCATCTTGCGGCGGGCCGACCATCGGCCCTTCCCACCAAGCACCGCAGCTGGGGCCGCTACGGTCGCCCTACGGGCTCCCTTCGCGCCCCCAGCTGCTCCATTCCTTCCTCTGGACATAGCGTGATCCTCCTCTCCTGTAGGTTCTCATATAGTTTCTCTCAAATCACTGTCCAAAGAAATCGTAGGGCGGGGGGAATTTTGCAAAAGGCTCATCTGTCAATGTTCTTTCGATTTAAGAGATCTAGCCACATGTCTGAAACCAATTGAGGGGGTCATCCACCAAGGACACGAGGTCACACCAAGGGCACAAAATTGCAGAAGCATTTTGGTGCCGCTTGTCATTGAAGGAGGTCCATCTGTATTCGTGTCTATTTGTGTTCATTCGTGGTTCATCTTCATTAACGATCAGCCGTTTTTCCTCGAATGATCCGCACAGCAGGGCGGAGGGCCGGCTAACCCCTACCTTTTCCCGATCGAACCGATTTTTCGTGCTAATCTTGCTATGAGATCGGAAGGGAACGGTCTGAAGGCGCCGGAAGGCTGCCAGCCTCGCCCTCCTTTTGGGAAACCGGGAACAATAGGGATGGAAACGCCGCTGCACCCACCCGGGCCGGCCGCAGGTTCCCGCCCGGAGAGACCCGGGTAGGGAAGGCGGGGGCTCGAAACGGCTGCCGCCAGCGGGCTCACCCGGCTCCGGTCCACCCCGTGCCTCCTGGTCCGTCCAGGGGTTTTACCCCCCCCCGAGGCCGCCCATGACTGCCATGAGCAAACGGACGAAAGTCTACGGGTTCCTGATCCTGGTGGTGGTGTTGGCGGGCGCTGGCTACGCTCTCAGGCAAAAGCCCGGGACTCCGACCGCCTCCGGTCAAGAGTCCCCGGCAGGGTCCCGCGGTGGGGAGAGCCGTCCGGTCGCCACCCCGGTGGAGTTAGCCCTGGCGAGACGGGATCGGATCACCAACCATCTCTCCTCCACTTCCAATCTGAGGGCCTTGAGAGAAGTTGAGGTCACGGCGCAGACCGGGGGAATCGTCCAAAGCCTGATGGTGGAAGAAGGAGACTTCGTCAGGCAGGGGCAACTCCTGGGACGTCTGGATGACCGCTCGCTCAAGATCCAGTTGGAGCTGGCGCGGGAAAAGCTGGCCCAGGCGAAACTGCAGTTGGAAAAAGCCCACATCCGGCGGGAGAAGGCCAAGGTGCAGATTGCCAACACCGAGAACGAACGCCAACGGCTGCAAGAGGCCTATGAGGAGCAACTGATCAGTGAGCGGGAGTATGACCAGGTGCGGTATCAACTGGATGAGTTAGGCCACGACGAGCGGGTTTCGGCCTCCGAGACACGGGAGCTTTTTCACCGCGTGCAGGAGCTGGAAGTGGAAATCCGCAAATCCGACCTCGAGATCTCCTATACGCGGATCACGGCTCCATTCAGCGGGCGAATTACCGAACGCACCATGGAGTTGGGAAAAAATGTGCGAAGTGCCGACAAGCTATTCAAGCTGGGAGCCTTTTCTCCTCTCTATGCCGACGTTTTCCTTTCGGAACGGGAGGCGCGCCGGGTGCGGCCCGGACTGAAGGCCTCCGTTCGGTTGGGTGCGGATGACGCCATTCAGTGCGCGGGACGGGTGCTCCGTGTCAGTCCGGTGGTTGACACCTCCAGCGGCACGGTCAAGATTACGGTGGAACTCACCCCGGGGACCGACGGATTCACGCCGGGCGGATTTGTCCGGGTGGCCATTCAGACCGACATGCGGCCCAATGCCATCCTGGTTCCCAAACGGGCCGTGATCGAAAGGGATGGAGAGGCCTTCGTCTTTCTGGCCAAAAATGGCGTGGCCCGGCGCGTGCCCGTGCAACTGGGCTATGAAGAGGATGGAAATATCGAGATCCTGCAGGGAATTTCTGCCGGGGATCGAGTGGTGGTGGCCGGACAGGGCGAATTGGAGGACGGGTCCGAGATCCGGAAGGTCCGGAAAGACTCCTCCAACGGCCTGCCGGAAGAGGCCACCTGAAACCGGCTCCGCCCCCGGCGGTAGTTTCTCCATATCGGTCCGGGCGCCATGGCGGGCAACCCGCCAGGGGAGGCGTCCCGGGCCGTCATCCTGACGGACGCCTCCCCCGGAATGCCTCCGGTTGTCCTCCCTTTCCCGGGCCTGGTCTTTAACCCGCATTTCTCACCGGGGGGCGTGACAATGGCGCAGGAATTTTTCCCTCAGCGCGTGCTCGCGAGCGAAGAGCGTAGCGGGGACTACGTTCGAGCGAGCATGTGCGCGCTGAGGGGAAAAGGCCAAGCCAGTGCGCGCCCAGCGCCGTTTGTACCCGCAAGCCCTTTATATGGGGCGAATTAAGGTATTCAAGATTAACTCCCTTTCATAATGTATCCAGCGACCCGGTGAGAAATGCGGGTCAAGCCTCCTGAGCCATGATCCAGCTTGCTATTCGGCGTCCGGTGACCGTCTCCATGTTCGTGGTCGCGGTGGCCCTTTTCGGTCTGGTCTCCCTGCAGCGGATGGCCCTCAACCTGCTGCCCGAAATTGCCTATCCCGCCCTCACCATCCTGACCGCCTATGAGGACGCGGCTCCCGAAGAGATCGAAAACCTGATTACGCGTCCCATCGAGGAGGTGGTTGGCGTGGTTGGAGGCCTGACGAGAGTGGAGTCGGTCTCGCGGGCAGGTCAGTCAGAGGTCATTCTGGAGTTTGCCTGGCAGACCAGCATGGACGTGGCAACCCTGGAGGTCAGGGAAAAGCTGGATCTGCTGCAGTTGCCGCGGGACGTGGAGCGGCCGGTGCTGTTGCGCTTCGATCCTTCCTACGATCCCGTCATGCGCCTGCAGTTCTGGGGTGAGGTGAGCCTCAGCCGGCTGCGTTATCTGGCAGACGAGGAGCTGAAGAAGAGCTTGGAGTCCACCGAAGGAGTGGCGGCCATCAAGGTGGTGGGCGGCCTGGAAGAGCAAATCCGCATTGAAATCGACGAAAAACAGTTGGCGGAGTTGAGGATCCCCATCACTGAAGTCACACAGGTGCTCATCCAGGAGAACCTGAATCAGGCTTCCGGGAGCCTGTATGACCTGGATGCCAACTACATGGTTCGCATGTTGAATCAGTTTCGCTCGGTGGAAGAGATCGAAAGGATCATCCTGAGGAATTCGGAAGGCAGACCGGTTGTCCTGGGCGAGGTGGCGGAGGTCTGGCGGGGAACCAAGGACCGGGAGGTGATTGCCCGTATCGACGGCCGGGAGAGCGTGGAGCTGGCAGTCTACAAGGAGGGAGACGCCAATACGGTGGTGGTGGCCCGAGCCGTGGAGGCAAAGCTGGAGAAGCTGCGGAAGGACGGGATCCTGACGGAGAACCTCCAGGTCCGCACCGTTTTCAATCAAGCCCGGTTCATCCAGCAAGCCGTGGACAATGTGCTCTGGTCGGCGGTGTTGGGAGCGGTGTTGGCTACCCTGGTTCTCTACTTGTTCCTGCGCCACCTGAGGAGCACCCTCCTGGTGGCCGTCTCCATTCCCATTTCCATCCTGGCGACCTTCGCCCTGATGTACCAGATGGATATCTCCCTGAACATCATGTCCCTGGGCGGGATTGCTCTGGGTGTGGGCATGCTGGTGGACAACTCCATTGTGGTTCTGGAGGCTGTGCATCGCCAGGATCGATCCCAAACGACCCTGCCGGAAGCCGTCTATCGGGGGACTCGGGAAGTCGGAACCGCGGTCACGGCTTCGACGCTGACCACCCTGGCGGTGTTCCTGCCCCTGGTCTTTGTGGACGGCATTGCGGGGCAACTGTTCAAGGATCAGGCCCTGACCATCATCTTTTCCCTGTCGGCCTCCCTCCTGGTGGCGCTCACCTTCATTCCCATGGTGCTGGCGCTGCAGATCCAGCCGCCTCCCCCGTCCTCCGAGAAAGCCCTGCCGGGACCTGCCCCGGAGACCCTCGACCCCGGGCCCAAGGGGAGCGTTGGCCGCTTTCTTCTGTTTTTTCGGAAGATTTTTAGCCGGGCGGTTGCCTTTCTGCTGGCGGACCTCCTTACGGTGGTGCTGGCGGACCTCCGCACCGGCCTGCAATGGCTGGGCCGTGGCATGCTGCGCCTGATGGCCCCGATCCTGAACTCCTTCGAGGTGGGGCTGGGAGCCCTGGGACGGCGCTATCCCGTCTGGCTCGAGTTGGCGCTCAATCACAAGGGAAGGGTCTTTGCGGCAACCGGTCTGCTGATCGCCCTGGCCGTGGCCGCCTTTTTCCGACTGGGAGCCGAGTTGATCCCTCCCCTGACCCAGGGAGAGTTCGCCTTCGAAGTCCGTTTGCCGGAGGGGACGCCGCTGGCGCGGACGGACCGGCTTCTGAAGACGGTCGAAAGGGAGGTGGCCGACCTTGAAGGGGTCGAAACGGTTTTCTCCAGCGCCGGGGGCAGCAACCAGAACCAGTTCGCCCGGCAGCTCGAGGAGGAGCACGTCGGTCAACTTCACCTGGTGATGAAGAATCGGCGGGACAAGGCGGCGGAGTTGGAGGTCATCGAGAGCGTCCGCGGTCGGCTGAGCCAATTCCCGGAACTGACCTATGCCTTTCGCCGGCCCACCCTGTTCAGCTTCAAGACCCCCATCGAGGTGGAGATTTATGCCTATGATCTGAGCGAGCTGCGGGCGGCAGCCAGTCAGGTCGCCGCACGCATGGAAGGGATTGCCGGACTCAAGGATGTCAAGACGACGACCCGGCTGGGGAATCCGGAGATCCAGGTGCGTTTCGACCGGGAACGGCTGGCCCACCTGAACCTGGACGAAAATTCGATTGCCAGCATTCTGAGAAACAAGATTCGCGGGGAGGTAGCCTCGCGCTATCGCGAGAAGGACAAGCAGATCGATATTCTGGTCCGAGTGGCCGAATCGGACCGCGACGCCATCCAGGACCTGAAGGAGCTGGTCATCAACATGGGGACGCGGGCCTTTTCAGGCACGGGTGCCGACTCCGGTTCGGGGGCTTCTGCGGCGGAGGGTTCGACGGACGGGTCGGGGTCCGGCTCCGGGGAGGGAGCCGTTCAAAGTGCCAACGCGGAGTCCGGCGCCGCTCGAACCGTGCCCATCCGCTTGAACTCGGTGGCGGACATCGACATCGGCAGGGGCCCCGGCGAAGTGAGGCGAATCGGTTCTCAGCGGGCGGCGGTGGTGTCGGCCAACCTGAGCGGGATGGATCTCAGCCGCGCTTCCCGGGCGATCCTGGACGAGTTGCAGGACCTGCGCGGGCGGCTTCCGGCGACGGTGAGCCTGACTTTGGCCGGACAGAACCGAGAGCTGGCGACCTCTTATCGAAGCCTGCTCATGGCTCTGGCCTTGGCCGTGTTTCTGGTCTACCTGGTAATGGCCTCCCAGTTCGAATCCTTCATTCATCCCCTCGTTATCATGTTCACCGTTCCCCTTGGATTGGTCGGGGTGATCCTGGCTCTGGCCTTGACGGCCACCGCGGTCAGCGTGGTGGTGTTGCTGGGATTGATTATTCTGTCGGGGATCATGGTCAACAACGCCATACTCCTGGTGGACTACGCCAACAAGGTCCGGCGGTCCGGCCAGACCAGCCGCGCCGCTCTGCTGCAAGCCGGTCAGGTCCGGCTGCGGCCCATTCTGATGACGACCCTCACCACCGTCCTGGGGCTGAGCCCCATGGCCCTCGGCTGGGGGGAAGGAGCGGAAATTCGCGCCCCCATGGCTATCGCGGTCATGGGGGGACTGCTGTTTTCTTCTCTGTTGACGCTCTTTTTCATTCCGGTGGTCTACGAGCTGGTCGATAGAAGAGGCGTGGGGGCCGGAGGCGCTGCCGTCCCCGGTGCCGGAGCGCTCGCGGATGAATCGGGGTGAGAATCCACGCCGGCTTGTGGCGATTGACCCGAAGCTCGGCTGAGGAAAGGGAGAATGGCCGTGAAAGAACCTGAAGAGTCTGACCGCTCCTCCGCCGGTCCCTCCGGGTCCGGACTGAGGCTGGCAGACTATTCCATCCGTTACCCGGTAACCATCCTCATGCTCTGCCTGTGCCTGTTGGTTCTGGGGGGCATCTCCCTGACCCGAATCCCGCTGGTGCTGACCCCCGATATCGACTTTCCCGGCGTGTTCGTGCATCTCCCCTACGCCAATGCCACCCCGGTTCAGGTGCAGGAGTCGATAACCCGTCCGCTGGAAGAGGCGCTGGCGACCGTTCCCAACGTTCAGCGCATGGTGTCCCTGTCTTCCGCCAATCAGGCCCAGATCCAGATGTTTTTCGGTTGGGGGACCAACGTGGACTGGCTGCGGTCGGAGGTTCGGGACAGGGTGGAACAGGTGCGCTCCGAGCTTCCCGACGACGTTGAACGGATTCTGGTGAACAATTTCAGCACCACCGACTTTCCCATACTCAGAGGCCAGATCTCCTCCGGTCGAGACCTTCGCGGCTCCTTCGATTTCCTGGATGCCAGAATCCGAACCCCGCTGGAGCGTATTCCGGGAGTGGCTGAAGCCGAAGTCAGCGGAGCCGGCCGTCAGGAGGTGAGCATTTATCTTCGGCTCGACGACATCAAGCGGTTTCGAGTCGACGTGGCGCAATTGTTCCAGCGTATGGACGGCGCCAATCTCAACCTCTCCCTGGGGCGAATGCAGGACGGCGGCACGCGCTATGGAGCCATGGCTCGGGGTTCCCTGTCCTCCCTGGAACAGATTGCCGACTTCCCGGTCAATCAGCGGGGGCTGAGGCTGCACGAGGTCGCCGACATCTATTACGGCAGTCGTCCCGTAAACTCCGGGAAGCACTTGAACGGGGAACCGGCGGTAGAGTTGCAGATCCGCAAGACCTCCGAGGCCAATACAGTGGAAACGGTCGACCGGATCATGGGCGTTCTGGATCGGCTCCGCGGGGATCCGGCACTGGAGGGTATCGAGGTCCGGGTCTGGCACAATGCCGGAGAGGAGATTGTCCTGGCGCTTACGGGGTTGCTGAATGCGGGCACGCTGGGAGCCCTGTTGGCCATGGGGGTCCTCTACCTGTTTCTGAGACGGTTGGGAGCGACGCTGACCATCGGCTTCGCCATTCCTTTTTCCATCGTGGCCACCATTGGATTCCTCTACCTCTTCGGCAAGACCCTCAACGTCCTGTCCATGATGGGTCTGATGTTGGCCGCCGGGATGCTGGTGGATAACGCGGTGGTGGTGCTGGAGTCCATCTATCAGTGGCTGGAGAAGGGCTACGATCGGGTGACGGCCGCGAGCCGGGGGACCCAGGCGGTGGCCATGGCGGTGCTGGCAGCCACCTTGACCTCAATCATCATCTTTGTGCCTCTGGTTTTCGGCAAGACCACCGCTTACTCGATCTGGCTGGCTGACGTGGGAGCCTCCATCATGATCGCCCTGCTGTGTTCCCTCTTTATCTCCCTGACCCTCATCCCCTTGGGGGCTGCCCGGCTGTTCGGGGGGCGGTCCCCCAGGAATGCCCGGCAGGCTGCCCGGACTGCTCCGGCAGATGCCGTCAGGAATTCACCCGCCGGGGCGGGAGAGGACCCGCCGGCGGTTTCCGGACGGAGTCGGGCGGGATGGGGCGACAGGATCATGGAGGCCTACCTGCGGCTGATGAGCTGGCCTCTGCGACATCGCTTTCTGGTGGGTCTGTGTATCGTGCCTCTGGTGGTTGGCGGTTCGCTGATGGTCCTCATTTACCGGGTTCCCGACAGTTCGCCGGAGGCCCGGGATCTGCAGAACCTGGATATTCGCTACGACTTCACCGAGAACTACCACTACGCCAAGATCGAAAGGGACTTCCTGGGTCCCGTTGAAGACTTTCTGCTGGCTCACCGGGAACCCTTCAAGATCAGGAACGTATCCAGCAGCTTCAGCAACAACAACGCTTCCACCCAGGTCTATTTCGACAACGAGAAGTTGACCCTGGAGGAATTGATTGGTATCCGCCGGGAGATCCAGGATCGGCTGCCGGAAATTCCGGGCGCGCGGATCGAGCTGGGGCGGCAGGGAGGGGCGGAGTCTCAGACCTTTATCACTGTCAACATGTACGGGGAGGACACTGCCCGGCTGCAGGCCCTGGCCCAGGAGGCCAAAGACAGGCTGAGGGAGAAGGGGGTTTTTAATGATGTCTTGCGAGGGACCGACCGTGGCCGCGAGGAGGTTCAGATTGTCTTGAAACGAGATCTGGCCCGCCGCTATGGGGTCTCTCCCCAGTCAGTGGCCCGCCTCCTGGGCATCGTCATCCGCGGCCGGGAGATCCGGGGCTATCGCACACCCGAGGGTGAAGTGGAGATCTGGCTTTGGCTTCAGCCCGGGGACCGGGAAAATCTGGAAGATCTGAAGTCGGTGGCGGTGGGGAGCAGTCCGGGGGGACAGGAGATCCTGCTCTCCCAGGTGGCCGAATTCCGTCGCATCGACACACCCTCCGTCATCCGCAGGGAAGACCGCCGCACCTATACCGAGATCGGCGTGAGCTATACCGGCGGCAAGAAGGAGGAGGGGAAGCGACTGCTGGGCGAGGTCATGGACAGCCTGGATTATCCAACCGGCTACGGCTGGACCTATGGGTTCTGGACGCAGCGGCAGGAGAACGACACCCGTGACTTCCTTCTCAATCTGCTGCTGGCGTTTCTGATGGTTTACTTCGTGATGGCTTCCCTGTTCGAATCCCTGGCCCACCCCTTTGCCATCATGTTCTCCCTCCCCTTTGCCCTGGTGGGAGTCACCTGGTTTCTCTATCTGACCGGGACCCCTTTCAACCTCATGTCCCAAATCGGCCTCATGGTTCTGTTGGGGATTGTGGTGAACAACGGCATCGTGCTCATCGCCCACATCAACAACCTCCGGCGCCAGGGGTTGGTGCGGTCCGAGGCCATCCTGGCCGGGTGTCGAGAGCGGTTCCGTCCTATTCTCATGACGGCCGCCACCACCATCGTGGGGCTCACTCCCCTGGCGCTGGGCACCACCGGAATGTTCGAGCTTCGCTATTTTCCGCTGGCGCGCACCGTCATGGGGGGATTGATCTCCTCGACCCTTCTGACTCTGGTGGTCCTGCCCGCCTACTACACCCTCTTCGACGACCTGTCCCACTGGCTGAAGCGCCTCTGGTGGCAATCCCGGCCGCAAGCCGTTCCTAGATCCTGATCCGCATTTCTCACCACGGATTGTGCTCTCTAGCAGAGCGCAGGGAGGAGGGGCGTGTTTAGAGTGAATTTGGCGCGGCTGTGCGTTTCCCGACGATGCTGCTAAATCGCCGCCTACGCGGCTACGGTAGCGCGGGGCCCACAAGACCCCGGGCTTACGCCCGGGGCTAAGTGCTGGCGCGGCTACGCCGCTCTATAAGGAAGACCTGTAGGAGAGGTTTCCTCGGCTGACCTGGGCCAACCGCGGCTTCACCGCTCTCCCCTAAACCAAGACACTGCCGGGGGGAGAGATTTTTTATTGATCATCCCCCGGGTGCCAGCTCGGGGGTTCGAGTAAGCCGCGAATGCGGCGTCCGCACTTAGCCGTGGGCGTGAGCCCATGGAAGTTAGCAGCCCCCACCCTCGAGCCGCGTAGGCGGCGGCAGCAATCATCTCTGGTGTCCGATCTCAAAAAAGCCAGGGTGGCCCCACCGCGGTCTGTACCCTGAAGGCTCTCCCAAATAGCGCTTCAAAATGCTAAAGACAAACACTTTCCCAGGCGATACCGAGCCCCCGGTGAGAAATGCGGGTTCACCCCTGATTACCAGAAGACCACAAACGTCAGAACACATCCGACCGCCAGGGCCAGGGTGCTGAGCAAGGCCGGCAGGCGCTGTCCCTGAGGAGCCCTCTTGGAGATTTCCTCCTGAATCTGCCGTATCCTGAGTTGACTGGAACGCAGCCAGGCGCTCTCTTCCTGGCGGCTGGTCAGGTCCGATGCTCTGCCGCTTTCCCATCCGGTCACCTGGGAAACCAGCACCATGGTCGCGGCCGTCACCAGCATGCTAAAGGGATAGGCGGCGTAGGTGCCCATCATCACCGGCGGCAGCAGAACCCATCCCGTCTGTTCCGCCACCAGGGGCGCCGCCATGCGCAAGATGCCGTAGGCGGCGCCCGCCAGGAGGCCGATCAGGCCGCTCGAGCGGTGGACCCGGGTGAAGCTCCCCATGAGATAGATGGTCAGCAGGGGAATCACAAAGGCGCTGGTCAAATCGAGGTAGTAAAGGACCATGCCGCCTCTCAGCAGACCGGGAATGTAGAAAAAGGAGATTGCAATGACCGCGGGGGTCAGCCACTGGCTTATCCGGAGGTAATGCCGGTCGTCCCGTCCCGGAACCAGCAGGCGGGCATAGACGTCACGGGTCAGCAGGGCCGAGAGCGCCGAGCCGATGGAGTCATAGGTCGACAGGGAGGCCGCCAGGATGCCGGCGACCACGATTCCCTTCAGGCCCACGGTCTCGATCTGGCTGACCAGCAGGGGGTAGATGGCGTCCTGTCGCCCATCGGGCAGGGCGCTCTGCTCAGGGTAAAGGGCTCGCCCCATCACGCCCATGGACAGGTTGAAGAAGGTCATCGCCAGGGTTGCACAACTGGCCGCAACCACGGACATCTTCAGGTCCCATTCGCTGCGGGCGGCAAACATCCTCATCACCTGGGTGTGGTTGACGATGGAATAGGCCATCCCCATGATCACCAGGGCCAGGGCCATCAGCCAACCGGGAGTGTGGTGCCGGATGGTTTTCGAGTCCGCATCGTAGTTTCCGCCCAAGCCGAGCTTCCTCTGAATTTCCACGGAAGACTTGCCGGCAACCGTCTCGTTCTGGACGTTTTCGTGACCCGCGTGCAGCAGCCGGGCGGCCACGGCCGGATCGTGGGCGTTGAGGCGCCGCTCCATGCCCTCCCAGCCTCCCACCTGCCCCCACACCAGGAGCCAGATGATGAGCCCGGCAACGGTCATGACCCCGAATTGCAGGCTGTCGGTCATGGCCACCGACCGCAGCCCCCCGAAGGCGGTGTAGATGGCGGCCAGGGCGGCAATCAGGCCCACCACCGTCCAGGCCTCCGCATCCGACAGGCCGCACACGATCGAAAGGGTCAGGAACAGGGTGGTGGCGATGATTCCCAGCACCAGCGTCCGGTACTGGACTTGAACGAAGGCACAGATGACACGCACCGGGGTTCCGTAGCGGGTCTCCAGGTATTCGGCGTTGGTATAGAGCCCCGCCCGGTACATGGGAAGACAGATGAAAAAGGCCGCCAGGATCCAACCCAGCACCGCCCCCACCCAGTTGGTGGCGAAGTAGCTGAACCCGAGGAGGTAAGTGCCGCCGGCGTCGGCCACCAGATCGCTGGAGTCGATGGCCGTGGCATACATCGAGATGCCCACCAGCCACCAGGGGAGGCTCCGTCCCGCCAGAAACCAATCGGCGCTGGAGCGTACCCCGCGGCTCAGATAGAGCCCGTAGAGGATGATGGCTCCATTGAGCCCAACCACCAGTGCCCAGTCCCACGGGCTCATGATCGCCACCTCTTCGATTGGAACGGCTGGATGGGTCTCCCCGCGGCTTTCGGCAAAACCGTCAGGCGACCCCCAAGCGTCCGACCATTCTGCAGGAGAACGGCCGCCAACTCAAGGGCGCAAGCGGTTGGGGTTCGGCCGAGGCCCTGGGAGGAGGCTCTCTCCTCCTGTGGTATGCTGTGCGCGTTTTTTTGAGTTGCCGTGCGGGCCGGTTTTTTCCTTCCGGAAAGTCTGACCGCAGGTCCGCTCCCCTTGAGGAGACAACCCATGAAACTGGCGACATTGAGGAAGGACACCAGCAGTTGTGTGGCGGCCATCGTTCAGGATGGGGGCAGCCTGATCGACCTGCAGCAGGCCGCCCAGGAGGCGGGATTTCCCTCCGAGCTTTTCGGCGACATGATCGCGTTTTTGGAGAGCGGGGCCGAGGGAAGGACGCTGGCCGGCAGGCTGATCGATCACGGGCTGGCCGAGGGGCGGGGAAGGGCGTTTCGGATGGAGGAACTGAAGGCCCCGGTGCCCTGTCCGCGAAAACTCTTCTGCGTGGCCGGCAACTACCTGGAGCATATCGAGGAGGGAGGGGGCGTGGCGGCTCCCCAGGACAAGGAGACCCCCCGTATCTTCATGAAGCCCCCCTCCAGCACCGTGGTCGGGCCGGGCGGGGAAATCCGCATTTCGCCGGTGGCTCAGGCCGTTGACTGGGAAGGAGAGCTGGCCGTGGTCATGGGGCGGCGGGTCAAGGCCGTCAAGGCCGACCGGGCCCTCGACCATGTGGCCGGCTACACCATCATGAACGATGTCTCGGAGCGGGAACTGAAGATCTGGGGGCGTTCCGAAAGCCGGACCGAGGACTCGTTCTTCGACTGGCTCAACGGCAAGTGGTACGACACCTTTGCTCCCATGGGACCCTGGCTCGTCACCACCGAGGACATCCCCAACCCCCAGGCGCTGCAGATCAGCACCTACGTCAACCAGGAACGAAAGCAGCACTGCAGCACGGCGCAGATGATCTTCCCCGTAGCCGTGATCATCGAGTACCTGTCCGCCATGGTGACCCTGGAGCCGGGGGATGTCATCAGCACCGGCACGGTGGCCGGCGTGGGAGCCGTCAGCGGGCAGTACCTGCGGCCGGGGGACCGGGTCAGGGTGGAAGTCAGCGAAATTGGGCAGCTCGACAATCAAGTGGTGGACAGCCCCGATTAGCCCGCCAGCGCCCCCTGGCGGACCGGATTAGCGCAGGAGAAGCGCCGTGAACGACAGGTCGTTGCCTCCGGACGACAGACTCAATGCCTTCTGCCAGGACAGCCGGGCCTATCTGCAGGGGGAGGACCGTGGCCCTCTGGCCGGGCTGACTTTCGCCGCCAAGGACATCTTCGACGTCAAGGGTCATGTGACCGGCGGGGGCAATCCCGACTGGAAGGCCAGCCAGCCGGCGGCCGAAACCACCGCCTGGGCCGTGGAGGCCCTGGTCCGTTCTGGCGCCGCCATGGTGGGGAAGACCCACACCGATGAGTTGACCCGGGGCATTCTGGGCGTCAACGCCCACTACGGCACCCCGCTGAACCCGAGAGCCCCGGGCCGGGTTCCGGGGGGCTCCTCCAGCGGCTCGGCGGCCGCGGTGGCCGGCGGCCTGGTCGATTTCGCCCTGGGCTCCGACACCGGAGGCTCGGTGCGGATACCGGCCAGCTTCTGCGGCCTCTACGGGCTGCGCCCCTCCCACGGGCGCATTCCCCTGCACGGAATGCTGTTGCAGGCGCCCAGCTACGACACCGTGGGTTGGTTTGCGCGAGACCCCGGCCTGTTTGCCCGGGTGGGGTCGGTGCTGCTGCAAACGGAGATCGGCCCGGCTCGGCCGCGCCGCCTGGTGGTGGCGGCGGATGCCTTTGAGGTGGCCGACGAGTCGGTCCGGGCGGTGCTCGAGCCCCTGGTGGAGCGCCTGGCTTCCTTGATTGGCGTCTCCAGCCGGGAGCGGCTGGCCCCCACCAGCCTCTCGGACTGGGCTGCCGGGCAGCGGGTGCGGGCAAGCAGCCAGGCCTGGGAGGTGGTCAAGGCATGGATCGACCGCATGAATCCCAGGTTGAGCTTTCAGGTGGCGGAGAGTTGCCTGGCCGGCAGAGGTCTGACCTCTCCGGAGGTGGCCGCCGCCCTGGCGGATCGGGAAGAGGTGATCGCCCGCATGCGGACCCTGCTTGCCGGGGATACGGTGGTCTGTCTGCCTACCGCACCCACACCGGCCCCTCCCCGGGCGCAAACCATGTCCGAGCGGCGGCCTCTGTTCTCACGCATTGTCCAGTTGACCTGCATTGCCGGAACGATCGGGGCGCCCCAAATCAACCTGCCCTGGGCCGAGGTGGAGGGGCTGCCGGTAGGACTGTCCCTGATGGGGGCTCCGGGATCGGACGAGATGCTGATCGCTTTCGCCCGCGAAGCCGCCGAAATCTTTCAGGCCACATAGAACGGTCCCACAAACACGCCTCTGGCAGGCTCCAATCACTCCTCCCTCGAGGAGAAGTCACACCTGGGAGCGCGGGCGTCCCGCCCGCACAAGGTTGGCACAGCTTCGCCTATCTCCCCCACTTCGATCAACCGAGAACGGCACTGTTCCCGGTTGATTGTGTAAAGGATGTTCCCGGTCTGTTCCCGGATCACTCCCCCCTTGAGGGGGAGTCGCAGAAGCCGAGCCGCCAGGCGAAGGCTGATGCGGTGGGGGGTGGACGCCGGGCCGCCAGGCTGCGAAGCGCGGCCACGCCAGGTCGCTTCAGCACCGTCACGTATATCGCGCGCGGGACCATAATGTTGCAATTGGCCGCTCCGAAAACTTGCATTCAGCCGCATTATCCTGAATGTTGATTTCGATCCTGTTATGGACCCTGGCCCTGCTGCTGGTGGCGGTGGGTGTGGCCGGAACGGTCATGCCGGGGCTGCCGGGGACCGTGCTGGTTCTGGCCGGTCTGGTCCTGGCCGCCTGGATGGACGGGTTCTCCCGTGTCGGGGCCGGAACGGTGGCTGTGCTGGTGGGCCTCACCCTGCTGGCCTACGCGGCTGACTTTATCGCCGGAGCCCTCGGGGCCAAGCGATCGGGCGCCAGTACGCGGGCTGCCGCCGGGGCCGGGCTGGGTGCGCTGGTCGGATTGTTCTTCGGGATTGCCGGCGTGCTGATCGGCCCCTTCCTGGGGGCCGTGCTGGGTGAGTTGAGCCTGCACGGCAACCTGGAAAGAGCCGGACGGGCGGGCATCGGCGCCTGGCTGGGAATGGCGGTGGGGACGGCGGTCAAGGTGTCCCTGGTCTTCATGATGATTGCCGTCTTCCTGCTGGCCTGGTTCTTCTGAAGGGAGAGGTTCTCTGCCGTCATCGCGCCCCCGATGAGGAATGGTGCCGGGCCATTCTTGAAATTGTTGCCGGTTGCGGCTATGTTGTTGTCGACACCCCTTGCGGTTTCGACCGCAGGGCGCGGGGCCTCTTCGGAGGCCCCTGCTTTTTTTGGGCGGGAATCGATGCGTACGTTCGTGTATGTTGACGGGTTCAATCTCTACTACGGAGCCCTCAAGGGAACGTCATGGAAGTGGTTGGACTTGGTCGTTCTGTTCGAAAAGGTTCTGCAGCAGCATCACGATATCCTCGCGATCAAGTATTTCACGGCAAGAGTGTCGGGAACGCCCGCTGACCGATCCAAGCCGCAGCGCCAAGATGTATACCTTCACGCCGTTTCCCACTACCGGCCCCAGGTTGAGCTGCATTTTGGGCATTTCCTGAGTCACAGGGTTCGGGTACCGCTCGCACGGCCGGTGCGGAGTAGGCGCACAGCGGAGGTGATTAGGGCCGAGGAGAAGGGTTCGGACGTCAATCTTGCCGTGCATCTCCTCAACGACGGTTGGCTCGATGCCTACGATTGCGCCGTGGTGGTCAGCAACGACAGTGACATTGCCGAAGCCATGCGTCTCGTACGCGAGCAGCGTCGCAAGCGGATCGGACTGGTAACCCCGGGAACCGGGAGACCTTCGCAGCAGCTAAAGAAGTACGCGGACTTCGCGCGCCATATCCGGCCCAACGGCTTGCGGCACTCGCAGCTGCCGGACCCAATCCCCGGCACCAACATTCGGAAACCTGCGGCATGGTAAGAAAACTGCCTGGTTAGGCGGGTTGGGCGGGCTCATTAGAATTGCGAAAGTCGCGTACGGGGAGGAAAGGATCGGTTCGCGGTGAAGACGAGAGACTGACCGAAATGGGAGAGCGACATGCTCTGGATCAACGAAGGCTTTTTACTTGACGACGCCGGAAACCTGATAATGACGAGCTATATTGACTTGCGGGACAAGGATAAAAGGACGGCCATCCCGGGTCTGGTAAAGGGATGCAAGCGAGAGCATGCCCTTGAGGATGGAGAAACCGTGCTTATCTCGAAGCCGGAACGGTTCCGGGAGTATGGCGAGGCATTGATTCAGGACGAGCAAGAAGGGTTTGCAAAGGAAGAGTCAGTGATATTGACAGCGGAGAAGGCAGAAGATGCGGCTAGGCGGCGTGCGACTGCGGACCTGAACGAAGCTCATGAACTCCTAAACTCCGGGATAGGTTCAGTACTCCGTGTCAAGCACAGCAACCGGACGAAGAAACGCCAGAGCCTATCTTTTGGCAAGGAGTGCTGGATCTTTTGTACATCAATCAGGCCGAACGACGATGAGTGGGCTTCCTGGAGATCGACGCTAGATAACGATTACGATCACGTGTCGGAAATCGGCCAGCCGGCAAAATTTGCCCAAGCGCTGGCCAGAATGGTGGCCGAACAGATCGGTCCGCAAGGGAAGGATAGTTTGATAACCGGTACCAGCGACGGATCAGTCGGTGCCAGAACGAAGCACAAGACACAATGGGTTATTCATGGGCCGGTTGTCTACACGGACGGACTGTACGACATGCTAACTTCAGAAACCGATGAAGTAAGGCGATTGGCAGCTACTTTTTTCGCGAAGACCGCGACCCACGCGGCACAGCGGGAGTATCGGTTTGTGGTGTTAAACGAATGGGCTGCTGACAAAACGGTCCTGCTGAAAATTTCCGGTATGATGCGCGATGCGCTGAGGCCAGCGCAAGGGGGTTTCATACGGTCCACACCGGCACCTGAGGATACGGTAGGGAACGATGGCGTTGCGTTGCCTCGAGGTATCGAGGTCTCCACTACACCCCGATATAGGCGGGCGACATTGAAAGAGCGCAAGGAGGAACGACAAGAGACCCGGTGGGAAACGAAATCTGCGGACGGACAGGTCATATCGTCAGACATCAAGCGGCGGGAAAGCATCAAGGAAAGGGTCGCTACACAGGTTCTCGGCATTGATGATCGAAGATCTGAGGATTTACGCCAGGTAGGAGACGAGAGAGAAGCCCCGTCGGAACAACCGAAGCAGGAGTTCGAGCAAGACTTCGAGGATCACAATGGTCAAAACAGCCAGGAGGAGGTAGCGAAGGAAGTCGCTTTGGCAGAACGTGAGTGGAACGATGGCCGTCGGGCTGGAGATGAGCTACAGATACCGGTAATCCACAAGGGCAGCGGCCGCGTTTACAATTCGTTCGAAGAAATGTTTAATGACCCGGGGGCTCCGATGAGCCCTTCAACAGAGACCTGGGAGGTGTCAGCGTGTAGCCCGGAGGAGATCGTCAAAAGCTACGGCGCGGTTGCGACGCTGGCGATGAAAGTCACCCGGGTTGGGGTGGAACATCGGCAAGACGCGGCAAGCGCCTGCTGGCACGCCTTGCAATGCATCAACAACATTTATGCGCGGCTGGGCGATATCGTCGATAGCGTATGGATTGAGCGGAAACGTTTCGTCGTCGTTCACATCAAGAAATCCGAGGCACTGAAAGCGACAGGGCGAATCGTGATCGCCCCAAGTGGAGTGTACGCCTATTGTTTCAAGAGTTCAAAATCTGAGCAGATTGGGCACTGCGAAACCCCCTTGGGCAAGATCTTCTTCCCGTCGGGAAGCGACGTCGAAACCTTTGAGTCTTTTGGATGGCCCGGCAAACAGGATGACAAACAGCTTTAAGATGAGGAGAAGCTAGATTCCTGAACCCAATTTTGATATCGGTTTCTCTGCAACTACGAAGACAGAATCTCTACGCACCTCCTATCGACCCTGAATCGACGTTTGGCGAGAGCCGTCCTGGGATCTGGATTCCATTCGGATACGGATGATGCACGAAAAGGAAGGCGAAATCCCATCGGGATTTGGAGCGTGATTGAAAGCTGTTGACAGAAATGGCAGCGGTGTTGTTGAAGCCACCAGAGCAGACGCGAAGAATTTAATCTCTCACAATTTCAATTTTGGGTGGGAATCGATGCGGGCCGGAATGAAGGCCGGGTGTCAGGCCTTGTGCTTCAGGGCGCGCCAGTCCAGGTGACGGGTCAGGTACATGGTGATGGCCAGTGCCAGGAAGAGCCCCACGGAGCCTATCAGCAGGGCGTAGTCCTGATTGCGAAGCAGGATATAGAGGTACCCGTACAAGAGCCCCAGGATGACGGCCAGCAATGCTGCCCCACGGGGCTTGCCCAATACCGACAGGCTGTAGCTGACGAGCAGGACCACGGTGGAAGCGCTGGCCAGAACATAGGCCGGGCCGAAACCCAGATGCTCGGAAAGGGATAGCACCAGCAGATAGAACAGACACATCCCCGCACCCAGGAGCAGGTATTGCAGCGTGTGAATCCGCAATCCTGACAGAACTTCATAGAGCCATAGGGTGACGAAGGTGAGAGCCAGGAACAGGATGGCGTATTTGACACTGCGATCGACCATCCGATAGGGGTCGACCGGTGTGACCAGGGTCAGGCCGAACCGGGAGGGTGAGATCGAGGTTGGGGCTGTTGGGGATGTCCATCTCTGAGGGTAGCTGCGTCCCAGGAACGGTATGCTCCAGGCGGCCTCGAATCCCCGGTCCGTTACCGTTCGCTCAGCCGGGAGCCAGTTTCCCTGGAAGCTGGGATGGGGCCAGTTCGACTGGAGATCGACGGTGGTCTGTTTGCCGAAGGGTGCGAAGAAAATAGCCCCGCTGCCATTGAGTTCCAGCGGAAACTGGAAATCAAAGGCCGTTCCCTTCAGCCGCTCTTGCAAGCTGGCGTGAATCCCGGGAAGGTTGCCACTGGATTCACCCGATCCGGGGTGAAAGGGGAGCCCCTCACCATTCCAGGAAAGCATGGCTGAATTCTGGATTGCGCGGGCATCGGAGATATTCACGGAGAGGTGGGCGCGGTCCCAGAGAATATCCTCCGGTCGGACTCCCCATTCGCTGAAGTCGGGCTCAGCGAAAGTACCCCGCAGCTCCAGGGCCAATCGATAAACCGGAACCTCGAAGATGCCCCGATAGCGCAGGCGGGTTTCGGCCCTGCCGGCGACGGTGAGTGTTTCGGCCAGGAAGTGGCCATAGGTCACCTCGGTGCGGGTGGAGAGTTCACCCGCGGAGGTCCGATCGCTGCGGTGTTTCCGGTAGGGAATGATCATCATGGGGCCCACCAGCGACTGCTCCTTGCCCCATTTGGAGGTGACTTCCTGCGTTGCCTGTTGCTGTCTCGTCCGGCGCTCCGAGACCACGGTGTGAATCAGCAGGATGGGAATTTGCAACAGCAGGACGAGCAGCCCCAACAGGCAGCCGCGCCATAGCGGTGAGTTGAGGACGGCCTGCCGGTTGAGCTGGGACATAGGCGATTCGGTTGACATCGAAAGAACTCCTCGGCAAGATAACACATCAAGTTTCCGAGTTCAGGCTGAAACCGCAGGCCAGGCACGGGAGAGGTGATGAATCCGGCCGTAACTTTCTGGGAGCAATCCCGGCGAACTTGATATAAAGTGGGCCACTGAAATTGAAGCCGCCGGGCTGTCCGCGGGTGGCCGAGTTTGAAATCCGTCCCCGATAGCAGGCACTCTGGAGATCGTTATCATGCCAAATGCACTCCTGGTTTATCCTGAATTCCCACCTTCCTACTGGGGCGGAAAATTCGCCCTGGAATTTGTCGGCAAGAAGGCAGGCTTTCCGGCGCTGGGCCTGCTCACCATCGCCGGTATGTTTCCGTCCAGATACGACCTCCGCGTGGTGGATTTGAATGTGTCCACCTTGAAGGAATCGGACCTGGAGTGGGCCGACCTGGTGTTGACCTCCACCATGATCGTTCAACGCGATTCCCTGGACTCCGTGATCGAGCGGTGCAACCGGGCCGGCGTTCCGGTGGTGGCCGGAGGACCTCACCCCACCACCTATCACGAAGAGATCGGAGGAGTGGACCATTTCCTGCTGGATGAAGTCGAGGAAATCCTGCCCCAATTTCTGCGAGATCTGGAGAACGGAACCGCCAAAACCATCTACCGGGCGCCAGAGAAACCCGATGTGACCCGTACGCCGCCCCCTCGCTTTGACCTCGTCGACATGAAGGACTACTACTCGATGTGCCTGCAGTTCTCGCGGGGGTGCCCCTTCGACTGTGAGTTCTGCGACATCACCAAGCTCTTCGGTCGAGTGCCGCGAACCAAGACACCGCAACAGATGTTGGGTGAACTCGACACCATTTACGATCTGGGTTGGCGAGGCAACGTCTTCCTGGTGGACGACAACTTTATCGGCAACAAGCGCGAGGCGCTGGAACTCCTGCCGGTGGTGGCCGAGTGGCAGAGGGACCGCGGCTATCCTTTCTCCCTCTTCACCGAGGCCAGCGTCAACCTGGCCCTGAACGACCAATTGATGGACGCCATGATCGAGGCCGGCTTCGATTGGGTGTTTCTGGGGATCGAGACTCCCAATCCCAAGGCCCTGGTCAAGACCAAGAAGCAGCAGAACACCAGCAGGAAAGAGGAGAACTATCTGCTGAACTCCGTTCGCAAGATTCAGCAGAAAGGCATGGAGGTCAGCGGTGGATTCATCCTTGGCTTGGACGGTGACGACGAAGGGGTGTTCGACGCCCAGATCGATTTCATCCAGGAGGCCGGCATTCCCATGGCCATGGTGGGTCTGTTGACTGCGCTGAAGGGCACCGACCTTTACGATCGGCTCAGGAAGGAAGGCCGGCTTCTGGAGGAGTCCACCGGGACCAGCGTCAACGTCGTCCTCAACTTCAAGCCCGAGATGGATGCCCAGACCTTGATCGAGGGATATCGACGGGTGCTGACCACCATCTACGATCCGACTCTGGAGAACTATTTCAGGCGCTGTCTGAACATGTTGCAGCAGGTCAAGCCCAGCCCGTACGTGTCCAAGCCGGTGGGCATGGCTGAGGTGCGGGCCATTGGGAAATCGTTGTGCCGGCAGCTCTTCTCCAGGCAGGGCCCGGCCTACCTGAAGTTTATTGCCAAGGTTGCCAGGGACCATCCCCGCATGCTCACCAAGGCGTTCCATCTGGCCGTCATGGGCTACCACTTCGAGAAGGTCACCAGCCAGCAGATCGCCATCCACGATTTCAAGGAGTTCCTGGAAGCCGAGCTGGATTCGTTCAAGCAAGCGGTTTCGCACTCCATGCGTGTCGGCGCCCGGGAAGTAGAGGAAGTCAGGGGCCAGGTCCAGGAATTGTTCTCGCGAGTCCATGCCCGCTACGAGGCCATGCACGACGATATTCGCTATGGTGTCGAGGATGCCCTGGAGTCATTCCGTTCGTCAGTGAACGCACAGGTAGATCAGTTTGCGCGTTTGGCGGTGGCCGGGGCCTAGCCAGCCCGAACCAGTTGCCGTGGCAGGCAGCCGGCAACCCCTGATAGGGCATGTCTGCCGAAGCCGTTCCTCACCCTCGCGAGCCGTAACCCCTCAGGCGCTTCCTCCTTGAAAGTGAAAGTCGATGAGCTGCAGGCCTGTCTGCTGACCTCGCCGCTGCCCCAACCGCTGCGGCGGGCGGTTTACGGAGGCCAGGTCACGATCCACAAACGCGATTGCCTGTTGGTCCGGGCCCGCACCAGCCAGGGGCATGTGGGTTTCGGGGCCGGGACCCCCTCTCCCAACGTGGCTCAGTTGATCAATCGCAACCTGCGTGCGGCGGTGGTGGGCCTCAACCCCGGAAACCTTGCCGGTCTGCGCAGGAAAGTGTTTCAGCGCCGTCCCCGATTCCCGGGTCTGGAGCAGGCCTTCGGTGCGGTGGAAATGGCTTTGCTGGATCTTCAGGGACAGATCCGCCGGGTGTTCCCTCTCGGAGCTGCTCGGCGGGCGGGTACGCCGCAAGGTCCGGCTCTATGCCAGCTGCGGCGTTTACCTGGACGGCGAGGAGAGTGTCCGGGAGGCCGGGTTGTGGGCCGATTCCGGATTTTCCGCCTGCAAGCTGGGGCTGGGGCGTTCGCCCCGGCAAGACTTGCAGACCGTCCGCAAGGTGCGCGAGGCCTGTCCTCCGCCTTGGGGGATCATGGTGGACGCCAGAGCCTGGCGAGGCGCCCATTACGGGTTGGAAGAGACCGGACGGCTGCTGTGGGAGTTGGCTTCCAGCCGGCTCGAATGGGTTGAAGAGCCGGTGCCGCTGGAGGACTCTGCGGCCCTTCGACAGTTGAAAAAAGGCTGCCCGGTGCCGCTCTCGGGAGGCGGTGGCGAGCCCTCCCCGGAACGATGGCTCAACCTGGCGCGAACCGAATGGCTGGACGTGCTGCAGTTGGAGGTGCTTCATATAGGGGGACTGAACAACGGCCATCGGGCCTTGCGGGAGTTGCAACCCCTTGGCCGCCGGGCAGCCATCGGCAATGTGTCGACTCCGCTGGAAGTAGCGGTGCTGGCTCAGGTGGCCGGCTGTTTCGAGGCCGACTGGTGGGGTGGATGGAATACCCGGATTACTCCAACGACGGCCGGTCCGGCACCTACCCCTTTTCCTTGGCAGAGCAGATGTTGCAAACTCCCCTGTCGATCGAACAGGGGGAACTGATCCTTCCTGAAGGTCCGGGGCTGGGCGTGAAGGTCAATGAGGCGGTGATTCGACGATTCCCCTACCGCACCGGGCCCTGATCGAGCTTCCAGCCGACCGGCGCCTGAAAATCCGGAGGCCCCGCAGTCTTCTCGTGCCGAAAAGAGTTGGATTGCGGTTCTTTTGTTCTTATAATCCGGTCGCAAACCGGATAAGGATCTCATAGAGGCAGGGGCTGCTAATGAAAGTAACTATTTTGACTGTTTATTCCAGTGCCAGCGTGACCAGGGATCTGGAGAAGGTGATTCTGGAGTTGACCGAGCAGGAGCCGGAGATTTATACGGACCTCAATATCGATAATGAAGAAGGAACGTTCACGGCCGAGTGGTTTCATCCCGATCTGGGAGAGGAGAATCTCGATTACCGGGAGAAGCTGTATTTGAAGATTCGCGAATTTCTACCGGAATCGCATCTGGCCATCATCGAGGATGAGGAGAGCGAGGAAATCATGACGGTCGGCGACCTGAGTTTCTTCAAGAACGTCATCAAGCGGGCCAGGACCCTGGATGAGCTCGAAGAGATCCAGGAGCGGATCGAACAGACCGAGATCGGCAATCCTCTTCTCCAGATCATCCTCAACAAGTCCTACCAGGCTAGATTCAAATCTCTGCAGCCTGCCGTCTGACCCACCTTTTCGGAACGATTCCAGTTCTCCCCCGGTTCCGGCCGGACCCATGGCATGGCGGGGGCGTCCGCACGCAGCTCGCCGGATCTCGCCGGCCTTTTCACTTTGACATCCAGGACACCCTGGCTATAATGGAGCGCTTTGGTTTTGAGGCACTTAGCCCGCATTTCTCACCGGGTCGCTGGAACCATGATGAAAAGCAGTTTATCTTCGGTACCGTGATTGGCTCCATGTAAAGGGCTTGCGGGTACAGACGGCGCTGGGCGCGCTCTGGCTTGTCCTTTTCCCTCAGCGCGCACATGCTCCCTCGACCGTAGTGCCCGCTACGCTCGTCGCTCGCGAGCGCGCGCTGAGGGAAAAATTCCTGCGCCATTATCATGCCCCCCGGTGAGAAATGCGGGCAAGCCTGCATATCTTAGCGGAGGGCCGGTGTAGGGCAGAGCCCATGAACCCGTTGCGGATCGACGTCAGGGAATTGGAGCGGGGACCGCGCTCTCTGAAAGTCAGTTTGCCTGCCCGTCACCTGAATCTGGATGAAGGGCAGGTTCGGGTGTTCGGCGAGGTGGCGGTCCATTTGAGGGCTGAGAGAGAGTCTCAAGGTGGAATGCGGGTCCAGGGCACGCTGGGCGTTGAAATGCAATTGACCTGTGCTCGCTGCCTGGATGTCCTGTCCTATCCTCTGGCGGCCCATTTCAATCAGTATTATCAATCCAACGCCCACCATTCGCTTGCCGGCGAGATCGCTCTCCAGAAGAAGGATCTGGAAGTCGGGTTTTTCTCGGGAGATTTTATCGATGTGAGCGACATCGTTTGCGAGCAGATCCTTTTGAATTTGCCGATAAAACCGCTTTGTCAGGAAGGCTGTCGGGGGCTCTGTTCGTCCTGTGGCCGGAACAGAAACCGCGACCGTTGCCGTTGCGACCCGGCGGTCAGCGATCCTCGATTGGCCCCGCTGCTGAAATTCAGGGATCCGGGGTCTTGAGGGCCCATTCGATCCAGGGGAACTTTCATGCCGAATCCGAAACGCCGTCACTCCAAATCCCGCCGCAACAAGAGACGGTCCCACGATTTTCTGACCGTTCGCTCCACCTCGGAGTGTCCCAATTGCCACGAAACCAAATTGCCCCATCGGGTCTGTCCGCACTGCGGATATTACCGGGGGCGAGAGGTGATTGAAGTGGGCGAGAAGTAGGTGACAGCGGCTCCGGGAACGATCGATCCCGAGGTCCGTTGAACCCGGCAGCCGACCGCCTACGTTTGCCGAGGCTGGCGCTCGTTGCTTTTCACCGGTTCCCGGCGCGAGGTCGCAAGGGCCGGTATCGCCGGCACCCGGGGTGAGTGAACGCCTAGCCCGCATTTCTCACCAGGACGCTGAGCGTAAGGTAGAAACGTGCTTGTCTTTAACATCATTGCGGCGCTTTGTTTGGAGTCTTCAGGGTACAGACGGTGCTGGGCGCGCCCTGGCTTGTCTTTTCCGCTTCAGCGCGCACATGCTCCCTTGAATGGTGTTCCGGCTACGCCCTTCGGTCACGAGCACGCGCTGAAACGGAAAATCCTGCGCTATGATCACGCCCCCTGGTGAGAAATGCGGGCTAGTGCAAGAGATCGGAACCCATACCTGCCAAAGGGCTGAACAACGCGTCGCCAGCGATCCTGGCTTTGGCGGCTTCCATTTTCAACCGGTGACCGCGGCCACTGTCCGGATCGGCTCTCATGAACCCACCCACCGCCTTCATATTTCCCGGCCAAGCTTCGCAATACCCGGGAATGGGCCGGGAATTGACGGACTCTTTCCCGGAGGCCGGAGCCGTCCTGGCGGAAGCCGACCGGGCGCTGGGCTTCTCCATTGCACGGTTGTGTTTCGAGGGCAAGCCGGACGAGCTGCAACTCACCGAGATCGCCCAGCCTGCCATCCTGGCGGTTTCAATGGCGGCCTGTGCGGTGTTGTCCGCTCGCGGGATCCGGCCCCAATTCGTGGCCGGTCACAGCTTGGGGGAATACAGCGCCATCGTGGCCGCCGGCGGCCTGTCTCTGGCCGATGCCATCGGCACGGTCAGAAAACGTGGCCAATACATGCAGGAGGCCGTTCCCGTAGGTCAGGGCGCCATGGCCGCTCTCCTGGGGATGCCTCTGGGCTCGGTGGAGTCCCTTTGCCGGGAAGCGGCTCAGTGTCAGGTCCTGGCGCCGGCCAACCTCAACTCTCCGGTTCAAATCGTGATTGCCGGCGCCGCCGAGGCGGTCCGGCGGGCCATTCAGCTTGCGCCTCAACGGGGGGCCAGGCGCGCCATCTCCCTGCCGGTCAGCGCTCCCTTTCATTGCGCCTTGATGAAGCCGGCCCGCGACCGGCTGGAGAAGGACCTGAGCCAACTTAGATTTCGGGACCTTCACTGTCCCCTGGTCACCAACGCGGACGCCGCTGCCATCCAGCGGGGGAGCGAAGTCGCCGGCGCCCTGGTGCGGCAGGTGTGTGCTCCGGTTCGCTGGAGCGAGACGATTCAGTTCCTGACGGGCCAGGGGGTGCGCAGATTCGTCGAGGTGGGTCCGGGCCGGGTGTTGTCGGGGCTGGTCCGCCAAACCGACCGCTCGCTGGAGGTCCTCAACGTAGAGGACGGCCGGAGCCTTCACAAAACCTTGGCGGCAATGGGGAGCGCTGGATAAAAGGGGGGCGATGTTGCTTCAAGGTAAGGTTGCCTTTGTCACCGGCGGGTCGCGGGGCATCGGGAGGGCCTGTGCCGTGGTTCTGGCCGCGGCTGGCGCGGACGTAGCCGTGGGGGGACGGGATCGGAACCGGCTCAGCCAGGTGGCTGCCGAAATCGAGGGTCTGGGGCGAAAGGCCCTGCCGGTATCGGTGGACCTGACCCAACCGGCTCAGATCAGGACGGCTTTTAACCAAGTCATGGAGTCCTTCGGCCGGCTGGATATTCTGGTGAACAACGCCGGGATCACCAGGGACGGCCTCTTGCTGCGGATGAAGGAAGAGGACTGGACGGGAGTCCTGCGGACCAATCTGACCGCCACCTTCCTCTGTACCCAGGCAGCCGTCAAGATCATGTTGAAGCAGCGATACGGTCGAATCGTGAACGTTTCTTCGGTGGTTGGAATGACGGGCAATCCCGGACAGGCCAACTATGTGGCCTCGAAGGCCGGGATTATCGGCTTGACCAAGACGGTGGCTCAGGAGGTGGCGAGGCGGAATATCACCGTAAACGCTGTGGCCCCCGGCTTCGTGGACACCTCCATGACCCAGGCGCTTCCCGAGGCCGCCAGAGCCAAGCTGCTCGAACGGATTCCGATGGGACGGGTAGGTTTGGATCGGGAGGTCGCCTTTGGTGTCAGGTTCCTGGCTTCGGATGAAGCCGGCTATGTGACCGGCCAAGTGCTGCACATCAACGGAGGGCTCTACATGTGAGGTCCCGTGAATGGGACCCTGGAGCGCCCGGTGCATGGGGGCCGAGCGCAGATCGGTCATGACTTGCCTTTTTCGATGGCTGATGGCAACATGAGGATTTTTTGCGGCGCGGCTGTAGGAGACGCAATTCATGGCGGGCAGAATCCGCAGTCTCTGAGCCGGGACCGGGCCGGGACAAGCGCAGTGGGCTTGGGGGTCGTTTCGCAGACAAAGGATAAATCCGATTTCAATTGAGGAGGATACAGGAATGGCTGCATCGGGCGTGGCGGATAAGGTCAAACAGATTATTGTGGAACAACTGGGAGTCGACGAATCGGAAGTGACGTCCACCGCCTCCTTCGTGGACGATCTGGGCGCGGATTCCCTTGATACGGTGGAGTTGGTCATGGCTTTCGAGGAAGGCTTCGGAATCGAGATTCCTGACGAGGACGCAGAGAAGATCCAGACGGTCAAGGATGCGATTGCCTACGTGGAGGCCCATGCCAAGGGATAGCCGGTCGGCAATGCTGCCGAACGACCGGAGAGTTGCGCTGGGTGAGGGAACAGGATCCGGCAATCGGGTCGGCCGCGGGAGGATGGGGCATTGAAACGAAGAGTGGTGGTCACCGGTATCGGTTTGGTGTCGGCGCTGGCCATAGGGACTCGGGGAAACTGGGAAGCCCTGGTGGCGGGAGAACCCGGCATCAAGCCCATCACGCGCTTTGACACCGGGCTGTTTTCGGTCAAGATGGCAGGAGAGGTCAAGGGATTCGATCCGCTGAACTGGATTGCCAAAAAAGACGTGAAGAAAATGGATCCCTTCATCCAGTACGCCGTGGCGGCCTCCGATTTTGCCATGGAGTCGGCCGGACTGAAGGTAACACCGGAGCTGGCGTCCCGATTCGGGGTACACGTCGGATCGGGGATCGGAGGTTTTTCCACCATCGAGCGGGAACACACCGAGCTCTTGCGAGGCGGTCCCAAGCGGATCTCCCCTTTTTTCATTCCCTCTTCCATAATCAATCTGGCGGCCGGACAGCTTTCCATCCGGTTCGGGGCCAAGGGACCCAACACGGCGACTTGCACTGCCTGCTCCTCGGGATCCCATGCCATCGGAGACTCGTTCCGGATCATTGCCCGAGGGGACGCCGATGCCATGCTTTGCGGTGGATCGGAAGCCGCCATTACCCCCATGAGCGTGGGCGGATTTGCTTCCATGCGGGCTCTGTCCACCCGAAACGAAGAGCCGGAAAAAGCCTGTCGTCCTTTCGATCGGGACCGGGACGGTTTCGTGATCGGAGAAGGCTCAGGAATCCTGGTGCTGGAGGAGATGCAAAGGGCCGAGCGACGCGGCGCTACCATCTACGCCGAAATTGTGGGGTACGGCATGTCGGGGGATGCCTTTCACATCACCCAGCCCTCGGGAGACGGTGAAGGGGCCTTCCAGGTCATGACCAACGCGGTGAATGACGCCGGTATTCGGCCGGAGCAGGTCGACTACATCAATGCTCACGGCACCTCCACGCCCGTCAATGACCGGCTGGAGACCATGGCCATCAAACGCGCCTTCGGCCAGCACGCCTACCGTATGCTGGTGAGTTCCACCAAATCCATGACCGGCCACCTGCTGGGGGCGGCCGGAGGCCTGGAGGGGGCGATTTCGGTCCTGGCTCTCCACCATCAAATCGTTCCTCCGACCATCAACTACCAAAACCCCGACCCTGATTGCGACCTGGACTATGTACCCAACCAGGCGCGGAAGCAGCCACTGGAGTATGCGCTTTCCAATTCCTTCGGCTTCGGGGGCACCAACGCCGCACTCTTGTTCCACCGCTACCACGGGTAGCAAGACGCACGGGCCTGACGGCCCTCCTTCCACCCCCCACCGCATCAGCCTTCGCCTGGCGGCTCGGCTTCTGTGACTCCCCCTCCAGGGGGGAGTGATTGGCCTGGTCGCTATTATCGTCCTGCACGCAACTGTAGGGGCGCCCCTTGTGGGTGCCCAATCCGGGAATCACCGGGCAACCACGACGCGGGCAACCACAAGGGTTGCCCCTACGTTGGGGGGTACGGTGTAAACCATGTTCGGCTTGCACAAGACCAGGGCGGAGCCCGCAGTCGAGCCGGAGGGGGGCAAACGCGCGAGGCGTTGCTTTGGAAAGGCACTGCGTTCCGGAAGGGTGCTTCTAATTTGCCGCCTTCGCGGCTACGGCAGCGCAGAATCCACACGACCCCGGGCTCACGCCCGGGGCTAAGTGCGGACGCGGCTACGCCGCTTTTTTGGAAGACCTGTAGGACACGTTTCCTCAACTGACCTGTGCCAACCGCGGCTACGCCGCTCTCCCCTAAACCAGAACACTGCCGCAGGATAGGATTTTCCAATAGATTGTTCCCGGGCGCCAGCCTGGGGTTCCAGAAAGCCGCAAAGCGGCGTCCGCATGGTGCCGTGGGCGTCAGCCAATGGACTGCAGCGTGGTAAACTCGGGTTGGGATCAGCCGAGAGATCTCTTGCCGCAGGTGGAAGGACGCCGGTGGAAACTCAAAAACCCTTTCGGGTCGCCCAGTATCAACCCAAGGGCGATCAGGCCCAGGCGATCAGGGACTTGGTGCGCGGACTGGATGAGGGCGAACTGCACCAGGTGTTGCTGGGAGTCACCGGTTCCGGAAAAACCTATACCATGGCCAAGGTCATCGAGCGGATGAACCGGCCGGCTTTGGTCCTGGCCCACAACAAGACGCTGGCGGCACAACTGTGCCAGGAGTTTCGCAGCTTTTTTCCGGAAAATACCGTGGAGTATTTCGTCAGCTACTACGACTACTATCAGCCTGAAGCCTATATTGCCGCTACCGACACCTATATCGAGAAAGAAGCCACCATTAACGATGAGATTGACAAGATGCGGATGTCGGCCACCCGGTCCTTGTTCGAACGGCGCGATTGCATCATTGTGGCCAGCGTCAGTTGCATCTACGGAATCGGTTCCCCGGAAGCCTACTACGGGATGCGGCTCTTCCTGGACAAGGGAGAGCGAATCCAGAGAGAGCAGATACTGAAGAAGCTGGTGGAAATCCAGTATGAGCGCAGTGATGACGATTTCCGCCGGGGCACTTTTCGTGTCCGGGGGGATCGCATCGAGGTCTTTCCTGCCTACGACGATCAGGCTTACCGCATCGAGCTGTTCGGGGATGAGATCGAGTCCCTGTTTAAGATCGACCCGCTGAGCGGTGAAATCCGCTTCTCCTATGAGCGCCTTCCCATCTATCCCAAGTCCCACTACGTGATGCCCCGTCCCACCTTGCTCAAGGCCGTCGGTACCATTCGGGAGGAGTTGGAACAGTGGCGTCCCCGTCTGGAAGCCGAAGGCAAGTGGGTGGAAGCCCAGCGTCTTCAGCAGCGGACCCTGTTCGACCTGGAGATGATGAAGGAAATCGGATTCTGTCACGGCATTGAGAACTACTCCCGCCATCTGTCGGGTCGCCGACCCGGCCAACCTCCCCCGACCTTGCTGGACTACTTGCCCCAGGACCACCTGATTTTTATCGATGAGAGCCACCAGGCGGTCCCCCAGGTTCGAGGGATGTATGCCGGGGACCGTTCCCGCAAGGAGAACCTGGTCAACTTCGGGTTTCGTTTGCCCTCGGCACTGGATAACCGCCCGCTCAAATTCGAGGAATTCGAGCATCGCCTCAATCAGGTGATCTACGTCTCGGCCACCCCCGGGCCCTATGAGTTGACCAAGACCAGCGGTGCAGTGGTGGAACAGATCATCCGTCCCACGGGACTGGTGGATCCCGCCGTGGAGGTGAGACCCGTCAGGTCCCAGGTGGACGACCTGCTTCACGAGATTCGCCTGCGGGAAAAACGGCGGGAAAGGGTGCTGGTCACCACCTTGACCAAGCGTATGGCCGAGGACTTGGCCGAGTACTATCGCGAGGTGGGGGTCCGCTGCCGCTACATGCACTCGGAGATCGAAACGCTGGAGCGGATCAAGATCCTGCGAGGCCTGCGCCTGGGGGACTTCGACGTGCTGGTGGGAATCAACCTGCTGCGCGAGGGACTCGACCTTCCCGAAGTGTCCCTGGTGGCCATCCTGGATGCCGACAAGGAAGGCTTCCTGCGATCCCGAGATTCTCTTATTCAAACCATCGGGAGAGCCGCCCGGCACGTGAATGGTCTGGCCATTCTCTATGCGGATCGGGTAACGAAATCCATGAGGCAGGCGTTGGATGAGACCAACCGGCGGCGCGAGAAGCAGCTTCGCTATAACCGGAAACACGGGATCACGCCGGAATCGATTATGAAACCGGTCAACACCGGTCTGATCGCCATGGTCGAGGCGGACTATCTGGACCTGGCTCCGGAGCAGGAAGAGATCGAGGTGACCTCTCCCGATGAAATCGAAGCCCATATCCTCAAGCTGCAAGCGAAGATGCGGGAGGCGGCCCGAAACTTCGAATTCGAAGCCGCCGCCCGCCTGCGAGACCGGATCAAGGCCTTGAAGGAGAGGGAGATGAGTCTGCTCTGAGAGGCCGGAGGGGGAACGGGGCCGCTTCCGGTCCGGGCGGCTGGATGGAGGGGCCGGTCGAAATACCCTGATCTTCCTCCCTCCGAGTTGGCTGTCGAACACTTCCCCGGGCCGGGGATCCATGACGATGGCAGATTCTCCTGAAGTGTTTCAAAGCGCCGTCGACCGGCGCAGCCCGCAATTCCAGAAGCGCCGCAGGGCGATGGAAGCGCTGGTGGCCCGGATGTGCCGGGACGAGGCCGGGATCCGGCAAGGGGGAGGAGCCGAGGCCAGGCGCAGGCAGCATGCCAAGGGCCGCCTGACTGCTCGGGAACGGATCCGACACCTCATCGACCCCGAACCTCCCTTCCTGGAGCTGGGAATCTACGCGGCGCACCAGATGTACGCCGAGTGGGGCGGAGCCCGGGCTGCCGGCGTGATCGTGGGGATCGCCAAGGTCTGTGGGCGGCACTTCATGATCATTGCCAACGATGCCACCGTCAAGGCGGGCTCCTTCTTCCCCATGACCGCCAAGAAGGTGCTGCGGGCCCAGACCGTCGCGCTGGAGAATCGTCTGCCCACCATCTACCTGGTGGATTCCGCCGGCATTTTTCTGCCCCTGCAGGAGGACGTGTTCCCCGACACCGATGACTTTGGCCGGGTCTTCTATAACAACGCCGTCTTGTCCGCCCGGGGGGTTCCGCAGATCGCCGCCGTCATGGGTTCCTGCGTGGCCGGCGGAGCCTACCTGCCGGTGATGTGCGACAAGCTGCTGATGACCGAGGGCAGCGGGCTCTATCTGGCCGGACCCTCCCTGGTCAAGGCGGCCATCGGGCAGGAGGTGTCCAGCGAGGAGCTGGGGGGAGCCCGGGTGCACGCCAGCCTCAGCGGCACTGTCGACTTCCGCGAGAAGGACGATCTCAGCTGCCTGCGGCGCATTCGCGAGCTGGTGGACAAGATGGGACGGCGAACGGATTCCGGGCTGGATTGCCGCCCATCGGTCGAGCCCCGCTACGACCCGGCGGAGCTTGGGGGTGTCTTCTCCTCCGATCCCGCCGGCGAGTACGAGATGCGGGAGGTGATTGCGCGTCTGGTGGACGACAGCCGATTCACCGAGTACCGGAGAGACTACGGTCAGACCCTGATCACGGGGTACGCTCGGCTGGGAGGGTTTGCGGTGGGTCTGGTGGCCAACCAAAAACAGCATCAGCGACGGCAGGACGGCCGGCTGGAAGTCGGTGGGGTGATCTATGCCGAAAGCGCCAACAAGGCTGCGCGCTTCATGATGGACTGCAACCAGAACGACATCCCGCTCATTTTTCTTCACGACGTCAACGGCTTCATGGTGGGGCGGGACGCCGAGCATGGGGGCATCATCAAGGCCGGGGCCAGGATGGTGAACGTGGTCTCCAACAGCGTGGTTCCCAAAATCACGGTGATCCTGGGCGGCAGCTTTGGAGCCGGCCACTATGCCATGTGCGGCAGGGCCTATGGGCCCCGGTTTCTATACGCCTGGCCCAGCGCCCGCTATGCCGTTATGGGCGGGGAGCAGGCAGCCCGCACCCTGGTGGATATCCGACTCGGGCAGATGGAAGGGGAAGGCGCCAGCTTGACCGATGCTCAACGCCGGGAACTGGCTGCCGGTGTCCGGGAGACCTTTGAACATCAGACCGACCCACGCTACGGGGCAGCCCGGCTGTGGGTGGATGCTCTGATTGAGCCGGCCCGGACCCGGGAGGTGCTCATTCGGAGCCTTCAGGTGGCAGCCCTCAATCCGGAGACGGCCCCCTTCAAGCTGGGGATGCTTCAGACATAGCGAGGCTGTGCCTCAGACCGACAAGCAGGGGAAAGATATATCCACGGCGGAAAACGACGAACCACGAATGGACACGAATGAACACCAATAAACGGATTGATGAGTTGTCGATTGGGGGGTGTGACTACCGAAATCGAGGGGTTATCTACGACAGACACGAAGTCATACCAGGGCAACAAAATTGCAGAAGCATTTGAGCGCCCTTCTCATTGAATTAGTTCCATCTGCATTTGTGTCTATTCGTGTCCATTGGTGGTTCGTCTTTTTTGATGATCGTCTGTTTCCCCCGGAATGATCCGCACGGCAGGGTGGGGGGGGGTGGCTGACCACTTGTCTGAAACAAAAGAAAAAAGAGTTATCCACGAAGGGCCACTAAGAACGACGAAGGGCCACTAAGGCGTTGAGGTTAACCGCGACGGGATGCCAAGGTCGCGAAGGGATGATCGATTTCTGATTGTTTCACTCTTGTATGATCCGCACACCAGGGCGGGGGCCCGACTTGTCTGAAACAAAACCTGTTTCACTCTCGAATGATCCGCACGGCAGGGCGGGGGCGACCCTTGCCTGAAACAAATGCCTGCGCCTGGTGGCTGGAAACCGGTTCATAGTCAAGCATGGGTAGATTTTTGATTCACATCGATGCACAGGATGCACAGGATTTTTTCCGGAGACGGCTGGCTTGTGTTCCCGGACATCCTCAAATCCGCACGCGATCATTGCTCGAGTCCGCGTCTCGTGCAGCAGCCTCCCGTCCTGATTATCCTGTGCATCCTGTGCATCGATGTTCAATTTATAGTCCTTCTCGATGGATCTGCCCGGTCGCGGGGGGCGGGCGCCCGGCTCGCAGGCAAACGGGAGTTTCCCAAAGGGGACAGGCCGGCTTTCAGAGAAGTCGCCCGCCGGATACCCCCCACCTCACCATCGGGACGACACCCCCGGGAGCGCGGGCGTCCCGCCCGCATGCTGTCCCTTCGGTTGCCGCTCAGTTTCCCTGCGATGTTGCAGCCGACCGCCCTGCCGGCGGGAACCGCATGGGCCCGGCCGAAGCAGAGGCAGGGCGCCGCTGCCGGTTGATTCCGGTGGAGGAGATAGCTGAAGCTGCGGGAGGATTTGTGCGGGCGGGACGCCCGCGCTCCCGGGTGGGCTTCCTCCCATGACAGGGTCACACCAACGGGACAAAAGTGCAGAAGCATTTTGGCGCCAGTTGTCGTTGAAGGAGGTCCATCAGTCCTGGTGCCTATTCGTGTTCATTGGTGGTTCGTCTTCATTGACGAACGGCTGTTTTCCCTCTGAGTGATGCGCACCGTCGTGGGGGGCGGGGGCTGGACTTGCCTGAAACAAACCTGGGTTCGCGTGACGCAAAACCGGTTCAAGAGATTGAAACAACAGGGGTTGGAGAGGAATTGACAACATGCCTGAATCACCCCTGTTTCACTCTCGAATGATCCGCACGGCAGGGCGGGGGCGACCCTTGCCTGAAACAAACGCCTGCGCCTGGTGGCTGGAAACCGGTTCATAGTCAAGCATGGGTAGATTTTTGATTCACATCGATGCACAGGATGCACAGGATTTTTTCCGGAGACGGCTGGCTTGTGTTCCCGGACATCCTCAAATCCGCACACGATCATCGCCCGAGTCCGCGTCTCCTGCAGCAGCCTCCCGTCCTGATTATCCTGTGCATCGATGTTCAATTTATAGTCCTTCTCGATGGATCTGCCCAGTCGCGGGGGGCGGGCGCCCGGCTCGCAGGCAAACGGGAGTTTCCCAAAGGGGACAGGCCGGCTTTCAGAGAAGCCGCCCGCCGGATAACCCCCACCTCACCATCGAGACGACACCCCCGGGAGCGCGGGCGTCCCGCCCGCATGCTGTCCCTTCGGTTGCCGCTCAGTTTCCCTGCGATGTTGCAGCCGACCGCCCTGCCGGCGGGAACCGCATGGGCCCGGCCGAAGCAGAGGCAGGGCGCCGCTGCCGGTTGATTCCGGTGGAGGAGATGGCTGAAGCTGCGGGAGGATTTGTGCGGGCGGGACGCCCGCGCTCCCGGGTGGGCTTCCTCCCATGACAGGGTCACACCAACGGGACAAAAGTGCAGAAGCATTTTGGCGCCAGTTGTCGTTGAAGGAAGTCCATCAGTCCTGGTGCCTATTCGTGTTCATTGGTGGTTCGTCTTCATCGACGAACGGCTGTTTTTCCTCTGAGTGATGCGCCCCGTCGTGGGGGCGGGGGCGGGACTTACCTGAAACGCCCCTGTTTCACAGTGTATGATCCGCACGGTGGGGCGGGGACCCGGCTAACCACTATCCACTCATCCCGGGTGCAGCAGCACCTTCAGTGCCCCGGGGGATCGAGCCAATTGGAATGCCTCTGGCGCCTTGGTAAGGGGCAGGGCGTCACAGATCAGTCGGCTGGGTTGAATCTGCTTGCGGGCCAGCAGGTCGAGCGCGGGTTCGAAGCGTCCGCAGCGAGACCCCAACAGGGTGATCTCGTCCACCACCACCGAGGCCGGATCGAAAGACTGTTTTCCATGGAAGGTCGACTTCAGGACCACGGTGCCTCGCGGTTTCAGGAGTTGGAGGGCGAGGTCCAGTCCCGACGGGGATCCGGTGGCTTCCACCACCAGCTCGAAGGAGCGGGAGGCCGTTTGCGCCGAACGGGGATCGAGGGTCCTGACTCCACTATCCTCGACCAACCGCATTTTCCCGGGATGCTTGCCAATCAGGGTCAAGGGCGGTTGAGCGGCTGTCCTGGCCTGGGCCAGGACCATGGTGATCAGCAGTCCGAGCTTTCCGTCTCCCAGGACGGCGATCTTTTCCACCTTATGGATGTCGACTTGGTCTAAAATCTCACAGGCGGCGGCGACCGGCTCCACAAAGACCGCGTCGTCGTCGGAAACCGAGTCGGGAACCGGGTGGAGATTCTGCTCCGGAAGGCTGAAGAACTCGCGAAAGGCGCCGTCCCGGTTCAGAATTCCCAGCACCGAGCGGCGGGGACAGTGTCTGCCCCAACCGGATTGACAGAACTCGCACCGGGAGCAGGCGGCGTTGATTTCCCCGACCACCCGGGTACCCACCAGAGAGGGAGTCCTGGACGATTCGACCCTGCCAACGAACTCGTGGCCCAGGACGCCCTTGAATCCGAAGTACCCTCTGGTGATTTCAAGATCGGTGTTGCAGATGCCGGCCTGGATGAGACGCACCATGCTTTCACCGGTGAATACCGGCTTGGACACGTCCACGACTTCAAGCTTCCGATCAAATACCACGGCCTTCATGATCGCTCCGGGGTGAGGATGGGGTGAGAAATGCGGGTCAAATCAGGGCCGCCGCTGCTTCCCCGAGGTACGAATCCCTCAGGCCGCCAGCCCGACCTCCTTCGGGGCTGGGCTTTCCCTGTCAGGGACTTGGCGGCGCCGGATCCATTCTAGGACAGATCGGATCCCGGGAATTGGACAATCGAATGAGGTTTTCCAAACGCACCAGGAGATGGATTCTCTGGGCAGCGGTGCTGATGGCCCTGCTGGCTCTCCGCTGGGGTTGGATGCTTTACGACCGCAGTCGCCCCGTCCCTCCAAAAAAGAGAGCTTCCAAGCAACTTCCGCAGGACTACCTGGTCCGACTTCCCCGGTTCCATATCCCGGACTTCGAGGGAGCCAGGCAATTGGTGGGAAAGCCCATTTGGGTGAAGAAGGGATATCAGTTGCCCTATTACCCCGTCGGCGGGAGGCGGAAGTCTGCCGGCGGAGGTGGGGCAAAGCGGCTTCTTCCCCTGGAAAAGCTGGTTGTGAAAGACGTCGTGGAGCAGTCCGCCCCAGGAGGGGCCGGAAACAGGGAGGTTTTGGCTCTCTTTGAGAAGGAAGGGGCGGCAATGGGAACCGTCATCGGTACCTTTGACGGGCAGCGGCAGCTGTACCGGATGGTGCTGGACCATTTCTTTTATTCCAAAGACCCCAGAGAGCTCTACCCGCACTGGAGCGAGAATACCTGGAGACTTGTCGAGAACCGCAAGCTGGAGCCCGACATGACCTTTGCCCAGGTCGCCCTCTCCATCGGAGACGGCACCCTGGTCACTCGGAGAGCGGGAGACGTGCACGTCTATGAGTTCAGGCGCAAGCCGGGAGGGGCAGCCGGGCGTTGCCGGGTGCGGTTCAAGGGAGGGCGGGTCGCGGAGTTCAAGGTGCTGGATTAGCCCGCAGAATTCCCCTCCATCTCCGGTCCACTGCAGGTAAGGAGGAACACCTATTACGTTTCAACAATTCCTTGCAAGGCCGATCCTGAGATTCATGCTGCTGTTGGTGCTGCTCTATGTGTTCTTCCTGAGCATTTCCCTGATGGGGGCATCCTTCAAATTTTTCGGCAATGCGTTCGCCGAACGTCTGCTGGCCACCACGGGCAATCCATTTCTGGGTCTGTTTGTCGGAGTGTTGGCCACCAGCATGGTGCAAAGCTCTTCGACCGTTACCGCCATAACGGTGGGGTTGGTGGCCGGGGGAGCCCTGGACGTTCAGGGAGCCATTCCCATTGTCATTGGTTCCAACATGGGCACCAGCGTCACCAACACGCTGGTCTCGTTGGGCCACATCGCTCGACCCGACGAATTCAGGCGGGCCTTTGCGGCAGCTACGGTCCACGATTTTTTCAATCTCATCCTGGTGGTCGTCTTTTTCCCCCTGCAGTTGTTGACCAACGTGCTGGGGCGCGTTTCGTCCGTGCTGACCGAGGCACTCAAGGAGTCCGGCGGGTTGCAGTTGGTCGATCCGATCAAGACAATCATGGCGCCTGCCGTGAAGGTCATCGGTCAAGCGGCCTCGGAGTCCGGCGCCGTCATGCTGCTTATCGCGGTGGGCCTCCTCTTCCTTTCGCTACGCTACCTGGTGGTGGTCCTGAAATCCCTCGTCATCGGCAGGATCGAAAGTTTCTTCGACCAGACGCTGTTCAAAACGGCGCCCAGAGCCCTGCTGCTGGGTGTTCTGTTAACCATAGCGGTCCAGAGCAGCTCCATCACAACCTCCTTGGCGGTTCCCCTGGCGGGTGCCGGGATTCTGTCGCTGATGCAGATCTTTCCCTTTACGCTGGGCGCCAACATCGGAACCACCATCACCGCCATACTAGCCTCACTGGTGACAGGCAACCCGGCGGCAGTTACGGTCGCCTTCGCCCACCTGCTGGTCAACCTGTTCGGTGTGATGATGATCTGGTCGATCCGGCGCATCCCCGTCACCATGGCCGAGGTGCTGGCCCGGTGGTCGGTCAAATCCAAACTGGTCCCCCTGGTCTATGTGGGGACGACCTTCTTTCTGCTGCCGCTGGCGTTGATCTATTTCGCGGGATAATTCAGGCTGGTGGAGTGAATCCGCGGAAAGCTCTTCAAATGTACAGAACGGTAGCCGTTCACGTCTTCTCTGGAGCCTGCCACCGCAGGACCCCCAACAGACAGCAGCCGAAATTCACCAGCAGGCCGATGACCCCGGCGTGGAACCCCCATAGGCGGGGATAACCCAGCCAGGTCAGTCCCAGGCCGATCAGCAGGCCCACCAGCATGCCGGTCAGGACGGTCTGACCCCGGAGCTGTTTCCAGTAGAGGCCCAGGAAGAAACAGGGGGCAATCTGGATGAGCACCTCGAACTTGAGTTCGAGAAGGCGAATCAGTGTTTTCTCGGTCCCGATGGCGATGACCACCAGCAGGGTGACGATGATCCAGGAGCACCACTTGCCAATGGAGGTCAGCTCGGCCTCGCTGCTTTGAGGACGAAAGTAGACCAGGTAGATGTCCTTGGTGATCATGGAGGACATGGAGAGCAGGGCCGAGTCGGCGGTCGACATCAGAGCAGCCAGGGCGGCTGCAAAAATGAGGACCACCAGCCAATACCCCTGAATCGACTGGTTCATGATGAGACTGCAGAGGCGGGCCAGCAGCTGATCGGTCTCCCCAGGTGCCAGGTCCGGCAGTACGATGATTCCGGTCACGCCGCAGATCATGGCGATCAGTGCGGTGGTAAAGGGCATGACGGTCATCAGAGCCAGGGACCGTTTGAGCACCCGGGTAGATCGGCTGGCATAGAGGCGTTGGATGGCCTGGGGGTAGATGGCCGCCCCGCATCCAAAGAGGAACACATAGCTGATCCAGGTCATGCATCCTTCCAGGCTCGGTACCTGCACCTTGGGCGGATCGATACGGCTGAGCTGCTCCACCACTGCCGGCAGGCCGCCGGCCAGACCTGGAACCATGAACAGCAGCATCAGGAAACCCAACAGCAGCAGGATGCCCTGGATCATGTCGGTCCAGGCCACACTGCGCATGCCTCCCAGGGTCTCATAGACCACCATGATGACGGCCAGGGTGACGATCCCGTAGGCCGAGGGCACGGCTCCGTTGGTGAGGCCCTCGACAGCCTCTCCCATGGCTTTCAGTTGAGCCAGGGTATAGTTGGCCAGGGCGTAGATCATCAGCAAGGTGCTGAGCAGGGTGAGCCGGGGCGTGCCGAAGCGGTGGGTGATGTAGTCTCCGGGGGTGATGAAATTCCGCTTCCGGGAGAGGGCTACCAGCCGCGGCGCAAACAGCAGGTATCCCACGATGACCGAGAACATGAACAGAATGGAGGCGGTCCAACTGAACCCGATCCGGTAGGAGATCCCGGTATAGCCGAACAGGGTATTACCACTGTATTGCGTGGAGTAGAGGGTGAGGAAGAGGGCCAGAAAACCGAGGGATCGCCCCGCCAGGTAGAAGTCTGACAGACTGTGGCCCCGACTTCTGCGCCGGGCCAGCCAGCCGACGCCGATGGTGGAAAGCAGGTAGAGGGCGATGACCGTCAATGCCCCCCAACCGAAGGTCAACTGGCTATCACTGGTCTCCATGGGAGTCTTCTTCCCCGCCGGTGTTCCAGTAGCGAGAGATCACCCAGCCGGTCCATCCGGCCAGCAACAATACGGCAAGCAGTGTGACAGCCATCCAAAGAGGCAGTCCCAGAATCAGGGGGCCGCGGTATCCGGCAGGCCAATACCAGGGGATGGCTACCGCGTAAAGGAGCAGATAGACCAGCCAAATCCAGGGATGGCCGCGAGGTTCCCGGACCAACTCTTCCGAGCCGCGGTCGTCGTTTCCCGATGGATGCATGGTGTGGGGTTCCGGTTCAAGCCCGCATTTCTCACCAGGGCGCGCCCAGCGCCGTCTGTAGCCGCAATTCCCTTGAATGGCGCCAATCAAGGGTCTGAAGATAAACCACTTTTCACTATAGCATTCAGCGACCTGGTGAGAAATGCGGGCTAGTGCCTTGGGTCAACGGCCGGGGGATGGCTGCAGGCCGCGGCCCCTTCGCGGGAGGGAATCATACCATAGGTCCGGCGCCGGTCCCGGCCTCCAGGCCAGGGAGCGGCTTGGCCCGGTCTCTCATTCGGAATCAATGAAACATCGTTGGCAACTCCTGAGATCGTATGGCGTCGAGCAACTCCCTGCCGCTGTGAAACCGGCGGGTGGCCCGCGTCTCCTTCAGCCGCCGCCAAAGTTTCCTGAGCGGTCGGGCATAGGGGTGGAAAGAGGCGAAGTGCCGGAGGAGCGTGTGCCCTTGGATGGTCCCCATGATCCGCTCGCAATTTCCGGAGATGTCGGTTCGGGACATTTCGGGGGTCTCCCTTGCAAACACGGCCGTAATGTTGCCGCCATCGGGAGACAGATCGGTTTGGTGCAGGCGGAAGCCGGTTTTTTCCCCCAGGCGTTGCAGGCTGGCGGCATTGAAGCTGTAGAGATGGGCTCGGTGGAAGCCATGGCCCGGTGACTGGCAGGTGGCCTCCACGTTGGGGACCTCGATCACTAGCCAACCCCGGGGCTCAAGCCACCCTCGGACATGCTCCAGCACCGCGGTGGGAGAAGCCATGTGCTCCAGGGCATGGTAGAGGGTCACCATGTGGCAGCTCTCCGGCGGAAGCCGGATCTCCCGTACGAATCCGAGGTGAACCGGGATCTCCAGCTCTTCCTGGGAGTAGCGGGCGTAGCCCTCGTGCGGTTGGACCCCTTGGGCATCGAAGGCGAGACGGCGCATCAGGTAGACGAACTCCCCGCCTCCCGATCCCACGTCGACCATCAATGAGCCCGGCTTCAGCAGTCCCTTCAGGTGCTGAAAGCGCTGGGCGGCGACTTTGCCCGCTCGATAGACGTGTTCCAGAGTCGGCCGGGAGATCCCCTTGTACTGGAGCCGGTACTCCTCGGAGTAGAATTTCCGCAGGGCTTCCCGGGTGGGAACGGGGTCGGTCCAGACCAGCCCGCACTTGCGGCAGATGACGGTTCGCAGCGGTTGCCCGTGCCGGTCCAGCCTGGCGACTTCCTCCGCCTCTCGGGCGCCGCACAGGTCACAGGGGGATCGGGGGATCATGGCAGGGAAATTGGGGGTGAGCCGGCGCCGATCATCCACCGCCCGGCGCCGTCAAGCCGGCATGGAGTCGGCGAAGGTAACGGAGGCTGTGGGGCGCCGCATCCTCCAGGCGGGCTCCGCGGTAGACTTTCACGGAGGCGAACCGGTGGTAGCCGATCCGGTCGAGAGCTCTCAGGACGGCCGCAAAGTCCAGATGTCCCGTGCCCAGCAGGGCCCCGTTGCTCTCGCAGAGGTGGACGTGGCGAAGGGACGATCCGCAGGCCAGGATGGGCTCGACCAGAGAGCGCTCTTCCACGTTCATGTGGATCGTATCCACCATGGGCTTGAGAGCCGGAGACCCTACCTCGGCGATGAGCCGGCGGACTTCGGCTACGCTGTTGTTGAAGCCCACCTGCAGGTGGTTGACCGGCTCCACCACCACGTCCACCCCTTTGGTCTCGGCCTGAGCGGCTACCTGTCGAAGGCCGCCACGGATTCGTGCCTGGGCGGCGGCAACGTCGGGCTCGTCACTCAGGAGTCCCTGCAGCAGGCCGACCACCAGGATGGCTCTGAAACGCCTGGCGACATCCAGGAAGCCCACCAGACGGTCGACGGTTTTCTGTTGAATCGACCGATCGGGCGAGCTCAGGCAGAGCCCCTGCCCGTAGGCCTCGCCGGTCAGGAAAGAGGGGATCTCCAGCCCCAGCTCGTTCAGCCACTGCTCCAGACGGTCCAGGTCGAGAGCCGGTGAATCGGTCAGATTCACTTCGACGCCGGCGTAACCGCACTCCTTCAGCAAGGCCAGGGTCTCCCGGACCCGCTGCTCGGACCCAAAGGACTCCAGAGGTGGGATGATGATATAGCTGTAGCGGAACACGGGCTTGCTCGATGGATGTCTGGACGGCAAGCGAGACGGCTTCACACGGGCTTAAACCGGGAGGCTAAACTATCACAGCCAATAGCCGCTTCCAATCAGAACCTCGGTTCTGAGGCCCTTGATCCCGGAGCCCGCCCACCGCCGGGGTGTGAGTAAGCCGCGTAGGCGGCGACAGCGTGGTGATCCGTGCCCAAAAAGCAACACGCGTGTTTGAAACACGTGAGGGACTATCCACGAAAGACATCCACAAAGGACACAAAGGACCAACAAAAGACATCCACAAAGGGGCACGTAGGACACTGAGGTGATCCACGAAGGGCACGAAGTCACGCCAAGGTTACGAAGTTATGTTCCCGGCGTTTGGTCTCGGCCTCGGGCATGAGTAGATCCTTGATTTACATGGATGAACAGAATAGACAGGATGGTTTGTCGCCAACCGGCTTCTCCCGAAAGAGTCCTTGCTCTGGACAAGCCACAATAATCCGTTGTTTCACTCTCGAATGATCCGCCCGGTCCGGGGGCAGGAGCACGGCTAGCGGGCAAACGGGAGTTTCCCAAAGAGTGCACGTCGGCTTTCTGAGAAGTGGCCCGCCAGACACCCCCCACCGCACCGCCGGGACGGCATCGCCTGGGAGCGCGGGCGTCCCGCCCGCATCCTGTCCCTTTGGCCGCCGCTGAGCTTCAGTGCGATGCTGCAGGCAGCCACCCTCTCTGCGGGAACCGCATCGGCCAGGCCGAAGGAGAGCCATGGCACTGTTCCCGGTTGATCCAAGTGGGGGAGATGGCCGAGGCTGTGCCAGGCTTTGTGCGGGCGGGACGCCCGCGCTCCCAGGAAGCCATCATCCCATGACATCGTCACACCAAGGGCCCAAAATTGCAGAAGTATTTTGGTGCCGCTTATCGTTGAAGGAGGTCCATCTGTCCTCTGGTCTATTTGTGTTTATTCGTGTCCATTGGTGGTTCATCTTCATGAACGATCAGCCGTTTTTCCTCGAATGATCCGCACGGCAGGGCAGGAGCACGGCTAGCGGGCAAACGGGAGTTTCCCAAAGAGTGCACGTCGGCTTTTTGAGAAGTCGCCCGCCAGCCCCCCACCGCATCAGCCTTCGCCTGGCGGCTCGGCTTCTGCGACTCCCCCTCAAGGGGGGAGTGATTGCCTGGGAGCGCGGGCGTCCCGCCCGCATCCTGTCCCTTTGGCCGCCGCTGAGCTTCAGTGCGATGCTGCAGGCAGCCACCCTGTGGGCGAGGACGCCATCGGCCAGGCCGTAGGAGAGCCATGGCGCCGTTCCCGGTTGATCCAAGTGGGGGAGATGGCCGAGGCTGTGCCAGGCTTTGTGCGGGCGGGACGCCCGCGCTCCCAGGAAACCATCATCCCATGACATCGTCACACCAAGGGCCCAAAATTGCAGAAGTATTTTGGCGCCCCTTGTCGTTGAAGGAGGTCCATCTGTCTTCTGGTCTATTTGTGTTTATTCGTGTCCATTTGTGGTTCGTCTTCATGAACGATCGCCTGTTTTTCCTCGAATGATCCGCACAGCAGGGCGGGGGACCGGCTAAACACGTACTAGGCGTTAAGCCCATTGGAAACGGCCGGCAAGCCCGCGGCTCGCTTGCTTGGCCGGATTGCTTGTGTTAGCTTTACTCGTTTTTGGTGGCATTGGTGTCTGCGCCAGGCAGGTCGCCGGTGGTCCTCTATTCCTCTTTTTCATCATGTATCCAGCGACCCGGTGGGAAATGCGGGATTTCCCCCACCGGGTGGTTGAAGCACCCCCAATTCGAGCCCGCCCAATAGGACGCCCATGATCAAGGCAATCAAGGGGACTCGAGACATTCTGCCGCAGGAATCGGCAGTTTGGAATCGGGTGGAGGAGACCGCCAGGGAGATCCTCTCCGTCTATGGGTTTTCCGAGATCCGCACCCCGGTCTTCGAAAGCACAGAGCTGTTTGCCAGGGGAGTAGGGGCAGACACCGATATCGTCTCCAAGGAGATGTACACCTTCGACGACCTGGACAGCCGCTCGCTCACCCTTCGTCCGGAGGGGACGGCATCGGTGGTACGGGCCTATATCGAACACCAGCTCCATCGTGACCCGCAGATCTGGAAGGTCTTCTACCTGGGGCCCATGTTCCGCCGGGAACGCCCGCAGAAGGGGCGCTTCCGGCAATTTCACCAGTTGGGCGCCGAGGTGCTCGGCTCGGATCATCCTGCCATTGAGGCGGAAGTGATCGAGCTGTTGCAACTGTTTCTGGATCGGATTGGCGTTGGGGAGACCGACCTGCTGGTGAACTCCATCGGCTGCGGTGGCTGCCGGCCCGGGTTTCTGGTGAGACTGCAAGCCGCGCTCAGTGAAAAAGAAGACGGACTCTGCCAGGACTGCCGCCGGCGTTCCCGATCCAATCCGCTGCGGGTTCTGGACTGCAAGCGGGAGCCCTGCCAGCCGGTGATCGAGACCCTCCCGTCGATCCTGGAGTGTCTGGACGAGCCTTGCCGACAGCACTTCGATCGGTTTCTGGGATATCTCAAGTGCCGCGATATCCCCTTCAGGATCGTTCCCCGCCTGGTGCGGGGGCTGGACTACTACACCGGCACCACCTTTGAAATCACCAGTCCGGGACTGGGCGCCCAGAATGCCCTGGTGGGCGGTGGGCGCTATGACGGGTTGGCCGAGGTCCTGGGGGGGCAGCCCACCCACGGTTTTGGCTTCGCTTTGGGACTGGAGCGTGTCATTCTCCTGTGCCGGCAAGGGAACTGCGCTCCGGATACGGGTCAGCCGCAGCTTTTTATCGCCCCATTGGGCGAGCCGGCATTCAGCAGAGCGTTCCTGATGGCCCGAGAGTTTAGGCGCCAGGGCATCCACTGCTTTCTGGACTTCGCGCCCCGGACCCTCAAGAGCTCCCTGCGCCTGGCAAACAAGCTGAATGCCGGCCATGTCCTGATGCTGGGGGAGAACGAGTTGAAGACCGGACAATTTCCGCTGAAGCGCATGAGAGATGGGCGACAGATTCTGGTAAGCCAAGCGGATGTCGTTTCCAGGCTTGGGAATGGTTGGGAAGACTGAGAGAGGAGATCGGTTTTGGCATTAGACTCGTTGCAAGGAGTGGAGCGAACCCATCATTGCGGGCAACTGCGGCTGAGCGACAGCGGTCAGGAAGTGGTGCTGATGGGCTGGGTGGCCAGACGCCGCGATCTGGGACACCTCATCTTTATCGATTTGCGGGATCGTGAAGGGATGACCCAGGTGCTTTTCAATCCCGACCAGTCCCCGGAAGTTCACCAGAAGGCGAAGGGCTTGAGGTCGGAATACGTGGTGATGGTTCGAGGCACGGTGCTGCAGCGAGATCCGGAGACGGTGAATCCCGCCATCGGTACCGGCGAGATCGAAGTGCTGGCCTCTTCGCTGCTTCTGTTGAACGAGTCCAGGACGCCCCCTTTCCCCATTGAGGACGATATTTCCACCTCTGAGGACCTGCGGCTCAAGTATCGCTACCTGGACCTGCGCCGCCCCCGCCTCGGTCACAACTTCAAGTTGCGCCACCAGACCACCATGGCGGTCCGCCGCTTCCTCGACAGCAAGGGCTTCTATGAGATAGAGACTCCCTTCCTGACGAAGTCGACACCCGAAGGGGCCCGCGACTACCTGGTTCCCTCCAGACTGCACGCCGGGGGGTTTTACGCCCTGCCTCAATCGCCCCAACTCTTCAAGCAGCTCCTGATGGTTGGGGGAATGGACAAGTACTTCCAGATCGTGCGCTGTTTCAGGGACGAAGACCTGCGGGCCGACCGGCAACCGGAATTCACCCAAATCGATATCGAGATGTCGTTCGCCCAGCCGGAGTCCATTTTCCGAGTGGTGGAGCCGATGATGGCGGAGATTTTCAAGCTGACAGGCCATCGCATTCAAACGCCGTTCCCGCGGCTTCCCTATGAGGAGGCCATCGGCCGCTTCGGCACCGACAAGCCGGACACCCGTTTCGGCCTGGAACTGGTCGATTTCAGTGAGTGCCTGCGCCAGACGGAGTTTCCGCCCTTCCGGAACGCCCTCGGGCGGGGCGGCCAGGTCAAGGGAGTCCGCGTTCCCGGCTGTTCCGGCTACTCCCGGAGGCAGTTGGACGACCTCACGGCCGTGGCCCGGGTCTTTGGCGCTCACACCCTGGCCTATCTCAAGGTCCTGGATTCCGGGGTCCAGTCTCCCCTCCTCAAGCACCTGGGAGAGGCGGGTTGCCGCAGCCTGGTGCAGCAAGCCGGAGCGGAACCTGGAGACTTGATTCTGCTGGTTTCCGGGAGCGGGAAGGTGGTCGCGGACTCCCTGGGGGCCGTTCGCCTCCAGTTGGCCAGGCAGGAAAAGCTCGTCGACCTGCAAGCCAACCACTTTCTCTGGGTGACCCAGTTTCCCATGTTCGAGTACGACGAGGCCGAAAAGAGACACGTCGCCTGTCATCACCCCTTTACCTCGCCCATAGAGGAAGATATTCCCAAGCTGGAGACCCACCCCGGATCGGTACGAGCCAGGGCCTACGACCTGGTGCTCAATGGGGTGGAAATTGGCGGGGGCTCGATTCGTATCCACCGGCAGGACCTCCAGTCCAAGGTCTTCCGGGCCCTGGCTCTGGGCGAAGAGGAGGTCCGGCTGCGCTTCGGATTCTTCCTGGAGGCGTTGGAATACGGCGTCCCGCCCCATGGGGGGATTGCACTTGGGCTGGACCGCATCGTGATGTTGTTGACGGGTGAGAGCTCGATTCGGGATGTCATCGCCTTTCCCAAAACAGCCCGAGCGGCCGATCTGATGGCCGATTGTCCGACTCCGGTGAATCAAAAGCAGTTGGACGAGTTGGGGATTCGCCTGGCGGAAAAGGGTCTGGATTGACCGGGACTATCCCGGGCCGAACCCAGCCGGAGGAGCGCTCCCGGGGAGTCGTTCCCACCCCTGTCCGGCGGGGGGTGCGCCAGCCCGCAACTCTCCTCAAATAGGGGAGGCGCTTCGGGTACAGGCAGAGGTTGGGAATCGTCCTCAACCAGAACGGCGCCGGCCGCGGCTGCCGGTTGCAGGGTGTGCCAACCCTTGGAATTTCCATGTCGAGAATACGTCTTCTGCCGGAGGCGCTGGCCAACAAGATCGCCGCAGGCGAGGTGGTGGAACGCCCGGCCTCGGTGGTGAAGGAGCTGTTGGAGAACTCTCTGGATGCCGGAGCCCGCAACCTGGAAATCACCGTTCAGGCAGGCGGAAAGCGTCTGATGCGGGTGCTGGACGACGGGGAGGGCATGACCGCCGACGATGCCTTGTTGGCCTTCGAGCGGCACGCCACCAGCAAGATCTTCCGGGCCGAAGATCTTGGCCGGATCCGGACCCTTGGCTTCCGGGGCGAGGCGCTCCCCAGTATCGCCGGGGTCTCCCGGCTCCTGATGGAGACCCAGGCGGAGGGTGAGAGGGTCGGAACGGCGGTGGAAATTGCCGGGTCCCGGATCATGGGCGTGCGAGAGATTGCCCGTGCCGTCGGGACCACGGTGACCGTGCGGGACCTGTTCTTCAATCTGCCGGCTCGAAAGAAATTCCTGAGGGGCGACCGCACCGAGCTGGGCCACGTCGTCAACGTGGTGACTCAGTACGCCCTGGCTCATCCGGAAGGCCGCTTTGCCTTGGCCGGTTCGGGCTCCAGGGTATTCGACTTTCCGGCTGTCGAGCGGCTGCGCGAGCGGCTGTTCCAGGTATTCGGAGCGGACCTGATCCGGCAACTGATGGAGTTGGAGACGGAGCTGCCGTTTTTGCCGGATTCCGGATCGCCCCAAAGTCCGACGTCAGGAGAAAAAATCCGGATTCACGCCTTCGTCTCCAAGCCGGAAGTGCAGAAGCCCAACCGACAATCCTTCTATTTTTTTGTGAACCGGCGGATGGTGCGGGACCGCATTCTCATGCATGCCCTCGGTGAAGCCTATCGCCGCATTCTTCCGGATGGCACCTTTCCCGTAGCTCTGGTCTTTATTGGGATGCCCTATGGAGAAGTGGATGTCAACGTCCACCCCTCCAAGACCGAAGTCCGTTTTCGCCGACAGTCGATGATTCACGACTGCCTTCGTGATGCGGTTCGCAAGGCATTGCAGGAAGCCAGGCCCCAAGCCACCTTTTCGGTTCAGCCTCGGGGAATGGATACGGATGCGTCCCTGGACGCCGGGCCCACGGCCCCGGCGGTTCCTTCCAGCCAGGGCGGTGCTGCCAGGCCGGCTTACTTGCCGCTGAAGGTGGGGGAGCCGGTCTGGGGCGGCCTGGAGCCCCGGCCGGGCCTTCAACCGCCTTCCAAGCCTGCAGCGGCCGAAGGCCTCCTCTCTGGCGGTGGCGGCCCGGATGCCTCGAAGCCCACCTGCGCCGCCGCCGCTCTGGTCTCGAGGGAGCAGGCCGAGGCCGGCCGGCCCGGCGCTTCTGAGACGCTTTCCCCCACTGACATCCACCCCCTGGGCCAGATCGAGGACAGTTTCATCGTCGCCAGCGACCGTGGATCGCTGCTCATCATCGACCAGCACGTGGCCCACGAGCGAGTGCTCTTTGAGAAGGTCCTCCGGCAGCGAGGGGAGGGCAGGGTGGAAAGCCAGCGATTGCTGTTGCCTCTGATTATAGAGTTGACTCCCCGCCAGCAGGTCCAGTTGGACGACGTTGCTCCCGAACTGCAATCCTGCGGTTTCGAAGTGGAACCCTTCGGCCGTCAAACGCTGGCCATCAAGGCCCTTCCCGCCGACCTCAGCCCCTCCGACTGCAGCAGACTGCTGGGCGAACTGCTGGAGGGTCTGGAAAAGGAGGCTCGGGAGGTGAGTCTGGAGCGGTTGCGGGAGAAGATTGCAGCCTCGGTGGCTTGTCATGCGGCCATCAAGGTGAACACACACCTGGAACGGTCCAAGATGGTCTGGCTGATCGACGAGCTCATCAAGACCCGCTACCCCATGACCTGCCCCCATGGCCGTCCGATCATTCTGCGCTACGAAAAAAGCCAGATTCTGAAAGCCTTCAAGCGAATCTGAGGGTAATGACCTGGAGCCCCGGCGTCCCCCCCCCACCGCATCAGCCTTCGCCTGCGGCTCGGCTTCTGCGACTCCCCCTCAAGGGGGGAGTGATACTCGAGCGCCTTATGCAAGCCTCAAGATCACTCCCCCCTCGAGGGGGAGTCGGCGAGAGGGCGGAGCCCGCAGTCGAGCCGGTGGGGGGGGGACACCACGCCCCGTGAGTGACTATCAGCCGGCCCGGGCAGCGGCGCGTTGGTGGTGCCCCTTGGTGGATTACTCCTCCATAATGTTTCAGCCACCCCGGTGAGAAACGCTGGGCTCAGGATCCGGTCCCGAAAAACTCTCTGAGGCTTTCCACCACCAGGTCGCTATTGCCGGCCACCCGCCGGCATTGGGGAAGCGAATCGAGGAAGGTCCGGCCGTAGGACTTGTCCAGAACTCTTCGATCCAGAATCAGAATGCAGCCGCGATCCTTCCGGTCGCGGATCAGCCGGCCAAACCCCTGCCGGAAACGAATCACCGCTTGGGGAACGATGTACTCGAGAAACGGATTGCCGTTCCTGTTCCGGATGGCTTCGACCCGAGCCGCCACCACTGGGTCTTGTGGAACGCTGAAGGGAAGCTTGGTCAGAACGAGATTCTCCAAAGCGTCGCCCGCTACGTCCACGCCTTCCCAAAAACTGGCGGTGGCAAACAGAACGCTGGACTTGTCCCGCTTGAAGTGGCCGGTGAGCCGGTGTCTGGGGGCGTCTCCCTGTTTCAAGGCGGCAATCCCCAATGCGCCCAGCGGTTGGACCAATTTCCGGTAGGTGCGTTGTAGCAGGGCGTATGAGGTAAACAGCACCAGGGCCTTCCCCTGGGAGGATGCCAGGGCCCGCAGCAGAAAACGGCCCAGCGCCTCGGCGAAGCCGTGGTGGTCGGGATAAGGCAAATCAGTGGGAATGCCCAGGATGGCTTGGCGCCGGTAGTCAAAAACGGGAGGCAGCGCCAGCTCCACCAGGCGCGAGTCCAGGCCCTGCTGGAGCCCCAGGCGCTCTTTCAGGTAGTGAAATCGTCTTTCGCTGGTGAGCGTGGCGCTGGTCATCACCACGGTATCAAACGGCTCGAAGACGTTCTCGCGGAGAAGGTCGCCGACGAACAGGGGAACCTGTCGGAGCGTTACCCGCTTGCCGGATCGGGTTGGCGCCCATTGGATCCACCGGACCTTGTCGCTTTCCTCGGCCCCGAAGATCTCGGCCAAGGTGACGGTTGCCGCCTCCAGGCGATCGGTCAAGGCGTTCAACTCGATTCTCTGTCGTTGCAGGGCTTCTCGAATGTCCTCGGGGAGGTTGTTCAGCAACCGGTCCAAGGCCCGGAGGTTCCCGTAAAGAAGCTGGGCGGCCTGCAAAAGCTGGTGGACGCGGGCCAGGATGGTAACCTTCCAGCCTTCCTGCCGGTAGAGATCGCCGGTAAAGCGGACTTTTCTTTCGGGGGAGGGCTCCCGGCTGCGTGTTTCGAACCAGGCCGCGCAGTCGTCAAACACCTGTTCAGCCAGAAAAGAGGACTGCTCCAGTTCCGTCAACAGGCGGCTTCGGACGTGCTTCTCAATACGATCCAACAGATCGGGATCGATGCCTTTTCCCAAGGAGCGGAGTCTCGCCAGAAGGAAGGGAATGGCCCCTTTCTCGCGGACGGCCCCCCGTTTCACGATCTGGTAGAAACCCGCCAGGAGCCGGCGCAGGGAGAGCTTGGAAATCTGCACACCGAAGTACTCGGTGGCGATGTCTTCCATGTTATGGGCTTCATCGAGAATCAATTTGGAATAGGGGGGCAGGACGGCGGCATCATGGTAGCGCCCAGTAGCTCGACGCACGGCCAGATCGGCGAAAAGGAGATGGTGGTTCACCACCAGAAGGTCGGCCGCGGCCGCCTCCCGCCGCGCCTTGTAGAAAAAACAGCGGCTGTAGAATTCGCACTTGATCCGGGTGCAGGTGTCGCTCTCGCAGGCGACTTTTTCCCACAGGTTGGGAGAGACATTGAGAGACAGATCCGAGCGGCTGCCGTCCGAGGTCTGCCGAGCCCATTGGGATAACGCGGTGAAATCGGCCCATTCCTCCTCCAGAAGCAACTTGCCCTGTTGATCCACAGCCTGCAGCTTGTCCAGGCAGAGATAGTTGCCCCTTCCCTTGACCAGGACTGCATTGAATTCACAATTCAGCACTTGCTGCAGCAGAGGAATATCCTTGTGGATCAACTGTTCCTGCAGATTGATGGTGTTAGTGGAAACCACCACCCGCTTTTGGTTGCGGACGGCCCAGAGAATTGCCGGAATCAGGTAGGCCAGGCTCTTTCCGGTGCCGGTAGCGGCCTCGATGAGGGCCACCTGTGAACGGTTGAAAGTCGTTGCGACCGTCTTGGCCATCTGTTTTTGAGCCGGCCGGGGTTGGTAGTCGGTGAATTTCTTGGCCAGAGCTCCCCCGGGGGCGAACAATTGGAGGATTTCAGGCACTTCCAGTGATAGTGAAACGGGTTTTCTGAACGCCTCTACGACCACGTAGACCTGATCCACGGAGTTGTTGACGATATAGAACCCTACCCCCAGGTTGCCGTAGTGGGAGGCCGCCTCGAGATCGGCCTCGGAGGGGGTCAGCTGGCCCGAAGGATGGTTGTGGAGGATCACGTCCCCTTGGGAAGCGACCTGGAGGAGGGCGGGAACAGCCGAGTCATTGCCTCGGGCCAAGGGATCGACCTCTTGAAGAACTCCAGTCTCATCGGTGGTTCCAAGAAAGAAGACCTCGTTTCCTTGCGCTTCCTGGATTGTGGACCGCAGAACCTGGAGGGCCTGGTCGGAGAAGAGATCTGAAAGACGGGACATGGTCGGTCCGAAAGTAAATACGGGCCAGCCAGCCGGTGGGACCTGGCTGAGAATTGTGTGAAGGCTGTTCGCACGGGCTCAATCCGAGAAACTGATGGGCTTACAACGGATCAGTTCAAGGAGAAAGAGCGGATGAACCTTCATAAGAATGCAAGAACCCATCCGCGAAGTCGAGTCTTAAGGGTGAAACGGGCTGGGGGAGAAGATGGCCTCAAGGAAGAACCGGGCTCAGGCTGTTGATGGCTGAAGAGGTGGAGGCTGCCCGGCGAGCCGGGAGCATGGGAGGGACTGACGTGTGCTCTTTGGGGAAATGGGGGCCGGCTGCAGGCTGGCCCGGTCGACGCGGCTTACCTGAAACAAAACCAGTTTCACTCTCGAATGATCCGCCCCGTCGTGGGGGGCGGGGGCCCGACTTACCTGTAACGCGATATAAGCCTACTATTAGGTAGGTGTACTATTATATACAAATATAAAACTATGGTGCTAAGGGACGATGGTTTCATGGAACCGATCAGCGGCTTTCCCTTGGTCCCCGGCCGCCCTCCGGGCAAAGTGGCCGGCGCCTCGGCCAAATGGATGGAAGTTCCATGGTTAAGATGGAGTTAAGAGTCGGTAGGGGAGTTGTCGTCGCCTATAGTCGATCCTGGGTTCCGAGGGGATGGAGCCCACTGCCGGCAAAGGCGGTGGGTCTGGCCGCGGGCGTTGGCGAAGAGTCTACAATATATTGTGGTACACATGTACATTAGTAGACATATATTGTGATCGGTGGTACGGTGTTTGTCAAAAGGTCGCTCTTTTGGAAAAGAACTTCCTCCGGAGGTGGGCCGCCGAAAGCGGCGGCGGGAATCGTGCGGCGGCAGCCATGGGATGAAAGCGGGCGTAAACCACAAATATTAGTCTTGACGTCACGATTATATTATCACACGCTTATACATTTATAGGTGTTCACGAGTTCATGGAGACGAACCTGGGCAAGCCGTCTGGTGCACTCAGAGCAGCAGATGGCGGTCGGAATCCCGGGGGAGCGAGGGAAGGATGAAAACCGTTGCCGTGATCAGCCAGAAGGGCGGGGCCGGCAAGACGACGCTGACGTTGCACTTGGCGGTAGCGTCGGCGTTGTCGGGGCAGAACACCGCCGTCATCGATCTGGACCCGCAGGCCTCGGCGGCCAACTGGGGGGACCGCCGGGATACCGAAGTGCCGGTGGTGCTGTCGGCTCACGCCAGCCGCCTGCGTCGCGAAGTAACCCGGGTAGCCATCATTGGGGGCGAGATGCTCTATCTGGATACGGCTCCCCATTCGGACGGTTCGGCGCTGGAAGCGGCCAAGCTGGCCGATCTGGTGTTGATTCCCTGCCGTCCGGCGATCCTGGACCTGGAAGCCCTCAACAACAGTCTGGCGTTCATTCGCACGGCCCATAAGCCGATCTGTGTGGTGCTCAACGCCATAGCGCCTATCGGTCACGACGCCGACCAGGCCGTCGAAGCACTGAAGGGCCTGGGGGTAGAGATCTGTCCGGTGCGGTTGGGGCACCGGGTGGCCTTTGCCAGGTCGCTGATCTCCGGTCAGGTAGCTCAGGAGTTCGATCCCAAGGGAAAGGCGGCGGGGGAGTTGGACCGGCTGCACCAATTCGTTCAGAAACGGTTAACTTGACTTTGAGGAGATGGAGGTCTCCGTTCAAATGGCAAATAAATTCGCCACGGCCCTGAAGCCGAAGGGGACGCGGGCCGGCCGCGGCCGGCAGCGCCAAGAGACGAGGCATATCGGGGGTCACTTCCCTCCGGAGACGGTGAAGCAGCTTCGTCTGATTGCCGTCGAGGAGGACACGACCTCTCAAGCGCTGCTTGAGGAGGCGCTCAATCTGCTGTTTCAATCGCGCGGCAAGCGTCCGATCGGTTAGAGATGTTTGGGTGAGGGGAGCGGGGGAGGTTGGCCGTTTGCCCTTTCCGGTTTCCGGCATGGGCAGCGTTTAGGTGTTCTTTCATGCCGGAGGGACTCGAAAGGACCGACGGCCACAGGCCCGCCTATTGTCGAGCCATGGTCGATCTGAGTACCGAAATTGCTGGCATCAGGCTGAAGAATCCGGTGATGACCGCCAGCGGCACCTTTGGGTACGGCGAGGAGTTCAGTCGGTTGATCGACTTGAACCGGCTGGGGGGGGTCGTGGTCAAGGGGTTGTCGATTGAGCCGATGGGGGGAGCCGCATCCCCGCGGCTGGAGGGAACACCCTCGGGCATGCTGAACGCGGTTGGCTTGCAGAACGTCGGGGTGGGCGAATTCGTATCCAGCAAGTTGCCGTTGCTTCGTGGCTATCGAACCAGGATTTTTGCCAACGTCTTCGGATTCACCACCGAGGAGTATGTGCGGGTTGTGGAAGTGTTGAACGAGTCGGAAGGGCTGGCCGGCTATGAGATCAACATTTCCTGTCCCAACGTGAAGTGCGGGGGACAGATGTACGGGTCCGATCCGCGAGCCACTCGGGAAGTGGTCGAGGCCGTCAAGTCGCGGGCCCGCCGGCCGGTGGTGGTCAAGCTGTCTCCCAATGTGACCGACATCCGGGAACTGGCGCGAGCCGCCGAGGATGGAGGGGCGGACGCCCTTTCCCTGGTCAACACGCTGACGGGGATGTCGGTGGACGTGGAGAGCTTTCGCCCGCGGTTGGGGAACCTCACGGGCGGCCTGTCGGGACCGGCGATCAAGCCGGTGGCCTTGAGGATGGTCTATGAGGTGGTGCAGGCGGTGAGGCTTCCGGTGGTGGCCATCGGGGGAATCCGGACTGCCGAGGACGCGTTGGAATATCTGATCGTGGGGGCCAAGGCCGTGCAGGTGGGGACGGCCAACTTTGTGGATCCGCGGGCGCCGCTGAAGGTGATACAGGGGCTGGGGGCCTACTGTCGGCGCAAGGGATTTTCCTCCATCCGCTCGGTGATCGGGCGGTTTCGAGCCGACTGAGGGGAGGCATGCAGGCCCAGGATCGGATCATCATTGCCTTGGACATCGACTCGGCCGCCCAGGGTTTGGGGCTGGTGGAGCAGTTGCGGGGCCGGGTGGGCCTGTTCAAGGTAGGCAGTGAACTGTTCACCGCAGCCGGGCCGCCGGTGGTGGCCGGGATCCTGCAGATGGGTGAACGGGTATTCCTGGACCTGAAGCTCCACGACATTCCCAATACCGCCGCCAAAGCCGCACAGGCCGCCCGGGCCATGGGGGTGTCCATGATCACCGTGCATGCCGGCGGGGGTTCCGGAATGATGGCGGCGGTGATGAGGGCCTTGCAATCGCCCCCGTCGGAGCCGAGGCGCCCCTTGGTCCTGGCGGTGACCCTGTTGACCAGCTTGGCGTCCTCCGACCTTGAACGGCTCGGACTCGACAGTTCTCCGGCAAACCAGGTCTTGCGCCTGGCGGGGATCGCCATCGAATCAGGTGTGGACGGCCTGGTGGCTTCTCCGGCCGAAGTAGCCCGGTTGCGCCACCACTTCGGTCCCTCTCCTCTCCTGGTGACCCCGGGAATCCGGCCCGCCGGGGCGGCTCTCAATGACCAGGCCCGGGTGGCCACACCGGAAGAGGCCCTCAGGGCGGGCTCCGACTTCCTGGTGATCGGACGGCCGGTGACCGCTGCCTCTGACCCGCTGCAGAGTCTGAACCGGATTATCGAGACGATCCAAGGGGAGATCCAGGCCGGGTAAATCCAGCCTCCTGTCGGCTCGGGGGCGAGGATCTGCAGGGAGCAGGCCAATGGCTGGTGCCCGGGCTCCCCCCCCCCCCCCGCATCAGTCTTCGCCTGTCGGCTCGGCTTCTGCGACTCCCCCTCAAGGGGGGAGTGATACGGGGTACAAACCGGTAACATCACTTTACACAATAAACCGGGAACATGGTTTACACCTTGCCAAGGTATCGGGCAAGGAGGATTGTGCAGGCCTCAACATCACTCCCCCCTTGAGGGGGAGTCGGCGAGACCAGGGCGCCGCCCGCGGTCGAGTCGGTGGGGGGGGCGCCTCCGCCTCGTGAGTTACAGGGATTATTTACATCGATGGACAGGACATACAGGATTGCCTTTTCCAGTCCGGCGTCTCGTAATCCGGGGCATCATTTGAATGAATTATTAACATCGATGCACAGGATGCACAGGATTTTTTCAGGAAACGGCTAGCTTGTAATCCTGAGCATCCGCAAATCCGCACGCGATCATTGCCGGAGCCGGCTTCTCGTGCAGAAAGCTCTCGTCCCGTTCATCCTGTGCATTGATGTTAATTATGAAAAAATATCGATCCCCGGCGCCGGGCCGGCGTCCCCCCTCCGCATCAGCTTTCGCCTGGGAGCGCGGGCGTCCCGCCCGCATCGATTCCCTACCGACGCTTCCGCCCCTGCCAGCGCCACCGGGCCCGGGTGCAAACCGGAAACATCCTTTACACCATTAACCGGAAACAGGGTTTACACCTTGCCAGAGTATTGGGCAAGGAGCCTTGTGCAAGCCTCAAGAATCACTCCCCCCTTGAGGGGGAGTCGGCGAGACCAGGGCGGAGCCCGCAGTCGAGCCGGTGGGGGGCAAACGCCGCGCCCCGTGAGTGACTGTCAGCAGCACGGGCAGCAGCCGCGCAGGCGGCGAGTCAATTGCCTCGTTAGGGACCGCGCAGCCAGCTAGGGCAGGACAATTCCGGGCGGATCCTCGAGGTGGGGCGGCTTTCCGGTGGATTTCAACACCATGCCTGAAATCTGGTCCAGGAATTCCCGGCTCCTGGGCCGCGACGGGTCGGAAAGGTTTGCCATTTCCAGACTCATTTGCAGGCAATCCAGCACATCTCCGGTCTTGGGGGTGGAAGCCGAGAGGTCTTCCGTTTTCCGGCGCTGGTCCAAAAGAGACTTCAGCGATCCGTAGAGAACTTTCTGAGTGAGCGTGTCGGGCACGTGGTCGTAATAAATGCCTCCTTCCAGTGTCCGATAGGTTTGAAGCAGCCGTTCCAGGACCTCCCGCACATCGGCATCCACCAGGGCCGGAGACTGGGAGCGCGACTGGTGGATGGTAGTCCACAGACCTGTGAGCAACTCCATGTTCCTGGCCTGGAAGGTGCGGTCCCACAGCCTTGCGGTGAGTTGCCTTCCCGCTCCCAGCCTGGTCCTCCGGGTCCGTTCGTATTCCCGCCCTGAATGGAGGTAGACACAGTCGGCGGGGCAGTCGATTTCCACTTCTCTCTTTTTCCCGCAACAGACCGGGCAGATGCGGGCTTGCTTGGCCGGGCAGAACCGCTTGGCCTTGCGAGTTTGGCACAACGGGCATTTTCTATTGGAGGGAGTCATGGAAACGATGGGCGACTCGCCGGTGTCGGGTGGCCGCTGGCCGGGAGCCGGCGGAAAACCACCCGCTTTCAGGACTCCCGCCGCCAGCCGGTGGCATACTATCATGGCCGGCGATTGGAAGTCAGTCCCGCGCCCGCGGCTGAGGGCGTGCATCCTTACCGGATGAAAACTCCGCGGAGTTGTGCGCGCTCCCGCCAGGCTGCGGCAGCCGTCGCCAGGAGCCCGGGGACAGCGGCGAAAATGGATTGACTTCAATCGGTTGCGGTCTATAATCAAAGGATTCCAGTCCACATTCCAATCCCTCAAATTGACCTACTGTTACGTGGACTGTCAGGACTGTCCGTGAGTGCTCGCAATCCAATCGGGTTGATCCTCTTCTGCTGGGTGGCTGTAGTTCTGGCGGCAGGCCGGCTCCCTCTGGAGGCGGCCAAGGGCACGGGGAAGCGGGAGAAATCGCTCACGAGGGAGACATCGGATCGCTACCTCAAAAAGTGGATTCGGGAAGATGCTCTCTATATCATTACGGAAGAAGAAAAGCGGGCATTCCGGCAACTGACCACCGATGATGAACGGTATCAGTTCATCGAGCAGTTCTGGTTGAGGCGGGATCCTTCTCCGGACACGGTCGAGAACGAGGCCCGAGACGAACACTACCGGCGCATCGCCTACGCCAATGAGCGCTTTTCGGCCGGGACCCCGGGCTGGCTGACGGATCGCGGGCGTATCTATATCCCGTTCGGCCCTCCCGACGAGATCGAGTCCCATGCGGGGGGCGGCCGCTATGCCCGTCCCCTGGACGAAGGGGGAGGAATCACCAGCACCTATCCCTTCGAAATCTGGCGCTATCGCCACCTGGAGGGTCCGGATCTGGGCAACGAAGTGCTGATCGAATTCGTCGATCCCACCATGACGGGCGAATACCGCATGACCATGGACCCTACCGAGAAGGACGCCTTGCTGCATGTGCCCAATGCCGGGCTGACCACCATGGAGAGCATGGGGATGGCCAGCAAGGCGGACCGTTTCACCAATCCGTCCGGGATTCCCTTGGGGCCCGCCATTGGCGGCCGGAGCCGGCGGTACAATCAGTTTGAACGACTGTCCCAATATTCGGCCCTCCAACGCCCACCCAAGGTCAAGTTCACTGACCTGGAGGCTGTCGTCAACACCAAGCTCTCCTACAACCTGCTTCCGTTCAACTCCAGAACCGACTTTCTGAGGATCACCGAAGATACCGTGCTGACCCCAATCACCGTCGAGTTGCACCACAAGGATATGACCTTCAAGGACCAGGAGGGAGTTCGCCGGGGACGGGTCAACATCTTTGGCAGGGTATCCACCATCACGGGCCGGGTGGTTCAGGTTTTCGAGGATGCGGTCGTCAAGGACGTTCCGAATTCCCTGTTCAAGCAGGTTCTTGGCGGGAAGTCCTTGTATCAGCGAGCCTTGCCCTTGCGCTCCGGCCGCTACAAGCTGGAATTGGTCCTGAAAGACCTGCACAGCGGGAACGTGGGGACGGAATACGTTGGAATTGTGGTGCCCAAATATCAGGATGACCGGCTGGCCACCAGCAGTCTGATCCTGGCCGATCGTATCGAAAGACTTCCTGACCGGCAGGTAGGGAAGGGAATGTTCGTGATCGGTGGGACCAGGGTCCATCCCAATGTGAGCGAGCAGTTTGATCGGGAACAGAGCCTGGGTATTTACTTTCAGGTCTACAACCTGACCCTGGATCAGGAGACGAAGCTGCCGTCGGCGGCCATAGAGTACCGTTTCAGTAAAGATAACCAGGAAATTGCGCGATTACAGGAGGATCAGCAAGAACTTGTGGGGGCTTCGCGGCAGATGACGTTGGCCAGGAGGGTGTCGCTCAAGTCCCTGCAACCCGGTCGGTATCACCTGGAGGTCACGGTGACCGACAAGTTGTCGGACCGCTCGGTGGTCCAGGTCGGCCGCTTCGAGGTGCATTGATCCCAGGGAGCAACTATGGTAGGGCGCGGGCCAGGTGAATGAAAACGAGGAAAGACTCGATGCGATTCGGTCAGACAACTGTCGTGCTACTCATTGCCCTGTTGGCTGGAGGGGTCCTGAACGCCCAGGCAGCGGCACAGATGGACCGGGGCTACATCTCCGGATTCGTCAAGGACTCGCGGGGAACTCCGCTCGGAGGCGTCTTGGTCAGGCTTCTGCAGGGGACCTTCAACCCGCAAGTGGTTCAGAAGGTCACCACGGATGGGTCCGGTCGGTTTGAGATCAAGAACCTGCTGCCCGGTTCCTATACCCTGAGCGTCAGCCTGGCCAGCTACCTGCCGATGTTGAAGTCGGGAATCGAGGTGGTGGCCGGCAAGATGGAGCGCCTGAACCTCAGCTTGCAGAATCTCTATCTCCAGACCCTGTCACCCGGGTCGGCGGGCGCTGGTGCCGCTGCCCACGAAGAGGAAATCGGCTCGGTGTTGAGGATGGCTTCCTCCACCCGTCCGATTTTGCGCTTCCAAGGGGCCGGCCAGGGAGCCGACCTGGAGCTCGATCTGGAATCGCCCCGGACTCCGGCCCCGGCGGATCAGGGGTGGCACGGCTCGGTCCACGTTTACTCTACGGCCTTTTCCGCCGACCCGGACCTGCTGGACCTTGGCGCGGCCTTTACCGAGTTCGTCTTCGTGAAGGACCTCAACTCGAACACGCGCTGGTTGGTGGCGGGAACCGTGTCCGAAAGCGGTTACACTGAGATGGACTCGTTGATCCAGTGGAAAAACCTGAAGGGGCACAATCCGTCGCTGCGGGTGAGCTTGGGAAGTTTCCCTTATTTGGACCGACAGGTTCCGTCCGAAAAGGGCCACCTCCAGCGGCTCAACCTCTTCAACCTGGACTTCCAGGACGAGGTGGCCATTTCCGAGATGCTCTCGGCGATTTACGGGGTGGAACTCCAGGCCACCGATCCCTCGGTGAAGGCGCGACGGGTGCGGCCGCGCTGGGGATTGAGAATGAGGCCCCATCCCGCCTACCAGGTGGCGTTCATTCGTACCAAGTCCATGCCGCGGCTCTATCGCACGGTCCCATCCGAATCCGGAGAAGAGGATTCTTTTTCATCCCCCTTTCAACACCAATTCGGGAGCAAGCTGCGCTTGGGTCAAACCGAAGCCACCCACACGGAAGCGACGGTGGACCAGCAGTTGAACAACGGTTCTCAGTTGGCTGTAGGTGTCTATTCGGATGAGTTCTCGCCGGGAAGGGCATGGGCGGCGGCCGACTCGCGGAGAATCGTCCCGGTCTCCTCCAAAGGGGTTCGGGTCGCCTATGGACGTCCGCTGGGTCATGGAATGCACACGGACCTGGGATATACCTTCGGCGGAGGGGCGCGGTCGGGCCATGGAACTTTCGGCCTGGCGCCAAAGAACTATCATGTGATGGTGGCCCGACTAAAGGCTCGGGTGAATCTCTCCAGGACACGAGTGGCCGCGACCTATCGATGGATCTCCGGCGTTTCACTCACCGTCATCGACCCCTATCAGGAGTACTTTGAGAGTTCCGCTCCCGGCTTGAGTCTCATGGTGAGTCAGGCCATACCCTATGTAGGGCGGTTTATTCCCGGGGATCTGGAGGCTCAGCTCGATGTCCACAACCTCTTCGATCAGCACCGGTTTGATTTGACAGACACCGCCGGTGAGCCAAGGCACTCCGAATTCCTCCAAACCCCGCGGTCATTGCGGGGTGGCATCAGGCTCAAGTTCTAGCGAGGCTGTGCCTCAGACCGACAAGCATGTTGGGCGATGAATATCCGCTTGCTGCCTGAACTTGATCCATCTGCGAAACTTGACTCATTTGTCAACGTCATCCTCGCTCAAGGAGTCTAGGAGTCTGCGCTGTAGAACGCTTCCGAGCCCTTCTGGTGGACTGTGATCCCTATTATTGGTGGACAATCAACTGGGGAAAGGATCGTCTTCCCTATTCACAGCAATAATTTATCCTTTTTATGGAAGACTATCCCTCCAAATTTTTCTGCGGCGCAGACTCCTAGCCCTCATTTCTCACCGGGGGGCGTGAAAATAGCGCAGGAAGTATCCCCTTCAGCACGTGCTCGCGACCGAAGAGCGCAGCGGGCACTAGCGCGCGAGTAAGGCAATGGTTGCCAATTTCGGCTTCAAGACGACCCTGATCGTGCTGCTCACCGCGGCCATGGCGTTGATGGGCCTCGTGAATAGCCGGCAGAAGGGCAAGCATGTCACCCCGGATGACGGAGGCGGGTGGATCAAGACCTCTCGCGGTGTGGAAGCCGTCATCGTGGAAGCCAGGGGACCTGCGGACAAGGCCGGCATTCGGAAGGGCGATGTGCTGGTGGCCATCAACGGCAAACCGATCACCCGGGCCACCGAGGTGTCGGAGGAACTGGATCAACTGGGGGTGTGGTCAAGGGTGCAGTACGCCCTGACCCGCTCGGGGGACAGCTACGCCACCACCCTGGTGATCGGTCCCCAGCCTACCAATCTGCGCCTGAAGCGGTTTCTGGAATTTGTCGGTCTCCTCTATCTGCTCATCGGCGTCTTTATTTTCCTGCGGCGGTGGCAAGCCAAAGGGGCTTTGCATTTCTACACCATCTGCCTGGCTTCTTTCGGTGTCTTTGCTTTTTCCTATACCGGCAAGTTGAACACTTTCGACTGGAGCGTCTATTGGCTGGACGCCATTTACCTGTTGTTCCTGCCGCCGCTGTTTCTCCACTTCTGTCTGAGTTTCCCCCATCCGAAATCGTTTCTGGAGCGTTACACCCCTCTGAAGGCCTCGCTCTACCTGCCGGCGGTGCTGCTGCTCGGGACTCAGGTCTTGTTCGTTTTCAACCTCTTGCTGGTTCAGGCGCCGCTGAGGACCCGGATTTTTCTGGATCAGCTTCACATGCTCCATTTCGCCGGTCTGTTCGTCCTGGGAATGCTGGCGCTGGCCCACACCTACTGGGCCAGCGCCGACCAGATCCTGAGGCAGCAGATGAAGTGGATCGTGCTGGGAACCGTCTTCGGAACGCTGCCCTTCTTCCTGGCCTATGCCGTCCCCTATTGGATGGGGGTCGTTCCCACGGTCTGGATGGAGATCACCGTGCTGCCGCTGGTGCTGATCCCGCTGACCTTCGGGTACGCCATCATCAAGTTCCGCCTCATGGATGTGGACATCATCTTCAAGAAGGGGATGGCCTCGACGCTGGCCTCGTTGGCCGGGGTGGGTTTCTACCTGGGTCTCATCGCCATCGTCGGTCAGGTGTTCCATGCGGCTGGAGCTCAGTTCATCTACGGCGTGATCTCGGTGGTGGTGGCCGGTTTTGTCTTCTCGCCCTTGCGCAACTGGATCCAGTCCAAGGTGGACCAGTACTTCTACAGGGACCGATACGACTACCGGCAGACCCTCATCGAGTTCGGGAAGAAGCTGGGCTCGGAGGTGAATGTCTCCCGGCTGCTGGAATCGGTGACCGAGAAGATCAGCACCACCCTGTCGGTGGAAAGGGTGGCCGTTTTTCTGGGCTCGGAGGGGCGTTCCCAGCAGTTCCGGCTGGCCAGGTCGGTGGGCCTGCCGAGGGAACCCCATGGGTTGGATTTGGGCTTCCTGCATCCACGGAATCCCTCTCTGGCCAAGGGCTTTCTGTTTTACGAGAACCTCAGGGGTCTCATGGCGGAGAGACCTGAACATCGTGAAGCCCTGGAACAACTGGGGCTGCACTACTATCTTCCCTGTATTACCAAAGGGGAGACCATTGCCTACCTGGGGCTGGGGAGAACCCATCGGGGCGATTTGCTCACCAGCGAGGATGTCGAGCTCCTGCATACCATCGCCGGCTACGTCGGCATTGCTCTGGAGAATTCCCGGTTGTACTCCTCCGTTCACCAGAAGGCGGAAGAGCTCCGGCAGCTCAAGGAATACAGTGAGAGCATCATTGAGTCCATCAGCGTCGGGGTGGTGGTGGTCGATCTGGAGGAGAGGATTGAGAGCTGGAACCCTCGGATGGAGACCCTTTTGGGGGTGCCCAAGGATCGGGTTATCGGCAAAGGAGTTTCCGAGGCGCTTCCGGAGAACTTGGTCCGGGAGATGCGGATGCGACTGGGCCCCGACCCTTCGGGACATTCCGAAGTCTTCCGGCTCTACAAGTGCCGACTGAAGATTGGCCAGGATTTGCGGGTGGTTGACGTCACCGTCACTCCTCTGTTGGACAAGGATCGGGGGGTCACCGGTCGCATCATCATTCTGGACGACAAAACCGAGAGGGTCCACCTGGAAGACCAACTGGTGCAATCGGAGAAGTTGACCTCGATCGGGCTGTTGGCTGCCGGTGTGGCCCACGAGGTCAATACCCCGCTGGCGGTGATCTCCAGCTACAGCCAGATGTTGGGCAAGCAGTTGAGCGGGGATGATCCCAAGGCGAAAATTATGGGGAAAATCGTGGTGCAATCGAAGCGTGCCTCCGAGATCGCCAACCGCCTGCTCAACTTCTCCCGGACCCAGGGAACGGCGTTTCGGGAATTGGAGGTCAACGACGTCATCTCCGAAACTTTGTCCCTGCTGGAGCACCAGCTCAAGACAGCCAAGATCCGTTTGAGGACGGAGCTGGGTTCCACGGCCGTCCGGGTCTCCGGCAACTCCGGCAAGCTGCAGCAGGTATTCCTGAATCTGTTCGTCAATGCCAAGGACTCGATGCCTCACGGGGGAGAGTTGCTGGTCAGGACATCCTCCCCGGATTCCGTGTTCCGGATCGAGATCGAGGATACCGGGAGTGGAATTTCAGAGGAGCACCTGAAGAAAATCTACGATCCCTTCTTTACCACCAAGGAAATGGGCCGGGGCACCGGATTGGGGCTCTCGGTGACCTACGGGATCGTTCAGGAGCACTCGGGGAACATCATGGTGGACTCCAGGTTGGGACAGGGCACGCGGTTCATTGTGGAGCTTCCTGCCGCCAGGAAGGTGGCCAATGTCTGAGCACTCCGGATCCATTCTGGTGGTCGACGACGAGCCTGCGATTCGCGAGAGTCTCGAGATCCTTCTATCTGACGCCAACTACAAGGTAGCCCTGGCCGAGGGTGGGGTGGATGGATTGAAGAAGCTGGAGTCCAACCTCTTCGATCTGGTGCTTCTGGACGTGATGATGCCGGACAAGAATGGGCTGGAGGTGCTGGAGGAGATCGGCCACGCTTCTCCAGAGACTGCCGTCATCATGATCACCGCTTACGGCACGATTGAAAATGCGGTTCGGGCCATCAAATCCGGGGCGGTGGACTACGTCACCAAGCCTTGGGATAACGATAAGCTCCTGTTGGATATCCGAAACCGGATTCAACAGCGGAAGCTCCAGTACGAGAACCGGGAGTTGAAGCGCGCTCTCAAGAGGCAATCCGGATTCGCCAATATGGTTGGCAAGAGTGAGCGGATGCTGAAGGTTTTCGATCTGGTGTCTCAGGTGGCTCAGAGCCGGAGCACGGTGCTGATTCAGGGAGAAAGCGGCACCGGGAAGGAACTCATCGCCAAGGCGATTCATGCCAACAGCGGCCGCTCCAAGAAGGCGTTTGTGACCGTGAACAGCGGCAGTCTTCCGTCCGACCTGCTGGAGAGCACGCTCTTCGGGCACCTGAAGGGCGCCTTTACCAGCGCTGTCGCTTCCAAGAAGGGGCTGTTCGAGGTGGCGGACCAGGGGTCCATATTCTTTGACGAGATTGGAACGGTGGGGGTGGAGACTCAAACCAAACTGCTAAGGGTGATTCAGGAGAGAGAGTTCATGCGTCTCGGCGGCGTGGACACCATCAAGGTGGACGCCCGCATCATTGCCGCCACCAACGTGGACCTGAAGGGATTGGTGGAACAGGGCACTTTCAGGGAAGATCTGTTCTACCGCTTGAATGTGATTGCCGTTCAACTCCCTTCGCTCCGTGAGCGTAAGGAGGACATTCCCCTGCTGGTCGATCATTTTCTGAAGAAATACAGCCAGGAGAACGACAAGACCTTCAGTCCGGTGTCTCCCGAGATCATGAGACTCATGGTGCAGTACGACTGGCCGGGAAACGTGAGGGAACTGGAGAACCTCATCGAGCGGGCAGTGGTGTTGAGCACATCGGGCGAGTTGTCCCAGGAGGTGATCGCTTGCGAGGTCCGGCCGGCTTCGCCGATTCACAAATCCAACGGCGTGCCTGCCATGGACGGTAAGCCACTCTGCGTGATCCTGGATAGCTTTGAAAGAGACGTGATCCTGCAAATGCTGGAGAGCGTCAATTGGAGTCAGACCGAGGCGGCCGAACGGTTCGGATTGCCCCTCTCCACGCTCAACTCCAAGGTCAAGCGGCTGGGTATTGACGCCAAACGCAGGCGATTGCGACTCTAGCCCGCATTTCTCACCAAGGGTAGGAAACGTCGGCTCTCAATCCACGAAGGACAAAAAAATATCCACGAAGGGGCACGAAGGACCACGAAGCGACACGAAGAAAAACCAAAAGGGAAATGAGTTCCTTCGCCACCAAGCGGCGGCGGGAACAATGGCCCTCAAACTCCAGCGGTTTACTGTGACACTGTGTGCGCATCGTTTCTCCTCCAAGAATCTCGTTAACTTCTTTTTTAAGAATATTTTAAAAGATTCCCAGAACCGATGCGGCCACCCCTTGGTGAGAAATACGGCTCTAGCCCGCATTTCTCACCGGGTCGCTGGACACATCATGAAAAGCAGTTTATTTTCAGCAGCTCGTTGCGCCATCCTGCATTCTTCTCAAGCGTTGCACTCGCCTCGCGAGTGCAGGCTCCCCTGTGAGACATGCGGGGCCAGGGGATGATTCCATCCCTCGTTCAGATCCCTGGGCGCTGCCCCCAAGGCCGGCGCAGGCTGGAATTTCCTGACCGGGGTTGAGGTGTCCACCCCTCTTGCCGCCAGCCCGGCTTTCTCATCGAGTCGCCGAATGCCCATGAAACTTCTGCATCCCCCGTCCCTGCGGGGAGGATCTGTTTTGCGGGTTTGCGTCGCCCTGAGCCTGCTGGCTTCGGTCTGGATGGCGCCCCTTCCCGCTGCCGCCGACTGGCTCCGTGGACTGAGCTACTACCAGCAGGGGAAATATCGTCGAGCCGTCGAGCTGCTCCTGGCCGAAATCAGGGAGAATCCCGAGGATGCCCTGGTCAATCGAATTCTGGGTCTCAGCTACTATCATTTGCGGGATTATGACCAGGCGGAAACCTATCTGAGAAACGCTCTGGAGTTGCAACCTGACTTTGAGGCGGAGTTGGGCCTGGCCCGCATTCAGGCGGGGCGCGGCAACTACGAGACGGCCCTGCAGGTCCTGGACAAGGGACAGGCATGGATCCGGACCGACCGGCAAAGATTTCAGTATCACTTTGCCCGGAGTTCGATTCTCCTGAGGCAGGGCCAGCCTGCCCAGGCCCACGGGGAATTCAAGAAGGCCGAACCCTATGCACGGAGACAGCCTGCCTTTTTTGCGCAACTGGGCAGCCTGGAGTACAGCCTGGGACGTATTCCGCAAGCCCTGGAGGCATTGGAACGGTCCCTGGAGCTCGACCGCAGGCAACCGGGGGTCCTGGTGTCCCTGGGAGAAGTCTGCTTGCGGCTCTCTGCAACCAAGGGAGATGCCGGAAAGACCAACTACCTCGACCGGGCGGTGGATCTGGCGGTGGAGGCTCTGGAGTTGCGTCCCGACAGCGTGGCGGCACACCACCTGGCGGGCAGGGCTCATTTGGGTTTGAGGGAATTCCCCAGCGCCGAGAGATACTTTCGCAGGGTGCTCGCCCTCGACAGCCGCCATCCGGGAATCTTCTACAGTTTAGGGCAGGTCCTCATCGGCTTGCACCGATACCCGGAAGGGACCGAGGCTCTGGAGCAGGCTGTTGAAGAAGAACCCGGCGATCCCGCCATCCACTATGGCTTGGGGTTTTGTCGAGAAAAGACGGGAAACTACCGGCAAGCCCGGGATTCCTACCGGCAAGCTCACCGTTTGCGTCCGGACCCGGAGTTCAAAGCCGCCGCTGATCGGGTAGGGAAGCTGCTGGATTCCGCCAGGTGAGTGGGGAAAAAAGATATCCACGAAGGGGATCCACGAAGAGACAACAAAAAGTTATCCACGAAGGGCCACTAAGAACGACGAAGGGCCACTAAGGCGTTGAGGTTAACCGCGACGGGATACCAAGGTCACGAAAGAATTATCGATTTCCGATTGTTTCACTCTCGAATGATCCGCCCCGTCGTGGCGGGCGGGGGCCCGACTTGCCTGAAACAACACCTGAGTTCGAGTGAGGCAAAACCGGTTCAAAAGATTGAAAGAAAGGGGGTTGGAGAGGAATTGACAACTTCTGGGGGTTATCCAGGAAGGACACGGAGTCACACCCTACAATTCCCGGCGTTTGGTGTCGGCGTCGAGCATGAGTCGATCCCTGATTAACATCGATGGACAGGATTAACAGGATTGTTTGTTGATGGTCTGGGCTGCATGCTCCGGGACGAGAGTTTTCACCCCCTTGAGTTTGACCATCACCTTTTCTTCAACAAGGATTCCCAAAACCCGCTCCCAAGTTCGTGGATCACTTCCAACGCGCACCCGATCATCGAGCCAGTCTGCTTCCCCTGCAGCAGCAGCCTTTCACATTCCAGCAACGTCTACTGTCGTCCACTACAGTCTATAACTGTATTTAATTTCATTAGTTTAACTGAGTACCGCCATCGCTTGGCCAGCTCAAAACATCCTTTGCAATCCATTGCCATCCCCCTATAATAAGGGGATGATTGCTGGAACCCATACCGCCCGTCTGCTACCCAGGACCAAACCCAAGGGCCGCCATCCCCAAAAGGCCCTCTCGGCTGCCTTCGTCCGCTCCGCTCCGCCCGGAAGACACGCCGATGGAAACGGATTGTACCTCTTTGTCCAGCCCAGCGGAACCCGCAGCTGGATTCAACGCCTCCTCATCCGGGGCCGCCGCCGTGAGATCGGACTCGGCAGCGTTGCCCTGGTCCCCCTGGCCGAGGCCCGGGAGAAGGCACTGGCGAACCGCAAGCTGGCACGTGAGGGTGGAGACCCGCTCGCCGAGAAGCGACGCAGCCAGGGCATTCCCACCTTCGCCGAAGCCGCCGCCCGTGTGCTGGAACAGAAGCGGGCCGGCTGGCGCAATCCGAGACACCCCCGCGAGTGGATGTCGAGCCTGAGGCGGTTCGCCTTCCCGCGCATCGGCAAGATGCCGGTCTCTGAGGTTACGAGCGCCGACGTGCTTGAGATCCTCACGCCCATCTGGCACCAACAGGCCCCCACGGCCCGGCGGGTGCGCCAGCGCCTGCGGGCGGTCCTGGAATGGGCCGTGGCCACGGAGTTCCGCATCGACAATCCCTGCGACAGGATCGGCCCAGTCCTGGGTCCCCAACATGACGTTACCGAGTACATGCGGGCCTTACCGCATCGAGAAGTGGCTGCGGCCATCCGGACGGTGTGGGGATCGACGGCATTGCCAGCCGCGAAGCTGGCCTTCGAGTTCCTGGTGCTGACGGCGGCCAGGTGGGGCGAGGTGCGGTGGGCCGAGTGGGCGGAGATCGATCGGGACGCTGGTGTATGGACCGTCCCGGCCAGGCGGACGAAGGCGAACCGCCAGCACCGGGTGCCGCTCGGTGGCCGCGCCCTGGAGATCCTCGAGGCGGCACGGACGCTTGGAGAGGGAGCCGGTCCTTTGGTGTTCACCCGTGGGCAAGGGAAGCCGCTTGACGACAAGCAGCTGCGGTGGCTGCTGCGCGAGCAGGGGATTGCTGCCGTGCCGCACGGGTTCCGCTCCAGCTTCCGGGACTGGGCGGGGGAGGAGACGGACCATCCCCGGGAAGTGATCGAGGCGGCCTTGGCGCATGTGGTCCGAAACCGGGTCGAGGCAGCCTATGCCCGCTCGGACCAGTTCGAGCGCCGCCGTGTCCTGATGGACGACTGGGCGCGTTACCTGGCCCAAGGGACCGGGGAGGATCAATGCCTACATCGAGGCCAGGAACCTGACAATTTTCGGTCGCGTCACCGGCAATATTGTTTGCCTGGACCGCATGAGGCTTTGCAATACCGGCTCGATCGATGGCGACGTGAGGGCGCCGCGGATCCTCATTGAGGATGGAGCCGTTATCCGTGGCAGAATCGACGTGGCGACAACGCGCGCGCCGTCCGAGGCCGTGCCGCAGACGAAATCTGCTTCCCCTTCCACTCAAGCCGTGCGCTCCGCTGAGTCCTGAAGGTCTCCCCGGAGCCTGCGCTTATTTCCCGCCTGCGCCGGCTGAAATTCTCAAAAGAATCGCATGGTATAGGTCACCCGCAGGCCGCGGCCGATCTCGGGAGCCAAGTCCTTGATGAATGAGGAATGGTTGCGGTAGAGCCGGTCGCTCAGGTTGAAGACCCTGACCGAGAACTGATGGGCCAGGTGCTGCTGGGCGAGGGTGTAAGAAGCCTTCAGGTTCATCACGGCGTATCCGGGCGTGCGGGTCTCTCCGGTAAAGGTCTGGTGCTGCTGTGCGGCTACAATCAACTCTGGAGAGACGCGGAAGCCCAGGTGGTTGAAATCGAACCCCAGCTTGCCTCGAAGCGGAGGAATTCTCGGCAGCGGTGTGCTGAGGTCGGTCTCCTGGGCGTCCACGTAGTCCATGCCGAGGTTGAGCCAGAGCTTGGGATTCAGGTTGATGCCGAGGTTGGCCTCGGTTCCCAGGAAGCGGGCATTGAGCTGGGTAAATTCGATCACCGGCAGTCCGTCTTCGACTTCTCCGGGAGCAAAGGGAAAGATGAAGTTGTTGAAGTTGTAGTAGAAGAGGTTCAGTTCGCCTCTCACACCCTGGCTGTTGTGGCGCAGGGACATTTCGATGCCGTCTCCCGTTTCGGGGCGAAGAGCCAGGTCGCCTATCTCGAAGGACAGCGTCCCCGCATGGGGACCGTAGTTGTAGAGTTCCTCCAGGGACGGAGACCGGAAGGAGTGGGAGTAGTTGACGACCAGCGATCCTCCACTCCAGGTGTCTACCTGCAGTCCGGCTGACGCCGATGCTCCGGTAAAAGTGCGATTTACGGCCTCCGGGATTTCCTCGCCTTCTTCGGCCTCGTGTTCGTGCTCTTCATTGCCGTCCTCCTCGTCTGCATGATCTCCCCCCCGGTCGGCAAAACCCGGCCGGTAGCGCTGGGTCTCCAGTCGGCCGCCAAACTGGAACCTGGCGGTCTCGAAGTCCAGTTCCTCTAGGGCATAAAGGGCGAATCCGGTCTGATCGATCGGGGGCGACAGCGCTTCCTCCCCGACCGCCGAGTATTCTCGATCCAGCCCCCAGAAGCCGAAACGACCGCTCAATGGCCCAACCTTTTTCTGCTCGAAGACTCCCCGATAGACGAATTCCTGTTGATCAAACGTTGTACCGACATGCTGCTCCCCGTTCTCGAAGAACTCGATCTCCTTGTGATTCCAGTCAGTCAAGCTCAATTTCAGAACGAATTCGTCAATCGCCGTCCCCAGGTCCCTCAATCCTCCTGTGAAGCGGAAGTTCCGGCGCCGTGAGTCGAGAAGGATACGGTCGATTCCCTCCTCCTCGTGCCCGTGCTCCTCTCCTTCCTCGTCGTGGTGGTCGCCGTCCTCGTCGTGGTCCTCCTCCTCGTCGTGGTCCCCGTCCTCCTCGTCGTGATCGTGATCTTCGTCTTCTTCGTCGCGGTGCTCGTCTTCCTCGTCACCATGGTGTCCGTGGAACTCCTGCACGAAGGGTACACCGTAGGCGCCGTCGTCGAATTTGGCTTCGACACTGAAGAAAATCTTATCCCCGTACCAGCCCAAGCCTGCGCCACCATTTCTGAGTTGAGAGCGTGAATTGTAGATCTGCCCCTGTTCCGGCGCCCTGTAGTCACCGGTTCGAACACCCCCGCCACGTCCCCAGATCATCCAGTTGCCGGTTCCATACTCCAGACCGGCGCTGCCCCCACCCAACGCGTTGGCGGTGCCGCCCGATCCAGACAGGAAGCCGCGAAACCCTTGGTGGGCATGACGGTGAACTTCGTGGTGGCGACTGATGGCATTGACGGTGCCGCCCATGGCATTGCCGCTGTAAAGCAGGGTCGCCGGTCCCTTGACGATCTCCAGCCGCTCCAGTTGAGCAGGATTGATCATCTCGCCATGATCGCCGGACTGTGACGAAAGCGTACCTGTCCGGATACCGTCCTCCATGATCAGCACGCGGTCCCCGTCAAAACCGCGCACGATCGGCCGAGCAGGGCCCGGTCCGAAGCTGCGCTTGGCGATCCCCGTGCCGACTCTGTGGTCCAGCATCTCCCCCAGCGAGATTTCGGTCGATTGGCTCAGCTCATGGGGCCCGATCGACTCCACACTTTGGAAGGATTCAAATGTCGTCTCCCGCTTTCCCGATCCCGTGACCGTGATCTCATACCGGGGAGGAGCCAATACCAGCAGGAAGTCGGCCTCGGCCGTTTGACTAGCCTCGATGGTTACCGTTGTGGAGGCTTCGGTAAAGAGGCTGTCAAGATGGGCTTCAACCGTGTATCTGCCGGGAGGCACTTGCTGAAAACGGTAACTTCCATCATCTTGGCTGAGTGTGATCCGCCCCAGTTCCACAATGGTCACACTGGCACCGTGCAGCGGGTCCCCGGTGGCTTTCAGGGAGATGCGGCCCTTCAAGCTGCCGTCCGATTGGGCAGCCGCGTGTGGTTGAGCCGCCAGTGATAGAACAGCCAACGACAGGAGTAAAAGCAAACTGATTCCAATGTGCATGATGCCCTCCGAATATAATCGTGTCGGGTGCCAGCTTAATTGCCGAATCCGTTCTGCAGCCAATGGAATGTCGGGGTCGGGGTATTTATTTGAATGAGCGGGATAAAAATCCGATCCAGCGGGACCAGTGACAACCACATAACAGTGAGCCTTTTGCAAAATTCCGCAGGAAGCGGGAATTATTAAGGTGAGAGGTAAGAAGGGGTAGGTGAGTTGTACCGCCCCTGATTTCTTGGACAGATAAGACCCACCATACTCAAGCGGCCGGTTGCAAGGCAAGGCGTTGTCTTGCCTGAACCGGAGGCTCGAAGCCGAGACGCTCAAGTCTAGCAGGGCGACCTCTCCAGGGGCCGGCGAGGGCGAGGCCCGCCATTCCGATCGTAACGATGTATCGCTTCAGCGATCGTCGCCCTTCCCGAGGAGTCTTTCCTTCAGATAGTTTTTGCTGCAGGTAGGCTTGAGTTTCTTCGGCATGTCGCGACTGGGTCAACACGATTCGGTACAGAATGGCATTGAGGCGGCGGTTCCCGCCCCGGTTGAGCCGATGCCGTGCCTTGCCGGCCGAAGACGCCTCCAAGGGCGCAGCACCCGCGTAGGCCGCCAGTTGAGCGTCTGAAGCGAAGCGGCAAACAGGACCGCCGCTCCTGTCGTGGCCGCACCCGGGTCTCGGGTTGTCCAGGGTTGTCCAGGCCTGGAGAACGCGCTGGGTGCGGCCGAGATGCCGCTGGTCCCAAGCGAGCACAATCCAAGATCTCCGATTCGCAGCACGGTCAGCTTGCCACTTCACTTGACGGACCCGGACTGCCAGACTCAGGGTTGATACTCGGTTGACCTGTCCGCCAACATCCTGGAGCGTCCAGTGGATTCCTTTTCAAAAAGAGGGATAAAATGAGGGAACTGCAGCGGGTTGATCCAGAGTAAGTCTATTATATTTAATGGTTTATATTTGAGAGATTGCAGGCTGTGCAGCAGCTTCTCGTCCTGTTTATCCTGTCTATCGATGTTCCCTGATGCAGCAAACCGGTTTAACGGGGCACGGTCCCTAATCCCGAAAGGCCATAAGGATCGGTTGTTTCACTCTCGTATGATCCGCACGGCAGGGCGGGGGCCCGGCTCATCTGTCAATGTCGTTTCGCCATCAAGGCTCGACTTCGGGGGCAGGTTCTTGCATTCTTATGAAGGTTCATGAGGGCTTTCTCCTTGAACTGATTGGTTACGCTCCGATCAGTTTCTCGGATTTAGCCCGTGTGAACAACCTTCACAGAATTCACAGCCAGGGGAATCGTCTTGTTCAAGGCGTCCATTCTGGAGCAGTTGACCGCTAAAGCCGCCAGAGCCGGGAAGCATATCGTGCTGCCGGAAGGAACGGATGAGCGCACTCTGACGGCAGCCGCCCGGATTCAGGAAAAGGGGTTGATGCGGCTGACTCTCCTGGGGGCCCCCGAGGTCATACGGGAAAAAGGAGATGCCTTGGGTTTGAACCTGGAATCGGTCGGGATGGTTGACCCCAGGCGCTCGGACAGGTTGAATCACTATGCCGAGCTCTACTATGACAGCATGAAGGCCAGGGGCGTCACCCGGCAGGAGGCGGTGCGTCAACTGGAGCACCCCCTCTATTTTGGAAACGCCATGGTGGGCTGGGGCGACGCCGACGGCTCGGTGGCAGGGGCAAGCCACACCACGGCGGAGACGGTCCGGGCAGCCTTGAGGTGCATCGGATTGCAGGACGGCTGTTCCCTGGTCTCCAGCTTTTTCCTGATGCTTTTGCCGGGAGACTCCGGCCGGGCGGAGAGGCCCTTGATCTTTGCCGATTGTGCAGTGGTGCCCAACCCGGACGCTTCCCAGTTGGCGGATATTGCCATGGCGACGGCGCACCACGCTCGCGCGCTCCTGGGGGTAGAACCCAGAGTGGCCATGCTCTCATTCTCCAGCAAGGGAAGCGCTCGCCACCCGTTGGTGGACAAGGTGGTGGAGGCGACTCTCACTGCCCGAGAGCGTTATCCGGGCTTGCGGGTGGACGGTGAACTCCAGGTGGATGCTGCCCTGATTGGTGAGATCGGTCGACAAAAGGCGCCGGAGAGCCCGGTTGCCGGGAAGGCCAACACGCTCATTTTCCCGGACTTGCAGTCAGGCAACATCGGCTACAAGCTGGTTGAGCGACTGGCTGGTGCGCGCGCCATCGGTCCGGTGCTGCAAGGGTTGAAAAACCCTGCCAATGACCTGTCCAGGGGCTGCACGGCCCAGGACATTGTCAATACCGCGGTGGTTACTGCCGTACAGGCGGGATCCCCGCCCCCGTTGCCCACCGGGTCGCTCGGAGGGTGACTAGCCCGCATTTCTCACCGGGGGGCGTGATGATGGCGCAGGAATTTTTCCCTCAGCGCGTGCTCGGGAGCGAAGAGCGTAGCGGTCACTACGTTCGAGCGAGCACGTGGGCGCTGAGGGAAAAAGGACAAGCCAGACCGCGCCCAGCACCGTGTGTCATTGAAAAACGTCACCATGACACCTACAAGGTGTTGAAAACACACAGTCTTTGCAGGATATATTCAGCGGCCCGGTGAGAAATGCGGGCTTGGGCGGTTCTGTTTTCGTCAGCGCGTCTCTGCGTCTCTGCGCTGCTTTTTTCGGCTCCGCTTGCGAGCCAAGGCTTGCTTGACTCGTTTTTTTTCGCCCGGTTTAAGATAAAAGGAGTGCCTTTTTACCTCTTTGATGATGTCTTCGGTCTGAACCTTGCGTTTGAAGCGACGCAAGGCGTTTTCCACGCTTTCGCCATCCTGAACCCTGACTTCAGCCACTCTGTTTCACCCCCCTTGGGTGCGTCGATAATTGCAGGATGGTAGGTAAATTCCCGATTGCCTGTCAAGGGATAACCACAAACGGAACCGGCGAGCTGTGAATTCCTTGAAGGTTGTCCACACGGGCTATTGCCGCACCAGCACCACCGGCGATTGGTCGGCCGCGATCATCTCGTCAAAGAATCCTTTCACCGAAGCGTAGTCCTCGGGTGGAACGACGGCATTGCCGAGCTCGAGATGCCGGCTGAAGACGAGATTGCCGGCCTCGGCGCGCCATTCGGCCCGGTAGCGTCCGAAGGGGGTGGTGAGGTCCACGGGCGCCGGCATTTCATCGACTGTAAATCCCAGGGGGAGATCAACCTCCACGGTTTCCTGGTAGGTGTCGGCTTCCAGAACCACGGCATACTTGCGTTGGGTCTGGTTGAGATTGGTGAGGGCCCGGTGGGAAACCACGGCCGGCTTGAAGACCAGCAGATGTGGACCCACCCTCCTCCCGTATCCGGCCGCGGTGAAATCGACGTTTAGGAAAAAACCAACCCGATTGCGATCGCCGGCTTCGATCCTGGACACCGCGGCGCCCGGGGCGCCCCGGGAGACCCAACGCTCGATTCTCTTGCGATAGTCCGCGCTCCCCAGCCTTCTGTGAAGGCGGCGATTCCTGCTGGCGGCGCTCCCCTCGAGCTGCTCCCGAATCTGACAGCCGATCGAGCCGTCCCGAGCCAGCCTCATGGTGACGTGGCGTTTGAGGAGGTTGGCCTGGGGAGGGGAAGCCGGTGCTCGCAGCAGCTCACCGCCGCTCTGCCTGACCAGCAGCGCCAGGCTGTCCTGCTGGTGGGCGGGAAGGTAACCCAAAGGCGTGTAGGGGTCGGTCGGGTCAAACAGCAGGAGTTCCCCTCCTTGACCTGCCGAGGCCAGTGCAGGCGCATCCAGCGCCTCTGAAAACTTCACGGCGATGATGGCGTGGTTGAACTGCTGGGGAGAGGGCCAATCGGGCCGCACATAGCGGCGATTGCCGGAAAAGATCACCACCGGATAGGACTCGATGCCCACGGCCGCCAACAGGGAGCGCATGAGGTTTACCTTGTCCTTGCAGTCTCCATAGGCCTTTTGGAGTGTTTCCGGGGCGGGGCTGGGCTGGTATCCGCCGCCGCGCCCGATACCCATTTGGATGGAGGCGTACCTGATACGCTGGGTGAAATCGGCGATGGCCCTGATTTTCTCAAACTCGCTTTCCTTCCCCTCGGTCAGGTCTTGTGCTTTGGTGATGACGACACTGTCCGGCTTCGCCCGAGGGTCGGCAAGGGAGGCAAGCCAGGCCGATACCTGACTCCACTTGCGGAAGGTTGGACCGGCGGCTTTGACCGCGGAGGGAGGAAAGTAGCTGACGTTGACCCGGGGCACGATCGACCTCAGCCCGGGGCGGGCAGGCTCGTCCGAGACGGGAGGGAGGCCTTCCAGTTGCCAACTGTAGGAGGAGCCGTTGACAAGGGGCTCAATGGGCCGGTGGTTGTCCGTGATCGATTCAGCGGTCCAGCCCGAAGGCAGCTCCAACCGGAAGCGAGAGAGCAGGGCCGGCAGATCGTCCTGAAAGTTAAAGCTGAACTGGGTAAATACCGACCGGTCCTCCAGGACCGATTCGTAGCCGAACACTGAACCGGTATCCGCGTCATCCTCACCGAGGATGACCGAAGCCCGCGACTCGTCATAGACATCGTAGACATCGTCCTCTACCAGCGAGACATCGATGATGTCCCTCTTGCGGTGGGTTTTTGTAGCCCCGGAGGGGTAGAGCGTCCAGGCCCGCAACCGTCGGACCTTGCCGCTGTCGGTACGATAGATCACGACGCCGCGAGCTTCCCGCCGGCCCTCCCTCGTCAGTATCTTGATGGCCTTCCGGACCGAGGTGGTTACCTTGCCGTCCGCCTCAACCGTCACTGTCTTTTCGTCGAGAAGAACGACTGCTCCCACCTCGCTGTCGTATTCCGGGATTCGGCTGGAGGCCAGCTCAGTGAGCCAGGAAGGGGCCCGTTCGGCCGCCAGGCAGGGGGAGCAGAGGCAGGCCAGGGCCAGGGCGGTCGCCCGCAGCTTGCCACGCCACCAGTCAATCCACTGACGGTTTGCGGGTGAGTGTGACCACATGGTTGTCCTGCCGGTGGACGAAATCGAAGGTTCGCTTGAGTTGAGGATAGGCATCGGCGCGGAACAATATCGTCCCGTTGTCTCCGAAGCGAAAACTGCGCCGGTAGGTCAAACGGTTGCCGTCGCTTTGCTGTAAACTGGCGTCATATTCTCCCACGCCTCTCATTTCCAGGGGCTTCGGAGAAGCAGCCGTTTCAAGGCGGTGCGTTTTCGGCAGCTCGATGGTGACCTCGTCCGCCTCAGTCCAGGGGTGCCGGAAATAAAGATCGTACCTGCGTTGGCGGGTTTCAAACTCCGGCGGCACGTTCATTTTGAAATAGGCCGGTTGCAACAGCAATCGCCTCCCGACTCCCTGCGCATAGCCCGGCACGCGAATCCTGTAGCGAACCGTGAAGGGGTCGCGGACGGCGGTGGCGTTTCGGACCTCTATCTCGGTCACTTCGGCGGTGTTCAACCGTTCCCGCACACGCTCTGCAATGGCCTTCTGCCGCTCCTCCGGGGTGTAAGCGTCATACAGGTTCTTACGGGCCACACCCGGATGGCCGCGGTAGACCATCTCCACGGTCCCTTCCAGCGTCCCGTCCTCATGCAGCTTGAAACTCGCCTTGCGCAGAATCTGACTCCTCTCGGGACCGGAAGAGGGAGTCTTCTGGAAAAAGGGTTGCTTCCGATGGAGGATCAGCGATTCGACGCCCTCCTTGGGCCACAGCAGCATGCCGGGTTCGAGGTAGGGAGAGGCCGGATCGTAGAATTTCCACTTGCCGTCGAGCTCGACCGCGACCTGCATGCGGTTCAGGAAATAGGGGTCCAGAAATTGAGAGTTGAAAAAGAAATCGTCACGCCCGGCGCACAAGGCGATATAGGACCGAATTCCGGCGGCGTTCAGGAGCGCGGTGAACAGCTTGGCGATATCGCGTCCCGTTCCCATCCCTTGCTTCAGGGTGTCGGATGGCTTCTTTCGAGGCTTCAGTTTCAGGCGCTGCTCGGCCGTCACGCCCGAACGGTCGTGGTAGATGCTTTGGATCCGGTTGAGGCAGTAGTCGAGGATGCGATCGATTTTCTGGGTGGGTGTGGACAGACCCAGGGTCAATTCGGCGGCCTTCTTCTTGATGGCGCCGTCAACCTTGATCTCGTTCTTGATCTCGTGGCGAAAAACCTTTCCCAGTTCGCTCCAATACCGGTCCGGCTTGAACTTGCGCCGCTTGGAGTAGAACAGCAGCAACCAGGAGCGGATGTTGTCTTCGGGAGGCATGCGGGCTTCGGACTTGAAGGCCGCAACCTCCTGCACCGTGATCGACTGCCACCCCCCGGGCGTTTCCCGAAATCCCTCGTTCCTCACGTTGAACACCTGGAAACCCATCAAGTAGCCCAATCGAGTCCAGGCATATTCCGAAGGCTTGACGTGGTAGCTGACCTCCCAGGAGGGGATGTCCCGCTGAAAATAGAGACGGGTATACTGGGAGAAATGATCGTCGCGATACTGTTTCCACTGGTACTCGATGAGGTCCCCCGCCTCCACCTCCGGCATGGAGAAAGACTTGTTCCTGACCTTGATTCCCCCGGCTTTGGACACCGTCCGTTCGAAGATGGATCGACCGGGAACCTCCACGATGCGGCCGTCGGACTTGATGGTCCGTGCACGCAGGTCCCCGATGCGAATCTCGTCCGATGCCGACAAAAGGTCGATGGTGGCGTGCTCCTGCACACCGCGTTCGGTAAAGATCTTGATGCGAACGTACTGCTCCTTGATGCTTTGAGGTTGTCGCCCTCCAATCATTCGATCCGTCACCCAAGTCCGCCAGAATACTGCCTCGGCGTCGGCGTCGGGATCGATCCTGGGAGCTTGTGCAGCCAACTGGGCTGGCTGGATGGGCGCCCACTTGACGGCGGCGGCCGGGAGACAGAGCATCGGAGCCAGGAGCAAGGGCGCCAGGATTCGAAGAGTCGGTTTCATCAGGATGCTCCGGTTGGAATGGAATCGGGGAGGTCGGTTTTGGTTCTTCAATGGAAAGCTGTTGGGCGCGGCCATGATATACGACACCTCTCCCGGATACAATCCGCCCCCCGCGGGGGTTCCCGTCTTGACCCACGGCCCCCTGGCCCGCGGCGCCCACGCCACCCGGGAAACGGTCTCGCTGGACGAGTTGGTCCGGGTGGCCCGGGTCTACACCCTGACCGCCGTGGCCTATTGTTAGTGGCTAGTGGTCAGTGGTTAGTGGCTAGCCGGGCCCCCGCCCTGCCGTGCGGATCATACGAGGAAAAACAGCCGATCGTTCATGAAGACGAACCACGAATGGACACGAATAAACACGAATAGACCAGAAGACAGATGGACCTTCTTCAACGACAAGCGGCACCAAAATGCTTCTACAATATGGTGCCCTTGGTGTGACGATGTCATGGGATGAAGGCTTCCTGGGAGCGCGGGCGTCCCGCCCGCACCAAGCCTGGCACAGCCTTGGCCATCTCCCCCACTTGGATCAACCGGGAACGGCGCCATGGCACTGCTTCGGCCTGGCCGATGGGGTTCCCGCCCACAGGGTGGCTGCCTGCAGCATCGCACTGAAGCTCAGCGGCGGCCAAAGGGACAGGATGCGGGCGGGACGCCCGCGCTCCCAGGCGTTGCCGTCCCGGCGGTGCGGTGGGGGGTGTCTGGCGGGTGACTTCTCAGAAAGCCGACGTGCACCCCCCGCGTGGAATGCGGGTCAATAGGAAGATGGCTCCGCCGCGGTTCTGGGTACTCTCAGGTCGACCTTCGAAGTGCCGGACCCTTTGACCACATCGACCAGTCTGGAGTCGAATACCTGGGAGACTCCGTAGCCTCGACTGGGGTGGGTGGCGTCCGGCTTGGAACGGAGCGCCAGGAAGTATCTGCCCGGGGAGAGCCCGGCCAGGGTGTATTGGGGCGAGGGGAGGTCGAACACCGAGGAGGTGTTTTCAACGAAATTGATGAGGACGATCTGCACATGATTCAAGCCATAGGATTCGCTGGCCGACTCCACAGAGCCCGAGATGGAGCCCCCGAGTTCGAAGGCGAAGTCCAACTCATCCAGGAGGTCGCCTTCAACCACCGTCACCACCCGCGGAAGCGGCGACCGCAGGGCGATCAGATTGGGGTCCGAGAGCCTGGGGGTCAGGGAGTAACGCCCCCCGGGAGTTCCGTCCACACGGAATGAACCGTCCTCCCCGACCCTCAATCGCCTGTCCTCGGATCCCCTTGGATCGAAATCCAGACGTGCCAGCTTGACCACGTCTCGCGAGGTGTCCCATTGATATTCGGGCTCCTCGATACGAACCCTGCCGCTGAGGGTGGCTCCGGCGGCCAGGTTGAAGTGGATGTCCCGGAGGGCCTTACCCTCCTCCAGCTCAATCCTGTCCGCCTTGTCCAGGCTCAGCTTGTCCTGATAGTAGATCTGGATGAGCCGCCGGTGCTTGGCCGGGAGCAGCATGCCCAGGGTGTAGTCCCCCGGGGGTAATCCCTGAAGCAGGAAGTCCCCCGACCGATCGGTTTGGGTTCGCGTTGGAGAAAAACCCCGCAGTATGACCGGTTGTGGAATCACCTGGACTTCCTCCAGAGGCTCCTCGTCCCCCAGCGTCATGACCTTCCCACTGATCCAGCACTCCTGCATCAGGGTGAAGTCGATATCGGACAGGGTGAGACCCGACTCGACGTCAAGGGCAACTGCCGATTCCCGATGGAACTGTTGGGGATAGAACTGGCGCAGCCAGCCGGGTTGTTGCCGGCTGGGCGGGTCTTCCCCTTCGGGAGGACCTGCCACCAACAGGTAGTCCCCCGGGGAGAGACCGGCCAGCCGGTATCGCCCCAGTGAATCGCTGGTGGCAACGCGGGAGATTGAGGAAGCCCCCTCTTTTTCGGCAACCACCCGGAATCCCTCCAGCGACTCCATTCCCTTGAGAGCCCGAACCCGTCCCCGGATGGCGCCGGCCTGTTGCAGCACAAAGTCGATCCCGCTGACCCTGCGGCGCCGCTCCACGGTGATGGGTCGCGCCTCCTCAGGGCTGACGGCCCCTGGATAGTAGATGGGGACATACTGCTCGTCCTTGGTCCCGGCGGAAACGAGGAATTCACCCGGAGGCAGCCTCGGCAAGAGGTAGCTCCCGTCTTCGCGGGTCGAGGTGGAGATTTGATAGTCAGTCGATTCGGCCCGGATGCTCACCTTGGACACGGGGGCTTGGTCGCCGCCGCCAGTCACCTGGCCGGCAACCGAGCCGCCCATATCCAGAGACAGGTCGATAACGATGAACGAATCGAAAGTGGGGATGTGAATGATGTCTCCGTCATGCGGGTCCCCTGAGCCGCCGTACCGCCTGGTGAGATAATTGGAATCGGGGACTTCCACCTGGATCCGGTAGCGTCCTCGCAGGAGGTCCAGGAGATAGCGTCCCCCGTGGTCGGTCAGGTCCTGAACCGGCGGCCTCCCTTCCTCCTCGGCCAGGGCGCGGACGATGGCTTGGGGAATGCCTTCTCCGGTGTGGGAATCGGTAATCCGGCCGGTGACCTCGGCTGCCCGAAGGGGCGCCTGCAGGCCCAGGGCGAGTATCAGGATTTCTGATGGAAGGGATCGAAACATCACCGCGGGGAAGTTCCTCGACGATAGGGCGGCACCCTGGGAGGCCGGCCCTTTCACGGGATGGACCTCGCCCTGACTTGGGCGGAACCTCGGAAATCGCGAACTGCCTCTTGAATCAGTCCTTCTATGGTAGCAAAAAGAGCCGGATCGATCCCACCCTCCAGGCGGGCTCTTGGCGAGGCCTGCCGGCAGAATCGCTTCAGGTCGCTGTAAGTGTCCAGGTCTGCTTGCCGTTCCAGTGACTTCCAGCGCACTCCCCGACGCCTGAGCAGGTCCAGCGTTGTCCCATAGACTGCCGGAGTCCCCCAGGGAATTCCCTGAAGGATTTCAGGAAGACAGGCGGCGAATCCGATCAGATAGTATCCGCCGTCCAAAGCGGGACCAACGACCACCTCCTGCCGGTTCAGGGAGTCGATCGCATCCCGGACCGTCTTCGATCCCAGCGTGGGGCAGTCGGTGCCGATGAAGATCACCTTGGAATAACCCTGGCGGACTCTGGTGGCCAGCGCCTGGCTGAGCCGGTCTCCGAGATGGTCGCCGTGCTGGACATCCACGCCGAAGCCTCGGGCCTCCAGCCGGTTGGCGTGGTCCAGGGCTTCCTTCAGCGTTCCGGTGAGCCAGAGGCTAGCGTCCACCCCGGGAGCAATGAGGGGCCGCATACGGGCAAGGGTATGGTTCAGCAGGGCCTCATGCAGGCGCAGGCATTGCACCGGGGACAAGGGGGGCGACATGCGGGTCTTGACCGACCCCGGGATGGGGGACCTGGCAAAGATATTCACAGAGGTTTTGTCCAAGGGTCGGCACCAAGCCCGCATTTCTTACCGGGTCGCACTCTTCTCAAGAGTGCAGACCCCCGGTGAGAAATGCGGGCTAGTCTCTGGAAAAGGCGGCGTCGAAGGCGACCCGGGAGGGAGCAAAGTCCTGCCGGCGAACCATCGCCAGAGCCTCGGGGGCGCCCCAATTCCGGTCCATGCCGGAGTCCTCCCATTCGATGGAAAGCGGTCCCTGGTAACCGATGCGATTGAGAGCCCGCATGACCTGGTCCCACTGGACCCCGCCCCTCCCCGGGGAGACGAAATCCCAGCCGCGGCGGTGATCCCCAAAGTCCAGGTGGGAGGACAGAATGCTGTTGCGGCCGTCCACTTGAACCCGGGCGTCCTTGATGTGGACGTGGAAGATGCGGTCCTTGAAGTCCTCGAGGAAAAAGACGGGATTGATGAACTGGGGTATGAGATGGCTCGGATCGAAATTGAAGCCGAAACCGGGGTGGTGCCGGATGGCTTCCAAGGCACGATGGGCGGTGAGGATGTCGTAGGCGATCTCGGTCGGGTGGACTTCGAGGGCGAAGCGGACCCCCTGTTCCTGAAAGACCTCCAGAATGGGGAGCCAGCGGTCGGCAAAGTCCCGGTAGCCGGCGTTGATGTGGCTCTGGGAGGTGGGCGGGAAGAAGTAGAGTTTTCCCCAGACACTGCTGCCGGTAAAACCGTTGACCGTGTCGACTCCGAACAATCTGGCCGCGCGAGCGGTGGCTTTCATCTCCTCGGCCGCGCGCCGGCGGACACCTTCCGGATCCCCGTCGCCCCAAATGCGGCCGGGGAGGATGTCCCTGTGCCGGGCGTCAATGAGATCGCAGGTACATTGACCCACCAGATGGTTGCTGATGGCCTGGCAGCTCAGACTGAGACCGTCCAGCAGGGCCCGCTTGTCGCGGACGTAGCCGTCGCTTTCCAGGGCTCGATCCACTTCGAAGTGGTCGCCCCAGCAAGCCAGTTCCAGTCCATCGAACCCCCACTGCTTGGCCTGCCTGGCCAGAGCTTCCAGAGGCATGTCGGCCCATTGGCCGGTAAAAAGTGTGACGGGTCTAGCCATTGTTCTCCTCCGGGCTGAGTTCTGCGGTCGGTGCGGCCGGCTGAGCGGCATTGCTCGGCTTTACGCCTGCCGGGGACGGAGCGGGATCCATTGCCTGGATTGAGCGCTCTTTTGGATGGCCTCGACCACTCTCTGGTTCTCCACACCGTCGTGGAAGTCGGGTGAGGGAGTCTGGTTCCGTGCCAGGGACTGCATCAGGTCATGGACAATATGAACGAAGGTGTGCTCATAGCCGATGATGTGCCCGGGAGGCCACCACTTCATGTAGGGGTGGGAGGGTTCGGTAACCAGGATGTCCTTGAATCCCTGGGAGTGTTGGGCGTCTTTACAGAGGAAGAGCTTGAGTTCGTTGAGGCGCTCCAGGTTGAAGGACAGGCTGCCCAGGCTGCCGTTGATCTCGAAGGCGTTGTAGTTCTTGCGGCCGGGCGCGAACCGGCTGGCTTCGATCGTGCCCACTGCGCCGTTGGCGAATCGAAGAAGCGCCAGACTGGCGTCGTCGACCGTCACCCGGCCCTTCCGGGTGGGCTGATTCGGAAGGGGCCGCTGTTTCACGAATGTTTCCAGCAGTGCCGAAACTCCGCGGATTTCGCCAACCAGAAAGCGGGCCAGGTCGATCAAATGGGAGCCCAGATCACCCAGGGCGCCGCTCCCGGACTTTCGTTTGTCGAACCTCCAGAGAAGCGGCAGTTCGGGGCTCATGGACCAATCCTGCAGGTAGGTGCCTCGAAAATGGCGAAGGGTTCCCAGTTCACCGTCGGCAATGAGCTGTCGTGCCAGGGCCACGGCGGGCACCTTGCGGTAGTTGTGACACAGCATGTGCGGCACCCCGGCCTGGCGCACGGCAGCCAGCATTTTGCCGGCTTCGCTCAAACTGTTGGCCAAGGGTTTCTCGCAGAGGACCGCCTTGCCGGCTTTGGCGGCGGCCAGGCAGATCGGCAGGTGGGAATCGCCCGGCGTGGCGATATCGACCAGGTCGACGTCGGGTCGATGCACCACCTCTTCCCAGGATGTGCTCCACTCCTGCCACCCCAACTGGCCGGCGGCGGCGCTGACGCCGGCTCGGTTGCGGCCGCAGATCACCTTCATGACCGGCAGGGCCGGAGGACTGAAAAAGTGCGGCATCTGGCGGTAGGCGTTGCTGTGTGTCTTTCCCATGAACTGGTAGCCGATCAGGGCTACACGGATCTTCCGGACCATTGGATTGCTCTCAGCCTAATGCGGTCTTAACGCGATCCCGGAGGTTTACCGCTCGAAAACGGTTTGGCTCGGGAGGGCGCGCCGCAGCCTTTTCGGTGATGTCGTCCTGTTTCAGCGCAAGGAAAGCCTGTATATCAAGATCGACGGAACAGGGTCAAGCTTGTCCCTCCATTTCCCCGATCCTCCTACTTCCCACCCTTCGGTGAGCCGGGATTGAAGAAGACTTTGTCCCTCCATGGATCTGCTATGATAAACACTTCCTGCCGTTGGCGCGGCGGTAGCGCCGGCCCGCTCCCGGCCTGTACTTCGGAACTTCGAGTGGGGATGAGAGGAGGATTGCAATGGCGGACACCAAGCTGACGGTGACAAATCACGGTTCCTTGAGGATCACGGGAGAATTCACGATCTACGATGCCCAGGGGCAGGCCTTCGACCTTGCCGGCCGCAATGCCATATCCCTCTGCCGCTGCGGCCATTCCGAAAGAAAGCCCTTTTGCGACGGCAGCCACCGCAGGGTCGGCTTCCAATCCGAGGTCAAGGCACTGCGGCTGCCGCCCCCAGCCTCCAGGAGCAGCCGTGGGTGATCCTCTTTCCACAATCAAGCCGGCAGTGAGGAACCTGCAAGCCTATACCCTCAAGCACTTCCGGGCAGCGGTCAAGGTCAATCAGAACGAAAACCCCTTCGATATGCCCGAAGCGGTCAAGCGAGCGGTTCACCAGGCCGTGTCCAGGACAGCCTGGTGCCGCTATCCGGACTTCGTGCCAGCCTCCCTCATCTCCCGGTTGGCTGACTTCAGCCATTGGAAGGAGGACGGAGTGCTGGTGGGGAACGGCTCCAATGAGTTGATCGAGGCCTTGATGGTGGTGGTAGTGGAGAGGGGCAAGAGGGTGGTGCTGCCTCAGCCTACCTTCACCCTCTATGGGATGTTTGCCCGGATTCTGGGTGGAGCCTGCCGGGACGTTCCCCTCAAACCGGACCTGGAGTTCGATGGATCGGGGTTGCTGAGGGAAGCCCGTCAAGCGGATCTGACCATCCTCTGCTCGCCCAACAATCCCACCGGCGGAGTGTTGGATCGCGGCGACCTGGAGAAGATCCTGCGCCAGGCGGCCGGACTGGTGGTGGTTGACGAGGCCTACCACGAGTTCAGCCGGCAGTCGGTCGTGGGGCTGCTCGAACGATTTGAGAACCTGGTCGTGCTCAGGACCTTTTCGAAAGCGATGTCGATGGCCGGTCTGAGAGTCGGCTATCTTTTGGGCCGCCCGGAGCTGGTGGAGCAGGTGGCCAAGGCCAAGCTGCCTTACAACCTCAATGTCTTTTCCATGGCGGCGGCCTCGGCGGCGCTGGAGCATTTCGACCTGCTGAAGCCGCAGATCGAGCGGGTGATTGCCGAGCGGGAACGGCTGTGGGAGGGTCTGAGCCGGATTCCCGGCGTGCAACCCTTCCCCTCTCGGGCCAATTTCATTGTCTTTCGCTTGGCTGCGGACCCGAGAGAGGTCTTCAAGGCCCTTTGCGCGGAGGGCATTCTGGTGCGCGACGTCAGCCGCTATCCCATGCTGCGGCAGTTTCTCCGGGTGAGCGTGGGGTTGCCCGAGGAAAACGATCGCTTCCTGGCGGCCTTGAGGCGGATCATGCAGGCGCGGGAGGCGGCCATCCCCGCGGAGCCGATATTCGAAGGCGGCCCGACAGGCTTGTCTAAAACAAAAGAAAAAAGAGTTATCCACGAAGGGCCACTAAGAACGACGAAGGGCCACTAAGGCGTTGAGGTTAACCGCGACGGGATGCCAAGGTCGCGAAGGGATTATCGATTTCCGATTGTTTCACTCTTGTATGATCCGCACACCAGGGCGGGGGCCGGACTTACCTGAAACAACCCCCTGCGCCTGGTGGCTGGAAACCGGTTCATAGTCAAGCACGGGTAGATTTTTGATTCACATCGATGCACAGGATGCACAGGATTTTTTCCGGAGACGGCTGGCTTGTGTTCCCGGACATCCTCAAATCCGCACGCGATCATCGCCCGAGTCAGCGTCTCGTGCAGCAGCCTCCCGTCCTGATTATCCTGTGCATCGATGTTCAATTTATAGTCCTTCTCGATGGATCTGCCCAGTCGCGGGGGGCGGGCGCCCGGCTCGCAGGCAAACGGGAGTTTCCCAAAGGGGACAGGCCGGCTTTCAGAGAAGTCGCCCGCCGGATACCCCCCACCTCACCATCGGGACGACACCCCCGGGAGCGCGGGCGTCCCGCCCGCATGCTGTCCCTTCGGTTGCCGCTCAGTTTCCCTGCGATGTTGCAGCCGACCGCCCTGCCGGCGGGAACCGCATGGGCCCGGCCGAAGCAGAGGCAGGGCGCCGCTGCCGGTTGATTCCGGTGGAGGAGATGGCTGAAGCTGCGGGAGGATTTGTGCGGGCGGGACGCCCGCGCTCCCGGGGGGGCTTCCTCCCATGACAGGGTCACACCAACGGGACAAAAGTGCAGAAGTATTTTGGCGCCAGTTGTCGTTGAAGGAGGTCCATCAGTCCTCGTGACTATTCGTGTTCATTGGTGGTTCGTCTTCATTGACGAACGGCTGTTTTTCCTCTGAGTGATGCGCCCCGTCGTGGGGGGCGGGGGCGGGACTTACCTGAAACAAAAGAAAAAAGAGTTATCCACGAAGGGCCACTAAGAACGACGAAGGGCCACTAAGGCGTTGAGGTTAGCCGCGACGGGATACCAAGGTCACGACAGGACTATCGATTTCCGATTGTTTCACTCTCGTATGGTCCGCCCCGTCGTGGGGAGCGTGGGCCCGGCTTGCCTGAAACCAATCGAGGGGGTTATCCACGAAGGCCAAAAAAAGAAATCCACGAGGGAGATCCACGAAGAGCACGAAGGGAAAAAGAGTTATCCACGAAGGGGGACTGAGACGATGCATGGGGGAGGTGAGGGATGAAGAATCAGCGGACATCCGAAGTATCCCGCAAGACCCGGGAAACCGATGTTGTGGTCAGCTTGAACCTGGACGGAGAGGGGGCATCTCAGGTTTCGACGGGGATTCACTTCTTTGATCACATGTTGATCCTGCTGGCAAAGCATGGCCTGTTCGATCTTGAGGTGCGCTGCAGCGGCGACCTGGAGGTGGATGGCCACCACACCGTCGAGGACGTGGGGATCGCTCTGGGAGAAGCCTTCGACCGGGCCCTGGGCTCCAAGGAAGGCATCACTCGCTATGGCATGGCTTATGTCCCCATGGATGAGACCCTGGGACGGGCTGTGGTCGATTATTCCGGGCGTCCCTTTCTGGTTTGCAAGGTCGAATTTCCGGCCGAAAAAGTCGGCGAGCTCAACACCGAGCTGGTGGAGGAGTTCTTCCGCGCCCTGGCCGTCCACGGCAGAATGAATCTGCACGTCGAAGTCCTCTACGGGAAGAACTCCCACCACATGGCCGAAGCCATGTTCAAATCGGCCGGTCGCGCGCTCTCCCTGGCTGCCGCCAGGAATCCGGCGGTCAAGGGAGTACCCTCCACCAAAGGCGTCTTGTGATGATCACCATCGTCGATTACGCCATCAACAATCTTCACAGCGTACAGAACGCCTTTCGCAGCCTGAAGATTCCGTCGCAGATCAGTCAGAACCCCGTGACCATCCGGCGCGCCCGCAAGCTGGTCTTGCCCGGGGTGGGCGCCTTCGCGGATGCGATGGACAATCTTCGGGCCAGGAACCTGGTGGAGCTGCTCCGGGAAAAAACGGCTGACGGGACCCCCCTGTTGGGACTGTGCCTGGGTCTCCAACTGCTTTTCAGTCAAAGCGAGGAGTTCGGTCCGGTTGCCGGACTCGACTGCATTCCCGGGAGAGTCAAGCGGCTGCCACCGGAAGTACAGGTTCCCCACATCGGTTGGAACCAGTTGCACCTCCTGAAATCGGATCCTCTGCTGGAGGGAGTGCCTGAGGGCAGTTTCGTCTATTTCGTCCACTCCTACTATGCCGTTCCCGTCGATGCCGACCAGGTTCTGGCCACCACGGACTACGGCATCGACTTCCCAGCCGTCACCCGCAAGGGGAACGTGTGGGCGACCCAATTTCATCCGGAAAAAAGCCAGGACGTCGGCTTGCGCATCCTCAGGAACTTTGGCGGGCTCTGATCCTCTAACCGGTTGGTTCCTCGGGTCATGAGGCTGTGGATGGGATCGAGGCCACCGCGAACGGGCTGCGGTTGAGTGGTCTCCGGATGCCGCGCAGGTCATGAGCCCCGGGTGCACCTCCAAAGGCCAGATATGGAACTCGGATGATCATTTTCCCGGCCGTTGACATGCGTCGCGGCAAATGCGTTCGCCTGGTCCAGGGGCGGGCGGAGGATGAAACGGTCTATGCGGAGGATCCCTTGGTGGCCGCCCAACGATGGTGCGACCAGGGCGCCTCCTGGCTTCACCTGGTCGATCTGGATGGAGCCATGGTCCAGGGCAGCCACAACCGAACCATCGCCCGGGAGATATTCCAGGCCTTGCCCATACCCGTGCAATTCGGGGGCGGGGTTCGGACCCTGTCCGACATCCGGGAACTCTTGGCCGCGGGAGCCTCCCGGGTGATTCTGGGTACAGCCGCGGTGGAGCGGCCCGATCTGGTGGAGGAGGCCTTGAGCCGGCATCCCGGCCAGGTGATCGTGGGTCTGGATGCCCGAGACGGCCGGGTGGCGACCCGGGGATGGAACCGCGTGGAGGCGCTGGAGGCGCTGCCCTTCGCCCGCGATCTGGCACGGCGCGGTGTGGCCAGAATCGTCTACACCGACATCGGCAAGGATGGGACCCTGCAAGGGCCCAACCTGGAGGCCATTGGGCACATGGCGCGGGGCAGCGGATTGAAGGTGATTGCTTCCGGAGGGGTTTCTACCCTGCTGGATCTGGCCCGGCTCAGGAGCCTGGAATCAAGCGGTGTGGAAGGGGTGATTGTGGGGAAGGCCTTGTACGAAGAAAGGTTCTCCCTGGGAGCGGCGCTGTCGGCGGTTGCGGGCTAGCCGGACCGCCAACCTCCAGCGGTTGATTCGAGGGAGCGAAAGATTTATGCTGGCAAAGCGCATCATTCCCTGTCTGGACGTCGACCGGGGTCGCGTCGTCAAAGGAGTCCATTTCGTGGACCTGGTGGATGCGGGCGACCCGGTTGAGTGCGGGGAGCGGTACGACCGGCAGGGTGCCGACGAACTCGTCTTTCTGGATATCACGGCCTCGTCCGATGACCGCCACATCATGGCAGAGGTGGTTCAGCGGGTTGCCGAGTCCATTTTCATTCCCTTTACGGTTGGCGGAGGGATTCGTGACACCGGCGATGTTCAGAAAATTTTGCGTGCCGGCGCCGACAAGGTGTCTCTGAACACGGCAGCCGTGAAGAATCCGCAACTGGTCCGGGCGGGAGCGGAGAAATTCGGCAGTCAATGCATGGTGGTTGCCATTGACGCCAAGCGGACCGGTGCGTCAGGAAGCCCCGGTTGGGAAGTCCATATCCACGGAGGCCGGACGCCCACCGGACTGGATGCCCTGGACTGGGCCGAGCAGGTGCAATCATTGGGGGCCGGAGAAATCCTGCTGACCAGCATGGACCGGGATGGCACCCAGGAAGGTTATGACATGGACCTGCTGCAAGCCGTGACCTCCCGGGTAGGGATTCCCGTGATTGCATCTGGAGGGGTGGGCACGCTGGAGCACCTCTTCCAGGGCCTGACTGTGGGTGGAGCCCACGCAGCCCTGGCGGCTTCGATCTTTCACTTCGGCACCCACACCCTCCAGCAGGCCAAGGATTATCTCAGGGCGCGTGGAGTGGTGGTGCGATAAGTTCTCGGGGAATAGCCATGTCACCCAGCCAAGCCGAGGAAATCGTCTCTCGATTGAAATTCGACGCCGATGGCCTGATCCCGGCCATTGTGCAAGATGCCTCGACCCGGCAGGTCTTGACCGTGGCTTACATGAGTCGGGAAACGGCCAGGCTGTCGCTGACCCAGGGGGAGACCTACTTCTGGAGTCGCAGCCGTCAAGAGATCTGGCACAAGGGCGAGACCTCCGGAAACACCCAGAAGATTGCCGAGATGCATCTGGACTGTGACGGAGATGCGCTGCTGGTGCTGGTGCACCCCAGCGGCCCGGCCTGCCACACCGGCGCGGAGACCTGCTTTCACCACCGGCTCTTTTCGGCCGCCCCTCGGGGAGAATCGCCGTCCGGGCGCTTCCCGGAAACGGTGGACCGGCTGGTGAAAACGATCAAGGACCGCCGGCAACACCGCCCCGAAGGGTCCTACACCGGCTATCTCTTCACCCAGGGGCGGGACAAGATCCTCAAGAAGATCGGCGAGGAGTCGGCCGAGACCATCATCGCGGCCAAGAATCGGTCCAGGACCGAACTGACCGCGGAGAGCGCCGACCTGTTCTTTCACCTCCTGGTGCTGCTGGCCAACGAGGGCGTTGAGTTTGACGAAGTGCTGGGCGAACTCGACAGAAGATCCCGGAAAGGGCCGGCCGCTCCGCCTGACCGGGAATGACGGTCGCATTCCAGGAACACAGCACCGACTGGGCCCCCATTCGGGGGGAGAGAGAAGCCCTGGTTCCTCCCAGGCCGCCGGCGGGGAAACGCCCGTTCCGGCCTCCGACATCCATGATCGAACCCGGTTACAACCAGTTTGTCGCCTATTGCAAGCAAGGCAACATCGTCCCGGTCTACAAGGCGGTCGCCGCGGACCTGCTGACGCCGGTGCTGGCGTTTCTCAAGATCCAGAGTTCCATGACGAACGCCTTTCTGCTGGAGAGTGTCGAGGGCGGAGAGAAGATTGCACGCTACTCCTTTCTGGGATGCAATCCCTATCTCACCTTCTGTTCCAGGGGGGAGACGGTTGAGATCAGGCGGGGCGGGCAGGTGGTGCAGCGGAAGGGGCATCTGCTGGAGGTCATGCGAAAGACCACCAACGGCTACAGGACCGTCAGGGTCCCGGGATTGCCACCCTTTACCGGTGGGGCGGTAGGGTATTTTGCTTACGACACGGTTCGTTGGATCGAGAACATTCCACACACCGGCTGGGACGACCTGAATCTGGATGAATCGGTCCTGATGTTTTTCGCCAACCTCCTGGCTTTCGACCATGTCCGGCAGCAGATCCTGATTATCGCCAACGTCTTCATTGACGAGGGAGCCGCGCCGCTGGAGGCCAAGTACGGGAAGGCCGTCTCAGAGATTGAGGCCTTGGAAGACCGGTTGAATCGCCCGCTGCCGGCGCCCGGAGTCCGTCCGTCCAATCACCGCTCCCTCCAGGTCCGGTCCAATTTTACCAAGGCCGACTTTCTCAAGGCCGTCCGGCGGGCCAAGGAGTACATCAAGGCCGGGGATATTTTTCAGGTCGTCCTCTCGCAGCGGTTTACCGTAGAGGTGGAGACCGATCCCTTCACCATCTATCGAGCGCTGCGAATGGTGAACCCGTCGCCCTACATGTTTTACCTGGGCCTCAACGGGTTCTCGGTGATTGGTTCCTCTCCTGAAAGGCTGGTGAAAATCTCTGAGGGAGAGGCCCTTTACCGTCCCATCGCGGGGACCCGTCCGCGAGGCCGGCATGACGAAGAGGATGCCCGCTTGGCGGAAGAGCTCAAGGCTGACGCCAAGGAGCGAGCCGAGCACATCATGCTGGTGGACCTGGGCCGAAATGATCTGGGCAAGGTTTGCGAGTATGGCAGCGTGGAGCTGGTGGATCTGATGTTCGTGGAGCGCTATTCCCACGTCATGCATCTGGTGTCCACCCTGCGCGGCCGGCTTCGCCCCGGTCTGGACCGCTTCGATGCGTTGATGGCCTGTTTCCCGGCCGGCACCGTGACCGGCGCCCCCAAAGTGCGGGCCATGGAGATCATCGAGGAGCTGGAGCCGAGCGTGCGGAGTGTCTACGCCGGGGCCATCCTCTACCTGGACTTCTCGGGCAATCTGGATTCCTGCATCTCCATTCGTACCCTGGTGGTCAAGGAGGGCAAGGCTTATGTCCAGGCGGGCGCCGGAATCGTGGCCGACTCCGTTCCGGAGAGGGAGTTTCAGGAGACTCTCAACAAGGCCCGGGCCCTCATCAAGGCTCTTGAGCTGGCGGAGGAGGGCTTATGAACCGGCGGCCGTACATGCTTGCCGACACCGGGACGGATCGGTCGAGCACCCGGTCCGCCAGCCGCTATCAGTCAATGCCATGATTCTGGTCATCGACAACTACGACTCCTTTACCTACAACCTGGTGCAGTATCTGGGAGAACTGGGGGAAGAGATCGTCGTTCACCGCAACGACCGCATTGATGTTTCGGGGGTAGAGTCCGGCAAGCCCCAGAAGATTGTCATTTCGCCCGGACCCGGCGTTCCCGACAATGCCGGTGTGACACTGGAGCTCATCGACCACTTTGCCGGAAGGGTTCCGATCCTGGGAGTCTGTCTGGGCCACCAGGCCATCGGCCAGGCGTTTGGGGGGAAAGTCGTTCCAGCCCCCTACCTGATGCACGGCAAGATCAGCCAGATCCTTCACGATCACAAGACCATCTTCGAAGGTCTGCCCGATGCTTTTCCGGCGACCCGTTACCACTCCCTCATGGTCGAGAGGGAAAGTCTCCCTCAATGCCTGGAGATCTCCGCAACCTCCGGCGATGGCCTGATCATGGGTCTTCGCCACCGCGAGCTGCCGGTGGAGGGGGTTCAGTTTCATCCGGAATCGGTGTTGACTACTTATGGTAAGCAATTGCTCGAGAACTTTTTGAGGCTGTGACGTCCCATGACTGCAACGGCGCTTTACCAGGAGGCAATGCGGAAGTTTCAAGGCGGAGGGTCTCTGGAAGAGACGGAAGCCGAGCGGCTGATCGGGGCCATTCTGGACCGCCAGCTCAGTGAAGTGCAGGTGGCCGCCCTTCTGGCAGGTTTGGCGGTGAAGGGAGAGGTGGCCTCGGAAATTGCCGGTTTCGCCCGGGGCATGAGACGAGTGGCGCTGACGCTCGAACACCGACAGCAACGCCTGGTGGACACGGCCGGTACCGGGGGAGATGGAGCCGGCACTTTCAATATCTCCACCGCGGCCGCATTCGTCATTGCCGGGGCGGGAGTGCCGGTGGCCAAGCATGGCAATCGGGCGATTTCGGGGCGATGCGGCAGCGCGGACGTGCTGGCCCGGTTGGGTGTCAGGATCGATGCACCCCTGGAGGTCTTGGAGACCTGCCTGGCAACCTGCGGCATTACCTTTCTGTTCGCTCCGGTCTTTCATCAGGCGATGAAGGTGGTGGGGCCACTGCGCCGCAATCTGGCCATTCGGACCATATTCAACCTGTTGGGGCCCTTGCTCAATCCAGCCGGTGCCCGCCGGCAGATCATCGGGGTGTTTGCTCCCCATCTCACCGAGGTGTTCGCGCAAGTGTTGAAGTCGCTCGGATGCGAACACGCTCTGATATTCTCGGGGGAGGACGGTTTGGATGAGATCTCGATAGCGGGACCGACCCGGGTCACTGAGCTCAAGCAGGGCGCCATTCGGACCGACAGGCTGCGCCCGCAGGACCTGGGGTTCCAAAGCCGCTCCCTGGACCGGGTTCAGGGGGGAGATGCCTCGGAGAACGCGGGTATTTTGCGGGGGGTTCTGGCGGGAGAGGGCTCCGGGGCCCAGCGGGATATCGTGCTTATGAACGCTGCCGCCGGCGTTTATGTGTCCGGGCGCGCGGGTTCGCTTCCGGCTGCGGTGGAGGTGGCCCGGCAGGCCCTGGATGAGGGGCGGGCGCTGGCCAGGCTGGAAGCGTTGGTGGATTGTTCCAACCGGCCGGTTGAAGCAATGGCTCCTGGTCAAGCGCCGGACTGAGCGGATGGAAGGCAAGCCGGGTCAGCAATCCTTGGGACGGCTGCCGGCCGCTCGAGTCCACGCCTTCGGTTGGAGTTGGAGAATGATCCGGAGGGTTTATCATTCTAAAGCCCGCATTTCTCACCGGGGGGCGCGATCATGGCGCCGGATTTTCGTCTTCAGCGCGTGCTCGCGACCGAAGAGCGTAGCGGGCACTACGTTCAAGGGAGCATGTGCGCGCTGAAGGGGAAAAGACAAGCCAGGGCGTGCCCAGCACCGTGTGTCACCGCAAGCCGTCAATATAGAACCCATAATCTGTTGAAGATAAATCCTTTTCATGATGTACGTAGCGACCCGGTGAGAAATGCGGGCTATAGAGGAGACCGATGCCAGAGAACGTCTTGACTAAAATCGTCAACGCACGGCAAAGGCAAGTCGAACAGCTCAAGATTACCCGCCCCCTGTCCGAGGAGCAGGCCATGGCAAGCCGGAATCAGTTGGGGATGGGACCGCGTTCTCTTTGCCATGCCTTGAGACGCCTGGGCCCGGTTAGTTGCATTGCCGAAATCAAAAAGGCCTCCCCTTCCAGGGGGTTGTTGAGAGATCCCTTCGAGCCGATTGAAATTGCCGTCGAATATGAATCCAATGGGGCCGCGGCCATCTCCGTTTTGACGGAAGAGAACTATTTTCTGGGCTCCGTGAATCAGCTGAAGTCGGTCCGACGCAGCGTTTCCCGGCCCGTGCTGCGAAAGGATTTCATTCTGGATCCCTATCAGATTTATGAATCCGCAGCCTATTGTGCCGACGCCGTGCTGCTGATTGCAGCCATACTGACGCCGAACCGGCTCTTGGAGTTGAAGCAGTTGGCGGAGCGCTTGGGGCTGGAAGTCCTGGTGGAGGTCCATGACCGGCATGAGCTCAGGGTTGCCCTGGACGCGGGAGCCAAGGTGATCGGTGTCAACAATCGTGACTTGAAGACCTTTGAGGTCAATCTGAGCACTTCCCTCGACCTTGCCCCTTATTTTCCGCAATCGGTCCTGTCCGTGAGCGAGAGTGGGATCAAATCCGCTGGGGACATTCGACAGTTGCGGGAGGCCGGCTACGACGGCTTTCTGATTGGCGAGTTGTTGATGAAGTCGGCCCAACCGGGCAGGACCTTGCGGGAGTTGATGGTTCACAGCCTCAACTTGCCGACGGGGGTGCAGTCCCGGGGGTGAGCCCGCATTTCTCACCGGGTCGCTGGAACCATTATGAAAGATTGTTTATTTTCAGTACCTTATTGACCCGCATTTCTCACCAGGACGCTGAGCAAAATGTCAAAAAGTGCTTGTCTTTAACATCTTGGGGCGCTTAGTTTGGAGTCTTCGGGGTACAGACTGCGCTGGGCGCGCCCTGGCTTGTCCTTTTCCCCTCAGCGCGCACATGCTCGCTCGAACGGTGTCCCCGCTACGCCCTTCGCTCGCGAGCACGCCCTGAGGGGAAAAATCCTGCGCCATGATCACGCCCCCTGGTGAGAAATGCGGGTTAACCCTGTTCTGAGGGCATGCGGGTACAGACGGCGCTGGGCGCGCTCTGGCTTGTCTTTTTCCCTTCAGCGCGCACATGCTCCCTCGCACGGTGTTCCGGCTACGCTCTTCGCTCGCGAGCACGCGCTGAAGGAAAAAATCCGGCGCCATTGTCACGCCCCCCGGTGAGAAATGCGGGCTAGCAATGCCGATTAAAACAAAAATCTGCGGCATCACCAATTTAGAGGATGCCCGGGCGGCCGTCGAGCTGGGGGCGGACGCGCTGGGTTTCAATTTCTATCGGAAGAGTCCACGATACATCGAACCCGAAAGGGCAAGGTCGCTGATTGAATGTTTGCCGCCGCTGGTCTCGATGGTGGGCGTTTTTGTGGATGAGCGGCGTCCCGAGCAGGTGGTCGAGATTGCCCGTGCCACGGGCCTGGGGACGGTCCAGTTGCACGGCTCGGAAAGCCCGGACTACACCAGGCAGATCCGGCCACTGCCGGTGTTCAAGGCCTTCGGCGTCGGGGCGCGGTTTGAGGTGGACCGGATGGCGGCTTTTCCCGTGCAGGCCTTTTTGCTGGATACGGGAGGCGGCGCCCTCCCCGGAGGCACGGGGAAGACCTTTGACTGGGACCTGGCCCTGGCGGCCAAGCAGCTGGGGCGGGTCATTCTGGCGGGAGGGCTGAACCCGGAGAACGTGTTTGAAGCCATTTGCCGGGTGCAGCCCTACGGTATCGACGTTTGCTCGGGTATCGAGCGGGAACCGGGTCGAAAGGATCACCGGAAGATGGCAGCGCTTTTCGATGAGATCCATCGAGCTCGGCGGGAATTGCGCAGGGTGAAATGACCAGGACCAGCGACAGCGGAACCAGGGGGCGATATCCGGACAGCCGGGGGCACTTTGGTCCCTACGGGGGCAAGTTCGTGCCCGAAACGCTGATGCACCCCCTGGAAGAGTTGGAGGAGGCCTACCGGGAAGCCCGGCAGGACCCCGGCTTTCAAACAGCCCTCGATCGGCTGATGCTCAACTACAGTGGACGCCCGACCCCCCTGTCCCAGGCCGGTCGCCTCTCTCGGCATCTGGGCGGCGCCAGGGTGTACCTCAAACGGGAGGATCTGAACCATACCGGAGCCCACAAGATCAACAATTGCCTGGGTCAGGGGCTGCTGGCGAAACGGATGGGCAAGAAGCGGGTCATCGCCGAAACCGGGGCCGGACAACATGGCGTGGCCACCGCAACCGTATGCGCTTTGCTCGACCTGGATTGCGAGGTCTACATGGGTGAGGAGGACATGCGGAGGCAGGAGTTGAATGTCTTTCGCATGCGACTGCTGGGAGCCAGGGTCCATGGGGTCTCCAGCGGCAGTCAGACATTGAAGGACGCCATCAACGAGGCCATCCGGGATTGGGTCACCAACGTGCGCAGTACCTACTACCTGATCGGTTCGGTCCTCAGCGCCCATCCTTATCCCATGATGGTGAGGGATTTTCAATCCATCATCGGCGAGGAGGCCCGACAGCAGATTCTGGAACGGGAGGGCCGGCTGCCTCACACCCTGGTGGCCTGCGTCGGGGGGGGCAGCAACGCCATCGGGCTCTTCCACGCCTTCCTGGAAGACGAAACGGTGGCGATGGTGGGAGTCGAGGCCGGCGGCCGAGGCTCCGACCTGGGTGAGCACGCGGCTCGTTTCAGCGGCGGGAAGCCGGGGATTCTCCAGGGAACCTATTCTTACGTGCTCCAGGACGAGGACGGACAGATTGCCAAGACCCACTCCATCTCGGCAGGCCTGGACTACGCTTCGGTGGGGCCGGAGCACGCTTTCCTGAGAGACCAGGGCCGCATCCGTTATACCTCGGCCACCGATCAGGAGACCCTGCAGGCGCTCCATTTGCTGAGTCGAACCGAGGGTATCATCCCTGCCTTGGAGAGCGCTCACGCCGTCGCCGAAGTGATGCGCCTGGCTCCCCGGCTCCGGGAAGAGGACCTGCTGCTGGTGAATCTGTCCGGCCGGGGCGACAAAGATGTCCAGACCGTGGCAGCCGCCGATTCCGCATGAGTCCGGAAAAGGAACTAGCCCGCATTTCTCACCAGGGGGCGCCCAGCACAGTCTGTACCCTGAAGACACCAAAGAAAGCGCCGCAAGATGTTGAAGACAAACACGTTTCTACCTTATGCTCAGCGTCCTGGTGAGAAATTCGGGCCAGGGGAGGCTGCCTGGCGGGATGTGGGGAAGAGTCGGACAGCCGCCTCCGTTTGGCGATTGGTGGGGAAATGACCCGCATTGGAGAGATGTTTGGCCAGGCCCGGCAGGAGGGTAGAGGCGTATTCGTTCCTTATGTCACTTTGGGCGACCCCGATCTGGAGACGACCCGGCGGGTTGTGCTCGAGTTGGAAGCAGCGGGTGCGGACCTGATTGAGTTGGGGGTGCCCTTCTCGGACCCCCTGGCGGACGGTCCGGTGATTCAGAGAGCCACCGAGCGGGCGTTGTCCCAGGGGTTCACTTTGGAGAAGGGGCTGACATGGGTGGCCGACCTGCGCCGGCAGACCCAGGTCCCCCTGGTACTCTTCAGCTACTACAATCCGCTGTTCGCCTACGGGTTTGAAAGACTGGCGGCGGCGGCCAGACAACGCGGAATCGATGGCTTGCTGATTACCGATCTTTCGGTGGAGGAGGCCGAGGGCCCGCTGCAGGTGCTCAGAAAGGCCGGGCTGGACTCTGTTTTTCTGGCGGCCCCCACCAGTACCGACGAAAGGATTCGGAAGATTGCCGCCTACTCGTCCGGATTCATTTATGCCGTCTCGCGCACCGGTGTGACCGGGGCTCGAAAATCGCTTTCCGACGAAGTCGAGTCCCTGATCCGGAAGATTCGTTCGCACTCGTCTCTTCCCGTCGCAGTGGGGTTCGGAGTCTCGGAGCCGGCTCATCTCCGGCAGATATGGTCCCAGGCCGAGGGTGCCGTCGTGGGAAGCGCCATCGTTGGCTGTATCGAGCGGAACCTGGGTCAGCCGGATCTGGCGGAACGGGTCGGCGCGTTTGCGCGGTGGCTGAAGGGAGGGTCCTAGACCATGGAGATATCCGATTGGCGAAAGCGAATTGATGAGGTCGACGCCAAGTTGGTCGACCTGCTGTCCGATCGTTCCGGTTGTGTGGTGGAAATCGGCAAGATCAAGCGCTGTCGGCAGCTTGCGGTGAGGGATCCCCAGCGGGAAGAGCGCATCCTTGGGCGGATCGTCCGGAACAACAAGGGACCCCTTGCCAACGACGCGGTGGCAAGAATCTTCAAAACGATTATTCATGAGTGCATTCGGTTGGAGGAACAGTTGGAGGAAAAACAGGGACTGACCCGCGGAAGCTCCCCCGGGCCGCTGTAGCTTCTCGCCATCGCCAAGCCATCCTTTCCCGCGGTCGAGCATTCAACCCGCAATTCCCTCAACCAACCCACCCCTGTTCAGGGTCCAGGGGCTTCAGGAGACGGCAGTGAACAAAGTCATTCGCGATGCAACCCAGGCGGTCAGCGACATCGGCGATGGCGCCACCATCATGATGGGCGGCTTCGGCCTGTGCGGCATTCCAGAGAACCTCATCCAGGCGTTGCGGGACCAGGGTGCCAGAGATCTGACGGTGATCAGCAACAACGCCGGCATCGACGCATTCGGCATCGGAATCCTGTTGGAGAAACGCCAGATCAAGAAAATGATCTCGACCTACGTGGGAGAAAATCGGCTCTTTGAAGAGTTGGTGCTCAAGGGCGAGTTGGAAATCGAGCTGTGTCCACAGGGCACCTTTGCCGAGCGTATTCGCGCCGGAGGAGCCGGGATCGGCGGGTTCTACACTCCCACGGGCTACGGAACCGTGGTTGCCGAAGGCAAGGAGACCCGCTCCTGGGGAGGCAGACACTACGTCCTCGAGCTTCCCCTGAAGGCGGACTTTGCCTTCGTCAAGGCTCATTGGGGAGACCCGACCGGCAACCTGGTCTATCGAAAAACCGCCAGGAATTTCAACCCTCTGATGGCCATGGCTGCCCGGGTCACCATCGCCGAAGTGGAGGTGATGGTTGAGCCGGGGGATTTGGACCCCGATACCATACACACGCCGGGCATCTATGTGGATCGGATCTTCGAAGGGGTCGACTACCAGAAGCGAATCGAGAGACGAAGAGTGAGGGATTGACATGCCGGACCAAAGACGCAATGCCATCGTACGACGGGCTGCCCGGGAGCTGAGGGACGGATTCTATGTCAACCTGGGGATCGGCCTGCCCACCCTGGTGGCCAACCATATTCCCGCGGCCATGATCGTCACCCTGCAGTCGGAGAACGGGCTCCTGGGCATGGGGCCCTATCCGGCAGAAGATGAAGTGGATCCGGATCTCATCAATGCGGGCAAGGAAACGGTGACGGCACTGCCGAGCGCCTCTTACTTCTCCAGCGCCGAATCGTTCGACATGATCCGCGGGGGGCACATCGATCTCACCATCCTTGGGGCCATGGAGGTCGACGAGCGGGGAAACCTGGCCAACTGGATGATCCCCGGAAAGATGGTCAAGGGCATGGGGGGAGCCATGGACCTGGTGGCGGGCGCCAAACGGGTGATCGTCGCCATGGAGCACCGGACCAGGCAAGGCCGTCCCAAGATCCTGCCCGAGTGCCGCCTCCCTCTTACCGGTGTGGGAGTGGTGGACCGGATCATCACGGAAATGGTGGTTCTGGACGTGACTCCCCAGGGCTTGCGGCTGGTGGAAATTGCCGAAGGATTGAGCCTGGATGACGTTCAGCAAGCCACCGCAGCCCGTTTCTCGGTGGACCCCGACCTCAAGAAAATACAAGCTTGATCCGGGGTGGAGCTGCTCTCAGCGTTCCGCCGGCAGGTGTTGCCGGAAGAATTGGATCATGCGGGTCCAGGTATCTTCGGCATCGGCCCGGTGGTAGGCGTCCGGCCGGACCTCATTGAAGAAGGCGTGATCCCGATGGGGATAGATGTGAAACTCGACGCTTTTGCCCGCTTCCCGGAGCGCCGTTTCCAGTTCCCGGACCGCTTGAGGAGGTACGGAGGCATCCTTTTCGCCAAAAAATCCAAGCACGGATGACTCCAGAGCGGGGATATCCGGTTGCACCCTGGGATGGATGCCGTAGTAGACGACACAAGCCCCGATCCTGGGGTTGGCGCAGGCCGCGTAGAGGGACAATTGCCCCCCCATGCAGAAGCCCACGCTGCCCACGCGGGATCCGCGGGTTTCGTCCAGGCCAAGCAGGTAGTCGACCGAGCCCGCCAGGTCTTGAGCTGCGGCCTCGATGTTCAGCGCCATCATGAGCTTCCCGGCTTCATCGGGGCTCTTGGTGGATTGACCGTGATACAAGTCCGGGGCCAGGGCAACGAAGCCCGCTTCGGCAAAACGATCGGCAACTTTCTTGATCTGGTCCACCAGCCCCCACCACTCCTGAAGCACGATAACCCCGGGGCCGCCTGCCTCTGACTTGGCCAGGTATCCCTGGCACCGGCCGCCATTGCTCAAGAAAGTCACCATTTCGCCAGCCATCTTCACTCCTCCATTGTCCCTTAGGATTTCTTCCCAGGCAGTATATCATGGTGCCGCGGGGCCGTTTTGCGGGCCCGCTGACTCACTGGGCCTTGAACTGCATCTCTAACCCGCATTTCTCACCAGGTCGCTGAGCATAATGTCGAAAAGTGCTTGTCTTTAACATCTTGCGGCGCTTTGATTGGAGTCGTCTGGGAACAGACTGCGCTGGGCGCGCCCTGGCTTATTTGAAACAAACCCGTCGCCGGGTGGCGGGAGAGCGGTTCAAAGTCAAGCATGAGTAGATTGATTAACATCGATGCACAGGATGCACAGGATTATTTGGCAAGAGGCTACACCGTCTTGAGTTCAACCATCGCCCATGCTTCGACAGGAATTCCCAAAACCCGCTCCAACGCTCATGGATCGCTTCAAACACGCACCCGATCATCGAGCCAGTCTGCTTCCCCTGCAGCAGCGTCTCGTCCTGTCTATCCTGTCTATCGATGTTCCCAAAAACAGCCAACCGGATTAACGGGACAGGATCCTTGTTCCCGAAAGGCCATAAAGGTTCGTTGTTTCACCCTCGAATGATCCGCACGGAAGGGCGGTGGCAGCATTTAGCCGTGGCTGTAAGCCGGGGTGCAAGCCATTGGAAAGGGGGTTGTTAGGGTTGAGCCGTGTAGGCGGCGGCAGCAATCGTCCCGGGTGTTCGATCTCAAACAAACCAGGGCGTGCCCAGCGCAGTCTGTAGTCGCGAGTCCCTTAAATGGCGCCAATCAAGGGTCTGAAGATAAACCGCTTTTCACTATGCATTCGGCGTCCTGGTGAGAAATGCGGGCTAAAGACAAACGCTTTGCCAGCCGATGCCCTACCCACCGGTGAGGAATGCGGGCTAGAAATGCGGGTCAACCGCCAACCTGGTGGATCTTCATCATGTTGGTGGCTCCCTGAACGTTCATGACACCGGAGACAATGACGATGCGCTCGTCCGCGGTAACCAGATTGCGCTCCACCAGGACCCGGTCCGTCATCTGAATCAGGGTGTCGGTGTCGGCGATCTGCTGGATCAGAACAGGGACCACTCCCCTCAGCAGGTTCAGCCGGGGGAAGACGGCATTATTGGGTGTAATGGCGAAGATGGTTTGCCGGGGACGGAAGCTGGAAAGTATGTTGGCGGTGGCTCCCGAGGTGGTAAAGACAATGATTTTCCGGGTCGGCATCTGGTTGGCGGCCAGCAGGGCGGCCCGGCAAACGGCATAGGCCGTATCGGGAAGCTTGCGAACGAAGTCGCGTTCCTCCAGAAACCGAGCGTAGTGGGGAGCCTCGGACTCGGTGTGGAGGGCGATGCGACTCATGGTTTGGACGCTTTCCAGAGGGAAGCGGCCGGTGGCAGTCTCGGCGGAGAGCATGACGGCGTCCGTCCCATCCAGAATGGCGTTGGCGACGTCGGAGGCCTCAGCGCGGGTGGGGCGAGGATGGCCGGTCATGGATTCCAGCATTTGAGTGGCCGTAATCACCGGCTTGCCCGATTGCACGGCTGCCCAGATCAATTTCTTCTGTACGAGGGGAACCTGTTCGGCGGGCATCTCCACGCCGAGGTCTCCACGGGCGACCATGATTCCGTCCGAGACTCCCAGAATGTTCTGCAGGTCATCCAGTGCCTGGGGTTTTTCGATCTTGGCGATCAGGGGAGGCAGTATTTGGGGACTGCCCAGGCGGGCCAGCAGTTTCCGCGCCTGAACCAGATCCTGGGCCACGCGGACAAAGGAGAGCGCCAGATAGTCGACCCGGCTCTCGACCGCGAATTGCATGTCCACCTCGTCCTTGGCAGTGACGGCGGGCACTGCCAGGGAGGAGCCGGGCAAGTTGACGCCACTGCGATTGCGCACGATCCCACCCGAAACCACTCGGGTCGTCACATCCTCGGCGGAGACCTCCAGCACCTCCAATTCCATCAGGCCGTCATCCACCAGGATCCTGTCTCCGGCACCAACGATCCCGGGAAAGGAGGCCTCGCTAATGGCGGCGATGTCCCGGTTGCCCTCCACCTTCCGGGTGGTTAGGGTGAATCGCTGCCGGGATGCCAACTCCGCCCGCCCGCCCTCAAAAGTCCCGAGACGCAACTTGGGCCCCTGCAGATCCACCAGGATTGCCGTGGGGAGATCGAGTTCTCCAGCGATCGTTCGTATTCTTCGGACCACCTTCCGATGCGAGGCATGGTCACCGTGAGACATGTTGAGCCGGAAAACGTCGACCCCGCCCCGGATCAACTGCCGAAGGCCTCGCTCAGAGTTACTTGAGGGTCCAACGGTCGCCACGATTTTGGTTTTTCTCATCGGTGGAGTGTCCAGCAAGAGTCGAGTTGTTTCGGTCCCGGGGAATCAGTCGGGTGAGTTCTGGGTCTTGGGGTCCGGGGCAGGGTCTGTCTTGCGGACCGGTGCCTTGCGTCTCCGAGCCGTCTTGCTCCGGGTGGTCCCCTTTCGGGCAGACGAGGCTTTGCCGGGGCTTTTTCGGGAGCCAAGGGCACCCGAGCCGGTTTCACTCGTGGGTTTGGCAGCGTCGCTCGGCGAGGGTGCGGCCGGGGGTGGTGCCTCCGCCGGGGGCGATGCGCCGGCCGGTGGAGCCGCCGTGGCCGATGCACTCTCTGCAAGCTGATCCGGAGGGGACGCAGGGACCTCGGCCGGCGGGGTAGCGGGGGCCTGGGCCGGAGGGGCAACCTCGGCGGCGGATTTCTTGCGCCCGGGGCTGCGACTCTTCGAAGTGCGCCGCCTGGGACGCGCCGCTTTCTTTTCGAGAGGGGGAGGTAAATCGGCGGATTTTTCGGCTGGGGGTGTTTCTACCGGGGGAGAGCTTTCGGCTGGGGCTTCGGGCGTTTCCGGCAAAGCCTGGGGCGCCGTTGGGCTCTGAGGGTCGGTTGGTGGAGATTCAACCGGGGTCTGAGGGTCGGTCTTGGCTTTCTCCCGAGCCCCCTGCCGCCGACTGCGGGACGAGCGGCTTCTGGCCGGAGCACTGCTTTCTCTTGGGCGAGGGCTTTCGGCGGCGGGCGATGCGCTGGCCGGTGGAGCTGCCGTGGCCGATGCACTCTCTGCAGGCTGATCCGGAGGGGCAGCGGGGACCTCGGCCGGCAGGGCCGCGGAAACCTCAGCCGGCGGGGCGTCCTCGGCCACCTTGGCGTCGGTGGTTTGCTCGCGCCTGGGGCTGCGACTCTTCGAAGTGCGCCGCCTGGGACGCGCCGCTTTCTTTTCGAGAGGGGGAGGTAAATCGGCGGATTTTTCGGCTGGGGGTGTTTCTACCGGGGGAGAGCTTTCGGCTGGGGCTTTGGGGGTTTCCGCCAAAGCCTGGGGCGTCGTTGGGCTCTGAGTGTCGGTTTGTGGAGATTCAACCGGGGCCTGAGGATCGGTCTTGGCTTTCTCCCGAGCCCCCTGCCGCCGACCGCGGGACGAGCGGCTTCTGGCCGGAGCACTGTTTCCTCTGGCCGGAGCCGGGGAACTTTCACCACCGGAGAGCGTTGACTCCTCCGGTTCTTCCTCGCGTGTCTCGGCTCCCGTGCCATCGCCACTCAAGCTGACGATGTAGCCGCCGCTCTTCTGTTCCTTGGTCAACTGGAGCAGCTTGTTTTCAGCGGCGTCCTCCAGCAGGCGGGAGAAGCTTGGGTATCCGAAGTAGGTCTCATTGAATGAGGGCAACTTCCGGACCAGCGTCTGCTTGATGGCGGAGCCGTAGATGACTTCCTTGCCTTCCCGCAGCAGCGCCTCAAAGGTTTCGACGGCCAGACGGAGGGCTTCGGCCTTCTTGCGGGGCAGTCCATCCAGCTTGGGAGCCAAGGTCGTATTTTCGCTGGAGGGCCGGACCAGATCTTCATAAAAGATGAACTCGTCGCAGTTGTTGATCAGCAGATCGGAGGAGGATTGCTTGACCCCCATCCCGATGACGTAGCGGCCGTACTCCCTCAACTTGGAGACCAATGGTGAAAAGTCGCTGTCCCCGGAAACCAGGACAAAGGTATCGATGTGGTCCCGTTGATAGGACAGATCCAGCGCATCCACCACCATTCTGATGTCGGCGCTGTTCTTGCCGCTGTAACGGGTCTGAGGCACGTCGATCAGCTCGATGGCGGCTTGGTGAAAGGCCCTCTTGAATTCAGCATAGCGATGCCAGTCTGAGTAGGCACGCTTGACGGTGATCTTCCCCTTCTCGACCAGCCGCTTCAGGACGAGGTTGATGTCGAAATTGCCATGTCGACTTTCGCGCACACCCATGGCCACGTTCTCAAAGTCGATAAAGACGGCAATTTTTCTTTCGTCGATCTGCATGTCGGACTCTCCGCTAGTGTAACCCAGCCGTGGACCCAAGACAATGACCGGAGAGAAATGCGGGTCCATGATGGGTGATGCGATCGGAAGCTGCACGCGGCCCGGTGGGACATGGGGGCCAACCACCAGCCCTTTCCCGAGCCGCGCCGGCGGGGATCATTCGGATGGCGTCTGGCTCTCGATTCTGGCTGGACCGGAATGCAGGTGGGTTTCAGGAGCCAAATCCAGTCTGGAGAGTTCCTTCAGAAAAGCGATGCGGGCAGGCTCGACCCGATCCAGGTAGGATGCCTTGAGTGTGGCGCAGTCTGCAATGGTTCTTTGGCAGCCCCTGGCCAGCCTCCCCCTGCCTTTCTGGGTCAGGTACCGCCGATGGGATTCCAGTTGGGCGATCAGCACGCCATAGTCGTGGGCCCACCCGATGACGTCCTGCAAGTCCTTGGCCTGGCTGATCGCCTGGCCGAACCGCTGGTCGTAAGCCGCATTCAGGAGTTCAAGACGATATCGCAGCTTCTTGGTGTTGATTCTGAGTTCATGCAATCGCGTTTCGTACTCGTCCCCGGAAGGAGCAGCCTCCAAGGCGAACATCTCTGCGACTTTCTGCTTCAGGTCCCGGGTACTGATACTGAGGAAACCCTCAAACTCCAATTCCTGACCCACCTGGGTAAGCAGCGAAGGTCTCGACCGGCCCAGGCGAGCGGTTTCAGCAAACTGACTCAGCTTGGATTCGAGCGCTCCCTGGTCGATCTTCCACACCTGTTTGAGCATCTTTCGGCGACGGCGGGCCTGTTCAAATTCAAAGATCTCCAACAGATACTCGTGAGTGGTGCTCAGGATCGGTGACGGACCGGGCTTGTAGGCCCGCAGCAGGCTGACATTGACATCGGTTTCCCGTGGCCGTCCCAGAACCCGGGTGATGTTCCTGACCGATGAGAGAATCTTCTTCAGCTTGGCGGGAGCGTAGAAGGCATCGAACACTTGGAAACATTCGCGCAACCGGCGGGAGGCCACCCTCATATCGTGGAGATGCTCGATATCCTTCCCCTCCTGAGTTCCGGCAGCCTGGGAAAACATGGCTCTTACGTAATAGAGGGCCGACTCCGCCGCAAAGCCGCGGATGTCTTTATTCTTCAATGGGATGCCCGTCTTCATCGCCCGAGTCTCTCAATCGTTTCCGCGGACGGCCGCTGCCCGCCGCCAGGGCCCGGTTCGGATCGTTTCTTTACAGAATCTTAATATACCATGTCGGGACGGGCCCTGGCGGTAGCAGGATGCGAGGCATGTGCGCTCTTCAATGGATCCGGCACCCTCTCGTCCGACCCTTGGGGTGAAATCCGGCCCTTCCCCCATCCACGCCCTTCCAAACCCTTGATAATCCTGGGCGCCCTTGGGGTAAGATATTTTTCACCCCCCTTGAACCTCTTTGCTTTTCAAGGCGTTCCGGACAGCGTACATGCCTCACACACTCCGGCGCGGAAACGCTGTTCATTCGCCATTCGGACCAATGTGCTTCAAACGTGGGCAGGCCAATGAATGTCGCCGGCTTGGGGCCGGGATTTTCGGCCATTGAACGCAACAAATCGCGTTGTCCCTCAAAGGCGGAAAGACATAATCGATCCCATGAGAGCTACACTCATTCTCCATGCTGCCGTCATCGCCGCCGCGGTTCTGGCCCTGCCGGCCGCCGCTCGGGGTGCATCCGCGAAGGATGTCTTTACCAAAGTCGCCCCCTCGGTGGTGGTTGTGTTGGCGCTGGATGAAGGCGGCCAGACGACGGGCCAGGGCAGCGGCGTGGTCGTGGGAGAGTATGAAGTCGTCACCAACTGCCATGTGCTCGGTAAGGCGGCTGATGTAGCGGTACGGCAAGCGGCCGATTGGTCCGTTCGAGAAACCTACCGGATGGTGGCGTCCTTGCTTGCCCGAAACGACGAGCGCGATCTGTGTCTCCTGTTCGTGGACGAGCTGCCCGAGCCCCCAGCCGCTCAGGCAGCCCAACTGGGTGTAGCCAAGGCGCTGTCGGTAGGCGAGGAGGTGTACGCGGTGGGCGCGCCGGCGGGACTCGAATTGTCGTTGTCGCGTGGGATCGTATCGCAATTGCGCGGCGCCTTCGGCAAGCGGTCTGCTCCTCTTGTGCAGACGGATGCGGCCATCTCTCCGGGGTCGTCGGGCGGCGGACTCTTCAATCAAGCCGGTGAACTGGTGGGAATCACGACCTTCAAGTGGCGGGGCGAGAGTTTGAACTTCGCCTTGCCGGCGGAGTGGATCGAAGAACTGCGGGCACAGGGCCGATCAAAGCTTATGGAAGCAAAGCGGCGAGTGGAGTGCCCGAAGAATCCGACATATGAGTGCGTCATAGACCTTGCGCTGGGTACGGCAAACAGCAAAAACGACCACCATGTTCTCGCCGCATTCTTGTTTCGGGGAATCGGTTCAGTGCAAGCGGAAGCGGGAGACGGCCACGCATCCGGGCAGACACTCGCCACCGCCCTCAAGATTGCTCACGACATAGGGCGGCCCGAAGATTGAGTACGAGCGTTGTGCGAGATCGCCACCGCTCAGACGGAAGCCGGGAATGAGCAAGCGGCCAAGTCAATACTTGCCACTGCGCTCGAGGCCGCCCACGACATCGATGATGACTGGGACCGAAGCTTTGCCTTGAGGAACATCGCCGTGGTCCAGGCGAAAGCGGGAGACATTGCCACAGCCCTTGAGATTGCCCAGCCCATAGACGAACCCCTGTACCGCGCGGAGGCGTTACGCGAGATCGCCACTGTGCAGGCAAGAACGGGGGATGGTCAAGGGCCATGCAAACATTTGGGGCTGCCTTCCGAGCCGCCCGCGGTACTCGCACCGCCACTTCGCGCGTCGAAAGCTTGTGCGAGATCGCCACCGCACAAATGGAAGCGGGGCAGGGGCAGGAAGCCAACCAAACATTCGCCTCTGCCCTCAAGGCCGCTCATGCCCACGCCATCGACGAACCTGGTGACAGAGCCAGCGTGTCTAACGACATCGAGGAGTTCATCACCGCGCAGGCTAAAGCGGGAGACATAGCCGCTGCTGTCCGAAACGCCCACAGCGTCGAAGATGCCGGGGTTGGTAGCCGTGCCTTGGTGGACATCGCCGTGATGCAGGCGGAGGAGGGAGACTTTGAGCACGCAATGTCAATCGCCATGCACACCGAGAGCGCTTTTGACCGAGCTTGGGCGCTAGCAAAGATCGCAAGGCGTTTGGCAGCGGTGAAATAAAATGCGGGCGATGATGAGTACCAAGTACGTTCAGGCAGTTCTGGGAACCGTTGTTCGGCTTCATTCACTTTGCCCTCATTTTCGAGGAGTTGCATTAGTGTTAACGGTCCCTAGTCCACATCCGCCCAGTGCAAAGGGCAAACCGAAAGTTGTCCAGGCTACATCAGGTCAGAACAGGTCACGATGCCGACCAACTCGCGCTTGTAGCCCTCCCGCATCACCAGAATCGCCCTCGGATACTTTACCTTCTCAAGAACACGCCAGACATTCTCATCCTGACCAACCTCATCCGCTTCCGGTACCTCCAATTCCTTCTCGACCGCCTGGCAAATGCACATTGCCAGCTTCTCCTTTCTTTTCTTCATCTGGCCTGTTTCGCTTCCGCTCCTTAACCACTTTGCAAGGTTGTCGTCTACCAGCAGACGCCACTTTTCGCCCAGCCGAACAGGGATTGTGCTGAAACCACCCCCCAGCATCATCCTTCGCACGTCGCCCACCGTATGCCAGTCAAATGCCCGCACCGGGTTGGGCACCATCCAGTCGCGGATCGGGTACGTTTCCTTATTCTTTTCCCCTGCGGGAATCTCCATCAAAGTGTCCTCCATAAAGATTGCCAACTCCACGGCGTTGCGCGCCAGAACGCGGGCGGCACCGCCGCCATGCACCGCTTCGTTCCGCCACTTCCGCACCCGTCCCACCAGCGAACTGAACTCAGTCACCGCCTTCAACGGATGAAAATTCTTCACTAACTCCTTAAGGAACGGCTCCTTGCTATGCAGCGTGTCACATTTCGTCCTACATTCCCGAGGAAGTAGACAGCTCCCCAGACGCTCTACCTCCTGCACCACGCCCAACCAGCGTTCTCCGTCAGCCAGAACCTCCGCTCGTGCCTGTTTCAGGCAAGTCGGGCCCCCGCCCCCCACGGCGGGGCGGATCATACGAGAGTGAAACAGGTTTTGTTTCAGGTAAGTGATTAGTGTTTAGTGGAGGGTTCCGGGAGCAGGCAAGCGCCTTATGACCTGGTTGCACTCTTTGAACGTCTGCGCCGAGATCAACAAGATGCTTAACGCGTCGATCAAATCACTATCCACTGTCCACTAGCCACTATCCACTTAGTCCCCCGCCCGCCACGACGGGGCGGATCATTCGAGAGTGAAACAGGTTTTGTTTCAGGTAAGCCGCAATCCACACAGCCTCCTCGTGACTGGGGTTCCGGGAGGTCCCGAACTTTTCAAGGCACTGCTTGCATCTCATCTCCGCTCCTCCGTCGCGGCATGACGGCACCGAAAACACTCAGACCATGCACACCACGCGCCACTTCCCCACAGGCGGAGGCCGCCCGGTCGTTACTGGAGTTGCTCACTGTGGACCGTCCCGGCTACGTCTGCCTGAGGTTACTGTGACAGAGGGAAGGGACAGTCAGAAGAAGAAACCGAAGCGGCCACCTGGAAGATCAATAGAGTCAAGTGTGGAACAATCTAGGCCGCCACCTGCTCACGAGGCGTTACTTCCTCCTCGAGGCGGTCCTCCAGGAAGTCCTCGGCGACCTCGATCTCGTAAAGCGCCTGTAGATTCATCCAGTATGCAGCCGAGAGACCAAAGTATCGACCCAGGCGCAGGGCCGTATCGGCTGTGATCCCCCGCTTGCCACGCACGATTTCACTGATTCGCAACGGCTTTACTGAAAGATCCTTGGCAAGCCGATACTGAGTAATGCCCATCGGCTTCATGAACTCTTCGCGCAGAATCACCCCGGGATGGATGGGCTTCAAGCTCTTGTCTCGTTTCATCTCGTTGGCCTCCTTTCTCTAGCCCGCATTTCTCACCAGGTCGCTGAATGCATAGTGAAAAGCGGTTTATCTTCAGACCCTTGATTGGCACCATGTAAGGGACTTGCAACTACAGACTGCGCTGGGCGCGACCTGGCTTGTCCTTTTCCCCTCAGCGCGCACATGCTCGCTTGAACGTAGTCCCCGCTACGCTCTTCGCTCGCGAGCGCGCGCTGAGGGAAAAATTCCTGCGCCATGATCGCGCCCCCTGGTGAGAAATGCGGGCTAGTGGTAATCCACTATCTCAACATCGAAGGCATCTCCGCTTTCCCAACGGAAGCAGATCCGCCACTGTCTGTTGATCCGAATGCTGTATTGACCCTTCCTGCTCCCTGCGAGTGCTTCCAATCGGTTAGAGGGTGGCACTCTCAACTGATTAAGGGATTCGGACACATGCAGGATTCTCAGTTTGATTCTGGTAGTTTGCTTGATGCTTGAGGGAAACTTCCGTGTCAGCCGTCGTCGCCAGAGCTTTTCAGTCTCCTTGCAACAAAATCCCTTGATCATGGCGAGATAATACCGCACATCGATAATACTGTCACACGGTAATAGGCGGAAATACGCGTGTCACCTTCTGTCTTTTGACCTGTGAGGGCGGACGGGGGCCGGGTGCGAAAGAGAAGAGGCTCCGGATAGCAGGCTAACGAGGGCTGAACCTTTCCCCGTGATTCCTTTGAGATGGCGGCAAAGCGTGTTCCCTTGGCGGGTGGTAACCCGGCTCGCAAATCACCGGATGGATCGCGCTCGACACGTCCGGTGGCCACGGAGTAGCGAATTTTAATTGAGAACTTGAGTCATAGGCCCTTCCTGACGGTGGAGAGTGCCCCGGATGTTTTCGCGGGAAAGCCAAACCTGACTGGACCGAGCTCAAGCAATATCCTGGATCCTTGCAGAGCGCGCCAATCCAATTGAGCTAAGCGCCAGGCTGACCGGTGCTTCCAGGAATTCCACCCGGCAGGGCGCCTGAGATTCCAGGGGGGGCTGCCTCAGACTCCCTCCTTCGGGTAAAATGGGGGCTAAGCAGCCGCACCGAGTTTGAACCCGAGAGGTGTCAATGGCCAGGGATCCCCAAGGCCGGTTTGATCTGACCCGAATCTCTCAACAGTTGGGAGGGGAAGGCTACGTCGTTCTGGAGGGACTGCTGGATTCCAGCCGGTTGACCGAGTGGCGCGGCCTCATTGACAGGCTGGCGGCGGAAGAACGCCGGTCTCCCTTCCTGCCGGGAGACGGGCCGGTTCATCCCGGAGACGAGGAAATAGAGGCCTACCTGGGAGAGTCCTACGCGGTCAGCCAGGCGGAGTTGAGCCGGATGATGCAGCGTGTCCGCCACACCCGGGCTGAGAACCGCGATACGCCCTGGCCGGTGGGTCCGGGAGAAATCAACAAGACCTTCATGCACATTCCCAATCTCTTCGATCACGACCGCTCGCAGTACGTGCGCAATCTGCCGGCCAAGACCCATCTCGCCGATGCACTGGTCGAACATCCCGTGGTGCTCGGTCTGGCCCATCGGTTGCTCGGACAGGACTGTGTCTTGGGTGACGTCAGCGCCACCAGTATCGGTCCGGGCACACCGGGAGGTGCCTGGCATCTGGACAACCCGTTGACTCAAATGCCGGAGCCGCTGCCCGATTTTCCCTTGGGTTTTCAGGTGGCCTGGATGATCGACCCCTTTACCGCGGCCAACGGGGCGACCCGGATCGTTCCCCGCAGCCACTTGACTCGCAGCAAGCCAAGCTGGAAACGCGGGGACCGGGCCGAGGAGAAGGCCCTGTGCGGGAGCGCCGGCTCGGTTGCGATCTGGCTGGCCAGCACCTGGCACCGGGTAGGCCCCAATGCCACCGATCGCCCGCGGCGAGCCATCATCTCCTTCTACCAGCGCTCCTGGATCAAACCCTTTTCCGATTACCGCTGCAGCATTTCTCCGGAGCGAGCCCGGCGCATGTCTCCCGGCGCACGTTACCTTTACGGCTTCTCGGCCAATGGGCTTCGGAGGGGCTAACCCGCATTTCTCGCCAGGGGGCGCCCAGCGCCGTCTGTAGCCGCAAGTCCCTTAAATGGCGGCAATCAACGTACTGAAGATAAACTGCTATTCACTATGTATTCAGCGACCTGGTGAGAAATGCGGGTTAACGGCGACCGGCCAGTCAGCGTGCCCTTTCCAGATAGCTGCCACTGTTGGTGTCGACGCGAATTTTCTCACCCGCGTTGACAAAGGGAGGCACTTGGACCACCAGTCCCGTTTCCAGCCTGGCCGGTTTGTTGACGCTGGAAGCGGTGGCGCTCTTGATGCCGGGCTCGGTCTCCACCACCTCCAGGTCCACCGTGGTGGGGAGCCGAACTCCGATGGGGTTCTGCTGGTAGAATTCGACCTTGATGGTGATGTTGGGAGCCAGGTAGTGGACGTTGTTTCCCAGCAGGTCTTCACTCAGGTGGATCTGTTCATAGGTCGTCGTATTCATGAAAAAGTAGTCGGTCCCGTCCTTGTAGAGATACTCCATTTCCTGCTGCTCCAGAGCAACCCTATCGATGCTGTCGATGGAACGGAATCGGTGATCGATGAGGGCTCCCGTTCTCAAATTTCTGAGTTTGGATTGCACGAAGCCCCGTTTGTTTCCCGGGGTCAAGTGGGTGAAGGAGAAGACAGAGAACAGCTCGCCGTCTTTGCGAATCACCATCCCGCGTCTTAGTTCGGTGGCTGAAATCATGAACCGAGTCCTCCAACCTCGTGGGTTTCCATCACTGACTGTTTGTGCGCAAGACCTCCGCTTTCCCGGGAACCGGTTTCCGCGCGGCTCTCTCTCATCATTTTCTCGATTTCCTCCGCCTCCCGGGGCAGGCCTTGGGAGAGGACCCGGTAGCCGTCCCGGGTGACCAGGACATCGTCCTCGATACGAACCCCCAGGTTTTCTTCCGGTATGTAGATTCCGGGCTCGATGGTGATCACCATCCCGGGTTCCAGGGGGCGCCCGCGATCGTTCACCGGATCGTGGACCTCCAGCCCCAGGTGGTGGCCGGTTCCGTGAATGAAATAACGTCCTAGCCTTCGACCCTGCAGGTCTCGACCGCGGCTGTCAATGGTCTCGAAAGCCGCTTGATGGATGGGACCGGTGCGGTCGAATTTCACCCCGGGGCGGACCTGCTTCAGAGCGGCCTCCTGAGCCGCCAGGACGATATTATAGATTTCCTTTTGCCGCCGGGTGAAGCGCCCGCTGACGGGATAGGTTCGGGTGAGGTCGGCACTGTATCCGTCAAACTCCGCTCCGACGTCGATGACGACCAGGTCCCCGGAGCCCATACGGCGATTGTTTTCGGCGTAGTGCAGGATGGTGGCATTGGGGCCCGACCCGACAATGGAGGGGAAGGCGGGGCGGGTGGCCCCCTGGCTGCGGAACTGATACTCGATGGCAGCCTCCACTTCATATTCGAATCGACCGGGGCTGATTGCAGGGAGGGCATGACGGTGCCCGGCGATGGTGATCTCGATAGCCCGACGAATTTTCTCAAGCTCCCACCCTGATTTCTTCATGCGGAAGAAAGCCACCTCGGGACCGGCATCCAGAAATTCCGCGTGGGGCAGCCAGCGGCACAAGCGAACCCACGGCTCCAGACAGCATTTGCCGGTGGCTTCCCGGTGCGGTCCTTGCGGAAGGTTCGCATAGACCTTACCCCCGGGAGGAACCCTTCGAGCCAAGGTGTCCGGCAACTTGTCCAGACTGAGGACTTGCTGCATGCCCAGGTAGCTCGCTGTCTCTCGGCCGGGCGCCATTCGGGGTCCGGTCCATTGCTCCCGGGTCCGATCCCGCCTGGCCAAGAACAGGGTTTCCCGTGGGGCATCCTCTCCGGGGATCAACAGGAGCACGGCTCCAGGCTCGGTGCAGCCGGTCAGATAGTAGAAGCTCTTGTCGGGGACGTATTCATTCAGATCGTGGTGGTCCTTGTTGAACAGGAGCGTCACTCCCTCTCTTACCTTCTGGAGGTAGGCGATGCGTCTTGCCCGGGACTCCTGCCTGAGCTGAGAGTCCGAAGGGGAGCCGGCCCCTGCCAGCAGCAGGAGGCTAGCGGCAAGGCATAGATGGCTGAGGAGTTTAGGCCGCATTGCTGAAACAAAAGAAAAAAGAGTTATCCACGAAGGGCCACTAAGAACGACGAAGGGCCACTAAGGCGTTGAGTTTAACCGCTACGGGATACCAAGGTCACGACAGGATTGTCGATTTCCGATTGTTTCACCCTCGAATGATCCGCCCGGCAGGGCGGGGGCCCGACTTACCTGAAACAAACGCTTGCGCCTGGTGGCTGGAAACCGGTTCATAGTCAAGCATGGGTAGATTTGTGATTCACATGGATGCACAGGATGCACAGGATTTTTTCCGGAGACGGCTGGCTTGTTCCCGGACATCCTCAAATCCGCACGCGATCATCGCCCGAGTCAGCGTCTCGTGCAGCAGCCTCCCGTCCTGATTATCCTGTGCATCCTGTGCATCGATGTTCAATTTATAGTCCTTCTCGATGGATCTGCCCAGTCGCAGGGGGCGGGCGCCCGGCTCGCAGGCAAACGGGAGTTTCCCAAAAGGGGACAGGCCGGCTTTCAGAGAAGTCGCCCGCCGGATACCCCCCACCTCTCCATCGGGACGACACCCCCCGGGAGCGCGGGCGTCCCGCCCGCATGCTGTCCCTTCGGTTGTCGCTCAGTTTCCCTGCGATGTTGCAGCCGACCGCCCTGCCGGCGGGAACCGCATGGGCCCGGACGAAGCAGAGGCAGGGCGCCGCTGCCGGTTGATTCCGGTGGAGGAGATGGCCGAAGCTGCGGGAGGATTTGTGCGGGCGGGACGCCCGCGCTCCCGGGTGGGCTTCCTCCCATGACAGGGTCACATCAACGGGACAAAAGTGCCGAAGCATTTTGGCGCCAGTTGTCATTGAAGGAGGTCCGTCGGTCTTACCTGAAACAAAAGAAAAAAGAGATATCCACGAAGGACGGCGAAGGGCCACGAAGGGGTTGGAGAAAGCTCAAGAGGGATCCGCTAATCACTAACCACTGCATAGGGCAATGGCGGTTGCGGCGCACCGGCCCGATGCGATTCCCTCCCTCGGACAGGCGGTGTCAGGAAGCCGTCTTGGGCAGCAGCGGTGCTCGCCGGGCGTCCAGGAAGCGAGTCAGAGGTGCCTGAAACAGAGACATGAGGCCGGTGAAGACAAACCCCACCAGAAACAGCATCAGGAAGGGCAAGGTAAAGTAGTTCCCGCTCGACCAGGCGCAGAATACGGTGAAGGCGAAATAGAGTCCCAGCACCAGTTCGAGGAAGGGCGTGTAACCCATTTTCCCCCGGTATTTCCGTTTGGCGGCCCAGCTATCACCCGCCGTGGCAATGCAGTGCTTGGGAGTTCTGCGAAAAGAGGTCTTGATACCGAGAAGGGCCTCCAGAACCGCCAGCGAGTTGCTCACCGATAGACCGATACCCACCGACAGGAGGAAGGGAAGGTACTTCACCTTTCGCATCCAGCCTTTCCCATCCAGCTCGCGCTGGGAGAGAGCGTAAAAGGACGAAACCGACATGGTCGCCAACATGAACAGCGGCAAGTCGATCAGGAGCATCTGAAACCAGCCTTGATAAAAGCGTACGATCATGGCAGGCAGGAAAATCAGCGAGAACAGCACCATCAGGGGGTAAGAACAATTGGCGGAGAAATGGAAGGCGGCTTCGATCTTGACTTTCAGTGGCAGTCGACTCCTGAAGATGGTAGGGAGCAACTTGATCCCCGTTTGAACCAGGCCTTTGGCCCACCGGAACTGCTGGCTCTTGAAGGCGTTCATTTCAACCGGGAGTTCGGCGGGACACACCACGTCGGGGAGATAGACGAATCTCCAACCTAGAAGCTGGGCGCGGTAACTCAGATCGGTATCCTCGGTCAACGTGTCGTGCTGCCATCCGCCTGCGGTCTCGATAGCCGTGCGCCTCCAGATCCCAGCCGTGCCGTTGAAGTTGAAGAAGCGCCCCGACCGGTGCCGGCCGCCGTGCTCCATCACGAAGTGACCGTCCAGAATTATGGCTTCGGTCCGGGTCAGCAGGCTGTAGTCGGAGTTGATGTGTCCCCACCGGGTCTGGACCATCCCGACCTTGGGGTTGGCGAAATAGTGGATGGTGTTGAGCAGGAAGGAGGGCTCGGGCACGAAATCGGCGTCAAAGATGGCCACGAACTCGCCCTTGGCAACTTTCAAACCGGCTTCCAGGGCCCCGGCCTTGTAACCCAGGCGGTTGTATCGATGAAGGTAGTGGATGTTGAAGCCGGCCTTGTGAAAGCGTTCCACGCACTGCCGGGCCAGGAATCGGGTTTCGTCGTTGGAATCGTCCAGGACCTGGATCTCCAGCAGATCCCGGGGGTAGTCCAGCTTGGTCACCGATTCGATCAACCGTTCGACGACAAACAACTCGTTGTAGATGGGAAGCTGGACGGTTACCGCTGGGAGCCGGGTGATTTCCTGTTCGAGTTCAGGCTTCCGGTTCCTGTTTCTGAAGTACAGGTAGACCAGTTGATAGCGGTGCAGCCCGTAGATGGCCAGGATTCCCAATATGATAAAGTAGGGAATCAGGATGATGAAATCGAACAGGTCCAGGCTGTACTGCGCGCGTACCTGATCCAGAAACGATCGGTAGGGATCGGCGGGGAACAGGAGGGTGTGAAGATCCTGAATGAAGCTCTGTCCTGGGTACTCAAGGCGAAACACGAAACTGGACCAACCTAGTCAAGTAGGAAAGGGAGGAACGATGCTCAGGCGCCGGCCGCCCGGGCTGGCTCAGGCTCGAAGACCGGCGCTGCCGGAAACAGAATTCAGCCGATTTCCCCGATTGCGCCTCGCCAGTGTCCGCAGGTGGTGAGGCCGGCCGACGCAGGAACCCGATTCACAGGGTGAACTTCTGGAAATTGGAACGATTGTTGCCGCAACCAGGGGACTACAAAATCCCCCGCAATATACTCTTGCCTCCGGGAAAGATCAACTGGTTTTCGGGAAGAGTACCGCGGAGATAGCCCGCCGCTGTTGGCCATTGGGGGGTCTGCTGGCCTGCGGGTTGGCGTCGGCGTTCGTCTACCGGCGACTGCCGGAGCTGGTCCCGGTCCAGGAGAAGATCCCGGAATGGGTGACCCTCACCCTGGGGCTGTTCCTCCTCTACCTGCTCTCCCTCTGGCTGTCGCTGCTGGTGCCATGGGCCTCGAAAGCCAAGCTGCCCCTGATTCTTCTCTTTGCCCTGGCCTTCCGGCTGCTGCTGTTGCCGGAACCACCGGTGCTGTCCGACGATCTCTACCGTTACTTGTGGGAAGGCTATCTGCAGACGGAGGGGATCAATCCTTACCAATACAGCCCGCAATCGCCGGCTCTGGCCGATTACCGCAACCCTGTCTGGGCCTCCGTCAACAATAAGGAAGTCTCGGCAATTTATCCCCCCTTCGCCCAGATGGTTCACGCTCTTTTCTATCTCGTCGGGGGCTCCGTTTCCGGATTCAAGCTGGCCTTTCTGGGGGTCGAGATCGGACTGGTCGCGGCCATTCTGGCCCTCCTGGGACTGCAAGGCCAGCCGCCGGCTCGTGTCCTGGTCTACGCTTGGAATCCACTGGTGGTCATCGAAGTGGCCTGGAGCGGACATCACGACGTGCTGGTGGTGGGACTTCTCCTTTGGGCCCTGTTTCTGCTGCAGGTCCGAAGGAGGCTGGCGGCCGTGGGTGTGCTGGCGGCGGCCGTTCTATCCAAGCTCTATCCCTTGATCCTGGCGCCCGCTTTCCTCAAGGGTCTGCCGGCTCGCTATTGGGGTTGGCTGGCCGGGTTCCTGCTGGCGATGCTGGCGCCTTACCTTGGCGCCGGAAGACAGCTTCTGGAGGGTCTGAGTCTCTACCGCGATCACTGGCGTTTCAACGGGTTTCTCCAGTCCTGGTTGAGCGGCCAGGGCCTTTCTCAGACCTGGGTGGAGGGACTGCTGGGGGCCGGACTGTTGATACTGCTTTGTGGCTGTTGGATTCAAGGGGTCTGCAGGTTGCGGCAGCTCTTTTGGTTGACCGGCGCCGTGCTCCTTTTCTCCCCGACGCTCTACCCCTGGTATCTGGTCTGGATCATCCCCTACCTCTGCTTTTTTCCCAATCCAGCCTGGTTGCTCCTGTCCGGCCTGTCGGTCCTGTCCTACGAAGTTCTGATCGACTGGTCGGCCCTGGGAATCTGGCGAAGCGACCCGCTTTTTCTGAAGTTGCAGTACTATCCTTTTTGGGGGATGTTGATTGTTATGGGGATTCGAAGCCTTTGGCGGTGGAGGCCGGAACCCACCCAATGAATCGAATGCATACCATTGTGGTGATCGACGACGAGAAGGAAAGCCTGGCTGCGATCTCCCGTGCCCTGAAGAGAGTGGGTTACCAGGTGGTGTCCTATGAGGACAGCCAGGCAGCCCTGGCTCAACTGGACCGGTTCAAGCAGTTCGACCTGGTCATCACCGACTTGAAGATGCCGCGGGTGACCGGGATGGACCTGCTCCGGGCGGTGCGATCCGTCAATCCGGAGGCCGGTGTCCTGATGGTGACCGGCCACGGGACGGTGGAGACCGCGGTGGAGGCCATGAGACTGGGGGCCGACGACTACATCCTGAAGCCTTTGGATTTGTTCGAGTTGAGGGATCGGGTGCGACAGATCCTCGAGAGCCGGGCGCCCAAAGCAGGGCCGCCGGGCCTCACCAGCCGGGACGGTCCCGGTTCCGCCACCCGGGTTTTGGGCAGTTCTCCGGTCATGCAGGATCTGTTGAAGCAGATGGCCACGGTAGCGCCCACCCGCTCCACCGTTCTGCTGCTGGGTGAAAGCGGCACCGGCAAAGACCTGGTGGCCCAAACCATTCATGAGAGCAGCCCTCGCAGAGACCGGAATTTCCTGCCCTTGAACTGCGCAGCGCTCAGTCCGACCTTGTTGGAGAGCGAACTGTTCGGCCACGAGGCCGGCGCCTTTACCGGAGCCGGACAACGGCGTCTGGGCAAGCTGGAAATGGCTCAACGGGGAACGCTCTTCCTGGATGAGATAGGGGAGATGCCTCCGGAGATGCAGGTGAAGCTGCTGAGGTTTCTGGAGAACCGGGAAATCATGCGAGTCGGGGGAAACACCCCTCTGAAGCTGGACGTTCGCCTCATTGCCGCCACCAATCGGGATCTGGCCCAGGCCGTGAGCCAAGGGACCTTTCGAACCGATCTCTACTACCGCCTCAGGGTGGTGACCCTGCGCGTGCCTCCTCTCAGAGAGCGGACCGGGGATATCCCGCTGCTGGCCTGGTCTTTTGTGGAAGCCTTCCGGGCCGAGCATCAAAAGCGGATCTCCAGGCTTGAGCCGGAGTTGCTGGACCGGTTGGTTCAACACCCCTGGCCGGGCAACGTCCGCGAACTGCGAAATCTGATGGAGGGTCTGGTGGTCTTCTGCCAGGGAGACACTCTCAGGATGGAAGATCTACCGCCGGAGCTTCGCATCGGTCAGCCGGCGGCAACGCTCGCCTCGGACACGGCGCCGCCCCGTTTCGAGGATTTGAATCTGGATACCATCGAGCGTCAGGCGGTTCTGCAGGCGTTGGAGCGCAGCCGGGGCAATCGACAGAGGGCGGCGAAGCTGTTGGGAATGGGGTTGAGGACGCTGCAGAAAAAACTCAAGGATTATGGTCTGACAGCCCGCCGCCGGCAGTAGCGGATCGAGTGGATAGTGAATAGTGGTTAGCCCGCCCCCCGCCCTGCGGTGCGGATCATGCGAGGAAAAACGGCCAATCGTCAACAAAAGACGAACCACGAATGAACACGAATAGACACGAATAAACACGAAGACAGGTGGACCTGCTCGAACGACAAGCACCAATACGCTTCTGCATTTGTGTGCCCTGGTGTTCTTCGTGGATGACTCCTCAATTAGCTAAAGACAAGTGGCTAGATCACTTGAATCGAAAGATCATTGACAGATGAGTCAAGTATCGTGAATCTCGGGTTGTTTATTTTGGATTTGAGCCAAACGCAGTTGTCATACCCCCCAATCAGCAACTCATCAATCAGTTTATTGGTGTTCATTGGTGGTTCGTCGTTTTCCTTTGTGGATAACTCTTATTGGTCCTTCGCGGCCTTGGTGGATAGCTTTTTTCATGCTTGCCGGTCAGAGGCGCACCCTTGCTGGACGCCGTGCTGCAGTTGCCGCCGTGGAGGGGTGGGATTCGCGGTATTATTAGGACCCTGTTCGGAGACCGCGCTCTCCGGGGGCGTTTGCGTGTGCCATGGCTGTGGCCGGGAGTGATCGATGAGCTGGACCATCAAGCAAGCCGGAATCATCGCCAAACCCAAGCTCAAAACCGTGGCTCCGGTCATCGGCCGGTTGCAGGCATGGTTTGCCTCCCGGGGCGTCGGCTGCACTCTGGAGAAGGAAACGGCCGCAATTGTCAACGAGCGGGGGTTGCCCAAGTCGGAGGTCCCTGGCGCCTGCGACCTGATTGTGGTCTTGGGGGGCGACGGGACGTTGCTGTCGGTGGTGCGTTTCCTGGACTCCCGGCGGGTTCCGATTCTGGCGGTCAACTTCGGCAGTCTGGGGTTCCTGACCGAGATCACTCTGGAGGAGATGTTCCCCACTCTGGAGCTGCTCCTGCAAGGCAAGGCCACCGTTCAGCGCCGAATGATGATCGATGTGGACGTGGTTCGCGGCGGCCAACCCTTCGCTGCCTACCGGGCCCTGAACGACGTGGTGCTGACCAAGGCGGTGCTGGCGCGGATCATCGATATCGATGTCCGGATCGACGGTCACTTTGTGGCCACCTACAAGGCTGACGGCCTGATCGTGGGCACTCCTACCGGTTCGACCGCCTATACGCTTTCAGCCGGCGGCCCCATTCTCTATCCCTCACTGGGGGCGATGCTGGTGACTCCCATTGCCTCGCACACGCTGACCTTCCGCTCGCTGGTTGTGCCCGATTCCGCCAGCATCGAATTGAGTCTGAAGGCGACCCAGGAGTCGGTATTCCTGACTGTGGATGGGCAGACCGGCCTGGGTCTGCAGGGAGAAGACCGCATTCGGGTCCACAAGTCCGACAGCACGGTCGAGTTGATCGAATCCCCCGGCATCAGCTTCTTCGACATCCTGCGGCGCAAGCTGAAATGGGGCGAGCGTTAATTGAGCCGGGCAGTGCCTCCGGCGGAAACTCTTGTGGCGAAATCGAAAAAAGCTTCCTTCTTCAAGCAGGTGTACCGGGTGGTGGGCAGGATTCCTCCCGGGCGGGTACTGACCTACGGGCAGGTCGCCACCCTTCTCGGTACGCCCTACCAGGCCCGTCAAGTGGGTTGGGCTATGCACAGCTGTCCCCCGGGGCTGCCCTGGCACCGGGTGGTGGGGGCGGGAGGCCGCCTCCTGACCCGTTCTCCCAGCCCGCCGGGGGGTGCCCTGCAGCAGGGTCATCTCCTGGAACAGGAGGGAGTCCTCTTCGCCGGTGGCCGGGTGGATATGAAGCTCCACCAGTTCGTTCCCGCCAAAGGATTCCTCAAGAATCGACCTCGATCCCAAGCACCCCCGGCGTCCCCCGTCAGGCCGGTCGATTCCTCTCCCTGATTCGGATTCCCTGCGCTCAGGACTCTACCAGCCCGCATTTTTCACCGGGGGTTGCACTCTTGAGAAGAGTGCAGGGAGTGAGGGTCGCGATAAGCCGTACCCCCGCCCTGCCGTGTGGATCATTCCAGGAAAAACGGCCGATCGTTAATGAAGACGAACCACGAATGGACACCAATAAACACGAATAGACCCGAAGACAGATGGACCTGCTTCAACCACAAGCGGCGCCCAAATGCTTCTGCAATTTTGTGCCCTTGGTGTGACGATGTCATGGGATGACGGCTTCCTGGGAGCGCGGGCGTCCCGCCCGCACCAAGCCTGGCACAGCCTCGGCCATCTCCCCCACTTGGATCAACCGGGAACGGCGCCATGGCTCTCCTTCGGCCTGGCCGATACGGTTCCCGTCGACAGGGTGGCTGCCTGCAGCATCGTACTGAAGCTCAGCGGCGGCCAAAGGGACAGGATGCGGGCGGGACGCCCGCGCTCCCAGGGCAATCACTCCCCCCTTGAGGGGGAGTCGCAGAAGCCGAGCCGCCAGGCGAAGGCTGATGCGGTGGGGGGTGTCCGGCGGGCGACTTCTCAGAAAGCCGAGGTGCACCCTTTGGAAATCTCCCGTTTGCCCGCGACCCTGGGCTGATGCCGGCGGCTAACGGTCCCATGGTAAGATGGGCCGGCGCTATAGCCCGTATTCCTCACCGCTGGGTGCGCTCCTGTACGGAGAAAACCATGGGACGGTGGAGTTGGAGTCGGTGCCTCACCGGACCCGCATTGCTCTTGAGCCTCCTTGGGTGCGGATGCCGGACTTCGGTGTCAGGCGACAACGCCCTGCTGCTTTACGCGGCGGCAAGCACCACCCGGGTGGTTGAGGAGATCCGCGATCAATACAGCAGGCAAACCGGCCAGGCGGTCGAGTTGAACTTTGCCAGTTCGGCCACCCTGGCGACACAGATCCGGAGCGGAGCCGAGGCCGATCTGTTTCTGGCGGCGGACGAAGGTTGGGTCCAGGCCCTGACTTCCGACCCGGGTCTGGTGGTGGACCGAATCGACCTGCTGAGCAATCGACTGGTGGTGGTTCTCCCCAAGGAGGGACGTGGTTCCCTCCAATCCCCTCGGGAGTTGCTCGAGACGTCCTTTGCAGCCGTTGCCATGGCCAATCCGGACTCCATGGTTCCGGCGGGTCTTTACGCCCGGGATGCCCTGACCCGGCTGGGGCTGTGGGAGGACCTTCGGTCCAAGATGGTCTATGGCGAGAACGTCCGTACGGCGCTGGCCTATGTAGAGACCGGGAGCGTGGGGGCCGGAATCGTCTATCGAACCGACGCTTTGGCCAGCTCGCAAGTCGACTTGGCGCTGGAGATCGCTCCAGGGCTGCACCGGCAGATTCGGTATCCGTTGTTGCTGCTGAGCCATGGCGGGCGGTCTCCCGCTGCCCGTGATCTTTTCGACTACTTGCAGGGTCCCCTGGCAGCCGCCCTGTTCCGGAAGCACGGCTTCACGCTCCTGTCCGAGACCAGGCGCCCCCAGCCCGCATTTCTCACCGGGCCGCTGGATGCATTATGAAAGACCGTTTGTCTTCAAACCCTTATTGGCCCTTATTTGAGGGCATGGGGGTACAGACTGCGCTGGGCGCGCCCTGGCTTGTCCTTTTCCCCTCAGCGCGCACATGCTCGCTCGACCGTAGTGACCGCTACGCTCTTCGCTCGCGAGCACGCGCTGAGGGAAAAATTACTGCGCCATTGTCACGCCCCCCGGTGAGAAATTCGGGCTAGGATTCGAGGATAGCCGGGCCCATTGGTCGACAGTCTTTTTCATCCTCGCCGGGAGCGGTCTCCATGGAATTCAGCGCCGCCGAGTGGTCGGCAATTTACAATAGTCTGAGCGTCGGCCTCTGCGTCGTGCTTGCGAGCCTGCCACCGGGGTTGTTCCTGGGGTATGCGTTGGCAAGACATCGGTTTCCGGGAAAGTGGCTGGTGGAGGTAGGGGTCAATCTGGCTCTGGTCGTTCCACCGGTGGTGACCGGTTACCTGCTCCTGCAGGTCTTCAAGCCCGCGGCTCCGGTGGGTGGGTTCCTGAGCCGGACGCTGGGCCTCAAGGTGGCTTTCGAGTTTCCGGGATTGGTGGTTGCGGCCGCAGTGATGAGTTTTCCCCTGATGGTTCGAGCCATCCGGCTCGGCTTTCAGTCGGTGGATCCAAACCTGGAGACCGCCGCCAGGACCTTGGGCGCGGGGTGGTGGAGGACCTTTTTTACCGTCAGCTTGCCCCTGGCCCGCAACGGCGTGGTTGCCGGATGCGTGCTGGCCTTCGCCAGGAGCCTGGGGGAGTTTGGGGCGACCGTCATGCTGGCCAGCCAGAGAGAGGGCAACCGGACCATCCCGCTGTTGGTTTACACCTTGAAGGATCGGCCCGACGGGCTGGCCTCAATCTGGCCGCTGGTAGCGGTTTCGCTGCTTCTGGCCGCCGGCGCGCTGGTAGCCAGTGAATATCTGGAGCGCAAGGGGTTGCGACATGAGTCGGCTTGACTTCAAGTGCCGGCACCGGTTCCCGAGCGGGTTCGAGATCGACCTGGCTTTTGAGGCCAGCGCGCTGGTGACCGCGTTATTCGGCCCCTCGGGAAGCGGAAAGACCAGCGTGCTCGGCATGATCGCGGGCTGGTTGCCTCCGCATTTCGGCCGGATTCGGCTGGGTTCGCTCTGGTTGGACGACAGCCTGGCCGGGATCCATGTGCCCACCGACCACCGGCAGATCGGCATGGTGTTCCAGGACCATTGGCTCTTCCCTCACATGAACGTTGGGGCCAATCTCGGCTACGGTCGGCGGCGCCGGGGGAGCAGTCGTCCTATTCGCTTCGAAAGGGCGGTTGAGGTGCTGGAGCTTGGGGATCTGTTGAGCCGTTACCCCAGGAGCTTGTCGGGGGGTGAGCGCCAGCGGGTGGCTTTGGGGCGGGCGCTGTTGAGCAATCCGGAACTGCTCCTGATGGATGAGCCGCTGGCTGCTCTGGACGAGGCGCTGAAACTTCGGGTGCTGGCCTATCTGGAGAGGGTGGTCACGGAATGGAACATCCCGACTCTGTTTGTCAGCCACGGACAGGCCGAGGTGCGCCGATTCGCGCAGCGGGTGGTGGTGATGCAAAGGGGGAGGGTGGTGGCGGCGGGCAGGCCGGAAGAGGCGCTGGGGCAGCCCACCCCCCTGGGATGGACCAATTCGGCGGGGCCCGTCAATCTGCTCCGGATAGAGGAAGCCGTGCTTCGAGGCGACCAATGGGTGGGACGGCTGGGGGGACAGGAGTTGAACCTCCCTGAATTGAACGGCGTCCCCTCCAGCCCCCTCTTTGTCCAGTTCCGGCCCTCGGATGTGACCCTCAGCCTTGAGGATGTCCAGGGGCTCAGCACCCGGAATCACCTCCGGGGGGCGGTCAGCCGCATGCTGGAACTGGCGGGCGGATATTTCGTGGCGGTGGATGCGGGTCAGATCCTGTGGGCCGAAGTGACGCCGGCTGCAGTGCGTGACCTCGGACTCCGACCGGGAAAGAGGGTGACCTGCCTGGTCAAGACCCGCAGCCTTGAGGTGGTGGAGTAGAAATTCCTGGAGAGGCGAGGCTGAACCTCCGCCTCCCGCCTCGTGGAACGGGGTCCCCAACCCTTCGAAAACACCGGACTGCTCCAAGGAGTGACCTTATCAGCAACAGTTCTTCCCTGCCGGTCTGGATTCGACTGAGGGCAGAGTACCTGGCGGCCCGGGTTCTGCTTGGAATCTTCGGTGCTCTCCCCAGGCGGGCCTCCCTGTGTCTGGCCCAGGGGCTTGCCGCCCTGGCTTACCGGAGCCTGGGTCATCTTCGCCGCACCGCTACCCGGAACCTGAACCTGGCCTTTCCCCACTGGACCTCCGAGCAGACCCGGGAGGTGGTCTGGGGAGTCTTCCAGAACTTTGGAAGACTGTTGGTCGAGTTTGCGCGGTTGCCCAAGCTCGACCGCCAAAACATCTCCGAGGTGGTGGTCTACGACGGCTTCGACCATTTTGCCGAGTCTCTCCGTCGAGGGAACGGCACCCTTTTCCTGACGGCCCACTACGGCGCCTGGGAGCTGTGCCCCTTTGCCCACGCGCTCTATGGCCACCCGTTGAAATTCGTGGTCCGGCCGATCGACAATCCCTACCTGGACCGTCTGGTCAACGCCTACCGCACTGCATCCGGCAATCAGGTCATTCGAAAGAAAGACTCCTTGAGGGAGATGCTCAAGACACTGAAACAAAACGAAGGGGTCGGCATCCTCATCGACCAGAACACCACCCGGGACGCGGGGGTCTTTGTGGATTTCTTCGGCCGCCCGGCCTGCACCACCGCGGTCCTGGCCGCCTTGGCACTGCGAACGGGGGCCACCGTCGTTCCAGGGGTGCTCATCTGGGACAGCGCCCGGCAGATCCATCGATTACGCTTTGAGCCGCCGGTCGAGATGGTTCAAACGGGCGACAGGCGTGCCGACATCATGGAAAATACGGCCCGCTTCAACAAAATCCTGGAAGCCCTGGTCAGGCAACACCCGGATCAGTGGCTCTGGGTCCACCGCCGCTGGAAGACCCGTCCACCGGGGGAGGTATCGCCTTACGATGCAGTGGCTGGTGGCCAGTGACTGGTGAGAGTCCACATCACTCCCCCCTTGAAGGGGAGTCGCAGAAGCCGAGCCGCAGGCGAAGGCTGATGCGGTGGGGGGGCGGCACCAGAGAACCATCGGTGGCGGCCGCGCACCATCCCCTGGTTTCGCTCGGGGGAGGGTATTTTCCATGAAGCCCGATTCGCAGGGTTCGGCAGCACCCATTTTGGTGGTGGCGGGCGAGGCCTCCGGCGACATGTACGCCGCCGATCTGGTCCGGACCTTGAAGGCCAGGCTGGGCGCCTCCGGACCGAGCTTCTTCGGCTGCGGTGGCCCGGCCCTGCGGCAGGCGGGGATGGAGATCCAGGTGGACAACCGCCAACTGAGCGTGCTGGGTCCTTTCGAAGCGGTTTCCCATTTGGGCCGGTTTTTTGCCGCTCTGAGACAGCTCGAGGCGGCCGCAAAACAAAGGAGGCCCCGGTGGGCCATTCTGGTGGACTTCCCGGACTTCAACCTCCCCTTGGCCAGGAAGCTCAAGCGACAGGGTGTGGGCATCCTCTATTTCGTCAGCCCCCAGATCTGGGCCTGGCGCAAGCGCCGGGTGCATGGCCTGCGTCGATGGGTGGACCGAATGATCGTCATTCTGCCCTTCGAAGCAGAGTTCTACCAGCGGCATGGGATGCAGGTGGAGTACGTGGGCCACCCCCTGGTGGACCGGGTAAAGCCTTCCTGCTCCCGGCCTCAATTCCTGCGCTCCCGCGGGTTGAACGAGGACTGCCTGACCGTCAGCCTGCTTCCGGGGAGCCGGACCAGGGAAATCCGCTTCAATCTGCCGGTCATGGCCCGCACGGCACGGCGGCTCCAGTGGGAGCGCCAGGCCCAGATTCTGGTCCCCCTGGCCTCTCCCTTGCATCGCCAACTGGTCCGCGATCTGATCCGGGACGAGGCCCCGGGGCTCTCGGCGGTGCTGGTCGAGAACGACACCTACAACGCCGTGGGCCATTCCGATCTGGCGGTGGTTTCCAGCGGCACGGCCACGCTGGAGGCCGCCCTGCTGGGAACGCCCCTGATAGCGGTTTTCCGGATCTCGATTCCAAGCTGGATTGTCGGCCAGTATCTGATCGACGTGCCCTACTACAGCCTGGTCAACCTGATTGGCGGCCGCGAAATTATCCCCGAACTCTATCAGCAGGACTTTACCGAAGACCGGCTCTATGTCGAGATCCGGAGGTTTCTCACCGAAGCCGGCCGTTCAGCGCGTGTTAAAATGGGGCTGTCGGAAGTCAGGGAAAGGCTGGGTCCGGGAGGGGCCATCTCGAAGGCTGCCGAGAGGTTTGCTTCCTGGATGGAAGCGGGACCGAAAGGGGGATGATGCAGTCCTAGCCCGCATTTCTCACCAGGACGCTGAGCATAAGGTAGAAAAGTGCTTGTCTTTAACATCTTGCGGCGCTTTGTTTGGAGTCTTCAGGGTACAGACGGTGCTGGGCGCGCCCTGGCTTGTCTTTTCCGCTTCAGCGCGCACATGCTCCCTCGCACGTAGTTCCGGCTACGCCCTTCGGTCACGAGCACGCGCTGAAGCGGAAAATCCTGCGCCAAGTTGCACTCTTGAGAAGAGTGCTACCCCCTGGTGAGAAATGCGGGCTCGTCCGGGTTGACCCGGTTGGCGGCCAGGATTTTCGGGTCCGTGGAGACAACAGGATCGGACCCATTCACGTCCAAAGCGTTGGTGAGAGTTGACCCCGTTTCGAAAGGCTGGAGATAAACTGATGTCAGAATCGTTCAATAAGTGTTGCCCTTGGGGTTTTGTTTTCCTGGGAATAGTGCTGGCCGCCCCCCCTCCCCTGTCGGCTCAGCAGATCGACCAGGGACCCTCCATCGACGTTGAGGAGTACGACATCTCGGTCCAGCTCCGGCCTTCGAAGCAGGAGTTGCAGGCCGTCGCCACCGTCAAGTTCACTGCCAGCCAGGAGCGGTTGGGTCGCGTGTTCCTGGATTTCAACGGCAACCTGACCGTGAACCGGGTCTACTTTGCGGACCGGCCGCCGGCTCCCGGCAGCCTGTCGAAGGGCTCGAGTCCGCGGCGGGTCGCCTCCGGCAGAGACGAGGACGAGGACGGGGACAGGGACAGGGACAGGGATACGGACATGGACAGGGAAGAAGGGGTGCCCCGCCTGACGCGGCGAACACCGGCCCCAAGGCCCTCTTCGGATCCTGGCCCTCCTGCTCCGGAGCCGGTCGCTCCGGATCGGAATCTGCTCGATTTTCAGCAGGATTTCAACCAGCACCTCCTGGAGGTCCAGTTCCCACGGTCGATCGAGTTGGGGCAGTCCGCTTCCCTGGTGATTGAATATGGCGGCAGGCTTTTCTCCGCCGATCACTCTCCCCTCTACGGCGTCACTACCGCCCGGGTGAGCGAGGAGTTGTGTTACCTGCTGGCCGTCAGTCGATGGTTTCCCATGCACGGCTACCGGCAGGACCGGGCCAAGGCCACCTTTCGCGTGACGGTTCCCCAAGGTTTCCTGATTGCCATGGACGGGGAGGTGGTCTCCCGGGAACTGCAGGAGGAGCAGGAGACCTTCACCATTGTGAACCGGCAACCGGACTTCCCCGGCTCGCTGGCGGCCGCCCCCTTCAACGAAATTCCGGTCCAGGCGGGCCAGGTCGAGCTGCGGTTCTATGTGATGGACCACAAGCGGGATTACCTGGACTCCCATACCCAGGTAATCAGCGAGTTGCTGGATCTCTACTCCGAGAAGTTTGCTCCCTATCCCTCCCGTACCTTCAGGGTGGCGGTGATCGACAACGATTCCCTGTTGGGTTTTTCCTCCCCGGGCATTCAGTTTCTGGCTGATCGGGCCTTCGGACCCGAGCCGAACGTCAACCTGCTGGCCAAGGAGGTTGCCTACCAGTGGTGGGGTTCCTTGATCACCCCCAGGACCGAGCGGGATCTGTGGCTGAAAGAAGGTTTCTCTACCTACTCGGCGCTGCTCTATCAGGAAAGCATCTCCAGCCGGGAGGAATTCGCCGGGCAGCTCAAGGATGTCGCCGTGGCGGCGCTGCTTTACGAAGATGAATCCTCGATACTCAATGCCCACCTCCTGGATTTGTACTCGCCCGAGTACAACTCCGTGCTCAAGAACAAGGGGGCCTACGTCCTGCACATGCTTCGAGCGGTGATCGGCGACGAGAAGTGGTTTAAAGTGCTCCAGCAATTCGTCTACGACTTCGGCTACAAGACCGCCTCCATTGGAGACTTCAAAGCCCTGGCCGAGAAGATTTCGGAAAAGGATCTGGGGTATTTCTTTTCCCAGTGGATTGAACAGACCGGCGTGCCCGAGTTCACCTACGAATTCACCTCCTACCGGATCAAGGACGGGTTCCGGGTGGATGGGGTTGTCAAACAGGATCTGGACCTCTTCAAGATGCCGATGGAAATTCTTGTCGAGACGGAGGGTGAGCCCGAGATCAAGCACATCGAGGTCATGGGCATGGAGTCCTATTTTTCGGTCCAAACCTTCGGGAAGCCGATCACGGCGGTCATCGACCCCAACCATCGGGTCCTGAGGGTCTCCGATGACATTCAGCTGGCCACCCTCATTGCCAAAGGGGACGAGCTCAGAAGGATGGGTGAGTACACGCAAGCCATTATCCAGTATCAAAGGGCGATCGAGCTGAAAAAGAGAAGTTCGCTGGCCTTCTTCCGGGTAGGCGAGGTGTTCCTGGAGCAGCGCAGCACCCAATCCGCAGCCAACTCTTTCAGGGAGGCCCTCAACGGCGATCTGGACCCGCAGTGGGTTGAAGTGTGGTGCTACGTCAACCTGGGCAAGATCTTCGATATGTCGGGTCAGCGGGACCGGGCGCTCAACGAGTATCAGAAGGCCCTGGACACCAACGACAACACCCAGGGCGCCCAGGAAATCGCCCAGAAGCACATCGAGGAACCCTACAAGTATCGGGGACCCCAGGTGTTGATCCAGTAAGCTGCAGCGACGTTCCTCCAGGGGAAGGTGAAGCCTGCTGCTTCATCGCTCCCCGCATTCCCCCACTCAAGTACCTGCTTTGCGTAGTTGGGAAAAGGCAGTGCGTTCCGGAAGGACGCTACACACCATGCTTTGCAGTTGCTCTTGATTAGCCCGCATTTCTCACCAGGTCGCTGAGCATAATGTCGAAAAGTGCTTGTCTTTAACATTTTGCGGCGCTTTGTTTAGAGTCTTCAGGGTACAGACTGTGCTGGGCGCGCCCTGGCTTGGCCTTTTCCCCTCAGCGCGCACATGCTCGCTCGAACGTAGTCCCCGCTACGCCCTTCGCTCGCGAGCACGCGCTGAGGGAAAAATTCCTGCGCCATGATCACGCCCCCTGATGAGAAATGCGGGCTAGGCATGGGGAAGTACAACCGTCCATGATATACTAGCCCATCTTTAACAAAGGAACGGGCGATTGGGGGTATTTTACCCCCATTTTGGCCTAAAAGCACCCGTAAGTTGTTGATTCTTGGTCGGAGGACCTAATGTAGTGCCATAATCGTATGGGTGGGGCTTGACCCCCTCGTCTCCCTCTGGTAGCGTCCCTCCCATGTTCATCCGCCGTACCCAGACCCGCAGCACTCCATCCGGCCAGACCTACTTCACCCATCGCCTGGTTCGCTCCCATCGCGTCTCAGGCAAGGTCCGCCAGCAGACCCTGCTCAACCTCGGACGCCACTTTTCCATCCCCCGCCACCTCTGGCCCCTGCTGTGCCGGCGTCTGGATCAGATCCTCAGCGGTCAGTTGCCCCTGTTGCCGGAGGCGTCGACCCAGTTGGAGGAGGAAGCCCAACGCATGGCCGAGCGCTTGCTCGAGGGCGAAGCCGACGTGACCGGCACGGGTGGGGAGTCCTCTTCAGAGGACTTGCAGACGGTAGAGGTGGATTCGGTGGAGCTGACGCGTCCGCGCAGTGTGGGTGTGGAGCAGGTGGGCTGCTGGGCGCTGGAGCAGTTGGGGTTGGGGGACTTGCTGGCCGAGTTGGGGTTGAATGCACCCATGCGGGCGGCGGCGGTGGGGGCGATTGTGGGCCGTCTGGCCCGTCCCGGCTCGGAACGGGCCACCTGGGGTTGGCTCGGCCGGCGCAGCGGCTTGGGCGAGTTGCTGGACTTCGACTTTCAGGCCCTGAGTCTGATGCAGATGTATCGCGCCTCAGACGCACTGATGAAACACCGCCAAGCCATCGAGGCCCACCTGTTCACCCGGGCCATGGGTCTGTTCGATCTACAGCCGACCGTCACCCTGTTCGATCTGACCAACACTTTCTTCGAAGGGGCGGCCCGCCGTCAACCCAAGGCCCAGCGGGGGCACTCGAAGGAGAAACGCAGCGACTGTCCCCTGCTGACGCTGGGGTTGGTGCTGGACGGGGCCGGCTTTGTGCGCCGCTCGCAGGTCTTTGCCGGGAGGGTGGATGAGCCCCGCACCCTGGCCGGGATGCTGGGGGCGCTCGAGGCGCCCCGGGGGGCCCTGGTGGTGATGGACCGGGGGGTGGCGACCGAGGATCGGATCCAGTGGTTGAGGGAGGAAGGATACCGCTATGTGGTGGCCAGCCGCCAAGGCTCCCGGCAGTTCGACCCCGAGGCGGCCCTGACCTTGGAGACCGCTTCCAAGGCCAGGTTACAGTTGCACAAGGAGGTCTCCGACGACGGGGGGGAAGTGCGTCTCTACTGCCGTTCCGAGGAGCGTGCTCACAAGGAACGGGGCATTGTCGAGCGCTTCAGCCGGCGCTTCGAGCAGGGGCTCGCCCGACTCTCCGAGGGACTCTCACGGCCGCGGGCTCACACCCGTATCGAGAAGGTCCGGGAACGGATCGGGCGGCTGAAGGAGCAGAGTCGCGGGGTGGCTCAACACTACTCGATCGAGGTCCTCACCGACGACAGCGGCCGCAAGGCGACGGCCCTGACCTGGAAGCGCCAGCCCCGCCAGGGCTCGATGGCCACTCATCCGGGGGTCTACTGCCTGCGCAGCAACCAGACCGACTGGGACGAGGAGAGCCTGTGGCGCACCTACACCACTCTCACCGACGTGGAAGCGGTGTTTCGCTCCCTGAAGTCCGAGCTGGGTCTGCGCCCCATCTATCATCACAAGCCGGTGCGCTCGGAAGGCCACCTGTTCCTGACCGTCATCGCCTATCAACTGGTGCAGGTCATCCGCAAACGCCTCAAGCAGCGGGGCGACTCCTCCAGTTGGACCACGCTGCGGCGCATCCTGGAAGGACAGCAGCGGGTCACGGTGACCTTCCGGCGTGGCGACGGGCGGACCTTGCACGTACGCAAGGCCACGCGGGCCGAAACCGATCAGAAGGCCATCTACGACGCCTTGGGCATCGATCCCGCTCCCGGAGGCGTCCGCAAGATGATCGTCTGACTCCCCCCCGATCGCCGGTTTCAACACGTTTGTAGTGCCACTTGCGCGTTTCTCCCTTCGTAACCTGTTGATAATAAACGTGCAGTCGGAAGCCTTGTTAAAGATGGGCTAGGTGATCAGGATATTATGGAGGATATCATGCAAGTCTCGAAATGGGGCAACAGTCTCGCCGTTCGACTACCCAAGGCGCTGGTTGAAGACCTCGGTCTGAAGCCTGGAGACGAATTGGAGGTTGTATCCGCCACGCCGGAACGCATCGCTATCGCAAAAGATGAGCGCCGGGCGCTGGCTGTCGAACGAATGCGCGCTCGCGCATGGTCCATACCCAAAGATTACGGTTTCGACCGTGAGGAGGCCAACTCCCGGTGATCGCGTTCCTTGACACCAACATTCTGATTTACGCCCAAGGCACCGGGGCCAAAAGCGAAGTTGCGCGACAGACAATTCTAGCGGGTGGCGTGATCAGCGTGCAGGTCCTGAGCGAGTTTGCCTCCGTCCTTCGCCGCAAGTTCGGCCTTGAGTGGGACGTTATCACCGAAGCCATCGCCGATCTGCGAACGGCGCTGGATCCTGTCCGTCCCATCGACATCGAAACCCACAGCGAGGCTGTTTCGCTGGCCCGATCCCACGGCTTCGGCTTCTATGACGCGCTGATCGTCGCCTCCGCGCTCCAAGCCGGATGCGACATCCTGCTAACGGAGGATCTGCAGGCTGGACGGCGCATCGCAAGTTTGACAATCCTCAATCCGTTCGCTTGACGGACCTCGGTGCTTTGCACGCATCGGCCGCTGCGGCTCTGGTGCAGCACGAGCTTGACCTCCGGATCCGGGTCTGGAAAATTCTGGGGTACTGGAGTATGCCGGACCCCAAGAAAATGCAGCGCAGGCGAAATACAGGCCTCTTTTTTCCACCGGTCCGCCTCAAAGGCTCGGGTTCCTCACAGGCGGCGAGACCTGCGGTCTCTGAGACGAAATAGTGCCCGTGGGGGTTCTGTGTATTCCAGGGGCCGGGGAATCGCATCCTACCCGGCAAAGCCCACGAATCTAGGGGGTATCACGATGATGACTGAACGCATTGAGGACGGCATGCGGATCATTTCGGTTGACACAGAGGAGGAGTTTGTCGACGCCCTGGACCAGATGACCAGCTACCGGGTTGCGATCGAGGCCCCGGAAGAAATCATGGAGGCCTTCGGGGTTCAGTCGGACGAGGAGCTCGGCATCGAGCCCGACGACCTGGGCCTTCCCGCCGAGGCCTACGAGAGAGGCCGCTGGAACTGACGCCGACCGCCCCGCCGGACTTCCGGTAAGGACATTATGTTACGAGGGTTGGACGGGGACCGACCCAAAGTCCGATCAAGGTCCAACCGGACACAAATGGCATCTGTCGCAGGGGACGGCTTCGGCCCGACTGGCGGTGAACTCCTCTCCTGCCCCCCCCGGCTTACGCCCGACACTAAATGCTGCCGCGGCTACACCGCTCTATAGGGAAGCCTTGTAGGCGGCGTTTCGCCGGGTGATCCACGCCAACCGCGGCTTGGCCGCTCTCCCCAAAACCACGACACGTCAGGGGGACAAAATTCCCCTCTTGGGAGGGGTGCAGGAGCGAAGCGAGGGCGGGGTGAGTTGTTCCGGTCCGAACGCGTCGAGGAGTCAGCGCTTTCCAACAACAATCCCTGGGCGCCCGCCCACGGAAAGCCGCTCTCACCAAAACCCCTTGCGTCGGGCGGACGGGATTTTTTGAATAGATAATCCCCTGGCGCCATCCCGGGATTTCCAGTGAGCCACGAATGAGGCGTCCGCATATCGCCGTGGGCGTGAGCGGGGCGCAAGCTATTGGAAACCCGTTGGCTTCGTACCACTCCTCCGAGCCGCTTAGGCGGCGGCGTAAGCCGGGCGCAAGCCAATGGAAAACCCTGGGATTCCGGCTGATCGGCGACATCCATCAGCGCTCCCGGGTCTGGCGTTGAAGGCGGTTCTCGAGAAGACTCGTCCCGTGGGAATCGGTGGGTCCCTGTGCTATTATTCGACCACTTGCGAGAGCCCTCCTTTTGACGGGAATCCCAATGTCGACACCTGTGGAGCGAATGAGCCGGAAGGTTTCAGTCGAGAACCCCAACCAGCTGCGATCCGCCCTGAGACTCAAAGACCGGGAAGTCACCGTCCTGCACCAGATCAGCCGGGCAATCAGCGGGAACTTGAACCTGGCGGACGTCCTGCACGAAATCGTGGATCTGGTAACCCATGTGACCAAGGGCGATTCCTGTCTCTTGTACCTGTTGGATCCGACCCGGGAAGAGCTGGTGCTGCGGGCTTCCAAGAACCCCCACCCCAGGATCATTGGCCGCATCAAGGTTAGGCTGGGGGAGGGAATTACCGGCTGGGTGGCTCAGGAGCGCCAGCCGGTTGCCATTCAAAAGGACGCCAGCAACGATCCCCGCTTCAAGCTGTTTCACAACCTCCCGGAAGATCGGTATCAGGCCTTTCTCTCGGTGCCGGTCATTACCAAGAACGAGGTGATTGGGGTCATCAACGTGCAGCATAGTCAGTCCCACCGCCATTCCGCCAGCGAGAAGACCCTGTTGATGACCATCGCCAACCAGGTGGGCGGCGCCATTGAAAACGCCCGCCTCTATGAAGAGGCCCGGCGCAAAGCCCTTCAGTTGGAGACCCTCTCCAACGTCAGCCAGACCATCACCTCACACCACTTTCTGGACGAGATGCTCCAGCTCATCGTGGTAATGATGGCGGAAACCATGAATTCTCCCATCTGCTCCATCATGTTGCTGGACGACGAGGGCAACGAGCTGGAAATCAAGGCCACCCACAGCCTCAGTCAAGCCTATGCCTCCAAGCCCAATATTCCGGTCCACCGCAGCCTGCTGGGCCGGGTGGTGAAGGGCCGAAAACCTCTGGTCGTCCGCGACGTCACCCAGGAGAGGGGCTACGCCTATCGGGAGTTGGCGCGCCGGGAAGGGCTCCGCTCTCTGGTTTCGGTTCCGCTGATGATCAAGGATCTGGTGATTGGCGTGTTCAATCTTTACAGCTCTCAGGAGCGGAGCTTTTCCCGCGAGGAAATGCAGTTGTTGACCTCGGTGGCCAACCAGGCCGCCGTGGCCATCCAAAACGCCAAGCTCATGAGCGAAACCATCTCCATGAGGGAGGCCCTGGAGACCAGGAAGATCATTGAGCGGGCCAAGGGGATCCTGCTGCAGGAAGAACACCTGGCCGAGGCCGATGCCTACCGCCGCATTCAGCAAAAGAGCATGAAGCTGCGCAAGTCGATGAGGGAGATCTCGGAAGCCATCATCCTGGCCGCCGAGGTCAAGGGGTGAGGGCGGAAGAAGTTGAGGCGGGTGCAAGCTATTGGGTCGAACGGTCTCTTAATTTTACGGTCAGAATGATGACCCAGAGGAGTTTTCCCATCGGCAGCGGCGAGCGGCCCCTCCAGGTGGCCATCGTGGGCTCGGGTCCTTCGGGTTTTTACACTGCAGACACCCTTTTCAAGCAGAAGAATCTCCACCTACACGTGGACATGTTCGAGCGCATGGCCATGCCCTACGGGCTGGTGCGCTACGGTGTGGCTCCGGATCACCAGAAAACCAAGCAGGTGATTCGCACCTACGAAGCCACGGCGAGGGATCCCCGCTTCCGATTCTTCGGCAACGTCCAGGTGGGCCGCGACCTGCAGGTGAAGGAACTGCAGGAGCATTACGATCAGATTGTCTATGCCGTCGGATGCGGGTCGGACCGGCGGTTGGACATCCCGGGAGAGGATCTGTCGGGTAGCCACACGGCGACGGCGTTTGTGGCTTGGTACAACGGGCATCCCGATCATCGATACGACCTGTTCGATCTATCCGCACGGCGGGTGGCGGTGGTGGGGGTGGGCAACGTGGCCATGGACGTCACCCGAATCCTGGTGCGGGATGCGGAAGATCTGGCCTCGACGGATATCGCCGAGCACGCTTTGCAAGCCCTCCGCAGGAGCTCGGTTGAAGAGGTCGTGGTGTTGGGGCGCCGGGGACCGGTCCAGGCCAAGTTCACTCCCAAGGAAATCCGTGAGATCGGCAGCCTACCCGATGTGGATCTGACGGTCAGACCCCAGGACCTGGAGTTGGACCCGTTCGCTCGGTCCCAACTGGAGAAAGGACGGTCTGCCCGCCGGAATTTCGAGTACTTGAAGGAGCGGGCTTGCCAGGGGGCCCGCCCTGGAAGCCGCCGCGTCTGCTTGCGCTTTTTCACCTCACCGGTGGAAATCATGGCGAAGCAGGGGCGGGTCGGCTCCGTCCGGCTGGAACGGAATCGTCTGGTCAGGGATGAACAGGGAAATTCCCGTTGCCTGGGCACCGGAGTGTTCGAGAGACTTGAGGTTGGTCTGGTCTTTCGGTCGGTTGGATATCGGGGAGTCCCGATTCCAGACGTCCCCTTTGATGAACGCAAGGGCGTGATCCCCAACGCGGACGGCCGGGTTCTGCGCCCTCCCGGCGACGAGACCGGGACCTGCGAGTACGTGGTGGGCTGGATCAAGCGGGGCCCTTCCGGTCTCATTGGTGCCAACAGGCGGGACTCGGCGGAGACGGTCCGTGGGATGATGGAGGATCTCCAGGGCCGGGAGGCCAGGCCCGTTCCAGAGGGAAATCATGAGGTCTTGGATCGTCTGCTCATGGAGCGAGGAATCCGGCCCATTCACTTTCGGGACTGGCGACTCATCGACGCGGAGGAGCAGGAGCGAGGCCGAAGGCGGGGCAAGGTGAGGGAAAAGATCGCAGAACCGGAAGAAGTTGTCTCGTTGTTGAAAAAGAGGCAGTGCCGGGAAGAGGGTAAGTTTTTGGGTTGAAGGGCGCTTGTTTCCATCGCGACAAGGGACGCTGTGTCTTTGACTTGGTTACGACCAGGTCATGCGTCCCTCCTGTTCAGGTTTGTTTGTGGTGATCCAAACCCTGGCGGGAGCTCATGGCCATCGCTACCTCTGATAGCCAACCGTCAGGTGAATGCCATCACAGAACACCCGATGACCCAGTGGCGTTTCCGTGCCACTTTTCTGATTGTAGCGGCAGTGTGGGTATTCTCCGGGACCGCGGCTCAAGCGGACGCCTTTTACTTACGAGCCGGGGGCAGCCTCGATCGGTCGGAGGAAACGCGGTTCAAGGACAAATCCTGTTCGAGCACCTCTCCGGCGGCCTTATACGGCTGTGGGACAGGTAAAGACGACGCACCCACGAGTGCGCTGGGCGATTTCGGCACAATGGCCGGCATCGAACTCGGGATTGGCCGCGCCGTGGCGCCTGCCTTGCGGCTGGAAGCTGTCTTACAACACCGCCCGAGCTTTTCCTTCAAGGGCCGCGCCAATTTTGTGCAAACAACGGCCAGGCAGTCGGTCTCTGCAGATTTGTCCTCGCTGTCCGGCATGATTGCCGCCTATGTGGATCTCCCACAGTTGGGCCTGAGAAAGTTCGGCCCGTTCAGCCCGTTTATCGGGGGTGGCGCCGGCGTTTCTCGTATCGATATCGGCGAAACCCGCATGGAGTTTCCAAAAACGGCAACCATTGTTCCGGGGGGACAGCGGGTTGGTTTTGCCCGGATGCTGACGGCGGGCGTCGGGATAGCACTTACCGAGGCAGTGATACTCGATCTTGCCTATCGCTACACGAATTCCGGCGCCGCCGAAACCGGCAGAGCCACGGGACGGATCGTTTGGCATGACGGGAGCCGCGAACCTCTGGAACTCAGTCTCGCCGAGACGCGGGCAAACCTGTCGGGACAAGGGTTCTGGGTTTCCCTGCGCTACGTGTTCTGAACGGTGTAGACCTCAAAGCGGGCGACTACCATTCCCACTCCGTGGTGTCCCATTGGGTAGCTGACAGAAATTCTTCATCAAGAAGCGCGTCGTCCCCGTGTTCGCGCATTTGGCGGAAGGCGTCATTCCATCCACCCCGGGTCTGTGTGGCCGGACGAATGACCAGGTGGTCGTGGCGGGGTTCCAGTTCGACTTCGTCGTTGAACCGGTACTGTTCCAGGAGGACTTCCGGTATGCGTATGCCACGCGAGTTGCCAATCCGAATCAGAGCAGTTTTCATGGCAAGCCTCCGTTTCGGCAAAGTAATTACAATGTAGATGCATGGAAGGATAGAGCCTGTCAAATCATCAAAACCCTTTTCCTACCCCTCCCCTCCCATCATTGCTTTCTGGCGGGCCAGCCCCGAGCGGTAATCTCCTGAATAGACCATGACAAAGCCCTTGGGGCAGACGAGCTCCTCCTCGGGCTCCAGTATCCGATCCACGTCGTAGTGGAACGAGACCTCGACCCGCCGGTCGCGGGCGGTCCGCACCGGGATGGTGAGCGCCCCTGCCTCGGGGGGCAGGCTGGCCACGGTCATTCCCATGGTGCGGTTCCAGAAGGCCACCCGGGCGAATCCGGAGGAAGCCGTGGTCACGGTCCGGGCGAAGTCGGGGTCGAGCAGGGGCCGGGTGGCCTGGCCATGGACCAGCCGATCCTGGTGAAAGCACTGGAGGGCGTGGCGAGGGGCTTGGGAGTCGGTGAGCGAAGCATCCATACGGAAGAATTGGTTGGTGATCCTGGTGATGCGGATCGGGCGTTCCAGGTCCTTGTTGCGGTAGACGGCCCAGATCATGGCGGTGTCCGGGTAGGCCTCATAGAGCTCGACAACCATGGTTTTCTCGATCAGGATGCCGTCCGGGGTCACTCCGAAGCCGGTGATGTTGAGCCGCTTCCCAGGGCCGAAGCGGCCTCTCACCTCGGACAGGCCGATGTTCCAATAGTCGACGTAGAAATCCAGGATGTCGACTCCCTCGACCGCAATGAAATGGCTGGGTCTCGCCAGGGTGGGGTCCGGCGGGTTGTGGCTGAGGGCCAGAAGCCGGCCGGCCTGCCGGAAGAACACCCCGCAATAGAGCTCCCGATCGAAGCGGATCTGAATGGAGGAGTTGCGGAACCATACTTCCCCTTCGGCCACGGCGGTATAGTGGATTCCCCGGGTGGTTGCCGTCTGCCGCGGGCCGCTGCCGCACCCAGAACAGAGAGTCCAGAGGAGGACCCCGCTCAGCACCGCCCCTCGACCGCGGGGTCGGGTTGCGATTCCGGCTCGCCGGAGTTGTTGCGGAATCGCCGGCTCGGGGAATCCCCGACGGAGTCGACTCCCTGGATTGGAAGGCATCATCGCTTCTCTTTAGCTGAAGGGAACGGGCTTGCCAGGTGCTCGGTGCCGGCCGCCTTTGCCATTCGAACTACTGCGGGCCGCGGTCCCCCGGGCGCTTCACCCTGAACGACCCGCACCGGCAGGGGAGGGCTCAACCGTCAGCAAGTAGTCCAGGCAGAGCTGGGACCAGGTCTCCAGGTGCTGGCGGCGTCGCGCCAGTTGCTTCAGGGTCAGGAAGCGAAGGTCGGTGATGCAGCCCTCCCCTTTGGTGACTTCACGGTCATCCAGCCGGCAGTGGTGCACGATCCCCAGATGGAAACGCCCCACCGGAGTGGAATCATCGTTGAGCAGCGCCAGCGGCCGGGTCGGGAAAACGTCGTCGAGTGAGAGTTCTTCCGACAGTTCCCGCTGCAGCGCCGCCTGGTAGAAATCCCGGCCGCGGTGGAAAAGGCTCTCATCGTCAGGATTGATGTGGCCGCCAATACCTATCGAACCCAGGTGGACCAGGCGTTTCTCTCCCGAGGTTTTTCCCCGGACGTAGTGCAGCCAGCGGTTGTCCTTTTGGATCAGGACGTAGGGAATCAGTTGCTTGAAGTCAAGGTCCTGTTCCGCCTGGGATCTGGGCCGGAAGCAGGAATTGCGAGGGTCCAGCAGAACCTCCAGTCGGGCCTCCACTTCCAGTTGGAGACCCTGTCCGATCTCCAGTTCATCCAGCAATCGGCTGGGGACCCCCAGGACCATTTCGTCCTTCATGGCTCTCCCCGGTCAGAAACGCAGGCTTGAGGTTAGGTAGGATCCCCGGGAAATGCAACCTTGAATTTTCGCCGCCTCCGGGCGTTCAGGGGTCTTGGTGGCAGGAGGGAAAAAGAGTTATCCACGAAGGGCCACTAAGGACGACAAAGGGCCACTAAGGGGTTGGAGAAGGCTCAAGAGGGATCCGCCAAAGGTCGGGCAGGGGGAAAAGATATCCACAAAGGGGGCCCAGGTACAGGAATATCAAGAAATTGGGTTCCCGTCGTTCGGTCTCAGCGTCGAGCATGAGTCGATGCCTGATTCACATCGATGGACAGGATTCTTTCTCTCTATCCTGAACATCCTGTTCATCCATATTTATAAATTCCTGATGGCATTGAGCCCCTTGCGGAGATGACAGCCATGAGGCCGTTCCGCGTTGATCCACGTGAGGGAGATGGCCGAGGCCGCGCCATGTTTTGTGCGGGCGTCCCGCCCGCGCTCCCAGCAAGACTTCATCCCATGACAGCGTCACACCCAGGGCACAAAATTGCAGAAGGATATTGGTGCCGCTTGTCGTTGAAAGAGGTCGATCTGTCTTCGTGTTCCTTCGTGGTTCGTCTTCATGAACGATCGGCCGTTTTTCTCGTATGATCCGCGCGGCAGCGCGGGGGTTCGGTTAAGCAGGAACCCCTGCTGGCGCTCGCGAAAAATCTATTGGAAATCCCTATCCCCCCGGCAGTGTTGTGATTTAGGGGAGAGCGGCGTAGCCGCGGTTGACACAGGTCAGCTGAGACAAGGTCGTCTACAGGTCTTCCTTTTAGAGCAGCGTAGCTGCGGCTTCGTGTAGCCCCGGGCGTGAGCCCGGGGTCGTGTGAACCCGCGCTGCCGTAGCCGCGAAGCGGCGAATCAGTGGCGTCGTTCGGGAACGCACCGCCTTTTCATAACCACGCGTTTCCGCCCTCCTGTGTCATCCCGTATGATCCGCCACTTCGTATGGGGCGGGGGCGCGGCTATGCTATATTGCCGGGTGGAGGCGAAAAGGGTCTGGTGACTCTCCTGGTCTTCAAAACCTGTGCGTCGCGACGACGTCGGGACGGGTGGGTTCGATTCCCACACGCCTCCGCCAGCCCCTCCTGAAGCTCCCGTCATGCAAGAGCTGGAATTGCTCATGGAAGCCGAGCGGTCCCGCCCCTGGGCCCGGACACCGGCGCGAGAGCTGGCCTGCCGGTTGTTCGAGGTGGCGGAGTCCTTTTACGTTCGGGGGGATGCCCTGGCCGCGGAAACGGCGGAGCGGATGGGGGTGCCTCCAGCCGCAGTCTGGTTCGAATCCATTTTTCCCGCGGTGTGGGGTCTTCTTTCCACCGGTTCCTTTCTCAAGCCCCTGGAAGGCTCCCTGGGCGAGATTGTCGCCTCGGAGCCGATACCCACCGAAGACTTTGCCGGGTCACCGGCGGTGCGGCTGCTCCCCGCCAACGGTTTTCAACGCCTGCTCTTGCCCGGTTTTTCGGGGGTTGTCCTGCTGCGCCCATCCCCTGGTATTTCGCCAAAGCCTGCTGCCGGCGGGGGCCTGGCCCTCTGCCTGCTGCCCTTCAATCTGGCCGGCATCGGCGCCTTGGACATCCTTCATCTGCTCTGTCGCGGCCCCAACAGAGTCCTGGCCAAGGTCTCCGAGAAGGCTCCGTTTCTCAAGGCTCACCTTGAGAAAATCTTTGCCCCTCTGGTGTCCCGGGGAGCCTTGTCGTTTGTCCAAGGGGGACCGGACACCGGTTCGCGGTTGGCGGCGCGACCCGAATTCGACCGGATCCACTTGACCGGCAGTGCGGGGACGGCTGCCGCGGTGGAGGCGATCGCGGGGGAGGACAGGGTGAGCTGCGAGCTGGGAGGGGTGACCCCGGCCATCGTCCTTCCCGAAGTCAAACAGGACCAACGGCTGCTGCACCAAGTGGCGCGGCAGGTGGTTTTCGGGGCTCTGGCCAACAACGGGCAGCACTGCGTCAGCTTTCAGGTGGTCCTGGTCCCGGATTCCCTGCGGGCCGCGATGGGACAGGCTCTGGCCGGGGAGATGGCACGGGTGTCTGGGTTGGGCAGCCTGGCCGGGCCCCATCGCCTGTTGGTCGATGAGGGGGCGTCGTCCCGGGTGGCGGCCATGGTTGAGGACGCCCGCCGTCTGGGAGCGACGGTGACTTCATTCGGGCAGAGGGCCGAGGGGCGGCGCTTCCCGGTCACGCTCCTGAGCGGAATCACCGACGAGATGAGGCTCTTTCGGGAGGAGGCCTTCGGTCCGGTGGTGGGCCTGGCGAGCCTGCCCGACAAGGACTTCAGCCAGGCGGCGGTTTCCCGGGTCAATCAGCCGGCCCTGGCGGGGGACCTGGGCGCCTCGGTGTTCACCCCGTTTCCGGATTCGGAAACCGTTCGCCTACTGGCCCGCCGCCTCAAGCACGGGGTGGTGGCCATCAACAGTTATCCCGGGGTGGCCTTTGCCACCTCTCTGCCTTGGGGCCCCGGTCCGAGGCAGGCCAGCGGCCGGGGCTGGGTGCACAATTTCCACTTCCTGGATGAGTCCCGGATGGAGAAGGTGGTGCTGGCGGCGCCGCTGGGAAGGAAAGGGCTGGGGCCGGTGTGCTGGGAGGACCCCTGGCTTCCCAACGTCGCGGGCCAGAGGCCGCTGCGGCTGGCCAAGGCCTTGGTGCGGGCGGCCCTGGCCTACTTCCGCCAGCAGCCCTGCCGGCTGCTGGCCTCGCAATGGGACATGATTCCGGCGTTGATCGGTCGCGAGCTCAGTGCCCGCCGGCAGGACCGTTTTCTATGAGGGGATCTTTCCCGGGCTGGCGTGGCCGGAAGGGTGCTTCCGCAGGTCTTCCGCGACCGGCTCGGCAATGACACGGTGCACCCGTTCCATCAAGGCCGGGATGTCTGCCGGGCGCAGCCCTTCGGTCCGGATGGTGTCATGCAGGTGCACGATGATTCGGGAAGGGTAGAGCATCCGGCTTCCCTTGCGGCAGAACTGGAACGATCCGCAAATGCTCATGGGAACGATGGGAGCGCCCAGCCGCTGGGCGATGACAAAGGCTCCCTTTTGGAACGGTCTCACCCGGCCGTCCAGGGACCGCGATCCCTCGGCAAATGCGACCACGCTGATCTGATTCCGGAGGTGGGACCGGACCCGCTTCAACAGTGTCTTGAACTGGGACAGCCCCCCGCCCTTGCTGACCGGAATGTTACCAAAACGGCTCATCATCCATCCGTAGACCGGTATCTTGAAGTGGGACTCCAGCTCCAGGCCTCGAACGAACTGAGGGATCCCGCAGTAGACCACGAAGGCGTCGAAAATGTTCACGTGGTTGCAGATGAAGATGCTGGTTTGATCGGGGTCGAATCCGGGGGCCCATCGCTTCTCGAAGCGGACGCCCGACAGTCGGACGACATTGCGGCAGAAGACCCTCTGGGGGCGATCGTTCCAGCGCGGGTCCACGAAGATGCCCAGCAGCACCAGGAAGGTGCAGACGGTAAAGAAGTAAAGGCTGCTGACCGCCCAGATCAGGCCACAACGCAAGGTCAAATAGAGTCGGCGCATGGAGGTTTACGATTGCAAGGGACTGGGCTTACGGGAGCGTACCTGTCGGACGGGGATTGGAGAGCCGGGTGGCCGGTGCCCGCGGCACGTGCCCGACTCACGCCGCCACCCGGAGGGCTCCCGGCAGGACCTGGATGGCCTGCGGTTGGCAGACGACGACCTCGCCGTCGATCATGACCGGCGTGGGTCCGGAAAGGTCGAACTCGACCCGTGGAGCCGCGGCTCGCCAGATCAATGGGTGCGACATGTGGGTTCCGGAGAAAATCCGGGGAAACGTCTTCACAAACTCCCAGCGTCCGATGGCGCCGACCCGCGTGATTTCAATCAACCCGTCCGCGATATTGGCTTGAGGGGCGATCATGAGCTTCCCTCCGGTAAAGCGGCTGTTGGAGAAAGTCAGGTAGGTGCAGGGTTGGCGTTGGGTCTGGCCGCGGTCCTCCAATCGGAAGGGGAAGGTGGGGTAGCGCAGCCGCGTCCAGCACCGCAGAATGGCCATCAGGTAGCCCAACTCTCCCCAACCCTTGAAGCACCGGTTGGTGATCTCTCCGGCTTCCGCCGTGAAGCCGAGGCTGAGCAGATTGATGTAGTACACCACACCCCCGGCATGGGTCAGCCGCATGACGTCGCAGGGCCGGGAACGTTGGGCAACCAGCGCTTCCACGGCATGATCCAGTCCCCGGTGGCTGAAGTCCCTCAAGAAGGAATTCCCCGTGCCCAGGGGCAGAAAGCCCAGAGTTACCGGATCGGATGCGTCCTCACGCGGAAAGAGACCGTTGACCACCTCGAAGCTGGTGCCGTCTCCCCCCACTGCCAGAAAGCGGCGGAAACCGGCCCGGTAGGCGTCGCGGCAGAGACTGGTGGCATGTTCGGCTCTTTGGGTTTCCACCGACTCCACGGGTAGGCCCCGGGAGCGAAGCCGGTCCAGGGCCGCCGGAGCTTGCCGCCCGCAGCGCCCTCCGCCGGCGGCCGGGTTGACGATGGCGAAGTAGGGTTTCATGACTCGTGAGGCTGAGCCTCCGCCCTGCCGATCATACAAGGAAAAACGGCTGATCAATGAATGAAGACGAACCACGAATGGACACGAATGAACACGAATAGGGATGGACCTCCTTCAAACACAAGCGGCCCCGGAGTGCTCCTGCAATTTTGCCCCCTTGGTGTGACCATGTCATGGGATGAAGTCCCCCGGGAGCGCGGGCGTCCCGCCCGCAAAAATCCTGGCACAGCCTCGCCCATCTCCTCGACCCGGATCGACCGGCAAAGACGCCAGGGCTCTTCTTCGGCCGGGCCCATGCGGTTCCCGCCGGCAGGGTGGCCGGCTGGCGCATCGCGGGGAAACTGAGCGGCAGGCAAAGGGAGAGGATGCGGGCGGGACGCCCGCGCTCCCGGGGGGGCCTGCTCCAATCACTCTTGCTCCTCAAGGGGGCGGGCGCCGGCTTGCCGGGCCGCAGCCCTGCCGATGCGGCAGAGCCGTCACGCTTAGTGGCCCTTCGTGTTCCTTCGCGGATAACTCTTTTTTCTTTTGTTTCAGGCAAGTCCGGCCCCCGCCCCCCACGACGGGGCGGATCATTCGAGAGTGAAACAGGTTTTGTTTCAGACAAGGCTTAACACTCTATCCAATCACTCTCCACTCTCCACTCTCCACTCTCCACCTGGCTGCGCCCCTCAGAGGGAATGGACGTCTTCCGGGTCCATTCGGGCCGCAACGGCGTCGGCCAGCAACTGGCGCTTGATCTTGAGCGAAGCCGTCCGCGGAAAATCTTCCGGCCACATCAGGTAACCCGAAAGCCTCTTGAAATCGGGCAGCCGTCGGTTCCGGCGGCGCAGCTCCTCCAGTACTTCGGGCGGCAGGGAATCGCCCGCCTCCAGGTGCAGCACCACAATCAACTGCTCCCCGGTGAGGGAGCGCCGCTTCCAGACATAGTTGGCGGCAAAGATGCACAGCTCTTTCACTTCAATGCCGCTGAAGGCGTTCTCGATGTCCTCGGGATAGATGTTCTTGCCTCCTTCGGTGACCACCATGTTTTTGAGGCGGCCCACCAGTTGGAGGTGCCCGCTGGCATCCATGCGGCCCAGGTCACCCGTCAGAAGCCAGCCGTCCTTGAACGTTTCCGCCGTCAGCTCCGGCTCGTCCAGGTAGCCTCGCATCAGCGTCTCACTCCTGACGGCGATTTCGCCCACGCCATCGGCATCCGGGTCGAGCACCCGGATCTCCACTCCCGGCAGAGGCTTGCCCACCGTGTCGGCGCGAAAGGGATTGAGGTCGTTTACGGTTACCGCCGTCCCGGCTTCGGTGAGACCGTAGCCGTTGGCGACCGGTAGACCCAGGTCATAGAAGAACTGCAGGGTTTCGGGGTCGGCAAAGGCCCCACCGGTGATGAAGGCGACCAGCTCCCCGCCCAGGGCCTGATGGATCTGGGGCAGCAGTCGCCGGCTCAGGGCGGGTCTGGGCTTGCCGGCAGTCAGCATGCGGTTGATCCCGATCAGGCGGTTCAGGACCCAGCGTCGAAAGGGTGGAAGCTCGGCGAACTTTGCCTTCAAGCCGGCTTCCATGGCTTTCAGCACCATGGGAACCACGCTGACGTAGTGGATGCGGTAGCGGGGGAAGGCCGCCTTCAGAAATTCGGGCCGGAGGGTCCTCAAATGGATGACGGTGGCGCCGCAGGCAAAGGGTCCGATGAATCCCACCATGAAGTCGATGGCGTGGTTGGTGGGCAGGATGCTGAGGTAGCGCAGCCCCGGCCAGAAGGGGTACAAGGCCATGAGCGACTCGCACTGCTTGAGGTAGTTGTCATGGGTGAGGAGGCATCCCTTGGGCCGGCCGCCGGTTCCGGAGGAGTAGACGATGCAGGCCAGGTCCGACCGGTCTCGGGGAACAAACTCGGGCTCTTGGTCTCGGCGGCAGTTCTCCCAGCGCTGAGCGCCGGAGAGTTCCACCTCCTGGGGGGCTTCGGTGACCAGGATGATTTCGGGCCTGAAGGCTTCCGGTCCAGCTTCCTTTGCCAGGGCGCGCCAGAGGGGGTACTCGATGATCAGCACCTTGGCCTTGGCGTGAGCCAGCAGGGCAAGATGTTCCGAGGGGCCCAGCTTGTAGTCCAGGGGCACCAGCACGCCGCCGCTGTAAAAGACCGCATAGGCGCCGACGAGCCACTTGGACTGATTGGACATCAAAATGCTGGCCCGGTCTCCGGAAACGAACCCGGCGGCCTGCAGGGTGGCGGCGATGGGACCGGCGGCGGCGGCGAAGTCCCGGTAGGACAAACGGCAGTTTTCCCGGTCGCGGTCGGCTTCGATCAGAGCCGGATGGTCTGCCCACTTGGAGGTGGCGGCCCGCAGGGCTTCGCCCAGAGAGCGGTGGAGGGTCAGGTCGGGGGCGGCAGGTTTCATCAGAGTCTGGAATCCACGCGCTCCGCCAGGGTTCGAAAGTCGGTAACCCCCTGGAGTTCGTAGTCGGGCAGCTCGATGCTAAAGTGATTTTCCAGTTGGGTCAACAGATCCAGCGCCTGCAAGCTGTTGATTGCCAGCTTTTCAAAAAAGTCGTCGTCTCCGCTCAGTTGGCTGAGGGGGATTTGAAACCGCTCGGAGGCCAACTGAAGGATCTGGCTCAGCGTTTCGTCGTGCGCGGGCATGGAAGGGTCTCCTTGGCTCTGTTGCCGCCTGGCCGGCGCTGATTGCTCCCAATGGAGACAGAGCGGGTCGGATGGGGGGACCGTCGCCACTTGACGCCCATCCTGAAATCAGGGCAGATAGGGCTGGATCTGACTGCTCTCCACGAATTTCCCGAGCGCCGTTTCCACCTCGGGCCGATCGAAGAGAGCGCAGAAGGTTTCGATTTCCTGTTCGAGTTCCCGCCGGGGGATCGGCTTGATGAAGCGCTTGGCCTCGCGGGCCGCACGCGAGTCGAACTTGGTTGCCTGAGTCGCAATCCCCCTGGCAGCCCTCAGGGCATGACCCGGCGCCACCAGTTGGCTGACGAGCCCGGCCGTGGCTGCTTTGCCGGCGTTGATGCTTCTGCCGGTCAACAGCAGGTCGCGGACCAGGGCGTTGCCCAGGTCCCGCTTGAGTCGAGGAATCCCGCCGAATCCGGGTATCAATCCCAGTCTCAACTCGGGGAAGCAAAACCGGGCCGTACGGTCAGCCACAATCATATCGCAGGTCAGCGCCAGTTCGAACCCTCCGCCGAAGACAACTCCCTGAACAGCCGCCACCGTGGTCAGAGGGATCTGGTCGATCCGATTGAATACCCCATGGATACGTTCCAGGAAATCGCGAACCCTGGCGTTTCGTTCCGCCGGGTTGCGCGACTGCAGCCCGGAATAGAGCTCCCTGAGGTCGGCTCCGGCGCTGAACCCCGCCTCCATCGAGCTGTAGACCACCAGGGCTTTGCCTCGGTCCACCTGTTCTTCCAGCTCCTGGGCGAACCCCTCCAACTCCTTCAGTGTGAGCGATCCGATTTCATTGCAGGGCTGCCGGTGCAGGCGCAATTCGAAAATCTCATCGGTCAGGCTGTAGGAGAGCGTCTTGCCTTGAAATGGACTCATGGTGCTTGGTCGGCCTGAGGCGAAGCCGGGTTAGCCGTCCCTCGCCCTGGCGTGCGGATCATTCGAGAGTGAAACAGGTTTTGTTTCAGTCACCAGGACTGATGGACCTCCTTCAACGACAACCGGCGCCAAAATGCTTCTGCACTTTTGTCCCGTTGGTGTGACCCTGTCATGGGAGGAAGCCCCCCCGGGAGCGCGGGCGTCCCGCCCGCACAAATCCTCCCGCAGCTTCGGCCATCTCCTCCACCGGAATCAACCGGCAGCGGCGCCCTGCCTCTGCTTCGGCCGGGCCCATGCGGTTCCCGCCGGCAGGGCGGTCGGCTGCAACATCGCAGGGAAACTGAGCGGCAACCGAAGGGACAGCATGCGGGCGGGACGCCCGCGCTCCCGGGGGTGTCGTCCCGATGGTGAGGTGGGGGGTATCCGGCGGGCGACTTCTCTGAAAGCCGGCCTGTCCCCTTTGGGAAACTCCCGTTTGCCTGCGAGCCGGGCGCCCGCCCCCCGCGACTGGGCAGATCCATCGAGAAGGACTATAAATGGAACATCGATGCACAGGATGCACAGGATAATCAGGACGGGAGGCTGCTGCAGGAGACGCTGACTCGGGCAATGATCGCGTGCGGATTTGAGGATGTCCGGGAACACAAGCCAGCCGTCTCCGAAAAAAATCCTGTGCATCCTTTGCATCCATGTGAATCAAAAATCTACCCATGCTTGACTATGAACCGGTTTCCAGCCACCAGGCGCAAACGTTTGTTTCAGGTAAGTCGGGCCCCCGCCCTGGTGTGCGGATCATACAAGAGTGAAACAATCAGAAATCGATCATCCCTTCGCGACCTTGGCATCCCGTCGCGGTTAACCTCAACGCCTTAGTGGCCCTTCGTGGATAACTCTTTTTTCTTTTGTTTCAGGCAAGTATAGCGAGTCGATCTCCTCCCGGTAATGGGACTCGATGGCCGCTCTCCGCTGCTTTCCGTTGGCGGCGAGCAGGCCATTTTCGACGCTGAAGGGTTCGGCGGCGATATGAAACCGGTGGATCTGACGGTAATGCGGCAGTTGCCGGTTGATCGCTTCGATGACGCGAGCCGACTCCTCCCGGTTCACCGGTCCCGTCAGGAGGGAGGCCAGGTATTTGCGGCCGTTCCCGACCACCATCACCTGAGTCGAGGCCGGCAGGGCTTCCAACAGGCGTTGCTCTATGGGCTCCGGGCTGATGTTGTGTCCCCCGGTGGTGATGATGATATTCTTCATTCTTCCGACGATTTTCCAGTTTCCCCGGGTATCCACCTCGCCCTGGTCGCCGGTACGGAACCATCCCTCCTGGAAGACTTCCGAGTTGGCCTGGGGGCGATTCCAGTATCCGGGAAAGATGTTGGGCCCTTTCACCAGTATTTCTCCCTGGCTGCTCACACGCATTTGGATGCCCGGGATGGCCGGACCCACCCGGCCCGCCGTCACCTGGCGCACATCGTCCATGGTGCAGATGGCGGTGGTTTCCGTCAATCCGTACACCTGCAGGACCGGAATCCCGATCATCTCGAAGAACCGTTGGGATTCCACCGCCAAGGGGGCGGATCCACAGATCAGGGCCCGCAGATCGGATCCGATGCGGTCTCGGATTTTGGCGAAAACCAGGCGCCTTGCCAGGGCCAGCCAGAACGGGTCAAGCAGCCGGGGCCGATTCTCCTGTTGCCGCAACCAGGCCGATTGACCTCGGCTGAAGAGCAGCCATCCCAGGCCGCCGCCGGCCCTCACCTTTTCCTCGACGCCGGTTCGGATCCGTTCCAGCAAGGCGGGGACGTTCAGCATGTATTGGGGCTGGGCCAGCTTCCATTCTTCGGCCAGGCGGTTGAGGTCCGTCGACAGCATCAGGTTGTTGTTGCGGTAGAGACAGGTGAGCAGCAGGATCCAGGAGCCCGCAAAGCAGAGGGGCAGATAGTGGAACACCCGGTCATCCCCGCTTTGGGGAATACCCTGCATCAGTTCTTCCAGGCGGGCAGTGGTCCGCTGCAGCATGAAGTCGATGTTGCTGCCGTTGAGCATGACCCCCTTGGGCTCACCCGAGGTGCCCGAGGTATAGATGATGGTCACCACCTGGAGCTGGCCGGGCGGTTCCCCGCCTCCGATGTCGCTCTCGTCGCCGGCAACCGCCGCCGCCTCTTCCCCTTGCGGGGCCTGTCCCAAAACCTGTGAGAAATCGAGGACGGGCGGCAGGTCGCTCCAGCAGGAGCCTATGGCTTCGATTTCGGAGGCCTGGGAACAGCAGAGCAAGGAAACCGTACAGTCCTTCATCATGGCAACCAGATCGGCCGGCGCCTGCCGGGAATACAGGGGAACGGCAATGGCGCCCTCGGCCATGATCGCCAGGTTCATGGCGACCCAGCGGCTGCTGTTGGGGCCAAGCAGTCCGCAACGGTCCCCGGGCTGCAGTCCGGCTTCCCTCAGACAACGGCGGGCTTGGCCGATCCAACCCAGAAGACCGGCACCGGTGACCGAGTGGAGACCCTCCTCCCGAACCTCTTGCAGGGCCGTTTTTTCCGGGCTCCCGCGAAGATTGGAGAATATTGTCTGTATAAAGTTCATGGGTCCGGATGGGCTCGGAATCTGGATGTTGCCCACAAGGCGCTCCCGCGGTCAGAGTCTGACCGCGGGAGCGGCCTGAATCGGATTGGATTGACCGGGTTGGGGTACTGCCTGTCCCCGCGATCCCCCAGCCGCGGGGTGGTGTTCATAGGTTTCAATCAGGCTGACCAGATTCGGGCTTAGCGGGGGAAGATAGTCTTCCCAGGACCGATGACCGCTCCGAGTGGGAAATTCGGGGTAGCGTTCCAGCAGGTGCTGCTGATAATAGACCCCCATTCGTGCCATTACCTTCAGGTTTCGGACCACCGTAGCGCCCAGGCTTGGTCGCATCTCCCCGGCCTGATTCAGCAATTTCGGGAGGAGCACCTCCAGCTTGGGCTCCAAATCCGGATCGTCGACCTCCAGCAGGAATTCCGAGTGGCCCCGCTCCCGCATCAGATTCCGCAGGCGTTCGTCCATGGTGACGCCCGCCGAGGCCACACCGGCGGGCATGCTGGTGACGACTCCATGAAATCGGGAAGAAAGGAGCAGGTGACACTGCCTCAGGATGCTCACCAACTGGTACATGTCGAACTGGTCGGAGATGAAGCAGGGAATGCCTCCCAGGCCATGACTGATCCTTTCACAACTGACTCGATCCAACGCCTCCATCCCGATCAATATCGGGAACACCCGGTGGTTCTTTCGGAAGGTCCCAATGCTGCGGCACCAGGCATCGACATAGCGCTGAAAGGCGGCCCGGACCTTGCGGTTGTCGTGGTGAAAGTAAATGGAACGGTAGTGACTGGGCTTGTATAACCCCAACAGGGTGCGGGCGGCGAACTTGGCCAGGGAAGGCCGCACCGGCCACCAGAAGGGGTTGATGGGACAAAGTCCCAGAACCGGCGTCCGTCCATCCCAACCGGCCCCTTTCAACTGACTTTCCCCGTATTCCGGCCCGTGGGGTTCGAAGGTCCAGGCCGTATCGGTTCCCAGCTCCGTCGGCACTCCCAGGGCGCCCAGGACGCCCTGGGATTCCTCGTTGCGGGTGATCACCAGCGAATCGGAACAGTAACGCCGGCACATGGTCTTCAAGTAGCGGTCCATGACACCGGCTTCCGCTCCAAATCCCACCGCAAGCTTGTTTTGGGCGGCAGCCATTCCCAGGCAGCCGATCATCATGGCGCTCAGAGCGTTGGCGAATTTGCTCTTGAACATCGAGCCCTCGCAGGCCACCACCCCGTGGTAGCGGCCGACCTCGCGAAAGAGGAAGGGAGGAAAGACATCCGGCAGCTTGACCTGACGCACCGAATCGAAATAACCGCGGGACCACTCCAGGTTGTGCGACAGGACGCTCAGTTCCAGGTTGGGGTCGCCCAGAACGCGGCGAATCTGACGGATCATCTCCTGGACGCGGACGTCGGCCCCGGTATTGCGATTCCCGTTGTAACCGGCAAACAGCAGGCGCAGCGGGGTGCCCGGAGTCCAGGACTCCCCCGATCCCAGCATCCATCTCAGCTTGGAGAGCTCAATCAGGCTACTGACCCAGAGCTCTAAGCCCAGATCCATCATCGGCTGCCTCCGCCACGGGCCAATCCCGGTAGGGATAGGTGAAGTGGTTCCTGGTGGCGAACTGATACAGAGGATAGCAGTAGTCGGTGAAACCTGCGGGAGTCATTCCCGTTTCCCGCACCGCTCGGCTGTTGTCGAATACCGTGTTCCAATGCAGATAGGGGAGAAAGACCTGCATGAGACTGGCCAGGTGGCCTACCGGGGTACCCCTGCGTCGCGCCAGCCAGCCCACCGCGGCGTTGACCGGGCGGATCAGAGAAGGGACATAGGTCGGCCGGCGGCGGTTTCGTACGGCGCTCAAGGCGTTGGTAATGTCCTGACAGGTCGGAGAGGCTCTTCCGGAAGAGAGATGGTAGGTGTCGAATCCGGGGCTCTCTTTCTGGTGCAAGGTTGCCACGGCCTCGGCCACGAAATCCACGTTGACAATGTCCAGGCGATCGCCTGTGCGTAGCGGCAGCAGCGGCAATCCCGCCAGAAAGGCGAACGCCTGAACCATGTCGAACTGGGTGGTTTCCGCCCGCCGGCTGTCTCCCAACACGATACTGGGGCGAAAGATGGTCAGGGGAATCTCCGGCAGAAGCTCTCGGATCAGGTGTTCGCAGAATTTTTTGGTGCGGGCGTAAGGATCGTAGTCGGAGCGGCTCCAATCGATGGCGTGCTCCTCCTGGATGACTTCGTCTTGCCGGGTTCCGGCGACCGCCACCGTGCTGATGTGGCTGAATCGCCTCAGGCCGTGGTCCGCGGAGATGGCTTGGGCCAGCTTGATGGCTTCCAGGGTGCCTCTCAGATTGATGTTCAGGCAGGCTCGTTCCGATTTTCGGTTGAGCGAGGCCGCCACATGCAGGATCGAGTCCGCATTCTTGACCACATGGCGGTATTGGCTTGGACTGAAGCCGAACCCCTCATCGGTGAGATCGCCGGTCAGCACCTGGATGTTGGTCTTCAGGTGGTGGTGGAAGCGGTCGAAATCGAGGTGCAACTGAAAGGCTCGCCACAGCCGTTGGGCCGCGGCCTCACGACTGGGAGCCCGCACCAGAAGAATGAGGCGCTGGTGGTGCTTTTCCAGCAACTCGCTGGCAATGTGAGCGCCGAGGTAGCCCGTGGATCCGGTGAGGAAGATGCCCATGTGTTGGCTAGCGTTGGCTCGGCCGGGCCTGGTAGACCCTGCCGGCGATCGGGTCTCCGGATGTGTTGGCGGTGTCCGCTGAAGTCGAGGCGGGCTCCATTTTGAAGTTGCGGGGGAGCAGCCCGGTGTCGGGACGGCGCCCCTCGATGATGGGATAGGTCCAGCGGCGCAATGCCGGTACGTGAAGGTTCACCCAGTAGTCATACCAGTCGATGGCTTCCGGGTGGTAGCCGAAATCTGCGACTTCATCGCCGGGTAGGACAGCCCCCAATTTGCGAATGTGGTCTGCGGCGAAGAAGTACTCGTTGTCCAGAATGAAGGGCTGGTAGAGCTCGATGACCTTGTGCACCCGGTCCAGGGCCCGTTGCTTTCGGGCGAGGCTGTCGTTATTGACGGAGAGTACCCCGGTCAGGTGCTGAAGACCCTGAAGCAACGTCTTCATGCGGGGCAGGGAAACGTTCCGGTAGCGGGCCCGGGAAACCGGGATGGTGTCGCAGCGGGCCCTGAGCCAGTGTTCCAGGCCTTCCAGGGATCGATAGTACTTGCGATGGGCCAGGCAGGTCAGCTCGATGGTCCGGCGCATGTCAGCGGGATTGGTGGCCGAGGTTGCCAACTGGTAGACCCTGTCGTGACGCCGTTGCACCAGAGCTGCCGCCACCAGGGTGAGTCCACGGCACACCAGGTCAACCGGGATGACATCCAGACGCTTGCGCTTGTTGGACGGGAGTTGCCGAAAGTAGGTGCTCAACAGATAGGACAGCGGGGCCGTTGTGTTGACACCCTCGTTCCAGCCCCGAAACGGTTGGCTGATGGAGGACTCCACGATCGAGGGTCTGACCACGGCAATGGGAAGATCCTCGGTGGCCAGCAGCGATTCTCCCAGGCTCTTGGTGAAGGTGTAGATGTTGGGCCATCCCCAGTGTTGAGCTCGCTGAATCCCGAATTCAATCCCGCGGTCGCGGATCCAGCGGGTGCGCTCCTTGCGAACCAGACGCGAGGGATCGCTCAGGTTCGGCTTGCGGGAAGAGACCCGGGCGTGGACTTCCTCGGTCACCGAGTCGCTGTCTCCTTCCCGGGTGATGCGCTCGATGGATTCATGGACGAGCCGGTGTTCCCGATAGACGTCAAAATCCGCTCGACCGGTCGGAGTGTAGTTGGGAAGGAGTTCCTCGGAAACCCGTCCGTCGGTGCGACCGTTGACGAAACAGGTGGAGACATGCAGCAAGGCCGCTCGGCGGCAGCGTCTCAGAAAGGCGATCAGACCCATGACACCATCCACGTTGATGTTCATGGCCAGGCGGAGGTCGGGATTGAAGTCGGTGAGGCCGGCTGAATTGATCACCAGGTCCAGATCTGGGGCCAGGCGCGCGACTGTGGCTTCGTTCAGTCCGAGGTTGGGATCTGCGATGTCTCCCTCCACCACTTCCACCCGGTCCATGAGCATCCGGGGCAGTTGGTCGCCGAAGCGTTCATGCAGGGAGGCAAAAGTGGGAGATTCGGCAACGATCTTCTCGAAGCGCTGCAAGGCGCTGCGCGATCCCTGGCGTCGGATCAGCAGGTAGATCCTTCCGATCTCCGGGAGATCGTGCAGCAGCATGGACAGCCAGACCTTGCCGATGAACCCCGTCCCGCCGATGAGCAGAATATGCTTGCCGGCCAGGGCCTGGCGTACCGACAGGTCCTTGGGGCGGGCTCCCCACTGGTTGAAGTCCACCACGGGAGGCGGGGGGTTGTTGGTCTGCCGGGCGGTGGTCTGGATGTGCTGCTTCAGGGTGCTGGAGGAAAGACCGGGCAGGCTGGTGAGCAGGATGCTTTTGGAACCGGACCTCGCCTGCCCCCGGCCGGGTTGCCGGGTCTTGGGGATGATGGGGGAATGCAGGCGCCCGGTGGCCAGACCGTCCCGAAACTCCAACCGGTTGGAGACCAGGCTTTGGACACCCAGATGTTGGCCCAGGGGACGGAGGAGGTGTTCCAGTTCCCGGCTGACCAGCACCACCTGATTGCCGGCGGCACTCAACTGCTTTATGGCCTCAACCCCTTGGGGTTTGAGGTGGTTTCGCAGTTTGTACTCGAAATATTCTTCACCCAGCAGGTCCAGGCGGTCGCGGCTGGTACCCCTCAGGGGCAAGTGGATCAACCGGGCGGCCAGCCGGGGGTTCCACAACCCCACGATCAGGTGGACGGAGCGCATCAGACCGACGCCAATCAGGCGGTGGATTCGGCCGGAAAAGGTCTGGGCATTGCTGGCGTAGTGGGCGGCCAGTCTCGAGGAGTCGACCCTGAACAGCCCATCGTCGGCACTCACAAAGGCAAGCTTACCCGTCTTATCAATGGTATTCTGCAAGGAATCGCTGTTCTCCCGCCGGACGCCGTGAATCAAGGGTCGCGGCCGGTCCGCCGCGGGAGAACCGTCCTCCTGTGGGCTGGCCGATTTCCGGACTCAGCATGTTGGCCCGGACGCAACCGGCAATCGGAAAGAATACGCAAGCCCAGGGGGTTTTTCAAGCCCAAAAAGGGTGTGGGGCCCGACAGCCGCCTTCAGGCCCATCTCCCTATTGAGTCCCGGCCGGGCCTTGGGTACAATGGAACGCGATTGTAGAAGTGGCAGTCCTTGCTTCACTTTCATTGCCTTCAGGAATTGGCAGGGTAGTGCCGGTCCCCCGGCGACGAGGGTCAGAACGGCGCTGGTCGAGATCCGAGTGTCATCCCACCGAGCCTGGGAAAATTCCCCAGGGGGGTGGGACCGGCTGAAGCCGCAAGGACTGCAACCAAGGTCAACGTCAAACAGAGTCGAGGAGGAATCATGCGGTCCATGCATCCATTCAACCCTGTTGTTTTCTCCGTGGCGATTGTGTTCCTGCTGGGTATGTCACTGACGGGATGCGCCCCGAGTGAACCGCCGGCTCCTGCATATCAACCGGAGATCCTGCCATTGCCGGAGCAACTGGCAACCTATGAGGAGATGTCGATCCCGGAAGACAACCCCATGACGCCGGAGAAGGTTGCCCTCGGCCGCCAACTGTTTTTTGACAAGCGCCTCAGCGCAGACGGCTCCCGATCCTGCTACTCCTGCCATCTGTGTGAGAACGGATTGACGGATGGTTTGCCCACGGCCATCGGGGCCCTGAACAAGAAGCTGCCGCGCAGCAGCCCGACTCTCTGGAATGTCGGATACCACTCGGAATTCTATTGGGATGGACGCAGCGGCTCCCTGGAGAAGCAGGGCATGGCTGCCTGGAAAGGCGGCAACATGGGAGCCGACGCGGAGGTCGTGACCGCCAAGATCAATACTGTCTCAGGCTATCGGACCCAGTTTCAGACCGTGTTTGGGGGGGAGGCCACCCCTGAACGGATCATCCAGGCCATCTCTGCCTTCGAACGGACCATCATCAGCGGAAACACGCCTTTCGACCGGTGGCGGGCCGGGGACGAAACGGCGGTGGGTGAGGAGGCCAAGAGGGGCTACGAGGTTTTCAAGAAGTTGGAGTGCGACAACTGTCATGATGGAGTGCTTCTTGCCGACCTGCAGTACCACAACGTCGGGATTGGAATGGACGCCGAAAAACCCGACGTCGGGCGATTCAAGGTGACCGGGAAGGCAGAAGATACAGGGGCTTTCAAGACGCCGACCCTGAGGGATATCGCCAAGTCGGGTCCCTACTTCCACAATGGCAGTGTGGCCACCCTGGAAGAGGCCGTGGACCTGATGATCGGCGGAGGCAAGCCCAACAAGTATCTGGACCGCAAGAATCTCAAGAAGAGGAAGGCAACCGAAGCCCAGAAGAAGGACCTGATTACCTTTTTGGAGTCATTGAACAATAACTGTCAACTAACCGAGCCCAAGCTACCGGAGTAATCAACGACCGGGTCAATCGTCGTCACACCCACCCCACAAACGCGGGCTTCAGCCATCGGGGCCCGCCCGCTCTCTTGCCGGCGAAAGCCGAGTGTCAGCCTTGGCTTCCCGGCAGGAATCTCCATGGATTTGTATCTTCTCCGAATAGGTAAACGTTGGGTCCTCTACACGGAGGAAGTCCCTGCTCCGACGGGGAACACCGCCGATTCGCAGGACTGTGTCGACCGTATCATCCACGACCTGGCTGCACGCGGGGTCTGGTGGGGGACGGGACTGAGCCGCCTGATCCGCGCCGTACGGGATCGGTACCTCCAACTCCAGAACCGGCTTGATCCCATGGAACGGGTGTTCAAGCGCATGCGCCATGCAGGACCCATGCGGGTGCATTGCTCCGCGTCCCTGTCCCAATCGGAGGCGCTGGCCAGGCTGAAGTCACTGCTGACGGGCCAAAGAAATCGCCATGCGGCCTGGATGATTGTCGACGGTCTGCTGGCCCTGGGTACGTTGCCTCTGGCTCCCTTTCTGGTCCCCATCCCCGGCCCGAACCTGTTTTTTTACTACCCGACCCTGAGGACCTTGAGCCACTGGTGGGCCTGGCAGGGCACCCTGGCCGGGCTCAGCCAGGTCACCCCCCAACTGGTGGCTCGGGACGAGATTGCCATTCTGGAAAAGGCGATCGGCCGCAGCGGGTTGCTGGATAGCGTGGCCGAAATTCAGGATCTGGCTTCCAGACTGAAGCTGGACCAGCTTCCTGAATTCATTGCCCGATATGCCTGACACGATGTTCCCTATGTAGCAAACCGGTTTAACGGGACATTGTTCATCGCCGAGGAAATTTGCCGCCAAGGGAATTTCAGCTAATCAGTCAATAGGAGCCGGCCATGCCTCTATTTAGGACCTTTCTGCTGGGCTTTCTTGCTGCTCTTGTCCTCCATCTTCAGCCGGCCTTTGGTCAGCGAAACCGGATCGACCTGCGGGTAAACGGAGGGTACAGCTACCTGTTGGAGGAATCGCTGCCCAATGCCTGGCTGGGAGGCGGGGCGGTAACTGCCGCCGTCTGGCCGGGCCTTCGGCTCGGGGTGGAGGTGCTGCGGGCCGACGTGTTTGGCCAGGACCAGGGGAACGGCGAGGGAGGGCTGCTGATCAGTCCCATCATGGAGCGCAGTTTTCTCGAGTTGCCGCGCGTCAAACCCTATCTGGTGGGTGGAGTCTCATTCCTCCGCAGGCGTAGTAAGAACAGCGTCGGCCTTGGCGGAGGACTGGGTGTGCGGCTGTTCGTGACCCGGCACCTGTTCCTGGCCCCGGAAGTGCGTTTCGGGAAATTTCCACGCGTGCGATCGACGGTGTCGGTCGGCATCGCCTTCTGAACAATGCCGGTCAGTCGTAGTACTCCAGGCCGAGATGGGTGATCATCTCCTCACCCTTCAGGTACCGCAGGGTGTTCTTGAGCTTCATGAGCTGGATGAAGATGTCGTGTTCCGGATAGAGTTCCGGCGCACATTGGGGGCTCTTGAAGTAGAACGACAGCCACTCCTGAATCCCATGCATTCTGGCGCGCTTGGCCAGGTCCAGGAACAGGGCCAGATCCAGGCAAAGGGGAGCAGCCAGGATGCTGTCGCGGCAGAGGAAGTTCAGTTTGAGCTGCATGGGGTATCCCAGCCATCCGAAGATGTCCACGTTGTCCCATCCCTCTTTGTTGTCTCCTCGCGGCGGGTAGTAATTGATGTGCACCTGATGGTGATAGTCCCCGTAGAGATCCGGGTAGAGGTCGGGCTGCAGGATTTGATCCAGCACCGAAAGCTTGGTTTCTTCCTTGCTCTTGAATGACTGCGGTTCGTCCAACACCTCGCCGTCCCGGTTTCCCAGGATGTTGGTGGAGTACCAACCGGCCAGACCGATGAGCCGGGACTTCAGCCCGGGAGCGATGATGGTCTTCATGAGCGTCTGCCCCGTCTTGAAGTCCTTGCCGCAAATGGGAACCTGGTTCTTCTTGGCCAGTTCCAGCATGGCGGGAATGTCGGCCGAAAGATTGGGGGCCCCATTGGCAAAGGGAATTCCCATCGAGAGGGCAGCATAGGTGTAGATCATGCTGGAGGTGATTTTGGGGTCGTTTTCTTCCAGTCCCTTTTCGAACCTGGCCAGGGTGGAGTGAACCTCGCTGGGCTGCAGGAAAATTTCCGTGCTGCCGCACCAGATCATCACCAGGCGGCTCAGGGCCTGCGCCTTCTGGAACTGCTCGATGTCCTTCATGACTTCCAGGGCCAGTTGGCGCTTGTTGCCGGCTTTTTTGACGTGGCGTCCCGAGAGGCGCTTGACGTATTTACGGCTGAAGACGGCCTTCCAGGGGCGGATCTCCTCCAAGTGCGGCCGCAGTTCTTCCAGATGTTGGGAGTTGAGCACCCCTGAGCGAACGGCCGTCTCGTAGCAGGACTCTCCGTGAATGTCCCAGCCGCCGAAGACCAGGTCATCCAACGAAGCCAGGGGGACGAAGTCCTTGATCAAGGGCACCCGCTTCTCGGTGCGCTTGCCCAATCTGACCGTACCCATTTGGGTCAGGGAACCGATTGGCGGGGCTTTCCGCCTGCGAATGGCCTCGACTCCCGCAATGAAGGTGGACGCCACGGCGCCCATTCCCGGCAGTAGGACTCCCAACTTGCCCTTGGGCTCGGCAACTTTGGTCCCTTTCTCGATCACGGCGTACCCTCCGAAAGTAAAGCTGGTTCAAACGAACCGGAATCATGCAACGAAGTCGGCACCGATGGCAACTTGAAAATTCCAGCCACAGCCTGCATTTCTCACCAGAGGGTGCGATGATGGCGCCGGATTTTTCCCTGCAGCGCGTGCTCGCGAGCGAAGAGCGTAGCGGTCACTACGGTCGAGGGAGCATGTGCGCGCTGCAGGGAAAAAGACAAGCCAGGACGCGCCCAGCACCGTCTGAAACCGCAAGACGTCAAATTAGGACCAATAAAGTACCGAAGATAAAAGGTTTGTCATGATGTGAGCAGCGACCTGGTGAGAAATGCGGGCTAGGGAGGGGGGAACGACTCCCCGGCGTGCAGGGGCTATCCGGCGGCCTGGCCGTAGACAATGATGCTCAGCGGCAATTGCCCGCCGGGTTTCTGACCCAGGGGCAGCGACAGGATCCAATGGTCGAGGTCATCTTTCTCCAGCAGGGGTCGATCCACGGAGTCTGGAGGGAATGCCAGGTTGATGACGGTGGGATGGTGGGTTCCGGAGGCTTTCTTGCTGAGCTCCACCAGTTCCTCCGAACTGAGGCGTGCGTCCGGCGCCTTGGCGTCCTCGCTCAAGGGAATCAACAGAACGAAATCCACGATTGGCGCAGCCCCCAGATGGTTTCCATCCTGGGGAATCACGCCGTAGCGCATGGTGTAGGTCCCTTTTTTGAAAGGAAGGCCCCGATAGTCGGTTCCGCCCTCGGGAAATCTCATCAACCCCAACAGGATTCCCGAATGGAAAGCGGGGTATACGGCCTCCGGGGAGGCGGGCTGTCCCGAATCGGCGATCTCTTGACGGACCCAGACCTCACACCAGGGGTTCCCTTGCCCATTCAGGACGCGGATTCCTGCCGGCTTCAGAATGGATTTGAGGGGTTCCGCCAGGGCCTTGGGCGGATGCTCGACCACCTCCAGGGAGAAGCTTTCTCCCCGGGCCGTTTTTGCCCCCAGGAAGCTGAGCAGCAGGAGGCCGAAGGTGGCGATACGAAAGACCATGGGCCTAGGGCTCCGCAGAGTTGTCATAGTATGGGTAATTCTGATTGAGGTCTTCAAGAGGCTCGCCTATACGGAGGGAGACCTCACCCAGCCGGGTCTTTGCGGCTGAAGAGGGCCTGATAGAGGGCGTCGATGCGGGAGTTGAGGGCGGCGATATCGGCGCGCATGTCCTGGCGGAGCGCGGCCATGTCCTGGCGGGCGTCCTTATGCCGGGAGTCAATCGCACGCCAAAGGGCCAAGCCAACCCCCGGGATCGCGACGATGATGGCGATGGTGTCCGTGTGCATGAAGCTTATCCTATCACGTAGAGCCCTCTGCCAACCATTCGCGTCCCATCGTCCTGTGCCCGAGTGACCGACGGGAACTGCAACGATTGCAGCGGTCTTCGTCGGTCCCCTCTGGACTCAGCCGCCGTGCACGAGCCGTGTTGTTGATTGCCGATGACCGAAGCGACAGCTGCGGCTCTCCCATCCGTCTTGGCCGCCAAGCCTGGGAGATCAGGGTTGAACCGAGGCGTTATAGGAGAAGTGTCCGACGAAGGCGTTGGTCTTGCCGTTGATTCTCCAGTTCACTCCCAGGCCACTCCCGCTGAACTCGTCGGTAATGGTGTAGGCCGGCATGGCATGGGAGAGTTCGGTCAGAGGAGGGTAATAGACGTGTTCATTCCCGCAAAGGTGGTCCTTGGCTCCAATGGGCCGGGCCTTGATTCTGGCCAGGTTTCCGGCCTGTAGCTCGGCCGAACCGTGCGATTCACCCTCTCCAACCACCAGGTGGATGGGCGCGGTTTCGACGTTCACCACGTCCCGCAACAGCTCGGGAGCCATCGTCCGAGCGAAGGCCTGCAAAGCCGCACGCTGTCGGGGGTTGGCCCGGGAATCCACGATAAGCACCGATTTTGCAGGATAGGGGTTCAGATAGGGATCGCCCAGGGTGGCCCTGGCTTTGGCGACGCCCACCACACCCAGGCCGTCCAGTTTGACTCCCTTCCAGCTTCCCTTCCGGATTCGCCAAGCCAGAATGGCCTGGTCGCCCGTCAGACCGGCCTCGGCATTGGCCACACAGGGCCCCGTATAGACATTGGCGCTGCGGGTTTCCACATAATCGCCGGAGATGACGGCCGCCCAGCCCGGACACGCCAAACCCAGGATTAAGATCAAGAGGATGGTTGCTTTCATTCCTTTCCCTCCGGTGGATGGTTCCTGACTCCCTCGCCGCCATTATAGTATGCAGGCGAGATGCAACTCAACCGCCGCGGTCGAGCCTCCCCCTCAACTGCGAATCACTCCCCCCTGGAGGGGGAGTCGGCAAGACAAGGGCGAAGCCCGCTGTCGAGCCGGTGGGGGGGATCAAAAGCCTCCTCGAAAGCAGGTTCGCCCCAGCTTGCAGGTCTGCGGCTCAACCAGTTGCTCATCGGGTCCCAGGATCCTCTGGGTCAGTGCGCACCAGTAGTTGTCGTCACCCGCCGGAGGCACCGTCGGGTCGGGTTCCGACTCGTAGAACAGGCTCTTCCAGCGCAGGCAGTTGCAGACTTCGTGTTCATGACCGTCAAATCGTCCAGGCATGGCTATGCCCCTCCCATGACCGCGTTCAGAATTGCCCGTTTCACCGCCACGCGGGCCAGTTGAACCTTGTATCCATTCCTGCTCAGAGGTGTGGCTCCGGCAATGGCGGCAGCGCCTGCCTCAGCCGCCGTTTCTTCGTCGATTGACTTGCCCGCCAGGCCTTTCGCCGCCTGGACGGCATTCCAGGGGGTGGGGGCGACGTGACCCAGGACGATGCGGGCCTGCTCCACGTTTCCGCTGCTCACCTTCAAGGCGATCGAGGCCGTAGCCAGCGGCCAGTCCAAGGCCTCTTTTTCTCGAACCTCATAGGTGGCGTTGAGGACCTGCCCGGCGGGTGGGATATGGATCTCTCCCAGAATTTCACCGGGCTTCAGAATCGTTTCGCGATCGGACTCCTGCTGTGGGGTCTGGAAGAACTCGGCGGCAGGCACTTCCCGCGAACCGTCTTTGCCGAAAATGCGCAGGGTGGCGCCCAGGGCGATCAGCGGGGGCCCCAGACTGGAAGCACTGACGAAGGCCGCTGGTCCCGAGTTGCCCAGGATGGCGTGATACTGATTCTCTCCCTGCCGCACCAGGTCCTGGCCGGAGACATCCTTGGGGAAGTAGCCGAAGCCGTTGCGGAAATACCAACAGCGCGGCCGCTGGCAAAGGTCGCCGCCAATGGTGCCAAAGCTTTGAATCTGCTGGCTTCTGACACCGCCGGCTGCCTGCACCAGCGAGGGATAGTCCCTTCGGGCCACCGGATGGTCGATCAGCTCCGACAGGGTGGCCAGCGCTCCCAGGCGCAGGCCGGAGGAGGAGATGTAGTCTATCCCCTGGAATTCCCGGATGCTCTGGATGTTCACCACTCGCTTGGGGGTCGTGCCGAAAGTCTTCATGAGACTGAGGAGGTCGGTGCCGCCGGCCAAAACCTCGGCCTCTCCCCACTGGGCTCCCAGCAACTGGATGGCCTGCTCCTTGGTGCTCGGACTGGCATACTCGAAAGCATTCATGCGTAGAGCCCTCCTTTGTTTTCCAGTGCCGCCAGGACGCGCCGGGGAATGAAGGGCGCCCGGGCGACCCGCACTCCGATGGCGTTGGCCACGGCGTTGCCGATGGCCCCGACCGGCGCGATCGCCGGGGGTTCCCCAAGCCCAATCACCCCGCGGGCGTCCTGCTCCGGATCTTTCCACATCTCGACAACCAGTTGACCGATGTCGCCCAGGCCTGCAAGCTTGTAGAACTCCATCTCACCGTTCAAGAGCGTCCCGGTCCGCTCGTCCATGATGCGCTCCTCGGTCAATGCCGAGGAGATCCCCATGATCAGAGCCCCGTACACCTGGCTTTCGGCCAGCTTCTCATTGACGATCAGCCCGCAGTCTTGAATGGCCACGAACTTTTTCATCTTGACGACCCCGGTTTCCGTATCCACCAGGACTTCGGCCATTTGCACTCCTGCGACCCCGGAATCGATCAGCTTGCCGTCCGAGGCTCGACGGCTGGCGCTGATGTTCCTGCCGGTTACTTCCAGCGGCGTCACCCCCAGCCGCGTGGCAGCCTGTTTCCAGGACAGGCTCTTGAAGGATTCGCCCTTGACCCGGATCCGGCCGCTTCCGGCCTCGAGCTGCGACGGCTCCACTCCCAGCCTGGGCGCCACTTTGGCATAGAGTTCCTCCAGAGCCAGCTGGCAGGCCCGCCGGGTGGCTGCGCAAACGCCTCCAACGGTGGTGCTGCCGCCGGAGGGACCGGAACGGGGGTAGTCGGGGGAGCGGCCGATGTTGACCTTGATGGAGTTGACCGGCAATCCAAAGGTTTCGGCAGCGACCATGGCGATGACGGTGGTGGTGCCGGTTCCGATATCCTGGGTGCCCAGGCTGAGGGAGACCGATCCGTCCGGATCGATCACCAATCGGACAGTGCTGTTGTGGCCCCGTCCTCCCCAGGTGTGAAAGGCCAGCCCCAGCCCCTGCTTGACCGGACCTGCCGTCTCTTGCCCTCTGGGGCGCCATTTCTTCCGCCATCCCATCAGCGCCGCCGCCTTTTCCAACTGCTTGCGATAGAGATCGGGCCGCTCGGTGAGGTTGAGGTTCTTGAGGTAGAAATCGAGGGGGTCCATCTCCAGCTTGGCCGCCAGGTCGTCCAGGGCAGCGAAGGTCAACCAGCAGGTCTGGGGATGGTTGGGCGCCCTCCAGGCCCGCGCCGCACCGGTGTTGGTCACAATCCCGGTGTGTTTCTTTCGAACGTTGGGCGGATTGATCACGTAGGGAAGGACCTGCATGGAGATCCCCCCTCCACTCAGGCCGCTGGTGCCCCAGGACTCTGCTTCCCAGGCGGTCAGCGTTCCATCTTTCCTGGCCCCCACCTTGATCCTGGCGAAACCGGAGGGGCGGACTCCGGCCACGAACAGCTCGGCGTCCCGCTCCAGAAAGTTGCGCACCGGCCGGCCGGTTTCCCGAGCCAGCCTGGCTGTTTCCAGGCCCCAGCTGTCGGCCCCGAACTTGCTCCCGTAGCCCCCGCCGACGTGGTCCTGGATAATGGAGACATTGGCGGCCGGGATCTCCAGCGGTTGGGCGAACTGGTTGGCCATGCCGGAAACGTTCTGGGTCGATTGATAGGCCGTCAACGTCTCCCCGCTCCAGTCGATGACCTGGCCGTGCGGCTCCAGGCAGCAGTGGGTGATGACCGGGATCCCATACTCGCCTTCGATTACCGCATCGGCATCCTGAAAGGCTTGATCGGGGTCGCCCTTGACCTGCTCCGAAGGGGGTTTGGTGTGGTCGCCGGCCTTGGTGGGGTCGTCTTCGTTGACCAGGTGAGGCAGCACTTCGTACTCCACCACAATCCGTCGAACCGCGTCCTCTGCCGTGGCCTCATCGACGGCAGCCACCACCGCGATGTCATCCAGGGACCATTGGACCTCTTTTCCCGGACCCTGAATCACGCGGACAGCCTTGACTCCGGGGAGGCTCTCGGCGGCGCTGGTGTCGATTCGGGTGACCCTGGCGTGGGCATGAGGGCAGCGCAGGAACTTGGCGTGCAGGGTTCCCGCCAGCTTGACGTCGGAGGTGTACTTGGCCTTTCCTGTGACTTTGTCGGGGCCATCGAGCCGGCTGACTCGTTGTCCCAGGACTCGCCGTTCGTTCCTGTCCGGCCATCGATACTCAGGCATGATTCCTCCCTTCGCCAACCAGGCTGCCGGTTTGACTCTTTGACGACTGCAGTACGGCCTGGGCCACGCCCACGTAGGTTCCGCAGCGACAGAGATTGCCCCCCAGACCGGTACGGATCTGGTCCAGGGTGGGGTTGGGGTTTTTGTCGAGAAAGGCCTTGCAGGCCATCACGAACCCTGGCGTGCAATAGCCGCATTGTTGGGCGTCGTTATCGACGAAGGCCTGTTGAATCGGATGCAAGCGGTCGCCCCGGGCAAGTCCCTCCACCGTCCGGATGTCCTTCCCCTGTGCCTGGATGGCCAGAACGGAGCAGGCATAGGCGGGTTTCCCGTCGATGGTGACCGTGCAGGCCCCGCAGGTGCCGCGGTCGCAGACTCTCTTGGCGCCGGTGAGCTCCAGCTCGTGGCGAAGCGCATCCAGCAGAGTGATGCGGGGCTCCAAATCCAGCGTTCTTTCGGCTCCATTGACCTTGAGGGTGATGGAGACCTTGCCCGGACCAACCACCGGAGTCCCCGAGGATTCCGGAGCAGCGCGCAACGCCTCGGTTCCGGCCACCAGGCTCGAGGAAATCACGGCCCCGGCGCCGGTGAGGAAGCCTCTGCGCGACACCTCGAGCGCGCCCTTGCCTTCGGGCTCTTTGGGTTTTGGCATGCGTTACCTCCTGAGGGGGGAAGACCATCGTTTTCGGAAAGAAGGCCGTTGACTTCGGCCTGTTCCGGACCGGCGTCTCACGGGCCGAGGTCCAATTCTGGCGGAGCCCCGGCCTTTTATGTGAATGGGCGTTGATTACAGATGAATCCAGTGAGGTCTGCATCATAAAATCTGGCTTTCGCGGTTGTCAACTCCTATCCGACCGGGACCGTTGGGTCCTGCCCAAGCCTGCCGGGACCGGGAGGCTTGACGGGTCGTCGGCGGAACCTTTAGCCCGCATTTCTCACCAGGTCGCTTAGAATAATTTGGAAAAGTGCTTGTCTTTAACATCTTGCGGCGCTTTGATTGGAGTCGTCTGGCTACAGACTGCGCTGGGCGCGCCCTGGCTTGGCCTTTCCCCCTCAGCGCGCACATGCTCTCTCGACCGTAGAAACCACTACGCTCTTCGCTCGCGAGCACGCGCTGAGGGAAAAATTCCTGCGCCATGATCGCGCCCCCTGGTGAGAAATGCGGGCTAGCCTTGACCTCCCGGCTGTTGGTCGCCGGAACGTACTGCTTATCCAGGTCTCTCGCCAACCAAGTCGGCGGGCCGGTGTCGCCGAGAATGCCCCCACCCGGGATGGCTCAGACAAAGAAGGGGATTTCCCAGGACCAAGTCCACCGGGCAGCGCAGTTCCTGCGTAGGGAAGCCGGACTGTCTCCCTCCGCCCGGGTGGATCTGGGACTGGTTCTCGGCTCTGGATTGGGTGACATCGCCGGATCGGTGAAATCCGGGCGCCGGATCCCATTCGACGCCATCCCGCAGTTTCCCGGAACATCGGTGGCTGGCCACACGGGTGTGGTAACGCTCGGAAAAATGGAAGGCCTCCAGGTTTGCTGCCTGCAAGGGCGACTGCACTATTACGAAGGTCACAGCCTGGAGACGGTCACCTTCCCGATTCGGTTGATGGGAGCCCTGGGAGCGCGGGTGCTGATCCTGACCAATGCCGCCGGTGGCCTTGGTCGGCAATTTCGAGCCGGCGATCTCATGATCATTCGGGATCACATCGGCCTCTTTCTGCCCAATCCACTGAGAGGTCCCAACCCGTCGGGCGCCGGACCCCGTTTCCCGGACCTGTCCCAGGCCTACTCGAAACGCCTTCGGGAGTTGGCGGCGGCATGCGCCGGCGATCTTGGGCTCAGGATGGAGGAGGGCGTCTACGTTGCCGTTCCGGGGCCGAGCTATGAAACGCCGGCCGAAGTCGAGATGTTGGGGAAAATGGGCGGCGACGCCGTGGGCATGTCGACCGTGCCCGAAGTGATTGTGGCCAGGCACCTGGGCATGGAGTGCCTGGGGATTTCGGTCATCACCAACCTGGCGACCGGCCTGGCCGAGTCTCCCGCGGCCCATGACGACGTGCTTCGGGTGGCTTCCGGAGCCCGGGAACGGCTCCGTCGGCTGATCACCTCGATCTGCAGAGGGTTGGCGAGCCTGTAGTCCATGAAGCCCAGCGCGCCCAGCGCCGTCTGTCGCCGCAAGCCCCTGAATGGCGCCAATCAAGTTACTGAAGATAAACTACTATTCATCGAATGTTTCCAGCGACCTGGTGAGAAATGCGGGCTAGGCTAACCATCGGTGTCGGCGGGGGAACGGGCTCCGGCAAGACGACGCTGGCCCTGAAGCTGGCGGAGTTCCTGGGGCCGGAGCGAGTGCTGATCCTGTCTCAGGATCACTACTACCGTGACGCCAGCCATCTCCCCGCGGAGCAACGGGCCCAACGGAACTTCGACCGGCCGGAAGCGGTGGATTTCGAGCTGCTCGTCCGGCACCTGAAGCAACTGCAGGAGGGTCTGGCAATTGCCCGGCCAAGATATGATTTCAGGCAGCACGTTCGTCTGGAGGAGTCGCAGCCGGCCGTTCCCCGGCCGGTCATTCTGGTGGAGGGGACGCTGGTCTTCGCCGCGGAGGAGCTGGTCGGTTGTTTTGACTTGAAGCTCTTTGTGGATGCGGATCCCGACATCCGCTTCATCCGCCGCCTGCGACGCGACACCCGGGAGCGGGGGAGGAGCGTGGAATCGATCGTCCGCCAATATCTTGAGACAGTGCGGCCCATGCATCGCCGTTTTGTCGAGCCGGCGCGCCGGCAGGCCGATCTGGTGATCTCAGGGGTGGACGGCATCGAGGAGCAACTCGCCGCCGTTGGGGACCGGATCAGGGGAGCGGCCGGATTGCTTCAGGGAGCGGCCCAGCGCGGCGATTGCTCCGGAATCTGAGGTAGTCCGCGTGCTCAACAATGGTAGGAAACGTCGGCTCTCAATCCACGAAGGGGCAGGAAGGACAAAAAGATATCTACGAAGGGGCACGAAGGGACACGAAGAAAAACTAAAAGAAAATGAGTTTCTTCGCCACCAAGCGGCGGCGGCCGTGTCCCTCAAAATCCAGCGGTTTGCTGTTACAATTTGTGCGCATCGTTTCCGCTCCACAAATCTCGTTAACTTATTTTTTAAGAATATGTTAACAGATTCCGAGAACCGATGCGTCCTACCCGTAGTGAGAAATCCAGGATAGGGGAGGGAGGTCAGGTTCTTGAAAGTTCACATCATGCAGACGGGGTTGGAGTACGAGGGCTTCATCCGGATCGAGAAAGCGGACCTCGCTTTCGAAAAGTTCAGCGGGGAGATGAGTGGCGTCGTCCGGCGCTACCGCTACCACCGCGGGGATGCCGTCGCGGTGATGATTTACGACGGCCGTCGGGATCGGGTCCTCTTGATCCGCCAGTTCCGCTATGCGGTCCACGCCCGAACCGGAGAGGGTTGGCTGATCGAATGTGTGGCGGGAATCCAGGAAAAAGGGGAATCGGTCGAGACCGTGGCTCGCCGGGAAGTCCTGGAGGAGACCGGATTGAAGCTGGCCGGGCTGGAGTTGCTGGCCGAGTATTTTTTCAGCCCGGGAGGCTGCTCCGACAAGGTCCATCTGTTCCTGGGCGTCCTGGAAGATCCGGAACAGTCCCTGGGCGTGCATGGTGTGGCGCAGGAAGAGGAGGATATTCAGGCCTGCTGGGTTCCCTTGAGCCGGGCTCTGGAAATGGCCGACACCGGACAGATCCAGGATGCCAAGACGCTCATCGGGCTCCATCTGCTGGAGAGACGACTCCGCCGCGGGACCGGGGCGGATGGGCCCGGCTAGACTCCTTGAGCGACGACAACATTGACAAATGAGTCAAGTTTCGCAGATGGGTCAAGTTCAGGCGGCAAGCGGATATCCACCGCTCAGCGCGAATCGTCCAGGCCACACGGAGATGAGCAGCGAACCACAAATGGACACGAATGAACACAAATTTCTTTTGAAAAAAGAAGTGCTCCAAGTCGTGGGTTGCGCGATGGAAGTGCTCAACAGGCTAGGTCATGGCTTACTGGAAAAGCCGTATGAAAACGCACTGGTTGTGGAATTCGGGCTGAACCGGATTCCCTTCAAGCAACAGCCAGGCTTTAATGTGATCTTCAAGAGCGTCCGAGTCGGCGAGTATTTTCCCGACCTGATCGTGTTCGATCGGATCGTTGTAGATACCAAGACCATTGACCGGATCACCGATTTGGAACGGGGACAGATTCTCAACTACCTGAAGATCACGCAACTCACAGTAGGATTGATCCTTAATTTCAAGCGTCCCCAACTTGAATGGGAGAGGCTGGTTCTATGACATCATTCGTGTCCATTTGTGTGAATTTGTGGTTCTATTCCCCTTCCATGCTTGTCGGTCTGAGGCACAGCCTCGCTAGCCGACCCCCACCTTCCGGCAATGGGGCTCCAGCGCGCAAAGGCTGCATTGGGGACTGCGGGCGCTGCAAACCCGCCGGCCGTGGTGAATGAGGCGATGGGAAAAGTTGATCCATTCCCTGGCGGGGATCAGGGCCATGAGGTCCTGCTCGACTTTCTCCGGGGTTCGTGCCCGGGTCAAGCCAAGTCGCCGCGAAATCCGAAAGACGTGGGTGTCGACCACCACCCCCGAGGCCATCCCGAAAGCCGTCCCGAGCACGACATTGGCTGTTTTTCGGGCTACTCCGGGGAGCTCGAGGAGTTCCTCCATGGATTGCGGCACCTGCCCGTTGTGCTCTTTCACCAGGCGGCGGCAGGCCTCCCGGATGTTCCCGGCCTTGTTGCGGAAGAATCCGGTGGAATGAATCAATCTTTCCAGGGTCTTCAGGGAGGCGCGGGCAAAGGCTTCCGCCGAAGGGTATTTGCGAAAGAGCTCCGGCGTGACCAGGTTGACTCTCTTGTCGGTGCACTGGGCCGACAGGATGGTCGCGATCAGCAGTTGCAACGGAGTGGCGTGTCCCAGGGCGCACTCGGCCCCCGGATAGGCCTTCTTCAAGCCCGCCAGGATGCCGGACACCTGCCTCTTGCCGGCTTTCAAGGTTTCTTCAGGGTCGTGCTTGACTGACATAGGGCTCTTTTCAAAAGAGTTATCCACGAAGGACACGAAGGACAACCAAGGAACACTAAGAAAGATGGACCGCCTTGGCCGGCAAGCGGTGCCGAAATCCTACAGCAATTTCTTGACCTTGTGTGACTGGGTGTCCCTTTCGTGCCCCAGATGCTCCATTCCTTCCTCTGGACATAGCGTAATCCTCCTCTCCTGTAGCTTCTCAAATAGTTTCTCTCAAATCACTGTCCAAAGAAATCGTGGGGCGGGGGATCAAGACCATCCTGTTGAGTGCTGCCAATGATTGCGAGGTCCGTCCCAGGGATGCAGCCGACATGATGCAAAAGGCATGGAACTTGCTCAAGGAGCGCGGGCTTGATATAGATGAGAGCTACCTACAGGCAATCACCAGCATGTACAAGCTGGCCGCGCGGGCCAATATCAAGCCCAACAAGAAATGGGATTGCGGCCAGATGTGGGTCGGTTATGTGTTGATGCGGGAGAAGGGATTTTCACCCGAGGCCTCTGTCAGCGGGCTTGTCATGGCTGCAAAAACAGGTGAGGGGTTTAAGCGGATCAAGTAGCATGGAGGCCTATCGCTCACTGGCCCAACCATACTAAAATTGGTATCGTAAAGGCGAAAGGAGCGGGCCATGAACCTCAACACCCTAATCAATGGATTGGTGGTTTTGCTAACGGGGTTGGTGCTATGGGTAGTGGCAGATAAACGCCAAGACATACGACACGTGCACAACCGGATTGACCACCTTAATACCCGCATTGACAGCGTGTTATTGAGCAAAACTGCTGATGCTAGGCAGCCTTCGCCTACAGGAGCCACAGCTAATGAAAACTCCCCAGCGCACCGCTAACCCACCCCGCACCCCCCGCATCAAAGCAGCCCGCCACAAGGACGACCTCCGCGTCCTGGCAACCTCCTCGCCTGCCAAGCTGGTCCGCGCCGTTGTGCAGGGGTTCGGAATCAGGAAGGCAAAGAAGGACAGCTAGTTGTTCCCCGCCGCTCATCCCGCCCGCCGGTACTGGCCGTCCGGCTACTTACGTATATAATCCCCCTTTTTTGTTCCTTCGTGTGTCTTCGTGGATGATCTTCATGACGTTATTTTTTGAATGACAATCCGCCGGGCTCCAGCCCGGGGAGAACCCGGGGCAAATCAGCCTGTCTTGGACGGAAACTCTTGATTTTAAAGATGGTCGGAATCAAGATGGACCCTTGAAGGAGGTTTGGGGGGATGTTGGATCACGAATGGAGACTGATTGCCACCATTGCGATGGCCGTGCTGGCCACGGCGGCTCAGGTCCTCTTCCGCCGGGTGCGGCGGCGCCTGAAGGAGCTGATTCGAAGGGAGCACCCGTTCGGCCTCCTGCTGCACGGAGGAGTGGACTGGGGATTTGTCCTGCTCAGCCTGGCCATTTGGATCGCGGTGGCTTCGGGAGTGCTGGCCGCCATTCCTCAGACCCGGTTTCTCACCGCCCAAATGCTGGAGCTGCTTTCCCAAGGATTTTCCCTGCTGGGAGGCTTTTTCGACACCCCTATTGTGCCGGGCAAGACCCGGTTTTCCGTCAAGGACCTCTTCAAGGTCATGGCGGCTATTACGGTGATTGCACTGCTGGCCCGGGGGGCCCGCCGCCTGCTGCTCAACTACATCCTCAGCAAGACCCCCATGGACCTGAGCGTCCGCCACGCGGTGGCGACTTTCAGCCAGTACCTGATCGTCACCGTGGGGTTCCTGCTCCTGCTTCAGAGCGCCGCCGAGGTCGACCTGACCATGCTGGGCGTGGTGGCGGCGGCAGTGGGTGTGGGAGTCGGTTTCGGTTTGCAGAACATTGCCAACAACTTCATCAGCGGGATATTTATTCTCTTCGAGCGGCCGATCAAGGTGGGGGACCGCATCGAGGTCGGGGAGGTACACGGGCACGTGGTGCGTATTGCGGCCCGCGCGACCACGGTGCGCACCAACGACAACATCGACATCATTATCCCCAACTCCAGCTTTACTTCCTTCAACGTGATCAACTGGAGCCACGGGGACCAGAAGGTGCGCTTTCGGGTGCCGGTTGCAGTGGCTTACGGCTCCGACGCGCGTCTGGTCGAGCGGCTCCTGTTGGAGGTTGCCCACGAAAGCGAAAATGTCCTGAAGGAACCCTCACCGCGGGTGGTTTTTTGGGCCTTTGGCGACAGCGCCCTGGAGTTCCAGCTCAGGGTTTGGACGACCCGAATGCTTCATCGCCGCGGTGTCTTCTTCGGCCAGCTCAACCTCGCCATTTACGAAAAGTTTCAGCAGCACGGGATCCGGATTCCCTTCCCCCAACGGGACCTGCACCTCAAGACCGTGCCTTCAGGCTGGCAGTCGCCCTCCCGGGGCTGAGCTCTTTCTCCCCCTGGGCTCCCCGGCCCCAACCCGGCGGGTGGTCCATTCCCCGCAGAGTATCCCGGACGGTCTACTGCTTCTGGCGAAGCCTCTGCAGAATTTGTCCCAACCGGCGCGTCTCCTCACCGTACTGAGACCAATCCCCCTGCTTCAAGGCCTGCTGAGCCCGGTTGTAGGTTTCAACCGCGTTCCGGATGAGAGACCCGGCCGCTTCCTGCTCCCGCGGCCGGCCGTTGGCCTTCGCCGCTTGATCTGGGGTTGAACCCGAGGGGCCGCCGAAAATCTTGGTCAGGGAGAGATCCAAGGTCTCTTCCATGGCGATCTGGTTGCCGAAAGCCACAATCACCCGCTTGAGCTCGGGCAAGCTGCGGTCAGAGGCGGAGGCCAGATAGAGGGGCTGAATGTATAGGATCGATTCCTCCACCGGGATCACCAGCAGGCTCCCCCGGATGACCGAGGAGCCGCCCTGCCCCCACAGCGTAAGCTGTTGGGAGATCTCCGCTTCCTGGTTGATGCGGCCCACGATCTGGGAGGGGCCGTAAACCAGCCGCTGCTTGGGGAACCTGTAGACCACCAGTTGGCCGTAATTGGGGGCGTCGCAACGGGCAGCCATCCAGGCGATCATGTTTTCCCGGCGCGCGGGGGTCAAGGGAATCATCAAGATGAACTCTTCCTTCGCCGCCTCGCGGTTGAGCTTCATGATGGTGTAGTAGGGCTCTAGGGGGGTGGCGCCCTCCTGCTGGGACAGGGAGGGGATCCGCCACAGGTCCTCCTTGTTGTAGAAGACCTGAGGGTCGGTCATGTGGTAGGTGGCGTAGATGTTGGCCTGGATGCGAAACAGGTCCACCGGGTAGCGCAGGTGCTCTCTGAGGTCCTCCGGCATGGCCTCCAAGGGCTGGAATACGCCGGGATAGATCTTGGAGTAGACCTTGATCAAGAGGTCCTGGGGGTCGTTGACGTAGAGTTGGACCGTGCCGTTGTAGGCGTCGATGGTGACCTTGACCGCGTTGCGAATGTAGTTCCCCAAGCCCCTCACCGGTTGGGAGTAGGGGAACAGACTGCTGACCGTATACGCGTCGACGATCCAGAAGAGTTTGCCCTTTTCCGAGATCACCATGTAGGGGTCGGTGTCAAAGCGCAGGAAGGGCAGCAGCTTGCGGAGCCGGGTATCCACGTCGCGGTCGAACATCAGCCGGCTTTCGGCGTGGATGTCGCTCGACAGGACGATCTTGGGTTCCTTGAAGTAGAGGCCGAAGAGCAACTTGCGCAGAAACCCGCCCGCCGGGATGCCCCCGTCCCCTTCGTAGTCGCTGAAGACGTTCTCTTCGCCCGAGGGATAGTCGAATTCCTTGGCGTCGGTCTTCACGAAGCAGTAGGAGCGGGAGAGCTCCCCGTAGTAGATCTCCGGCCGGGTGACCTTGATGTTGGTGGTGGAAACCGGCGGAATGTCCTTGATCATGAAGGTGGGGAGGCCTTCCTGGGTGAACTGGTTGACCGGCCCCTGGCAGATCCCGTAACCATGGGTGTAGGTCAGGTGCTCGTTGATCCAGATGCGGCTGGGCAGGTTTTCGGACGAGAGCTCTCTGGGAGACAAGCTCACCTGCCGATACTTACCGTCGATCCAGTAGCGGTCATTGTCCACGTCTACGAAGTCATAGTAGGGGCGGATGATCTGAAGCTGCCCGTAGGTCTGAAGCAGCGGCTGGTGGTCCCACAGCCGAATGTTCTGCATGGTTTGCTCGTTCTGCTTCAGGGTTGCGTAGGTCAGATTCTCCAGGGCCGGGAACTCCTCCTCCGCCACCTGGTCGATCCCGTAGGCCATGCGGGTATGCTTGACCGCATGTTCGATATAAGGGCTCTCCTTGCTGATCTCGTTGGGCGCCACCTCGAAGGTCTGAATCACATAGGGGTACAGCTGGTTTCCCACGAATCCCACCCCCACCAGAATCCCGATCCCGGCCAAGGCCAGGGTGAATTTGTTGCGGAAGGCGCTGGCCATGACCAGGGCTGCGGCCACCAGGCTGACGATGATCATCAGGGTCAGGACCGGGAGCTGGGCATAGATATCGGTAAAACTGGCTCCGTAGACCACGCCCCGGTCGGAATAGAGGAGATTGTACTTTTCCAGGTGGTAGTGAATGGACCGCCAGGCCAGGAAGGCGGCCGCCAGGCCGAGAAGATGAAAACGGGCCGCCGTGATCATCTGAGGGCCGCTCCGGGTGATCAGGACACCCCCCTTGATCAGGTAGACAGCAACGCTGGCGATGGCCGAAAAGACCAGCAGTGCCCACACGAATTGATAGATGAACTGGTAAAAGGGCAGGCTGAAGAAATAGAACCCGATGTCCCTCGAGAAGAGGGGATCGGCGCTGCCGTAGGCCACTGCGTTCTGATAGGCGAGATAGACCTCCCATTTGGCGCCCGCCCAGCTCCCCACGATGTAGGCAATGAAAATGGTGCCTCCCAGCAGGAACTTGCGGAACACCTGATCCAGACCTTGAGGGATTTCAATCAGGTTGTCGGGTGAGAAAGGGGTTTGGTTGCCAGCCAGCCGGCGCGCCACCTTGGCATTGGCGTGGACCACCATGAAGAAAAACAGCCCGAACAGCGCCGTCAGGCTCCACTGGGTGACCAACCTCTTTTCGAAGAGGACGGGATAGCCGGTTTCCTCGAACCAGAGCCAGTCCATCCACAAACCGATGATTCCGTTGAAGAGCCCTAGCCCGAACAGAATCGACAATATAATGAGCAATCCCCAGTTTTTTCTCATCAGTGATCTCCTTGGGATCCGATCTGACTAATACCTGGACAGCGGCATCGTTGCCGAATTGCCGGCGCCGGCGGATGGTGTCTGGAAAAATTGAACGATATCTTCATCCGGGTGGTCCAGCGACAGCATAAGAAACAAATAGTCCTTGAGGTGTCGGGTCAAGAGAAAATTCTGCTTGACGTGCAGATGTCCGTTCTCCCCCATGGTCCGGCGCAGCCCGGGGTTGGCCAGCAACTGCATGGTTTGCCGGGCCGCCCCTTCAGGCGAGTGTACCAGGAATCCGGTCACTCCGTTCAGAATCTGCAGCTTGATCCCGCCGACTCGCCCCCCCACCACCGGCTTTTTCTTCCAGAGGGCTTCGCTCACTGTCAGCCCGAATCCCTCCTTGATCGATTTCTGCATCACCACCGTGGAGCCACGCACCAGAGCGTTGATTTCCAGGTCGCTGAATGGGGGGAGCAGGCACACGTGGATGTCGGGATCCTTGGCTGCCGCCTCCTCCACTTCCTGCAACACCACTTCGCCTTCCGGGTCGTCCGGGGCGCCGCCCCCGGCCAGCAACAGTTGGCAGTCATAGTTCCTCTTGACCAGCCGGTAGGCGGCAATGACCCCCAGGGGGTCTTTCAGCCGGTCGAAGCGTGAGATCTGAGTCAGGATCGGACGGGTGCTGTCCAGTTCATACTTGTCCAGGACCTTTTGAACGTAGCTTTGGCTGAGGGGCTTGTTCTTGTCGCTCAGCGGGTCGATCGAAGGCGGGACCATGTATTGCGGGATTGCCAGGTCCCGGGCAAATTCGGGCATGGAAAAGACCGAGGCGTCGTACTGATCGATCAACGGGCGCAGGTAGTTCCAGACCTCGGGATTGGGGGAGGAGACATCGATGTGACAGCGCCAGATCCACCGGAGCCCGATCTCCCTTTTTTTGAGGATCAGGCCTGCCGGCTGCGGGTCGTGGACCACGATAATGTCGCCGTTGAGGTCGAGGCTTCTGAGGTTGGCTTCGGTGTTGGCCTGGAAGTGGTCCAGCATCTCCCGGGTGATTTCCTCCGGGTGCCCGTGCAGTGCGTTGTGAAAGGCCTTGGTGATGTTGAAGAAGGCCTGGTCCCCCTTGATGACGTCCCAGGTGGCATCGACTCCCAGCTCGCCGAGCAGGGGAATCAGACGGGTGAGGATCTCGGCGACGCCGCCACCCACCGCAGTGGAGTTGATATTCTGCAACCGCTTATTCCGGACACGCTCGGCGAAGGCAGAGAGTTCGGCGATTTCCTCCCGGCCGACGATCTGCTCGTAATCCTGCAGCCTGATGGCCATGTCAGTGTTCCAGGTGCTTCATCCCCAGCTCGATGATTCGCTGGCGCAACCAGTCCAGGGTCATGGCATAGGGATTCAGGCTGTCGATCTCTTCAGCCAGGGCTTCCTGTCCTATGCCACTCAGCCAAAAGGAGAAATCATTGGTGGTCCGCTCCAGACGGAGTCGGGCCTCAAAGAAATGGAAATAGAGTGAGGTGTTGGATACCGAAGGCAGCCGGTTCAGGAAATCGGGTAGGTCTCGAGCCACGATCCCGGTCGACACCACAAAGCTTTTGGCCTTGCAAAAGTGAAACTCGTCTCCAGGAGGACACTCGCGGGCCCGGCCTCCGGTGCTCTCCAGAAAAGCGGCAATCTCGGCCACCATGGTTTCCCGAATCCGACGGATGGAAGAGAAGCTCAGCAGATCAATGGCGGCCAGCTTTTCCGCCAGCGGTTCCTCCTGAAGGGCTTGCGAGATCCAGAGGGCAAAGTCGTTGTAGAACTCGTGTTTGGCGAACTGCCGGGACAGGAAATACTCCTCATGGGTGTGATAGAAGATGGAAGATCCGGAGATCCGCTTGAGAACGGCCAGCAACTCCGGCAGGTTGCGGGCCTTTTGGCCGGTAAGGACCACGAGCCGGCGTTCCGTATTGAAAACGAAGGGCTCACTGTGGGGCATGGCTGGGGCGGTGTGAGACGAAACGGGTACGATAACCAAGCGTTGAAAGGGATGATTGGAGTCCTGGTCCGGACCGGAGCGGCGAGGTGGAGTCACCCGCCAAAACCAGGCCAAGAATAGGTAATCGATGGGGAGATGTCAAGGAAGGGAACCGGTAGACGGGAACTCGGACCAACCCTTGCCACTAGGGGGAGGGGACCCATGGGGAAGAGGCCCGGAACCGGTGGGACTTGGGGTGGGTCTTCAGGGATTGGACCCTGCCGCCGTTTTCCTGGATCAGTTTTCGCAGAAACTCATCCTGCCATCGCCGGTAGGCCATGACACTGCCGCCGGTGTTGAGAATGGCGTAAAAGACCGGTCCGTGGGCTCGGGTCATTGCCAGACCCGCCAGAGCGCTGACGCCCCCGTCCCTGGAGGAATTGGTTCCCGTTTTCCCCAGGACTCGGCCGCGGTACCTGGAACGCCGGAAGCGCCCCCGCAGCGTCCCCTGATCCACTCCTGCCGCGGGCATGATGTCCTGCAGCTTCATGCCATGATTCTGAAGGGTGGCGCGAAGGCAGTGGAGCACCTGAATCGTCGCACGTGCGGTCATTCGGCTACTCCCCACGCCGGACGGTTTTTCTATCAGAATATCCGAGGGACGGATGCCCATCTCCCGGATCAGGTAGTCCCGCATGGCTTCGGCTCCTCCCAAGGAGCGCCCCAGCCTGTCGGCAATGTCATTGACGCTGAACGCATTCTGCTCCCACAGGATGTCCCGAAGGCTCGCCGAAGTGTGGCTGAAAAACTGGATGCGGGTTTGCTCGCTGATACACTCTTTCGGCACGGCGTGGATTCGCCCCTGAATCCTGATGCCTGCTCGCCGCAAGTAGCGGGCCAGGTACCGGACCGGGAGGTTGGGGTTGTTGCTGGAGTTCACCGAGAATGGACCCGCCACCACCAGGTCCCCGGTCACTCGACGCAGGCCCTTTCGGCGCAGGGAACGAGCCAAACGGTAGAGGCCCGAACTGCCGAGAAGGGGATTCCCATCACTGACCAGATAGAGATTTCCGGGCAGCATTCGTTTTTCCTGATCTATGGGAGAGTCGCCATAGACTCGAGTGACGAAGCGGTAATCGGGGCCCAGCCGGGCCAGAGCCACCAGAGAGGTGGCCAGCTTCATCACCGAGGCGGGATTGAGCGGGGTGGCAGGGTTCAGTTGGGCCAGAATGGTACGACCATCCAGCGATTCCACCAGGATCCCCTGCTTATCCAGATCATAGCGATGCCGCCTCAATCGGCGAGACCAGTGCTGCAGGGCTGCGCTTTCCAATTGCTGGGGCGGGGCAGGCCGAGGCCGGACCGACGGGGGCCGAAGTTCGCTGCTCTGATTGGCGCCCACGGGCCAGAGGGCGCTCAAGGCCAGGAGCGCAAGACAGCAGGGACCGGATCGGACCGGTCTGAGGTACTTGATCAGTGCAGCCTTCATGGGTGCGGGTCCCCAAGGGTAACGGCGGGATCGCCCCATCATAGGAAAAGACAGCTTCGGTTGTAAACTCAAAAGGCACGACCCTTCCAACGTTTCGCGAGCAGGCTGCAGGCGTCTCGGGGAGCGTACCTGTCTGGCGTGGCTGGGGCGGGTCGCCACGCAGACGTCGCAATTGCGGCCAAGCTGGAGCCCCGGCTGGAGCCCGGGAGATTGTCATTCAATAAATCCTGTCCCCCGCAGTGTCGTGGTTTTGGGGGGAGCGGCGAAGCCGCGGTTGGCGTAGCTCACCCGAGGAAACGCTTACTACAAGCCTTCCTTATAGAGCGGCGTAGCCGCGCCAGCACTTAGCCGTGGGCGTAAGCCCATGGACGTTGTAGCCCCCGCCTCCCGTAGCCGCGTAGGCGGCGGATTAATGGCGCCGCCTCGAAACGCGCTGCCTCTCCGAAAGGCGCCAAACACACCCGTCCCCAACCACGCTAAGCACGTACCCGGCTTACGCCCGGGATCGTTGTAGCCCCCTCACCCGCAGCCGCATAGGCGGCGAATTAATGGCCTCGTCCCGGTACGCACTCCCTTTCCCCAACGACGCTAAACGCATACGGACAGGCGCCTTGGAATGCGCTTGACAGTTTCTCCGGTGCTTCCTTATACTGCGCCATTTAAGGCTGGCTTGGTCACCTGCACTGTCTTGGTTCCCGTCCTGGCTGGGACTGGGTGGGAAGTGAGTCGCCCCTGTTGTCTTAGGGTCCCCGCGATCGTCCCGCTTGCTTCAACCTTTTTCGGTGTCCAGGGAGGGTGCCGTGGTCTACTGCCCAGAATGCGAAGCGGAATTGAAATTGGAAGATGTGGAAAAGAGTGAGATCGTGACCTGCGCCGATTGCGGGGCCGACCTGGAGGTCGTGGGCCTGGATCCTGTGAAGTTGGACCTGGCTCCGGAGGAAGAAGAAGACTGGGGGGAATGATTCCCCCGGCAAGGAGTGTTTCCCCACTCATCGCTCGACCCAATCGACCACAGAGGATGCGAGGGTTGCCTGACCGGTTCCGCTCCCTGTGGTTTTTTTGTGTGCACTGATGAAAGTAGGACTGCTTTGCTCCATCCTTCGCAAGGAAGAAAAGCTGCTGCTGGAGGAACTACGCCGCCGAGGGGTTGCTCCGGAGATACTGGATGACCGTGAGTTGATCTTTCATCTGGACTCCAGGCATTTGGAATTCGACGTGGTTTTGGAGCGAAGCGTCAACCACTCCCGGGCGCTCTACGCCCTGAAGGTGCTCAACGACTGGGGGATCAGGACGGTCAACCGCTACCCGGTGGCCGAAACTTGCGGCAACAAGTTCCTGACCACCAGCGCGCTCACCCGCCACCGGATCCCCACCCCTCGAACCGTCATGGCCTTCACGCCGAAATCCGCCCTGAAAGCCATCGAGGAATTGGGTTATCCGGTAGTGCTGAAACCGGCGGTCGGGTCCTGGGGGCGGCTCCTTTCCAAGGTCAATGATCGAGAGGCCGCCGAGGCGGTGCTGGAACACAAGGAAGTCCTCGGTTCCTATCACCACTCCGTCTTCTATATTCAGGAGTACGTGCCCAAGTCGGGCCGGGACATCCGGAGCTTCGTGGTGGGTGACGAGACCATTTGCGCCATCTATCGCTATGCTTCCCACTGGATTACCAACACGGCCCGGGGCGGGCGGGCCGAGAATTGCCCGGTGACCCGGGAAATCGATCACCTGTCGCAGGCGGCGGCCCGGGCCGTCGGCGGAGGGGTCGTTGCGGTGGATCTTTTTGAGTCCGAGTCGGGGTTGCTGGTCAACGAAGTCAACTACACCATGGAGTTCAGGAATTCCATCCATACCACCGGTGTCGACATCCCGGCCAGAATCGTCGACTACGTCCTGAAGGTCGGCGCTGAAGAACGCCCCGGGTCCGAGGGGCTCTCATGATCTCGGTTTCCATCGTCGGAGGTTCCGGATATACCGGCGGAGAGGTGCTGCGACTGCTGCTGAGCCATCCGCGGGTCGAGCTGTCTCAAGTGACCTCGGAATCCAGGACGGGAAAATTCGTCCATTCGGTACATCCCAACCTGCGCAAGCGCTGCAAGCTGCGTTTTGTAGCCAGCCACGCCTTGGAAAAGGTGGACCTGCTCTTTCTCTGCCTGCCCCACGGGATGGCCATGAATCGCATGGAGGAGTTTCTGGATCTGGGCAAGCGGGTCATCGATCTCTCCTCCGATTTTCGTTTGCGCTCCCCGGCGGACTATGTGACCTGGTACCATCACGAGCATTCCAGGCCGGAGTTGCTGCCCAAGGCGGTTTACGGCATCCCCGAGCTGCACCGGCAGGAGATTCGAGAGGCCGCTCTGGTGACCGGTGCAGGCTGCCTGGCCACGGCGGCCATTCTGGGGCTCTTGCCGCTTTTCAAGGCGGGAATGGTCGATTCCGAGGATGTCTTCATCGAGGCCAAGGTGGGCTCGTCTGCGGCCGGCAACAAGTCCAGTGCGGCTTCCCATCACCCGGAGCGCAGCGGCTCCCTCCGGTCCTTTCAGCCGACCGGCCATCGTCACACGGCCGAGGTCCGGCAGGAGCTGGCTCTCAACGGAGCCAGTCCCCGGATTCATTTGTCGGCCACCTCCACCGATTCGGTGCGGGGCGTCCTGGCCACGGCACAGGTCCTGATCGATCGTCCCCTGGACGAGAAGACCCTCTGGCGTGCCTACCGGGCGGCTTACCAGGCGGAGCCCTTTCTCAGAATCGTCAAGGAAAGATCCGGGATCTACCGCTATCCCGAACCCAAGATCCTGGCGGGCTCCAACTACTGCGACGTCGGCTTCGAGCTGGACCCGGCGGAAGGACGGCTGGTCGTGCTATCCGCCTTGGACAACTTGATGAAGGGGGCCGCGGGGAACGCGGTTCAGGCCATGAACGCGATGCACGGCTGGGAGGAGGCCACGGGGTTGGGCTTTCCGGGTTTGCATCCCGTATAATGTCTGGGGACGATGAACAACTCATTTTCCGTGCGGGTTGCCCCCCCGATGGTGCTGCCAAGAACAGATTGGCTCAGGTGGTGGGCGGCGGCCTTTCTGGCTGCTCTGGTTCTTTTTTCCCGGGCGCCCGGGCCGGCTCTCCTGGCGGAGGAGTCCAAGCAGGTTCAGCCCTTTGCCTTGCTGAAGGGGAGCTGCTTCGATCAGCGAGGCTTCAGCCTGCCGGGAGTGGCGATCCTGGTAACCCTGCCGCCCGAAGAGTCCGGCAAGAAGAAGGAAAAGCGTTGGCGAATGCAGTCCGACCGCCGGGGGGAATTTGCCGTGCGTCTTCCCGCCGGAGAACAGACCGTAGTGGTGACCGCCAGAAAGAAGGGCTACCGGGCGGCGGAGAAATCCGTTCAGTTTTATGGCGATGAGCTGCAGCACGTCGTCATCCAGATGAAGCCGGATACGAAGTCAAAGTAGCCGGCGCCTCCGTGGAGTGCACTGACGTAATGCACTAGAGTGTCGATGCCAGCCTCTTCAGCCAACCGCATGGTTTCCCGAATTCTCACGCCGACCGCAGGCGTGCGGAAAATCTGCAGGTTGTGGCCGGCGCCCATTTTCTTGACGCTGGCTCTGACCTGGGTACTGATTCCCGGGGAGGGGAGACTGCAGGCCCAAGATGAGGAATCCCCCCGGACGAAATCCATTCGCGGCCACGTGACCGGGCCTGACGGGAAATCCCAGCCGGGGGCCAAGGTCTTCGTCAGGAACCCCAAGAACGAGACGACGACCATACTGATCACGGACGAGAAGGGGCTCTTCGCCATCTTTGGGCTGGACCCGACGCTGAACTACGAGATCCATGCCGAGTATCAACAGCTTGGCTCGAAAGTTCTGGCCATCAGCTCCATGCTCCAACGTTACGACAACGTCCTCAACTTCAAGCTGGCGGAACGGGTGGCCAGCGACGAGCCCTCGGACGCCGGCGTCCAAAAGCAGAGCGTTGAGATCCCGGGCAAGGGAGGCTCGCGGTTCGCGGGCGACTGGTATCCCCCTCCGGACCTCGGGGAAGGGCGGTTCCCGGCGGTTGTGTTTCTGCACGGTCTGGGAGAGACCCGCGGCGTCTGGGACACCTTCATCCAGGAGAGACTGGTGGGCCGCAGGGTCGGGGTGCTCAACCTCGATCTGACGGCTGGCGAAGAAGCGTCGTCCGGGGGTGCGGGCAATCCTGCGGCGGCCGACCCCGACCGGATCGGTTCCTTGCTGGAACTGATCGAGGGAACCTTTGCCTGGCTGGAGGCCCGGGAATCGATCGATCCCTACCTCATTGGCGTGGTGGGCACCGGCCTGGGAGCCGACCTGGCGTTTCTGGCCTCCGGCAAGTACGAGAATGTCCGGTCGGCGGTGGTGGTTTCCGCCAACCTGGCCAATGTCCGCGGTGTGGCCGAGCAGGCTCAAGACTTCCAACCCCACTCCATCCTCTTCCTGGCGACCGAGGGCGATGAGCCATCCTCCGCTTCCATCGCCGGTTTGGAGCGGCAGACCGGATACCCCAGACAGACTCGCGTGTTTGAAGGCTCCAGTTCTCGGGGCTTCGAGGTGCTTGCGGAAATTCCGGAAGCCTCCGAGCTGGTGTTGGAATGGTTGGGCAAGACACTGCGCTGAATGCGGCCCCGGGCAGCTAACCCGCATTTATCACCAGGTCGCTGAGCATAAGGTAGAAAAGTGCTTGTCTTTAACATCTTGCGGCGCTTTGTTTGGAGTCTTCAGGGTACAGACGGTGCTGGGCGCGCCCTGGCTTGTCTTTTCCGCTTCAGCGCGCACATGCTCCCTCGCACGTAGTTCCGGCTACGCCCTTCGGTCACGAGCACGCGCTGAAGCGGAAAATCCTGCGCCAAGTTGCACTCTTGAGAAGAGTGCTACCCCCTGGTGAGAAATGCGGGTTCAGGTCGGACTGGCTGCAGGGCGGAGCGTTCCCAAACTATCCTGCAAATCAACCTAAGGAGACCAGGCTCTTATGCTGGTGGTCAAGGTGGGAGGCAGCCTCGGCATCGATTACGACTCCGTGTGCCGCAACCTGGCCTCCCTCATCCAGTCGGGGCGCCGGGCCATATTGGTGCACGGCGGCTCGGCAGAAACCAATGCCCTCTCCGAAAGGCTGGGGAAGCCCCCGCGCATGGTGACTTCGGTTTCGGGCTATGAGTCCCGTTACACCGATCGCGAGACCCTGACCATCTTTGAGATGGTCTATTGCGGCAAGATGAACAAGGGGATCGTGGAGCGGTTCCAGAAACTGGGGGTGAATGCGGTGGGACTCTCCGGGATGGATGGCCGGATTTGGCAGGGACGCCGCAAGGCGACCATTACCATCGTGGAGAACGGAAAGAGGCGGGTGCTGCGCGACGACTACACCGGGCGAATCGAAAGCGTGAACCTGGACTTGCTGAACCTTCTGCTGGATCACGGTTACACGCCGGTGCTGACGCCTCCGGCCGTAAGCCGCGAGGGGGAAGCCATCAACGTGGATGGCGATCGAGCCGTGGCCGCGCTTGGGGCGGCCCTGGGGGTGGACAAGCTGATCATCCTGTCCAATATCCCGGGGCTCTTGCGGAATCTGGAGGATGAGACCAGCCTGATCACAGAAATCCCCGTGGAGGAGGCGGACTCCTTCATGGAATTCGCCCGGGGCCGCATGAAGAAGAAGTTGCTGGGAGCGGTCGAGGCGGTGCAGCAGGGGGTCAGGGAAGTCATCTTCGGAGATGCCCGGCTGCCCGATCCCATCTCCCAGGCCCTCTCCGGGAGAGGCACCGTCATTCGCCGTCGGACGAAAGATGTGAACCTATGACCTCCCGCTAACCATCCTCCGGCGCATGTGCAGGACGTTTTCCCGGGAGTCCGAGATTTTGAAACCGGCCCACGAAAAGAGGCGCGCCGGGCCCATCCACACTTCGCCGGGATCGAGACGGTCCGTCAGACTCTTCTTGCGCGGAAAACCTTCGACCTCCACCACACCTTCTCCTGCCAAATCCGCCAACGCCAGCGGCATCGCTTGATGCATAAGGCCCTGACCGCGATGCCTTTCGGCGATGCCAAAACAAACGAACGCGTAAACCGAGTCGACCGGTTCCAGTTGGTAGGTCGCACACAACTTTGGCCATTCCGTCCGCGGACCCACTCGACACCAGGCGCCGGGCCGATCCTCCAGGTAGAAAATCCTCCCGTGGTAAGAGCCAGAATCCCAGAGTTTGTTGCGCAGGCACTGGTTTTCCTTCTCGCTACGATCCTCCCACCCTTCCCAACCAGGGGTTTCCCAGGCGACACACCAACACCAGCCATGCGGCGGTGTCACCAGTAGCGTCGCGAAATCCTGTTCGGTATCCGGTCCCAGTCGCCGAAGGGTTAATGCAGTATTGTTCACGGGTTCAGCCTGCTCCCGGCTGCAACCGGTCCCAAGTCGGCCGCCAGACACCCCCCACCGCGCTCCCAGGAAGCCATCATCCCATGACGAAGACACACCAAGGGCACAACATTGCAGAAGCGTTTTTATGCCGCTTGTCGTTGAAGCAGATCTATCTGTCTTCGTATCTATTCGTGTTCATTCGTAGTTCATCTTCATTTACGATCGGCCGTTTTTCCTGGAATGATCCACACGGCAGGGCGGAGTCCGGCTAACCTCTGTGTGCCCGGCACTCAACCCTCATCGCACAGCCGAATCCTCCACCCCTGGTGTGTTTACTTATCCGGTCCGGGCGCCTGCCGCGGCACGGAGAGCTTGATCGAAGGTCTTGACCTCGCTTACGCCGCGCCTGCGGCAGCTCGCAAGGTGGCAGAGGTCCCGGGGGCTCAAGCTGGAATACTGTTCATGGAGTTGTCGGGCCAGGGTGACATCCTCTTCTTCCAACGGCCACACTTCCACCCCAGACCTGAGGACCAGCGCCATGGCTGCATCGAGCGTTTGGAATCTCGCAACCGGGAGATAGGCATGCAACAACTCTTGTAGAACCTCTGCCGAGGTACACAGCGGCGTACCGTTCCGGTTGGCCTCGACGAAGAACTCCCGAGCAGGGTCTTGAAGTGGATGGGGTCGTCCGACCGCATACATGAAGAGGTTGGTGTCGACAAAGATCACGTGTGGGATGCACCTCTTCTACGCGATTGGTTGATCAGGTCCAGGTGTTGGCCCCAATCCGGTTCTGTCTCGGGACCCTCCAGACTGTCGCAGGCGTGGAAAAATTCTTCCAGATCTGCTGGGGATTGGAAGGGTTTGGATTGCTGTCGTTGCCGGAGGCGATCGCGGGCGGCAGTCCTCAACCACGCGCTCAGCGTCAACCCCTCCTTTTGCGCCTGGTGCACAAAACGGTCGCGATCTTCATCGGGGATGACGAGCTGAACTCTGGCCATGGCACTCACCTGTATTACTTGTAGGTATGTGTGCAAATGTTACACATAATTCCCTCACCAATCAACTCCCACGAACAGGGGACGTTGTTGAATTACTGGAAAAACTTTGCTCGCACCGATGGCGTAGGAGTTCGGTGGAATTTTCCCAAGCGTAGGCCACCGGTCTGAGTTCCACCCCCCCCCACCGCATCAGCCTACGCCTGCGGCTCGGCTTCTGCGACTCCCCCTCAAGGGGGGAGTGATACCTGAGGCCTGCATAAGGAGCTCCAGATCACTCCCCCCTTGAGGGGGAGTCGGCGAGAGGGCGGAGCCCGCTGTCGAGCCGGAGGGGGGCGAACGCCGCGCCCCGTGAGTGAGTATCATGGGAAACAGGGGACGTTGTTGAATTACTGGAAAAACTTTGCTCGCACCGGCGGCAAGAAAGGCGATTTGTCACGATTCGTCGATGACGCCGTGCGCCGCCGTTTGCTGGATTTCACTGTCCGCCAGGTCAAGGACCGCAATGCCCGATATGGCCAGGAAGAAATCCTCAACCTGATTGACGAGGAGGTGGACGCCGCGCGTGCGGGTCGTTCTTGACACCAATATCCTCATTGGCGCCCTCATCACCATGGGAACCCCACCCGCCCGGCTATATCAGGCTTGGCTGCGTAACGAGATCGAGCTGGTGACATCGACTGCGTAGTTGGCGGTGTCGCACAAGAGATCTCAGTAGATGCCGCGGGCACCAGCCTGGCAGACCGGCGTCCACCCCCCCACCGCATCAGCCTTCGCCTGGCGGCTCGGCTTCTGCGACTCCCCCTCAAGGGGGGAGTGATACCTGAGGCCTGCATAAGGAGCTCCAGATCACTCCCCCCTTGAGGGGGAGTCGGCGAGAGGGCGGAGCCCGCAGTCGAGCCGGAGGGGGGCAAACACCGCGCCCCGTGAGTGATTATCAGCCGCGCGGGCGGCAGCATGACGCCCTGGGCCCGCCGCAGTTTCTCCCCGTCAGCCATCAACTTCCCGTTGCCGCCCGACCGGGCGCGGGAATAGAATGAGGGCACCAAGCAGGGACCTTTATTCGGGTTCGCCCCGCTTGAAGCGCCGGTGCGGCCGGTTGGACGGCGGGGCCGGCGAGCCGGTCGCCTTGCCGGAACGAAGCCACCGCGCCGGCGGCGGGGCCACTGGAACGGAATTGGAACAACGTTTGGGCTGTCATGAAGGCTGAAATCCTGAAGTCGAGACTGATTGCAGGCGGGGCTCTGGTGCTCTGCCTGGCCCGGTGGGGACTGGCTTCCGAACAGTTCCCGGCCGAGGCGCTGGAGTTTTTCGAGAAGAAGGTGCGTCCGGTCCTGGCCACGCATTGCTACGACTGCCACGGTCCTCAACTGCAGGAGGGCGGGCTGCGGCTGGACTCGCGCGAGGGAGTCCTCAAGGGGGGAACCCGCGGAGCCGCGGTGGTGGAAGGGGAGCCGGACTCAAGCTGGTTGATCAAGGCGGTTCGCCACCAGGAGCTGGAGATGCCGCCGGCCGGCCGGCTGTCGCCCGAGCAGATCGGCGCTCTGGAACGCTGGGTTGCCATGGGCGTCCCCTGGACCGAGCCTGCCGCCAAGCCGGGCGAATCCGAGGGGGTGGATGAGTTCTATGCCGCAATGCTGCGGGAGCACTGGTCCTATCAACCCTTGACCGAACCCCGGGTGCCGGGGCTTGAGGCGGCGGCTTCGGGTCATCCGGCGGACCGGTTCATTCGGGAGGGGTTGGAGCGCCGCGGGCTGCAGCCGGCCCCGCCAGGCGACCGGCGGACTCTGGCCCGAAGGCTCAGCCTGGTGTTGACCGGGCTGCCGCCCGGGCCCGCAGAAGTCGACCGGTTTGTGCGGGATCCTTCCCCCGACGCCTATGAACGGCTGGTGGACCGTCTCTTCGCCTCTCCCCACCTGGGAGAACGATGGGCGCGGCACTGGATGGACCTGATGCGCTTCGGGGAAACCTACGGCTATGAGTGGAACTACGAGCTGCTGGCTGCCTGGCGCTATCGGGACTATCTGATCCGGGCCTTCAACCAGGACCTGCCCTTTGACCAGTTGGTCCGGGAACACGTGGCTGGGGATCTGCTGGAGCAACCCCGGATCGACCACCGGTTGGGACTGAATGAATCCATCGCCGGGGCGGCTTTCTTCCGGCTGGGGGAAATGGGTCACGACAACTGCGTGACCTTCCGGGAAATCCGCACCGACGTGGTTGACAACCAGATCGACACGCTCACCAAGGCTTTTCAGGGGCTGACGGTTGCCTGTGCCCGCTGCCACGATCACAAGCTGGACCCGATCCCCACCAAAGACTACTACGCGCTCTACGGTATCCTGACCAGTTCGCACCAGCTTTCCCGGACACTGGACACCGGGGACTCCCACCAGAGGGTCAAGGCGGGTCTGAAGAAGCTCAAGTCCTCGATCCGCAAGGAGCTGGCCAGGCTTTGGATTCGCCAGTCCGCACAGATTCCGGACTACCTGCTGGCCGCCCAGGCGGCCCAGGGCGGCAGTGCCCCGGCCTCGGCCCGGACCGCTGACCTCAATCCCAAAAGGCTGGAGCGATGGCGCCAGGTCCTGCTCAAGGAGAGCGTGGACCCCGAAGGGATTCTTTTCCCTTGGGCAGCCATCTCCTGTGAGGCCGGGTTTTCTCCCGGCCGCCTCCCCCAAGCCTGGTCCAAGCTGGAGGCCTACTACAAGCGGGAGACAGGGGCGCGAAAGGACTTCAACCGCACCCACTTCCTGGACTTCGGCGATTTTCGTTCCGGCAGTCTGGATGGCTGGCATCCCGACGGGCTTGGCCTCAAGGGGGGAACGGTTGCCGACGGAGCATTGACCGTCAGCACCGAGGGATCTCGCGTGCTTTCCGGTGTCCTTCCCGCCGGCCTTTACAGCCACGTCCTCTCGGAACGGCTCAACGGCGCCCTGCGCTCGCCCTACCTGCCCAAGGACAAGAAATTCCTGAGTCTGAGGCTCATGGGAGGCAAGCTGGCTTCCCGCCGGACCATCGTGGACCACTGCATCCTGGGTGACGACTACAGGCCGCTGGAGAGCGATCGTCCGTCCTGGTTCAAGATACCGATCAAGCACCGCGATACGGCCTTCCCGATCTATGTCGAGCTGGTCACCAAGGGTGGCAACCCGCGCCTGCCCGAACGTCCGGGCCATCTAAAAGGGTACACGGCCGAGGATTTGGCCAGTCCCGGGTCCTATTTCGGCATTTCCCAGGCGGTGGTGCATGACATCGAGGAGCTGCCGAGGGAGGAACTGGACCACATGGCCCCATTGTTCCAGGGGTCCCCGCCGCGAAGTGCCGAGCAGTTGGCCCGGCGCTATGGAGCCGCCAGCCGCCGGGCCCTGACCGCCTGGGCCAAGGGGAAGGCGGGGTTGGCTGAGGTGCGCTGGATCGATTGGCTGATAGGGAATGAGCTGCTGGAGAACAGCAGAGACCTGAGCCCCCGGCTCAAGCGATTGGTTTCCGCCTACCGCAGCCTGGAGAGCCGGTTCTCCGAACCGCGGGTGATCAGCGCGATGGGAGACATCGACACTGGATATGACGCCCCTCTGCTGGAGAAGGGAGATGCCAAACGTCCCGGCGATCCGGTTCCCCGCGGCTACCTGACGCTGTTGAACGCTTCCGGTTCGGGCTTCCAGACCTCGGGCAGCGGACGCAGGAAACTGGCCGAGGTCATCGCCTCAGCCGACAATCCTCTGACGGCCCGGGTGATGGTGAACCGTCTCTGGCATCACGTTTTTGGCCGCGGCATCGTGGCCACCGTGGATGACTTCGGCCGTTTTGGAGACCAGCCCTCCCATCCCGAATTGCTCGACTATCTGGCCAGCCGATTCGTCAAGCAGGGGTGGTCCGTCAAGCGGTTGCTGCGCCTGCTGGTTCTCTCGGAAACCTTTCGCCAGTCCAGCCGGCCGTCGCCCCTGGCCGGCAGGGTCGATCCGGAAAACCGGAGTCTCCACCACTATCCGCTGCGGCGGTTGGAGGCCGAGGTCATTCGGGACACGATCCTGGCAGCCTCCGGGCGGTTGGAGTCCAGACTCTATGGCCCCAGCATCCAGCCCTTTCGGGATGACCCCAAGGATTACCGCAAGCTGCTCTCCGGCCCTCTGGACGGAAATGGACGGCGCAGCCTCTATCTGAAGGTGACCCGCATGGAGAGTCCGCCCTTTCTGGAACTCTTCGACTTTCCCGCACCCTCGGCCACACGCGGCCGGCGGGACCGCACCAACGTGCCTTCCCAGGCGCTGGCCCTGCTCAACGACTCCTTTGTGGTGGGGCAAGCCGGCTATTGGGCGGAGCGGCTGCTGGCCGAGGGGGACGACACGGTGGAAGTGCGCCTGGAACGCATGTTCCGCCAAGCGCTGGGCCGTTCGCCGGAGTCGACCGAGCTGGGGCGATTCAGGGAGTCGGTGTTGCGGTTGTCGGCCTTGCACGGCGTCTCTGAAGAGAATATACTGGGCGCAAAAAAAGTGTGGAAAGATGTGGCGCACGCCATGTTGAATCTGAAAGAGCTTATCTACCTGTTCTGAGGCCCGACCATGTCGATTCGAAATGGGAACGGAGAGGGTTGTCCCGGATGTGCCGGTGCTCCGCTGACGCGGCGCGAAATGCTGAAGCAGGCAGCCAATGGTTTCGGAATGCTGGCCTTGTCGTCGCTCATGGCCGACGAGGCTTACGCCGGGATTATTCCCTCAGCCATGCCGCATTTTCCCTCCAAGGTGAAAAACGTCATCCTCTGCTTCATGCCTGGCGGGGTGTCGCACATGGATACCTTCGATCCCAAGCCCAAGCTGGCCGAGCTGGATGGCAAGCTTTCGGGAGATGGGCGCAGAACCTGGCTGAAGTGCCCCTGGAGCTTCAAACGGTACGGTCAGTCCGGCATGCCCGTCAGCGAGCTTCTCCCCCACATCGCCACCTGCGTCGACGATCTGGCCGTCATCCGCTCCATGGTCTCCGGGTTCCCTCTCCATCCCCGGGGCAACATCCTGTTCCACACCGGCAGAAACGTCGGGGGCCATCCCAGCCTGGGATCCTGGATCACCTACGCCTTGGGCAGCGAAAACAAGAACCTGCCCGGATACGTGCTGCTGCACACCGGGGATATTCCCCCCGGCGGCCTGGAGAATTTTTCCAACGGCTTCCTGCCGGCCACCCACCAGGCCCTGCCCGTCAAGGCCGAGGGCAATGCCATCGACAACCTGGTGGCCTCCGATGATCCTCGGCTCCAGAGGGCCAAGCTGGACCTGCTCCTGGACCAGGACCGGGCGTTCGGCGCCTCGGCCGGCAGCGACGACGCCGTGGAGGCGGCCATCCGCAACTACGAAATGGCCTATCGCATGCAGTCCCTGGTCCCGGACGTTCTGGATCTGGACAAGGAGACCGAAGCCACCAAGCGTCTCTACGGCCTGGACACCACTAACAAGGATAAGCGGCATTACAGCCTGCAGTGCTTGCGGGCTCGCCGGCTGGTCGAAGAAGGGGTGCGCTTCGTGGAGATCACCTGCCCGGTCCTATTCGGGCAGAACAACGGGACCTGGGATCAGCACTCCTATCTGAAGCGGGGCCACGAAGCCAATGCCATGGTGACCGACCAGGCGGTGGCCGCGCTGATCAAGGACCTCAAGTCCCGCGGCATGCTGGAGGAGACTCTGCTCATCTGGGGCACCGAATTTGGACGGACGCCCGACAGCTCCAACGGCGACGGCCGCGACCACCTGGAAACGGCCTTTACCATCTTCATGGCGGGCGGTGGCGTCAAGGGCGGAACCCTTTATGGCGAGACCGACGAGATTGGCAAGAAATCGGTGGAGAACATCACCACCGTGCATGACCTCCATGCCACCATCCTTCACCTGGTGGGCCTCGACCATGAGAAGCTGACCTACCGCTTTGGCGGCCGCGACCTCAGCTTGACCGATGTCCACGGGAGCGTGGTCCGGCCCATCCTGGCCTAGCCGCGTCCGATCGACAACAGACTTCCCTCCAATCCCAGCGAGAGCGCTCCGTCACCGGAAGCGCTCCCTAAGCCCGCATTTCTCACCAGATGGCAAGGCATCGGCTGGAAAACTGTTTGTCTTCAGTACCTTGCAGCGCTTTTTTGGGGAGCCTTCAGGGCACAGACTGCGCTGGGCGCGCCCGGGCTTGTTTAAGATCGAACACCAGGGATGATTGCCGCCGCCTACGCGGCTCGGGGGGTGGAGTTGCCGTTTCCAAGGGCTTACGCCCACGGCTAAATGCGGACGCCTCAGCAACATCCATTCAGATTCCAGGGACGCTTACCACCGTCCAGTACAGTCTATAACTGTCTGTATTGTCATTGGTTTAACTGAGTTCCACAGTGGCTTGACCGGCTCACAACATCCCTTGCAATTCACTGCCATCCCATATATAATACGGGGATGGTTACTGTAACGAACACCGCCCACCTGCTACCAAGAACCAAGCCCAAAGGCCGCCATCCCAATAAGGCCCTCTCGGCCGCCTTCCTGCGCTCAGCCCCGCCCGGAAGACACGCTGACGGCAACGGCCTGTTCCTCTTTGTCCAGCCTAGCGGAACCCGGAGCTGGATTCAACGCCTCATCATCCGCGGCCGCCGCCGTGAGCTCGGACTCGGCAGCGTTGCCCTGGTCCCGCTGGCCGAGGCCCGGGAGAAGGCGCTCGTCAACCGCAAGCTTGCCCGCCAGGGCGGGGACCCACTGGCGGAGAAGCGCCGCACCCAGGGCATACCTACCATTGCCGAAGCCGCCTCGCGTGTGCTGGAACAGAAGCGGGCCGGCTGGCGCAATCGGAGACACCCCCGCGAGTGGATGTCGAGCCTGAGGCGGTTCGCCTTCCCGCGCATCGGCAAGATGCCCGTCTCTGAGGTCACGAGCGCCGACGTGCTCGAGATCCTCTCGCCCATCTGGCACCTGAAGGCGCAGACCGCCCGGCGGGTGCTCCAGCGCCTGCGCGCGGTCTTGGAATGGGCCGTGGCGATGGAGTTCAGGATCGACAACCCCTGTGACCGGATCGGCCCGGTCCTGGGTCCCCAACATGACGTTGTCGAGCACATGCAGGCCTTGCCCCATCGGGACGTGGCTGCAGCCATCCGGACGGTGCGGGCATCGACGGCGCCGCCGGCCGTTCGGCTGGCCTTCGAGTTCCTGGTGCTGACGGCAGCACGATGGGGCGAGGTGCGATGGGCCGAGTGGGCAGAGATCGACCGGGACGCGGGGGTGTGGACCGTCCCGGCCAGGCGGACGAAAGCCAACCGCCGGCACCGGGTGCCGCTGTGTGGCCGTGCCCTGGAGATTCTCGAGGCGGCACGGATGCTCGGGGAGGCAGCCGGTCCACTGGTGTTCACCCGCCGGGGCGGCAAGCCGCTCGATGACAAGCAACTGCGCTGCCTGCTCCAGAAGCATGGGATCGCGGCCGTGCCGCACGGGTTCCGCTCGACCTTCCGGGACTGGGCGGGGAAGGAGACAGATCATCCCCGGGAGGTGATCGAGGCGGCCTTGGCCCATGTGGTCCGGAACCGGGTCGAGGCCGCCTATGCCCGCTCGGACCTGTTCGAACGCCGGCGTGTCCTGATGGACGACTGGGCGCGTTACCTGGCCCAAGGGTCGGGGGAGAATCTGGAGTCCTTCGGGTAAACAGGCCCGTGGACCCTGCCGGAGGTGTGGAAAACCCCGCGACGCCGGACCGGTACGCTGCAAGCTCACCGTCGAAAAGGCACGGAAAGGGAGATCACCCGATGATTACCGAACAGAAAACCGACCGAGGCAGGGCTGTCTTGACCGTCGAGACTGAGGAAGAGTTCCCGGAGGGCTTTGCCCGCATGGACCAGGACGACTCCATCGAGATCGACGCGCCCCCGGAGCTGCTCGAAAAGCATGGCGCCTTCGACTCGGCCGAAGAGCACGGCCTGCTGGCCGAGACCGACTGAAGGGGTATTTCAGCCTACCCGCAGGGATCACTATGGAGGGAGCGACCCCCCAAAGGGGAGGGGAGTTGGTGCGCACATACGGGCGCACCAGCTACTCTCCCCCAGTGCCGCACCAGCGGCCAAAAAAGGGGGGTCGCTCCCTCCATTTCTCCCCGCCTCGTACCGCGCGACGCCGCACCAGGCGGGCGGGCAAACCCCACAGGCAAGGGGCTTAACCCCTGAGAGATAGCGCACCATCTCTCCGCACCACCCCCCTTCTGACTAATGTGCACCCATACGATGGCACGAGCGTGACCCCCGGAGCCAGGTTGAAGGGGTAGAATGGGGGTAGCTTCTCGACCAGGCTAAATCTGATCCGAGAGAATCAGCGACTTGCCGCTTCAATGGGGTAGCCGTCCATACCCCACTCTCCTTCTGTGGTGGGCGGTTCAGCCACCACAGACCCATCGGGAGAGTTGCACCTGCAAGGGGGAACGTGGCGATGTTTCACGGAATGGATATTGGGTGATGCTTGAGTCTTGGTGGACACCCATTTTACTGTCGTGGCGATGCCCGCTGAGACTGCTGTAGGACCCCTTGATCCCCAAGACCTCGCTTGAGTTCTGGGTTTGAAATTCATATTCTCCGAGGTAGGCAGGTAGGCGCCACGAAGAGGGTCTGTCTGGGAGTGACACTTAATGGCCGGGCCGTGACTGCGTTGGGCGTTTGGTTGCCGTTAGCTGAGGCGCAAGCGCTGTAAGACTCCCCTTCTTCTCCCCTTTTCAGTAACACGGCGGCTTTCCTCTATCCTGCTGGCTTGGCTGTGGTTGCGAGCCTGTCACTGCACCTGCCGTGCCGATGCGGGCATTTTTGAGGTGGACGGGAGCGACTCCCCTGAAATCGTGCCTCCATCGGCACGGAGGGAAGGGGCAAGTTACATTCGTAACTCGCCCCTCGGGGTCGCTCCCGTCCTAAATTATCCCTGCGGGAAGGCCATCGAGCTGGCTATGAAGCCGGCGCTACGGACAGCGAAGCCGGGCAGCGGAGACGCAGCAGACCACAGCTTGCCCGCTGGCCACGACTGGCACGCCTGGATGGGGCGCACAACCAAAGATCTTCGATTCTCAGCACGGGCAGCTTGCCACCCCACTCGGCGGCCTCGGATTCCTGGAGTCAGGGTTGATACTCGGCTCACCTGTCCGCCAACGTCCTGGATGGTCCAATGGATTCCTGTTCAAAAAGAGCGATATAATTAGGGAATGCAGCTGACTGATCGGTAGTAAGTCTATTATAATTAGTAGCTTGAAATTGATCGAATGTAGGCGCAAGCTCCGCACACGCCGCCTCATCGTCCTCGGCGGCCTCATGGAAAAGGAGGTCCCCCCTGACGCCCTGCTCTCAAAGCTCGACCGCTCCCTCGATCGGGACCAGGACCGGGCCCTCTTCGGCCTCCCTCCCAAATTCCCCGCCGGCGCCGATCGCACAGCGCCGTCTCCGTCTACACCCCTCGTGGGCCGGCGGCCGGGCCGTCTCCCCGATGGCTCCTGGGGAAGCCTCTACGCGGGTCCGAATCCCGAGGCCCTGCCTCAGAACCTCATCGGCCTCACCATCACCGTCCGGGCCAGAAGCGGTAACTCCTGGGACTCAACCATTACCGAGGTCGTCGAGCGGTCTCCCGACCGCATCCTGGTCCGCACCCGAAGACTCGATCAATGAGCGTTGTCTTGGATTCAACCGCCTGGTTCAGGACCTTCCCACGCTGCTAGTGATGCCTGTCACCAGGGGCGACCCGTGGGAGACGGACGACTCAACGCTCGACAGGCGGCACGGATGCGCTAGCGGAACGGTCAGACTCTAGTCACCCCGATGCTTCTAAAGCCTTCATCGACATCGAAGGACTTGATTTCCTGGCGTTTGTCCACTATGGGCAAGGAGAAGCCTTCCGGAAGCTCTGCGAAGCGTATTAGCGTGCTCTTTCCTCTGAAAAGAAGCAGATCGTGACGCCCCCGATAGTCAGGTCCCCATAGGATTTCCAGTCTGTCGCCCAGTTCGTCCCATCCGTCGGATTTCATTCTGACAGTAAGCCAATCCCTGTACTTATGACTTCGATTCGAGTGAAGCCTCTGGCTATACGTGTACCGAAACGGTTTGGAATTCCCGCTCACGCCATGTTCAACAATGCGTATTGCGCCATAGACGACTTCGTGCATGAACTCGATGCTCACAGTCGGCATCGCCCCTCCCTGCGGTTTCTCGATGAGGAAATACCGCCAATCGAACGACCCCACATGCTTGCCCTTGCTGTTCTTGCCGCCATCCAGATTGGCTAGGAATTCGTCTACTTCGGAAAACGGAAAGGTCTTCGCGTTCTCGAACGCGCACCGAAAGTCTCGGTAATATTCGCGCAGGACATCCTTGTCCGGGCAGGGTAATAGACCGAATAAGCTGGACAAGGTGTGCGTTTTGCCTGGAGTAGCGCCTCTTGTATGGAGAAGCAGCTTGAGAGATTCTTCCATTAGAAAATAGGCAGCGACAACGTACCCCCAAGCTTGAGCCATTTCATGTTCGGGAACATAATCCTGTTTCACCGGGCACTTGGCGTACTTCTCCTTCTCCATCTCTAAGGCGGTGTCCAGGCCATGTACGGTGGCGAAATCCGTGTCCTTGAAATTTATTGCGTTGGCACTCACCTTCGTCACTCTCCTTATTGACTCTGTACGTTGTTGAATTTAAGGAACTACAATTTGGCCTGGCTGAAGAACTGCTCCCAATTGTGCCCCCTCGCCGAAGGCCTTCAAGTTAGTTCCAGCGGCCTCTTTCGTAAACGGGGAGCTGCTTTTCAGCGAACGCTGTAGAGGCAGCACTCCATCAGCCAGGGCTTGTCACCGTTGAGGACGAGCGGCTGAGACTTCTCCAACTTGATGCGGATACAGGAAGCTGTTACGTCCGATTCCAGTTGGTCAAGCCATTCTTGAACGAAGCCGGAATCGAATTTCGACTTGGGCGCGTGGACGATCAGGAGGACGAAGTGTTGGAGGTTTGGTTTTTTATTCGCTCGGCGGCGCTGCTTATTAAAATCTTCTAGAATTGCGCTGTAGATACCTTTGTCAAAGTTCTCTTTGACTTTGTGTGGCCCTTTCAGTTCCACAGTAGCAAGGCCGCAAATCGACAGATCCACTTGAGGCACTCTGCCAACTGCAGCTTCTATCTCTAACTCTTGGCCAGGAAACCGGTCAGAGAGATCCCGGACCAAGAGATAGCGAATCCAGTTCTCGTAGTACCCCCCACGCACGGTCCAAGGCCACAGCGGTTCCCCCGGTCGCTCCGAACGCGGTTTGAGCCGAAGTTCCTCGGATTCTAACGCACGCGTGATTGCCTCTAATATCGTCTTGCAAATATCCACTTGATCCCCCCCCTAAATTCTTGAGCTTTACTGGGTAGGCTGCCGTTTCTGCCTGTTCGATGTGCCTGAGTACCCCAGGAAACAGTACCGGTCAAATTTTGTGGTTTTCATGACTGCAGGCCGCCACCCCACAACGGCTCGGCTCCTCCGGCCAGGGCCTTCCCGCGCTAACGCCCGACCCCAACATCTTGTGGTCGGGGGCTTCTGGCCGGCCTGGCGGAGGCTTCTAGATTTATCAAGTCACTGAAAAGGAAGGAGTTGCTGCTAGGAGGAAAGTTTACATAATGATACTTTATCGGAAGTGGGGGGTTGGTTGCTCCGATTTTGAGGATTCGATGCGCTCCCTGAGCTCGGCTGCGAGTTTCTCAGCTTCGGCCACTTGCTCAGCAGTCATGTTCTCCCTGAGCGAGTCCTCGAGTTCGGAGGCCTCTTCATTTCCCTGGGCGGCGGCAAGAATGTACCAAGCATAGGCTTTCACAAAATCCTGGGGTACGCCTCCGCCATTGGCGTACATGACGCCCAGATGGAATTGGGCTTCAGTATCTCCCTGCTCGGCTGTCTTGCGGATCCGATCAATGTATTCCTGGGCCTCGGCGGGTCGTAGGGGTTGCGAACGGACGTTCTCTCTTAGCTCGGCATCGAGTTTATGCGCTTCAGCCACTTGCTCAACGTTCATCCTCTGTCTGAGCAAGTCCTTGATATTGGCAGCGTTCTCATTCCCTTGGACGGTGGCAAGATTCAACCAAGCATAGGCTTTCACGTAGTCCCTCGGAACTCCCCAGCCCTGGCTGTACATGGAACCCAGGTAGGCTTGCCCCTTGGCATTTCCCTGCTCGGCGGCTTGGCGAGACCACTTCACGGCTTTGCGATAGTCCTTCGCCACTCCCCGACCTGCGCCGTACATGACGCCCAGAAAGGCTTGCGCCTTGGCGTCTCCCTGCTCGGCCGCCTTGCCGAACCACTTCAAGGCCTCGCTGTAGTCCTGCGGCACTCCGTCGCCTCTGTGGTACATATTGCCAAGGTTGAATTGAGCAACGGCGTCTCCCTGCTCGGCCGCCCTGCGAAACCACTTCTCAGCTTGGCTGTAGTCCTTCGGCACCCCCCGACCCGAGACCCACAGGGCGCCCAGGTAGGTTTGCGCCCTGGCGTCTCCCTGCTCGGCCGCCAATCGTAACCATTTCACGCCCTTTATGTGGTCTACGGGCACTCCCACGCCGTGGTAGTGCTTGAAACCAAGCATGAATTGGGCCTTGCGAAATCCCTGCTCGGCCGCCTTGCCGAACCACTTCACCCGCTCTTGGGCATCTCCCATGCCGTATATGAGGCCAAGGTTATATTGAGCCTCGGCGTCTCCTTGCTCAGCGGCTTGGCGGAGCTTGTTCTGCGCCTCTCCGTTACCCTGCTCGGCGGCCTGGCGGAGCTGTTTGAAGTCCTTGGCGTCAGCGGGTCGAGGTTGCGAACGGATATTCTCTCTTAGCTCGGCATCGAGTTTATGCGCTTCAGCCACTTGCTCAGGAGTCATCCTCGGTCTGAGAAAGCCCTTAAGCTTGACAGCGTTCTCATTCCCTTGGGCGGCGGCAAGATTCAACCAGGCATAGGCTTTCACGTAGTCCCTCGGAACTCCCCAGCCTTCGCTGTACATGGCGCCCAGGAAGGCTTGCCCCTCGGCATTTCCTTGCTCGGCGGCCTGGCGAGACCATTTCAAGGCCTCGCTGTAGTCCTGCGGCACTCCCAGACCTGCGCTGTACATGGGGCCCAGGTAGGCTTGCGCCCTGGCGTCTCCTTGCTCGGCCGCCAATCGTAACCATTTCACGGCCTTTCTGGAGTCCTGGGGCACTCCGATGCCTCCGTCGTACATGACGCCCAGGGTGTATTGAGCCCCGGCGAGTCCCTGCTCGGCGGCTTGGCGGAGCTGCTCGGCCTCCTGGTCTTCGGTGTATTCCTGCTCGGTGGATCTGCGGGTTTTCCCTATGTCCGGGACCTCTTTGGATTGGAGTTGCCCCCCGGCCGGACCTGCAATAGCGATGAGCTCGGCGGCGAGCTTCTGCGCCGCGGTCACTTGTGTGGCGGTCATCCTCGATCTGAGCATGTCCATACCCTTGATGGCGTTCTCTTCTCCCTCGCTGGCGGCAAGCTTCCACCAAGCATAGGCTTTCACGTATTGTACTGGCACGCCTTCGCCTCTGGCATACATGGCACCCATGGCGTATTGAGCCGCGGAGACCCCCTGCTCGGCAGCTTGCCGATACCACTTTACGGCCGTACTGCTGTCCGGGGACACCCCCTCGCCCTTTAAGTACATGATGCCCAAGTTGTACTGCGCCGCTGCGTAGTTCTGGTCGGCGGCTTTCCTGAACCATTTGACAGCCTCGCTGAAGTTCTGGGGTATCCCCTCGCCTTTGTAGTACATGACGCCCAGGTTGTACTGAGTTTCGGCGATGCCCTGAGCCGCTGCCAACCGGTACCACTTTAGTGTCTCGTCGTAGTCCTGGGGCACTCCTTGACCTAATCTGTACCTGTTGCCAAGGATGTGTTGAGCCGAGGCGTTTCCCTGCTCCGCCAACTTACGCAGCTGCTCAATGTCCTGAGCTTCAGTGGGTCCGGGCTGAACCCCGGCTAGAATGGCAAAAGCGATCAGTAAGAACGCCAACTTTCTGCTGCGGGAATTTCGTCTGATCATGGGTTCCATCACCCCCAAACCCTTGAGCTCTGTCGGTCAGGCTGGAGCCAGTATGCCCTAGTGCCTCGAGTCTTACCTGATTGACATAATGACACTTTGGACTAAACCGCTTCGCGGCATTGGAGATCCTTCGATAGGGCAATGCACCTTCCGTAGTTAGATTTCCTCGTTCCCATCCATCCTCGGCTCCCTTCTCTTGCCGGTCAGCTCCCGTTGCGAGACCATGGACTCGCTGCCTGCAGCCCATTCCATTCGATCTCGCAAAGGAGCTTTCCCATGACACCACTCCGCCTCCGTATGACCGAGGATATGCAAGTGCGCAACCTTTCCCCGCGCACTCAATCCACCTACCTCCTGCAAGTGTCGCTGTTCGCCCGCCATTTCGGCCAGTCACCGGCATTGCTGGGACGCGAGCAGATCCGCAACTACCAACTGTTCCTCACGAACCGCAAGAAGATGGCGCCCAGTTCGATCACGGTCGCAGTCGCGGCCCTGCGCTTCCTCTATCAGGTCACCCTCAAACGAGGCTGGGACCTGGGACAGTCCATTCCCTCTCCCAAGCAGCCCCGCAAGCTTCCCGTCGTCGCCAGTCCCGAGGAGGTCCTCCACTTCCTCGACTGTGCGCCCGGCCTTAAGCACCGCGCCATCCTGACCGCCTGCTACGCGGCTGGTCTGCGCGTGTCGGAGGCGGTCAGCCTGCGCCCGGCCGACATCGACAGCCGGCGTCAGGTCATTCGCATCCACCAGGGCAAGGGCCGCAAGGACCGCTACGTCATGCTCTCTCCCCGACTGCTGGCTGTCCTGCGTGACTACTGGCGCACCCACCGTCCCGGCAGTCGCCAGTGGCTCTTCCCGGGGGCCTCACCCGCACACCCCCTTTCCCCCCAGGCGGTGGTGCGCGCCTGCCACAAAGCCCTGCGCCTGTCCCGCCTGTCCAAACCCCTCACGCCCCACTCGCTGCGACACTGCTTCGCCGTTCACCTGCTCGAAGCCGGCACCGACATCCGCACCATTCAACTCCTGCTCGGTCATCGCAGCCTCTCCACCACCGCCCGCTATCTGCACCTTGCCGCCTTCAAAGTCTCCACTACGACCAGTCCACTCGACCTGCCGCAATCCGCTGAGTCCACCCGGTGACCCGCCCCAATCTTGAGGTGGCTGACGTCTTCCACCGTTACGGGGACGCTTTCCGCCGCCGTTTCTCCACCTCTCTGACCACCGCCCAACGCCGCGCCATGTCTGCGATCGAGCGCTGCCGCACCGCCGCCCTCGGCGGCCAGATCGAACAGTGCGACCACTGCGGCCACCGCCGCTTCTGCTATCGCTCCTGCCGCAATCGCCATTGCCCCAAGTGCCAAGCCTTTGCCCGCGCCGCCTGGGTCCGCAAGCGCCGCTCTGAACTGCTCGACTGCCCCTACTTCCACCTCGTCTTCACTCTCCCTCAAGAGATCGCCGCCGTTGCGCTGCAGAACCCGCATGTCGTCTACACCCTGCTGTTCCGCGCCGCCTCCCGCACCCTGCGCACCCTCGCCTCAGATCCCAAACACCTCGGCGCCGAGATCGGCTTCTTCGCCATCCTGCATACCTGGGGGCAAGTGCTCTCGCTTCACCCCCACCTGCACTGCGTCGTCCCCGCCGGCGGCATCGCTCCCAACGGTGACCGCTGGATCTCCTGCCGCCCCGGTTTCTTCCTCCCCGTCCGGGTCCTCTCCCGCCTGTTCCGCCGCCTCTTCCTCGAACGGCTCCAGCAGGCCTTCCGCTCCGGCCGGCTCCAGTTCCGCCACACCCTCGCCCCGCTCAATGACCCCGATGCCTTCGCTCGCTACCTCCAGCCCCTCCGCCAAGCCGAGTGGGTCGTCTACGCCAAGCGCCCCTTCGCCGGGCCCCAACAGGTCCTCGACTACCTCGGCCAATACACCCACCGCGTCGCCATCTCCAACCACCGCCTCCTCGCCGTCGAGGACGGTCAGGTCCGCTTCCGCTGGCGCGACTACCGTCATCACCGCCGCCTCAAGACCCTGACCCTCTCCGCCGAGGAGTTCATCCGACGCTTCCTGCTCCATGTCCTGCCCAAAGACTTCCACCGCATCCGCTACTTCGGCTTCCTCGCCTGCCGCCACCGCCAGCAGAAGCTCGCCCTCTGCCGCCGCCTGCTCGATATGCCTCCACCCGAGCCCTCCGAGCCTGCTCCCGACTATCATGACCTGTTCGAGCAGCTTACCGGAGCTTCCTTGCTCCAGTGCCCGGCCTGCCAACGCGGGTGCATGCTCCTGGTGGGGCGCTTCGAGCCGGGAGAGCCCCCGCCGCCGGAGGACTCCTCATGATCAGCGCCCGTTGGACTCCACCGCGCCCTCTCCAAAGACAGCCTCCTCGGTCGACCGGGGAACCTGCGTCCTTCCGCACGCCGCAGGCTCGGTTGCCGGCACCTTCCCGACCCACCCAGAGTCCTGAACCCCTCCGAAAACGCCTCAGCCCCCGTCAGTATCCTCCAATCCCGCCCTCATGCGCCGGGCGGACCGCCCAGCAGATCCTGGGCCGGCCATGCAATGCCCATAGCCAAGGTCGTGCCTGCGGTTCAGTCCAAACCATTTTTTGATCACCGGCGCGGAGGGACGCTTCCCTGTTCATACCGACCTCGTCGCCCGCGCCGCTGACCAAAAAATGCTCTTTCTTATCGGAAGTTACTGCGGTTCATGTGAGGGAATGACCTTCGACAACAAGCTGAAGCTCCATCAAGGTCTGGAGGATAGACACCGATGGCCGTCTGACGGTCGTGCGGGGTTCCAACGCCCGTTGCCGTAGCTACGCCGGCTCAGCCGGTCCAGGTCTTCGTAACTAAAGACTCTCTTCAAGCCGACGTTCCCACTTTAGGTCCCGTGCCGCAGTTACGCCCCGCTCCGCTAACCATTGAAGGAAGCCTCCGGGATTGACCTCGTATCTAGAAAGTGCGAGCGTACCCCGATCAGTGAACGTGAGGATTAGGAGGTCGTACTTCACTTCCAATTTGCTGATCTCGTGGTAACTTCGCCTTTTCGAGCGACCCCATATGGACCGTGCAACGATATGATTTTCAAAAAACTCCAATTTTGGAATCAGTCGCAGTGCCAAGAAAAACAGGCACACAATGCCTAAGAGAATTCCAAAGATAACAGCAAATAGATCGACACCTCTCGCATTGCTGAAGTACCGTCCAGCGTATGCGACTACGATGATAACGCTTACTACAAAAACTGCCCCCCAAAACAAACCCTTCCGTATTCGGTCACTCCTTGGTGCTTGCACCGTAAGTACTGGACTCGATGTGGCCTCGTTCTGGAGAGTCACTGCTTCAACAGCGTCCTGTTTCAGTCCCCAATTCTCGTAAGTCTCCCGGGGTTCCCACTTCAAGTCCCGCGCCGCCACTACGCCCCTTTCCGCCAACCAGACAGTGAGATCTTCAAATTTAATATCCTCTCTGGAAAGAAAGAGCTGATCCCCACCATAGAACATTAAGTACAGGTGTTCATGCTTCACCTCTAATTTGCTGATTCCTTGATAGTTTCGCTTTCGAGAGAAACCCCACAAGGAACGTGCAACTAGATGGTTCTCAAAAAATTCGACCTTGGGAACCACCAAATATGCCAGCGCCAAGGGAAACACCCAAAATGAGCAACTCACAACAACAGCAATGAATAAATGTTCAGATGTCGGGTCCCTGAAGTATTCCTGCCAGCTGGGGTACACACCGAAATAGACCACCAGCAGCGTAAGTGTTCCGAAGATTGCCACGTACTGAACACGGTTACTTTTGGTCTTCTGCGCCGTCAGCGCCGGGCGTTCCGGGGGCTTGCCCTGGATCGTCGCTGGCTCAGTCGTCATGTGCTGGATCCTCCGTGCCGAAGTGCATCGATAAAGCGCCAAGCCACCGACGTCGTGGAAACCGCTCCCCCGACTTCCAAAGTAGTCACACCTGAGCCTTTTGCAAAATTCGTAGTGGGGCATGACATTTTGCTGGCTAACGTGATGTTCTGCCCGTGATTACCCGACAGCAAAGACACTTTTGAACGGAAATGTCCGGATCTGAAGGCCGGATCACAGACAGTTGCCGGGCGCAGGCACAGCTTACTTCGTCCCTGCCCTACGGGCGGGTGCTCATCCTGCATTGTCCGGGATCCAACGGGACCTGCTTATAGCGTCAGGCGCATCAACTGTTCCACCATCAGCCCCATCCCCGCTTCCTCTGTACCGCCCCTGATTTCTTGGACAGATAAGACCCACCATACTCAAGCGGCCGGTTGCAAGGCAAGGCGTTGGCGCGCCTGAACCGGAGGCTCGAAGCCAAGACGCTCAATCAACCAGCGCTGGTTGTAGAGAGCGCGAAATTCTTTCTGATTCGCAGCACGGGCAGTTTGCCACTCCACTCGACGGCCTCGGACTCCTGGACTCAGGGTTGATACTCGGCTAACTTGTCCGCGAACGTCCTGGATGGTCCAATGGATTCCCGTTCAAAAAGAGGGATATAATGAGGGGACTGAAGCCGACTGACCCGTAGTAAGTCTTTTATAATTAGTGGGTTACAATTTTTCAACTGTAGGCGCCGCATTCGCGGCTTACTGGAGCCCCCGGGCTGGCGCCCGGGGGATTATCCTTTAGAAATCCTGTCCGCCGGCAGTGTCTTGGTTTAGGGGGGAGCGGCGAAGCCGCGGTTGGCCCAGGTCAGCCGAGGAAACCTTTCCTACAGGTCTTCCTTACAGAGCGGCGCAGCCGCGCCAGCACTTAGCCCCGGGCCGCAGCCGCGTAGGCGGCAGCAGCATCTCGCTAAAGGGGGTGAGCCCGCCCCGGTCAGGAGAAAAATGCCAGCAGAATCCAAAGCACCAGGCCCGAGGAGATGATCAGCAGAACGCAGACGGCAGTGATGGCGACCGAGAGGATATGAAAGAAGGTTTCCAGGAACCGAAATGCCGGGAGCTCCGAGAGAGCGGTCTCGGATTCAGGCCGTTTCGGTGGTTCCTTTCGATCCGCTTGTTCTACCAGATGAAAGTGTGCCGCGGATCTCTTCATGGATGCATTCCAGTCGGCCGTGCTCGAACCGGTGACCGGCGCCTATAGGCATAGTACCGCTCAATCGCCCGAGGGTGATCACCCCGATCAAATAAATCGTAACATGGCATTATAACATCGGCAGCGCGCGATCCGGGTCGGACCGGCCGATGGTCTCCACTGCATGGGCCGGGTTGCGTCCGAACGGTCAGGGGTATAAAGTGCGCCTCGGGAGGGGTTCTCCTGCCGGCCGCGGAGGTCCTTCGCGGCTCGGCCAAACCTAGACCCTAAGGGAGGAGTCTATTGGCTTCGGGTCAAAAGAGGCCGGTTGGATTGGCGGCTGCCGCGGCGCTGACGGTCCTGGCACTGCAGGGTGCCTGCGTTCCGGTGGGTGAGGATTCGATAGAGGTTACGGCCACGGCCTACAACTCTCATCCCAGCCAGACCGACGATACGCCCAACGTGGCCGCCTGGGGAGACAGGCTGCAGCCGGGAATGAGAGCCATCGCCGTCTCCCGGGACCTGATTCCGCTGGGTTTCGTTCGCGGTGCGCGCGTAAGGGTTGAAGGGTTCCCCGGCCGTCGCTTCGTCGTTCTGGACAAGATGCACTATCGCTGGCGCCGGCGTATCGACATCTATATGGGTAACGACATCCAGGCGGCGCGGGAGTGGGGAAGGCGCCGGGTCCGGGTCTACTGGTTCGACAGCTGGATCCGGAGGAGCGCCAAATCGGGCAAGCGCTCAAAAGGAGGTTGAAATCGTGAACCTGTTAACCTACCGCGCGGGAATCATTGGTTTGGGATTTATCGGTGCGGCCGACCAGACCTCCGGCGATGCTCTGGGGCAACAGGTGGAGAATCTGGATGGCACCCATCTGGGGGCTTTGTCGGGAAACCCGCGAATCCAACTGGTGGCGGGAAGCAGCCGCGACCGGGGGAGGCGGTCCCGCTTTGAAGAGCGGCACGCGGTTCGCACCTATGCCGACTGGCGGGAGATGATTGCCACCGAAGCCCTCGACCTGGTGAGTGTGGCTACCTACGCTCCGGTGCACGGGGAAATCACCGTCGCTTGCGCCCGCAGCGGGATCCGAGCCATCTACTGTGAAAAACCCCTGGCTTCCCGCATCCTCGAGGGAGAGCAGATGCTGCGGGCCTGCCGGGAGTCGGGATCTCTTCTGGCGATCAACCACAACCGGCGGTTTCATCCGAACTATCGTCGCCTGCGCGATCTGGTCGGCCAGGGCGGATTGGGCGAGCTGACCTCGGTCAACGTGCAGTGGAGCAGCGGGCGCCTCGGCAACGTCGGCACCCACCTGTTCGACGCCATCTGCATGGTGACCGGACGGCGGGTGGAAGCCGTCTCGGGGACTCTCGATCTGGCGGGGAAGCCCGACTGCCGCGGTCCGGCCTTTCAGGACCCCGGCGGATGGGGCCTGATGCGCCTGCAAGGCGGAGTGATGGTCACGGTGGATGCCTCGGACTACGCGGGGGTTCCCATGAGCCTGAGCTTCAATGGAAGCGAGGGACGGGCCGTGACCGGAGGGGACGAAGTGCGGCTGGAGTACTGGGACGGCCGGCAGCAGCAGTGGCCCAGCCTGCGCGGGCAGGCCACCGGCATGGACCGGGCCGTCCGGGAGATCGTGGCCTGGTTGGATGGACAGAGTCCCTTTGCCTACGACGCCGGGGAGGCCCTGCACGTCCTGGAAAGCATCGTCGCCTTCCACGCCTCCCACGCCCGCTCGGGCGCCTGGACGGAGCTGCCGCTGAAGGGAGAGGACCGTGACCGGCTGCTGAACAGCGGCTAGTCTCTCAGCCGTGGACCTTGTCCATTACCTTTTCCATGGCTGTGACCAACCCGGTGATGTGCCGGTCTTCCATGGGCAGCGACAGCGCGCACATGGTCAAGGTGTGGTTCAGGAAGTAACCCTCCTGCAGCAACGCCAGGAAGACCTGGTGGCTCAAGGCCCGGTCGGCGCGGGCCAGGTCGCGATAGGTCTCCAGCTTGCCCTCGATGAAATAAATGCTGAAGACCGAGCCCGCGTTGACGGCCAGGGCCGGGAAGCCCCGGCGGGCGAAGAGGTCGTTCAACCCGGTGGTCAAGCGGTCCGCCAGGCGGTTGAGATGGGCGAAGGCCGCAGGCGTCAGCTCTCGCAGGGTGGCCAGGCCGGCAGCCATGGTCACGGGGTGGGCGCTGAAGCTTCCGCTCTGGAAAAAGCCGGTCGGCCCCCGGCTGCTATCCAGCAAGTCCATGATATCGGCCCGGCCGCCGAAAGCGCCCACCGGAAAGCCTCCCCCCACGATCTTCCCAAAGCAGGTCAGGTCCGGATCAATGCCGAATTGGGCTTGCAGACCGCCTCTGCCGACGCGAAAGCCGACGATTTCGTCGAAAATCAGCAGCACCCCGTGCCTTCGGGTGATCTCTCTCACGGCCCGGGCAAACTCCGGCCGAACCGGGAGCAGGCCCGCCTTGGGGTCGAAGATGACACAGGCCAGCTCCCCGGCGTGTTCTTCCAACAGCCTGGCGACGGCGGCCTCGTCGTTGTAGGGAAGCACCAGCACCTCACCGGCAGCATAGGGTGAAATGCCTCCGGCGCCGGGTACGGAATGGGGAGCCTGGATCGGTCCGGCCCGGTCCAACGGCGGAGCCACACTGACTTCCACCGCATCGTGGCTGCCGTGGTACCCGCCCTCGAATTTCGCGATCCTGGACTTTCGGCTGAACCCTCGGGCCAGCCGAATCGAGTGCAGGGTTGCTTCGGTGCCGGAGTTCACGAACCGGATCCGGTCCAGGGTGGCGACCCGCCGGCACATCTCCGCGGCCATATCGGTCTCGATGCCCGTGGGGGCGCCTAAGGCAATGCCTTGCTCCAGTTGGGCCCGAACGGCTTCCATGACCTTGGGATGGTTGTGGCCCAGGATCTGGGTGGAGTGGTGGTTGGCGAAGTCCAGATAGCGGCGGCCGTCGATATCTTCGAGGGTGCACCCCTGGGCTCGCGCCATGGTCAGGGGATAGGGTTGAAAGAAGTAGGCGCCCTTGGCCGGTCCGGCTGTCAGCGGCGCGGCCCGTCGAAAGGCGTCGGCTGAATGGGGGGTGCTCCTCCTGTATTCTTCTTCCACCGAGATCGCGTGCTCCTTCATGATGGTTCCCTTTCCGGCTTCAACAAAAGGTGAGACTTCGAACTTGCTTCAGGCCAGTCCGGTCGACCGGCGGCCACTGTCCTGCCGCCGACCCCACGGCCTGCGGCTGGACCGCCGCCCGCAAGGCGGGAAACAGCGCCATGCCGTTTGTATCAGTTTCCCGCCCCAGGGTGCCAGAGAAACCTCGGCCATCGAGGCTCCGGCTGTCTTTTGACTTCCAGGGAGCCTTACCTTAAAATCGGTCGAAACGGTTGGGCCCAGGCCATTCTCCAGTCGGGTGAGGTGAGTATGCGAATTCTCGCGAGACGGTTGCCGTTCCTTGTCTTTGCTGCTGTCCTGTCCTCGGCCTCCGCGGGCCCGGTCCTGGCGGATGCCGAGGAGAGGAAGCAGAATCCCTACAAGGGGGACGCGGACGCCATTCTGGTTGGGAAAGGCCTTTTTCGCTACTACTGCGCCGGTTGCCACGGCATGGAAGGCGGCGGGGGATTCCGCGGGCCGGACCTGACTCGAGGGCAACTCACCCATGTTGCCGACGATCACGACATGCTCGGGGTGGTGAAGGACGGAATCCAGGGAACCCAGATGCCTCCCCAGACGCTTCCCGACAGCAATCTGTGGCGCATCATCGCCTTTGTCACCGATCTTCGAACCAAGGCGCGACCCGAGGCATTGGGCGGGGATTGGGAATCGGGGCGGGAGCTCTTCGGCGGCAGGGGGTTTTGCTCCGGTTGCCACATGGTTCGGGGAGAGGGAGGCCGCTTCGGTCCCGACCTGACGGGCATCGGAAAAACTCGCTCCTGGGAGTCCTTCCTGGAAGCCGTCCGGGAGCCCAGCGCTCAGTTCAAGAACGTGCTTCAGGCGGACGGGAGGATGGCGGGCGGCTACGAGTCGGTCCGGCTGGTGACCCCGTCGGGAGAGCGGATTACCGGTGTCGTCCGCAACGAGGACACCTACACCATCCAGGTGCTGGACCAGCAGGAGAACTATCACAGCTATCGCAAGAGCGAGCTGCGGGAGATCACCCACCTGGACCAATCCCTGATGCCGGTCTATTCGGAAAGTGCGCTTTCCGACCAGGATTTGAAGGATCTGCTGCTGTTCCTCACTCGACCGGCCGCGGAATGAAGGCGTCGGGGAGAGCGCCGACAAGTTATCCAGACAGACCCGCCGCGGGCTGTCCCTTTCCGGGCCGGCCGGCTGGCGGAGGGGTCCTATCCGAAGAGGAGAGCCAATGAAGCGATCATGGTTTGTGCCGGCAATGTGCCTGTCGCTGATGTTTCCCGGCTTTACCGGCTTGTCCCGGGCGGGCGAGGTGACCAGCGACCGGTTGGTGCGGGCCCTGGAGGAGCCGCAGCACTGGCTCACCTACCGGGGGGACTACAGCGGCCGGAACCACCGGCCGCTCAATCAGATTCACAAGGGCAACGTGGCCGACCTGCGAGTCGACTGGGTGTTTCAGACCGGTGTGGGAGCCGCCGCCAAGTTCCAGACCGTACCCCTGGTGGTGGACGGGATCATGTACATTACCGCTCCCTACAACAACGGCTATGCCCTGGACGCTCGAACGGGCCGGAGACTTTGGAGATACCAGCGCAAGCTGCCCGACCAGAGCCTCTGCTGCGGGCCCATCAATCGAGGATTCGCCTTGCTGCGGGACAAGCTGTTCATGGCCACCCTGGACTCCCACCTGGTGGCATTGGACACCAAGACCGGAAATGTTCTTTGGGACGTTCAGCGGGCCGACTACCGAATGGGCTACAGCTCCACCGGGGCCCCCCTCATCGTCAAGGACAAGGTCATCATTGGAACCGGAGGCGGAGAATATGGCGCCCGCTGTTTCCTGGATGCCTACGATCCCGATACCGGAAAGCGGCTGTGGCGATTTTGGACCATTCCGGCGGCCGGAGAGCCCGGCTCAAAATCCTGGTTGGGAGATTCCTGGAAGACGGGAGGGGCGCCTACCTGGATGACGGGAACCTACGATCCGGAACTGGATCTTCTCTACTGGGCCACCGGGAATCCGGCGCCCGATCTCAACGGGGAGACCCGGCTGGGGGACAATCTCTATTCGGCCTCAGTGGTGGCGCTGGACCCCGACACCGGCAAGATGAAGTGGTACTTTCAATTCACTCCTCACGACGTCCACGATTGGGACGCCAACGAGGTTCCGGTGCTCCTGGATCTCGAAATGGACGGCAAGCCCAGAAAATTGCTGGTCCACTCCAATCGAAACGGTTTCTACTACGTCCTGGATCGGGAAACCGGAGAGTTCCTCCACGCCAACCCGGTGGCGCGGGTCACCTGGGCCTCCGGCATCGACTCCAAGGGGCGGCCTCAGGTGCTTCCCAACACTGACCCGACCCCGGAAGGCAACCGGCAGTGCCCCGGAATGGGGGGAGGGTCCAACTGGATGGCGCCTTCCTACAATCCCGATACGGGGCTGCTTTACGTGGTGGTTCGCGAGGAGTGCACCAACTACTTCAGCAGCGAGCAGGAACTGGAGCCGGGGCACTTCTGGCTGGGGAGTTTCCCTCAAGTCAAGCCCGACGAAGATACCTGGGGAGTGGTCAAGGCCCTGGTGCCCACCACCGGGGAAGTCAAGTGGGAGTTCAAGTTCCACACTCCCACCTGGGCGGGGACGCTCTCCACCGCGGGAGGCCTGGTGTTTGTGGGCGACATGGAGGGATATCTCACCGCATTGGATGCCCACACCGGCAAGAGCTTGTGGCGGTTCCAGACCGGGGCGCCCATCGTCACCCACCCCATCACCTATATGCTGGGAGACAAACAGATCCTGGCCATCGCCGCCGGCAGCACTCTCTACACCTTCAGCCTGGCACCCTGAGATCGGGTGGCGGAGCAGTCGAACGGCTCGCACCGCGCTTACGCCTCTGGCTATCTGCGGACACTGCTCCGCAGGTCAGCGGAAGCCCCGGGGCTTCCGCGACCGGGGTCTTGTGTATCCCCGCCACCCGCCGCCTGGCGGACCGGCTTCCACCCCCCACCGCATCAGCCTTCGCCTGGCGGCTCGGCTTCTGCGACTCCCCCTCAAGGGGGGAGTGATTGGCGGTACAAACCGGGAACATCCTTTACACAATAGCCCGGGAACGGTGCCGTTCCCGGATGATCGAAGTGGGGGAGATAGGCGAAGCTGTGCCAGGCCTTGTGCGGGCGGGACGCCCGCGCTCCCAGGAAGTCGTCATCTCATGACATCACTTTTCCCCCTCAAGGGGGGAGTGATCCGGCGGTACAAACCGGGAACATCCTTTACACAATAAACCGGGGACATGGTTTACATGTTGCTAGGGTATCGGGCAAGGAGCCTTGTCCGAGGCCTCAAATCACTCCCCCCTTGAGGGGGAGTCGGCAAGACAAGGGCGAAGCCCGCAGTCGAGCCGGTGGGGGGGAATTGCACCGAAGTTCGCCCCGGGTCGCTGGACGTCAGCTGGGAAACGGCTTGTCTTTAGCCCGGAATATTCTCCAAGGGCAGGACGCATTGCTTCTCGAAATCTTTTAACATACTCTTAAAAAAGAAGTTAGAAAGATTTTCGAAGCAGAAACGATGCACACACAGTGAAACAGTAAACTGCTGGAGTTTGAGGGCCGCCGCCGCTTGTCAGCGAAGAAACTCATTTTTCTTATGGTTTTTCTTCGTGTCCCTTCGTGGTCCTTCGTGTCCCTTCGTGGAAAGCGGCCTAGTCGCGACGCTTCCAGGTTTCGAAATTCCAAAGTTCCGAATCCCACGCGTTCATCCAGACACCCTCGATGTCATTGGAATGAGCCGACACGAATCCTCGGTGAACCAGAGGGACGATCGAGTAGCTGCCGACCAGCAGGTCGTTGAGCGCAATCGTGATCTGGTTGCGCCGTTCCACGTCGGCCGTGTTCTGGAGCTCGGCGAAGAGCCGATCGTATTCGTCGGACTGGAAGCGCTGGACGTTTGAACCGAGAAACGAGTTGGCTGCCCCAGCAATCTCCATGGTGACCCAGGAGCCCAGGTAGCTCTCCGGATCCACGCTGCTTCCGCTGTTGGCGTACATCTGAACATCGGCGTAGAATTTGCCCACGGTGTCCGGGTTGGTGACGTCATCACCGAAGAACACCTTGGAATCGACATGCTTCAGCTGGGTCTCGACGCCCAGTTCCGCCCACCAGCCCTTGATCAGCTCCTGGGTGGTCTGGCGCACCGAATTGGTCGCGGTCTGGAAGAGGATCTTGAGCGGAACGCCTTCCCGCTCCCGCACGCCGTCGCCATCGGAATCCACGATCCCGGCATCGTCAAGAATCTCTTTGGCGAGATCCATGTTCTGAACCAGACATTCGTCGTTGTTGGTCGATGCCTGGGCAGACGGAGCGGGCCAGACGTTGCAGGTCGGACGCCCGGCCTGCTCGCCGTAACCGGTTCTGACCAGGGTGTCGCGGTTGATTGCCAGTGAGAGGGCCCGCCCGACGACCGGATCGGTCAGGAACGGGTGCGAGTTGGTGCCGTTCGCGTACTCGGAACGAAGATCGGCCAGACTGGGGTCCGGATTGGTCTGGTTCATCAGCAGGCGCTCGACCAAGGTGGTGAAAGCCGAGACAACGGTTCCGCCGCCGCCCTCGGAGATCGACGCCAGGACTTCGGGTTCGATCTGGAGGTTCCAGGCATAATCGGCCTGGTTGAGCTCAAATACGGATCTTGCCGCAGCCTCAGCCGTCCCGCCGCCTTTCAGGATCACTTCACCGAAATAGGGAAGACCGGACTCGACGCCCCGGTAGTGCGGATTGAACCGGTAGAGGATGGTGCCGTCTGCACCGAAGTCGGACACCAGGTACGGACCCGTGCCGGTGGGTCCGAGGTTCGCATCGGTGCAGCCGGCAGCCGCCTCGCCCAGGCAGTCTGCGAACTGAGCGGCTTGGAGGACCGGGCTCAGGTGAGACACGAACGGGTCATAGGGAAATGAGGTCGGTCCATCGAATGTAATGGTGGCGGTTCGCTCGTCGACGGCATCTACGGAGGCCACATTCTCGAAGCTCCGCGACCGGGCGCAGCCACCGCCCGGGGCGGTGCAGTAGCGCCACGTAAAAACGACATCGTTCGCGGTCAGAGGGGTGCCGTCGGACCAGAGCGCATCCTCCCGGATATTCCAGGTGATCCTGGTCCGGTCGGCAGAGACACCGCCGTTCTCGGAGGTCGGTACTCGTGTGGCGAGAACGGGGACTAACTCGCCGTTCGGGGTGTACTCGGCCAGGGGCTCGATGACGAGCGATGCCGCTTCGGCATCCTTGGTGCCTCTGGACAGGTATGGGTTGAGAATCGTCGGCGCCTGCCAGTAGAGGAGTGTCGCACTGCCCCCTTGGCCCGCACCCTGGGCGCCGTCACTTGGTGGAGAATCGGAACCGCCGTTATCTTCGTGATCCGATCCCGATTGAACGTCGTCCGCATAGTAGCCGGCACCGAGCAGGATCGGCACCCCAAAGGCCATGACCCTCTTGACGAAAGTGACCTTGCGTTCCTGCTGTCCGGTAGCGGGATTGCGCGTCGAGTAGTAGAGGAAGGTTTCGCCGAAAGCATCGGCGACGCCCAGGACGTCCCGGCCGCCGAAGGTTCCAATCAAGCTCGGGTCCAACTCGGATGTGACGGTGCCGAACGAGTGACTGTAGGGATCGCCGGTGAACAGCGCGTAGCCGGAAGTATCCAGGCCGAACAAATAGACCGACCCGCTTCTCCAACGAGGATCTCTCGACAGAGCCACGGTGGCGAAGTATCCCTTTGATTTCAGCTCCATCGCGGCACAACGGACAAACTCCTGCAGACTCGGGTTGGAAGGATCGGCAGCCAGCATGGCGGCATTGACCTCGTCCCTTTCGCACGTTCCCGGGATGTCGCGGCGGTAGATCCCCGTGCCGATCGCGGCCGGGGTCCCGTACCAGTCGATGCCCTTGATGAAGGCGGCCTTCGGCTCATCTCTGCCGGTGGCCGGATTGAGGAACGAATAGTAGAGCCAGCCCTCACCGAATTGGCTCACGATCCGATATTGTTCCTTGTAGTAGTCGTTACCGAAGACGTCGATCAGAAGTCCGAGCGAGGATCCTTCCCTCTCCGGAGCAGGCGGAAAGATGAAAAGACGAGCCTGATCGCTCAATGGCGTCACTTCGGAGATGAAGACATAGATTGGGCCGCTTTTCCAACGCGCGTCCTCGTTGAAGGCCCTGCGGGCCTCCTCCAAACCTTCTTGTTGGGCGAACTCGTAGGCGCATTGAACGAAAACTCGAACGTCTTCCTCTGTGCGCACGGCGCTGGCGACGATGGCGCTGTCCTCACAAGTCGTCGGTTGGCTGCCTTCCTGCGCGCCGACGGCCTGTGCGGCGACCACAAAGGTCAAGAGCATTGGGAAATAGCACAGTCGGTGTTTCATGATTTTATGTATTGGGAAGCCGGACAAAAGGTCACGGTACCCCTGCATCCTCCAATGGACCCGTGGATGTCAGACCGATTCATCCATCTCTCCCGACATCGAGTTCGAAATGCGGTCCGTGCGGTTGACGGGAGATCGCTTTCTCTTGGGAACTAAAGCCTACATCCAAGGTGCGGCCGGAGGCAACGGAGACGCGCTGGTCGGAGGCTGCTTGCAGGAATAAGGTGCGGGCGAGACGCCCGCGCTCCCAGGGGATGACCGACCGAGGTAGCGGTCAATGTAGGCGATTTGTTACAGAAACAGGGATCGGTCGCAACACTTCGGACTTCGACACCTCCCAATGGCGTGCCAACTCCTCCAGCTCGCGCACGGATTCGATGTCCAGCGAGTAGGTCGATTTGATGGTCGTTACGGCCATGAGCGTAGCGTATGGCCAACTCTCGCCAAAAGACCACCTGGGAGCGCGGGCGTCCCGCCCGCATCCTTGTCCCTGCCAAGGCTTCCTCCCCCGCCGGTGCCTCCGGGCTCCTACCAGGAATCAACACCTTACGGGTGATGTTGGAGCAATTTGGGGTAGAATCCCGAAAATCATCGGTTCCTTCCTTGAAGATGGGCTAACGGTTTGGGTAGCCAAAACAGAATTCTCGGGATTTCGCAGCCCGCGGCCGGTCATTCGGCCAATGCTTCGCTCGATGCGCGGCCGGAAGCCAGCCCCCCGACTTCCCAGCAGGACCAACCCTTCCGGCCGCACTGCCTTTCCCTGGATCTGGAGGTGGGCAGGCAGGACGGTCGTATTCGTGCCTTCGGCGCGGTGCGCGCGGATACCGGTCGGGGGTATTCCGGCGGCGGTTCGGCATCGGAGCTGGCGAAGCTGGACGATCTCGCCGACGGGGTGTCCTTCGTTCTGGGCCACAATCTGATCGGTTTCGACCTGCCTCACCTGGCGGCGGCACAGCCCGGCCTGCGGCTGCTCAAGCTGCCGGCGGTGGACACGCTGCGTCTCAGCCCGCTGGCCTTTCCGCGCAACCCCTATCATCACCTCATCAAGCACTATCAGGACGGGGGCCTCAAGCGCGGCCGTGTGAACGACCCGGAACTGGACTCCCGACTTGCCCTGGAGGTCTTCGGCGACCAGCAGAGCGCCCTGAAAGGGACGGCGCCGGATCTGCTCACAGCTTGGCACTGGCTGACTACTCTGGAGTCTGAGGTCCTGGACCGCGGTCTGGACGATTTTTTCTCGAAGCTTCGTGATGCAAGAAGACCTTCGGACACCGAGGCCCGGTCGGCAATGGGCCGGCGACTGGAAGGCACAGCCTGCGCGACTCACGGGCGGGAGGTCTTGAGCAAGGCGAGAGATTGCGGCTGGGAACTCGCCTACACGCTGGCATGGCTGTCGGTAGCGGGCGGCAACTCGGTGATGCCGCCCTGGGTGCGGCATCAGTTTCCGGAAGCGGGCAGACTGGTGCGCCGGCTCAGGGACACCGCCTGCACCGACGCCGGGTGCGGCTGGTGCCGGGAGCGGCACGATGCCCGCAAGGAGCTGAAGCGCTGGTTCGGCTTCGATGACTTTCGGCCCGAACCGGTGGACGAGAGCGGGCGCCCCATGCAGCAGGCCATCGTCGAAGAGGCGATGGCGGGCAAGCACGTTCTGGGCATTCTGCCGACGGGTGCGGGCAAGTCTCTCTGCTACCAGATCCCGGCAATGTCCCGCTATGACAACACCGGAGCCTTGACGGTGGTGATCTCACCCCTGGTCGCTCTGATGGCGGACCAGGTGGCGGGACTGGAGGCGCGCGGGATCGGCTCCTGCGTGACCGTCAACGGGCTCCTGTCCATGCCCGAACGGGCCGATGCCCTGGAACGGGTTCGCCTGGGGGACGCGGGTATCCTCCTCATCTCGCCGGAGCAACTCCGCTCCCGTTCCTTGCGGCGGGTGCTCGACCAACGGGAGATCGGCGGGTGGGTGCTGGACGAGGCCCACTGCCTCTCGCGTTGGGGCCATGACTTTCGCCCCGATTATCGCTACGTGGGCCGTTTTATCCGGGAAAAGGCCGGCGACGGGCCGGTGCCGCCGGTGTTGTGCCTGACCGCCACCGCCAAGCCCGACGTGACCGCGGACATCGCCGGCCACTTTCAGGACAAGCTCAGCATCGAGTTGAAGGTCTTCGACGGCGGGGCCGACAGGCCCAACCTCACCTTTGAGGTGATCCCGACCTCGGGGGAAAAGAAGTTCAGCGACATCCACCAAGTCCTGACGTCCTATCTGCCGCCGGATGCGCCCGGCGGCGCCATCGTTTACTGCGCGACGCGGCGGCAGAGCGAGGAGGTGGCCGAATTTCTGCAGGTGAAGGAGGTCGCGGCGGAGTACTACCACGCGGGCCTGCAGCCCGAAACCAAGAAGGATGTGCAGCGGCGCTTCATCGACGGCGATCTGCGCGCCCTCGCGGCGACCAATGCCTTCGGCATGGGGATAGACAAGCCGGACGTGCGGCTGGTCATTCACGGCGATATTCCGGGGTCGCTGGAAAACTATCTCCAGGAGGCCGGCCGCGCCGGGCGTGACCGCGCATCGGCGCGTTGCGTGCTGCTGTACGCGCCGGAAGACGTGGAACGTCAGTTCGGGATGTCGGCGCGCTCGCGGCTTACCCGGGAAGAGATCCACGCCATCCTCAGGGCGTTGCGAAACCTGGACCGCAAGAAGCGATTGGGCGGCGAGGTGGTGGCCACCCCGGGCGAGATCCTGGGCGAGGACGAGGAAAAGGCATTCGAGCGGGACTCCGCCACAGACGATACCCGGGTGCGCACCGCCGTTGCCTGGCTGGAGGAGTCGGAGCTGCTGACCCGGGAGGAAAACGCCGTCCAGGTGTTTCCGTCCTCGCTGCGGGTGAACTCGGTTGGGGAGGCCGGCAAGCGGCTTGAAAGAGCAGGTATCACGGAAGCCTACCGCCGCCAGTTGTTGCGGATTTCCCAGGTGTTGATCGAGGCCGACGCCGACGAGGGCATCAGCACCGATCAGTTGATGGAGATTTCAGGACTGGGTTCCCAGGGCGTGCGCGGCGCCTTGTACGATCTGGAACGGCTGGGCATAGCCAGCAACGACACCGTTCTGACCGCGTTCGTTCACGCCGGCGTGGAGCGCGCATCCCCCCGGCGCCTGCAGGACGCGGCCGAACTTGAGACCGCCCTGATCTCGCACATGCGCGAGGCGGCGCCGGACCAGGGCAGGGGAGACACCTCCTCCTTGCATCTGCGTATTGCCTCCCAGGTCCTGCGGGACCAGGGATTGACCGATCCCCTGCCGGAACGGCTGTGGCGCGTTGTCCGCGGCATCGCCTACGACGGCCGCGGCGAGGATGGGGCCGCCGGCAGCCTCACCGTGCGGAAACTGAACGCCGAGACCGTACGGGTGACGCTGCGGCGCGAGTGGCGGCTCCTCGAGGAGACTGCCAGCATCCGGCGACACGCGGCTGGCCGCCTGCTGGATCATCTGCTGGCCTGCCTGCCGCCGGGCAGCCGCGGCACGGACCTGCTGGCCGAGACCACGCTTGGAAAACTGACACGGGCCATTGAGTCCGATCTGGTCTTGAGGAGCCAGGTCCGGCGCCCGGACAAGCTGTTGGACCGGGCTCTGATGTGGCTGCACGAGCAGGAGGTGATCCAGCTCAACAGGGGCTTGGCGGTGTTCCGTCCGGCCATGACCATCCGCCTGGAACAGCGCGAGCGGCGCGGCTTCGCCAAGGCCGACTTCGATCCCCTTGCGCTCCATTACACGGGACAGGTCCTGCAGATCCACGTTATGGCGGAGTTCGCCGAGCGCGGCCTGGCCGCCATGAGCGAGGCGCTGCGTTTGGCGATGGACTATTTCACGTTGGAAGAGGAGGTGTTTCTTGCTCGCTGGCTGCCCGGCCGGGACAGAGAGATCGGACGCCAGACCACGCCTGAGTCATGGCGTGACATTGTCGACAACCTGAAGAACCCCGTCCAGCAGCGCATCGTCGCCGACGACCGCGAGCAGACCAACGTGCTGGTGCTGGCGGGCCCCGGCTCGGGCAAGACGCGGGTGCTGGTGCATCGGATCGCCTATCTGATACGTGTAAGGCGCGAGAGCGCCCGGGGCATCCTGGCCCTGGCCTACAACCGTCACGCGGCGGTCGATATCCGGCGCCGCCTCAAGGGGTTGATTGGAGACGACGCGCGCGGCGTGACCGTTCTCACCTGCCACGCCCTGGCGATGCGGTTGGCTGGAGCCAGCTTCACGGGACGGGCGGAGCGTCCCGACGACGAAGTGTTCCGGGAGGTGATCCGCCGCGCGGTGGACTTGCTGCATGGCGAAGACTTGCCGGCGGAGGAGGCGGACGAGAGGCGGGAACGTCTCCTGGCGGGCTTCCGTTGGATCCTGGTGGATGAGTACCAGGACATCGGGCCGGACCAGTATGAGCTGATCTCGGCCTTGGCCGGGCGAACGCTGGAGGACGAAGCGGGCAAGCTCACCCTGTTCGCGGTGGGCGACGATGATCAGAATATCTATGCCTTCAACGGCGCTTCAGTGGAATTTATCCGCCGTTTCGAGAAGGATTACGGCCCCAAGCCCACCTATTTGACGGCAAACTACCGTTCTACGCGCCACATCGTGGCGGCAGCCAACGCCGTGATCGAGCCGGCGCGGGAGCGGATGAAGGCCGGTCATCCCATCCAGATCAATCGGGCGCGCGCCAAGGACCCCGCGGGCGGCGCCTGGGAAGACCTCGATCCCGTCTCCCGGGGACGGGTGCAGATCCTGCCGGCCGGAGGCAATGCCGTGTCTCAGGCGCGGGTTGTCATGGGTGAGCTTTTGCGTCTATCCCGGTTGACACCCGATTGGGACTGGTCGCGTTGCGCGGTGATCGCGCGCGAGTGGGAGTATCTGGTTCCGGTGCGCGCCTTCTGCGAGGTGCATGGCATTCCGGCGCAAATGGGAAACGAGGAAATCCCAAGCTTCTGGCGCCTCCGGGAGACCCGGGCGTTGGTGGAATGGCTGCGCGGTCGGAAACCCCGCTTGGTGGATAGCGCCGCGCTCGAGACCTGGGCCCAGGCACGCCCGTCCAATCCCTGGCACGATCTGCTGAGGCAGGCCATTGGAGAGCACAAGCTGGAAACCGGAGGCGGGGAAACGCCGGTGGATCACTTCATCGAATGGCTGGCGGAGTGGGGGCGGGACATACGCCGGCGCCAGCACGGCCTCTTGCTGCTGACCGGCCACCGGGCCAAGGGGCTCGAGTTCGACCACGTCGCCGTGCTTGACGGGGGCTGGGAACGCGTCGCGCTCGGCGAGGACGCGGACGAACCGCGGCGGCTCTACTACGTGGCCATGACCCGCGCCCGCCAGACCATGGTGCTTGCACGGTTCAATCGACGTCACAGGCTCCAGAACCCGTTGGCTCGTCATCCCTCCGTGATACACCGCAAGGCTGCACAGCTTCCGCCGAGTTCCATGGCCATCGAATACCACCACGTCCGGGTTGGTCTTCAAGACGTGGACCTGGGCTTCGCAGGGCGCCGATGGACGGGCGATCCGATCCACAACGCCATCGCCGCGTTGTCACCGGGCGATCCCCTGAAGGTACGCGTTGGTAAATATGGGCAATGGGAGTTGCTGAACCGCGCGGGAAGGGTCGTGGGACGACTCGCCAAGAGCTTCAGGCCGCCGCCCCGGAAGTACTGCCGGTCGGCTGAAGTGCTGGCCATAGTCGGCTGGAGCCGCGAGGCGTCGGACCCGGATTACCGGGAAAGCCTGAGATGCGATTCCTGGGAGGTGATCGTCCCGGAGTTGGTGTTCAAACCTGACCGACCTGAAGCCTAGAGGGGGGTGCCAGTCCGGCCTGGGCTTACGACTCGCAGACCGGACTTGCAAAACCTTTCGACCGGGGCAAGCAGGAGTAGATAGCCCTCAACCCTTCGCTTTCGCCATCAGTTCGTTGTAGGTGTCGGAGGCGGCCTTGAGCCGCTTCAGAGCCTCTTCGGGGAGGGTGAGTTTGGTGCCCTTGAAGTTGTCCTCCACGTGCTCGGGTTTTTCTCCTCCGGAGAGGGCGCTGGTCACCTCGGGGTGAGAGAGCACCCAGGCCACGCACACTTGCGGGCGGCTGACTCCCAGTTCTTCGGCGACCCGGTCCAGTTCCTGGATCACGCCTACCAGGGGAGATCCCTCCTCGGGCTCTCGACCCGGCACCAGTCTGCCTTCTCCCAGAGGGCTGAAGGCCATCAGACCCAGGTTGCCCTTGCGAATCAGCGGGAACAGCTCGTCGCTCATGAAGTCCCGGCGGGCGCCGGCCACGATGTTGTAGTAGTCCTCCAGGCCGGCAATGCGGGATTTTCCGGACCTGTCCGGCCTCATTCCAATCTCGATCAACTCGTCTACCTGTTTGGCCAAGTGGTTGGAAACCCCCCAGTAACGGATCTTGCCGGCCTGAACCAGGCTGTCCATGGCGTCGGCGATCATCTCCATATGCTCCAGGGTCGCGGTGCCGGGAGGCGGCTCTGGACGTTCGGAGGACGGAGTCATCTCGTCGGGGCCGTGCAGCAGGTAAATGTCGATGTAGTCGGTGTTCAGGCGTTTGAGGCTGGCTTCGGCTTTTTGGGTCAGGATCTCCTTGGTGAAACCCAGGGGCTCCCCGCCGGCGGGAGCCGGAGAGGCCTTGGTGGCGATCACCACCTCGCCGCGCAGTCCGGCGACGCCGTGCCCCAATGCGGTTTCGGATCCTCCCATTCCGTAGCCTTCGGCGGAGTCGAAGAAGTTGATGCCGATATCGATGCAGTGCCGTATCAGCTTGTGAGCCTCGGCATCCCCGCCTTCGCGGCTGAGATGGCGCCGGAAGGCCGTGCCCTGGCAGTGCCTGGAGACGTAGAGGTCGGTGTGGCCGAACTGCACCAGGTGCGAGGGACGGCTGACGGGTTCGGACGGCGGTGGCGCCTGCTGGCAACCGGCCAGTGGAGCCAGCACCACGGAGCCGGCAGCCGCTCCACAGGCCTTGAGGAAGGTCCTGCGATCGGCCGGGGAGTCGATGGGTTGGGAAAGCAGGGAACGTTGGGGCATTGCGGTTTACCTTTCTGAAATGGTTTTCGCGGCGAAGCCTGTTGTCGGAGTCGAGACTGCGGCCGGGCGGGGAACGGTCCGCCAGCCATTGAATAGGAACACCCTGGCCGCATGGGCTCGAGGGCTCCGGCTTTCGCGGGTTTTCGGCAATCCGGCCGGTGGATGAGGGGCCTGCCGGGAGCCCCTAAAATCCTCCAGGCGGGGCGGCTTGTCAAGTCTTTTCAGAGACTCGACGCCCAACTGATGCGGTCGGGGGGATGCCGGGCGGGGCGGCTCTCCTGCCGGGAGGCGTTGGGGGTGGAACTCCTGGAGACCACAAGCTTGACAGGTCGAAGCCCCCCCGATATTGTCCACACCTAATCCGCATTTCTCACCAGGGGGCGCCAAGCACGGTCTGTACCCTGAAGATTCCAAACAAAGCGCCGCAAGATGTTAAAGACAAGCACTTTTCTACCTTATGCTCAGCGACCTGGTGAGAAATGCGGGCTAACCCCCGGTTTCAGACCCTCCCCTCAGTGAGGTCCCCCCGATGAACACTCCCACTCCCCCTGCCGGACTGTCGGAAGAGCAGACCCTGCTCGAGGCCAGGAGACGGGGCGGGCCGGCGCTGATGCTGTCCTACCTCAGGCTTTCGGGGCCGGGCTGGATGCAGAGCGCCCTGACACTGGGTGGCGGCTCCTTGAGCAGCAGCCTCTATCTGGGTGTGCTGGCCGGGACCTCCCTGCTCTGGTTGCAGCCGTTGGCCATGGTGCTGGGCATTATCATGCTGAGCGCCATTGGATATGTCACCACCTCCACCGGCGCTCCTCCCTTTCAAGCTGTCAACCGGCAGGTCAACCCCGTGCTGGGGTGGGGCTGGGCGCTGGCTTCGCTGCTGGCCAGCCTGGTGTGGTCCATGCCCCAGTACTCCCTGGCGACTGCCGTGGTGCAGCAGAACCTGTTTCCGGGGCAGTTTGAGGGATGGCTGGGGAAAAGCCTGGTGGTGCTCCTGATCCTGGGCGTTTCGACGGCTGCCACCTGGAGCTATGGGCACGGCCGCATGGGGGTCAAGCTGTACGAGGTCATTCTGAAAATTGCCGTGGCCCTGATCGTGGCCTGTTTCATCGCGGTGGTGGTCACCCTGAGCCTCTCCTCCCAGGGATTGCCCTGGCAGTCTCTGTGGAAGGGATTCATCCCCAATCCCCAATCGCTTCTACGTCCTTCGGAACAATATCTCCCTCTGCTTCAGGCCGTGGAGGAGGCCCATCGTTCTTATTGGAGCGGCCTCATCGTGCAAAAGCAGACCGACGTGCTGGTCAGTGCCGCGGCCACGGCCGTGGGTATCAACATGACCTTTCTATTCCCCTATACGCTGCTCAAGCGCAAGTGGGGCAAGGCCTTTCGAGGCTTTGTGATCTTCGATCTGGGGAGCGGCATGCTGATTCCCTTCGTAATTGCCACCAGTTGCGTGGTCATCGCCGCCGCCAGCCAGTTCCACGTCCAGCCGCAACCCGGTCTGGGGCCGGAGGCCGCCGAGCAACGGCTGGCGGCCGCCTCACCCATGCAGCAAAGAGAGTTCCAGCAGTTGTTGCAGGGTCGTGCGGCAGCCGGTGAATCCATCCTGTCAGGGGAAATGTCCTCCTTCTCCCCGGCTGAGAAACGGCTGGCGGCGACCCTGGTGACCCGGGACGCCTTCGACCTGGCCGACTCTCTCCGGCCGCTGAGCGGCCGATCCTTTGGCAACCTGGTCTTTGGTCTTGGGGTGCTGGGTATGGCCCTGTCGACTATTACGCTGTTGATGCTGGCCTCCGGGCTGGTGATCTGTGAGATGTTCAACCTCCCTGCCACCGGCTGGACCTATCGGCTGGCCACCCTGACCGCGGCCACCGGGGCCCTGGGACCCTTCGTCTGGAGTAAGGCGGCCTTCTGGTTGGCCATCCCCACCTCGGTTTTCGGCTTTATCCTGCTGCCGCTGGCATACCTTACCTTCCTGCTGCTGATGAACCAGCGGAAGGTGCTGGGTCCGGAAATGCCCCGGGGTCTGCGCCGCTGGACCTGGAACAGCCTGATGACCCTGGCGACCGCGATCGCCGGCTGCGGCAGCCTGATCATGGTGTGGAAGAAAGGCGGCCCCTGGGGGATGGTGGTGGTGGGGGCAGTGGCTGCCGCCGCTCTCTGGTTTTACTACCAGCGCCGCCGGGAGCAACCGGCGGCTCCCGGTGAGGCGCCTCCTTCCACCGGCGGGTAGTGGGAGAGGCACTGCGTTCGGGAAGGGTGCACCTAAATCGCCGCCTACGCGGCTGCGGCAGAGCGGGGTTCACACGACCCCGGGCTCACGCCCGGGGCTACACGAAGCCGCGGCTACGCCGCTCTATAAGGAAGACCTGTAGTAGAGGTTGCTTGGCTGACCTCGGTCAACCGCGGCTACGCCGCTCTCCCCTAAACCACAACACTGCCGGGGGACAGGATTTTCAAATAGATTTTCCCCGTGGGCCAGCCCGGGACTCCAGCTTGGCCGCCAACCCGGCGTCGGCGTGACGCCCGCTCCCGGAAAACGCTAAGCACATGCCGGGCGCGAGCCCGGGGTTCGAGTGGAGCCGCGAAGCGGCGGCAGCATTTAGCCGTGGGCGTAAGCCCATGGAACCCAAAAGGCCCACCCCCGAGCCGCGTAGGCGGCGACAGCAATCATTCCTGGTGGTTGATCTCAGGCAAGTCGGGCCCCCGCCCTGCCGTGCGGATCATTCGAGGAAAAACAGCCGATCGTAAGACGAACCACGAATGGACACGAATCAACACGAATAGACCAGAAGACGGATGGACCTCCTTCAACGGCAAGCGGCGCCAAAATGCTTCTGCACTTTTGTCCCGTTGGTGTGACCATGTCATGGGAGGAAGCCCCCCCGGGAGCGCGGGCGTCCCGCCCGCACAAATCCTCCCGCAGCTTCGGCCATCTCCTCCACCGGAATCAACCGGCAGCGGCGCCCTGCCTCTGCTTCGGCCGGGCCCATGCGGTTCCCGCCGGCAGGGCGGTCGGCTGCAACATCGCAGGGAAACTGAGCGGCAACCGAAGGGACAGCATGCGGGCGGGACGCCCGCGCTCCCGGGGGTGTCGTCCCGATGGTGAGGTGGGGGTTATCCGGCGGGCGACTTCTCTGAAAGCCGGCCTGTCCCCTTTGGGAAACTCCCGTTTGCCTGCGAGCCGGGCGCCCGCCCCCCGCGACTGGGCAGATCCATCGAGAAGGACTATAAATTGAACATCGATGCACAGGATGCACAGGACAATCAGGACGGGAGGCTGCTGCAGGAGACGCTGACTCGGGCGATGATCGCGTGCGGATTTGAGGATGTCCGGGAACACAAGCCAGCCGTCTCCGGAAAAAATCCTGTGCATCCTGTGCATCGATGTGAATCAAAAATCTACCCATGCCTGACTATGAACCGGTTTCCAGCCACCAGGCGCAGGCGTTTGTTTCAGGTAAGTCGGGCCCCCGCCCCACACGACGGGGCGGATCATACAGAGGAGAAACAGCCAGCCGTTTTTGTTTTGGAAATGAAGACGAACCACGAATGAACACGAATAGGCACGAATACGGATGGAGCTCCTTCAATGACGAGCGGCGCCCGAATGCTTCTGCAATATTGTGACGTTGGTGTCACGACGTCAGGGGAGAAAGTCCCCCGGGAGCGCGGGCGTCCCGCCCGCACAAATCCTGGTATAGCCTCACCCATCTCCTCGACCCGGATCGAACGGCAACGACGCCATGGCTCTGCTTCGGCCGGGCCCATGCGATTCCCGCCGGCAGTGTGGCCGGGTGCCGCATCGCAGGGAAACTGAGCGATAACCGAAGGGACAGCATGCGGGCGGGACGCCCGCGCTCCCGGGGGGTGTCTTCTCGATGGTGCAGTGGGGGGTATCCGGTGGGCAAATTCTCTGAAAGCCGACGGGCGCCCTTTGGGGAAACTCCCGTTTGTCCGCGAGCCCTGCCCCCGCCGTACCGGGCGGATCATACAAGAGTGAAACAATCAGTAATCGACCATCCGTTCGCGACCTTGGTATCCCGTCGCGGTTAACCTCAACGCCTTAGTGGCCCTTCGTGCCGCTTCGTGGATAACTCTTTTTTCTTTTGTTTCAGGCAAGTCGGGCCCCCGCCCTGCCGGGCGGATCATTCGAGGGTGAAACAATCGGAAATCGACAATCCTGTCGTGACCTTGGTTTCCCGTAGCGGTTAAACTCAACGCCTTAGTGGCCCTTCGTCGTTCTTAGTGGCCCTTCGTGGATAACTCTTTTTCTTTTGTCTTTTTTCTGTTGTTTCAGACAAGTTGGGCCCCGCCCCCCACGACGGTGCGGATCATACGAGAGTGAAACAATTGGAAATCGATAATCCTTTCGTGACCTTGGTATCCCGTCGCGGCTAACCTCAACGCCTTAGTAGCCCTTCGTCGTTCTTAGTGGCCCTTCGTGGATAACTCTTTTTCTTTTGTTTCAGATAAGCGGCCCCCGCCCAGAAATGCGGGCTTCGGACGCGGCCCGTTACTGCAGCACTGGAAGTTTGTAAGCGGCGGCTTCCTGGTGGTTCCTGACCAGCAGAAGGTCTCCGCTGAGGGCCGGCGTGTTCCAGGTATTTCCTTCGATGGCCGGGAAGCGGGCGACTTCCTTGAACCGCTCGGGATTGGCCTCCACCAGCGCCACCTCGCCCTGCTCCGAGGTGATGAGCAGCAACTCCCCCACCAGAATGAGCTGGCCATGTCCGTAACGGCCCCTCTTCCAGCGCCGCCGGCCCGTCTCCGGATCCAGGCAGACCAGAATCCCTTCATCCAGACCGTAGAGCGAGCCCTCGTGCAGCACGGTGTTGGTGAACTTGGTCCTGAGTCCCCTGCTTTCCCAAACGGTTTCGGAACGGTATCCTCCCTCCTCGCCGGCGCGGATTCGGAACAGCTTGCTGCCTATTCCATAGCCGCTGGAGACGAACACCAGGTCATCGGCTATGACCACGGGCTGGGAGCAATGAGGCTGGCGGCTGGGGAAGGCCTGTTCCCAGAGGACGCGGCCGTCGTCGGGCGAATGGGCGGTGAGGCTCTGTTTATTCACCATGAGGATTTGAGGGCGGCCCAGCAGCGAAATGAGCGTCGGGGAGGCATAGGAGGTGGAGGCATTTCCAGCCGTCCAGGCCAGCTCGCCGCTGAGTTGACGGTAGGCAGCCAGGGAGCGATGGGGCGAGCTTCCCGGGTTGACCACCACCAGATCGTCCACCAGCAGCGGGGAAGAACTGCGCCCCCACCGCAAACCGCCGGCCGCGTGCTCGGACTCGATATTGCGTTGCCAGAGCAGCTTGCCGGTTTCGAGCTCCAGGCAGTTGAGCAGACCTCTGGGGCTCAGGGTGTAGACTCTGCCTTGCCGCGAAATGGTGGGAGTGGCCCGCGGACCGTCTCCGCCCAGGGCGCTTTGGAATTGGGTCTGGTCGGTGTGAACCCAGACGACCTTGCCGCTGCGCAGCTGGTAGGCGACCACCAGTTGCCGTGAGCCGCGCTGTTCCTGGGTGACGGCCAGCTCGCCGGCAATGGCGAACGAGGACCATCCCAAACCGATCGGCTGTTTCCAGAGCTGTTCGGGAGGGTGTTGGGTCCAGTCGGTGGACAGCCTGGGTCCGGGCAGCCGCGCATCCCGGTTGGGGCCCAGAAACTGGGGGAAGTCGGTCTCCGCGCCGGCCACCGGAGCCGTGTGCAGGCTTGAACCGGAGCCGGGGATGTCGGGGACAGGACGGGAGGTCCAGCTCCAGCCCAGAATGGGAACCAGGTTCCCGTCCACTCCCTCGTAGGACACCACGCTCCGCAGCAAGACCCCGAGCAGAGCCACCGCCACCAATCCCAACAGCTTGGCTTTCCAGCCCAGGCCCGAAGCCAGCAGCCACCACAGAGCCAGCAGCAGCAGGGAAACGATCAGGACCAGGGCCGTCCGGATCGTTCGGGTCGCCTCCTGGCTCACCTCTGCGGACCAGATCCAGGTCAAGGCAACCAGGGCGGCAATCCCGATCACGGCCGCCGGCCACCAGCGGAGCCTGCGCCGCGTTTCAGTCCTGTTTGAATCGGGTGTGGATGGACTCAAGGGTGATGGTTATCTCCTTGGGGACAGATTCGGTCCCGTCAGGGCCCGCCCGATGGGGAATGCCCCTACTCGTTCTGCAGCACCATGGCCTCGGCTTCCAGACGCTTCATCATGGACTGGAACTCGGGGGTTCCGTCGTTGTCCCAGTACTCGGTGGAGAGGGGGGAGTCGAAGCTCATGGGGATCAGCCGCCATCGGTGGGGCAGCACCATCAGATGCCGCGTCTCGGGCGGCTTCATGAGGTTGTACATCACCGACCCGTTCTTGAAGCGGGTCTTCAGGATGAAGGGAGGTTGCTGGGGTGGCCGGTTCCGTGTGAGCTTCTCCAGGGCTTCCCGGTCCAGGGTCACCCCCAGGCCGGGGCTCTCCGAGACGCGAACGAAGCCGTTGGTCGGCTTGAACCGTTCCTTGGTCACGTCTCCGGCCAGGGTTTCGGCCGCGGTGGTGAAGTGAAATTCGGCGGTCTTGAAGGCGGCCTGCATGTGGGTCACCATGGCCTGGGTGATGCCACCCCCGCCCCATTGGATGGTGAAGGGCACGCCTGCCGCCGCAAACAGTCCGGCCCGCTGCATGACCAGACCCAGCTTGCTGTGTCCGATGATGTAACCGTCGGCGGCCCGCCGCAGCACCTCGAAGCTGTGCTGGATCTTGCTGCCGTGGATCAGGATGGGCAGCCGGATGCGCTTGCGCAGATCGATGTAGGCATCGATGTCGGTGGTGTCCAGCGGGTCCTCGAAGCAGCCGGCAATGGGAGAGCGGGCCACCCGCTCCACCAGATCCGGGTTGTGCCCGTAGTGGTGGAAGCGGGTCAGGTCGAAATGCAGCTTGAACCCCTTGGGAGCCACCTGCTCCATGGCCTCGAGCTGATCGAAGACGTTCTCGAAGGGCGACAGGTGATATTTCATCCAGGTGTAGCCCATGGCGGAGTATTTCCGGACGGCTTCCACCATGTGGGGCGGATGGGTCGAGACCGTCCAGGAGCCGACGGGCACCCAGCGTCGGTAGCGCTGGCCGAAGAGCTTGTAGGCCGGGACCCCGGCGGCCTTGCCCATCAGGTCGTACACGGCCTTGGCCATGGGGATGGAGGTCTCGTCCCCGACCCAGTCGAAGGGACTGGTGCCGATGTACTTGTCAAGCACCTCATCCGGCTCGTCGCGCCCTTCGCCCAACCCCTGGAGGCCCTTGTCGGTGTGAACCACATACACACTGCGCTTGGTGGGACCATAGAAGTGGTTCAACTCGTAGTGGAGCCAGTCCACGTAGTCGGGATGGATCTGGTGTTTCTCGATGTCGGTGATCCTGATCCGCCCACGGACCGAATCGGCAGTTTTCTTTGCCGCCAGCGCCAGCCAGGGCTGTTGCAGGGCCGCCGTGGCCAACAACCCTCCCGCGCCGGTCGCCAGGAACCGCCTCCGGCTCTGCATTCTGTTTCCCATGCCATTTTCTCCGTTGATTGGTCTTTTTCCCCAACTGCTTGCGAGTTCCGCAAGCGCGGCCTTTCATCGCCGGCCTCGACCGGCCGCAAGCCGGTTCGGCAGGGACTCCACCCCGCGGTTCGAACCGGGTTTGATCCTATCGCCACAGCCGCCTGAACGCAATGGTTTCGAGCCCGGCCCTCCAACCGGTCCGGGCCGGGGGGGGGATGCGGGCTGGAGAGGACCGCACCCGGCGGCTGGGGCACCTCTCGTGCCGGCGCCTTTACGGCGATGGTCTATACTGGTCCGGATCAAGGAGTCCCGGGAGCCTTCGTCCTGTGGCAGGGCAAGCGGCTACCGGGCGTCGATTGGCGGCTGGGTTGGCGTTCCAACGGATACGATTCCGCACGGCATCCTGCAAGGGATGGCTCTCCGGCCAGGGGCTGTGTTTGAAAGATAGGGAAGGCAACTGGTGCGGAAGGGGGGACTTGAACCCCCACGACCTTGCGGCCACTAGAACCTGAATCTAGCGCGTCTGCCAATTCCGCCACTTCCGCTCGGGTGGGCAGTCTGAAAGTTAACACGCCGGCCAGTCCTTGTAAAGAGGCTGCCAAGCGAAGCTGCCTGCCGGACAGAATCGCCTGCCCAACCGAGTCGGCCGGGCGCCGGGCACCCAAAATCCTCGAGTGACCCAACATGGAACCGCTGGAACAGACCCTCATACGGTTGATCAAGGCTTCGCCGTCCCAGATCGGCAGCTTCAGGCAACTGAGCCGACAGTCGGAAATGGGTGCAGATGGGAGGCAGGAAGTGCGGGCCGTTCTGAACCGAATGGTCAAAGCGGGGGTGCTGCTGAAGTTGAAGGGGAACCGCTATACCCTTCCTTCCAGGCAATCCCTGGTGACGGGCAGGATCTCGGTCCACCGGGACGGCTACGGCTTTGTCATCCCGGAAAAGCGGCCGCCAAAACTGGAGGGCGACGTGTTTATTCCCGCCAGGCATCTGGGCGAGGCCATGCAGGGAGATTCGGTGTTGGCCACCCTGGAGCGGCGGCCGGACAGCAATCGAGCCGAGGGTCGGATCGTCAAGATCCTGCACCGCAGAAACGCAACCCTGGTGGGGCAATTCAAAGAGGACACGCCTTTCCACCGGGTGATTCCCCATGACTTCAGGATTTCGCAGGACATCCTGATTCGGGATGAGGATCAAGGGGAGGCGGTTGATGGAAAGATCGTCAATGTCGAGGTGACGCGGTTCCCCGGGGGAGTCGGGCAGCCCCTGCGAGGGCGGGTGGTCGAGGTTCTGGGCTCTCCGGGAGACATGGGCGTGGACATCGAGATCATGGTTCGCAAGCACCAGATTCCGGTGGAGTTCCCCGCCTCGGTCCTGGAAGAGGTCCGTTCCGGGAGTTGGCAGGTCCCGTCGGCCGAATCGGCCCGGCGGACCGACTTCCGCCACCTGCCGGTGGTCACCATCGACGGCGAAACGGCCAAGGATTTCGATGACGCCGTCCATCTGGAACTGCTGGAGAACGGTCGCTTCCAGCTCGGGGTTCACATCGCGGACGTGGACCACTACGTGGCCAGGGACTCGGCTCTGGACCGGGAAGCCCTGCGGCGCGGCACCTCGGTCTATTTCCCCGACCGGGCCATCCCCATGCTGCCCGAAGAGCTGTCCAACGGGATTTGCAGCCTGAAGCCCGGGGAGGATCGGCTGACCCTGTCGGTGCTGATGGAGATCGACGACACCGGAGAGGTGCGAGACTATCGCTTTCAGGAGGGGGTGATTCGCAGCCGGGAACGGATGACCTACACCGCGGTGGCCAGGATCCTGTTGGACCGGGACCCGTCGGAGTGCGCCCGTTACGCCGCCCTGGTGCCCCAGTTCGAGCGGATGCAGGAGCTGGCCCTGCTGCTTCACGGAAAGCGGCAGCAGCGAGGCTCCATCGACTTCGATCTCCCCGAGGCCGAGCTGACCCTGGACGAGTCGGGGACCTTGACCGACATTCTCCAGTCGGAGCGCAACATCGCCCATCGCATCATCGAGGAGTTCATGCTGCTGGCCAACGAAGTCACTGCCGGCCACCTCAGGGGGCAAAAGCTTCCTTTCCTCTACCGCATCCACGAGGCTCCCGATTCGATCAAGGTCCTGGAGTTCAACCGGATTGCCATGAGCTTCGGCTATCAACTGGGCGCGCCCTCCGGCGGCGGCACCGCCGCCATGCCCCGGGTGAGGGATCGGACCCGTCAAAAGGGGCGGTGGCCCAGAGACCGGGCCCGGGACCTGAGCGAGCTGCGCGGCCTGAACGTCAAGGTGACCCCGCGCGACTACCAGAAGCTGGTGAATCAGATCCTGGGCAGGCCCGAAGAGCGGATCCTGTCCTACCTGATGCTGCGGTCCATGAAGCAGGCCTGCTATTCCCCCCGAAACCGGGGTCATTTCGGCCTGGCTTCGGAGTGTTACACCCACTTCACTTCTCCCATTCGGCGCTACCCCGACCTGGTGGTCCACCGCATCCTGAAGCATCGCCTGCGCCAGGACCGCCTTCGGGATGCCGGGGATTCCGCCCTTCAGTCGAATGCCCGCCGACTCTACGAACCGGAGGTCCTGGAAGGCATGGGTCTCCAAACCAGCGACGCCGAGCGCCGGGCCGAAGAGGCCGAAAGGGAACTCATCGAGTTGAAGAAACTGGAGTTCATGGCCGGCAAGCTGGGGGAGGAATTTGAAGGGACGGTCATCCACCTGAAGCGGGAGGGGATGGTGGTCGAACTGGACGAACTGTTTGTGGAAGGCTTTGTGAGAATCGAGACCCTCGAGGCCGACGACTACCGGCTCCGAACGCGGCCCCTGTCTCTGGTAGGACAGCAATTCGGCAGGGTCTTCCGGCTGGGGGAGCGGTTGAGAGTATGCGTCGACCGCATCGACCGCTTCCGCCGCCGGGTGGACCTCTCGGTGGTTGCCGAGAGCGGCGACGACTTGCATCCTCCACAAAAGAAATCCACGAAGGAATAAAAAGAGCTATCCACGAAGGGCCACGAAGAACGACGAAGGGCCACTAAGGGGTTGGAGGAGGTTCGAGAGGGGTGCGCCGAAGGTCGGGGAGGGGTTTGGCTCTTGGTTCCGATGTTGATTGTCACTCCCCGCTTGAGGGGGAAAAGCGATGTCGTCGGATGAGGACTTCCTGGGAGCGCGGGCGTCCCGCCCGCACAAGGCTTGGCACGGCTTGGCCTATCTCTCCCACTTCGATCAACCGAGAACGGCACCGTTCCCGGTTTATTGTGTAAAGGATGTTCCCGGTTTGTACCGCAAAATCACTCCCCCCTTGAGGGAGAGTCGTAGAAGCCGAGCCGCCAAGGGAAGGCTGATGCGGTGGGGGGATGGACGCCTGCCTGCGTCCTCCAAAAAAGAAATCCACGAAGGAATAAAAAGAGCTATCCACGAAGGGCCACGAAGAAGGACGAAGGGCCACTAAGGGGTTGGAGGAGGCTCAAGAGGGGTGCGCCGAAGGTTGGGGAGGGGTTTGGCTCTTGGTTCCGATGTTGATTGTCACTCCCCGCTTGAGGGGGAAAAGCGATGTCGTCGGATGAGGACTTCCTGGGAGCGCGGGCGTCCCGCCCGCACAAGGCTTGGCACGGCTTGGCCATCTCCGCCACCTGGATCGACCGGCAGCGTCGCCCTGGCTCTCCTTAGGCCCAGCCGTTACGGTTCCCGCCGACGTGGTGGCTGCCTGCAAAGTCGTGCTGAAGCTCAGCGACCCCCATAAGGAAAAGGATGCGGGCGGGACGCCCGCGCTCCCAGGGGCCAATCACTCCCCCCTTGAGGGAGAGTCGCAGAAGCCGAGCCCGAAGGCGAAGGCTGATGCGGTGGGGGGGAAGCCCGGGGATTCGAGTGGAGCCGCGAAGCGGCGGCAGCACTTAGCCGTGGGCGTAAGCCCATGGAACAAAGCGCCCACACCCCCGAGCCGCGTAGGCGGCGACAGCACGTAGCCGGGCGCAAGCCATGTCCGGCGAAACAGACCCGGGCCGCCAACCGGGACCCCGCCGCCGGCGGCCAAACCCCGCCCGCAAGAGGTGGTATACTCTGAGTCCTGAGTGGCGGGGTAGCTCAGTGGTTAGAGCGAAGGTCTCATAATCCTTAGGCCGGGGGTTCGAGTCCCCCCCCCGCTACCAGTTCTCCCTCCAAAGACCTCCAGGCAGGTCATTTTTCATTTCTTTTAGCCGTTTTTCCCACTTCACCCATCTGTCTGGGAAAGACGTTCCCTTGCTAACTGCTGGTGGAAAAAACTGCCAATCCATCCAACTGTCAGGTGAATACGATCACGCTACATTCAATGATTTATGGTGTTCAAAAGGTAGTCCTATCCGACGCGATCTTCGCCGAATTTGGGGTTGTCCACTGAGCTTACGTCCCCTCTTGCTGGGAAGGGAACCGCGCAGAAGAGCGAAATCATGTGCTCCTCCGCTCCGCATCGAAACCTCGGAACTGCGCCGCAAAACATCCCCCCACCAGACACTTGGGAGTCGATGCCGGCAGTACTTCCCTGGAGGTGACTGTCGCGTGCAATATGGGAACTCTCAGGAACGAAAGTGCTTGCAATGTTCACTGAATAGCCTATATTCAGCACATGCTGAAATCTAGCCAGACGATGAAAGAACTGGAGATCCGCACTGTGGATGCGGTTCGCGACTTGCTCGGCAACGTGCCGAGCGTAGAGGTCGATTCGGTCGAGTATGAACGAAAGTTCGGCCGACCCTACGGTGTCGATGGGCTGATCGGTTTGAGCTGTCCCGGTGGAAGCTATGCGCTCGTCGTCGAGGTGAAGTCGAACGGAGCCCCCCGCTTTGTCCGTTCGGGGGTTTATCAGCTTGAGAGCTGCGTGGCGCGAATGCGCCGATCCGCTGAAGCGAATGGCGGCCGGCACCTCATTCCGATGCTTGTCAGCCCCTACCTGTCTCCGGAGTCGCGCGCCATCTGCACCGACCATGATGTCGCCTACCTCGATCTGGTCGGGAACGCGCGGCTTGCATTCGACGCCGTCTACATCGAGCGCGCTGTCGCAGACAAGCCCAGTTCTGAGACCCGTGCGCTACGCTCCATCTTCAGGCCGAAGGCGGCCGCCATCTTGCGCGTTCTGCTGGGCGACCCGGATCGAAGATGGCGCGTCGCCGATATGGCCGCACAGGCCAATGCGAGCTACGGGCATGTGAGCAATGTCCGCAAGGCCCTGCTGGAACGGGAATGGCTCGAGGTCCGGGATGACGGCGCCGCTCTCCTCCAGCCGCAAGCCTTGCTGCAAACGTGGCGCCAGAATTATCGCCGCCCGCCCGGCCAGCCCATCACCGGATACACCCATCTCCATGGAAAGCAGCTTGACGAGCGGTTGAGGGGGCAGCTCAACCCGTACCCTGAGCTCCCGCGCGCGATCTATTCGTTGCACTCCGCTGCGCAGTGGTTTGCGCCCTTCGGCCGGGGCGGTACTCACACGTTTTATGCCGACGAACCCGGTGTCCGGATGCTGAAGGAGGAGTTGAAGCTGACGCCCGCCGCCGGGGGAGCGAACGTGGTCCTACAGGTCCCGACAGATGAGAGCCTGTTCGACGATGCAAGCGAACCAGTTCCGAACGTGTTCTGCACCAGCCCGATCGTGACCTATCTCGATCTCTGGAACGGCAGCGACCGCGATCGGGAGGCCGCTGAACACCTGGCGGGCGAGGTCTTCCAATGGCTGAAGTAGACCCGCAATTCGCCTCCGACTACGACGACCGCGCCACATCCGCCGTCAAATCGGTTCTGATCGAGATCGGCCAAGTCCTTTAGAATCGACACCCTCAATCCATCCCCAGCACCCGCAGAGAATCACGCTCGAGCATGTCCTCGATATAAGCCTCCGGGATTGGCGGGAGACCGGCGCGTGCGGCCATGCGGGACGCGTCGTAGAGGAAGCGGACACTGTCGTCGACACCGGCAAAGGGATAGTCCGAACCGAAGAGTATCTTGTGGCCCACATCGTATTCGATGGCCGTGGCCAGTGCTTGGTAGAAGCGTAAGCGGCGGAAGCCGAATCCCGACATGTCGGCATAGACGTTCTTGTGCTTGCGAACGATCATCACTGCATCGGTGTGCCAGGGATGCCCGATGTGGCAGATCATCTGGCGCAGTTTCGGGAACCGTTGGGCTACTTCGTCCAGGAGAACGGGTTTCGACCAACGCAAGGGGGAAATCGCAAAGGGGGTGGTGGCCTGATGCCAGAAGATGGGAATGTCGAGTTCCTGGGCCTTGCGGTAAAGCGGGTCGTGGCGCGGGTCAGCCGGGTTGAAATTCTGGTAGGCGCCGCTCAGCTTGAGCGCTCGAAAGCCGAAATTCTCGACCGCATGCTCCAACTGTTCGATACAGCCGGGATCATGAGGGTCCACACTGGCCACGCCCACCAGCTTGTCCGGGTGTTGCCGGACATACTCATGGACATACTCGTTGGGAACCACCAGTCCGGCGGCATTCATCATCATGGCGAAAACGGCCGCTCGCTCCACTTTTTGCGCCACCTGTTCCCAGTGCTGGTCGGGTGGACAGTGACAATTGTTGGCCTTGCCGTAGCTGGCCTCGATCTCCGCTACGGTCTTGTCGGCCCAGTGACGCCGTTCGTAGATATGGCTGTGGATATCGACTCGTATCATCCCGCCGCCTCCTTTCTCTCGATAAACAACCCTTCCACTCCGCGCATGGAGTGTTAAGCCCGTTGCCAACGCCCCCTTGAGCTACGAGACGGAATCCACTAGGCTGAAAAGGATCGTCCCCCAGTAAGCAGTCGTTGAAAGCGCGCTTGTGGCTTGCCGGTATTCGGACCGGCCCGACTGTCCGCCTGGGGGCTGCAACCGCGGTGTCAAGCACGGAAACCTGCACATAAGCCCGCGAACACAGAGACTCCCGAACGGGTAACGACGCGGGGGAGTGCCCATAAACCGGTCGGATTTTGCCACCGGACCATGACGTTAATCCCTTTCCGCGGGATTGTACAGGGACGCGCCACCGCCGGCCCAGGAACCTGTCGGACAGGGGCGGATCCGGCCAATCAAAAAGGGAACCAGACCAAGGAGGCATCGTGATTCGAAGCAAACCCCTCAACGGCGTGATCAAGGCTTCTGTGGCGATCCTGCTTCTCGGCATTGGGTGCGGGCCGCCGCCTGAAACGCAGGTGTCTCCTCCCGACCCCAGCCAGGCTGACCTGTTTGTGAGTGGGGAAGACGGCTATCACACCTACCGGATCCCGGCCTTGATCGTTACCAGGCAGGGCAGCCTGCTGGCGTTCTGCGAAGGTCGCAAGAACAATCGCAGCGATCACGGCGATATCGACCTGCTGGTCAAGAGGAGTACCGACGGCGGTCAGACCTGGTCGGATCAGCAGATTGTGTATGAGGAGGGAGGAACCGAGGAAATCACCATTGGGAATGCCTGTCCCGTGGTGGACCGGGAAACCGGTACGATCTGGCTCCCCTTCTGCCGGGACAACAGAGACGTTCTGGTGACCAGGAGTACCGATGACGGTGTCAGTTGGTCAGACCCAGTCGATATCACCGCTGATGTCAAGAATCCCGAATGGAGCTGGGTGGCAACCGGTCCCGGGGTTGGAATCCAGCTTGGCCAGGGCCCCTACAAGGGCCGCTTGCTTATCCCCAGCGACCACGGAGAGGGCAGCGGCGAGGAGGGGGATGAGAGAGTTCAGTATTCTCACGTCTTCTATAGCGACGATCACGGGGAGACCTGGCAGCTCGGCGGCAGCGTGGCCCCGCACACGGATGAATGCCAGGTGATCCAGACAGACGACGGAAACCTCCTGATCAACATGCGCAACTACTGGGGGCGGCAAGGCGGCAGGCCCGACCGCGGCGGCATGCGGGCTCTGGCGACAAGCCAGGACGGCGGGACAACCTGGTCCGAACTCTCCTTCGACCCGACCCTCATCGAGCCGATCTGTCAAGCCAGCCTGATACGCCATGTGGGCCACGGCGCCTCCGATGAGTCAACGTCCCGGGTGCTCTTCTCGAATCCGGCCAGTCAAACAGACCGGGTCGACCTGACGGTGCGGCTCAGTTCCGACTCGGGAAAGACCTGGCCCGTCTCAAGACTGCTGAACGCCGGCCGCTCGGCCTATTCCAACCTGGCCGTCCTGCCGGACGGGTCGATCGCCTGTCTCTACGAGCGTGGAAAGTCGATCCCCTACGAGACCATCACCTTCGCGCGGTTTACGATGGATTGGTTGGTGGGGGGGAAGTGAGATGGCTTGCCCCTGAGCGACGGTAGTAAACCATCGAGGGCGAGTTGGACGAAAGGACGGAAGCTCACTGACGAGGTGGACTAAAGGTGTAGGGAAGCGACAGGGTGAGTCGCGATTCCGCTCTGCGGCACCTAACGCCCAGCACCGTTTCGTTTACGATTTGTCAGAAACCTACGCCGGCTCTGGTGATATAGCGATAAGTTTATGCCGAGTTAAAGTTTGGTCCAGATCAGCTCAGGAGGTCTGTCGGCACCATCTTCCTCAACACGAACCACTTGATGTCGAATGTCTGGAACTGAATGTTCGACGGCAAGCTCTACGATTGGTTCACCCCTTAGCCTTCGTTTTTGTCGCCACATTTCAAATGGATATTCTCTAGGGGAAAGAAAAGTACTCAAACCGCGCGGTTGCGGGTAAGGATGTGTATTTCCACTGTTGATGGGGGATAGAAACACACGGTTTAAGTGACTTGCCAACAAGCTTTTTGTGTCGACGGCCAGAATAGTGTGTCGTCTTGTTCGGTATGCCCTAGCACGCAAAAGTGTTTTTAGGCGTTCTCGATTTAGCCAAAAAAACACCTTTGAATTGAGAATTCGGTACCAGTCGGACGGGGTGAGGCCATCGCGCAACACAGGACCTCTATTGTTGGCTAGCTGGAGAAGGAGGTGCTTTTCGCTCATGGGCTTCTGATCTCTAATTACGGCGCGGCCGAAATTTGGGTGAGATATCTGCACTGATTTGGGGCGGTGGTAGCACTCAATTGTAGCTCGTGCACTATGATGGATCTCATACATGTCAAGCAAGGCGGAGGTGCTTCGCAGCCCATACTTTTGGATCGAAGGCCAACTCCCCAACTCAGCCATGTGAAACAGAAGAGGATATCGTTTCGCCAGCGCTTCCGTCGTGATGGACATTACCATTTTCTCCGATCAATAATTCCGCGGTAATGAAATCGAGTCGAAATAAGTGACACAGGCGCCCCGGATACTCGTTGTATCTCCTCGACGAATCGGAGTGTTTCTTCAGTAAGCTGCTCGAACCGTTGAGCCTTGCGGTTACGGATGTCGATGTAATCAGCAAACGTCAGTACTACGTCAGTCGGACAGTTAAGCGAAGCCGAGCGTCGCAGTTGCTCCCAGTCGAACTCAGCGACACGTCGCTTTCGGTTGGTGGTAGTTGTTCTCTCCACTTTTTTCAACTCTGTGAGGGGAATCCTTGATCTATTGGAAATGTCATGCCAGGAAAGCTCACGCTTCATTGGACCAGAGCTGTTTCCTTCGGGACTTTCAACTCGAATAGGATAGCTCCTACACACCATTAGAACTCGACGCACGCGTGCTGGAGGAATGCCTGATTCGGCTAAGCAACCTGCGACAGTTGTGTCCCTAGATGTAACGTGTGGAAAGTTGCCGTGGTGCAGGCTTAATCCTGTTCCTTGTGTTCCTTCGAGAAAAACCCGCTGCCTCTTGACGAAAGCGCGATTCAAAATCTCAATTGTCGGCTGAATAAACGAGCCGAGTTCAGCGACCGTCGAGGCTAATCGAGGTTTTGGGCCATCTCCAGTGCATCGTAAGATCCTACGGACGGTGGCCCAGCCAACTCCTTGACGCGTACTACCGATCGTTGCTGCCAACTTCCGTTCCTTCTTCCGGTCCCATTCCTCGATGATCATTGCCTGCGGATCGATTCTTAGGCGATCAATGGAAACTTCACAATCGGCGATTTCCTTAAGGAGTTGTTTAACAGAAATCAGAGTCCCCGGACCCAAGACTATGAGGGCTTGCGAATTCCTAGTTCCGGAAGGAAGAGTGTGAAACGAATACGGGTTGGGTTCTTCGTAGACTGTGTGACCCGCATTTGGACCTCCTACACGTACAAGTACGTCGTATTCTGGGGCCAAGTAAGACGCGATGTTGCCTTTCCCCTCGCTTCCAAACTGACCGCCAACAAGAACATCAACAAACTTCTCAGATGATCTAGGATAGAAGCCGAGACGGGAGGCAACACGAATAAACACATCTCCTTGATCACATTTTCCAGAGTCGATCACAACGTCAGCAGAATCAGCCAGTATTTCGGTTTTCCTTTCCGTGGGATCCATGGAGACAGACGAATAGTCCTTCTTCTCAGAATTTGGACCATCCCGTTGCTCGTAGCGTTGATGCAGTATGTCTTCATTTGCCGTCAGATGTACGTGAGTTACTTGTGTGGGATACGCCTTCCGAATGGCATCAATCTGAGCCTGATTCCTAACAGCATCTACGACGAGGTCTACGGGTGGGTCGTGTTTCTGAATCCAGCGGACGAGAGCGTCGCGGACCCATGTGCCTTTAGTTTTGCGATCGAGTCTGGCTCCAGCCCTTTGGAGAGAGATACGGTCGAGATCGACCCCATGAGCAGTCAATAAGTCACGTGTCGAAAGGGTCCTGAAGTTGGACCGGTCCGCAATGCATTTCGCAAGGGAGGACTTTCCGGAGGCTATGCGTCCAGAAAGGAGAACTATCCGATTCTGCATGGCTCGAGATGAAATTTTCTCCGTTCAATTTTCGATGCTAACCCATCTTTAACACAGGAACGGGCGATTGGGGGGATTTTACCCCCATTTTGGCCTAAAATCACCTGTAAGTTGTTGATTCTTGGTCGGAGGGCCTGATGTAGTGCCATAATAGTATGGGAAGGGCTTGACCCCCTCGCCCCCCTCTGTTAGGGTCCCTCCCATGTTCATCCGCCGCACCCAGACCCGCTCCACTCCCTCCGGTCAGACCTACTTCACCCACCGCCTCGTCCGCTCCCATCGCCTCTCAGGCAAGGTCCGCCAGCAGACCCTGCTCAACCTCGGTCGCCACTTCTCCATCCCCCGCCATGACTGGCCCCTGCTGTGCCGCCGTCTGGACCAGATCCTCAGCGGTCAGTTGCCCTTGATCCAGGAGGGTTCGGCCCCGTTGGAGGAGGAAGCCCAACGCATGGCCGAGCGCTTGCTTCAGGGGGAAGCCGACGTGACCGGCACCGCTGGGGGGGCCTGTTCAGAAGACCTGCAGACGGTGGAGGTGGATTCGGTGGAGTTGACCCGTCCGCGCAGCGTCGGGGTGGAGCAGGTGGGCCGGTGGGCGCTGGAGCAGTTGGGGTTGGTGGAGTTGCTGGCCGAGTTGGGTCTGAATGGACCGCTGCGGGCGGCGGCGGTGGGGGCGATTGTGGGCCGCTTGGCCCGTCCCGGCTCGGAACGGGCCACCTGGGGCTGGCTCGGCCGGCGCAGCGGTTTGGGCGAGTTGCTGGACTTCGACTTCCAGACCCTGAGCCTGATGCAGATGTATCGGGCCTCAGACGCCCTGATGAGACACCGCCAGGCCATCGAGGCCCACCTGTTCACCCGGGCCATGGGTCTGTTCGATCTGCAGCCGACCGTGACGCTGTTCGATCTGACCAACACTTTCTTCGAAGGGGCGGCCCGCCATCAACCCAAGGCCCAGCGGGGGCACTCGAAGGAGAAGCGCAGCGACTGTCCCCTGCTGACCCTGGGGTTGGTGCTGGACGGGGCCGGGTTTGTGCGCCGCTCGCAGGTCTTTGCCGGCCGGGTGGATGAGCCCCGCACCCTGGCGGGGATGCTGGGGGCGCTCGAGGCGCCCCGGGGAGCCCTGGTGGTGATGGATCGGGGGGTGGCGACCGAGGATCGCATCCAGTGGTTGAGGGAGGAAGGGTACCGCTATGTGGTGGCCAGCCGCCAAGGCTCCCGGCAGTTCGACCCCGAACTGGCCCTGACCTTGGAGACCGCTTCCAAGGCCAGGTTACAGCTCCACAAGGAGGTCTCAGAGGACGAGGGGGAAGTGCGTCTCTACTGCCGTTCCGAGGAGCGGGCTCACAAGGAACGGGGCATTGTCGAGCGCTTCAGCCGGCGCTTCGAGCAGGGGCTCGCCCGACTCTCCGAGGGGCTCTCACGGCCGCGGGCTCACAAGGGCATCGAGAAGGTCCGAGAACGGATCGGGCGGCTGAAGGAGCAGAGTCGCGGCGTGGCTCAACACTACTCGATCGAGGTCCTCACCGACGAGAGCGGCCGCAAGGCGACGGCCCTGAGCTGGAAGCGTCAGCCCCGCCAGGGCTCGATGGCCACCCATCCGGGCGTCTACTGCCTGCGCAGCAACCAGACCGACTGGGACGAGGAGAGCCTGTGGCGCACCTACACCACTCTGACCGACGTGGAAGCGGTGTTTCGCTCCCTGAAGTCCGAGCTGGGTCTGCGCCCCATCTATCATCACAAGCCGGTGCGCTCGGAAGGCCACCTGTTCCTGACCGTCATCGCCTATCAACTGGTGCAGGTCATCCGCAAACGCCTCAAGCAGCGGGGCGAGGCCTCCAGTTGGACCACGCTGCGGCGCATCCTGGAAGGACAGCAGCGGGTCACGGTGACCTTCCGGCGTGGGGACGGGCGGACCTTGCACGTACGCAAGGCCACGCGGGCAGAAACCGATCAGAAGGCCATCTACGACGCCCTGGGCATCGATCCTGCTCCCGGAGGGGTCCGCAAGATGATCGTCTGAGGCCCCTCAATCTCCGGTTTCAACGCGTTTGTAGTGCCACTTGCGCGTTTCTTCCTTCGTAACCTGTTGATAATAAACGTGTACTCGGAATCCGTGTTAAAGATGGGCTAAGACGTTTTTCTATTCCTTGAAACCACGACAAGGGAGCACGGTTCTTGACCTTGCATCGTGTCCACACGATTTTATCGCAGGCACCAATCCCAAGGAGAACTCTTTTGTCTGGTGTCAAAGAAACTTGAAGGAAGCCTGTGGGTTTTGAGGTAGGTTTTGATTAGGTGGGTCGTAGACTGTTACATCGATTTTCCGCCTGCAAAGCGACGTGATGACCATCTCCTCAACAACATTCCAAGATCCGCCCGCCTGACCACAGCCAATCCTGGGCATGTGGGCACTGGCGTGAAGATCTTGCAATTTGGTGCCGAGTTTTTCGAGACACTTATGCAAGGCGGCATATCGAATTCGAGGTTTGATAGATTCTCCGTAGCCACTTTGGCAAACTAGGCTCGCAACGCTGTCGTTTTCTGTTATGGGAGATAACCACAGACTTCCTAACTTTCGAGCTTCTGTGTTGGAAGACGCCCAATGCTTGTAGTCCCTATGTGCTGATGGCCAAGCCTTCGCGATTGCGATTGCGACACCGCGTCCGCCCCAGCTGCGAGCACGGTTGTTTACGACGTGTACAATTACCTTTCGTTTGTCACCTCGCGGTTGGGTAACGTCGCCATATATGTACTTAAGTGTATTTGTTCGGGCGGCAGTACCTGGGCGCGTCGCGATTCCGACTACGCGAGGGTAAACCGATCCTGGAAACGGAGGAATGCCAACGCACTCGACATAAAATGGTTTACTGGAGTTTGACTCCCCAAACTCATTTCCCATGGCGGTGAATCCAATAGCATTGCATTGCGTCACGATAGAATTTGATCCAAAGAACAAATCCTCTGCTACGGTCCATGAACACGTCGTCGAAGGGATGAAGTAATTTATTCTGTATTTGCCGCGGTTGGGTCCTGCTTCAATGCGTGAGACGCAGAAGACCGCACATGGAACCGACGTGACGCTTGCAGCGCGGATAAATAGGGCTTCGGTTGACACATCGAATCGTTTTCGGAGGTCCAGCAATTTCTCGATGGCTAGGTCGGGAGCGCTGAAATCTGTCAATGTCCCAATCGGCATCAGGATTTCCGCCGCTGCAATGTTGCAGAGAGCTTCGAGTTGCCAATCATCCCCGACTAAATCCTGTCGACTCGTGCGGTTCCGAATTTGTTCAGAAGCATCGGGGAAAAAGGTATGCGCGATTTCATGGGCCAGCGAATAACGCATTCTGCCGCGAGGCCGATTCGGGTTGTATTCGATTCGAATATTGCCGTCGCATGGCACTGTTCTAGCGTCGCGAACGTCGCCGGTTGGAATCACCTTGATGTTAAGGAGATCGGCTATTCCCAAAGGATCGAACGGTGGGCCTGACCATCCTTCATCCATCGCGCGACAAACAGCATCTCGAGCAAGGTCAGTAATTGCTCTGACGGGATCCGCACCCTTGGCAAATCGCCGAACTGACGAGTTGGTCCATTTGCGTGTGTATCTAATCATGCGAATTCCCGTAGTTTAGGCTCTCTGCAGCTCTAAACAAGCGCTGGTCAGTTTATCCAAATGGTTTCTTGATTCTTGGTTTTTAGAAACGCCGACTAAAGACGATTGAGGAGAATACTGAACTGGACCATCCTCAATAACGACTGGTTTCGAAAATTGAAGGTTCTCAGTAGGTCATTATACGAGGTGTAGCATTCTAATTGTACAGTGAAAGTAATGGTCGGTTAGGTGGCCTTCTTAGTCCTTGCTGCTCCGGTTGGTTTGCCGCTAACCAAACCTGGCTAGCAGTTCATGGCCACCGGCGCCTCTGGAAGCCAACCGTCAGGCAAATACCACCACACTACACGTTTTGGAATAGCGACTGGTCACGGCGCTCCGTGCGCGACTCCGTGCGCGAGGCGTTCAAACTCTCCGCCCTCAACTTATCGCTCCCTTCTACTCCCTACCCCTTCTCCCCTTCGGCCAGGGTTTCCAGCGGAGGGTTTGCAGGGTTTAGCGGCAGACGGCGGGGTGCCCGATCCGGCCGAGCTAGTTGTCGCCGGCGAATATGCCCAGTGCCTGTAGCGGTCGTGACAATTCGCCCCTGGCACCCGGTTGGTGCCCATGGCCCGCTTGTCTGGATTCTTTGCCTCGACAGGAGCCTTGAGATGAAGCCTTGTATCCCATGACGGGGGACCTACCCCTTTAGTCGCGGGCTCTTCCCCCCTTCGGCCAGGGTTTCCAGGGGACGGCCTGCAGGGTGTAGCGGCGGCCGGTGGGGCGGCCCGCCCGGCTGAGTTGGCCGTCGCCGGCCAGGGTGACTATGGTGCCGTCCTTCAGCACCACCGAGCCGGAATAGCCGTGGCCCCGGGTGAGCTTGTAGAGCTCGAGTTCCCAGGTTTGGCCTGCGTCCCAACTGACCCGGGCCAGCATGGCGCCCCATCGGCGTAGGGGTAGCGGTTCTCGAAGGTGGCCACCACGCCTCCTCCCGGCAGGGCGACCAGATCCCCGTGAGCCTGGCCGTACATGCGGGTGAGGGGGCGATCTCCGTCTCCTTGCTCCGCTGCGGCAGGTCGTCGATCAGCACCTTCGGATTCACCTTCTTCTGGATGAATAGAGGCGGCCCCTGCACCCCGGATCCGACCAGTCCTGGTGGTCCTTGCCGCGCCAGACGAGTTGCGGGTCGAGGTTGCGGCGCTCATAGGCGACCTGGATGGGATTGCGGTCGTCCTCCGCAATCACCGCCTGGTGCTCGGCCCCGGGGATATTCGTGCGTTTGGCCTTGCCGTGGGTGATGGTTGCGACGACTTTGGATTTGCCGGTTTTTGGAGTTTTCGCCAACAGTAAGCTCATGTCCTGAACGGGTTTGTGATGGTGACTCCTTCAATTTGCTGTCCGTGCCGCAGGTCTTCGCTGTAGAGGGTTTTACAGCCCGCTTCGAGCGCGGCGGCAACGATCAGGCAGTCGTAGAAGCTGAACTGATAGCGCGACTGGATGTCCAGGGATGACCGATAGAGGCGAAGACTCGGCTGAATCCTTAACAAGGGCGCGAGCACAGATTGCAGATACTTTTCCATCTCATATCTGGTCAACTTTATTTCCGCCTTGCGAATCGCCGTGTTGAGACATTCTTGGACAACCTGAGAACTAATACATGCGGTTCCGCTCACTATCCCATGCTGGATCAAGTGTTCTGCAATTGCGGCCTTGCGGGTATCAAGTCGCTCAAGCTGGTACACGAAGACGTTGGTGTCAATGAAGTTTTCAACGCTCATTCATTTCATCCCGCGTCAACTTGCGTCCAACGCGCAACTTGCCTTGCAACTCACGCATGACTCTCATGGCCTCGGCAGCCTGCTGTTCGCGCTGAACGTAGTTGTTGAGCCACAACCGAAATTGCTCGTTCAAGGTCGTGTGCTCCGACACGGCCCGTTGTCGCGCGGCTTCAATCAGATTCTCGTCGGCGCTCAAGGTAATGTTTTTCACGATTGCCTCCTTACTGTCGCAGACACACTGTTGTAGTGTACACTACTATTGTGTTAACAGGGGCTATTTCCGTATTTCAGTCGGTCATGGTGTGGGTTACCAGGAGAGCCGCGAGGAGGCCTATTGCAGCGGCGACGGTAAGCAGGGTCACGGGATGTGGTCCCATTTAGGGGTTGGCTGCAGGTATCGGAAAGGCTCGGGATGCCTAACTACTCCCCACCCTTCTTCCCCTTCGGCCAGGGTTTCCAGCGTAGGGCCTGCAGGGTGTAGCGGCGGCCGGTGGGGCGGCCTGCCCGGCTGAGTTGGCCGTCGCCGGCCAGGGTGACTATGGTGCCGTCCTTCAGTACCACCGAGCCGGAATAGCCGTGACCCCGGGTGAGCTTGTAGAGTTCGGGCTCCCAGGTTTGGCCTCCGTCCCAACTGACCCGGGCCAGCATGGCTCCCCCATCGGCGTAGGGGTAGCGGTTCTCGAAGGTGGCCACCACGCCTCCTCCCGGCAGGGCGACCAGATCCCCGTGAGCCTGGCCGTACATGCGAGTGAGGGGGCGATGGCTGTGCCAGGTGCGTCCCCCGTCCTCCGAGTTGGCCAGCTGCACCGTCTTGCTGTCGTGTTTCCCGCTTTCGTTGCGAAAGGCCGCCAGCATCCGCCGGCCGCCCAGGTGCAGGAAGCCGGTTTCGGCGATCTTGGGCAGGTAGGAATCGAACTTCCAGGTCTTTCCGCTGTCGGTGCTGCGGAAGGTCACCATGCCGCCCTGTTCCGGGACATTCGGGTCCAGCGGTCCTCCGTATCCATCCATGTTGGCCAGCAGCTCGTCTCCGCCCAGGCTGACGATGTGATTGCCGTCGCCCCCGGTTTTCTTGAAGGGATGTTTCAGGGGATCGCTGGCTTGCCAGGTCCGGCCGCCGTCGCTGGATCGGGAGATGACCACCGGGTAGGACGGATTTTCCGCCTGGGGGTCGATGGGGGGCAGCCCCCGGTGAGCGTGAGCCAGAAAGAGGGACTGGTCGTCGCTGCCGAAGGCGCCGGTGCTGACCGGTTGGCCCTCGGCGCCGGCAAGGTTGTCCAGCTTCCTTCCCTGCCAGCTTCGGCCTTCGTCGGTGGAATGGTAGAGGTAGCGGCCGAAGGCGGCGTAGAGGGTGCCGTCGGCGGTACGGCTCGCTCGCCCCGTCAGCTTCCAGGGCGAGTTGGGAACCGGCAGCCGCAGCCGTTGGGCGGGCAGGGTTCCCAGCTTGCGATAGACGGCGCGCATGGCTCCCATGGTGGTCAGGGGCGACTCCAGCGCCCACTTGCCGGCCGGCTGCCAGTAGGGATCGGCCTCCAGCACCTCGATCGGATAGTCGAGCGACGCATCCTGACGGCTTTCGAGGGTTTGAGCCTGGCCTGGGGTGGCGGCAATGGTACAGACCAGTCCGCCAAGGAGAATTGCGAGGAGAGTTTGGTGTCTCATGGGCAAACATTGTTCAGAATGCAATGATATTGTCAAGTGACCGAGCGGGAAAACGGGGTCGGAACCAGGCTGTCGTCCTGAGCGATTCTTTCAGGGCCTTGGATTCAAGGGGTGTGGCGGGTCATTGCGAGCTTTTGAATCCTGCAACAGTGCTTTCCTATTCCAGACGTGCAGAAAGCGAGCTGTGTCGCACAGAAGTTTTCAGTAGATCAGGACGGCGCTGAAGCGATCCGGCGGGGCCGCGCGGCGCTGGCGGGTTGGCGTCCACCCCCCCACCGCATCAGCCTTCGCCTGGCAGCTCGGCTTCTGCGACTCCCCCTCAAGTGGGGAGTGATAATGGGGTGTAAACCGGGAACATCCTTTACATATTGATCCGGGAGCGGTGCCGTTTGCGGTTGATCGACGTGGGAGGGATAGGCGTAGCTGTGCCAGGCTTTGTGCGGGCGGGACGCCCGCGCTCCCGGGTGGTTTTCATCTCATGAGACTCCCGCTCAAGGGGGGAGTGATAATGGGGTACAAACCGGGAGCATCCTTTACACAGTGGTCCGGGAACGGCGCCGTTCCGGGTTGATCGACGTGGGGGAGGTAGGTGAAGCTGTGCCAGGCTGGTGCGGGCGGGACGCCCGCGCTCCCAGGAGGTTTTCATCTCATGAGACTCCCGCTCAAGAGGGGAGTGACAATGGGGCGCAAACCGGGAACATCCTTTACATATTGATCCGGGAACGGTGTCTTTCCGGGTTGATCGACGTGGGGGAGATAGACGTAGCTGTGCCGGGCTGGTGCGGGCGGGACGCCCGCGCTCCCGGGTGGTTGTTATGGAGACGCTGCTGTGAACATCGCCAGGCTTCAGCGGAACAGGCCGGACGTTCTTTCTTTCAAGAGCATCGCTGTTTCCCTTGGGCTGGTTTTCTGCTGCATCCGGGTGATGCTTGCTCCTGATCCCCCTCTGGTCATTGGCCAGCGGAAGCAGTTGCTGGTGGATGACTATATCCTGGCTTCTACCTCACGGCTCGATCGTCAGCTTGGGGAGGTGGTCAAACACCCCCGCCCGGTCCTGCTGCCGGACCGGCGCTGGGATGATCCCTCGGCGTTTGGCGGTTACTTGACGGTTCTGCGTGACGAGCCGGGCGACAGGTTTCAGATGTGGTACGCGGCCGGCGAGGAGAAGGGGATCGGCTATGCGGAGTCCGAGGACGGCATCCGTTGGACCCGGCCTCCTGTCTCTTCGGACGGCAAGTCGAACATTATCTTCGACGCCAGGGGGCACATGAGTGTCTCCATCGATTCCCATGAGACCGACCCGCGCCACCGCTACAAGGCAGCCTACTATGGTCCTGGAGTCAGGGCCGCCTTGGCCCACTCGGCGGACGGCATTCACTGGAGCAGCTATAACGATGGGCAACCGGTCACCGGCAGAGCAGCCGACACCCACAACCAGATCCTGTGGGACCCGCTGGCGCGGGTATACCGTCTCTACACGCGCAGCGACTTCGGAGACGATGACGTCAATGAGTGGCGGGGCAACCGCAGCATGGTCAACCCCGACGTGAAGGCCGATCCCACCGACTGGACGACGTTGAGAAGCTGGAAATTCGACCGTGAGGGAGCGAGTGAGCGATGGCGCCGCCAGATCTACGGGTTGACCGACTGGATTAACCAAGGGTTGCATTTCGCCCTGATGAGTGTTTATGAATTTCCGCCCAAGGCAATTCCGCCGCCCTACGCCGACAAGCCTGACTACCGGACCCGCCACCAGCGGGACATCCTCAACTTCTACATTGCTACCAGCCGCGATGGCGACCACTGGGACCTTGGCTGGGTCTACGACGCCAAGCCCATGATCCGGCGGGGTCCGGAGGGATCCTTCGACAAGGACATGATCATGCCGGCCTCCCAGGTTGTGACCTGGAGGGACCGTCACTGGATCTTTTACGGCGCCGGCAATGAACGCCACTGGTGCTCGAAACGACGAAACGCCATCGGATTAGCCACACTGCCGCTGGACCGATGGGTCGCCCTGGCTGCCAGCGAAGACGAGGGCGAGCTTGTCACCAAACCATTCCGATTGGAGGGAGATCGACTTGAAGTCAATGTCGATGCGCGGCGCGGAGAATTCCGCGTTGAAGTGCTTGACCCGGCAGGGGGGGCCATTGAAGGCTTCGGGCGCGATGAGGCGAAGCGATACGCCGGGGTGGATGAGTTGCGGCTTCGGCCTGGCTGGAAGCGGTTTCCCGACCTGAAGCGGCTAGGCGGCAGGGTGGTGCAACTCAAGTTCACCTTGAAGCAGGCCAGGTTGTATGCGTTTCAGATTCGGGGTGATGGCTAAAACCGAAACACCGCCAACACCGGTAGGTGGTCACTGGCGGCGATGCTTTCCGGGTCGTTGGGGTCGAGCGCGGCCGCCCCGCGAGCCACCACCTCGATGGACTCGAGGCGGTCGGCGATGTCCGGGGTGCAGAAGATGTAGTCGATGCCGCCCCGGGTGCGGTCTCCCTTGAGGCTGGTGGTGGTGTGAGGCAGGCCCAGGTGGGCAAAGCCATCCACCAGTCCCATTTTGCGGAAACGGCTGTAGAGAGCATGGGTCCGCTGGATGTTCCAGTCGCCCATCCAGATCATGGGGCGTTTCAACGCGCGGTCTAGTCGGCAGACTTCCTCGATGAGGTCCATCTCGGCGTCGGGGACCGGATCGTAGTGTCCTCCGTAGATCAGGATCTCCTGTCCCCCCGGCAGGCGAACCAGAGAACGGCCCAGAAACCGCTTCATGACCACTTGGCCTTCCATCTCCAGGAAGGTCAGATTCAGGCTGTCCAGCAGCGGGTATCGACTCAGCGTGGCGCCGGCGCAGTGCTTGTGGTGGGAGGCCGGGAAGAAGCTGGCCCGGTAGCCCAACCGTTCTACCAGCCGGAGCTGCAGGGGCTTGTCATAGGCACATTCCTGCAGGGAAGCCAGGTGGGCATCCAGCATCCCCAGGGTCCTGAGTTGGATATCCAGCTTGTCTTCGGGGTGGCTCTGCCAGCGGGCCGTCCCAAGGTCTTCCGGATAGCCTCTGAAGTTGTGAATGTTGAAGGTCAGCACCCGAAGCCGCAGCCCGGTGTCGCGACCCTCGGTCGGGGGCGGCAGGCCGGCGTTGTGGGCCTGCAAGGCCTCCAGGGTCTTGACGGCGGGTCCGCTCATGCTTAGCCACCGTTGCTCGCTCTCCGCCTGATCGGTTCCGGCCGCAATGGCCGACAGGGCGATCAGGAGGACGAGTAGCGCAGCTGATGCTTTGTTGTTCATGGGGTCAAAACTTCGAAGGTTCAAGCCTTGGCCGTCGGCAGGCGCTAGCCGGACCGCTCCCAGCGGCTGGCATCGACGCCGGGCCCCTCCTTGGCCATGTTGGGGGGCTTGTTGCCGCCCTCGAAGTGCCAGATGCGGGTGTTGGGATCGCCCATGAGCTCCCGTACGACCGGGGGCACCTTGGCCACTTGCTCCGGGTCCCACTGTTTGACCTGGCCGCTGGGTCCGGCCCAGGAGGGGCGGTAGGCGAGTCCCAGCATCTCCCGGGCATAGCCGCCGATGTTGGGGTAGTTCCCGTGAAAGACGTTCTGGTTGATCAACACCGCCGAGCCCGCCCGGCAGGTGACCATGGCCTGCTCGGGATGCTCCTCATAACGGAGGTAGGGATTGCCGTCGTGATGAAAGCTCAGATGGGAGCGCGGCACCACCTTGAAGGCGGACACCTCGGGCGTGAGGTCCTGAAGGTAGTAGAGCACTCGAATCAGGCGGGGGCAGCTCTGCTCGTAGCCGAAAATCTCCGATCCCCAGGGCTGCCCATCGCAGTGCAGGCTGATCCCGGGATGGCCGGGCTCGGAGCGGGCGTAGTCGTAGCTCATGAAGATCAGCTCCGGGCCGCACAGAGCTTTCAGGTAGTCGATGGTCGGCGGATGGGCGATCAGTTCGGTGATGGGTCCGCCCCAGAACTGGATATCCTGGCACCCCCTCTGATGGACGCTGTAGTCGACATGGAAGGTCTCTAACTTGTTGGTCTCTTCCTGAAGCCGCTGGATGTGGGCCGAGTCCAACAGCCCGGGCAGGACCAGGTAGCCTTCCACCTCCAGATGCCGGATGCGTTCCCCCAGGCTCAGCCCGGCCCAATCGGTCTCAACGATGCGATCTTTTTGTTTGAGCACGTCTCTCTGTTCTCCCATGGCAATCGATATGGTTCCGCAAGCCTGTCCCGCGGGCCGGCCGCGGCGCGTCCCCAGTTTACCAGATGAAGTTCATCTGCCGGACATCCAGCGACTTTTTTGGGGAGGTTTCAGGGTACAGATTGGGCTGGGCGGGCACGGGGGCGTGTGGATCTCGCGCTGCAGTCTGATGGCTCGGCGTCCATCCCCCCACCGCATCAGCCTTCGCCTGCCGGCTCGGCTTCTGCGACTCCCCCTCAAGGGGGGAGTGATGTTGCGGCCTGCATAAGGCGCTCCAGTATCACTCCCCCCTTGAGGGGGAGTCGGCGAGAGGGCGGAGCCCGCAGTCGAGCCGGAGGGGGGCAGACGCGGCGTCCCAGGCGCAGCCCGTGCGCGTCCCGTGCGCGTCCCAGGCGCGTCCCGTGCGCAGCCCAGGCGCAGCCCGTGCGCGCCCCTTAAGTGACTATCAGCGGCACGGGCAGCCGCGCCTTACCCGCCCCCGCCGTCAACCGCCGGGTGCGCCTCCTGACCCACGCCTCCCGTCCCGCTTCCGTTTGGGGCGGGCCGCGGGTGAAACGGGCCGGCATGGTATGATGCCGCCTCCAGGAGGAACGAGGGAGGAACGACAATGGAAATGCCACTCACGGGGATCAACCGCCGTCAATTCCTGAGCAGCACCGCGGCCATGGCCGCCGCACCCGCTTGGGTTGCAGCCGCGGCAGCGCCTGCAGGGCAGGTGTCCGGGCAGCCGGCAAGCCTGGTGGAAGTCATGAGTGGGCTGGCGCCCCAGGGGCTGACCCTGAAACCGGGTCCCGGATTCGCCATGGAGCGGAATGGAGAGATGCTGGCCTGGGAACTGGACTCGCTCGAGGCAGAGACTGCCGATCTCTGGCAGTTTCGCTACCGCTCCGCGGAGGGACTCGAGGCTGCTGGAAGCCTGCGGTTGGATAGGACCTTCCGAGCGGCCGAATTCCGGGTGAAGTTGACCAACACCTCCGATCGGCGTTCTATGCCCCTGACTCGCCTCTTTTCCCTGTTTCTGCAGCTGGGCGGGGTCACCGGCTCCCGGATCATGAGCTGTTCCGGCGCCGGCAGCGCCTCCTACTTCCCCCACGCCCGGGAATTTCCCTCGGATGCCTTTCGTCCCCGCTGGATCGAACCGTTTCACTATCGCCCGGTGGAGTTTGCCAGCCACCGGAACCTGACCGGGTGTCCCACCGGCTCCTGTGAGGTAGCGGTCCCCGTCAAGCAGCGGGGCTTCGGTGAACGCTGGACCGGATCCTCTTCCCAGGATCTTCCCCTGTTCATGGTCAGCCAGGGCCCCGATTCGGAGCAGCCGGGGATCTTCTTCGGCATGGAGTGGTCCACCTTCTGGCAGGCTCGGGTCGCCTTCGACGGATCTCCCAGCGACCTGAAAATCGAGGTGGGTCCCTTGATTAAGGACCTGGTTCTGAACCCGGGGGAGAGCCTGGACCTGCCGGTGGTCCACCTGGGGTTTTTCGAGAAGGGCTTCGATTCGGGCTCCAACGCCCTGCGCCGCTACATTCACCAGCGCCTGACGCCCCACTACCGGGGAAAACCCACGCTGCCGGCGGTGGCCTACACGCTCTGGCCCGGCATCAGCGTGACCTACACCGAAGAGGAGCTCCGCCGCCAGGTGGACGCGGCGGCCGACGCCGGAGTGGAGATGTTCTGCGTGGACGCCGACTGGTACAAGGGAGGGCATTCCAAAGGCAGGGGCAACTGGGAGGTGGACCCCGAGAAGTTTCCCCGGGGGATGGAGCCCTTTGCCGACTATGTTCGCTCCAGGGGCATGGGCATGGGGCTCTACTTCGAAGCCGTGGCTTTTCCCTGGACCAATCTGGCGCGGGAACATCCCGAATTCTTCTACCGTCTTCCCGAGGGGTTCCATCCGCTCAAGTACAATTTCAGCTCGTCCGAGGCCTGCGACCACTGGATCGACCTCATCGGCCGCTTCGTGGAGCGCTACGACCTGCGCTATATCCGGGCCGATTTCTATACCGATCCCATGCGGGGCGAGGAATCCTTTCACTGGGACTTGGTGGACAACGACGGCAAGACCCGCTTCGCTCACGTCCGCGGGCTCTATCGGGTGTGGGAAACCCTGACCCGAAGGCACCCTCGCCTGATGTTGGAGCTGAACGCCGGGGGCGGCAACGCCATCGATCTGGGCAGCCTGAGGCGCCACCACTGCGCCTGGGCCAACGACATGAGCGGGCATCCCCACTCCTGCCGCATGATCCAGCTGGGGGCCAATGCCTTCCTGCCGGCCAACTACATGGGTTCGGCGGTGGGACCCGACCGGGAGGGTCGAGACAACGGTCTGGATGCCGGCTTTTCGGATCTGGCCTTTCTGAGTCGCATGACCGGGCAGCTGCTGCTGCATGGCGGGCTGGCCAACTGGCCGCCGGAAGCGGCGCGGCGGGCCAAGCACTGGGTGGGGGTCTACAAGAGGATCCGGCCGCTGCTGGTGAAGGACTACTACCGGTTGCTGACCGTGCCCAACAGTGAAGCCGATTGGGACGCCGCCCAGTTTTGCGACGGCTCCCTGGAAGGGGTGGTTTTCGTCTTCCGCTATCTGGGGCGGCGGCCTCGCCAATCCATTTTCCTGCAGTCCCTGGATGCCGGCCGTCGCTATCGCCTGCGGGACGAGGGCACGGGAGAAAGCCGGATCCTGTCGGGAAACGAGCTGATGCATGGCGGGCTCCCGGTCCCGCTGGCCCCCAATTCAGCCAGGTTGTTCTCCTATCGGGCGGTCTGACCGGAGCGCCGCGGTCCACAGGGGTTCGGTTGGGTGATGGGGCAGGCGCAGCCCCGCGGCCGATCAGGCTCCAACCGTTCCAGGTTTCCCGGCGGCGCGGCGCGGGGAGGCGCCGCACCTCCAGGGGGAATCGCACTCGATGGCTCGCGTGCTCATCGCCGGTTGCGGTTACGTGGGGCAGGTGCTGGGTCTGCGCCTGGTTGGGGAAGGTCACTTCGTATGCGGCTTGCGGCGGGGTCCGGGGCGATTGCCGCCAGGGCTGTGCGGGTTCAGCGCCGATCTCACCCGGCCCGAAACGCTGGGAAACCTGCCGGGCCCTTTCGATGTGGCGTTCTACACGGCGGGGGCCGATCATCGCTCGGAGCCAGGCTACCGGTCGGCCTACCTCCAGGGCCTGGGCAACCTGATTGGAGTCCTGCGGGGCCAGAACCCTCCCGTTCGCCGCCTGTTTTTCACCTCCAGCACGGCGGTCTACGGCCAGTCCGGCGGGGAATGGGTGGATGAGGACTCGCCGGCCGAGGCCGGCCACTTCAGGGGGCGCTTGCTCAGAGCCGCCGAGCAGGTGCTGCTGCAAGGCCCGATCGCGGGCACCGTTGCTCGAGTCGGAGGCATCTATGGGCCGGGCCGGCACCGGCTGATCGAGAGCGTCCGGCGAGGGGAGGCCTGCTGTTTTGAAGGCCCGCCCCGCTATCTGAACCACATTCATCGAGATGACTGCGCGGGAGCGCTGGCCCACTTGATGGGGCTCGACAACCCGCGGCCCCTCTACCTGCTGGTGGACCATGACCCCGCCGAGCAATGTCAGGTCCTGCGCTGGATCGCCGACCGACTGAAGGTCCCGGCTCCTCCCCTGAGGCCCTCCGAGGGACGATCGCCCGCCCGGGGCAGGAAACGGTGCCGCAACACCCGGCTGGTCGGTTCGGGCTATACCTTTCGCTATGCGTCGTTTCGGGAAGGCTACGAGGCGCTGCTTCCAGGACCGGGGGGACGGGACGGCCCTGAGCAGGTTCCGGGGTGAGTGCCGCGTGGTTGGGGAAGGGCGTGTTTAGCGGTTTTTGGGTGGGCGCTGCGTTCGGGAGGGATGCGACTAAATCGCCGCGTACGCGGCTCGGTAGCGCGGGATTCACACGACCCCGGGCTTCCGCCCGGGGCTACACGAAGCCGCTGCTACGCAGCTCTATAAGGAAGGCCTGTAGGCGGCGTTTCCGCGGGTGAGCTACGTCAACCGCGGCTTCACCGCTCTCCCCTAAATCGCAACACTGCCGGGGGAAAGGATTTTCCAAATAGATTATCCCTGCCCGCCATGACGGAGTGAAATCTCAAAAGATGTCAAAGCGATCCTGAGGGAACAGCGGATCGCTCTTGATCACCACGTCTTTCTTCAGGCTTGACTCCAACTCGGCAATGACAGAGGCCTCGGTGGTCTTCAGGGCTTTGGCCACCACGGGGTGCACCCGGAAGGTCATTTCCGGATCCTCGATGGCGCCGGCCATTTTCCGCGCTTCTCCCTGGATTTCATAACAGACGGTCTGGGGGGATTTCACCATTCCGGACCCGGAACACTGGGAGCAGGGCTCGCACAACACTTTCAGCAGCGATTGCTTGACCCGCTTGCGGGTAATGGCCACCAGTCCGAAGTCATTGAATTGAAGCACTTTCGAAGGCGATTTTTCCCGTCTGAGAGCTTCCTCCAGTGTCTGGGTGACCTTGAGCCGGTTCTTGCGGTCCTCCATGTCGATGAAATCGCAAACGATAATGCCTCCCAGGTCGCGCAACCGCAACTGCCGGGCAATCTCCTTGGCTGCCTCGATGTTGGTCTTGGCAATGGTGTCTTCCAGCTTGTTCGACCTGCCCACGTACTTGCCGGTGTTCACGTCGATGGCCACCAGAGCCTCGGCCTGGTCGATAACGATGTAGCCCCCCGATTTCAGCCAAACCTTGGATCGCAGGGCTTTGTCCAGTTCCGCCTGAACCCCGAACTCTTCGAATATGGGTGTCTCTCTGGTGTAAAGCTTGACCCGATTGACCAGGTTGGGCTGGAATCGGTGGATCAGCTCCACCATGGAGGCGTACACCAACTCGTTATCCACGCGAATGGCCGTGAATTCCTTGGTGAACTGGTCCCGGAGAATCCTTTGCACCAGACTGAGTTCACGATGGATGATGGCAGGGGCGGACTTTTTCTCGGACTGACTCTTGATCTCTGTCCAGAGGGCGCGAAGAAACCCGATGTCCGATTTGAATTCGTCTTCTCCCTTGTACTCCCCGGCGGTACGAATAATGAACCCGCCGGGCAGGTCGCCTCGGTTGTCCAGGATGATTTTCTTGAGTCGTTGGCGCTCCTCGCTGGAACTGATCTTGCGGGAGACTCCGATGTGGTTGACCGTCGGCATGTAGACCAGGTAGCGCCCCGGAAGAGCGATATGGGAGGTAATGCGCGCCCCCTTGGTTCCCAGCGGCTCCTTCGCAATCTGGATCAAAATCTCCTGGCCTTGCTTGAGCAGGTCGGCGATCAGGGGCATGGGGGAGGCCGCCTCACGCCGCTGGCGTTCCTCGCCCTGTCGGGTCCGCTTGCGGTCTGGTGATCGGCGAAAGAACTTGGGCGTGCTGGGACGGCTGCGATACTGGGCGTTGGGGGCTCGGGATCGAGGGCCCGACCCGGAAGGCGCTTCAGGGACCCCGGCTGTTTCAGGTTTGGATTCGGGGGCAGCCTGCTCTGTCGACGCTTGATCTTCGGGTTGAATCGGGTCGGAGGGGTCGGCGCCGGGGTCTGCAGCAGGCTCGGTGGCGTCTGGAACCGAACTCTCGGCGGAGTCGGCGGCGGCCGGTGTCTGTGGTGCCTGCGCGCTCAACTCGGCGGCAGCTTCCTCCGGTTCCCCGTCATCGGTTCCGGAAGGAGATGCACCGGAGTCGTCCGCCGCGGCTTCTGCGGCCGGCTCGGTGGCTTCGGTGGCCGGACTTCCGCCGGATGCGGCGTCCTGGTCGACATCCGGCACCTGTGGCGACGGCTCGGTCAATGCAATGGAAACGGGAGCTTCGGCTTGCTGGCTCTCCTCCTCACCCTCCGACTCCGCTTGCAATGGGCTGGGAGGATTCTCCTCTGCAGCAGCCGCGGACTCTCCCGTAACGGTGTCCGTCTCCGCCGGTGTTTCGGCGGAGGCTTCTGACACCGGCTCGGAGTCGCCAGTCGAGGCGGGGGCTTCCGGGGTTGCCGCCTCCACTGCCAGGCTGTCGGCTTTCCCTATAGCCTGAACCACCGATTCAGTGTCTGCAGTCTGTTCTTCGTCAATAGCTGCTGCGGAGGCATCTCCGCCGCCACTGTCGGCAGGAGCCGGCTTGGGGCGGCGTCTGGTTCTTTCACCCTTGAGGGAAGGAGCCTCCGTCTCGGTTACGGCGGTTGGCTCGGCTTGGCCGGCGTCCTGGTGGGCGGTCTCGGATTCTACCCCTGAGAGGCCATCGGAAACCGCCGCATATTTGGCCAGAGATTCACCGGGAAGCAAGGATAATCCCTCTGGCTCGCTGGAAACCGGAGCCGGGGAGGGTGCCCTGTCGACCGATGCCTTGGCGCCGGACTCTGAAGAAGGCGCCGTAGAAGTCGCCTCGAAGCGTTTTCCCCGCAACCGACCCCGTCTGGCGCGCCGGGGGCGCAGTCGACGGTCGGGGAAGCGGGTGGCTGCCAGGTTCTCTCCACTGCCCTCCGGTTCTTCGGGGGGTTGGGCGCCGCCGCCCTTGTCGAGCTTGGCGACACGTTCTTCGGCCGTGCTGACAATTAGGTCATATTCATCCGTGTCTTCAAAAAAATCAGAGACATAGAGGAAGGCGTCCCTATCCAGACCGATATTGACAAAGGCCGACTGCATCCCGGGAAGCACCTTGGTCACTCGACCCTTGCAGATGCTTCCGACGATCCCCTTGTCCCGTTCGCGCTCGATGTGGATTTCAACGACTTCGCCGTCCTCCAGCATGGCGGCTTTGGTTTCTTGTGAGGATGCGGAAACGATGAGTTCCTTCGACATGGGATACTCCTCCTTGGTGAAACACTGAGGAGCTGTTCGGCGGGGCAGAGGGTGTGTTTAAGAGGGTCGGATGCCCAGGTTGGTAAGGCAGATTCGACCCTTCATCAAGCGAGAGTCCTGTCGATCCCATCACAGATCTACTCCTGTTGCCATGCCTTTGCCTGGCTTCCGTGGGCGAGCGAGGCTGGCTCGCCGGGAACACTACCGTTCAAGCTCTTTGGTGTTTCTCGCTGATCCCGGTCCGCTCGATGATCCCGAACGAGCTGGACCCGGATTGCGATATTCAGAAAAAAGTGGGTAAACCTCAAGGCCAACGCGGGTTGTCATCCGCGGCCGCCCCAATTGGCATCCGGAGACCGAATAATCTGGCCGGGGCTAGTAGATGTACCTTCTCATTCCGACGTTCATGATCAATCCCAGCAAAATGAACGTCGTGAGCATCGAAGACCCGCCGTAGCTCAGCAGGGGAAGGGGGATGCCCGTGATGGGCGCCAGACCCACCACCATTCCTATGTTCACAAGAATATGGAATAAAAGGACGCTCATCGATCCAAGGGCAAGAAAGACTCCAAGGTTGTCGCGCGCGGTCTGTGCGATGTGAATCGAACGCATGATGATCAGAAAGTAGAATGCCAGAATGGTGAATGACCCGACGAAGCCAAACTCTTCGCCTACCACCGAAAATATGAAGTCGGTATGGCGCTCAGGAAGGAACCCCAGGGCCGTCTGACTTCCCCGAGTGATTCCTTTGCCCAGAAGACCACCGGAGCCCATGGCTATGCGGGACTGGATCGCCTGGTAACCCCTTCCGCGAGGGTCTCTTTCCGGCTCCAGGAACGTGTAAACCCGTTCCTTTTGATACGGCTTGAGACTATACCATCCCGCGATAGTAATCAAGGTCGACAAGACCAGGCCGATTAAGATCCACCGCCGCTGGAGACCTCCGAGCATGAGACCGACGACAAGCGGTGGAACCAGGGTGATGGCCGAACCAAGGTCGGGCTGCAGCAGGATCAATCCCAGGGGCACTCCCACCAGCAGGCAGGCCTTGATGATTTCGCCAAAGGTGAGCAATCGGGTGCGGGTCTCGCCGAGGAAGCGGGCAAGCGTCAGTACGACTGCCACCTTGGAAAATTCCGCGGGCTGGAAATTAAAGGGGCCCAGTGGAATCCATCCACGGGTGCCATGTACGGCCGGGGCAATAAACAGGGCCAGGAGCAGCAAGAGTACAGCGCCCAGGTAGATATAGGGTACCTGCTGGGAAAGGATTCGATAGTCCAGGCTGACTACCAGGGGCAGGAGCGCCAATCCGAAGACAACGAAGTAGATCTGTTTGACGTAAAAGGTTTGCGATTGTTCGTATTGGGTCGCGCTGTAGATTTCGACCACTCCCACAGCGGCGATGGCCAGCGCCAGGGAAAGCAGTACCCAGTCACATTGCTTGAGATATGGCAGGAATTGTTTTAGCAAGTTGGGCTAAGCCCGCATTTCTCACCAGGTCGCTGAATGCATAGTGAATAGCGGTTTATCTTCAGACCCTTGATTGGCGCCATTTAAGGGACTTGCGGCTACAGACTGCGCTGGGCGCGCCCTGGCTTGTCCTTTTCCCCTCAGCGCGTACAGGCTCGCTCGAACGTAGTCCCCGCTACGCCCTTCGCTCGCGAGCACGCGCTGAGGGGAAAATTCCTGCACCAAGTTGCACTCTTGAGAAGAGTGCAACCCCCTGGTGAGAAATGCGGGCTAACGGGCCCTGCCGGATGGCAGGGAGAGTGCGATGTGCTCCGGCCGGCCCTCACTGTGGGGCTGGTTCTTCTTGTGCTTGTCAAAATAGACCTGGAACATGGCCTGAAGGACGGGGGCGGCAGTGGTACCGCCACTCCCTCCCTGTTCCACGAAAACAGCGGCCGCGATTTCAGGGAAGTCTCTGGGAGCGAAGCCCACGAACCAGGCGTTGTCCTTAAATTTTTCATCTCGGGATTTCAAGCTGGCGCGTAGTTCCCGGCCGATGACCTGAGCCGTCCCCGTTTTGCCGCAGACGTCAAATCCCTGCACGGCAGCCCGCCTGCCGGTGCCATACTCGTTGACGACGCCCCAGAGACCGCGACTGACGAGGCGAATGGTCCGGGATTCGAGAGGGGGATTCGACTTGAACGCAGCAGGCAGCCGCTTCCCCATGCGATTGAGCTCCGCGGCCGGAACGACATGCGGTACGTTGTAGATTCCTCCCAGGCCCAGTCCTCCCAGCGCGCGGGCCAGTTGAATGGGTGTCAGGGAAACGGCGCCCTGGCCGATGGCCACCGAGATGGTCTCTCCGGGATACCAATCCGTTTTGTAAATCCGCTGCTTCCATTCGGGGGAGGGAATCAGTCCCGGATCTTCGCCAAGCAGATCGATGCCGGTCTTGTATCCCAATCCCATGGCTTTGGCATTGTCGGCAATCCTGTCAATTCCCAGTCTTCGGCCCAGGCGGTAGAAAAAGACGTTGCAGGAAGACACGATGGCACGGTGCAGATCGACCCTGCCGTGGCCCCCCTTCTTCCAACAGGCAAAGCGGCGTCCGTAGATCCGCGTGCCGCCCGTGCAGACCTCGGTGTGGGTCGAGGTCAGCACGCCTTCCTGCAGGCCGGCGACGGCCATGAATATCTTGAACACCGAACCCGGGGGAAAGCGGCTCTGAATCGCTCGGTTATGCATGGGTTTTCGGGGATCCAGCAGCAATTCGTTCCACTTTTGCCGGCTGATACGGGTGGCGAAGGTGTTGGGATCGAAAGCAGGTCGACTCAGCAGGCAGAGCACCTCCCCGGATCGGGGGTCGACGGCAACGGCTGCTCCCGTCTTGTCACCGAAGGCCTGCTCAGCGGCTCGCTGAATATCGATGTCGATGGTCAGACGCAGATTGTTTCCGGGCTTGGGCTCGATCAGCTCGACGGCTTCGATCTCGCGGCCGCGACTGTCGACCCGTACCGTTTTTTTCCCGTCCACTCCCCTGAGGACGCGGTCATAGACTCGTTCCACCCCTTTTTGGCCAACGGTGTCCCCGGGCTTGGCCGAATCTCCAAATGCTCCGGATTCCAACTGACTTTCCGATACTTCGCTCACGTAACCCAACAGATGGGCCGCCACCTCTTTTTCAGGATAGTTTCTGAGGGGATGGGGAACGACCTGTATGATTGGGAGCTCGTGGCGGTGTGCCTCGATAAAGGAAATATCGCCGATTCCCGCCTCTTCCTTGAGAACCAGGGGAAGATGTCTGGGGCGGCTCCGTTGCTTCTCGATTTGAGACCGAAGGAAGTCAGGTTCCAACTGGAGGCCTTGTTTCAGGAGATCAAGGGAGGACTCCAGCTCCGAGAGGTCTTTCCTCAACACGCTGATGGTAAAGGAAGGGCGGTTGTCGGCCAGCGGCCGTCCATAGCGATCCAGGATATTACCGCGAGGTGCGACCCAGCGGATGGATCGGATCTGGTTTTGCTCGGCCAAAACGGAATAGTGGTTGTGCCGAAGGATCTGCACCTTCCACAGTCCGGCCAGCAAGAGCAAAAACGCCAGGGTTGCCGAAACCTGAAGAATCGGGATTCGAGCTTGCGTCGTCTCTTTGTTTTTGTAGAAGTCCCGGAGAGGCATCGATCAGTGTGTTCGTTCCGTCAGGAATCGATCAAAAAGAGAAAAAATCGGCAGCCCGAGGCCGGCGCAGACCAAAGCACCCATCAGCAACTGGTCGAAAAGGAGATGCTCGTACCGGTCCAGAAAAGCAACCCGCAGGCTCCAGGAGATGAGCCCCGCGGCTGCATAGGACAGCCCAAGAATGCTGGTGCGCATAATCCAGCCGTCCACCGCGATCCTCATGCTACCCAGATAAACCAGGATGCATACCGAGAGATTGCAGAATCCGTTGAGTCCCAGAAGATTGACAGCCTGACTATCCTGCAGCAGACCGGCCAGCGTCCCCAGGAAAAGGATCCACGGCAGGCTGGCCTGGGTCAGCGTCATGTAGAGCAGGACAATCAGTGGCAGATTCAATAAGGCACCCGCGTTGGGAAAATAGTGCGCGGACACGCTTTGGAGGGCCACCATCCCGGTCAGCAGCAGCACGTCGAGAAAAGGCTGGAAAAGGGATTGCATCAGCCTGCCGACTCTTTTTTCAGGATCAGGACCTCTTCAAGTTTTTTCATCCGGGCGGCGATGGCAACCATGACCTGCTGCAAACCGGTTACTCCTGCGGTTGCCGACAGCACGTTGCCGACCAGCAATCCCTTGGGGTAAATCTGGTCCAGTCCGGAGGTGATCACCCGCTCTCCGGGTGAAGCCTTTTCTGTTGGAGAAACATAGTGAATGGTGGCTGACTGTTGCCCGGTACCCCTCAATACGCCGGTTGTGCGGCTGGTTTCCAGCAGAATGCCCACACCGCTGTCCGGGTCCGAAATCAACTGCACCAGCGCGCTGTGCCTGGAAACATACACCACCCGCCCCACCACGCCATCGGCGTTGATCACCGGACAATCCCAACTGATTCCCGAGCTGGAGCCCTTGTCCACGACTCGGGAGCTATACCCCATGCGATCGTCTCCTCCAATCACTTTGGCCGAAACGCAGGGTCGGTTCAGGGCGGCCTTGACGTGATCCAGCACCTCCAAGCGGTTGAGCTTGCGGAGCTCCTCCTGGTAGACGAGCACGGTTCGCTGGTAATCCTCCACTCGACTCTTGAGGCGCTCATGTTCCTCTTTGTCGTACCTCAACCGAACGTAGTCCTCCCAAAGCCCACTCAGGCCGCTGATGCCGCCGACAGTTCCCCTCAGCAGCGGCAGGACGATCTCCATCGCCCAGGCTCGCAACAGGGGAGTTGAACTCACCTTTGGGATCTGGGTGGAGAGCAGGGCCAAGTGAGCCACCAGGGTGGCGATGACGATTATCGTTTCTTTTCGAGACTGGAATACCGGCTTCATGGAAGTCTCTGGGTAAAGAGGGCTCCGAGCCCAGCGCCATCCTTGAGTCGGGACCGGCCGTCGTCAGTAGGAGTCGATAGAGATCTTCTTGAGGAGATTGAAGTCTTCCAGCATTTTTCCAGTACCCAGGACCACGCAGGACAGGGGATTTTCCGCCACGGTGACCGGCAACCCGGTTTCCTCCCGGATGCATTTGTCCAGGTTTCGAAGCAAGGCGCCTCCCCCCGTCAGAATGAGGCCCTTATCAACAATGTCGGCTGAAAGTTCGGGAGGTGTTTTTTCAAGCACCCCCCGGACCGCATTGACGATGGCCCCCACGCCCTCCGAGAGCGCTTCACGAATTTCAGCATCCGTAATAACCACGGTTTTTGGAATTCCCTCGGTCAGGTTGCGGCCCTTGATCTCCATGGTTAGCGGTTCATCCAGGGGGTAGGCCGAACCGACTTCGATTTTTATCTGTTCCGCGGTGCGCTCTCCAATCAACAGATTGTGCTTGGCTCTGATATGTCGAATGATGGAGTCGTCCAGTTCATGGCCGGCCAGCCTTACGGAGCGGCCGTGGACGATCCCCGATAGAGAGATTACGGCGATGTCGGTGGTGCCGCCTCCGATGTCCACCACCAGATTCCCTGAAGGTTCGGAGATGGCCAAACCCGCTCCGACAGCTGCCACCATGGCTTGCTCGACCAGGTAGACCTCGCTGGCCTTGGCTCTGTAGGCCGAGTCAATGACGGCCCGCTTCTCGACCTGGGTGATTTCCGAGGGGACACCAATGACGATCCTGGGGTGGACCAGCAACTTTCGACCATGGGCCTTGCGGATGAAGTAGGTCAGCATCCTTTCGGTGACCTTGAAATCGGCGATGACACCGTCCTTCAACGGACGGATGGCAACGATGTTGGCCGGGGTGCGTCCCACCATGTACTTGGCGTCCCGCCCCACGGCTTCCACTTGGTTCGTGTTTTTGTTGACAGCCACGATGGAGGGCTCATTGACCACAATCCCCTTTCCCTTGGCAAACACCAGAGAGTTGGCCGTGCCCAGGTCAATGGCGAGGTCGCTGGAAAAGAGGTGGAAGGCAGCTCGAAAGATCATTCAGTGGCTAGCTCCTCATTGGCCCTCGGGAGGGTCCACCGTTGCTCTACCGTATTGTGGCTACTCTGGGAAAAGGGCTGACTCGACCCGGACCGAAGTTTGGTGGTAATCCTATAGTGATCGCCCTCAGCATACCAAAGTTTCCCTTAATTTACAAACACTTAACCCGCATTTCTCACCGGGGGCTGCACTCGTGAGTTACGTGTTTTGCGTTGTTGAGGACGGGGCACGACGCCGACTTCGCGTTGGCGGCTTGCCTGAAATAATTGAGGGTCTATCCACGAAGGCCCAAAAAAAAGAAATCCACGAAGGGGCACGAAGGAAACTGAGGTTTTCCACGAAATGCACGATGTCACACCAAGGTCACGAAATTATGTTCCGCGCGTTTGGTCTCGGCCTCGAGAATGAGTCTATCCATGTTCCCTATGCAGCAAACCGGTTTAACCGGACATGGTCCTTGCTCCCGATAGGCCAAAAAGGTCCGTTGTTTCACTCTCGAATGATCCGCCGGCCAAGGCGGGGGCAGCAATCATCCCTGGTGTTCGATCTCAGATAAGTCCGGCCCCCGCCCCCCACGACGGGGCGGATCATACGAGAGTGAAACAGGTTTTGTTTCAGGCAAGCCAGGGTGCGCCCAGCGCAGTCTGTACCCTGAAGGCTGCCCAAAAAAGCGCTGCAAGATGCTAACGACAAACACGGTCCCAGCCGATGCCCGGCCCCCCGGTGAGAAATCCGGGTTGAAGGCCCATGGCCCGGGAATTGCTTTCCGATGTTTCCGGCTCTGGTTATAATGGCTGGTTTGAGGTTGGTCCATATTGGGCATGCGGCTGTCGCATGATTGGCGGCTACTCGAACAGGAGAGCGTGAAGACCGATGATCCTGGATGTCATGCGTCGACAAAAGCGGTTGTTTGCCTGGGTGCTTCTTCCGCTGCTGGTGGTGGGGTTGGTGGGTTACCTGATCCCGGGAGTCGGCGTGGAGTGGGGCCAGGAGATCGGGGTGCCCTTTGTCGCCCGGGTGGGAAGCGCCGAGATCTCCCCAGCGGAACTCAGGGTCGCTCTGTACCGGTTCCTGCGCAGCAGCCGCGTGCCTTATGATCGCAAGTTATTGAGGACGCTGAGGATAGAACAGCAGATCCTCAATCAGCTCATCAGCCGGGAAATCATTTTGCAGCAGGGCCGCCGCTTGGGAGTGGATGCCACTTCCGAGGAGATTCAAGAGAAGATCCTGACCGTTCCGGCGTTCCTCGAAGAGGGGAACTTCTTCCTCAGTCGGTACAAAGCGGTCCTGCGCCAAAACGGACTGACGGTGGAGGAATTCGAGGAATCGATTCGTTTCGAGATCATGCAGCAAAAATTGCGTGGTCTGGTCACCGAATATGTGAATGTCTCCGATTGGGAAGCTGAAGAAGACTATCGGCTGCGGAACGAAAAGGCCAGAATCAGTTACGTGGTCATCGACCCCGCTTCGTTCGAGGAATCGGTATTCATTTCCCTGGATGAAGTCAAGGCCCACTATGAGGAGAACAAGCCGACCTACCGCCTTCCGGAGCAGCGTCAGATTCAGTATCTCCTGGCGGACACCAGCCGGCTCAGGGCCACCTTCCAACCCACCGGCGAGGAGATGAAGGACTATTACCGGAAGAACCGGTCCGAATTTCAGGTTCAGGAACAGGTCCAGGCGTCTCATATTCTGTTCAAGACGGCCGGCAAGTCGGCGGAAGCCGTACAGAAGATCCGGCAGAAATCCGAGAAGGTTCTCGAAGAGGCCAGAGCCGGCAAGGATTTTGCCCAATTGGCCCGGCGGCACTCCGAGGACGGTTCGGCCTCGAACGGAGGGGATCTGGGATTCTTTGGTCGCGGCCGGATGGTGCCTGAATTCGAACGGGCGGCATTCGGCCTGGCCAAGGGTGAGATCAGCGGCCTGGTGACTACCCAGTTTGGATTTCACATCATCAAGGTGCTTGAAAAGCAAGCCGCACGCACCCAAGCCTTCGAAGAGGTGGAAGGCCTCATTCGGTCTTCCCTTAGCAGTGAAAAGGCCGAGGCGACGGCAAGAGACCTGGCCGACAAGGCCTACCGCCAGACCAGGAATGAACGCTCCTTCGACGACATTGCCAAGGAGTTGAATTTGGTGTCTCAAACCTCGCCCTTTTTCTCTCCGGGAGCGGCGATTCCCGGGATCGGGAACGCACCCGATCTCTCGACCAGGGTGTTCTCCATGGCGGAGGGGGCCATCAGTGCGCCCCTGCGGGTCCCCAACGGATTCGTTCTGGCCCGTCTGGTCCAGGTGAAGCCCTCCGAAGTTCCTGAATTGGACAAGGTTCGTCGCAGGGTGGAACGGGACGTGATAACTCAAAAAAGCGATGCTCTGGCTCAGGCCAAGGCCGAGGACCTGGTCGAGAAAGTGAAAGCAGGTCGAAAGTTATCATCTGCGGCGCGGCGAGCCCGTCTCGAGGTCAAGCTCAGTGATGCCTTTACCCGCAATGGTTCCATCCCGGATCTGGGCGCAAGCACCCCGCTGGATGAGTTTGCCTTTTCGGCCCGGGAGGGTGAGGTCAGCGAGCCCGTCCAGGTGGGCCGGCGTTTGGTGGTGGCTGTTCTCACGGGGAGGCAGGCTATCGATCCGGAAAAGTTTGCCTCGGAAAAAGAGGACGTCCGGAACCGGTTGTTGACTCGGAAGCGGCAGAACGTTTTCGATGCCTTCCTGGAAGGGGCCAAGACCTGGATGCAGGAGCGGAAAGAAATCCAGGTGAACCAAGCCCGCCTGGACGAATTTTCCGCCCAACTTTGACCTGAACCCGCATATCTCACACGAAAGATTTCAGTAGATCAGGACGGTGCTGACGCGATCTGGCGTGGCCGCGTGCCGCAGCCCGGCGTCCACCCCCCACCGCATCAGCCTTCGCCTGGCGGCTCGGCTTCTGCGACTCCCCCTCAAGGGGGGAGTGATTGCCCTGGGAGCGCGGGCGTCCCGCCCGCATCCTTTCCCTTTGGCTGCCGCTGAGCTTCAGTGCAATGCTTCAGGCAGCCACCCTGTGGGCGGGAACCGCATCGGCCAGGCCGAAGGAAAGCCATGGCGTCGTTCCCGGTTGATCCAAGTGGAGGAGATGGACGAGGCTGTGGCAGGCTTTGTGCGGGCGGGACGCCCGCGCTCCCAGGAAGCCGTCATCCACACATTAGACCGGGAACATGGTTTACATCATGCCAAGCAATCGGGCAAGAAGCCTTGTGCAAGCCTGAAGAATCACTCCCCCTGGAGGGGGAGTCGGCAAGACAAGGGCGTAGCCCGCAGGCGAGCCGGAGGGGGGTAAACGCGGCGTCCCGGGAGTGACTACCAGCGGCACGGCCAATAACCATTCGGGTGTCAGAGGCATCACATAGAGCATTTCCTTGGAAGTCGATCCCGTCCATCGATCAGTAAGGAGGAAGGCCATGCAAACTCTTGAACGGACAATCTGGTGCCTGAGTGCTGTTTTACTGCTTTCCCCGGCGAGCTGGGCTCAAGACCGAAGCGCCGGGCGAGAAGCCGCCGCCAGGAGGACGGTCGGGGGAAGGGAAGCGATGCATGAACGGTTAAGGGCCATCCGCCTCAGCCAGTCCAACCTTAATCCATCCCTGCTGCAACTGCGCAGCCACTTGCAGCAAGCCAATCAGGAAGGCTCTGAGGACGGCGACTATGACAACTACTCCATCGTGATACCCCTGGTCACCAACGAGGACGGAGCCCGAACCAACGTCGGCCTCAACAACTTCACCCGGTATTCGGTACAGAAGGGGGCCGACCCGGAAGCCAGCGTGCTAATTTTGCTGTACGATCCATCCGGAGAGTTGGACCGCGCGGGCTTCTTTTCGGTGCGATCGAACCAAATGCGTCAGATCAACCGGATCATGACGACCCTCCCCCCGGTTGACGGAAGAGGGACGGCAACCACCGGATGGCTGCTGATCTTCTCGGATGAACCCATCACCGCCTGGGCTTCGGTCATTCTGGATCGGGTGAACAACGACCCCGCAATGGAGCTGGCCATCGCGGACCAGATCTTCAAACCCTCGGCCTTCGTGGAGAGCCAGGGGACTCCCTCCAACCCACTTCTCATCCAGTCTTCGGTCAAGGCGCGGTCCTTCAAGTCCCGGTTGGCCGTGGTCAACGTCGGCAGCGGGACAGGACGGCTCCGGATCAAACTCTTCGACCAAGCCGGAGTCCTGCAACGGTCCCTGCCTCCCGTCGATGTCCGAGCAAGCGGCATGTTTGTGAGCAACGACATTCGTTCGCCGGTACCGGGCACCTACGGTCAGATCGTCATCGAGGTCGACTACCCCAACCCCGAGCAGATCGATGGTGAGCCGCGAATCATCGCCACTTCCCTGGTGGAAAGCACCACCGGTCCCTTTGCCGGGTTTTTCCCCGCCTTCGCCTTGCCGCAACCTGACACCACGGCTATCGCCGGAATCTGGGAAGGCTCGGTCAGCGGGACCATCATGAACGCTACAGTCAAGGTGACGCTCCATCAGGAAAGGGACATGCTCTACGGATTGCTTGAAATCCTCAGTGGGACCTTTCCCACCATCTATCGAGAATTTCTCGTTGGAGGGGAAGTCCTCAACGGATCCTTTTTCCTGGAAATTCGAGATCTGTTTGACGCCTGCTTCGAAGAGGACGATCCTTGCACGTTTATCGGCTTTCGGCTGTTTGCCCCGTCCATCAGCGGCGACGTCATGAGTGGCGATACCATTTACTTTGACGAAGCGGACCGATTTGACAGGGGAGAATTCAAGCTGGAACGGAAACGCGACCTTTACCATCCCAAAGAAATAGAATAGGAGTGCCACGAGCAGAGCGGGTGGAGGCGGGGAGATTTGGTTTTCTCCCCGCTTTTTTTCTTCACCCGCCTTTTTCTTCACGCTTGACAACCTGTCTGCTTGCTTTCAAGCTTTGGGGCCGGAGGATTTCAGTTCATGCCCAAACAGTGCCCCAGTTGTCAGCAGATGCTCGATGACAATGCAAGCTTGTGCCCCATTTGCGGTGCCCCCGTGGGGCACGTCGATCCCAATCCCAAGCCGGTGAACATTCCGCTGGATGCAATGCCTTCCACCGCCGGCGGACCCGTTCCCAGTGAGCCAGTACCGCCGCCGGCGTTTTCACCACCCCCCTTCCCACCCACGGCCGGTCCCATGTTGACCAAGCCGGCCTTGATGGCCGGAGTCCTTCTGGGAGTGCTCTCCGCCATGCCCTATGTGAGCTTCTGCTGCCTGCTCTGGGTGGTAGGCGGCGGAGTCCTGGCGGTCTACTTCCTCCAGACCGAGACGCCGGGATCCATTTCGGCCGGGACCGGCGCCAGCCTGGGTCTGCTCACCGGCCTGTTCGGCTCCCTGGTTTGGCAGGTTCTGGAGGTTCTGCTTATCCTGGTCTCCGGGGAGGAGGGCATGCGCAGGGCCCGGGAAACGATTGCCGGCATGGAGGGCCTCCCGCCGGAGTTCATGGAGTCCCTGGAGGAGGCCATGGAATTTTTTGGTGATCCGCTCCACCCCGTTTTTCTCCTTTTCAGTTTGTTGATCAAGTTGATCCTTTGCGGGATGTTGACCACTTTGGGTGGAGTCTTGGGCGCCTATCTGTTCGGACAAAACCGCGCCGACCAGTCCTGAATGGTGTCCGGTCAACCAAAGTCCCTGACGCCTTGATCCGGGCTGGTGCGCTCCGGGACTCGGCTACTAACCCGCTGCCCAAGTGGCTCCGGCCGGTGGGGGATACGACTTTTGAATAATAGTCCCCCGGCGCCAGCCCGGGGTTCGAGTAAGCCGCGAATGCGGCGTCCGCACTTAGCCGTGGGCGTAAGCCCATGGAAAGGGAGAATCAGCTCAGTGACCGTGGATCGGGAAGTGGTGTGGGGGTTGGCGGGATGCGGCGATATTGCCGAAAAGCGGGTGGTGAAGGCCATTCAGGCATCGGCACAGGGCAGACTGGCGGGTTGCACTCGCCGCAACACTCAACGCCTGGCCGAGTTTCGATCCCGGCATTCCATTCCCAAAGGCTATGCCGACTACCGGGAACTGGTCAGCGACCCCGAACTGGAGGCCGTCTACCTGGCGACGCCGGTTTGGTTGCACGGCTCCCAGACCATGGAGGCGGCCGAAAACGGCAAGCACGTGTTGTGTGAGAAGCCGATGGCCATGAACCCGCTGGAGTGCCGGCGCATGATCGATGCCTGCCGGAGCAACGGCGTCAAGCTGGGTGTGGCCTATTATCGGCGCTTTTACCCGGTGGTGCTGAAGATGAGAGAACTTCTGGGTCAGGGGGCGATCGGCCAGCCCATTCTGGTGCGATCCGCCCTGGTGGAGCAGGCCCGGTTGAATGGGGGAGGTCATCCGGGCTGGCGGTTTGTCCGGGACCAGGGGGGTGGGGGCCTGCTGATGGATATGGCCAGCCACCGCCTGGACGTGCTGGCCATGCTCTTCGGCCGCCCCGAGTCGGTGGCGGCCTTCACCGATACCCGCATCTGTCCTGTGGAAGTTGAAGACACCGGAAGCTTGCTGATCCGTTTTGCCGGGGGGATTCACGCTACGGTCTTCGCCAGCCATTGTGTGGAGCCCCCGCGAGACGATTTTGAAATTCTGGGGACCCGGGGGTGTCTGAGGGCGGCGCCCCTCAACGGAGACCGACTGGAGTTGCTGGGAGCCGTGGAGAAGACGCTTCTGGCCCCCAAGGCGGAGAATGTCCATCAGCCGCTGGTGGAGGATTTCAACGGTGCAATCCTGGAGGACCGCCCGCCCGCCGTCCCGGGGGAAGAGGCGATGACGGCTTCCCTTTTGCTGGAGGCGGCCTATCGGTCGGCCCAATCGGGCCGGGTGGTTCGACTGGATCGCTCCACGGAGTGCGGCGCGGGTTAACCGGAGGAGACTGCCGGCATGGCGGCGATCGGATTTGGAATCATTGGGTGCGGAGGAGTCTCCGATGTGCACGCTCAAGCCATTCAATCCATTCCCGGAGCCAGGCTGGTGGGCTTCCATAACCGGACCCGGCCCCGTGCCGAACGGCAGGCCCAACGTTACGGCGTCAGTTGGGATCTGGACCTGGACCGATTTCTCAAACGGCCGGGCATGGATGCCGTGAGTGTCTGCACTCCCAGTGGGACTCACGGTGAACTGGGAATACTTGCAGCCCGGGCCGGCAAGCACGTCATGGTAGAGAAGCCCATTGAGGTGAGCCTGGAAAAAGGCCGACGCCTCACTGCCGCCTGCCGGGAGGCCGGCGTCCGACTGGGGGTCATTTATCAGTCTCGGTTTTTGCCGGCGGTTCAAAGAATCCGGGCTGCGGTCCAGGGCGGAGATCTGGGGAAGTTGCTCCTGGGGGAAGCGGTGGTGAAGTGGTTCCGCAAGCCCGACTATTTCCAGGCCGGACCCTGGCGGGGCACTTGGGCCCTGGACGGTGGAGGAGCGCTGATCAACCAGTCCATCCATACCATCGACCTGCTGCAATACCTGGTGGGCCGGCCCGAGTCGGTGTTTGGATTCGCGCAGAATCTGCTGCATGCCTCGATCGAGGCGGAGGATACCGCGGTGGCTGTTATAAAATTCCGCTGCGGCGCCTTGGGCGTGGTTCAAGGCGCCACCTCCCTGCGGCCGGGGTTCCCCCGGCGGCTGGAGCTCTTGGGCGAGAGGGGCAGCGTGCTTCTGGAGGGAGATGAGATCGCACGCTGGGATGTCCCCGGCACGACCGGCGGGAAAGCAGGCCGGGCGGAATCGGAATCGCAGGGTTCCGGTCCTTTCTCAGCCTCCATGAAGTCGGAGGTGGCCAACCACCGCCGGCAGTTCGAGGATTTCATCGCAGCCATTCGGGAGGACCGGCCTCCCCTGGTGGATGGAGAAGAGGGTCTCAAGGCCCTGGAGATTGTTCTCGCGGTCTATCGCTCGGCCAGAGAGAAAGAACTGGTGGAGTTGCCGCCGGGTTAGCCGAAGGAATTTCTAGGAGAGCGCAATGGCACAAACGATTGGATTTATCGGTCTTGGCATCATGGGGAAACCCATGGCCAGGAACCTCATCAAGGCGGGATATCCACTGGTGGTCTACAATCGGACCGCTTCAAAGGCCGCGGAGCTGGTGGAATTGGGAGCACGCCAGCTCGGCTCTCCCAAAGAGGTGGGAGCCAATGCCGGGGTGGTCATCACCATGGTATCCGATTCCCCGGAGGTCGAGTCGGTCGTGTTGGGTGACAACGGGGTGATCGAGGGCATTGCCGAGCCTGGCGTTGTGGTGGACATGAGCTCCATTTCTCCCATCACCACCCAGCACATTGCCGCCGAGTTGAAGGGCCGGGGCGTTGCCATGCTCGATGCTCCGGTCAGCGGCGGCGAGGTCGGCGCCGTTCAGGGGACGCTCTCCATCATGGTTGGGGGCGAGGAATCGGTCTTTTTGCGGGTCAAGCCCATTCTGGAGTGCATGGGCAAGAGCGTGGTGCGTGTGGGAGAGGTGGGAGCCGGAGGATTTGCCAAGCTCTCCAATCAGATCATTGTCGCCGGTGTGCTCCAGGCTGTCTCCGAAGCCATGGTCCTGGCCAAGAAAGCCGGCGTGGATATCCAGCTGGTGTATGAGGCCATTCGCGGCGGCATGGCCGGCGGCCGAACTCTGGATATGAAGATCCCGGCCTTTGTGGAGGGCAGGTTCGAACCCGGTTTCAAAATGGACTTGCATATCAAGGATATAAAGAACGCCCTCTTGGCGGGCAAGTCATTGGGAGTGGCTCTGCCCTCTACCGGTCTGGTTCATGAACTGTTCTCCTCTTGCAGCGCCCAAGGCAAGGGGCAAAAGGATCATTCGGTCATTTTCACGCTGCTGGAGCAAATGTCCGGGTTGAGGTAGGTGGGCCGCATTTCTCCCCGGGTCGCAATCTTGAGAAGAGTGCAGGGAGTGAGGGTTGGGTTCAGCGTCATTCTGGAAAGGCAGCACTCTCCGGGGGATGCAACTGATTCGCGGCCTACGCGGTTGCTGCCCGTGCTGCTGAAAGTCACTCACGGGGCGCGGTGTTTGCCCCCCACCGGCTCGACTGCGGGCTGCGCCCTCTCGCCGACTCCCCCTCAAGGGGGGAGTGATGTTGCAGCCTGGACAAGGCTCGAGATGTTCATTGCATACCTCGGTCTCGCATGTCGCTCACAACACCCTCTGGATCACTCCCCCCTCAAGGGGGAGTCGCAGAAGCCGAGCCGCCAGGCGATGGCTGATGCGGTGGGGGGGAGCGGGCCGCCGGGTTGCCCCGCACGGCCTCTCCAAAACCGAAAAGCACGCCCCTCCATAACCCCGTAATCCCGTACGGGGCGCCAGCCGTGGGGTTGCAGGCGGGTTACTTGGAGGATTGTGGCCGGTTTCCGGAATCCTTGGCAAAAACAAAGACGTGCTGCCAGGGGAGAAAGTCGAGTCTGGATTGAAGACGGAAACCCATTGGCAGGATTTCCAGCAGGACCTGCTTGACCGTCATTTTGTGTTCGGGCCTGATGGGCACCGCGGGATCCTCGCCACGGTATTCGACCAGAACCATGCGCCCGTTCTCCTTGAGGGAGTCGCGGATCCTGGAAACCATCGCCTCCGGGTGCTCGAACTCGTGGTAGACATCCACCATCAGCGCCAGGTCCACCGATTGGGCGGGCAGATTGGGGTCCACCGGCGTTCCCAGGATGGGCTGGACATTCCGGATGTCTCTTTTCCTCATCTCCGCCCCTAGACGTTCCAACATCTCGGGCTGGACATCCACTGCCAGGACCCGCCCCTCGGGACCCACCCGCTTGGCGATTCTCCAACTGAAATAACCGATTCCGGCCCCCACGTCCGCCACCGTCATCCGGGAGTTGATCTGCAGGGCATCCAGCAACCGGTCGGGCTGCTCCATTTCCTCCCGCTCCGCCCGCTTCAGCCAATCGGCCCCGGAGGCGCTCATCACCGGAGCAATGGTGCGCCCCTTGTAACGAGGCGGGCCCTGTGCGCTCCTGTCAGAGGCGGAGCCAAGGAAAGCAGAGGCCAACGAGCCCGTTAGCACCAGGGCAAAGAGGAGCTTCAGAAGGCGGTGGCTTGGACGGACCCCAGTCCGCAGGATGCGGAATGGATGGATGGGGAGCAAACGCAATCTCACCGGAATTTCTTCCCGCGCCTGGCCTTGCGCTGATCGTACTCCGCGCACATGGCGGCAAACTCCCGGTCTTGATCCGGATTCAATTGCTCGCGAATGCGCTCCCGCATCTGCTGGCGAATGGTTTCAAACTGAGGCTTGACGCTCTTGTGAAGCCTGCCGAATTGCTGGTGGGCTTCATCCAGAATGGCTTGAATTTGCGTCGTCTGCCCATCGGAGAGATGGAGCCGGCCCTGCAGTTTCTCAATGAATGATCCGCGCGCGTGGTGGTGGGGTCCGTTGGTGGAGAACGACCAAAGAACGGTCCGGCCGAGCGACGCGCCGGCTACCGCCCCCAGCAGGAAGACAACCGCGATGATCAGCAGGGCCTTGAACTTAGAAAGACTCGTCATAATCATCCCCCACGACTCCAATGGCGGGGTCTCCCATTAGAGTTCGGACCACCAGATTCGGATCTCCGGCAACGAATTCCGAGAAGATGGCTTCCGTCACGCTCTCTCGCTGCTCCGAGTAGGATTCCAGCAGGGGATCCTCCCATTCGGCAAGAGCCGGCGGTTCCGATGGGCCCTGGCGGTAAGCCATGGCCCCCAGGAGCAGCGTCAGAAGCGCCATCACCGGAATCGCTTTCAGGGCCATGGATCGAAGCGGTAGCCAGAACAGATAGACTTCCCGGTGGCTCTCCAGGCGGCCTGCCAGCCTTCGAGCAAAACCCGGGGACGGTTCAGGACCGTTTTTCAGCCTGTTTGCCCGCAGCATTGCCCGGGTCCACCCCAGGGTGTGCAAGTGCCGGTTGCACTCGGAACAACCCGCCAGATGGCGCTCAACGACCTGCCTCCGTTCCGGCGACAGCGTGGATTCCGCAAACTCTTCCAGTTGTGACCGGACGGTTCGATGACCCATTTGGCTACTTCCCCCGAGGGAGCTTCCCCTTCTCATAGGCACGCCGCAACTGGTGGCGCGCTCGGAACAACCTCAGCTTGACGGCGTTTTTGGAGATCTTGAAGATGCCGGCCAAATCCTCAATGGTGAAGTCCTCCATCTCCTTCAGCACCAGCATCGTGCGGTCTCCAGGCGGCAGCAGGCTCAGCAAGCGGTCGGCAATCTGCCGCAACTCCACGGTCCGCGCGATATCGGGAGGCTTGGCTTCCGTAAGCGACGGCAGACCTTCAAAGGCCGTGGCCTCGGTTTCAGAAAGGTCGGAGTAGTTGATTTGAGGGCTGCGCCTGCGCTTTCGCAACTGGTCATAACACTGGTTGACTACGATTCGGTAGAGCCAGGCCTGGAAGGAGGAACCCAAACGAAATTGAGGTAGAGAAAAGTACACCTTGGTGAAGACCTCCTGCGCGACGTCTTCCACCTCTTCCGGGGACCTAAGGATCTGATATATCAGACCGAACACCTTTTGCTGGCAACTCCTGACCAGCTCTTCGAAGGCCAGCACATCGCCCTGCTGGCTGCGTCGAACCAGTTCGGTCTGCGGATTCATGATCCCGGCGTTCCTACCCGTAGCCCGGCTGTTTGGCCCTTACATTTACAACGAAGCCGCGGCTGTTTCGGTTTCTTTTTTTTGGTGGCATCCGGCCCATCTCCAGGGCCGGCGAATGGAATGGGCCCAGTTCCCGATCTTCGGGCCATCGAAACTCCGATGGGATCCCAAGCCATCGGCGGAGCAGTCGTTACGATTATGACGGTTCTCGAGGGGAACTGGAAGGGGCAGTGCCGGCGGGGTCGGTCTTCGCTGCCCGTCCGGGCGGCCCGGCGTCTGCCCCCCACCGCATCAGCCTTCGCCTTCCGGCTCGGCTGCTGCGACTCCCCCTCAAGGGGGGAGTGATTGGGAGGTACAAACCGGGAACATTCTTTACACAATGAACCGGGAACGTGGTTTACACCTTGTTTAGGTGTCGGACAAGGAGCTTCGTGCAGGCCTCAAGATCACTCCCCCCTTGAGGGGGAGTCGGCAAGACAAGGGCGAAGCCCGCAGTCGAGCCGGAGGGGGGCAAACGCGGCGCCTCGTGAGTGACCACCCGCAGCCGCGTAGGCGGCGAATCAGGTGTACCCTTCGGGAAGGCAGTGCCCGTCCGCCTGATATTCCCATTGACAATATATGGACAGGTGTCTATATTGACGTCTGTCTGTATCCGGGTGTGGCGTTGGTTGCGGCATCCCGAGTGCCCGGTCGGCCGGACCGAGGTAGCGGCAAGGAATCTCCACGACCGTGGCTGAGCCGCCGGCCTTCAGGAGGGCAGGTTCATGAGAGCGTTAACCGAGAAGCAGCGCCGAGTGTACGAATTTATTCACGATTATTGCATCCACCACGGATTGCCCCCCTCGGTGAGAGAGGTGGCCCAGGCCTTGGGAAAGTCCGCCCAGGCCATTCAGCAACATATCGAAATCCTGCGGGCCAAGGGATACCTGGACCACCAGCCGTCCAAGTCTCGGTCCAATGTTCCCCGGACAGGGGTTTCCCTGAATGAGCGGGTGGTGGAGTTGCCTTTGCTGGGACGCATTCAGGCCGGCCTCCCGATTCTGGCCGAGGAGAACCGGGAGGGGACAATTGGGCTGCCACGCGAATGGGTCGGGGACGAGACCGTCTTTCTGCTGAAAGTGGAAGGGGACAGCATGATCGACGCCCATATCCTCCCGGCAGATATCGTTCTGGTCCGGAAGCAGTCCACGGCCGAAAGCGGAGAGATTGTCGTCGCACGGGTCAATGGGGACGAGGCGACGCTGAAGCGTTTCTCTCGACTGGGGGGAAAGATTCGCCTCAAACCGGAAAACCCATCCTACCAGGTCATTGAGCTGGCAGCGGAAGAGGTTGAAATCGTGGGGAAGGTGATCGGGGTATTTCGACTTTATTAGCCCGTATTTCTCACCGGGCCGCTTCCTGTGTGACAAAGGTTATTTTATCTTCAACAACTTGCAGGACATGTACACGGAAGATAGCTATGAGGTTGCCATGGAACTGACACTGCCCGCAGAGACGGCTGAATGGCTGGGCCGATTTCGAGACAAAGTCCACAGAGAGCGGCGGATCCTTGGGACATTGATCGCCTGGGGATTTGCCGGCGCCGCTTTCGACATTCACCGCGATATTGAAGCCCGGTTGAAAAGGGTCCGGGAAATGCAGGGGCCAACCTGGGGTTCTCGGGCTGTTGGTGCTGCCGATGTGCTGGGAGGGGAGATTCGCCGGATTCTTCGCAGTCACTACCTGGAGGGGCTCGGCGTTCCCCGGACTCGGCAGAACCGCCGTTTGCTCCAGGGAGCTTACCTGAACGGGTTCGAAAAGACGGCGGCCCGTTTGGCTCAACTCTATGGTCAGGATTACGGAGAGGGGCCGGTGGTCTCAAAAGACGTGGAAGCAGCCTGAACCGGCATGCCTCGAAGGGTTGGTGAGAATTGCGCCGCCGATCCGGACCCGCCCGAGAGTCAGTATTCCTACAAAAGTTAATCCCCGGGCGCCAGCCCGGGGGGTCCAAAAAGCCGTGAATGCGGCGTCCGCATGTCACCCCCCGGGGAGCCGGGGGCGGGTGGAGTCTAGCCCGCATTTCTCACCAGGTCGCTGAATGCATAGTGAAAAGCGGTTTATCTTCAGACCCTTGAATGGCGCCATTTAAGGGACTTGCGGCTACAGACGGCGCTGGGCACGCCCTGGCTTGTCCTTTTTCCCTCAGCGCGCACATGCTCGCTCGAAATGGTGTCCCCGCTACGCTCTTCGCTCGCGAGCACGCGCTGAGGGAAAAATTCCGGCGCCATGATCATGCCCCCTGGTGAGAAATGCGGGCTAGCCACCAAGGCGGCGTCCTCGTGTAGCTGGAGGCGTAAGCCAAGCGCAGGCCAATGGACTGCTCCTGCATTGCTCCCGGCAGTCGGTTTACCGGTAATCCCGTTCTGGCATAGAATGGCACCGGTCAAGTCCTGCATCCTGCCACGGCGCCGATGATTGACTTGAGCCAACCCGCGCAGTGCCTGTTCTGTCCCCAGAGGCGCAGAATCGTGCTGATCATGAAGATCGCATTGGCTTTCAGCGCGGCTCTGATCGTGGGAGTGCTTCTTTTCCTCAGAGCTTGGCAAAGAGAGAGTCGGGCCCTTTCGTCTGGCATCCGGACATCTCATGAAGACCGCCGCTTATCGAGCCTTCAATTCGTTTGCAGAGTTGGCCCGGATTCGTCCACGGTCTCCCCTGGCGGTCTCGGAAAAGCCGAAGGCCCCATCCAGATTGCCCGAGACCCTCAGCGACGCCCAACTGTTTGCCTTGTCCGTGCGGGGTGTGGTTCCTCTGGGTTGGAGCACGACTCCATCCCGGCCGACTCCGGTGCTCGAGATTCCGGACCCCATTGACGACGAGGACGAAGGGCTGCGCTTGTTGCAGGAGTTTGTCTCCGGGAAGGGCCGCTTTGACTTGACCGTGAGTGGAGAATACCTGGAGGGGACGCCCCATCCTGAGGGTCGTCGCTGGATCGGCAGCCTGAGGAAGGGGCGGTTTTCGGTGCAGGCCCACCTCGATCTCCACGGGCTTGGCGCGGCCGAGGCCAAAAAGGCGTTCGAGGATTTCATCCACAGCAGCCTCAAGCAGGGCCACGGTTGTGTGCGCGTGGTTCACGGTCGTGGAAACCACTCTCAGGACGGTCAGCCGACGTTGAAGGAAAGGCTGTCGAAGTGGCTGGACACTCGGCGGATGAGCCGCTGCGTTATCGCCTACGCATCGGCTCGCCTTTCGGATGGAGGTGGCGGAGCACTCTATATTCTTTTGCGGCAAGAGTGAAACGCTTATGTCAGGTCAGGAACTCGAGGCCAGCCGGGTGCTTCCCCCCATGCCGGCAGTCCCGGCCGAAAATTCTTGTAATTCTGGAGGTATTGCATGTCCAACCCACCACTGAGCAGCCGAACCATCCTGCAGGGCCGGGATCGTGCCCCCGCACGGTCCTTTCTAAAGGGCATCGGTTACACCGACGAGGACTTGTCCAAGCCTATTGTCGGTATCGCCAATACCTGGATCGAGGCCATGCCCTGCAACTTCCATCTGCGGACCCTGGCCGTCAAGGTCAAGGAGGGAGTGCGCGCCGCCGGGGGGACTCCCATGGAGTTCAACACCATCGCCGTGAGCGATGGGATCACTATGGGCACCGAAGGAATGAAAGCCTCCCTGGTGAGTCGTGAGGTTGTGGCTGACTCGATCGAACTGGTGGGACGCGGCTACATGTTCGATGCCATGATCGCACTGGTCGGCTGCGACAAGACCCTCCCGGGAGGCGCCATGGGGTTGATGCGGCTCAATGTGCCTTCGCTGGTGCTCTACGGGGGATCCATCGCCCCCGGGAAGTTTCGAGGGCGGGACATCACCATCCAGGATGTCTTCGAAGCCGTAGGCGCCAACGCCGCGGGGCGCATCAGCGATGCCGAATTGCTGGAGATCGAGAACACGGCCTGCCCCGGCGCCGGTGCCTGCGGTGGTCAGTACACGGCCAACACCATGGCCACGGCCCTCGAGTTCCTGGGCTTGTCTCCAATGGGGTCCTCCAGCGTGCCGGCCGCAGACGTCCGCAAAGATGCCGTGGCATTCCAGGCCGGAAAGCTGGTGATGGACCTGGTCAGGAGCGGCACCTGCCCCAGAGATTTGATCTCTCGTCAATCCTTCGACAACGCCATAGCCAGCGTAGCGGCGACGGGTGGGTCCACCAACGCCGTTCTGCACTTCCTGGCGCTGGCCTGGGAAATGGGGGTGGATCTGGAGATCGACGATTTCGACAAGATCAGCTCGCGGACGCCCTTGATCGCGGACTTGAAGCCGGGGGGACGGTTTGTGGCCGTGGACGTCGATCGAGCCGGCGGGGTGTCTTTGATTGCTCAGCGGCTGGTCCAGGGCGGGTTTGTGGATCCCGCCCAGAAGACCGTGACCGGGCGTACCTTGGGCGAGGAGTGTGGGGACGCCAGAGAAACACCGGGCCAGGAAGTGTTGCGGCCTCTATCCAATCCTGTCAAGAACACGGGTGGACTGGTGATTTTGCATGGCAACCTGGCTTCCGAAGGATGTGTGATCAAGGTGGCGGGCCACGATCGGCTCTACCACCGCGGGCCGGCGCGCGTCTACGATCAGGAGGAACCGGCCATGGAGGCAGTGACGCGGGGAGAGATCCAGGCGGGTGACGTGATGGTCATCCGCTACGAGGGGCCTCGTGGCGGACCCGGCATGAGGGAGATGCTGGGGGTCACGGCTGCCGTGGTCGGAGCAGGGCTTGGCGAGAGTGTGGCCTTGATCACCGACGGGCGGTTCAGCGGAGCCACCCGAGGGCTGATGGCCGGCCACGTCGCCCCCGAAGCAGCGCGTGGCGGGCCCATTGCGGCAGTGCGGGAAGGGGACATGATCGTGGTGGACATCGATCAGCGACGGCTGGATGTCGAGCTTTCCGAGGCCGAGATAGGGCGGCGGCTTTCCCAATGGAGAGAGCCCGAGCCTCGCTATACCTCCGGGGTGTTTGCCAAATATAGGGCTCTGGTTTCTTCGGCCTCTCAGGGGGCGGTCACCCAACCCTAGTTCGGAGGTTTTCTCTCTGCCGTGAGGGATCGTCGGCGCGGGCAGGCCGCGCAGGTGAGAGACTCTCCTTTAGAGTCGAACAGGTCGGGGCCACCGCAGGAACCGCGCAGGCAGGGTCTTCTGAAAAAAAGACCCACCGCCATGAGGGTCACAACCACACAGATCACGACCAGGGTGAGAAGAAAAAGGCTCACGATCCACCCTCCCTTCTCAGGTCCGGGCCTTTCCTGGAGGATCCATCCCGGAAAAGATGCTGGAAGGCCCGTGTCTCCCTCTCCTGGAAAGATCCTTCGACCGTGCGCACCAGAAACAATGCCGCCAGATCCTGCCCGGCTGCCAGTCGATAGCCGGCGCTCTCCCCCAACACCATCAGGGCTGTGGCGTAGCCGTCGGCCCGCATGCAGGAGGCATCCACCACGCTGACGGAAGCCAGTGCGTGTCTCACCGGTCGACCCGTCCTGGGATCGATGGTGTGGGAGAGGGGAACACCGTCGGTCTGATGGAAATTGCGGTAGTCTCCGGAGGTAGCCATGGCCAGGTTCTCCAAAGGAAGGATCCGCTGGAAGGCTCTGCCTTCCGACACCGGTTTTTCTATCGCAATTTGCCAAGGCTGTCCACTGGCATTGCGTCCGCTGGTTTTCACCTCGCCTCCCAGTTCCACCATATGTCGGGTGAGGTTCATCTCGGCCAGGGTTTCCGAGAGTCGATCGACGGCATATCCCTTGGCGATTGCCGAGAGGTCCAGGTAAAGTGCCGGCTCGCGCTTGCGAATCGTGGAAACCAAGGGATCCAGTTCAATCTTGGCCCAACCGCTTCGTAACTTCAACTGCTCGATCTCCGCAGCCGTCGGCAGCGCTTTCGGGTGAGGCGGAGGCCCGAACCCCCAGGCATTGACCAGGGGTCCGACCGTAACGTCGAAGGCTCCCCGAGTCATCCGACTGATTCTCAGGGCCTCCTCCAGCACCGCAAACGTTTCCCGGGACAGCGGGTGGGGAGTGGTTTCCCGAGAGCGGTTCAGGCGGGAGATTTCGGAAGATTCCAGGTAGGTCGACATCTTCCCGTTGATATCCCGAAGTTGTGCCTGAATGGCCTCGCGCACCGCCTGCTGCTGCTGTACCGGCAGCACGGACGCCACCACCTTCACCTCGAAAGTGGTTCCCATGCTGCTTCCCTGAAAGCGGTATTCTTCGATCGAGGCCGGCGCCTGACATCCGGATCCCGCCGCCAGGAGCACCAGGAGAAACCCTGCCGCCGAACCCGGGCCGCCTGACCATCGACCGGCATCGCCGGCTACACTCGATTTCACGGTGACGTTCCTTCCGATACCGGGGGTCTTCCTCTTCATTCCTGCTTCCCTCGCCTCACATCGACCCCAGGTGCGCTCCCAATAGTCCGGCGGATCGAACAGCAGGGATGATTGCTGCCGCCGCCTACGCGGCTCAACTCTAACGCCAAGCGTTCCATGGGCTCACGCCCACGGCTAAGTGCTGCCGCCGCTTCGCGGCTTACTGGAACCCCCGGGCGGAAGCCCGGGGTCGTCTGAATTCCACGCTGGCGTAGCCGCGTAGCGGCGAATCAGGAGCCGGGTCCCCGGACGCACAGCGTTTCCAGAACGCCGCCGCCGACGCCACGGTCACACGCTGCCGCTGCTTTGCGGGGCTTCCCGTCCTGCTGATCGTCACTTCCGGAACGCCGCGTTTGCCCCCCTCCGGCTCGACTGCGGGCTCCGCCCTCTCGCCGACTCCCCCTCAAGGGGGGAGTGATACTGGAACTCCGTATGCAGGCCTCAAGATCACTCCCCCCTTGAGGGGGAGTCGCAGAAGCCGAGCCGTCAGGCGAAGGCTGATGCGGTGGGGGGCAAACGCCGGGCTGTCAGACTGCGCCGGGCTGCCATGCCAAATCGCTTCAGCAACCTTGGTGAGCAATCCGGTCTACCCGCCAAAGTCGTCGAAGGCGATGTTTTCCGGCTCGACACCCAAGTCATCCAGCATCTTGAAGCAGGCCATCATCATCATGGGTGGACCACAGATATAGTACTCGATGTCTTCAGGGGCCGGGTGTTCCTTGAGGTAGTGGTCGTAGAGGACCTGATGGATGAAACCGGTGTAACCGGTCCATTGGTCCTCGGACAAGGGCTCCGACAATGCCAGGTACCATTCGAAGTTGGAATTTTCCGCCTGGACCTGGTTGAAGTCATCCATGTAAAAGGCTTCGCGGAGACTGCGAGCCCCATACCAGAAGCTGACCTTCCGCCGGGTATGCAGGCGGCGAAACTGATCGAAGATATGGGACCGCATGGGGGCCATTCCGGCTCCGCCGCCGATGAAGACCATTTCCGCCTCGGTCTCTTTGGCGAAGAACTCCCCGAAGGGTCCTGAAATGGTGACTTCGTCACCCGGTTTCAGATTGAAGGTGTAGGAGGACATCTTTCCCGGAGGTGTGCCGTTGGGGCTGCGTGGAGGCGGGGTGGCCACCCGGATGTTGAGCATGATGATCCCCTTTTCCTCCGGGTAGTTGGCCATGGAGTAGGCTCTGTCGACGGGTTCTTCCACCGTGGATTGGATCTCCCAGAGATGGAACCTGTCCCAGTCCTGGCGGAACTCTTCTTCAACCTCGAAGTCTTTGTAGTTGACGGTGTGTGGCGGACAGGTGATCTGGATATACCCTCCGGCGCGAAACGGCACTTCATCACCTGGAGGGAGTTCGAGAATCAGTTCCTTGATGAAGGTGGCCACGTTTTGGTTCGACCGCACCTTGCACTGCCACTGGCGAACGCTGAAGACCTCGGGAGGGACTCCGATCCTCATGTCCTGCTTGACCTTGACCTGGCACGATAGGCGGCACCCTGCCCGTGCCTCCTTGCGGGTGATGTGAGGGGGTTCGGTAGGCAGCATGGCGCCGCCGCCGTCGAAGACGTCCACTTTGCACACGCCGCAGCTGCCCTTGCCGCCGCAGGCGGAAGGGATGAAGATCTTCCGAGCCGCCAAGGCATTCAGCAGGGTCCCTCCCGCAGGTACCTGAATGGCGTTGTCGGCGTCGTCGTTGATCACGACAGACACTTCGCCGCCGGCCACCAGTTTGCTCCTGGCGACCATCAACACCACCACCAGCGAAAGAATGACCAGGGTGAACATGATCACGCCCAAGATCACAGTCATGACGAACCGTTCCTCCAACGATGCTTTAGCGAATTCCAGCCTGCCGGGCCGGCTTTCCGACTGGATCTCTTGAGTCGAAACAACATGGACAGATGAGTCACGTTTTTCAGGTCATGAATTTCGGCTTGTAGATTTCGGAGTGCAGATTGCGGATTTGGGGCACAGCCAGTGGTCCTAACGCCCCATCAACAATCAGCCATTCATCAATCCGTCTCTTCGTGTTCCTTCGTGCCCCTTCGTGGATATCTTTTTTTCTGCTTGTCAGTCTGAGGCACGGCCTCTCTAAAGCTGAATGCCCCCGAAGGCCATGAAGCCGATGGCCATCAGGCCGGTCAAAATAAAGGTCATGCCCAATCCTCGCAGGGCAGGGGGAACGTTGCTGTAGCGCATTCTTTCCCGTATCGATGCCAGCGCCACCACCGCCAGGAACCACCCGATCCCGGAACCCAGGCCAAACACCACGCTCTCACCGAAATTGTAATCCCGCTCCACCATGAAGAGCGAGGCCCCCAAAATGGCGCAGTTGACGGCAATCAGGGGCAGAAAAACACCCAGAGCCGCGTAGAGGGTGGGTACAAAGCGATCCAGAGTCATCTCCACAATCTGGACCATGGCGGCAATGGTCCCGATGTAGCAAAGGAATCCCAGAAAGGAGAGGTCGTAACCTGCCAGGTCGGGATGGAGCCAGGCGAGCGACCCCTCCTTAAGGGCGTAATTGAACAGCAGGTTGTTGATCGGCACCGTGACGGTGAGCACGAAGATGACCGCCAGACCCAGGCCGAAAGCGGTGTTGATTTTCTTGGATACAGCCAGAAATGAGCACATTCCCAAAAAGAAGGCCAGCGCCATGTTCTCGACAAAGATGGTTTTGACCGCCAGGCCAAGGTAATGTTCCAGCATGCTGTTTCAGCCCTCCTCTTCCACTTGGTCATGCTTCCAGATACGAAGCGCCCAAATGAACCCTCCGATGATGAAGAACGCACCGGCCGACAAGGTCATCAATCCGTTGGGCGTATACCATCCGCCTTCCGTCACCAGCGGCAGCACCGTGTGGCCAAAAAGTTTCCCGGAACCCAGCAGTTCCCGGAAAAAGCCGGTGGCCAGCAGAATCAGGCTGTAGCCGAAGCCGTTGCCCAAGCCATCCATGACGCTCAGGCTGGGCCGATTCTGCATGGCAAAGGCCTCGGCTCGGCCCATGATGATGCAGTTGGTGATGATCAGTCCCACAAACACCGACAATTGCTTGCTGACGTCGTAGAGGTAGGCCTTCAGGAACTGATCGGCAACGATCACCAGGGATGAAATGATGGTCAACTGGACGATGATGCGAATGGAGTTGGGAATATTGTTGCGAAGCAGGCTGACAAAGAAGTTGGAGAAGGTCAAAACGAAGATGACGGCTCCGCACATCACCACCGAGGTCTCCATCTTGGTGGTTACGGCCAAGGCCGAACAAATCCCCAGCACCTGCAGGGCGATGGGATTGTTTTCAAAGAGTGGATCGATTAGCGCCTTGCGCGCAGGACCTGCCATTCCGGTTCCTCTCCTGAAATTCAGGATGACTTCCGATCTTCACGAAGCCGCTTCAGATAGGGTCCGAATCCGTGCTGTCCCAGCCAGAATCGCAGCATATTGGTGACTCCCCGACTGGTGATGGTGGCTCCGGCCAGCCCGTCGACGCGGTGAGGGTCGTCCTCCGGAGGACCGGCTTGACCCTTGATCACCTCGATCACCGCTTGCCCGGAGCCGTCAAAGGCGATCCTGCCGGGCCAGCGTGCCTTCCACCTGGGATTGTCGACCTCGCCTCCCAACCCCGGTGTCTCGCCGTGTTGGTAGTAGGTGAGTCCTCGCACGGTCCTGGTATCGGCGTCCAGGGACAGAAATCCGTAGAGTGTGGACCAGAGTCCGTACCCCTCGATGGGCAGCACGACCATCTGCAACTCCTTGGAGTCGTTGAAGATCTGGTAGACCACGGCCTGATTGGGCAGACGCCTGATACGCGAGCCGTTGGCCGGCGCCGGACGGCTGGAGGCAGGATCGTTGCGGGCTTTCCTCGGGTCAAAGATGGCGGCGTCGATCTCTGCAACCGGCTGTCCGGATTGCATGTCGATGACGACCGGTTCCACCGCCTGAAATCGTTCCTGAATCTGGGCAGCGTCCAGTTTCTCGGAGGGCTGAGCCAGGCCGGCCGCCAGCAGTACGTTCTTTCGCTTGTCCAGGGCTGCGTTGGCCTGCTGGAGTTCGCTGAACGAGACTGCGGAAGAGGAAACCAGCACGGCGCAGACGACGCAGATGATCCCAGCAAAAACGATTGTGTAGGTGACGCTATGCTGCATACCGGGCCCTCCTGCGCTTGATGTTGGCCTGCACCACAAAGTAGTCGATCAGGCCGGCAAAAAGATTGACGAATAGAATGGCCAGCATCATTCCCTCGGGATAAGCCGGGTTGACCACGCGGATCAGGATGGCCAGTATCCCGATGCACAGACCGTAGATATATCGGCCGGTGTTGGAATGCGAGGCTGAGACCGGGTCGGTGGCCATGTAGACCGCGCCGAAGGCCCAGCCGCCTAAAACCACATGCCATCCGAAAGGCACCGCCAAAAGGGGATTGGTGTCGGAAGCCATGGCGTTGAGCAGGGTCGAGGCCGCCAGGGAGCCGAGGACCACTCCCAGCATGATGCGCCAGGATCCCACCCTGGTCACGATCAGAATCACGGCTCCAATGAGGCATCCCAGTGTCGAGGTTTCGCCCATGGACCCGGGGATCAGCCCCAGGAAGGCGTGCCACCAGCTCAGCCCTTCCGCAAGCACCTGATGCCCCAGGGTTGCCGCCTCGGCCAGCCAGGTCGCCCCGCTGACGCCATCGGCACTGGTTTGGGCCGCCACCCATACCTTGTTACCCGAAATCTCCGCGGGATAGGCAAAGAAAAGGAAGGCCCTGGCCGTCAGCGCCGGGTTCAGGATATTCATTCCCGTCCCCCCGAAGATCTCCTTACCGACGATGACCCCGAAGGCAATGCCCACGGCTACCTGCCACAAGGGGATGGTTGGCGGCAAGGTCAAGGGGAAGAGCATTCCCGTCACCAGGAATCCCTCGTTGATCTCGTGCTTGCGGACGGCAGCGAAAAGAGCCTCGCAGTGGCCCCCGATCAGGAAGGTGACCAGCAGCACGGGGAGGTAGTAGAGCGCTCCGTGAAGGATGCAGGCCAGCAGGTCGCCGGGATTGAACCCGTCCAGTCCCCAGCGGGTCATCAAGGCCGTCTGCCAGGTTTCCAGCGGCAGCGCCCCCTGGGAGATGGCCCGATGGGCCTGGTAGCCGGTGTTGTACATGGCCATGAACACCGGTGGAATGAGAGCGATGACCACGGTCACCATCAGGCGCTTCAGGTCGAGTCCATCCCGGATATGGGAGCTGCCCCGGGTGACCTGTCCCGGCGTATACAGAAAGCTGTCGAGGGCTTCGTAGAGGGGATAGGCTAATTCCAGCACGCCGCCCTTGTGGAAGTGTTTGGCCTGTGAATCCAGAATGGTGCGCAGGATCTTCATCAGCCTTCCTTCTCGATGGTGGTCAGAACCTGACGCAAAAGAGGTCCATACTCGACCTTGCCGGGGCAGACAAACGAACACAAGGCCAGATCTTCTTCATCCAGCTCCAGGCATCCCAGTTCCTCGGCTTTTTCGGTGTCCCCCGCCAGCAGGGCCCTCAGTATGAACGTGGGGAGGATATCGAAGGGGAAGACTCGCTCGTACATCCCGATGGGGACCATGGCCCGAGAGGATCCGTTGGTCGAGGTGGTGAATCGGAATTTCCTGCCCGGGAGCAGCTTGGACAGATAAGTGTTGATGGTGGAATAGCGGCTGATCCCGGGAGTAAGCCATCCCAGGAACTCCCGGGATCGGTCTTCCGGAAGAACGGCTATTTGTTGATGGTAACGTCCCAGAAAGCCGAAGACCTCGCCGTTGGCCGTGCGGCCGGACAGGGCCGACCCGGAGATGATGCGGGATTCTCCATCCATCAGCTCTCCCTGGGTGAGATCCCGGGTGGAAGCACTCCATCGGGTCTTGAGGAGGCGAGGCCGCCTGACCGACGGGCCGGCCAGAGAGATAATCCGCTCGGGGTGCAACTGACCGTCACCGAAGAGTCGTCCGAAGGCAACCACATCCTGGTAGTTCAAATGCCAGACCAGGCGGTTCCTGTCCACCGGGTAGAGGGTGTGAATGTGGAATCCGACGGTGCCTGAAGGATGGGGTCCTCGGAACTCCTCTTTGCGAAACTGGGCGTCGGAAGGGACGGGGAAACTGCTTGCGGGACTCTCGCAAATGAAGACCGGTCCCGGGGTCAGTTTGGCCACCGCCCGGAGTCCCCGTTCGAAAGCGGCTTCCTGTCCCTCCAGCGCCAGACCGGGAGGCGGGGCGTGGGGGTGGCTGTCCATGGCGGTGACGAAGATCGACCGAGGGGTTTCGGCCGGGTTGGCTACCTTGCCGTAGGGGCGAGCCCGCAAAGCCGTCCAGAGACCGGATTCGAGCAGCAGTTCCTGGACTTCGGTCCTGCTCAGGGAGCCGGGGTGTCGTCCGGTAAAGGCGCTGAAGCTGACGCTATCGGGGCGGCCGCTCAACTCGGAGGCATCCAATTGAATGACCAGCGACTGGAGGGCTCGCCGCTTTCCCCGGTGAATGGCCGTTACCTGGCCCGAGCCCGGGGAGGTGTATCGGATCCCCGGAGTTTTCTTGTCCTCGAACAGGACCTGGCCTCGACGAACCTCATCTCCAACCCGCACCTGCATGGTTGGGCTCATGCCTGGGTAGTCGTCCGCCAGCAAGGCCACCTGCCGCGCCGGTGACGCCGTCTCAATCCGGTGCTCGGGCTCCCCGGCGATTGGAAGATCCAGACCTTTGGTGTTCCTGTGAACCATGCGACCTATGGACAGAGTCACCGGTATGCCTTACACGGCATCCGGGGCACTCGACCGGTCTCCGCCAATGGAAGACATCATACCGGAATCAACTCATTGGGACCGTCGCACCACGGACCGTGGGACCTCCCCTTCTGGTGGACGCCAGGCGAGAAGATTCGGCCACCACCGTGACGGCAGCGGTAGCGTTGATCAAGGACTTCAACATTCGAGTATGAGCGGAATTCAAGGCGGGCCGCGGAAACCATCACGCCGTACATGTTGTGAATAGTCTCACAAATTGAAGATTAACACCATGCGGCCACTGAACACAAACGAAAGTCAATCCGGTACACAGAGAAATTTTCACCCCACCGTTTCCGGTTCGACCGAGGGGGCCTCCTCAACCCGCATTTCTCACCGGGTCGCACTCTTGAGAAGGGTGTAGCGACTCAGGTACGTGTTTAGCCGGGCCCCCGTCCTGCCGTGCGGATCATTCGAGGAAAAACAGCCGATCGTTAATGAAGACGAACCACGAATGGACACCAATAAACACGAATGAACCAGAAGACAGATGGACCTCCTGCAACGACAAGCGGCACCAAGATGCGTCTGCAATTTTGTGCCCTTGGCGTGACGATGTCATGGGATGAAGGCTTGCTGGGAGCGCGGGCGTCCCGCCCGCACCAAGCCTGGCACAGCCTCGGCCATCTCCCCCACTTGGATCAACCGGGAACGGCGCCATGGCTCTCCTTCGGCCTGGCCGCTGCTGTTCCCGCCGACAGGGTGGCTGCCTGCAGCATCGCACTGAAGCTCAGCGGCGGCCAAAGGGACAGGATGCGGGCGGGACGCCCGCGCTCCCAGGCAATCACTCCCCCCTTGAGGGGGAGTCGCAGAAGCCGAGCCGCCAGGCGAAGGCTGATGCGGTGGGGGGTGTCTGGCGGTCGACTTCTCAGAAAGCCGACGTGCGCCCTTTGGAAAACTCCCGTTTGCCCGCGAGCCACGCCCCCGCCCGGCATGACGGGACGGATCATACGAGAGTGGAACAACGGATCCTGATGGCTTTTCGGTAGCAAGGACTATGTTCCGTTAGACCGGTTTGCTGCATTAGGGAACATGGATAGACTCATTCTCGAGGCCGAGACCAAACGCGCGGAACATAATTTCGTGACCTTGGTGTGACATCGTGCACTTCGTGGAAAACCTCAGTTTCCTTCGTGCCCCTTCGTGGATTTCTTTTTTTGGCCTTCGTGGATATCCCTCAATTGTTTCAGGCAAGTGCGGCCCCCGCCCTGGCGGGCGGATCATTCGAGGGTGAAACAGGGGTGATTCAGGCACGTTGTCAATTCCTCTCCAACCCCTGTTGTTTCAATCTCTTGAACCGGTTTTGCGTCACGCGAACCCAGGTTTTGTTTCAGGCAAGTCCCGCCCCCGCCACCACGACGGTGCGCATCACTCAGAGGAAAAACAGCCGTTCGTCAATGAAGACGAACCACCAATGAACACGAAAAGGCACGAGGACTGATGGACCTCCTTCAACGACAACTGGCGCCAAAATGCTTCTGCACTTTTGTCCCGTTGGTGTGACCCTGTCATGGGAGGAAGCCCCCCCCCGGGAGCGCGGGCGTCCCGCCCGCACAAATCCTCTCGCAGCTTCGGCCATCTCCTCCACCGGAATCAACCGGCAGCGGCGCCCTGCCTCTGCTTCGGCCGGGCCCATGCGGTTCCCGCCGGCAGGGCGGTCGGCTGCAACATCGCAGGGAAACTGAGCGGCAACCGAAGGGACAGCATGCGGGCGGGACGCCCGCGCTCCCGGGGGTGTCGTCCCGATGGTGAGGTGGGGGGTATCCGGCGGGCGACTTCTCTGAAAGCCGGCCTGTCCCCTTTGGGAAACTCCCGTTTGCCTGCGAGCCGGGCGCCCGCCCCCCACGACTGGGCAGATCCATCGAGAAGGACTAGAAATTGAACATCGATGCACAGGATAATCAGGACGGGAGGCTGCTGCAGGAGACGCTGACTCGGGCAATGATCGCGTGCGGATTTGAGGATGTCCGGGAACACAAGCCAGCCGTCTCCGGAAAAAATCCTGTGCATCCTGTGCATCGATGTGAATCAAAAATCTACCCATGCTTGACTATGAACCGGTTTCCAGCCACCAGGCGCAAGCGTTTGTTTCAGGTAAGTCCGGCCCCCGCCCCCCACGACGGGGCGGATCATTCGAGAGTGAAACAGATTTTGTTTCAGACAAGTCGGGCCCCCGCCTTGCCGGGCGGATCATACGAGAGTGAAACAATCGGAAATCGACAATCCTGTCGTGACCTTGATATCCCGTGGCGGTTAAACTCAACGCCTTAGTGGCCCTTCGTCGTTCTTAGTGGCCCTTCGTGGATAACTCTTTTTCTTTTGTCTTTTTTCTGTTGTTTCAGACAAGCCATTGGAAACCCCGTTTCCTGTTCCCTGGGGGGCCGGATTAAGGGCTCTTGCCCAAAGAGGGTACAATCAAGCAACCCTGACAGGCGAGCCGACCGGATCAGGGGCAATGTGTTTCAGTGGCAACACCGTTACCCAGGGAAAGGAAATCTCACTATGATCATGCACCTGCGACCGCTTTGGGTGGATATGGGAATTTGTTCTTATTGGCAACTCATGGCTGTCTGGTTTGTGGTGGCGGCGTTGATGGGCTGCACCGCCTCCGGACCGAGCAACCCCAGGGTGCCCAGGGGGGCCAAGAGCTCGGGTGGAAAGCATGCTCGGATCGAAACCGAAGTCGGCAACATCACCATGGAATTTTATGAAGATGATTCTCCCACGGCGGTGGATAATTTTCGCCTGCTGGCCGAGAACGGTTATTTCGACGGACTCACTTTTCACCGGGTGGTGGAGGGCTTCATGATCCAGGGGGGAGATCCCCGAGGCGATGGGACCGGCGGCGAAAGCGCCTGGGGAGGCTCCTTCGACGATGAGATCGATCGCGATTCCGCCCTTTACCGGAGGGGCTATCGTCGCGGCATCGTGGCCATGGCCAACAGCGGGCCCGATACCAACGGCAGTCAGTTCTTTATCATGCACGGCAACTCGCGGCTGCAGCCCAACTACGTGATCTTCGGCAACGTGGTGGAAGGCCTTCCGGTGGTGGATGCGCTGGCAAGCGTTTCAACGGCTCGCAGCAGCAGTGGCGAGATGAGCCGGCCCACTCGGCCGCTGGTGATTCAGAAGGTCGTCATTATGCCTTAGTGTACTGTCTCAGAAGTAAGATCGCCATCTCCGATGGAGGTTCCGCAGGGGAACGGTCGGTACCTGCTATACCGCTTCCGCCTCGTACACGGGATCGCCCCGGTGAAGCCGCACGGCGATTCGCAGGGTCTGGTTGAGCGCCCGCTGGGTCGGTGCGTGGGCGGCAAGGTATCGGGCAGCCGCGACCATGACCAGCCGCTTTTCTTCTTCATCCTCCAGCTCATCGTGCTGACGGATCGCAGCTTCCAGGACCTGGAAGCTGTGGAACTCGGCGTCCTCACGGAGCAGACTCTCAGTCAACGTGCGGAAGAGCGCAGCGCTGTCGCCCCGACCGTGCAGATAGCTGTAGACCCTTTGCCCGGCAGCGTCGGTTTGTTGCTGAATGTTCATCAGGTTGAGCAGATCCTGCAGAGCAGCCTCTGGGCGGTCGCTCGCTTCCCTGTTGCCCGATGGCATTCGGGCGGGGGGGATGTTGAAGAAACGATCGAGATAGCAGCGCATTACGCCGTGGAAGACGCCGCGGAGGAGGTCGGGCGATTCGGTCCGCTTGAGCAGCTGATGCAACGCATTGGCATAAGTGAAGGTGTGGAGCGTTGCGATCCAGTCCGCGAACTCATTCTGGACGTGGAAGCGCACGATCCGGAGCGCGGCAACGTAGGCAACGGCCTGCGCCAGCTGCACCGGCTTCGCCCCTTCGCGCAAGGCGCCCTTGAGCGCGTCCAGGCAGACGAACGGATCATCCACGAGGAGTTGATCCGCGAAATCTGGCCTGCGGGCCCAGGTTTTCCCCGCGCCTTCAGCCAGCATGCCGGGAAGCTCTTCGAATGTGCCGCGCAACACCGGAAGAAGGTCGATTGGATGGCGCCAGGCATTCTGCTCCTCGCTGCGGGTTGCGGTGCACAGCCGGTTGACCAGAGATGGCAGAATCCGGTCCGCATGATCCCATCCGATACGGTCGAGCAGCTCAAACGCCTTGTTGATGAAGTCGACCACGTGGCCGCCGTCGAGATAGAAATGGTCAGTCGCCGCGGTCACGATCATGTCGGCGATGTCGGCGCCGGACATGCCCTTCTGCACCGCAGTCAGCAAGCACCGTTCCGCCCCCTCTGTACTGCGGACCTCGACAAAATAACGCAGCCAGCGCTTGAGGTGTTCATGGGGAATCTCCTCATTGTCCAGGGGGCTGATCTCGAATTTGGGCGTCATTCCTGCACAGTCCCGTGCTACGTGAACAAGCCCGTGAAACAAAGGTGCAATCCGGTCATTCCCCTCCAGGTGATCACAGAGGTTGGCCATCGCGCTGAGGATGGTCAGACCCGAGGCCCAGTCCTGCCGGTGCCGCACGCCGTAGAGTGCGCCGAGCTTCGCGATCTCATCAGGTGTGACGCCGCCGTGCAAGAGGCCGATGACCGATTTGCCGATGATGAGACTGAGATTCTGCTCCATCCCTTCCCGAAGCCGGCGCGACCAACGTGCGACCGGATCCCGCTGCGGCCTGACCGTGCTCAGATAGACCTCGCCCCCCTTGACTCTGACCGGATAGGCATCCACATCGTCGGCGAACAGATTGAAGGTGCAGCCACTGGCCAGGTCGAAGCGGGCGTGATGCCAGTGACAGGTGAGAATCCCATCCTCGACCGTGCCGCGATTAAGGGGGAAACCCATGTGCGGACACCGGTTGTCGACTGCGTAGATCTTTCCTTCGTGATGGAACAGTACGATCGGGACGGGACCGTCCGAGACGACGAGCGGAAACCTGGCCTGCACCTCCGCCAAAGACCCGACGTGAATCTCATGATCTATGCTGGCCATAGGTACAACCTCATTCAGAGAACCGATGCTTCCTACCTATGGTGAGAAATCCGGGCTAAACCTTGGAAAGATACCGCTCGACGTATTCCCCCACGGCTTCCCGGGTACTGGGGAAGGCGAGTTCCTGCCAGGGAATCTCCCCGGGTGCAAAGAGCCGAACGTCCAGGCATTCGTCTCCCGCTTCAAGCTCGCCGCCGATGACCTCGGCGGCGTAGACCACCAGAATTACCGGACTCCCCGAATAGGAATAGACATTGAGCAGGCTGACCAGGCGCACCTCCAGGCGCGCTTCTTCCCTGGTTTCCCGGACGGCTGCGTCCTGGACGGCTTCGCCCCGGTCCACGAACCCGCCGGGGAAAACCCATTTGCCGTAGCTGGGCTCGATGGCTCGCTGCAGCAGCGGGATCTTTCCCTCGATGGTAAACAGGGTCCCGGCGGCGACCTTGGGGTCCAGAAAGAAAACGAAGCCGCAACGGGTGCAGACCAGGCGTTCCGGCTCGGTGGATTTCAGTTTTCTGGAAGCCAGGGGACCGCCGCAGCGGGGACAGAAAGAATATTCCATTTAAACACCCCCACCACATCCGCCAACGTAGGGGCAACCCTTGTGGTTGCCCGGTTGTTCCGGCCTGGTGGTTCCCGGATTGGGCCTCCACAAGGGACGCCCCTTCGGGCTCAGAATTCCGTGGGCGAAAAGCCGATGCTGCGGTCCTTGCGCTCCACCCAAAAGGCGATGGGTATTCTGAGTTGGCCCTCGTCTATTTTGATCTGAACCCTCACGATCACGCCGCTGCCCATCGACTCGGATTCCACGATCCGGAAGTAGCGGACCTGCCCGTAGTATCCGTCTTCTCCCCAGTCTTTCAGGAAGTCCTTGAAGGTGTACTCCTCGGTAGGGCCCCAAATCTGATAGGCTGCGGCCAGGTCTCCCTCTTGCAGAGCCTCGAAGCACCGTTGCACGGCACGCTCTTCCCGGAAGTTGGCAAAGAAATAAAACAAAAGCACCAGGGCAACCGCGGCCCCGGCCAGACTCAGGGGTATTGTCAAGGGGCGAGGTCTACCCGGCTTTAACATGTTTCGACTCCGTCGAGGGACCCTGTCTTCCACCAGGCGCCCAGCGACCCGGTGAGAAATGCGGGCTACAAGTGGCGAGTCCGTTCCAGAAGGGTCACGGCAATGGTCTTCGGGCGGCCGTTGCGGTAAATCTTGAGTTCGATCGCCTCTCCGGGACGCCTATTGTCGACGATCCGTTTCAGACGCGCGATGGAGTCAACCGTCTGACCGTCGGCTTCCACAATGATATCCCCTCCCAGGATGAGCCGTCTGTTGCCAACCCGATAGGTCCGTCTCCCACCCCGGATGCCCGCTTCGGAAAAGGAGTCTCCCTTGGTCGTGCGGGCCACCAGGATTCCCTGTGCCACCGGGAGATCCAGCATTTGAGCCAATCGGGGGTTGATTTGATAACCCTCCAGGCGCGCGAACGGGCGCCGTACTCGGCCTGTTGAGATCAGGTCGGGAATGATCCGCCTGGCGGTGTCCACCGGCACGGCGAACCCGATGCCGATGCTGCCGCCGCTGGTCGAGAAGATTTGGGTGTTGATGCCGATCAACTCGCCCCGGGCGTTGAGCAGAGGTCCTCCGGAATTCCCCGGATTGATGGCGGCATCGGTTTGGATGACGTCGTCGATCAACCGCCCGCTCCTGTCCTGAATCGACCGTTGAAGGGAACTGATCACCCCCACGGTCAGGGTTCCCTGCAGGCCGAAGGGGTTTCCGATGGCCAGCGCCTTTTGCCCCACCCTCAAATGGGCGGAGGACCCCAGCGGGACCATAGCAAGAGGGGCGTTGGCGGGATCGATCTTGATTATGGCCAAATCGTTGGTGGGATCGATGCCAACCACCTTGGCTTCGAACTTGCGCTCCTCGGTCAGCAGCGTCACTTCCAGGAGTCGAGCCTCTTCTATCACGTGGTAGTTGGTCAGGATGTGTCCCTGGGCGTCGATGATGGATCCGGAACCGGACCCTTGCTTGGGGACGGCGCTGAAGAAGAAGTCAAAGCTGAGAGTGGTGGAGGTGATGTTGACCACGCCCGGACTGACCCGCCGGTAGATCTCGATATTTTCCGATTCGTCCTGGCTGGGGGCGGCCGGTGGCAGCGGGGCCGCCACCACGCCGGCCGATTGGCCGGGATGGGAGGAAGGCGGCAGGTTCACCGGGGTCAGGCGCCCCAGCCCCCAGGTGACGGCGGAGGCCAGGGCCAGCAAAAACACCAGCGTCGGCAAACGAAGGGTCAGCTTCATGGTGTTGAGAATCTGCAGTCGGCCCGGGCGGCCACCTTTCTCACCCGGGGGGCGTGATCATGGCTCCGGAAGTTTCCGCTTCAGCGCGTGCTCGGGAGCCCGTGCGCGCCAAAGGCAAGCCAAGGCGCGCCCAGCACCGTGGTTTCGCCGGATCTCAATACATGACCGGCAAGTTGTTGAAGAAAAAACAGCCTCGGTCACACGAGGAGCGACCCGGTGAGAACGGCAGGCTTGAGAAGTGGAGTCGCCGCGGTTACCCCAGGAGCTCCTCGATGGTCCTTCGGGTATCTTTCATATAGGCAGGTCGATAACCGTCGTACCTTTTGACGATCTCTCCCTGCTGGTCCACGATGAAGGTGGTTGGAATGGCCCGGACCCCTCCGAAATCGTCTCCGACCGAGGGGGCGCCCACCACCACCGGGTATTTCATGCGGTGCCGCTGGGTGAATCGCCGGACGGATTCGGGGTCGGCCGAGTCCATCGAGATCCCCAGGATTTCGACCCCCTTGGATTGAAATTCGGTGTAGAGGTCGTTCAGGTGCGGAATCTCGTACACGCAGGGCTGGCACCAGGTGGCCCAGAAGTTCACCACCAGGACCTTGTGTTCGTAGTCCTGAGAGCGTACCGATTCTCCGGTCAGAGTGGTCAGTGAGAAATCCGGCAAGCTCGAGACCTGGCGAGGTCCCTGCGCGCCGGGTTCGGTAGTGGTGGGGGAAACACAGGACCCGGAGGACCCGCACAGAAGACAGAGCGCGCCGGCCAGCAAGCGGCTGGCCAGCGGAATGGCCAAAATGTGGTTCATCACCTCTCCCGGTCCGACCTCGGTCCTATTGGACTTCCCATTGTAGGCGGCAACCGCCCGGTCTCACAACCTTTCCGACAGAGTCGCGATCCGTTCCGGCCCGGGCCGAAAAGAGGAGCGGCTGCCCTGGCTGGTATTGGAGGAGGCCTCGATCCGTTGGATCCTGGTCAGAAACCGGTCGGGTGGTTCGAATCCTTCCAGGCGCAAGTCGGCACGTTCCCGGCCCGAGGAATCCAGGAAGAGGATCGTCGGCACTCCCAGGATGCCGAAACGCCCCCGAGCGCGCTCGGCCTCCGAGCCCGATTCAATCAGGGTCAGGTCCAGCTTGAGCCTGACCAATTCCTCGGCGGCGCTCCGCACCGCGGGATCGGTGAAGGTAAACGTGTCCAGCTCCTTGCAGGGGAGGCACCAGTCGGCATAGGCGTCGATCATCACCGACTTCCCCTGCTGGCGGGCCCGGGCTAACGCCTCTTCCGAATAGGTTGTCCAGACAATGCCCTCCTTGGGTTCACCCGGAGCCAGCAGCACCGCCGCCAGTCCCAGCCCCGCTCCCAGACAGACCAACAGCCCGGCAAAGACCCGGGAGGCGGCTCGCCGGGCCTCCACCAGAATCAGGTAGGCTGCCGAAGCCGCCAAGAAAGCCACCAGTGCCCAGGCGCCGTAGTGGCCCATCAGCGGGTTGAGGAAGTAGAGAGCCATTCCCAGCAGGACCAGGCCGAAGAAGCGCCGCACGGTCTCCATCCATTGTCCGGAGCGGGGAAGCTTCTTCAGAGCGCCTGAGAAGGTCCCCAACACCAGGTAGGGAAGCCCCAGGCCCAGCGCCAGGACGAAGAACATGAAAAATCCATAGGCCGGCTCTCCCTTGTTGCTGACGTGGACCAGCAACCCGATCACGAAAGGCCCGATGCAGGGCGCCGCCACGATGCCCATGGTGAGCCCCATCATCAGCGCTCCCAGGTTTCCCTGGGAACTCTGGGGGACGAGTCGATTTAAGCTGACCGGCAGGCGGAATTCATAGAGTCCGAACATCGAAAGAGCCATCGCCACCATCAGACCCGCCAGCCCAAGCAGGACCAGGGGGTGCTGGAGCGCCGCCCCAAAAATCCCCTGGGTCAGGGAGGCTGCCACACCCAAGGCGGAGTAGGTGACCGCCATGCCCAGGACGTAGGCGGCGGCCATCAGAAAGGTGCGGCTCAGCCGTCCCTCGGTCTGGTTCGAGAAGAATCCGATAGTGATGGGAATGATGGGATAGACACAGGGCGTGGTGTTCAAGGCCAATCCCGCCAGAAACACCAGCCCCAGGGTCACCAGCAGGCCGTGGCGAGCGATGGTTGCAGACAGCGTGTCCTCTCGCTGGGCGCCGGCGAATTCCTGAAGCGTTGCCGCCGGAGCCGATTCGGAGTTGGAGGCCTCCGAGGGGGGCTGCGTTGGTCGAAACAGTTCCTGGTGGATCGGTTTGGGAGCGGCGCCGGCTTCAAGGACCTCGAGGGAGATCGCGAATGGAAGGCTGACCGGAGCCAGGCACTGGTTGTGGCTGCAGGCCTGGACCGTCACCTTGCCGCGCACCACCACTGACTCGGCATTATCGATTCGGGCAACGTCTCCTCCGGCGGTAATGATGACCCGGCCCTCGTGAACGTCCAGGGGCTGCCCGGGGGCGAACTCGAAGGAGAGCCGAATGGGTTCGGGGTAGTGGGGCTCGGCCATCCGTACGGCTTCGGAGGTCTCAAAGGTCAAGCGGGTGGGAATCAGGTAGTCCAGGGTGGGAACGTGGGCGTTGATGTGATAACCCGGCTGAATGGTCAGCACAATGGCGACTTGAAAGGAGTCTCCGGGTCTTACGCCATCCACCGAGGGGAATCCTTGGAGGCTGACGACCTGCCGGCTGCCCTGGGCCAGAAGGTGCGGCTGAGCCAGGGTCAGGCAAAGCAGAAGCCCACAGACCCAGCCTGATCGAATGGTGAGAGGAGTCAGCACGTTGCCTTCCTTGGCTCCAGGGTTTCCAGCAGCCGGTTCACCTGATGGTGGGTTTGCTGCAGTGTTCCCGAATTGTCGATGACCACCGTAGCCAAGGGCAGCTTGGCCTGCAGAGGCCATTGCAGCCCGATCCTTTGCAGGGCTTGGGCTCGTGAGAGCCGATTCCGCTGCATCAGGCGCTCCACCTGCTGGTCGGCGCCGCAACTGACCACGATCAGATGTTTGAACTGTTTGTGAAACCCGGACTCGATCATGAGAGAGGCATCCACCACCACCTTGGACAGCGGTTGGGAGGTCTCCAGCCGGTCGAGTTGTTCGAGAATCTGCCGGATGACTTCCGGATGTACCAGAGCATTCAACTGCCGAAGGCGGACAGGATCCCGGAAAACCACCTCGCCCAGCTTGTTTCGGTCGATTTCTCCTGACGCATCCAGAATCCGGTTCCCGAAGGCGGCCACCACCGGGTCGAAACAGGGTTGCCCGTTGCGAATCAGGTCATGGGCGACCCGGTCTGCGTCAATCACCCGGAACCCGTGCTCTGCCAGCCAGTGGCAAACTGTTGACTTTCCAGTGGCAATGCCCCCCGTCAAGCCTACTCTTAGCATAACTCAGGGCCGTTGAAAGTTCTATTTCCAACCTTAGCCTGCATTTCTCACCGGGTCGCTGTGTACATCATGAAAAAGAGTTTATATTCACCAGGTTATTGGTCCTATAGTGACGGCTTGCTCTTACACACGGTGCTGGGCGCGCGCCCAGGCTTGTCCTTTTCCCCTCAGCGCCCACAGGCTCCCTCGACCGTAGTGCCCGCTACGCTTTTCGCTCGGGAGCACGCGCTGAGGGGAAAATTGCTGCGCCAAGTTGCACTCTTGAGAAGAGTGCAGCCCCCCGGTGAGAAATGCGGGCTGGGTTCGCTCGCGGTCGCGCCAACCAGTCTGGTGTCATTGACCGAAGTGCTGCTGTCCGGCGGCTTGAACGGTGTTCTTCATCAGGAGCGCGATGGTCAGCGGACCGACCCCGCCGGGGACGGGGGTGGCGGCAGAGGCCACTCGGGAGACGCTGGACCATTGGACATCGCCCACCAGGACCGAGTGGTTCCCCTTGCTTCGGTTGCGTTCAAATCGGGGCTTCAGAGACGGGTCGTCCGCAAGGAGTTTTTCCAGCCTCGCTCCCTCGACCCGGTTGATTCCGACATCGATGACCACGGCGCCGGGCTTGACGAAGTCCGCCGTCACCATGGCCGGTCGCCCCACCGCAGCCACCAGAATGTCGGCGGTTTTGGCGACGGCTGTCAGGTCCCGGGTTTTGGAGTGGCAGAAGGTGACGGTGGCGTGCTGTTGCAACAAGAGCAGCCCCAACGGTTTCCCCACCAGATTGCTGCGCCCGATCACTACGGCTCGAGCACCCTGGAGGGGCACCCTTTCTCGGTGAAGGATCTCCATAACCCCGCTGGGGGTGCAGGGCCGCAAGCCCTCCCGGCCCAAAGCCAGCGCCCCCGCGTTCATTGGATGCAGGCCATCCACATCCTTGGCCGGGTCGATGGCCCACAGGACGGCTTTCTCGTCGACGGGGTCCGGCAGCGGCAACTGGACCAGGATACCGTGAATCGCATTCCGTCGGTTCAGATCGGAGACACATTGAAGAAGCTGGGCCGTGGTGGTTTCCTCCGGCAACGCCACCAGTTGGCTGTACACCCCCAGCGATTGGCAGGCCTTGACCTTGTTCCTGACGTAGACGCGGGACGCCGGGTGGTTGCCCACCAGCACGGCCGCCAGGCCGGGAACCACCCCCCTTTCTCTCAAACGCGCCACCTCGAGGCGCACTTCCTCCCTGATCTCCTGTCCGATCCTTTTTCCTTCGATAACCTTGGCTGTCATGGTGAGCGGCCGGGCGAACCCTTGGTTGCAAGAGGCGTGAATAGGGGAATCGGCGGTCGGTCGGCGCCGTTCTTTCGCTTCACCGGCAACGGCCGGGGCCACCAGTCAAAAATGGTAGCACGGATTCCCGGGATTCAAGGGATGGACTGTGATTGCAGCTCGAGAGGTTTCCCATGGCTTGCGCCCGGCTCACGCCCAATGCACCATGCGGACGCCGCTTCGCGGCTTACTGGAACGCCCAGCCAATCGATGCCCTCCGCTATATCCGGGCAATCCCATTTCATATTGACAATGCCCCTGGATCGACTATGATGGCTCTGTAGGTTGGTATCGGTGAAGTCGTCTTGAGGTTTGTCAGTGTTCCCGCAGCCTTTCATATCGATCTTGATGACGCGGTCGGGTTGGGAAGTCCACTGCCCGGCGCCGCGCCAGAGTCGGCCTTATTCCAGCTTCGGTTCCTTTAGCAGCCTGTCCTGGGTCTATCGGGGCAGGCGGGCGGATTGAATCGAGCTGAGGATGATCCTTTAGTGTGAATTCAGCCCGCCTGCCCGGCGGGCTTTTTTGTGGTTAAGGAGTGTCCCATGATCATTTCCATGATCCGTCAGGCCACCCGCCAGCAGGTGGAATACGTGTGCGATAAGATCAAGAGTTTCGGTTATGCGGCCCATCCATCCAGGGTGAGGAACGAGTGGTCATCGGTGCCGTCGGCGACGGAAAAGACAAGGACCGGGTCATCTCGGTCATGGAATCGGTGCCCGGGGTGGAGTCGGTCATTCCCATCCAGCAACCCTTCAAGCTGGTGGGTAGGGAGTTGAAGCAAAAGCGGACCATTGTCCGGATGGACGGTTTCAGTATCGGAGGGGACCAGTTCGTGGTCATGGCCGGTCCCTGCTCGGTCGAATACCGGGAACAGCTCATGGCGACGGCCGAAAGTGTCAAGGCGGCCGGCGCCAAGGTTCTGCGCGGCGGGGCCTACAAGCCGCGGACCTCGCCCTACGATTTTCAGGGCCTGGAAGAGGAAGGACTGAAGCTGTTGGCGGAGGCTCGGGAGCGAACCGGCCTGAAGATCATTACCGAGGTCGTCAATACGGAAAACGTTGAGCTGGTGAACGAATACACCGATATCTTCCAGGTCGGAGCCAGGAACATGCAGAACTTCGCCCTGCTGAAGCGGTTGGGCAAGATGCGGAAGCCCGTCCTGCTCAAGCGGGGCATGATGTCGACCCTCAAGGAATTCCTCATGTCCGCGGAATATATCCTCTCCCAGGGCAACTCCGAAGTCATTCTCTGCGAGCGCGGCATCCGTACCTTTGAAACCTACACTCGCAATACGCTCGACATCTCTGCCGTACCGGCCCTCCAAGAGCTCTCCCACCTGCCGGTGATGGTGGACCCCAGCCACGGCACCGGCAAACGCAGCCTCATTGCTCCCGTTTCCAAGGCGGCGGTCGCCGTGGGTGCCCACGGTCTGCTGGTGGAGGTTCACCCCAAGCCGGAGGAGGCCTTCTCCGACGGACCTCAATCACTGCTGCCCGCCGAATTTGAAGCGCTGATGGAGGGAGTCAGGAAATATGTGGCCGTGGATGGGCGCAGCCTGTAAGGAGGGTCCTGGCGTTGGCCGGCCACCCCCCACCGCATCAGCCTTCGCCTGGCGGCTCGGCTTCTGCGACTCCCCCTCAAGGGGGGAGTGATGTGAGGCCTGCATAAGGCGCTCCAGTATCACTCCCCCCTTGAGGGGGAGTCGGCGAGAGGGCGGAGCCCGCAGTCGAGCCGGAGGGGGGCAAACGCGGCGTCCCGGGCGGAGCCCACAGTCGAGCCGGAGGGGGGCAGACTCCGCGCCCCGTGAGTGACTACCATCGGCACAGGCAGCCGCGTAGGCGGCGACTTGGGCGCATCCCCCTGAAACGCACTACCTGTCCAAAATGACGCGTGTCTCACTCCGTGCACTCTTCTGAAGAGTACAACCCCGGTGAGAAATACAGCCTACCGATTGCCCGGTCTGGAGCGCCTGGTCTGGATCATTTGAGCCACTACGCTCACGGCGATTTCTTCGGGAAGAATGGCGTTGATTTCAACCCCCATGGGGGATTGAACCCGCTCCAGCGCTTCCTGGGAAATGCCTTCCTCCCGCAAGTTCTGAAATAACGTCCTCTTCTTGACCCTGCTTCCGATCATGCCGATGTAGCGGGCCCGGGTGCGGGCGGCCCAGCCGAGGACGGTCTGATCTTCCTGGTGGCCTCGGGTGACAATCACGATGTAGGTGAACTCGTTGGGATGGATGGCTTGAAAGGCCGCCTCGAAGCTCTCCGAGTAGATCCGGCTGGCTTCTGGAAAACGCTCGGCGTTGGCGTACTGGGGGCGATTGTCGATGATGACCGAGTTGAAGCCGGCCAGCACCGCCACCTTGGAGATAAACTTGGAGACATGGCCGGCGCCGAAGATGAATACCGTAGGGGTGGCCAGGATCGGTTCCACGAAAACCTCGATCTTGCCTCCGCAGATCAGTCCGGCCTCCAGGTTGGAAGTATCGGTAAGGTCGAAGAGCAGACGCTTGGGTTTTTCCGCCAGCATCACTTGGCGGGCAGCCTTCCAGACGTCGTTTTCCACGCAGCCGCCGCCAACGGTGCCCAGGGTGGAACCGTCTTCGCGAACCAGGATCTTGGCGGTTTCAAAGCTGGGCACGGACCCGCGGATCTGAATGATGGTGGCCAGGGCCGCCCGTTTGCCCTGTTGGCGCAGGCGGGCAATTTCTTCGTAGATATCGACGTTCCTGGAGGTGGTCATTCCGGGTTCCTCTTCGATCGGGAGGGTCTGCTCTCCGGTCCGGGGTGCTCACGGGCCGACAAGTACGCCAGTATAAACCAAGTGACTACCGTTTGGGGAGAGACGCCGGTGCCGGTCGCTGTCGGGGAGAAAGCCTTGTCTGAAACCAATTGAGGGGTTTTCCACGACGGCCAAAAAAAATATCCACGAAGGGCGAAAAGGCGAAAAGATTTCCACGAAAGGCGAAAAGGCAAAAACATATCCACGAAGGGCCACGAAGGACGGCGAAGGGCCACGAAGGGGTTGGCGGGGGCTCGCGAGGGGTTCGCCAAGGGTCGGGAAGGGGGAAGAAGATTTCCACGAAAGGCGAAAAGGCAAAAACATATCCACGAAGGGCCACGAAGAAAGACGCTAAGGAAAAAAAGATTTCCACCAAGGGGCAGGAAGGACCAGGAGGAGCCCGCAGTCGAGCCGGAGGGGGGCAAACGCCGCGTCCCGTGAGTGACTATCAGCGGCGTGTCGGCAGCGTCGTTCTGGGAACGTTGATCCAAAGTGGGGGAGATGGCCGAGGCCGTGCCAGACTTTGTGTGGGCGGGACGCCCGCGCTCCCAGGTGATGCCGCCCCGTCCTATGGGGCGGGGGCCCGGCTAAACCGCGGGAGCAGGCGTGTCTTTCCGAAGCTGGGGAGGCGCTTGCGGAGGCGGCGAGGTTTTCTGGCCCTTCAACCTCGGGCGCATGTAAAATGGCTTCCACCAGTGAGATGACGGGGGGGTACTCGAGATGAAAATGTTCCTGGCGGACCAATGGGTTGAAAGACCGGAAAAGATCGAAGTAAGAAATCCCTATGACAACAGCGTGGTCGATACCGTGCCTCGGGCCAGTTTGGCCGATGTGGACAGCGCGCTGGAAACCGCCCGGCAAGGGGCGGACATCATGAGACGGATGGACGCCTACGAGCGGTATGAATTGCTGGCCAGAGCCAGCCGTCTGGTTCAAGAGCGCAGCGAAGATCTGGCCAGAACCATCACCTTGGAGGAAGGCAAGATCATCGGGGAGGCCCGGGTAGAGGCCTCGCGGGCCGCCCAGACCCTGGAGGTCTCGGCCGAGGAGGCAAAACGGGTGACGGGCGAGATGATTCCACTGGGCGGCGCGCCCGGCTCGGGCAACCGCATGGGATTTACCTTGCGGGTTCCCTGCGGTGTGGTGGCTGCCGTGACTCCCTTCAATTTTCCGCTGAACCTGGTGGCTCACAAGGTGGGGCCCGCTCTGGCCGCGGGAAACAGCGTGGTTATCAAGCCTGCCAGCGACACGCCGCTCTCCGCGCTGAAGCTCACCGAGATCATGCTGGAGGCGGGGTTCCCGCCGCCGGCCGTTCAATGCATCACCGGTAGTGGGGGAGACATAGGCCCGGCCCTGTGCGCCGATCGGCGGGTCCGCAAGATCACCTTCACCGGCAGCCGGGACGTGGGGGAAGCCATCTGCAAGACGGCCGGATTGAAAAAGGTCACCATGGAACTGGGCAGCAACGCCCCGCTGATCGTCATGCCCGACGCCGACCTGGAGAAGGTGTGTCAAGCCATTCTGGCCACCGGCTACAGCAACGCCGGTCAGGTTTGCATCAGCGCGCAGAGAGTGCTGGCGCTTTCCGACATCTACGGAGAGCTCGGTGAAGCCTTGACTCCCAAGGTGAAGGCCATGAGTTTTGGCGACCCGCTCAGTCAGGGAATCAGCATGGGTCCCATGATCCGCGAGACCGATGCCAGGCGCGTGCAGTCCTGGGTGCAGGAGGCTGTTTCAGGTGGAGCCAGGCTCCTGGCCGGCGGAGACTGCCAGGGAACCTTGCACTCGCCGACTCTGGTCGGGGACGTGGACCCCGCCATGCGTATTTCCTGCGAGGAGTTGTTCGGCCCGGCGGTGGCGCTCAGTTCCTGCGCGTCGGTGGATGAGGCTGTCAAGCTCGCCAACGATACCCACTACGGGCTGTCCGCGGGGATCTTTACCGAAAATCTGGATTGGGCCATGAAGTTTGCCCGCGAGGTAGATTCCGGCAACCTGCATGTCAACTGGGGGCCCCAGTGGAGAGCCGATCTGATGCCCTATGGCGGGTTGAAGGAGAGTGGATTTGGCAAGGAAGGTCCGAAGTACGCGATCCAGGAGATGACGGAACAGAAAATGGTGGTCCTGCACTTGAAGTGAGCGGTGGGGAGCCTATGCGGATTCGGAAAGCAGTGATTCCTGCGGCTGGTCTGGGGACCCGTTTCCTCCCGGCTACCAAGGCCCAACCCAAGGAAATGCTTCCTCTGGTGGACAAGCCGTTGATCCAGTATGTCGTCGAGGAAGCGGTGGCCTCCGGCATCGATCAGGTAATCATCGTGACCGGAAGGGGGAAGGGCGCCATCGAAGACCATTTCGATGTGGCTTTTGAACTGGAGAAAACCCTGGAGGAACGGGGGAAGAGAGATCTGCTGCAGCAGGTTCGGGCCACTTCCAATCTGGCCACGATTTCCTTTATTCGGCAGAAGCAGGCCCTCGGACTCGGTCATGCCGTGCTGGCCGCCAGGGACCTGGTCGGCGATGAGCCCTTTGCCGTGCTGCTGGGCGATGACATCATCGACGCCCCGGTGCCCTGTATCCGCCAGATGACGGATGTTTTTGAGGAATATGGGACCTCGGTGCTGGCCGCTCAGGCGGTACACGGTCCCGCCATCAGTCGATATGGGGTGATTGAGGGGGAAGCCGTGGGGGGAGTCCCCCGGTCGGAAGTCTTCAAGGTGCGTGACCTGGTCGAGAAGCCTCCTTTCGAGCAGGCGCCCTCCAACCTGGCCATCATCGGCCGCTACCTGCTGACACCCGAAATCTTCGAGGTTCTGAGCCGGACCGCTCCCGACCGGGGTGGAGAGATTCAACTCACCCATGGGCTGCGCGGTCTGTTGAACCGTCAGGCCATTCACGCCCTTTGTTTCGATGGAAAACGCTTTGACGCCGGCGACAAACTGGGTTTTCTCAAGGCTACCGTGGAGTTTGCCCTCAAGCGACAGGATGTGGGCAAGCCGTTTGCGGAATACCTGAGGCAACTAGCCCGCATTTCTCACCAGGGGGCGTGATCATGGCGCAGGATTTTTCGCTTCAGCGCGTGCTCGTCACCGAAGGGCGTAGCCGGAACACCATTCGAGGGAGCATGTGCGCGCTGAAGGGGAAAAGACAAGCCAGGGCGCGCCCAGCACAGTCTGTACCCTGAAGACTCCAAACAATGCGCCGCAAGATGTTAAAGACAAGCATTTTTCGACCTTATGCTCAGCGTCCTGGTGAGAAATGCGGGCTAGCGTCCGGCGCTGCAGGAGAGGATTCCGGGGGCGGGCTTTCTGCTCCGGTCGGTAAGAAAAGATTCGCCCCTCCCGCACCTGCCGGGAGGGGGAATGCCTAGGTGTGCCGAAAAGCAGTGAAGTGAAAAAAAATTACCGGTCGGCTGTCCAGGAGAGGACAGCGAAAAGTGGAATGACTTCGTTTTTGAAAGGAGCCCTTTCCCCTTCAGGAACCGCTGCTACCAGCGAATTCCCTGGTCGTGCCTGTGAGGGCCTCGCGACCTTCTTTTGGGGCGCGACCGGAGAGCGAGCTGAATTGATTTTGAGTGTAAACTATATTTCTTATCTGTCAAGTAAAAAAAATCACTAAGTCCTGCGGCGAGCGATGAAGCACATTGTGGTAGGAACGGCCGGCCACATCGATCATGGCAAAAGTACCCTGATCAAGGTCCTGACCGGAGTGAATCCTGACCGCCTCAAAGAGGAAAAAGAGCGGGGGATCACCATCGATCTGGGGTTTGCCGACCTGCGTCTCGGCGACCGGTTGAGAGTCGGCTTTGTGGACGTTCCCGGCCACGAGCGCTTCGTCAAGAACATGCTGGCCGGTGTGGGAGGAATCGATGCGGTGCTGCTGGTGGTGGCGGCCAGCGAGTCGATCATGCCGCAGACCCGTGAGCACTTCGATATCTGCAGGCTTCTCTCCATCCCGCGCGGGATGGTAGTGATTACCAAGTGCGACCTGGTTGAACGGGAGATTGTAGAGCTGGTTCAGTTGGAATTGCAGGACTACCTGCGCGGCTCCTTTATGGAAGGAGCTCCCGTCATTCCCTTCAGCGCATCCAGTCAGGAAGGACTGGGTCCCATCAGGCAAGCCCTGGCCGAGCTGGGGGAGGGCCTGCCCCCTCGCGACCCGGATCTTCCCTTTCGATTGCCGATCGATCGTTGCTTCAGCTCCAAGGGTTTCGGAACGGTCGTCACCGGGACGCTGGTGAGCGGCACCATTCGAAAAGAGGGTGAGGTTCAGCTCTATCCGTCCGGAAAGCGGTCGCGGGTGCGCCACCTCCAGGTCTATTCCCGGGAGGTCGATCAGGCCCAGGCCGGGCAGCGAACGGCACTGAACCTGCAAGGGGTGGAAGCCGGCGAAGTCCAGAGAGGCATGGAACTCTCGGTCTGTGGTCGTTACCAGGCCATCTCGCTCTGTGATTGCCGGCTGTCGCTGCTGGAATCTTCACCGGTCACGCTCAGGAACCGCAGCCGGGTGAGGTTCCATCTGGGCGCTGCGGAAGTCCTGGCCAAAGTCCGGCCGCTACGGCCGAAAACGCTTGCACCCGGTCAAACGGGAACAGTGTGCCTGGAATTGGAAAAGCCGTTGCTGGCGTTGGTGGGAGATTCCTTTATCCTGCGTCGGGCCTCACCCATGATCACCATCGGGGGAGGAGTGATTCTGGACGTCACCCCGCCGCGCCGCGCCAGGAATCGCGATATGGACCGGAGGCTGGAGTTCCTTCGGGCCATGGATTCGAACGACCCGAAGTCCCTGATTGGACAACTGGCCTGTAGAGAGGCAGCCCGAGGCATCGACGAAGAGCGGATCCTCTCTCAACTGCCATTCTCCAGGACCTCGGTCCGCGAGTTGTTGTCTCAACTCATCCAGGAGGGACAGGTGTGCCGGCTGGCGCAACGGCCCCTGCAGGTGATGGATCGGGAGTGCTTCGCCGGGCTCTGCCGGCAGTCCCTGACCCTCATCGAGGAGTACCAGCAACGCCAACCCCTGTCGGCGGGGATCTCTCGGGAGCAACTCCACTCCTCTCTCTTCGCCGGCCTTTCCCAGGCCGTGTTCAAATCGGTGCTGGCCGACTTGGTTACCCGAAACCTGGTCGAGTTGGACCAGGACCGGGTGCGGCTGAAGGGTGCCGGCCTGCGGTTGAGTTCCGAGGAGACCCGGGCTTTGAACGGAATTGAACAGACGTTCCGAAGAGCGGGACTCCAGGTTCCCTCGGTCGAGGAGGTATTTCAGGGAGTCGCCCTCCCCAGGGATCAGGCCAGACGGCTTCTGGCCCTGCTGACCCGCCAAAAGAAACTGGTCAAGGTCAGCGAGAGCCTGTTCTTCCACGCCGACTCCATCGAGGCGGTCAAAGGGAAGTTGCAGGAGTACAAGAAGCAGAAAAACCGCATCGATGTGCCCACCTTCAAGAAACTGGCCGGTGTCACCCGCAAGTACGCCATTCCGCTCCTGGAACATCTGGACCGGGAGCGGGTGACGCGGCGGTCCGGGGAATTCCGACTGATCGTCTAGGGGGCATTTCGGACCGGCAAAGGAGAGTACCCACCCCACTCCACCCCACCCCGCAGTCCGGCGGCCCGGCGTCCGCCCCCCACCGCATCAGCCTTCGCCTGACGGCTCGGCTTCTGCGACTCCCCCTCAAGGGGGGAGTGATCGGGAGGTACAAACCGGGAACATCGTTTACACAATAAACCGGGAAAAGGGTTTACACCTTGCCAAGGTATCGGGCAAGGAGCCTGGTTCACCCCTCAACATCACTCCCCCCTTGAGGGGGAGTCGGCGAGACCAGGGCGAAGCCCGCAGGCGAGCCGGAGGGGGGCAAACACCGCGCCCCGTGAGTGACTATCAGCCCCACGTTGGGGGCTTCTTTCAAGCGCTTGGCAGCCCCGTAGGCGGCGACAGCAAATAACCGTGGGTGTAAGTCCATGGAGAAATCAGGGGGTGGGCGGGGGCGTGGAAGGGTGCGAGTCGCCGGTCCCAGCCGGCTTCAAGCGGCGAAACTCCACCAGGGCCAATTCCGACTCTTTCTTTTTCCCCAGCCGTTGGTAGAGGAGATGCAGCCAATAGTGAAGCCGGTGATCGTCCGGGTCCAGATAGGACGCGTCATCGAACGCCACGATGGCTTTCTTGAACTGCCCCAGGCGCCAGTGGATTTCTCCCACCAGAATGTGGGTGTTCTTCAGTCTTGGCTGCATCTCTACCGATTTCAGGGCAAAGCGAAGCGCCCCCTTTGGCGAGTCTTCGAGCAGCAGGCGGGCCATGCTCTGATAGGGGTAGCTGTAGTCTCGAAAGAAGGTTTGCTCGATCAGGGCAATGCTTTCCAGGAAGTCTTCCCGGGCCTCGTTCTTGCGACCCATTTTCTGGAAGGCGCGGCCTCTGTGGTACAGCGCCTGTATGTAGCTGGGTCTGAGTCGGACGGCATTGTCGAAGGCTTTGACGGCGGCCGGAGGATTGTCTTTCACCGATATCTGGTGGAGTCCCCAGAAAAAGGATAGCTCCGGGTCGGTCGGGGTCTGCAGGAAGGCCTGCTCCATTTGGGATTCAAACAGCGGGTGCTGCCTGGAGGAAAAGTAGCAGATCGCCAGAGTTTTGGCCAGACCGGGAATTTCGGATTGAAGGTCCTGAGCCTTCTTGAGGAGGGGGATGGCGCGGTCGTAGCGGGCCTGCCGAAACTGGACCAGCCCCGCCAGAAAAAAGGCCTGCGGGTTGTCCGGCGAACCGGCCGTCAGTCGGGTGGCCACCCTCTCGGCCTGGTCCCACCTTCTGGACTTGATGAGCGCTTGCAGGATGTCCTGGCGAGACCGCCGCTGGAGTTGGGGTTTCTCGGACTTGTGTGGCTTCGGGAGGTCGGTAGCACCGGAGGTGCAGGGGATCGTCAGGGCCCCAAGGCCGATAGCCAAAACGGCTCCAAGAGCCGTCGATATTGGGAGAGGGGTGGTCACGCTCACCTCGATCCTCTCGGAAGGGTCCGGCCGGGTGAAGGCCGACGCTGCTGCCAGTGGATACCGCTTGCTATTTTAGCGCGCCCGCGGATCTTTCCTTCAAAAAAAGATAGGGCCCGGCCGGCTCGGGGCCAGGGACTCCTGCCCGCGCCGTTTGACAGAGGTTGATAGAATACCCGGCACCGTATCGATCATTGTCATGAGATCTCCCCAGCCTGGAGGAAGGTAAGCCGATGCTTCGAACCGTTCAGATTCTGCTTTTGTCGGTGACGACAATCCATCACGCCGGGTGGGCTCTTGCCGCCGGCAAGTCCACCTATTTCGAGCACGACAGCCTGGAAACCCTGTTCACCGGCGGGGTTCTCACCGAGGGAGCGGCAGCCGCGCCCGACGGTACCATCTATTTCAGTGACATCACCTTTACCCGGACCTCGGGCATGCAGGCGGGTCACGTGATGAAGTACGACCCCGAGACCGGTGAAGTCAGCGTTTATCGATCGCCCAGCGGCATGTCCAACGGCATCAAATTCGATGCTCAGGGAAACATGGTCGTGGCCGAGGGGGCGGACTTCGGGGGCCGGCGTGTCATTCGAACGGACATGAAAACCGGCAAAAGTGTGATTATCGGCGGTTTCTACCAGGGGAGACAGTTCAATGCCCCCAATGACATCAGCATCGATCTCAAGGGTCGGATCTACTTCTCCGATCCCCGCTATGTCGGTCACGAGCCCCTGGAGCAGGGAGTGATGGCGATCTACCGGATTGACCCGGACGGATCGATTCACCAGATCATCACCGATGCCGGAAAACCCAACGGGGTTTGCGTTTCCCCCGACCAGAAGACTCTCTACGTTGTGTCCAACGACAATGGCAACTTCGACATCTTCCAGTTTTCGCAGGGAATTCCTTTTCATAAAGGCAGGATGGCCCTATTGGCCTATGACCTGAGCCCCGAGGGAACTGCAACCTTCAGGGAGACGCTGGTGGACTATTCCCCTCAGGACGGCCCCGATGGATTGGTAGTGGACGCGGAGGGCAATCTCTATGTGGCTGTTCGGGACCAAACACGTCCCGGCATCTACGTTTACTCTCCTCAGGGCAAGGAGCTCGATTACCTTCGCACGCCCGATCTGCCGACCAACGTCGGTTTTGGCCGCGGTAAGGAAGTGATGACGCTCTACATCACTTCGGGGGACAAGCTCCAGCGAGTCAGGACCAAAAAAGCGGGATATCATTTGCCGCCGCAATAGAGCCGGGCGGTTCCACGGGGATGGCCGGATTTCCGGCGGACCGGCGATTTCCGCCAGTCCAGAGCCGGGTGGGGAGGCATGGTGACTCCAAGCCAGGAACTTCAGTTGGAACAGACTCAGGTGGTCAGAGAGCCGGTGTGCATCAACTTCATGGGGCCGGAGGTCCGGCCCGTGCTGTCGACTCCCGCCCTGATCATGTGGCTGGAGATGGCCTCCCGTGAGGCAGCCGGGCCATTGCTGCAGGAGGATGAAGAGACGGTGGGAACGGCCATGGACTTGAAACACCTGGCTCCCACGCCCCTGGGGATGAAAGTCACCGTGAAGACCCGGATCGTCGAGGTCGAGGGGCGGAGAATCCGGTTTCAACTGGAAGCCTTCGACGAAGTCGAGAAAATCGCGGAAGGCTGGCATGAACGCGCGCGCGTGTCGATTCCCCGCTTCGCCGCCCACCTGGAACGCAAACGTCCCCAAGAGTCATGAGTCGGACTTACCTGAAACAAAAGAAAAAAGAGTTATCCACGAAGGGCCACGAAGAACGACGAAGGGCCACTAAGGCGTTGAGGTTAACCGCGACGGGATGCCAAGGTTGCGAAGGGATGGTCGATTTCCGCTTGTTTTGCCCTTGTATGATCCACCCGGGAGGGCGGGGGCCGAACTTACCTGAAACGCTTGCGCCTGGTGGCTGGAAACCGGTTCATAGTCAAGCATGGGTAGATTTTTGATTCACATCGATGCACAGGATGCACAGGATTTTTTCCGGAGACGGCTGGCTTGTGTTCCCGGACATCCTCAAATCCGCACACGATCATCGCCCGAGTCAGCGTCTCGTGCAGCAGCCTCCGGTCCTGATTATCCTGTGCATCCTGGGCATCGATGTTCCATTTATGGTCCTTCTCGATGGATCTGCCCCGTCGCGGGGGGCGGGCGCCCGGCTCGCGGGCAAACGGGAGTTTCCCAAAGGGGACAGGCCGGCTTTCAGAGAAGTCGCCCGCCGGATACCCCCCACCTCACCATCGGGACGACACCCCCGGGAGCGCGGGCGTCCCGCCCGCATGCTGTCCCTTCGGTTGCCGCTCAGTTTCCCTGCGATGTTGCAGCCGACCGCCCTGCCGGCGGGAACCGCATGGGCCCGGCCGAAGCAGAGGCAGGGCGCCGCTGCCGGTTGATTCCGGTGGAGGAGATGGCCGAAGCTGCGGGAGGATTTGTGCGGGCGGGACGCCCGCGCTCCCGGGTGGGCTTCCTCCCATGACAGGGTCACACCAACGAGACAAAAGTGCAGAAGCATTTTGGCGCCAGTTGTCGTTGAAGGAGGTCCATCAGTCCTCGTGCCTATTCGTGTTCATTGGTGGTTCGTCTTCATTGACGAACGGCTGTTTTCCCTCTGAGTGATGCGCACCGTCGTGGGGGGCGGGGGCCGGACTTACCTGAAACAAAAGAAAAAAGAGTTATCCACGAAGGGCCACTAAGGCGTTGAGGTTAACCGCGACGGGATGCCAAGGTTGCGAAGGGATGGTCGATTTCCGCTTGTTTTGCCCTTGTATGATCCACCCGGGAGGGCGGGGGCTGGACTTACCTGAAACAAATGCCTGCGCCTGGTGGCTGGAAACCGGTTCATAGTCAAGCATGGGTAGATTTTTGATTCACATCGATGCACAGGATGCACAGGATTTTTTCCGGAGACGGCTGGCTTGTGTTCCCGGACATCCTCAAATCCGCACCCGATCATCGCCCGAGTTAGCGTCTCCTGCAGCAGCCTCCCGTCCTGATTATCCTGTGCATCCTGTGCATCGATGTTCAATTTATAGTCCTTCTCGATGGATCTGCCCAGTCGCGGGGGGCGGGCGCCCGGCTCGCAGGCAAACGGGAGTCTCCCAAAGGGGACAGGCCGGCTTTCAGAGAAGTCGCCCGCCGGATACCCCCCACCTCACCATCGGGACGACACCCCCGGGAGCGCGGGCGTCCCGCCCGCATGCTGTCCCTTCGGTTGCCGCTCAGTTTCCCTGCGATGTTGCAGCCGACCGCCCTGCCGGCGGGAACCGCATGGGCCCGGCCGAAGCAGAGGCAGGGCGCCGCTGCCGGTTGATTCCGGTGGAGGAGATGGCCGAAGCTGCGAGAGGATTTGTGCGGGCGGGACGCCCGCGCTCCCGGGGGGGCTTCCTCCCATGACAGGGTCACATCAACGGGACAAAAGTGCCGAAGCATTTTGGCGCCAGTTGTCGTTGAAGGAGGTCCATCAGTCCTGGTGCCTATTCGTGTTCATTGGTGGTTCGTCTTCATTGACGAACGGCTGTTTTTCCTCTGAGTGATGCGCACCGTCGTGGTGGCGGGGGCCGGACTTGTCTGAAACAAAACCTGTTTCACTCTCGAATGATCCGCCCCGTCGTGGGGGGCGGAGGCCCGACTTGCCTGAAACAAAAGAAAAAAGAGTTATCCACGAAGGGCCACTAAGAACGACGAAGGGCCACTAAGGCGTTGAGGTTAGCCGCGACGGGATACCAAGGTCACGAAAGGATTATCGATTTCCGATTGTTTCACTCTCGTATGATCCGCACGGCAGGGCGGGAGCGGGACCAACCTGGAAGAGCTCCAGCTTTCGGCCGGGAGAAATTTCAAAATGAGAGGAGTCGTTCCATGGATGCATTGAAAGGCAAAGTGGCTATCGTGACCGGCGGGGCCAAGGGCATCGGCCGCGCCTGCACGCAGGCCCTGGGTCGCGAGGGAGCCTCGGTCGTTTTTGCCGATATCGATCGAGCAGCCAATCGGGAGCTGCTGGACATGGCCGGGGATGAGGGGCTGGCAATCGAGGCCGTGGCGGCGGACGTGTCCGACTCCCGGGAGGCGGCCCGGGTGGTTGGTCATGCCGATCACTCCTTTGGGGGAGTCGACATCCTGGTCAACAACGTCGGGATCCAGCCGCCCAGTTCCTACGTGAATGCCGTGGACACTCCGGAGGAACTCTGGGATCGGATCATTGACGTCAATCTCAAGAGCTTCTTCCTGATGGCCAAGTTCGCCATCCCGAAGATGAAGCTTCGGGGCGGAGGCGTGATCGTCAACATGGCCAGCGTCCAGGGTCTGCAATCCATGAAGAAGGTCCCGGCCTACGCGGCCAGCAAGGGGGGCATTCTTTCCCTGACCCGCAACCTGGCCCTGGATTTTGCCGCCGACAATATCCGGGTGCTGGCCATCTGTCCCGGTGGCGTGGACACGCCCCTGCAGCAGGAGGCCTTCGAAGCCTCGGGCGGCGATGTGGCTGAATTGAGGGCCAAGCTGGGCCAGGCCCATCCCCTGGGCCGGACAGCCGGTCCGGAGGAGATCGCCAATGTGCTGGTCTTCCTGGTGAGCGATCGGGCCTCGTTCATGACCGGCGAATACGTGTGCGTCGACGGGGGTATCAATGCCCGCGGCAGTTGGGACGACTGACAGGCCGGATCGCTGGCGGCCGGTGAGAAATGCGGGCTAGCGAAAGGTGAGAGTGACCTGTTCCAGAATGGGCGAGACCGCGCCGTGGGGCGTTTTCAGGAAGGCCCGGTACTGGATCCAGCCGTGGCCCTCGGGAAGGTCCGCCAGGGCCGTGGGCTGGTCGAAGTAGGACCCGGGTCCGGCCGGTCCCTCCCAGCGGGCGTTCTCCAGGCCTTGCTCGTCCGCGGCCGTGCGAAGCTGAAAGTGGAGGCTGCTTCCATGGGGTGTCTGTCCGCGCCAGGAGAGGTCGGCGGGCCTGCGGCCGCCGTATTGGAAGGCCGAGGAGACATAGGTGAACCGGTGGCGTCGGTCGTAGATGTTGCCGAGGTCCACCACGGAATCGAAGTGGGGCCCGCGCACGGGGACGTCCAGGCGATTATCGGCTCGAAAGCCCTCCGGACTGCCCCAATAGAGATAGGAATCGGTCACGTGGTCGCCGAAGGATCCGATCCGGTTGGGGTCGCCCTCGGACCGATGGCAGATGATCAGGATATCCGCATAGCCATCGCGGTTGAAGTCGGCCACCATGCTGCCGGTTCCGGCGTTGCTGGGTAACTGGAACATGCGCTCGGAGCTGATGCCGTCCGGTCCCCCGAGGTAGATCCGAGTCATGGTGGCCCGGCTGGAGCCGGTGTTGTAGCTGGGGCACACCAGATCCAGCCAGCCGTCCTGGTTCACGTCGCCCACCGTCAGGGAAATGAGCCCTTCGGTGGGGAACTCGAGCCGCCCCTCGCTCTTGTATTCCCCGCCGGGGTTTCCCCAATAGACGAAGCCGGTGGTCTGGCGGGACCCAAGGTCACCGCCCCGGGTCAGGATCAGGTCCAGATAGGAGTCCCGATTGAGGTCCGCCACCTCCGACCCGTGCATTCCCTTGCTGTCGGGGATCAGGGTCTTGCGGCTCTCGGAAAAATCGCGGCTGCCGTCGTTCCAGTAGATTCCCACCCCCTCGCTGCCACCGAAGATCAGATCCGGCCTGCCGTCCCGGTTGAGATCGGCGACGGTGGAGGTGCCGCCGCCGGGAACTTCGCTCCGCTGGCTCACCACGAACCCCTCCGCGCTTCCCCAATAGATGAAGGCTCCCTTGATTCCGTCTTCCGGCCGGGGGGAGTTGCTGAGGATGACGTCCAGGTGACCGTCCTGGTCCAGGTCGGCGATGGAAGCCCCGGCGCTGCCCACGCCCATCAGCGCCGAGCGGCTGTCGACCGAGAAGCCCTCGGAGTTCCCCCAGTAGATATAGCTTTCCTGGCGCCAGCGGACGGTTTCTCCGAAATTGGAGACCATGAAGTCGACCCAGCCGTCGTCGTTGAGATCGGCGGCGGCCCACTCATAGGGGTCGACCGAGGGCAGGGAGAGGCGGTCTTCCGCCGTATACCGGCCCTCCCGGTTGCCCCAGTAGATGTAGGTGGGGACCACGCCGCCGCGGGAGCGGGACACGGTGTTCATGAACAGCAGGTCGGGATGGCCGTCCTGGTTGAAGTCGGAGACCAGATTGCCGACCGCGCCCTGGGTAAAGAGGGAGGTCCGGCGTAGATCGGAGAAGGCGCCCTCCGAGTTCCAGAGAATGACCGAGGGCACGTCGAAGGAGAAGTGCTCCTTGTAGTTGGAGATGATGATCTCCGGATATTGGTCGTGATTCAGGTCGGCCAGGGAAGCCCCCCAGGCTCCCACCGTCTCGAACTCCTGCCGGCCCTCGGCGCTGAAGCCCTGCTCACTTCCCCAATAGAGGTAGGAATGGGTCAGAGGATTGTTGCCGGTATGGTGGTTGGTAAAGAAAAGGTCGTTGCGGCCATCCCGGTTCAGGTCAGCCACGGCGCAGGATTTGGCGTTGTTGGTGGCAAGTTCCAGCCGCCGGTCGGCCTTGAAGCCCTCGGAGCCGTTGAGGTAGGCGTAGGAGGCGGTGCCCTTGCCGTTGGCGAAGACGATGTCCAGGCGGCCATCGTTGTCCACGTCTCCCAGAGCCACCCAGTTGGCCTGGTGGGTGGGCAAGCCGGTCCGGTGATCGGCCTGGAACCCCTCGGCCCCGCCCCAATAGACGTAGGAGTCCACTTCGGGATTGCCGTCTCGTCCCTGGTTGGCCAGGACGATGTCCAGCCAGGAGTCCTGGTTCAGATCCGCAATGGCGACCGAGGAGGCTCCCAGGGCAGGGAGGTCGGTCCGGTGGTCGCCGCTGTAGCCGTTGGCCGAGCCCCAGTAAATTCTGGAGGGAGACTCGTATCCTCCGGATGCGGCCCGATATTCCCAGAAACCGGCCGAGAAAGCGAAAACGACGTCGGGGAAGCCGTCCTTGTTGAGGTCCTCCACGGCCGCGTGCTGGGCGGCCCGGCTGGGCAGCGTCACCTTGCGGGCGAAGGGATGAAAGCCCCATTGGGAAGCATCCTTGCGGGCCTTGAGTTCCTGGATGCCGCCGTAATAGAGGAATGAATCCATGCCGTCCCAGGTCCCGTTGGTGTAGTTGGCCAGGACCAGGTCCATCTGACCGTCCCCGTTCAAATCGGCGGCAGCGGCGTTTTGGGCGCCGTCGTTGGGAACGAAGGAACGCCGCGAACCGTCGAAGTCCTTGCCGTTACCCCAGTAGATGGCCGCATCCAGCTTTTCCCGGTGGGGGTGGGTGTTGGAAAACACCAGATCCAGGTAGCCGTCCTGGTTCAGATCCCAACTGTTGACCAGTTGGACTCGGCCTCGAGCCGAGACATAGGTATTGGCCCCGCCATCGCCCAGTTGGCCGTCGGCGAAATCCTCAAAGGTGTGTTCCCGCCACACCAGCGCAGGGGATGGCTCCGAGGAGTGAAGCGACCAGGGGGTCGCAATGAGGAACCAAGCCAGAATCCCCCAGGCAGATCCCGATCTGCTGCGCAAACGGAATGGCTTTGGTGATTGCATCACTTCCTCCAACCCTGAATGGCTTGACCCAGGCGCCGGAATGTCCACATGCCTGGCCGGGTGCGAACGTGACCGGCTTTGGGAGATCGGGTGCTCGCGCGGGGCGCTGTTCCTGCCCTGGCGGACTTGCCGTTCTCCCGGATCCCTGCAGGCCACGGCCCGTCATTGTACGCTGTCTCGGTCGATTTCCAAAGACCGATAGACCTTGAGCCTCCTTGGGGGATCATGCTATAAGTCGTGCCGCGAATGCAGGTGAATTGGTCGCTTGGCGGGCCCTGCAGCGCTGGACTTGTCCCAGGCCAGTCGTACTCATTGATTATTAGCTTATCAGACTGTACCATCCTACTGTGAGTAAGCGACTTCAAGTCCTCTTGGACCCGGAAGAATACCGCGAGATCCAGGGAACCGCCAGACGGCAGCGAATGACGGTTGCCGAGTGGGTACGCCAAGCACTACGCAAGGCCCGTAGCGACTCTCCCCTCACCGTCGAAGCCAAACTGCGCGCCGTCGCCGAGGCCTCCCGTTACCAATTCCCAACGGCTGATATCGAGGTCATGCTACGCGAGATTGAGGCAGGGCAACGTCTTCGGTGATCTTCGTCGATTCCAACGTGCCGATGTATCTGGTCGGAGCTTCCCATCCAAACAAGGACCGTGCGTTGACGCTCCTCACTCGGTTTGTACAAAGTGGCGAACGGTTCGTCACGGATGTTGAGGTGTTCCAGGAGATCTTGCACCGATACACGGCAATACAAAGGCCCGATGCCATCGACCCCGCCTTTGCGAGCCTCAATGCGATTGCCGACAACATTCTGACCTTCGGCATGTTGGAAATCCGCGCTGCCCGATCCCTCATTGACTTTGTCAAAGGTATTTCCGCCCGGGATGCTTTGCATGTAGCTGTGATGCGCAAGGCCGGCGTCCATCGTATCCTGAGCTTCGATTCCGGTTTCGATTCCATCCCTGAAATCGAGCGTATTCACTGATGGTTGGTTCTGTTTCGGATCGCTGGCAAAAGCGTTCCGGGGCATCGGCAGACCCACTTTTCGGCAATGTCAGGATCTGCCGCACTTCGGAGTTGCCTTTGCTCTGAAATCCGATTCCTGACCGGGAAGAGGCTCTCCCAATGGGGCGCCTGGTCCGCCCGGCCCGGTTTCGCTCAATCGGGAAGAGGAGGTCGTTCCGTGAAGCCGTTAACCGTTGTCTACGTGGAGGCGCAGGGAGATCCGGTGCCTGACTGGGTCAAACAGGACCTGAAGCAGGGAGGGGTCGACTTGCGGATTCACCCCTGCACTTCCGGAGAGGAGTTGTTCCGTGTCGCGGCCGATGCAGAGGTGGTCTGGCTTTACGGGAACCCGGTCATCACCGCCGAGCGCCTGGGAAAACTGTCGCGCTGCGGAGCCATCCTGCGGACCGGCAGTGGAACCGACAACGTTCCGGTGGAGGCGGCCACCCGGCAGGGTGTCATTGTGGCCAACACCCCCACCGCCGTCTTCGACGAAGTAGCCGACCATGCCATCGGGCTGCTCTTTGCGGTCATCCGCCAGATCGCCCTCCACGATCGAACCCTGAGAGAGGGGATCTGGGACCGCCGCGAGCACATTCACCGCTGGCACCTGCGGGGAAGCACCCTGGGCCTGATCGGGTTCGGCCGCATCGCTCGCAGCTTGGCTCACAAAATGCAGGGTTTCAACCTCCGGATCTGTGCCTGCGATCCCTTCCTGGAATCGGAGGTAATCTTGGCGGAGGGCGTCCGTCCGGTCGAGTTGGAGACCCTGCTCTCCCACTCCGATTTTGTTTCCCTGCACACGCCCCTGGCGGCGGGAACCCGTCACCTGATGGGCGAAACCCAATTGCGGTCGATGAAACCGGAGTCCATTCTCATCAACACCTGCCGGGGACCGGTCGTCGACGAGCAGGCCCTGATTCGGGCGCTGCAGGAGGGTTGGATCGCAGCCGCCGGCCTGGACGTCTTCGAGCAGGAACCCCTGGCTCCCGCCAGTCCTCTGCTGGACATGGAGAACGTGGTCCTCACCCCCCACGTGGCCGGGTGTTCCGATCTCAGTCAGGACTCCTTCTGGCGCCTGTCGGTGGAGACCTTGATACGATTGGCGCTGGGGCGTTGGCCCGAGGACTGCGCCAATCCCGGAGTCAAGCCCAAATGGAGCCTGCGGCGCTAGCGCCGCCCCCGGTCTTCGGCCGGAATCCGAAGCCGGTTGCCACGCGGGTGGATCGGAACAACCGGGGAAGGGCGGAGCCTCCCATGCCTGAAACCGACTCCAAGCAACCTTCGGGCTCCTCCAGGGAGGTTGCCCTCATTTGCGCGGCCCTGGTGAAGCACTACGGTGACGTGGTAGCCGTGGACGGCATTCACCTGGAAGTAGGGATGGGGGAGTGTTTCGGCCTGCTGGGGCCCAACGGGGCCGGCAAGACCACCACCGTCGAGATCTTCGAGGGCCTCACCATTCCCGACAGCGGCAGGGTGGAGGTGCTGGGCCAACGCTGGGGGGAAGGCAAGGACCGCGCTCTACGGGAACGTCTGGCTGTTCAACTCCAGGAAACCCAGTTTGCCGAGCGCCTGACGGTGGTAGAGACCATCGGGCTGTTTCGCAGCCTGTACAGGCAGGGGTGGGATCCCGACGAGGTCATCCAACAGGTGGAGCTGGAGGAGAAACGGGACGCCCGGGTGGGAAAGCTCTCGGGAGGACAGAAGCAGCGGCTGGCGATCGCCTGCGCGCTGGTGGCGGCTCCGGAGGTGCTCTTCCTGGACGAACCGACCACCGGTCTGGATCCTCAAGCCAAGTTGAAGCTCTGGGATCTGATCGAAAAGTTCCGGTCCCAGGGTGGTACCATACTATTGACGACCCATTACATGGAGGAGGCAGCCCGTCTGTGCGACCGGGTGGCCATCATGGATCATGGGAAGGTCATTGCGCTGGACACCCCCAACGCTCTGGTGGAATCGTTGGGAGCCGATCAGATCGTGGAGTTCAGCCTGGAAGGTTTCGTCGGCGACGGCCGGTTTTCCCGGCTGCCCGGCGTACGCGGGGTACGCAGCCGCGACGGGAATTACCTGCTTACCGTCTCCAGCATTGCTGACGCCCTGCCGGCCCTGCTGGCGGAAGTGGAGATTCATGAAGCCAGGCTGGTCGAATTGACCACCCACACGGCGACGCTGGAGGATGTCTTTGTGAACCTCACCGGGAGAAAGCTCCGAGATGCCTGATGTCATGGGCGCCAAGACCCGTCCTTCCCCGGAGCAGCCCCTGCCGCCCGACGGGCCGGTGGAGACCGGACCCTCGCCTGGCGTGTCCGAAGCCTCGGTGACACCCGTTCCGGGCGCAGCCCCGCCGATCCCGGGAGTCAGTCGTTACCGCCCCGTCAATGCGCTGTTGGAACTCACGCGGGCCAGGATTCGGGAGTTCGTGCGGGAACCCGAAGCCGTCTTCTGGGTGTTCGTCTTTCCCGTCCTGTTGGCCATTGCCCTGGGGATTGCCTTTCGCAATACGGGTCCGGAAAAGGTCCGGGTGGCGGTGGAAGGCGGCCCGCTCCAGGCATCGGGCTCGAGGACCGGGCGGCTGATGGAGTGGCTGGAAGGGCGTTCCGATATTCAGGCCGTGCTGTTGTCGCCGCAGGAAGCGGCCCTGGCGCTGCGTACCGGCAGGGTGTCGCTGGTGCTGAGGTCTGCTCAATCCGCGGTTCCGGCAACCGGCGATCCCGAGTCCGGAGAGGCGGTCTCCGCACTCCCGGCCCTTCCGGAACTGGATTCGGACGGCCTGGTCTATCGTTACGACCCGACCCGACCCGACAGCCGGGTTGCCCGACTGGTTGTGGATGACGCCCTGCAGCGGGGGATGGGGCGGGAGGATGCCGCCGAGGTCAGGGACGAAGCCGTGGCCCAGCCCGGGGCCCGCTATATCGATTTCCTGATCCCCGGGTTGGTGGGGCTGAACCTCATGGGGAGCGGCATGTGGGGCCTGGGTTTTGCCGTGGTGCAGGCGCGCACCCGCAAGCTGCTGAAACTGCTGGCGGCCACTCCCATGCGCAGGACCCACTTCCTGCTGTCCTTCATGCTCTCGCGCCTTATTTTCCTGGTGCTGGAGGTGGTGGCCGTGATCGGCTTCGGCTGGATGGCCTTCGGCGTCTCCGTTCGTGGTTCGATCCTGGCCCTGGGGGTGATTTCGCTGGTGGGGGCCATGTCCTTCGCGGGGCTCGGTCTGCTGGTGGCTGCCCGCCCCCAGACCATCGAAGGCGTCTCGGGGTTGATGAACTTGGTGATGCTGCCCATGTGGCTGCTTTCGGGGACCTTTTTTGCCGCCACCCGTTTCCCCGAGTTCTGGCAACCGGTCATTCAGGCTCTGCCCCTGACGGCGCTCAACGATGCCTTGAGGGCAACCATCAATGAGGGACTCCCCCTCTCCTCCAGCTTGCCGGACATGCTGGTGATGGTGGTGTGGGGGAGCGTCAGTTTTCTGCTGGCTTTGCGGTGGTTTCGTTGGCAATAGTCTCTTGTAAGGGTGACCGGAGCCCCGCCGGCAAGCCTTCAAAACAGGGCTAACAAGGTGCTGCAGATCAACTGTCTTTCATGATCGGTCCAGCGACCCGGTGAGAAATACGGGGTCAGGGGAGTCGTCTCAAGAGACGGGGAGGTGAGGATGATGTTGCAACAGAGTCCGCAGCAAACGGTTCGGTTGACGGTCGCACAGGCCCTGGTGAAATACCTTCAGGTGCAGTTCAGTAGGCGCGACGGACGGTCCCGTCGCCTGATCCCGGCCATCTTCGGCATCTTCGGCCATGGCAACGTGGCCGGTTTGGGGCAGGCGCTTTACGAGTACGGGGCCGACCTCCCCTACTTTCAGCCCTGCAACGAACAGTCCATGGTGCACACGGCTGCCGGATACGCCAAGGCCAACTGCCGTCTGGCCACGCTGGCCTGCACCTCCTCCATCGGGCCGGGGGCCACCAACATGCTGACGGGGGCGGCTACGGCCACCATCAATCGGCTGCCGGTACTGCTCCTGCCATCGGATTACTACGTGACCCGGCACCAGGGCCCGGTCCTGCAGCAGCTCGAGCATCCGGTGTCGGCCGATGTCAGCGTGAATGACTGTTTCCGCCCCGTCAGTCGTTTCTTCGATCGGATCTCCCGGCCCGAGCAACTCCTGACGGCCCTGCCGGAGGCCATGCGGGTGCTGACCGATCCGGTCGATACCGGAACGGTCACCCTGTCGCTGCCCCAGGATGTGCAGGCTCACGCCTACGACTACCCGGCGGCCTTTTTCAAAGAGAGGACTTGGCGGATCGAGCGGCGCCTGCCGGACCCCGAGCGGGTGCAGGAGGCGGTCGGTTTGTTGAAGCAGGCCCGCCGCCCCATGGTGATTGCCGGTGGCGGGGTCCACTACTCGGAGGCCCGGGAGGCGTTGCAGCGTTTCTCAGGGGAGCTCGGCATTCCCGTGGGGGAGACCTTTGCGGGCAAGGGCGCGCTGCGGGAGGCCTCCGACCTGGGCCTGGGCGGTTTTGGGGTGACCGGAAATCCCTGCGCCGGCAGAGTGGCCAGCCAGGCCGACCTGTTGATTTGCGTGGGCACGCGACTCACCGATTTCTCCACCGGGTCCCAATCCGCCTTTCAGAATCCCGAGGTGAAATTCATCAGCTTGAACGTGGGGCCTCACGATGCCTACAAACAGGGGGCCGTGCCGGTGTTGGCGGACGCGCGGGCCGGTCTGGAAGCCCTCACTCGGGCGGCCCTGGAAGCCGGGGTGCGGCCGCAAACCGACTATGTCCGGGAGGTTGCCGGGTGGAAGCGGGAGTGGCAGGGTCGGCTGCAAGACGAGGTCTATCAACCGGTCGCCGGAGAAGCCATGAGCCAGGCCCAGCTGGTGGGCGTTCTCAATGAGGAGGCCAGTCCGGGGGATACCATCGTGGCTGCCGCCGGCAACCCTCCCGGTGATCTGCTGAAGCTGTGGGACGCCACCGGAGGCAGAACCTGCCACCTGGAATTCGGCTTTTCCTGCATGGGCTACGAGATCCCGGCCGGACTGGGCGTGCGCATGGCCCAGCCGGAAGGGGAAGTGTACGTGTTTGTGGGCGACGGCACCTATCTGATGAATCCCATGGAGTTGATGACCGCCGTTCAGGAGAAGCTCAAGATTACCCTGGTCATCTCGGAGAACCACGGCTACCAGTGCATTCGCGGCCTGCAGCTGGCTCGGGCGGGGCACAGCTTCGGGAACGAGTTCCGGGCACGCGACCAGGAGACCCATCGTCTGGACGCCGACTTCGTCCCCATCGATTTCGCTCACAATGCCCAGAGCCTGGGGGCTCACGCCTGTCATGTCTACACCACCGATGAGTTTCGGGAGGCCTTGCAGGAGGCCAGAAAGAAGTCGCAACCCTGCGTCATCGTGGTGGATACTGAAAAGTATCGGGTGCCTCCCGGCGCCGGCATCTGGTGGGATGTGGCTGCAGCCGAGGTGAGCGGGGATCCGGAGACCCGCAAGCGCCGGGAAGAGTACCAGAGCGAAAGAGCCCGGCTGCAGCGTTTCTATTATTGACCCGGTCAGGGAGGTCCGGAACCGCCATGGATGTCAAAATCGGCAGTGCCCCCGATAGCTGGGGCGTCTGGTTTCCCCGGGATGACAAGCAAATTCCCTGGCAACGCTGCCTGGACGAAATTGCCGAAGCGGGCTACCAGTGGACGGAGCTGGGGCCTTACGGCTATTTGCCCACCGATCGGGCCACGCTTCAAAACGAGCTTGCAAAACGCGGCCTGCGGGCTTCGGGCACCTTCGCCATGGGACACCTGGAAGACGAGGCTGCCTGGCCGGGTCTGGAGAAGCAGGTGCTGGGTGCGGGAGAGTCCCTGGCCTATCTGGGCGCCGAATACCTCATCCTGATCGACGACACCTATACCAATCTCTGGACGGGCGAGGCCACGGCCCCCAGCAAGCTGGACGAGGAGGCCTGGAAGCGGCTCATCGACCGCATCCATCAGGTGGTGAACCTGGTGGCGGACCGGTTTGGCCTGCAGGTGGTCTTTCATCCTCACGCCGAGACCCACGTGGAATACGAGGACCAGATCGAAAGGCTGCTGAGCCAGACGGATGCCGAACGGGTGCTGCTCTGCCTGGACACCGGCCATCATGCCTACCGGGGAGGCGATCCGATCGGCTTTCTTCGACGCCACCACCGGCGGATCCCCTATCTCCACCTCAAGAGCGTCCAGCCCGATCTGCAGAGGAAAGTGGCCGAGGAGAACATTCCCTTTGCCCACGCGGTGGGCATGGACCTGTTCTGCGAGCCATCCCGGGGAGTGGTGGATTTCCCGGCTCTGTGCCAGGTGCTGCAGGAGATCGACTACCATGGCTATGCCATCGTCGAGCAGGACCTGTATCCCGCCCCCTTTGACAAGCCCCTGCCCATCGCCAGGCGGACCCGGGAGTATCTGAGGGCCATCGGGATCGGATAACCGGGGGCCATTGGCTGACTGTGAGGATTCATTCTTGGTCGCTCAGCTCAACTTGGGCCTGTTCGGTGCCGGCCGCATCGGGCGCATCCACGCGCACAATCTGACCCGCCGCATCCCCCAAGCCCGCCTGTCGGCCGTGGTGGACATTTCCCTGGAGGCCGCCGAGCGCTGCGCCGCCGATTTCGGGGTTTCCTCTTCCGGCCAGGAGGAGGCGCGCATTATGGAGGACCCCTCCATCGACGCGGTGGTCATCTGCTCCAGCACGCCCACTCATCCCGAACTGATCCGAGAGGCCGCGGCGGCGGGAAAGCACATTTTCTGCGAAAAGCCGCTGGCCCTGGATCTGCAGCAGATCGATGGCGCCCTGAAAGCCGTTGGGGACTACGGAGTGAAGCTGCAGGTCGGATTCAACCGGCGCTTCGATCCCAGCTTTCTCCAGGCGCGGGAGGCGGTGGCTGCCGGCAGGATCGGCACGCCCCACCTGGTCCGCGTCACCAGCCGGGATCCGGAACCTCCTCCCGCCGAGTACGTGAAGGCATCGGGCGGAATCTTCCTGGACATGACCATCCACGACTTCGATATCTCCCGCTTTCTGGCCGGGGACGAGATCGAGGAGCTTTATGCCACGGGGAGCAACTTGATAGACCCGGCCATCGGCCAGGCCGGCGACCTGGACACGGCGGTGGTGATGCTGCGCTTCGCCAGCGGCGCCCTGGGCGCCATCGACAACAGCCGCCGGGCCGTTTACGGCTACGACCAGCGGGTCGAAGTGTTCGGTTCGGAGGGGCAGGTGGTAGTGGGCAACCACACCTCCCATCAAGCGGTTTACAGCAATGGCCAGGGGGTTCACGGGCCGCTCCCCCTCTATTTCTTCCTGGAACGTTACCAGGAGTCCTACCTTGCCGAGATGAGGTCCTTTATCCGATCGGTGCTGGAGGACTCCCCGCCGCCGGTCACGGGCCGGGACGGGCGGCGGGCGGTGGAACTGGGGTTGGCGGCCTGGAGGTCCTGTCGGGAAAACCGACCGGTAGGCGTCGGGAACCCTGGATGAATCCCGATGGGGCTGGTGTCGTTGGCCGGGCCGGGTTGCCGGAATCTCGACGGTGTGGCGAGCTAAATAGGCTGAATAGATCAACGGGGGTGCTCCTTTGCAGAAGAATACAACCAAAGCCAAATTGAAGGCGGGTGAGACCGTCTTCGGGTGTTTCGTCCGTTATCCCGATCCGGGACTGATTGAATTCCTGGGATATCAGGGGTGGGACTATCTGGTCTTTGACGGCGAACACGGGACGGTGGAGCCGCGGGATTGCGAGAACATGACCCGGGCGGCGGAGTTGCGGGGTGTGACTCCCATCATTCGAGTGACCACCAATCAGCAACCCGTTATCCTGCGGTTTCTGGACACCGGAGCCCAGGGACTGCTGGTCCCCTGGGTGCAGTCGGCGGCCGAAGCCGAGGCTGCCGTTCGCTCGGTGAAATACCAACCCCTGGGAAACCGCGGTCTGGCCGGAGTGCGGGCCGCCGACTACGGACAAACCCAGTCCCTGGGGGAGTACGTGGAACAGGCCAACGCCGAGACTCTGGTGGTGCTGCAGATCGAAACCGCCCAGGCGGTGGACCAACTGCCCGAAATCCTGAAGGTGGAGGGGATCGATGTCGTCTTCATCGGGCCTTCCGATCTGTCCCAGTCATTGGGTGTACCGGGTCAGGCCCAACACCCCGAGGTCCAGGCAGCCATGCAGCGCATCGCCGAGGCCGTGGCCCCCACCGGGGTGGCCCTGGGACTGATGGTGCGCAACCTGGAAAGCGCCCGGGAGTGGCGGCAGAAGGGCGCTCGCTTCATCGCCATCTCCCTGGAATCGGTGCTGGGGCCGGCGGTGAAGCGCTACCTCCTGCAGGCCAAGGAGTGAGGCTGCCATTTCCTTGGACCGGTACCCCGCTTGGAGTATGATTCAGGAAACTCAACCAACAACATCAGGAGGGTGGCATGACCAAGCCGACGACTTTCCGACTCTGCGCCCTGGCAGTTTGTTCCCTGGCCCTGGTGGCCGCCCACCATCGGACCCGGACGGAGACGGTCCTGTATGAAACCGCCAGTCGGTTTGTGCACTCGCTCTCGGCCGAGCAGCGCGCCATGGCGGTCTTCGAGTTCAATGACAAGACCCGTACGGTGTGGCACTTCTTCCCTGACAGCGCTTTCGCCAGGGAGTACGGCTACGCCAGAAAAGGCGTGAACTACAAGGGCATGGCGCCCGAACAGCGCCGGATGGCCGACGCTCTGCTGGCGGCCGGGCTGAGCCAGGCCGGTTTCGCCAAGGTGATGGCGGTCCAGACTCTGGAGGAGATCCTTCGGGTGCTGGAGAAGGACACCACCGGGAACCGGGACATTGACAAGTACTACTACAGTATTTTCGGGAAGCCGGCGCTGGAGGGGACCTGGGGCTTCCGGGTGGAAGGGCACCACATTTCCCTGAATTTCACCTTCAAGGAGGGTCGCCTGGTTTCCGCCAGTCCCACCTTCCTGGGAGCCAATCCCCATCGGGTGATGGCGGGGCGCTACCAGGGGATGAGGGCCCTGGCCAAGGAGGAGGATATGGCCCGCGCCCTGGTCCGGTCGCTGGACGCCGGACAGCTTGAGCGGGCGGTGGTGGCCGAGGCCGCCTATCCCGACGTCCTCACCAAGGCGGACTCCCGGGCCAAACTGGAGAACCAGCCGGCCGGCTTGCCGGCCTCGGCCATGACCGCCGGACAGGTCGACCGGATGATGGCCCTCATCGGCGAGTACGCCAACAACCTTCCGGCCGAGGTGGCCGCGCAGCGGATGCAAAAGGCCAAGAAAACTCCTCCTGGCCAGCTCTTCTTTGCCTGGGCCGGTTCGGTGCAACCGGGAGCCGGTGACTACTACCGGGTGCAGGCCCCTTCCTTCCTGATTGAATACGACAATACCCAGAACAACAACAACCACAGCCACTCCGTCTGGAGAGACTTCGACGGCGACTTCGGCCGGGACGTGCTGGCCTGGCACTACCGGCAACACCACCCCCTGCAGCTAGCCAGCGGCCGGTAAGCGACGGCCGGAGCAGGGTCCCGGGCTACCGCTTGAGAGCAAAAACCAGGTGCGACCGCTCCCTTGATGTTGCCACTCGGTCCCGGCCGCCCTGGAGCGCAGCGGCGCCAAGCCCTCTTTGCCGCCGATTCCCGGTCCAGAGGACCTTACTCACACTACACCGGGACCATTCCAACGGACGAGTGCCGGCGAAATTCCCTGGAAGACTGACCCGCGGAGAATTTTTGGATTGACATTTACTACATGTGAGGGTATTAGTCCGCTTACCTCATATAATGAGTTTCTTGCTCTGAAAAACCAATTTTCCCTTCAGCCGATTTTGTGACCAGGGGGTCACACTCTATCGGGGATGCCAGAGACGTTGGAAGTAAAACGATGAAAGGAAAGACAATAAGCAGTTGTGTGTCGGTTTGCGCCACACTTGTTCTCGGGTTGACCCCTACCCAATACGAATCCTCAGCAATGAAAGGTAAAGGAGGCATTCTTGACACAAAGGAACAATATCAAACTGTCGCCTCTTGAGCTCAAGGCCATGGAGGCTCTCTGGAAACTCGGCAGGGCGTCCATCAGGGAAATTCTGGAGCAGCTTCCTGTGGGCAAGAAGCTTGCCTATACGACGGTCCAAACCCTGGTCTTTCGCTTGGAAGCAAAGGGAGCCGTGCAGAAACTGAGAAAGATCGGGAATGCCTATATTTTTGTTCCGGTCATTACCCAAAGGCAGGCCTACCGCCGCCTGGTGAACGATTTTTTGGACTTGTTCAGCGGTTCACCGCGGCCGGTGATGTCCCACCTGGCTGAAACCGGCAAATTGACTCTGGAAGACCTGCGGGAACTGGAAAAGATCCTCCAGGAAAGGAAAACAGGCCGACAAAGGGGTGCAACCGTGGACCCGAAACCTGAATGATTCCTGAGTATGGGATCAGCGAGCAGGGAAGGAGGACAGTCTCTCATGAACATACATTCATGGATATCAGAGTGGTCTTCTTGGCTGTGGCCTAACGTTGCGGCTCACCTTTGGGAGACAGCGCTCTTTGTTGGATTGCTGGCTTTGTCTGTCCGGTTACTCAAGAGAGCGCCGGCAAGCACCCGTTACTGGTTCTGGCTCCTGGCTGCGGTCAAGCTGGTCGTTCCCTCTGTCCTATTGGTATGGCTGGTATCGGAAATCCCTACTGGGGCACCAACCTTATCCCCTCCGCCCCTGGAACAATCAACCCATGGGGCGCTAACTTCCGACCCGGGAAGACCCGTCTATGAAATCCTCAAACCATTGCTCCTGAGTCCCCCGCCCGTGCCTCAGCCTGTGTCCCCTGCCGTCCACAATGAACTTTACTGCACGCTCACGCTGACCTGGCTCGCGGGGTTCGTGTTTTTTGTTGTTCGCTGGGCGAAAGGTTCTTTGAGTTTATCCCGGGCCGTCAGGACCAGCCATAGGATCGCCTCTTCGAGAGAAACGGAGATCCTGAAGCGAGTCCGCTCCTGGCTGCCGTTGAAACAGGACGTTGACATCCTCGTTTCATCCAATGTCACAGAAGCAGGACTTTGGGGTATCTGGAGACCGACAGTGTTATTGCCCGAAGGGGCCGCAAGCCGCTTAAGCGACGAGGAACTGGAAGCAGTCATACTCCACGAGCTGCTTCATGTGAAGCGCAGGGACAACCTCGCTGTCGTGTTCCAAAAAGCCATTTTTTCTTTGCTGTGGTTTTATCCTCCTGTATGGCTCATCGACAGGAAGTTGTTCGAGGAGCGGGAGCAAGCCTGCGATGAAGAAGTCTTGCGGCTCAGGCAATCTCCGGAGACCTACATCTCGGGAATTTTGAAGGTTGTCAGGGCCTGTGTGGAGCAGCGGCTGGTTGGAACGTCTTCCATTGGCGGTTCAAGCCTCAAGAGACGGATGGTTCACCTTCTGTCCACCCGGCTGCCACGCAAGCTCGGCCTCCTGGAATGCGCCTTGATCATCGGCTTCGTGGCGGGTTTGTCCATCTTTTCCGTGTGCGCAGGCTTGATGAATCGTGATGTTTACGCTGCCTGGAGCACGCCAGCCGGTCGGGACCCTGTGGACCGAGAACCCGGTGTGATCCAGGGACGGGTATTCGCCGAGGACGGTGGTTCTCCGTTGGCCAAAGCCACCCTGTCGCTTCGTTCGAAGGCCGCACGCCCTCACGATCGGCCCCGAACTGTCCGGACCAATAGCCGAGGGGAATACACAATCAGTGATCTTGAGGCGGGTCAGTACATCCTGAGGGCAACCCGCCACGGCTACATTCCCCGGAATTACGGCCAGAAGACCGGCTATAGCCTCAGAAGAGAAGAGGCGGGGACAGCGCTGACGGTCGGTCCCGGACAGGTCCTGGACGACATCGACTTCCACCTCATCCGAGGCGGCGTCGTGGCAGGGAGGGTGGTGGACCAGGACAAGGAACCTGTTGAGCGGGTCGCCGTCCGTTTGAACGCTTATCGGAGTCTGGGAGGCGAGCACCACCTGCTGCCTCTCGGACAAGACGAGACCGATGACCGGGGTCACTTTCGCATCTTCGGTGTCCCCCCTGGCAACTACTATCTGAGGGTGTCCCCTCGTCCCTTATTTGGCGACTCGAGAAAGGAGATGCGGTCGTTCGCTCCTACCTACTACCCCGGAGTCCAGAGGGTCGAGGAATCGCCCAGAATCAATGTGACTGCGGGAAAAGAAGCGGGAGGGCTCAATATCACCGTGATCGAGGCTTCCAGTTACAGCGTCAGCGGCCGGGTGCTGACGCCGGAGGGCAAGCCGGCTCACTTGGTGTGGATCGTGTCTATGATGGAATCGGATAAGAGGTCCTTCTCCGGGATGGGACTCAACACGAACACGGACCTGCAGGGCGAATTCAAGGTTTCGGGTCTTCTTCCCGGCAGACTTCGTCTCTACGCCCGTTCGGGGAACGGCGAGGAGCAGCAGATGGCCAGTGCCGGCGTGGACGTGGTGGACCAGGATCTGAGCGGCTTGACCCTGGTTCTTGCCAAGGGTGCCGAGATCACCGGCAGGATCGTGGTGGAAGGTGAGGCCTCCGCGGTGGATTGGCGCCGGATCTCGTTAGATATGCTCCCATCTAGGGACAACGTCAATCGATTGTCCTTCGGTGGCACTAGAGCCTCACTCGAAAAGGATCTCACCTTTAAGATTGCGAACCATCCCGAGGGACCCTATCACCTCATCGTCATGCTCCCGCCGGGGAATCATTATGTCTCCTCCATCCGGTTCGAGGGTCAGGACATTACAGATCGTCCGATAGAGTTGAGAAGCAATGACCGACTAGACGGAGTGGAGGTCCGTGTTTCGTCGGAAGGCGCTCAAATCAGAGGTGTTGTCGAAAAGAACGAGTCTGGGCAACCGGCAAAAGGGGTAACCGTCCTGGTCTTTGCCGCCGAACCTCAACACAGGGAATTCCCCTCGCGCTTCACCCGGACGATTCAAACGGACCAGAGCGGACGTTTTTCTTTGGAAGGACTGGTCCCGGGGAAATATCTGGTGTGCGCCTTGGTCGATCACCAGGCGCGCAGTGAGATGGATCCTAACTACCTGAAAATCTTGGCACAGAAGTCGGAACGGATGGATCTTTCATCCGGTCAGACTTTAGAGGAATCCTTGGTGGCGTCGCCGGCGCCGAAGCGGTGGTGACGGGTCTTCCTGCAACAGCTTGTATCCGACGATACTTTAAGGACTGACTCCGTGTGGCCGACATGGACGCCAGAACGGTGGACAGAAAGGGACACGACCAAAGGAGGCGGTCGGGATGAAACTCAGCGTTCTGCTGACTTCGTCTCGGGGTATGAGCATGACCGACCGTAATGGAGGACATTGACATGAAAAAAACATCTCTCTTCATTGTGGCTGTGGTTCTAGTGTTGGTTGGAGTCCATTTCCTAACACCGACCAAACCACACGCGAACGAAAAACCCATAATCAAATACATTGCGTCTGCCACACAAGCGCCGGTGGATCACGTAACTACCGTTTTTAGCCAAGAGTCGCCTACAAGCGTAAAGGATCTCACCAGCGTTTTCCTCAACACCTCAAACGAAAAATTGACCGCAATCAGGGTGTATTGGACAGTGCACGATGAATCTGGTGGCACCAGGCGTGCCTCGGCTACCGTCGACGCGCTCCCATTTGGAGATGAACCCAGTCTGGCACCTGGCAGCTACCTCCCGGGAAGCAGGGTTGGAGTGAAAAATGAGGGTGAAATGAATTTGACGGCGCCGATCCGTCAAATCGATGTCGGCCTTTCGTTTGTCGAAACGACGGGCGACCGCCGTCCCGGTATCGAATGGCCGTCTCGCGGCAATGTGTGGCCTAGCCACAACGAATCATGGCTTGTCGTGATGCAGAGACGATTGAGCGTGGCCAATTTCAGGGCATTTCTGTTGAGAGAGTCAAACGAAAAGGGGCTGGAGCGCATCCAAGAAATCCTCCGATTCGAACGTGATCGACTCGCCAGAATGATTCCGCAGACCGCGATTGAGTGAGCCGTCCCCAATGTTGTTGAAGCCTTCGATTTGAATAAGCTATGAAGATTCAGTTTCGTTGTTCCGGTGGGCCTGCCTGTCGAATGCTCCTCTCTCTGGTTACCCCATAAGATCTGACTTCTGATAAGACCCTCGACGTCAACTCCTTAGACATCCTCCACCTGTTGGGATCCCCTCCTGAAACGGAGGACACTGAAGCACAAGATCTTGGGGCCTCTCTTTGCTGACGAAGCAACGGCCGCTTGACGGATTATCCACGAAGAGCACGAAGTCACACCAAGGTCACGAGATTGCAGAAGGATTTTGGAGGCGCTCGTCGGCGAAGGCGCTCAATCTTTCTTCGTGTGCCTTCGTGCCCCTTCGTGGATATCTTTTTCCCCCATCGTGGATGATCTCCGAAGATTGAGAAGAGGGGCTCTCTCCGGTATACTCCTGCCAGATTCGCGTTCCATTGAGGCGAGGGCATGGCTTTCCGGCGAAAGGCTGCAGGGTATTGCGGTTGTGTGGTTTTTGTCCTTCTCCTGTCAGGAGTTCTGCACGCCGGATCCGGCGCCACCGAGCTGCACCCCACCGACCCTGAAGCGATCCACATGTTTCCTCTGGGCGGGCAGCCGGGGACCGATCTGGAAATCGAGATCCAGGGAAGGAATCTGGAAGAGCCCCATGCCCTCTGGGCGGACACCGACGCCATCCAGTGTCGGGTGGTCCGGGTGGAGCCGGGGTCGGCCAGGATGAAAGAGGGGCGCAAGGTCAAGGACATCCCGGGTCAAAGGGTGGTCGCGGCCGTGAAGGTCAACCCGGGAGCCAGGCACGGCCCCCACGCCTTGAGGCTGGTTTCGGCCAAAGGCGTCTCGAACGAGCTGATCTTCTGGGTGGTCCCCATGCCCACCCTGCAGGAGACGGCCGAGGAGCATGGGACCGTGGAGCAAGCCCAGGCCATAGCCGTTCCCTCGGCCCTCAGCGGCCGGATTGCCGAAGAGGACCAGGCCGACTTCTACCGGTTCGAGGCCCAGCCGGATCAGGAACTGGCGTTCGAGGTGGTGGAAGGCGTGCAGCGCATGCGGGGGGACCTCAGGAGGGCTCCGGGATTTACTCTGGAACTCACCCGGCCGGATGGGAGCTGGTTCGATGTCGAGCGCCGGGTCAAGCTGGGCGCCGCCAATACCGCCGTCTTCCACAAATTTATTTCGGCCTACAAGCCCAGACTGATCCACCGTTTCGCAAAGGGCGGCTGGTACACCCTGGAAGTCACGGGAGAGCCGGGTGCCTCCTACCAACTGCAGATCGGCGCTCCCGCTGACTTTCCCCCGCTGGTCCGGGCCCAGGGCGCCGACAAGCTGGCCGCAAACCGATGGCAGGAGCGGGGTTTCAGTCGCAGACTGGAAGCGGACCGCCTGGCGCGGTTGCAGGCACGATCGGGAGGTTCGGCGCGCCAGGCCTCCCTGGCCGTGATGGAAAAGCAACTGAGGGACCTGATGGGCCTGAGCGGCGAGGAGAAGCCCTCCGGTCTTGCCGCCGCCCGCCCGGCCGCGGTTGTCCGGGAACTGGAGCCCAACGACGACGCCCCGCGGGCCCTCCCGGTTGCCATTCCCTCCATCATCGAGGGCAGCATCGGCTTTCCGGCGGACGTGGACCACTTCCGTTTCGAATTGAAGGAAGCGCGGGACTTGGCGTTTGAGATCGAGACCCCCGAGCGGCACTTCCCCTACTTCAATCCGCGCATCGAGGTCTTCGACCAGGCAGGCAGGGAACTGGTCAACAACATTTACAAGCGGCAGGCCTCTCAGAACATGTGGTTCTGGAAGACGGCCGAATCCAAGACCGTCTTCAGCTTTCCCGAGGGCGGGTCCTACCTGATCCGGGTTCGGGACGTGACCCGCCGCAAGGGTGGTCCCGGTTTCCGCTACCGCCTCATGGTGCGTCCCCAGGTGCCGCACGTGGGCGAGGTGGAGGTGGCCGAGGTTCTGAACATTCTGGGCCGGGAAATGCTCGACTGGATGATCGAGCTGGACCGGGTGAATCTCCATCCCGGCGAGGCCAAGAAGGTGAACGTCATCATCAGTCGGGAGGAAGGGTTCGCCGGAGACTTGGCGGTCTCGGTGGACAATCTCCCCGAGGGGGTCGAAGTTTTGCCGGGAGCGGATATGGGACCGGAGCTGGGGCTGCCTCAGGATCAGGGCCGCAAGAAGAACTTCGCCGGGGAAGACCAGGTGGTCACCCTGCTGCTGGCGGTGCGGCCGGACGCGCCCCCTACAGCCACGCCCAGGTGGATCCGGTTCAATCTGCGGCCGGTTCAACCCGGCAGGCTGAACCGCTATCGCAAGATGGGCGGCGAGGATCCCTTTCGGCCCATCTGGGAGGGGCAGATGGGCCGGTCGATGTTTATCCGCCGGGTCCCGATGATGGTGCTCCACCCCTCGGGAGCCGGACCGGCCGTCAGCCAGGTGATTTCACCGGACGAATGAAGGATCGAGTGGACAGGATGAGGACAGGGAACAGGAATCGGGGATGGATCGGGGGAACTTCCGCCTGGTCCGGTCTCTGCAAAATCGGTTTGTTGATCGGGCTGTTGGGTTGGCCGGCGCCTCTCCGGTCCGCGGGCCTGAAGACGGCCGGGGAGTCTCCCTCCGGCGCCGGCCTGCTTTCCGTCCGGCTCCTGCCGGAAGAGGTGCGGCTCCGGGGCAAGGGCGCCGCCCAGCAGCTCTTGGTGATCGGAACCTATGCCGACGGGCTGGAGCGGGACCTGACCGAGAGCAGCCGATTCTCCATTGCCGATCCCGCATTGGCCGAGATCGATGCCCAAGGCAGAGTATGGGCGCGATCCGACGGCCGGACCCTGCTGTCCGTTCAGTCCCCGGGCCAGGTTCTCAGGGCGGCGGTGCAGGTGCGGGATTCGGCCCTGATCCCTCGCCTGCGTTTCGACCGCGACATCGCCAGGATTCTCACCAAGCGGGGCTGCAACAGTACCGAGTGTCACGGCAGCGTCACCGGGGAGGGAGGGTTCAAGCTCTCCAAGAACGCCACCGCTCCTCGGGAAGATTACCGCTGGATCGTGGGGGGCGGCACTTTCCATGTCCTCACGGCTGAAACTGGCGAGAAGGCGCCCCGAATCCGTTTGGAGGATCCTGCCCAAAGCCTGTTGCTGCTGAAGGCAAGCCTGGCCGTGCCCCACGGGGGCGGCAAGCGACTCGAGGAGGACTCCTCGGACTATCGGCGCATCCTGGACTGGATCGGCGAAGGCGCGGTCTACGGCGTCGAGGATGGGGCCCGATCGGTGCCCCTGGAACGGGTGGCGGTCACGCCCGGGCAGGTGGTGCTGCAGAAGGGAGCGGGGCGGCAACTGCTGGTGACCGCCCATTGGGCTGACGGCACCCGGGAGGATATCACCCGCCAGGTGCGCTACCTTTCCCATAACCGGGAAGTGGTTACGGTAGCGCCCGATGGCAGGCTCAGGGGGCGGCAGGTGGGAGAAACCGCCATCCTGGTGCTGGCGGGCGGGCAGAGCGCCAGTGCCACCGTGGGCGTGATCGAGGAGCCGGTGGCGGCCTACCCCGAGGTTCCCCGCCACAACTTCATTGACGAGCATGTCTTCGCCAAGGCCCGCAAATTTCACCTGACTCCTTCGCCGCTCTCCTCCGACGCCGAGTTTCTGCGGCGCCTCTGCCTGGACCTGACCGGCAGGCTGCCGCCGGTTCATCGCGTGCGCCAGTTCCTGGCCGACCCGGACCCGGCAAAGCGCACCCGGCTCATCGACCTGCTGCTCAAGTCGCCCGAGTTCGTGGATCACTGGTCCTGGCGCTTTTACGACTACCTGCGGGTGATCAACCCGGTCTACAAGCAGTGGGTTCGCCAGGCCATTGCCGAGAACAAGCCTTACGATCAGTTTGCCCGGGAGCGGGTGGCCGCCCAGGGTTACGACGGCCCCTCCCGCCACTACGAGGATATGGGAGGCACGGCCGTGCCTCTGCCGCAAAATGCCATGGGGGAGCAGGTCCGGGTCTTTCTGGGCCGGCGGATGGACTGCGCCCAATGCCACGACCACCCCTACGAGTCCTGGAGCCAGGACCAGTTCTGGGGGTTGACCGCCTTCTTCGGACGTTTGAGCAACCTCCATCCGGGACATCCCCAGGTGGATTTCGTGATCATGGACGATCCCGAAGGCTACGGGACCTTCGGCAAGGGGGCCAAGGTCATTCACCCCCGCAGCAAGCAGGAGGTTCAACCCAGGTTCCTGGACGGGAGTCCCGTGCCCGAGGACCGGCGGGAGGACTGGCGGCTGGCGCTGGCCGACTGGATGACCTCGCCTGAAAACCCCTACTTCGCCCCGGCCATGGTGAACCGCATGTGGGGCTATTTTTTCGGCAGGGGGATCGTGGATCCGGTGGACGACTTTCGCTCCAACAACCTGGCCACCCATCCCCGACTGCTGGAGGCCCTGGCCCGGCACTTCGTCAGGAGCGGCTACGACCTGCGCTCCCTCATGCGCCTCATAGTGGAGTCCAGGACCTACCAGCTTTCGGGGGATCCCAACCCCACCAACCGCTATGATCGGGTCAACTACTCCAGAGCGCTTCCGCGCCCCCTGGAGACGGAAGTGCTTTTGAGGGCCATCTCCCATGTGAGCGGCGTGAAGGGACAGGACGGACACTTCTTCAACGTGTACGGGAAGCCCGACCTGAGCTCCATTCCCGAACGCAACATGAGGCCCAACCTGCTGCAGGCCCTGCACCAGTTGGCGGGGCCGACCTTCACCTCCAAGCTCTCCGGGAAGGGGGGCCGGGTGGACCGCTTATTGCAGCGGCAGGCCTCGGATGAGGCCATCATTGAAGAGTTGTATCTGGCGGCCTTGTGCCGTTTCCCCACGGAAACCGAGCAGGCCGGGCTGAAAGCCAAGATCCGGCGGCAGGGTTCCCGGCGCGAGGCGGTGGAGGATCTGCTGTGGGCCCTGGTGAACTCGGAGCAGTTCCTGAACAACCACTGATTAGGAGAAGCCCGTTCATGAATCGATGGGGATGCGACAGTTTCTGTGAGAGCCTGGCTCGCCGGCACTTTCTGCGCATCGGGTCTCTGAGTTTGGTGGGGATACACCTGAGCCAGTATCTCGAAATGAAGGGCCTGATGGCTGCGTCGGGCGGCAAGGCCGCCCCGGGAAGGGCTCAGGCCTGTATCCTGCTCCTGCTGGAAGGAGGGCCCAGCCAGGTGGACACCTGGGACCCGAAGCCCAGCAGCGGTTTCCGGCCCATCGGCACCAACGTTCCCGGGATCCAAATTTCCGAGATTCTGCCTCGCGTGGCCCGCCACATGGACAAGTTGTCCATCATACGCTCCATGACCCACGAGGAGGTGGACCATCCCCTGGGCCGGGAGTACATCACCAGCGGACACCGCCCGGCGCCGGCCATGGAGTTTGCCAGCGTGGGTTCCATCGTGGCCAGGGAGCTGGGGCCTCGCAACGGCATTCCTCCCTATGTGCTGGGGGCGCCCCATCTCACCGAGAGTTATTACGGAGCCTCTTCTCTGGGAGCCGCCTACAATCCGCTGGTGGTCCCCGATCCCAGCAAGAAGGACTTCAAGCTCAAGGACCTCACCCTGCCCAAATCCATCACCGAGAAACGGATCGAGGATCGCCGCTCCTTTCTGGAAGTGGTTGACGGCCTCTACCGCCGCAAGGAAGTCCTGGTGGAAGCAGCGGCGCGAGAGACCTTTCGGGACAAGGCCATGGAGATGATCCTGTCTCCGACCATGAAGAAGGCCTTCGATCTGTCCCAGGAGTCGGAGAAGACCAAGGACGCCTACGGCCGCTACGGATTCGGACAGAGCGCCCTGCTGGCCCGGCGGCTGGTGGAAGCCGGCTCCCGCTTCGTCACCGCGGCCGGCTACAACCTGGACAGCGGCTGGGACACCCACGGCCGGGGGTCGGGGGGAGAGAACGACAAGAAGCTGCGAGCCCTGCTGTGCCCCACCCTGGATCAGACCCTCACGGCTCTGCTGATCGATCTGGATCAGCGAGGGCTGCTGGAATCCACCATCGTGATGGCCATGGGCGAGTTCGGTCGGACTCCGGAGATCAACCCCATCAACGGCCGCGACCACTGGCCCTTCTGCTGGTCCATGGTCCTGGGTGGTGGGGGGCTGCAGGGAGGCCAGGTCATCGGAGCCAGCGACGAGAGGGGCGGATACGTGGCCGAGCGTCCCATCTCCGTGGGGGATGTCTTCGCCACCATCTACAAGGCCATGGGCATCGACTGGACCAAGGAATACATGACCCCGGTGGGTCGGCCCATCAAGATCGCCAACTCCTTCGACGACACCACCGGCCGGCCCATCGAAGAGTTGATCTAGCGAGGCCGTGCCTCAGACCGACAAGCAATGAATAGTGGAGCGTTTTTCAAAATTCGGAATCGGGCATGAGATTGAGGCGGCAAAAGTGATGTGCTGCAGGCTCCGGCATTCGGCACAAAAAGCACAAGAGGCAACAGAAACCACAAAAAGCACAAAAGTCACAAAACGAGTTTCTTGATTTCGAGTCTTGCCGATCGGATGATTCTTTTTGTGCCTTTTGTGGCCATTGAGTTTCAGACGGCAAACGGGTTCAGTGTCACCTGATCGTTGACGGACTCGGGAGAAAAAACCCTCGATTTGAATAAGGATCGCGTGACTCCGAATTTTGCAAAAGGCTCAGTTGATTTCTGATTGTTGATTGGAGAGTTGTGGCAACTGATTTTGCGTAAGACCCACAATTTGCAATCCGAATTTCACAATCTGAATGGAAGGACCACGAAGAGACTGATTCAGGAGGCACATCATGGCTCGAATACGTCATCTGGCGCTCCGCTGCCGCGACATGGAGGTGTCCCGGCATTTTTACGAATCCGTCTTCGGGTGGAATTTCATCGGCTATCGGCCCAGCCGGCAAGGCATGGACCTGACCGACGGCGTGACCAACATCACCCTGCTCCAACAGCCCGCCGACTGCGATCGCCCCCGCATTGAAGAGGGCAGCGAATACATGCATATCGGCGTCATGGTGGAGGACCTGGAGGCCGCCTGGCGCCGCTGTCTCCAATGGGGCGCCGAAGCCTCCAAGACGGTCAAGGGCCGCACCGATCTGGATCGCCGCCGGGTGCCCGATCGCGCCTTCAAGATCGAAGACCCCGACGGCAACGTGGTGGACGTGACTGCCGACAAGGACGAATGGCGGGGAGTCAAACAGTAGCCCGCATTTCTCACCGGGTCGCTGGACACACTATGAAAGGACGTTTATTTTTAATACCTTATTGGTCCTGAATTGAGGGCCTGCAGGTACAGACGGCGCTGGGCGCGATCTGGCTTGTCCTTTTCCCCTCAGCGCACACATGCTCGCTCGACCGTAGTGACCGCTACGCTCTTCGCTCGCGAGCACGCGCTGAGGGGAAAATTCCTGCGCCATGATCATGCCCCCCGGTGAAAAATGCGGGCTAGCAGGGAAAAAAAGATATCCACGAAGGACTGCGAAGGGAATGATTGTTGATTGAGGGGTCAGGAACACTGATTGTGCCCCCAATCCACAATCTACAATCGAGGGAGTCAGGTGACATCCGAGTTGGATGCTTTAGAAGCGGGGCTGCCAGGTCCTGTTCCACAGCCACTATCCGCGGGAGGCCGCTACCTGATCGTGGTGACGGCCTTTCTGGGGTGGATGTTCGCCGGGGTGCAGATGTCGATCACCGCCCTGGCCATGCGTTCGGCGGCCATCGACCTGCTCCGGTCCGCCGATGAGGCCCTGGTGGGGCAGTGGTTTGCCTGGTATGTCTGCGCCTTTCTCTTCGGAGCCGCGGCGGGGGGGTGGATATTCGGCTGGTTGGGCGACCGCTTCGGCCGTGTCAGGGCCATGGGATGGAGCATTCTGTGCCTCTCGGTCTTTTCCGGTCTGGCCTTTTGGGCGGCAAGCCCATCCCAGTTGCTGCTGCTGAGATTCCTGGCTTGCCTGGGCATCGGGGGCATGTGGCCTAACGGCGTGGCCATTGTCTCGGAGGCCTGGTCCGATCTTTCACGACCGATTCTGGCAGGAATCATGGGGACGGCTGCCAACGTGGGCCTGCTCCTGATGGCCGTCACCGCCACGGGCATCGAGATCACCCCTCAAAGCTGGCGCTGGGTCATGCTGGTAGGGGCGACGCCCGTCGTTTTGGGTCTGTTCGTTTTGGCCCGGGTACCGGAGTCACCCCGCTGGTTGGCTAGCCGGCAAGCGCCCAGGCCCGCCCAGCGGGCCTCGTCGGCCTCCATCCAGGTCTTCCGCCCTCCCCTGCGGCGGCTTATTCTGTTGGGGATCGCTTTGGGGACGGTCCCTCTGCTTGGGGGGTGGGGCGCCTCCAATTGGATGATTCCCTGGGCCGGTGAAGTAGGAGCCGCGGCCGATCCACCGGACCCTTTCCTGAAGGCCTGGGTTCAGTTTGCCAGATCGCTGACGGGGATGATCGGCAGCCTGTTGGGAGGCGTCATCGCCAGTCTGGTCGGCCGCCGCCGCACCTATTTCCTGATGAGTCTGGGAGCGCTGTTCACCAGTCAGTACATGTTCTGGATGCTCACTCCGGTGGACGGAAACTTCCTGATCTGGGCCTCGGCCCTGGGATTCTTCTCCGGGGTCTACTTCGGATGGTTGCCGCTGTTCCTGCCGGAGCTGTTTCCCACCGCCGTTCGCTCCACCGGGGCCGGCGTCAGCTTCAATTTCGGCCGGATCCTGACGGCAGTGGCCGTGTTGATGGCGGGATGGCTGATCGCTCACTTCGACGGGGACTATGCCCGAATCGGACGAGCCACCAGTCTTATCTACGCGGTCGGGATGGTCGTGATCTGCTTTGCGCCCGAAAGCTCCGACCACAGGCTGCGGGACTGAGAACTTGTTTGCCGGAGCGAACGGCTTCCGGTGTGAGATGCGGGGCCGGCGGTGGTCTGGAGGGCGCCCTCGCCGGATAGCGGCAACGGAGAGACAAAAAAATGAAAAAGATCACGCGTCGCAAGGTCCTGGCCTACTCCCTGGGCGGGTCGGCCGCTCTGGGGGTATTGGGCAGGCTGGCAATACGGTCCAGTTCCGCCTCGCCCAACCAGCGGTTGAACGTGGCCGTCATCGGGATGAACGGCATGGGCCACTTTCACGTCAAGACCCTAGCCAATCGGACCGATGCTCACCTGGCAACCCTCTGCGACGTGGACCCGGCGGTCCTGCGGCGGGCAACAGAGACGGTCAAGAATGCGACCGGAAAAACGCCCAAGCTGGAAGGCGATTTTCGCAACGTCGTGGCCGACCCCTCGTTGGATGCGGTGGTCATCGCCACCCCCCACCACTGGCACGCCCCCATTGCCTTGCAGGCCATGAAGGCCGGCAAGGATGTCTACGTCGAAAAGGCCGCCAGCCACGTCTTTCGGGAGGGTCAGCTCCTGATCGAGGCCGAGCGGAAATACAAGCGGATATTCCAGCACGGAACCCAGATGCGCGCCAGCCCGCTGCTGGCCCGCGCCGGCGAGATCCTGGCTGCGGGGACCCTGGGCGAGATCAAGACGACCAAGGCCTGGAACGTGCAGCGGCAGATCCAGCGTCCGGCGGTGGCCGATGCACCGGTTCCCGAGGGAGTCGATTACGAGATGTGGTTGGGTCCAGCCCCCCGCCGCCCCTTCAACCCCAATCGATTTCATCGAAACTGGAGACTCTTCCGCGACTACAGCAATGGGGACATTGGTGACGACGGGGTCCACGATGTGGACATTGCCCGCTGGGCGCTGGGTGTCAAGACGCACCCCGAGCGCATTACCGCCCATGGAAGCCAGATCGCCCTGACGGGAGCGCGGGAATATCCAGACAACATGATGGTGGCCTACCAGTATGGCGAGGGGAAGGTGCTCCTCTATGAGGAGCGCCTTTGGACGCCATACGGACTCCATGGGTATGACAGCGGCAACACCTTCTACGGGACCGAAGGATACATGGTGCTCTCGCGGCGAGGATATTTTCAGGTCTTTATGGGCAAGAAAGAGCATAAGGGAGAGGGCATGAAGGAAGGAAGCCTGTCCGCCACCGCCCGCCAGAACATGGCCCAGTTTCTCCAGTGCGTCCGCGACCGCTCCCGCCCCACCGCACCCGCCCGGGAAGCCCACCTCTCCTGTGCCCTGATCCATCTGGGCGAGATTGCCTATCGCCTCTCCCAGGTGCTGCATTTCGATCCGAAGAGTGAGCGCTTCTCCAACAATGCCCGGGCTGACGCCATGTTGACCAAGACCTACCGGGAACCCTGGAGCCTGTAAGGCCAGTGGTCCCCGGGAATCCCCCCTGGAAGGAGACATGAAATGAAACGACGAGAATTCCTGACCACCATCGAACGCGCCGGCCTGGGTGTGGCCGCCGGCGCTCTGTTGACTGCCGGAGCCCCCGAGGCCCGGGCCGGCTCGGCACCCGGCAAGGCCGCCGGCCCGGCTGGAAAGACCGCAACCGGACATCGTTTCCGCCTGGCCATGTACACCCCGGAATTGGCGCTGCCTTTTGACGAGGAGTTGGCCAAGGCCAAGGAGGTCGGCGTGGACTATGTCTGGTTCAATCGCCTGCTCAACGAACCCGACATAGCCCAGATGAGCGACGCGGCCGCCGACCGCATGGCCCAGCGGGTAGAGCGGCAGGGGGTTGAGATCTTTCTGCTCAACGCGGGCAATCCCTTCAAGCAGATTCACCTGACCGAACTGGATCTCAAGACCATGTCAGATCACCAGGGGTTTAAGAAAGACTTCAACCACCTGGTTCGCTCCATGCAGATCGCCTCCCGCATCGGTGTGGGCGCGGTGGGAGCCTTCACCTTCGCCTGGCCGGGCGAGTATTCCAGCGGCAAGCCCACCTGGCCCATGCGCTGGCTCACCCGGGGCGGGGTCATCGCCGAGGTGGACATGGACAAGCTGGTGAAAGCCTTCACCCTGGTGGCGGAGCAGGCCGAGCGCTATCAGGTGGACGTGGCCCTCTCCATGATGCCCTGGAACTACACCAATACCACCGGCAACTTCCGCAGCCTGGTGGAACGGGTGGGCTCCCGCCGCCTCAAGGTGATGTGGGGACCGGCGGACAACTGGAATTGCGGCGAGTGGGACGTGGCCTCCGCCGGCTTTGGGAACATCCGGCCCTATCTCCTTGGGCTTCACCTCAAGGACCTGCACGTGATCGACGGCCGCAGACTCAAATTCGAATACCGTCCGCTGGGTGACGGCGACGTGGACTACCTCACCATTCTGCGCCGCATGCGCGACCACGGCTGCGACGTTTTCCTCTCCCTGGCCACCCATTTTCGCCCCCCCAGCGGTTCCCGCATGGAGGCCATGCAGATCAACTATCGCAACCTCCAGGAGATGATTCGCAAGGTGGAGGCGGAGGTCTGAGAGGGTTGGTGCAGCCTCTCAAGGCAGCGGTATCGGGATCCACCGAATAAACTCACACTGAATCAAAGATTCTTCGCCGGGAGATATGAAAATGCATGTCAAGCAGAGCGTCCAAGAGCTTCTTGACCGTCTGCCTGACGACTGCAGTCTGGATGATGTGCAGTACCATTTGTACGTCCTGCAGTCCATTGAGCGCGGCCAAGCCGACGCCAAAGCCGGACGGACGATTTCCCACCAAGAGGTAGCCCGGGAGCTTCGCAAGAAATGGCTGGTCACGAGGACTATCACTAATGAGCATTCAGCAACATGACCCCATGCATCCAGGGGTGTTTATTAAGCGGGTTTACCTGGAGCCCTTCGACATCAACGCAAGAGAACTGGCCAACAAGTTGCAGGTCAGTGAATCCGTGGTGAGCCGAATCATCAACGGCAAGGGCAGTGTAACGCCAACTATGGCGCTCAAGCTGTCCAGAGTCATTGGCCGGTCCCCGGAGAGCTGGCTTCTGATGCAAGATAACCATGACTTATGGGCGGCCCGGCAAGAGGTCGATCTCAGTGCTTTCAAAGCGCTTGAATTCGCCTAGCCGGAACGGATGAAGCCAACGGTCGCCTCGCCTTCCACTTCCGTTTTCCGGCTTGGGCGTATTTCACCTCAGGGCGTGAAAGCCGCGGTGAATGGCAAGCATTGGGGGATACTCTCCTGAAAAATAGTTTAGAGGAATCAAAAGTCATTCGCCTTGTCGAGTATCTGATTCGAGTTGCATCGTTGCGTACCAAGACCATCAGGGACGTTGGCGAATATCAAAACGTGCTTTGGATCAACGATATTCCAAAACATGAAGGATGTTTCACGCAGGCGTGGGGACGTGACGAAAATTTTGATTCGGATGTGTGGATTGAGGTCAAAAACCAGCGTGAGCCGAAGCTGCCCAGCGTTCCCGCTGTGTGCCTAGACTGGACCGACAAGGAGTCCCTTCGAGACAAGAGCGATATCCCTGAGCTTTTAGCTGAAATTACGAGGCAGGTCGAGAACCCTGATTGGCAAGAAGAATCCGACCAGCCCGAATTTATCTCTCGCATTGAACGCCTGGACGATCATCCCGAGGTCCAGGAGGCATGGGGCCAATATCTCGAAGAACAATGGGTGCCATGGGAGGAAGCGCACAACAAGTGGGAAAGTGTCCACAAGGTTTATGCAAAACTCTTTGCTATTCGCCAGGAGCAGCTCCGGCTGGGTGAAGAATATGAACTCGTTCTTGCGCTCGGCCTATTGACTTGGAAGCCCCCAAATGGTCAGCGTATCCGACGTCACTTGGTTGTCTCAAACGCTGTTCTTGAGTTTGAAGCGCGGTTAGTCAGGTTCACTGTCCGGCCCCTGCCGGATGGTGCAAAGGTTCGCCCGGAGCTGGATATGATAGACGTTGCGGATCAACCCGCACGCGCTGAGGCAGCCTCAAAGGCTTCGCTCCATGAGGCTTCGGACGACCCTTGGGAAAAAGGTTGCATTGAAGGAGTACTTCAAGCTCTGGTTCATTCCATAAATCCGCGAGGCGAATATGACAGTGAGTTGGAAGCCAAGCCTATCCGGGTATCCGACAAACCCATCGTCGAATACGCGCCAGCCCTTATCCTGAGAAAACGGTCCGCAAGAGGGCTTACTGAGACATTAAAAAAGATTAAGGAAAAGATTCAGAACGGTGATTGTATTCCGGATCAATTCGAGGACTTGGCCGAAATTCGGTCTGACAGTGAAATTCCTCCTGACGGCGACCGGGACGGAACGAACGGTGGCTTCGATGGCGAGGTATTCTTTCCCAAACCATCGAATGAAGAACAACGTCGCATCGTGGGAAAGATTCAAGCGGCCAGCGGCGTTCTGGTGCAAGGACCACCAGGCACAGGAAAATCCCATACTATCGCCAATCTTATCTGCCACTTGCTCGCCACGGGACAGAGAACGCTTATCACCGCCAAAACACCCCGTGCGCTTCAGGTTCTTGAAGGACTTGTGCCGGAGGAACTTCGTCCGCTCTGTATCAATCTGCTTGGGAGCGGACTTGAAGAGAAGCGGTCGCTGGAATCCAGCGTCGGCGGAATCCTCCGCAAGAATGAAGATTGGGACGAGGACTGGGCACGTAGCGAGATCGTGCACCTTCAGCAAAAGCTACATCAGTTGCGGGAAGAGAAGGCGAAAGTCGATAGGCGGTTGCGCGATATCAGAGAATCTGAAACCCATTCGTTCTCCATTGCGGAAGGAACCTACCGAGGCACTGCTGCGCGTATCGCTGAATCAGTGAATCAGAATCGAAGTGACTTTGACTGGTTTACCGACATCACCCCTTTGGACAAAAGGTGTCCAGTCACCGAAAGTGAATTGCGGGACCTGCTGAAGGAGCTACGCTATTTCGGACCAGAAAAACGGCAGGAATTGATTTTGGAATGGACCAAGAATCTGCCGTCTCCCGAGAATTTTGCGGATGTCTTAGAGTCTGAGCAACGGGCGAAACGGGAGTGCGAACGATCATCTAATGGCGCGGACAAACTAGTCGCAGAAGCCTTATCTAGCATCCCCGATACCAGCGTAAAGGCAATCCACGATTCCCTTACTGCTTTCAGCGATTTGCTCACACGGCTGTTGACATTACGATATTCCTGGTTGAGTGCCGCATCTTACGACATTACAAGTGGCAATGCATCCATGTGGCGTGAACGTCATCGTGTGACGCAGGCTACAATCTCTGAGATTGAACCTCTACTTTCCGTAGCGAATGAAACCAATCTCGAATTTCCCAATGAGCCCGACATAAGAATCCTATTCATAGGCGCGTGCAAACTGAAAGCACACCTGGAAGACGGCGGAAAGCTCGGCTGGGGTCTATTTCGCCCAAGGGTAGTCAAGGAGCATATTGAAGTACTCAAAACCGTTCGAGTCAATGGGAGTCGCTGCTCCAATCTTCAGCACCTTTCGGTTGTGGTGAATGTTCTGGGTATGCATATCAGATTTGAAAAAGTGTGGGGGTTTTGGGTAGGGCTTCATGAGCAACCCCAAGCGCCTCATCTCCTACAATTTCAGGCGCTCAAGGATTTGTCCGACTGTCTTGCCGAGGCATTGTTGCTTGAGCAACGACTTGAAAATTGCAGGGAGGCGCTAAAAAATTGCCCTGCTGTCCGAACTCCTGTCTGGACCGACAAGGCCCAGATCGAGCGGCTAATTGCCTCTTGCAGGTTCGCGCTGGCGAATCGCAACAAGCATGATGTGGAAACTGAGATTCGTAGCAAAATCGAATGGCCAGTGATGTCTGTTGTTGGGAAGGTTGATGCTCATCCCGTCATGCGCGACTTACTTTCTGCGGTACGTCACCGTGATGTCGAGGACTACAAACAAGTCGTGCATGCAATACGTAGCTTAGAGAAAGAATTTCAGTTGATGCGGAAGCTGGATGCAGGAATTGAACAGTTACGCCAATCATTGCCGAATCTCACACGTCAATTAGAGAGTACCAGCAATGACTCTGGTTGGGACGCGCGGATTCGGCAGGTAAAAGAGGCATGGCATTGGGCTCAAGCAAGATTCTGGGTTGACGAGTACATAAAAGAGGAAGATGCACCCAGTCTTGCTCGACGGGTGCGCCAGATTGAGAATGAAATTGACAGAGTCACTGCGCAACTTGCAGCGGATCATGCTTGGTCGTTTTGCTTTTCCCGGCTCGGGGACAACCATCGTCGCCACATGATAGCTTGGCAGCAGTCCATGCGGCGGCTTGGAAAGGGGACTGGGAAGCATGCTCCTCGCCATAGGCGCGAGGCGCAACAACACCTGAACGCTTGCCGTGAAGCGGTTCCGGCGTGGGTCATGCCACTGCATCGCGTCTGGGATACGGTCAATCCTGAGCCTGGCATTTTCGATGTCGTGATCGTCGACGAAGCCTCACAATGTGGCGTGGAGGCACTTCCACTATTCTATCTGGGCAAGAAAATACTCGTCGTAGGGGACGACAAGCAGATTAGTCCCGACGCCGTTGGCGTGCCGCGTGATGCAGTACATCGCCTGATGGAGGAATTCCTCCACGATTTTCGTTTCAAATCATCCTTTGACGTTGAGAGCAGCCTATTTGATCATGGGAAACTTCGATACGGCACGTCACTAATTACCTTGCGCGAACACTTCCGCTGCATGCCGGAGATTATCCGCTTCAGCAATGACCTTTGCTATTCCGACACGCCGTTAATCCCATTGAGACAATACGGACCCGAGCGCTTGACTCCATTGGAGCGTGTCTTTGTGCGCCGAGGATATCGTGAAGGCTCCGGGAATCGAGTAGTAAATCAACCCGAAGCCAATGCCCTTGTCGAGAAGATCGTCGAGTTATGTGCTGACGAGAGGTATTCTGGGAAAACCATGGGTGTAGTCGTTCTCCAGGGTAATGCGCAAGCGGGCTTGATTGAAGAACAGTTGCTGGAACGACTAGGAGCGGAAGAGATGGAGCGCAGGCGTCTTGTTTGCGGCAATCCATACAGTTTCCAGGGTGACGAGCGTGACGTCATGTTCCTGTCGATGGTCGCAGCCAACAATGAGAGGATGGGGCCGCTCACGAAGGCAGCGGATGGGCGGCGGTTCAACGTCGCGGCGAGCCGTGCCTGCGATCAGATGTTTCTTTTTCATTCCGTAACCCAAGAAGACCTCAGTCAGTTCGATCTCCGCCGGCGACTACTGCAGTTTTTCGAGAACACAACACCGCAAGAGATTGCTGGAATAGACAGAGAGAATCTGGAACGAAGGGCCGCCCAGGACAATCGGGCAGTCATTAGACCGCCCGATCCCTTTGAAAGCTGGTTCGAGGTTGACGTTGCGTTGGATCTCATGAGGAAGCACTTCAACGTGCACCCTCAGTATGAGTTTGCAGGCAAGCGGATTGACCTCGTAGTTGAAGGCGGTCGGTCAAGATTGGCGGTTGAGTGCGACGGCGATGAGTGGCATGGTCGGGATCAGTACGAGGCGGATATGCAGCGTCAACGACAACTGGAGCGTTGCGGTTGGGAATTCTTTCGGGTTCGGGAAGCGATTTTCTTTGCAAATAAAGAAGTTGCTTTGGAGAAGCTGTGGCACGCGCTGGAGGAACGAGGAATTTTCCCAGGAGTCTCGGGCGATGCTCAGAAAGATGAGAGTGGGCAAGGCAATTCTTTCCCAATCTATATAATCGACGAGCCGCTTCCGTATTCGGACTTGAAGACTTGGGAGAATTTCTTGGAAGAAATGAGATCTCTACCAGACACGCACCCGGAAGTCAGAAGACACATGCAGCGTGCTCGGGACGAAATAAAACGGCTAAAGTCCGAGAGAAAGTCGAATGATGAAGAAGGAGGCACCGGTCAGGGCTGGCCTGGTTTTTCTCAACAATCTGATAAGCCGGATGGTACGGCGCGTTCTTCTGGTCGCCGAGTTGAGGCGGTATCGATGTCAGAAATTCAAGGTGCCATTCCTCAGGCGCTATCTAAATGTCCGAATCAGTCCTGCACGGTGGATTCCATGACATCACGGGTGTTGAAAGAGTTGGGAGTATTGACGCGAGGCGATCCCCGCAGGAAGTTCGAAAAACGAGTGATGCACTGTCTTACCATTCTTGAGAGACAAGGTGTCGTAGACAAGTACAAAGCCAAAAACAAACGGGTCAGACTTATTCAAAAACGCTTGCCGGGATATTGAAGTCGCACGCAGTTTTACGTTGCGGCAGGTGCCTGAAAGTTCAATGACCTGCACGTGACCGACGGCCGAACGCCCAGGTTCGAATAACGTCTGCTCGGCGACGGCGACTACCTCGCCATTCTGTACCGGATGCGCGACCACGGCTGCGACGTTTTCCTCTCCCTGGCCACCCATTTTCGACCCCCCAGCGGTTCCCGTATGGAGGCCATGCAGATCAACTATCGCAACCTCCAGGAGATGATTCGCAAGGTGGAGGCCGAGGTCTGAGAGGGTTGGCGGCCTCTCAAGGCAGCGCTACCCAAATCCGCCGAATGGGCTTAGACCGAAGAGGCCCGCTCTGCCCTAGACGAAACCCTTTCATACATTGCCCGAGAATTTCCGCAAGCTGCGGAGTCGCTGTTCCGGCAGGTGCTCAAGGCCGCTTTGTAGACGGTGACGCCTACATTGTGAATTACGAGGACTATCACTAATGAGCATTCAGCAACATAACCCCATGCATCCAGGGGTGTTTATTAAGCGGGTTTACCTGGAGCCCTTCGACATCAACGCAAGAGAACTGGCCAACAAGTTGCAGGTCAGTGAATCCGCGGTGAGCCGAATCATCAACGGCAAGGGCAGTGTAACGCCAACTATGGCGCTCAAGCTGTCCAAAGTCATTGGCCGGTCCCCGGAGAGCTGGCTGTTGATGCAAGACAACTATAATTTGTGGGCGGCCCGTCAAGAGGTCGATCTCAGCGCTTTCAAAGCCCTTGAATTCGCATAGCCGGAACGAATGAAGCCAACGGGCGTCTTTCCTTCCCCTTCTCCCAGGTACGACTATGTCTTCATTGACGAGGCCCAGGACCTTGATCCAGTGGCCTTGCGGATGTGCAAGAAAGAACACAAGGGAGAAAGCCCGAAGGAAGGGAGCTTGACCGCCACCTCTCGTGAGAACATGGCTCAGTTTCTTTAGTACGTCTGAGACCACGAGTAATGCCATCTTGCCGTGGAGTGGGCGAGATGGTTAAAGGTGAATTGCCCGGCAGTAGAATGTGGAATCTGAAATGTGAGCGGAGGCAGTGATGACAGGCAAATCATTGTTTTCCAAGGAGAAACACTCTTGAATACTCTCACCCGAAGGACCTTTCTGTCCCACTCGGCTCGCGGGGCTGCACTGGGAGCGCTGGGCCCGGTGTTGGCGGCCCGTCGCGCCTGGTCCGCCAATGACCGCCTGGGGATGGCTGTCGTCGGATTGCGGGGGATTGGGTTCAGTCATCTGAAGCGCATCCTGTCACGGCCCGATACGGTCTGTTTGGCGGTCTGCGACGTGGACCAGGAATTTCGTCGGCGCGCTGCCGAAACCGTAAAGCAAGCCACCGGACGCGAGCCCAGGGTGGTGGGCGATTTTCGCCATCTGCTGGATGATGACGCCATCGATGCCATCGTGATTGCCACTCCTCACCACTGGCATGCACCCATTGCCGTTCGGGCGCTGCGGGCGGGCAAGGACCTCTACGTGGAGAAACCGGCCAGCCACGTGTTTCGGGAGGGACGGGTGCTTGCCGATACCGCCAAAAAATACAGCCGCATCGTGCAGCACGGCACCCAGATGCGTTCAAGCCCGGTGACGGCCAAGGCCGGAGAGCTGTTGAAGGCGGGAGTGATCGGGGAAGTCAAGATGTCCAAGGCCTGGAACCTGCAGCGCCACAAGCATCGAACCCCCGTTCCGGACGGTCCGGTTCCGCCGGGCGTGGATTACGACATGTGGCTGGGTCCCGCTCCCAAGCGGCCCTTTAACGCCAATCGCTTTCACAGCTACTGGCAGTGGTACCGGGACTACGGCAACGGCGACATCGGCAACGACGGCAGCCACGACCTGGACATGGCTCACTTCGGGCTGAACCCCAAGGGCCTCCCGGTGAGGATTACCGCCCACGGCAGCCGCATCGATCTGGAAGGCGTGCGGGAATACCCCGACAACATGATGGTGGCCTATCAATATCCGGACGACAAGGTGCTGCTCTACGAGGACCGTGGCTGGACGCCTTACGGCCGCTACGGCTTCGACAGCGGCAACGCCTTCTACGGCACCGAGGGCTTCATGGTGTTCTCCCGGCGTGGCTATTTTCAGGTCTACCTCGGCAAGAAGGAGGAAAAGGGTCCGGGTATGCGCGGCGGTATCGGCAAGGAAGAGCATTTTGCCAATTTCCTGGACTGCGTCCGTTCGCGCCAGCAGCCCAACGCCTCGGCCGAGGTGGCCCACCTCTCCTGCGCCCTCAGCCATCTGGGCGAGGTCGCCTACCGGACCCAGCGGGTGCTTCACCTCGATCCTGAAACCGAAACCATTCTCAATGACCCCGAGGCCAACGCGCTGCTGACCAAGGAGTATCGGGAGCCCTGGTCTGTGTGAGAACCAGCCCGGGAAACGGCCCCGGCCCCGCGCAGCCGAGAAACGCCCATGAAGATGCTGATTTTTCCGGCGGTTGAATCGGAACGGCTCCGAAAGATCGTGGAGGCCGCCCGGCCCATGTCGGTGGTGAACGTCGACGGGGAGGAAGCGGCCCTGCGGGAGATCGCTGATGCCGACGCCTTCTTCGGAAAGCTCACGCCCCCGCTGCTGGCGGCGGCGGGCCGACTGCGTTGGGTGCAGTCTCCCACCGCCAGCCTGGAGCACTACCTGTTCCCGGCGCTGGTGGACCACCCCTGCCAGCTCACCAATATGCGCGGGCTCTATGCCGACGTCATCGCCGACCACGTCTTCGGCTATATCCTCTGCTTCGCCCGCAATTTTCCCCGCTACCTCCGGCAGCAGCTCCAGTCTCACTGGGAAGCGGCGGGCGGGGAGGCCGGACGCTCGGGCTTTGTTCTGGGACCCTCGAGGGTCAGCGCCATCGACCGCGCCCACCGGCATCTTCCGGATGCAACCCTGGGAATCGTCGGTCTGGGGAGTATCGGCTCCGAAGTCGCCCGGCGCGCCCTGGCCTTCGGGATGACGGTCCTTGCCGTGGACCCCAAACAGCAGCAGGCCCCGGATGGGGTGGAAGCCCTGTGGAGACCGGACCGGCTGCCCGATCTGCTGGCCGCCAGCGATTTCGTGGTGGTTGCGGCCCCGCATACGCCGGAAACCGAGAAGCTGTTCCGCCGGCCGCTTTTCCAACAGATGAAGCCGGAGGCCTACTTCATCAACATCGGCCGTGGGATGATCGTGGACCTGGCCGATCTGACCGAGGCGCTGCGGGCGGGTGAGATCGCGGGCGCTGGACTGGACGTCTTCGAGACCGAGCCCCTTCCCCCGGACCATCCGCTCTGGAAGATGGACAACGTGATCCTCACGCCCCACGTGGCCGCGGCTTCACCCAGAACCGCCGAACGCCACCTGGCCCTTCTGCTGGACAACGTGCGCCGTTTCGCCGGCGGCAGGCCCCTGCGCAACCTGGTGGACAAGGCCAAGTGGTTTTAGGGGGTTGGTCCGGTGCGACGCAGAACCTGGAGTGGCAGGGTTCGGCGAGGTTTTAGGGTGGAGCGGGACATCGCAGGGAAAGGTGAATGACGGGACTGAGCGTTCTCTGATGCCAAGGAGGCGGCTGAAGAACGGGAATGGGCGGCGATCCCGGATCGGGCCAGGGTAGGCCGGCTGCGGGAGGTGTACTGGGCGCGTCGCGTGCAATCGAAGACTGGCCGAAAGTCGTTGGTCAGAATGAGTCTGAAGTGGCCGGCGAGTCGCACCGAGATGGAGAGGAGAAGAGACGATCCGGGCGACGACTTCGTCTACCTTGTCAATTTGACGCCGCGGATCGAGGACCGATTCGAATGGCAAGAGGTGACCGAGGTATTCACGACCGTGCCGGCATCGCGAATCGAGGGCGCGATGAGGGCATGGAACGGCATCGCCGATAAGCATCCACTGGATTTTGACGAATTTCTAAAGGGCCTGTCGCTGGGACGCCCCTCGCGGGTTGAACAGCGGAGAGCTGCAGACCAGGTGATCGCGCAGATAGAGAGGAAGCTGGCTAAGTCTCCCTACCGTGAACTGTTGGTGAGGTATGGCTACGGGACATTGGTGGTGGGCATGCCGCTTTGGTTCGCGGTCCCTCCGGACGATCCTCTCCGGGTGGAGAACGCGGTCGACGACTTCATGACGCGAACGACGCTGGGCTTGGAGGAGATAAGGCAAAGCCTTCTGAGATGACGGGACTGCCCGTTCTGCAACGTCATCGTGATATGGGACACGACCCCGCAAGCGTTGCGCACATGGCGAAAGAAGAGGGCGGTCGCGTACGAGGACGCAGTCAAGGCGAGCCTGGAGAACCCCATGGGCGCGTCGATGTGGGGGGTGGTTACGGATGCGGTGGAGCCGGGCGTATCGCGTACGGGGACCCCGGCAAGCGATGCGCCGTCGATGTGTTTCCACCTTGACGCGAAGACACGAAAGAAGGCGTCGGGCATGGGGCCTTACCCGAAACTCTTCGAGGCGCTTGGGAAAGTCTTGCGTGAACGCGACCAGAACCCCATGGGGCTGAGGGCAATGTTGAAGTTGAAGGTCTCTCTGATGCTCTGCAAGTTGCTTTGTTTCCTGAGAATTCACGGAGTGGAAGGGTTGGAGCGATGGATCGTGCGAAAATTCTCGGTATCGCGCGCCTGGAGAGTAACGTCGGCACGACGAAGGGCGCGGCGGCTTTACTGCGAAAGCAGACGAAGAGGCCGGGAGTTCGCTAAGCTGTGCACTCGCGATAGGTCCGACGGGAAACGCAGACTGTCGCACGTGCGTAAGGCCGTTGGATAGGCACCTGCGCGCGACTTTCGTGACCTGGTGCTTTCCGAGAGCGGAAAGGGTCTGCTTGGGCAACACGCGATGGTAGTGAGACGCGGTCGCAGACTTGCAGGGCATTGGGACGTATTCGCGCTGGTACCGTTCTGCCAGGTTGCGGGTCGTCGGGTCGACGACGGGCAGTTCTGGTACCTGAGGCTCGCAAGCCTTGATTCGTGCGATGATGCGTTCAGCTTCCTTGCGGGCCTAGTCTTCGCAGAGCGGACCCTGACGGATCGCTATTTCGTCCATTGACATCACCAAGTTCTTAGCATAGGCTTAGCATATGCTGAACGCAAAAACAAAATTGCCGAGTCGGGCTCGCCGTGCGCGGCTGTTTCGCAACGGCCGCAACCAGGCGGTTCGAATCCCGCGAGAGTTCGAGTTGACCGCAGACGAAGTGATGATTAGCAGGGAAGACGACCGTCTGGTCGTCGTGCCTGTACAGCGGCCTCCGTCGCTTGCCGAAGTCTTGTCCCGATTGAAGCCTTTGGACGAGGATTTCCCGAACATCGAAGACCCGGCTACCAAACCCCAAGATCTCCTCTGACGTGTCCCAACTACGATACATGTTGGACACAAACGTCGTGTCCGACCTCGTCCGTCAGCCTGACGGAAAGGTTGCGCGACGGGCCGCCACACATGAGCGGGGGAGTATCGCGATCAGCATTATCGTCGCCGCAGAACTTCGATACGGCGCCCATCGGCGCGGCTCGATGCGTCTCTCAAGACAGGTCGAAGCCGTGCTCTCGGCTATAGAAATACTGCCGTTTTCGGAGCCCGCGGACAGACATTACGGCATGCTTCGTTTCGAACTGGAACGGCTCGGCCAACCCATTGGCCACAACGACCTTCTGATCGCCGCTCATGCCAGATCTCTTGGCGCAACGCTGGTAACAAACAACACGCGCGAATTTAGCCGAGCTCCGGGTCTCGAGGTCGAGGATTGGCGTTGATACCTGAACCGTGCCATACGGGCCCGCGGCAGCAGCCCCCCCGTTTCACTCCATCCAGGGCTCAAGGAACTTGGCGCTGCGCCGGGCGGCTTCGGCCACCGACATGATGCCCGCAAAGGCCTGGTGCACGGTGACAAAGCCCCGGTATCCGACCTCCTGCAGGCCCACGAAGACCTCTTCGAAATCGACTCCTCCCGATTCCCACAGCCCGATGTGGTCCAGCCGGACCGGGCCCCGGTTCCAGGTCCTGACCACGCCCTCTCCCCGGGGATTGAGGCGGTGGTTCTGGACGTAGACGTTGAAGAGGCGAGGGCCCAGCCTCTTGATGGTCTCCCTGCCGTAGTCTTCTCCCGCGATCATCCAGTTGGCGGGTTCGTAGATGATCCCGAAGTTGGGCCGGTCCACCTTCTCCAGCACCTGGAGGGAGCCCTCCACGGTCTCGAACAGGCTGGCGCAGTGGGCCTGGTGGGCCAGGCGGATGCCCCGCTCGGCCGCCTGGTCCGAGGCCCTTTGCGCCCAGGGAATGTCCTCGTCCTTCTTCATGCAGACCCGGATCAGGTCGGCGCCGAAGGACTCGGCCAGGTCCAGGAAGGGTGCGATATTGCGCAGGCCGGCGGGACCCAGCTCGTCGTTGCGGGGAACGGCGAAGTCTCCGGTGACCATGGAAACCTTGAGGCCGGCCTCCGCGATCCGGCGGCTCATCCGACTCACTTTTTCGGGCGGCGAATGAATGCCCGCCTGGGAGGCCCGCATGCAGAGGGCCTGGTACCCGTGGTTACGGGCCAGTTCGATGAGTTCCGCCAGGTTCAGCGAGGTCTCTTCCTTGTTGGAAAAGCTTTCCGCAACCCGGGCCGACAGCGATAGTTTCATGGGAGTCTCCTTGCCATCCGCTTGCCTGGATGGCTTCTTGCCGCCGCCCTGGGAGGCGCAGCTCCAGCCTGCGCCCAGCAGCATCAAGTGGACCGACCTCCGAAGGAATTCCCGTCGGCCGGGCGTCTTGCCATGCATGGTTGCCTCCTCAGTCCCTGCCTGTCTGCCGTCTCAACCTCCGCAACAGGGTTGTGTCTAGAGGCAGCGGCAGAGTAATATTCGCGCCAGCCGTCCTGGCCGTCAAGCCCGACCTGAAGGATGCCCATGCCACCCATGACCGGATCCCGCTATTTCGCCGAGGCCATGCAGGCCTATGAAGTCACCCACGTCTTTCTGGTTCCCACCATCCTGACACCGGCACTGGCGGAAATGGAAGACCGCAATATCGTGCGTGTCACGGCACACAGCGAGAAGGCGGCCGTCTACATGGCCGACGGCTACGCTCGAATCTCGGGTCGGCCCGGGGTGTGCATGGCCCAGACCATCGGTGCGGCCAACCTGGCGGCAGGGCTGCGGGACCCCTATCTGGCCTGTACGCCCGTCATTGCCGTCACCGGCGGCCGGCTTCCCGAGAGCAAGCACCGCGGCGTCTACCAGGAAGTGGATGACTTTCCCCTGTTCGAGCCCTTGAGCAAGTTCAACGCCCAGGTCGATCTGCCCGAGCGCCTGCCCGACCTGCTCCGCCAGGCCTTTCGGGAGGCTACCACCGGATGTCCGGCTCCGGTTCACCTGGAGATCGGGGGGAATATCGGGCAGGCCATCGAGGGGGAGGCCGATCTGGACCTGCTCTTCGAGCCCCGGTTTTCTCGATATCCGGCCATTCGCCCTCGACCGGAGGTAGCCAGCCTGCAGCGGGCGGCCGAGCTGTTGAGTCGAAGCCGCCGGCCGGTCATCGTCGCCGGCGGAGGCGTCACCCTTTCCGGGGCCCGGCCCGAAGTGAGGCAGTTGGCCGAAAGGCTCTCCATCCCGGTGGCGACCTCTCTGAATGCCAAGGGGACCCTGCCGGAAAACCACTCCCTGTCCATCGGCGTGGTGGGCTCCTATTCCCGTGCCTGCGCCAACCGGTTGGTGGCCGAGGCCGATCTGGTCTTTTTCATCGGCAGCCGAACCGGCGGCCAGGTCACCAACGGTTGGCGCATCCCGCCCAATGGGACTCCCGTCCTTCAACTGGACATCGAGCCCGCGGAATTGGGCCGCAACTACCCCAACCTCTGCAGCTTGTGGGGTGACGCCAAGGCCGGCCTGCAGGAGTTGAATGCCGCCCTGGTCTCCCGGCCGCCGGACTCCGGATGGCTCTCGCGGGTGGAGCGGGTGGTGGCCGAGTGGCGGTCGGAGGTAGATCCCCTGCGGTCGTCGCCGGCGGTGCCCATGCGCCCGGAGCGCCTCTGCAAGGAAATTCAGTCGGCCTTGCCCGGGGACGCGATCCTGGTCTCGGATACCGGCCACTCGGGGATCTGGTCGGGGACCCATATCGAGTTGCACCACCCCGGTCAGACCTACATCCGGGCCGCCGGATCCCTGGGCTGGGGCCTGCCGGCGGCCATCGGAGCCAAGTGCGCCGCGCCCCGGCGGCCGGTGGTCTGTTTTACCGGCGACGGCGGCTTCTATTACCACCTGTCGGAGTTGGAGACAGCCCTCCGTTACGGCATCCATCCCGTGATCGTGGTGAACGACAACCGTTCCCTCAATCAGGAGATCGAGATATTCGCCAGCGCCTACGGAGGGGTTCAGCGCCGGGGGTTGGAGATGTGGCAGTTCCGGGACCTGAACATCGCCGCCATGGCCGAGTCCCTGGGCTGCCGGGGCATCCGGGTGGAGCAGCCCGAGGCGGTCGCTCCCGCCCTGGAGGAGGCCCTGCAGGCCGACCGGCCGGTGGTGCTGGATGTCGTCACCGACATGGAGGCTCTGGCTCCCGATCCCTGGGGGTGAGGAGAACCGACTTTTGTCCACCATCAGGAATATTGCCGTGCTGGGGCTGGGAACCATGGGTCACGGCATCGCCCAGGCCTTTGCGGTGGGAGGCTGCCGGGTTGGCGGCTATGACCAGTCGGCGGAGGTGCGGGCCTCGGTGGCTGGCCGTATCGAGCACAACCTGAGGACAGCGGCCCAAGCCGGTTTCGGGGAAGAGGCGGCCATTGCACCGGTGCTGGCCCGCTTCAGCGTTTGTGAAACCGAGGCCGAGGCCGTTCGGGGGGCTGAGTTCGTGGTGGAGGCGGTTCGGGAGGACCTGGAGGTCAAGCGGCGGCTGTTCAACAGGATTGAGCCCCAGGTTTCGGCGGAGACCATCCTGGCCAGCAACACCTCCAGTTTCCCCATCTCCCAACTCGCCGGCGGTTTGCGCCGTCCCCAGCGGGCCTTGATCACTCACTGGTTCAACCCGCCCCACATCGTGCCGCTGGTAGAGGTGGTGCCGGGGGAGAAGACCGGGGCCGAGGCCGTCCAGGCGACCCAGGATCTACTGGAACAGGTCGGGAAATCCCCGGTGCAACTGAAGAAGGAAGTTCCGGGCTTTCTGGTCAACCGCATTCAGATTGCCATGCTGCGGGAGATCCTGGACCTGCTGGACCGGGGCGTGGCGGATCCCGAGGAGATCGATCGGGCGGTGAAGAGCAGCATTGGATTTCGCCTGGCAGCCATCGGCCCCCTGGAGGTCATCGACTTCGCCGGTCTGGACGTCACCGCCAGCGTGTTCAAGAATCTGGTGACGGAGATCCGATCCGACCGGCAGCTTCCGGCGCCTCTGGAGCAGGCGGTCGGGTCGGGCCGTTTCGGAGTCAAGAGCGGAGAGGGGATCTACCGCTACACCCCGGAGACGGCGCAAAAGAGGGTGTCCGAGCGAGACCGCCGCTTCCTGGCCCTGCTGCGGCTGCTGCACCGGGAACCGGGAACCCTGACGGAGAAGGCTTGAGGGGAGGACCGCCCCCGGCGGCGCCAAGCGCCGGGCCGGGAGACTGCCCCGGGGATTGCGCCTCGGGAGGGAAGCGTGGGCCGGGGATTCAGGACTCAACCGACGAGCGAACCATGAAGATTCGAGAGGGAACTCGAGTGCTGGTGACGGCCGGAGCCTCCGGAATCGGCCGGAGGATTGCGGCCACCTTCCTGGCGGAGGGGGCCAGGGTGCATGTCTGCGATGTTTCCGGGGATCGGGCCGCGGATCTGCTCCAGGAGCTTCCTGAGGTGGGCTTCACCCAGGCCGACGTGGCCGTTCCCGCCGACGTGGAGCGAGTCTTCGGCGACCTGGCAGTTCATCTGGGCGGCCTGGACGTGCTGATCAACAATGCCGGCATTGCCGGCCCTACGGCGCCAGTGGAGCAGGTGAGCCCGGAGGATTGGCGCCGGACCCTGGACGTCAATATCACCGGCCAGTTCCTTTGCGCTCGGCTGGCGGTGCCCCTGCTCAAGCAGGCGGGAGGAGGATCCATCGTCAACCTTTCGTCGGTGGCCGGCCGCCTGGGGTATCCCATGCGAACCCCCTACGCCGCCTCCAAGTGGGCCGTGGTGGGTTTTACTCAGAGCCTGGCCATGGAGCTGGGGCCGCACGGGATCCGGGTGAACGCCCTGCTGCCCGGAATGGTGGAGGGGGACCGCATCCGCTCGGTCATCGCCGCCAAGGCGGCGGCTACCCAAAAACCCTATGAGGAATTGGAGGCGGAACACCTGAGTCAAGTTTCGCTTCGCAGAATGGTGAATCCCGACGAGATCGCCAACATGGCCCTCTTCCTCTGTTCGGAGGCGGGAGCTGCGATCACGGGTCAGGCCCTAAGCGTCTGCGGCAACGTGGAGCGAATGATCTGAGGGGGTGCGGAAGCGACTTGGCGTGGCCGCGGCCGCATCTTAGCGGCACGGCGTCTACCCCCTCCGCATCAGCCTTCGCCTGGCGGCTCGGCTTCTGCGACTCCCCCTCAAGGGGGGAGTGATACCTGAGGCCTGCATAAGGAGCTCCAGATCACTCCCCCCTTGAGGGGGAGTCGGCGAGAGGGCGGAGCCCGCAGTCGAGCCGGAGGGGGGCAGACGCCGCGCCCCATCGAGCCGGAGGGGGGCAGACGCCGCGCCCCGTGAGTGAATATCAGCGGCACGGGCAGCGATGCGTTGGCGGCGTCGGCGTGCAGCCATTGACGCCAGGCAATGCACGACTCCAACCCCTTCCCCGAAAGGTCCTGATCCCTTGGCAACCACCTCCGTCCCTGACACCGATTCGCTGCACTGGGTCCTCTTTGGACTGCTGCTGGCGCTGTGCCTGGTGGTGGGAGTGGCGCTCTCTATGGAAGAGCCGCCCGACAGCCAGGGGTACGGGCACGGGGAACTGAGCACCATGCGGCAAGGGGGGACCGGGGAGCGGCATTCTCAGGTCCTGTGGCTGGGCGTGGCCTTTGGAGTTCTGCAACTGCTGCTTTTTGTCGCCTGCCTGGGCTTCGGCCTGCGAGGCGCCAGGGGTTCTTCCCGGGCAAAGAGAAGAGCCCTCCTGCTGGGCGGCGTCCTCTACCTGGCCGTCTTCCTTGTCCTGATTGTCGCCTACCAGGACTACGTGAAGGATCCGACCCGACTGCTTGTGTCTCTGCCGCCGCCGACGGCCGTCATGCTGTGGGTTCTGTGGCCGTTCCCCCTCTACTTCGTGCTTGTCTACAGCTTGAAATTCGAAGATTGGGTGTTCCGGAAGGAAGACAGTGACCGCTTCCGCGAGCTGGTTGACACCGGACCGCCGGGGGGTGCTACCCAAACGGGCTCCGAATCGCCGGAGGAGAATCGCTGATGGACACGGACCGGGGCTTCACCATCCTTTTCTCGGTGGTGGTCTACATGGGAATCTGTGTGGTGGTGGGGCTGTGGGCGCTTCGGCGGACCCGCTCCAGCGCGGACTTCTTCATGGCCGGCCGCAACCTGGGGGTCATCGTCACCGGTTTTGCCGTCTTTTCCAGCATCATGAGCGGCTTCGGTTTCGTGGGCGGTCCGGGTCTGGTCTACCACATGGGAATGAGTTCCCTGTGGATGGTGATCAGCGCCCCCATGGGTACCTGCATCTCCTTCTACCTGTTGGGCAAACGCATCCGCCTGCTGGCCGAGTTGAGAGAGTCGGTGTCGCTGCCGGACGTGGTGGCCGCCCGGTACAACAGCCAGCTCACCCGCCTGCTGACCTCCGTCGCCATCCTGTTGGGCGTGATGGGCTACCTGGGGACCCAGATTCTGGCCATGGCCACCGTCCTGCAGGACATCATCGCCAACACTCCGATCGGCCGGTTGAGCCTGGAAGCCTGTGTGGCCGTGTCTTTTGCAGTCCTGGTTTTCTACTGCGTCACCGGCGGCATCATCGCCTCGGTCTACACCGACGTGGTTCAGGGCTTCATTATGGTGATTGCGGCCCTGTTGGTGTTCCTGGCCGCCAGCACGGCCGTTCCGGATGGCTTTGCAGGCATGTCTCTGACCATCGGGACCGATGATCCCGAAGCCATCGGTCCCTGGGGGTCGGTGGGCATGCTGGGGTGCCTCTCCTGGTTTTTCCTGTTTACTCTGGGATCCTCGGGCCAGCCGCACGTGATCACCAAGCTGATGATGAGCAAGCGGGTGGAGGATGTGCGCCGCACCCTGCCCATCTCGGTGGTGGGCTACTCGCTGACCGCGCTTCTCTGGCTGAGCATCGGCCTGGCCATGAGAGCGCTGGTGCTGTCGGGCAGCCGTCCCGAACTTCCGGGGATCGATGCCGCGGCGCCCCAGTTTCTGCAGGCCTATACCCATCCGCTGCTGGCCGGCCTGGTCTTTGCGGCCCTCTTCGCCGCCATCATGTCCACCGCCGACGGCTTCCTGAACATCGGCTCGGCCGCCATCGTCCATGACATTCCCCAATCCCTGCGGGGCCGGTCCCTGAACAACGAGCTGCTGTGGGCTCGCACGGCCACGGTGGCCATTGCCCTGGTGGCATCCCTCTTTGCCGTCTACTCCGGCGACCTGGTGGCCATCCTGGGGGCCTTTGGCTGGGGCACCTTTGCGGCGGCCCTGGTTCCGGTGGTGACCATCGGCTTCAACTGGAAGCGGGCCACCGCCCTGGCCGCCAATACGGCCATGGTCTCCAGCCTGGCCATCAATCTGGGGATCAAGCTGCTGAAGATCCAGATCCCCTTCCGCATCGACGCCGGCGCCATCGCCCTGCTGGTCTCCCTCACCCTGTTCTTCGGGATCTCCCTCCTCTCCAAGCCTCCGAAGCTGGACCCGGACGTGGACCGGGCCATGGACCTGTGACCCAAGCCCGCATTTCTCAGCGAGCGTAGGAAACGTCGGCTCTCAGTCCACGAAGGGCACGAAGGACAAAAAGATATCCACGAAGGGGCACGAAGGACTACGAAGGGCCACGAAGAAAAACTAATAGGAAAAGGCAGCCAATCAACTTACCGCCCTTGCCGTTCCAGTCGGATTTCAACCTGGATTCGACGGCTTGGCTAAAACAGCTTGAGAGCGGCAAAGAGCAATCCTGCAATGGCGAGTTGCGCCAGCAGCATCCGGTTGACTGCGGTGGCAAGTTCGGTCTTGAGTTCGGCCTTGACCTGTTGGAGGTCGGCCTTGAGGGCGGCCAGATCGGCCTTGGTGGCGACAGAATCGTCGAAAGCCTTGGCCATGGTGGTAACGATGGCTCACCTGTTTGATTTTCGGATTAACTACAAGCGCCCTTCAGGGCGCCTGTTTCACCTTTACCGCCGTCAAACGTGTAGACGACGAACCCGACCGGTTCCGCCCGGATAGCGTCCTAACCGTCACGGTTGTCCCCGGCTCGCCGGACAACGAGTGGCCGATAGGTGAAACCCGTAGAGCGGTCTGGAGATGCTCATAGACGCGAACCTCAACCCACTTCCTTGCACTTAACATATTGCGCGCAACATTGAAGGGCTATGCGCATATTTTTTTGCATATAGCCTTTTAAGTTGCGCGTTAATTGCATATATTGCGCGTATCGGCTTCCACGCAACATAGGGAAACACAGTGGCAAGGCGTATTCAAGAAAAGTATTTACAGGCGATCGAGGAGGCTGCGCGGCACCATCCAGAAGGAATGACCGCACAGCAGATCAACGATGCGCTGGAGTCCGCGCCGCCGCGCCGGACCCTGCAATACCGCCTCAAGTCCCTTGTCGATCTCAAGCGCCTGGTTATGGAGGGCGCGGGCCGGTGGGCGCGCTACCGCATGCCGCGACAGGTCTCAGCGGCAGGCCACGTAGTCACAGGATCCCCCACAGTCAGTGTGCGGGCCCAAGTCCTGCCCCCGCTCTCCGAGCCAGGCGCCGAGATTCAGGAGTATATCAGCCAACCGCTGACGGCGCGCCAGCCGGTTGGCTATGACTGGATGTTCCTCAATTCGTACCGGCCCAACCAGACCTTCTATCTCTCGCAGGCGGATCGGGATCTCCTCCAGGAGATCGGCAAACCAAAGATCGCCGAACAGCCCGCCGGAACCTATGCCAAGCAGATTTTGAACAGGCTGCTGATCGATCTATCCTGGAACTCAAGCCGACTGGAGGGAAACACCTATTCGCTGCTCGACACCAAACGTTTGATCGATCTTGGTGAAGAAGCGGAAGGGAAAGAACGACTCGAGGCGCAGATGATCCTCAACCACAAGGACGCGATCGAGTTTCTGGTCGGCACGGCAGAGGCGATCGGCTTCAACCGCTACACCATTCTCAACCTTCATGGGCTGCTGGCGGAAAACCTGCTTGCCGACTCGGATGCGGCGGGACGGCTCCGGCATATCAGTGTCGGTATTGCAGGCTCGGTCTTTCATCCGCTGGAGATGCCACAACTGATCGAAGAATACTTCGGTCAGGTTCTCGCCAGCGCCTCAGCGATCAGTGATCCGTTCGAGCAGGCCTTCTTCGTAATGGTGCAGCTTCCCTATTTACAGCCGTTCGATGATGTCAACAAGCGGGTATCGCGACTCGCAGCGAACATTCCACTGATCAAGGCGAATCTATCGCCCTTGTCTTTCGAGAGCCTGCCGCGGGACGTTTATACCGAAGCCGTGCTCGGTGTATACGAGTTGAAACGCATCGAATTGCTTCGCGATGTGTTCATCTGGGCCTATAAGCGATCCGCCGCCCGCTACGTTGCGGTAAGGCAGTCCCTGGGCGAACCCGATCCATTTCGGATGAGGCACCGAACGGCACTGCACAAGGTTATCGGCGCGGTCGTTCGCGGGCGCATGGAACAGAGGCAGGCTACCGCCCAAATCAGTGTGTGGACACAGGAGCATATTGAAGAACCGGAACGCGAGCGGTTTCGCGAGGTCGCCGAGAGAGAACTTCTGAGCCTGCACGAGGGAAATTTCGCGCGCTACCAGATCAAGCCGTCCGAGTTTTCGGCCTGGCAGGAGGCCTGGACCAGTTGAAAGGCACAGCCGCATCGGCCGGAGGGCTAGCCCGCATTTCTCACCACAGGGAGGAGCATCGGTTCTAGGAATCTGGTAAAATACTCTTGAACAAGGAGTTAACCAGATTCCATGAGGAGAACCGATGCCGACACAGTGTGCCACCAAACCCCTGGAGTTTAAACGCTTCGGACGCCGCCGTATGGTAGCTGATTTTGACGGCGGTCCCATCACTTCCGATGCCGGCGCCCTGCTGTTGCGCCGGGTCGAGCAGCGCCTGTCTCTCTTTGACCAGGTGGCCGACTGCTTCAGCGATCACCGCGACCCCAATCGGATCCAGCACGGCCTGCGCACTCTCATTGCCCAGCGCATTGTCGCCATCGCCCTGGGCTATGAAGACCTCAACGACCACGACCAACTCCGCCACGATCCCCTGATGGCCTTGTTCTCAGAGAAAGGCCACAGCAGCGACGCGCCTCCCCAGGCAGGCAAGAGCACCCTCAACCGGCTCGAACTTGCTCCCAGCGAAGGCCCCGACCGCTACCACAAGATCGACCTACTCACGGTCGCACTTTCAAAGGTTCGTTGGTTTTAATCTCAAGGGATTGAGGTTCCCTACATCAACAAGCATCTAACCGCTGCCAGAGGAGTGCATTTGGTTTGTAGCCGGCCAGCACAAAGATCTTGATTTGAGTGCCTTGAGGTACTTCTCCGTACCGACGCAAGTAGGTCCCCTTTATTAATTCCTTGGGTAACGAAAGATTGCCATTAGCGTCGCGGTGTTCAACCGCGACCCATTGATATTGGGGTTTCTGTACCTCCCTACCTGTATTCGTCATGTCAGCTCCACTTGAGTTTTCGTGAGGCGGCTTTGCTGTTGCCAGCGGCGTTCCGATGCTCGGAACCGTTTTTGCGGGACTTCGGCGCAATGGTAAACGGTTCTTCTTGCGTTTCCCCCTTGCCACGTCATCTGTTCCTACTGGTTTTTCGGCCCTTCTGCTTGCTGTCGACCAGCGAGTCCTGCTTCAGGTAGCGCATGTACATTTCTACTGCTTTCTGTTCCTTTCCGTGCCGCAGGGCCCATATCTATCAGGTGAATACCATCACACTACATGCGCTCTTCTCAACAGTGCAGACCATCGGAGAGTAACGCGGGCTGGCGGCGGCCTTATTGATGGAGGCTGGACTGCAGTGCCGCCGAGGGGACGTCAGGCGATGATTTCGTTGAGCACGCGGCCGCCGATATCGGTCAAGCGGCGGAAACGCCCGGCGTGGAGGTAGGTGAGGCGCCGGTCGTCCAGCCCCAGCAGGTTCAGGATGGTGGCATGCACGTCCCGCAGGGGAATCTGTTCCTCCAGGGCCTTGAGGCCGAACTCGTCGGTGGCCCCGGCGGTGGCGCCGCCCTTGACGTCGCCGCCGGCCAGCCACATGACCAGGGCGAACTGGTTGTGGTCGCGGCCGGGAGTCTTGGACTTGAGGTCGTTGACGAAGGGGGTGCGGCCCATTTCCGATGCCCAGACCACCAGCGTCTCCTCCAGCAGCCCCCGCTGCTTGAGGTCCTGGAGCAGTCCCGCCACCGGCAGATCGACTTCGGCGGCGTGGTTCCGCATGCGTCCCTCGACATTGCTGTGATCGTCCCAACTGTGCTTGTTGATCTCCACGCCGTGAACCAGCAGCGAGTAGCGCACGCCCCGCTCCACCATCCGCCTGGCCAGCAGACACTGGCGGCCGAACCCCTCGGTGACGGGATTGTCCAGTCCGTAGAGACGCCGGGTGTGCGCCGACTCACCTGAAAGGTCCACCGCTTCCGGCGCCGAGGCCTGCATGCGGTAGGCCAGCTCGTAGGCGCTGATCCTGGCCTCCAGCTCGGAAGCCCCGGGCCGCTGGTCCAGGTGCCGGGAGTTGAGGAAGTGGAGCAGGTCGAACTCCCGCCGCTGCTGGGCGCGGTCCAGCCCGCTGGGAAGGTCCAGGTGCAGGATGGGGGTGCCGCTGGAGCGCAGCACCGTCCCCTGGTAGGCTGCAGGCAGATAGCCGCTCCCCCAGACGGCGGCGCCGTTCACCGGGGCTCCTCGCGGGTCTTGAATCACCATGTAGCCGGGCAGATTCCGGTTGGGGCTGCCAAGTCCATAGGTGACCCAGGAACCCACCGAAGCGCTGCCCTGAAACTGGGATCCGGTGGTGACGTGCATGGTGGCGGGGCCGTGGTTGTTGTTCTCCACTTCAATCCCGTAGACGAAGGCCAGGTCGTCCGCACATTGGCCGATGCGGGGAAAGAGCGTGGAAATGGCGCGGCCCGACTGGCCGTAGCGCTTGAATTCAAAGGCACTGGGAATGACCCGGTGAGGCTTGTCGAGATAGCCCTTGATTTCTCCGGAAAGGCCGCTCAAGGGGGGTAACTCCCGCCCGGCGTAGTCTTGCAGGGCGGGCTTGTAGTCGAAGCTGTCCAGGTGGCTGACCCCTCCCGCCATGAACATGAAGATGCAGTGCTTGGCCTTGCGCCCGGAGTGAGGCAGGGGCGGTCCGGCCGGAGCAGGGGTGCCTGCCGGCAGCTCGTCGGCCAGCATGCCGGCCAGGGCCAGGGCTCCGATCCCGTTGCAGGAACGGCAGAGAAAGTCCCGCCGGGACAGGCTGCCCAGCGGCAGCCTGTCGGTGCGGTTCCGATGTTCCGTCTTCATGGTCCCACTCCTTTGACCGGCCCTATCCGGTCCAGGTCCAAACTCCCAAGATTGCTTCCACCCGCAAGATCTCTTGATTTGGGGCACAACCAGTGGTCCTAGCCCCCAGTCAACAATCAGCAATCAATAATTCATTAATCCGTCTCTTCGTGTCCCTTCGTGGTTCTTCGTGCCCCTTCGTGGATATCTTTTTTCCCTGCTCGTCGGTCTGAGGCACGGCCTCGCTAATCGACGTAAACAAACTCGTTGCTGTTCAGGAGCACCCGGCAGAGGGCTGTCAGCCCGTCGCCGGATCGGCTCTGCTCCACCAGTCGCCGCGCCTGGGCGGTCTCGTCGGGCCGGGGATCGCGGCCCAGGGCGATCCGAAAGGCGTGCTGGATCCTGGAGGCAGGACCGGGGCCGCTCTGGCGTCTGACCCGCTCGGCGAAGTGGCGCGCCTCTTCGTTCACGAACTCCCCGTCGTACATGGTCAGGGCCTGCAGGACCGAGATCGAGGTCTCCCGCCGGGCGCAGGAGGCATTGAGAACCGGCGCGTCGAAGGTTTCCATCAGGGGCATGCTCAGAGATCGCCGCTGAAAGATGTAGACGCTTCGCTTGCGGCCCCGGGGGCCGGGCATGGTCTCCCAGGTGTTGGTGCCCTGGACTTTCTGGGCTGCGTCAAGGCCCCGGGGCAGGGGAGGAAAGACGGGAGGTCCCCCCCGGTCGCCGTTGAGCCTGCCGCTGGCCGTCAAAATGCTGTCTCGGACGGCTTCTCCCTCCAATCGGCGGCGCCGGAAGCGCCACAGGTGTCGATTTTGCGGGTCGAGCCGGGCGGCGGCGGGATCGAGGTGAAGCGACGATTGGCGGTAGGCGCCCGAAGTCAGCAGGAGTCGATGCATGGCCTTGAGACTCCAGTTTTGCTTCACCAACTCGCGCGCCAGCCAGTCCAGCAGTCGGGGGTGGGTCGGGGCCGCTCCGTTTTTGCCGAAATCGCTGGGGGTCTCCACGATGCCCCGGCCGAAGTGCCATTGCCAGAGACGGTTCACCATCACCCGGGCCGTCAGGGGATTCTCGGGGCTGGCGATCCACTCCGCCAGAGCCAGTCTGCGGCCCCGGGTCGGATAGCGCCGGAAGGGGTCCAGGTCGATAGGGGCCGGTCGGGAGTGGCCCTCGATGGCGCTGGGGAAGCCGGGTTCCACCGGTTCTCCCTTGCGGTTCCATTGGCCCCGTTGCAGGACGTAGGTGGTGGAGAGGTTGGGGCCGTAGGGCGGACCGTCGGCATTTCTCAAGGACATCGCCACCGGCTTGCGCCGCTCGATGGCGTTCTTGAGGCGCAGAATACGATGGCTGAAGTCCGAGAACCGCCGATGTTCCTCGAAGGAAAACTTGCGGTGGCCGCGGTCGTCCCGGATGGCTTTCTTCAGGTCCTTGAGGGTCGGCGGTTCGGTTTGGGGGGAGGACAGACGATCTCGAGCGGCCTCTATCCTGTCGGCTTTCAATCTCTCCAGCAGCGGTTGGTAAAAGAGGGCGAAAGCCTTTTCGGTGGTCTGCAGCCGTTGTTCCGATTCGGCCCGCTCTCGATCCCACCGCTGCTTGCGGGCCGGATTGACGAAGCCGGCGGGCTGAGGCCCACCCAGTTGCTGGATGTCCCCGGGTCGCGGGGGATCGATCTGCACCGCGGCGAAAAAGGCTTTGAGCCGGTAAAAGTCCCTGGTGGGCAGCAGGTCGTATTTGTGATCGTGACACTGGGCGCAGCCCACCGTCAGGCCCAAAAAGACGGAACCGACGGTGGAGGTCATCTCGCTGAGCAGGACGTGCCGGTCCTCTTCGCCCCGGGGTTCGGTGAAGGGAGCCAGCCGGAGAAAGGTCAGGGCGACCACCGTTTCAGGGTCCGGAGGCGGCAGTTCGCCGGCCGACATCATCTCGAAGAACTCGTCCCCGGCCAATTGTTCCTTCACGAACCGGTCGTAGGGCTTGTCGGCGTTGAAGGCATCGATGACGTAGTCCCGATAGCGCCAGGTGTGGTAGTACTCCGGATCGCCCTCGTAGCCGTTGGTGTCGGCGTAACGGGCCAAATCCAGCCAGTGGCGCCCCCAGCGCTCCCCGTAACGCGGATCCGCCAGCAGACGGTCCACCAGTCCTTCATAGGCCGTGGGAGAGGGGTCGCTGATGAAAGCCTCCACCTCGGCCGGCCCGGGTGGCAGGCCCAGCAGGTCGAAGTACACCCTGCGGATCAGGCTCCGCCGGGAGGCCGGGGGCGCCGGTGAGAGTCCCTCCTTCTGCAGGCGTTTCCATATGAAGGGATCGATGCCGTTTTGGATCCAGGAAGAGCCTTTCACCTCGGGCGGCCGGCCGGGCGTGGGTTTGGCGAAAGCCCAATAGGGTTTCTCTGGAGAGCCTGACTGAGGAGCGGCGGAGAGCCCGCCGATCCACTGCTCGATGAGGTGGATCCGTTCTTCCGGGAACGCCCGGCCCAGCGGCATCCGAGGCTGTATCTCCCCGCGCAGCACCTGGATCAAGGGGCTCTGCTCGGGGGCTCCGGGCTTGACGGCGGCGCCGTGGCGGGCGCCTCCCGAGAGAACAGCATCCAAGCTTTCCACCGAGAAGCCGCTGGTTCGCGTGTGCCCGTCGTGGCAGGGAAGGCAACTTGCCTGCAGGATCGGTAGCACCCGATCCTGGAAGTCCACGGCGGCCTGGGCCGGAAGCCCGGCCATCAGGAGCAGGGTTGCGCTCAGGCAGCCGCTTGGCCACCTTCGGCGGGATGACCGAAACCGGCTGGAATGTGGCGATGGCCTGTCCATCCAAGCTCCCCAGGGCCGCCCCCGCCACGGGCGGCGAGTCAAGTGTCCTGCCTCAAAAATAAGGTTACCATCTCCGATGGAGGTTCCACCCGGAAACGGTCGGTAGGAGAGGCCCGTTGCGTTTCAGCCAACAGGCACCGTTGTGCTCTCCCGCCCCGGAACCTCCATCGGCCCAAGGGGTTCGGGCGGAACGGCGCCGTCTTCGTCGTCGCTCCTCCTTGCAATGAATGAGCATTGGCTCGTCGTCGCTCCTAGAATCCGGCGCCGTTGCGCTCCGAAATATGGCAACCCTATTTCTGAGACAGAACACCAGGCTGCCGATTGAAGGATGAGACAAAATATACAAGAGCCCCGGATCAATGTCACTCCCTTTGAGGCTCGGTGGCCGGGCACGTCAGCCGGCGGCCACCAGGGCCAACCCGATGAGAAGAACCAGCAGGCCCATGGCCTTGGGGAGGGGAAGCGGCTCCTTGAGCCAGAAGACACCCAGCAGGGCGCCCAGCGGGATGCCGATCTGGCGAAAGGCCACCACGTAGCTGACGTTGTGGCTCCAGGTCATGGCAGTCAGGATGAGCAAGTAGCCCAGATTGATACCCAGTCCCAGGGGAACGAAGATACGGGCCCGCCGTCGAATCAGTTCCAGGAAGGAGGTCCGCTCGGCCTTCCGAGCCAGCACCGCCGCCGCCTGCAAACCGCTGGAGGAGATGGCCCACAGGGCAAAATAAACCAGGCTGGCCTCGAGATTGGAAAACGACCCCAACCGCCCCGAGACCAACAGCCGCAAGGCCTGCTCGTCGGCGATGGAGTAGGCGGTGGTGGCCAGGGCCGCCACCAGGGCCGCCAGGAAGACGCGGCTGAGGTAATGGCTGCTCTTGAGGTCCGCCAGGTGCCTCATGGGCAGGAGAATGCAGCCGGCCACCACCAGCGCGATCCCGGTCAGGCAGCCGCGGCTGATCTCGGAGCCCCTTCCCAGCAGGAACATGACCCCCACGATAAACAGCGGGGAGGATCGGGAGAGCGGATAGGCCAGGGAGAGATCCCCGGAGTTGTAGGCGGCGGCCAGGCAGCGGTAGTAGATGACGGTGGCGCACCCGCTGACCGCCAGCAGCGGCCACAATTCCGCTAGAATCGTGGGAATTTTCGGGATATGGTAGGCTAGCCCCGGCAGCAGGCAGAGGCAACCCACCAGGTTGGCGGCCAGAAAAAGGGGGGCGCTGGGCTGGCTTCGCTTGCATAGGGTGTTCCATCCCACGTGAATGACCGCGGAGAGCAGGATCAGCAGCAGGGCGATGGGTTGCATGAGTGGGGCCGTGGGCCGGGTTTGGCGGAGTCGCGCCGGGACGATTATACCCAAGTCTTCGGAAAGCCCGGTTGCGGAGTGAGCACGGCCGAGCAGGGGAATCGGGGAGACAGGCATGGAAGAGGAACTTGCCGCCATCCGGCGTTGGGAGGGAACCGTCAGGGCCCTGGTGGACTGGGACCCGCTCGGAGCCCGGCAACGCCGGGAGCAGTGCGTCGGCGGGCCGCTGAGCGGCTGGTCGCTGGGGGTCAAGGACATCATCGACGTCCAGGGAATGCCGACCCGCTGCAACGTGGACTTTCTCCCAGCCACGCCGGCCCGGGAACACGCCGCCATCGTGCGGCGCCTGTTGTCTCTGGGCGCCTTCGTCCTGTCCAAGACCGTCACCACCAGCCTTGCGTTTCTGGATCCGGGAGCCACCCGCAATCCCTGGAATCCCGTCCACACTCCCGGCGGCTCCAGCAGCGGTTCGGCCGCGGCCGTGGCCTGCGGAATGGTTCGCTTGGCACTGGGTTCTCAGACGGTGGCTTCGGTCAATCGTCCGGCCAGCTACTGCGGGGTCACGGGGTTCAAGCCCACCTTCGGACGTCTACCGACCACCGGGGTCTTTCCCTTCTCACCCAGCGTGGATACCGTGGGTTTTTTTACCCGCGGCCTTTCCGACATGCAACGGGCCGCCCCGGCTCTTTTGGGAGAGCCCGCGGCCGGGGAACCGGCATCTCTGAAGATCGGACTGGCGCCGGACCTGTGGACCGAGCCTGCCGAGGGCGTCATGTTGAGGGCGCTGTCGGAGGCCGGCGACCGTTTGGCCGCCGGGGGATGCGAGGTCAAGACGGTGACCCTGCCCGAAGAATGCGCTGCCGCCTACCGGAACCACTTCGACCTGATTGCCTCCGAAGGGGCCCATGGACATGCGGAGCTGATGGCCCGCCACGGGGACCGCTATCCCCCCAAGCTGCGTGCGCTGCTCCTGGAGGGAAAAGAAGTGACGCCTGAAGCCCTGGATCGGATTCAGCAACACCGGCGCTCGCTGACAGTCTCCCTGTCGGGTTTGTTGGAGGAGGTAGACCTGGTGTTGTCGCCGTCGGCCGAGGGGGCTGCCCCCCGGGGCTTGGCGATAACCGGCGATCCCCGCTTCAGCCTGCTGTGGACCTATACGGGGTGTCCCACGGTGACGCTGCCGGCGGCGCTGTCCCCTGAGGACTTGCCGCTGGGCCTGCAGTTGGCGGGGCGGCCCATGGCGGACGGGGCCTTGCTGGCGGCTGCCCGCAAGGTGGAGGCCCTGCTGGGATTTCGCGCCCGGCCCGGATGACTCCCGGCAACGGTGGAAGAACACTTCCCAGAAACAATTGAGGGATTAACTACAAAGGACCAAAAGAGTTATCCACGAAGTTACACGAAGGACTACGAAGGGCCACTAAGGGGTTGGAGAAGGCTCAAGAGGGATCCGCCAAAGGTCGGTAAGGGTAATAGATTTCGACGAAGGGCGCTCAATTATCGGTTTAGGGGGTAGAAGATTAATCCGCGAAGGGATTCCCAGGGGTTGGGAAAAACTCGAAAGGGGTCTGTGAAGGGCCACTAAGAATAACTAAGAGGAGCCGGTTTTTTAAGAAAATACGTTTCCCACCCGCAGAGTCGGGGTTTTGGGGAGAGCGGCGTAGCCGCGGTTGACGTGGGTCACCCCAGGAAACACCTGCTACAAGCCTTCCTTATAGAGCAGCGTAGCTGCGGCTTCGTGTCGCCTGCAGGGAAACGTAGGAGAAGCGCGAGAAAAGTCGCGTTTGGCAGCGAAGGCGGCGTCCTCTTGTCGGCGGAGGCGGGAGCCCGGGGTCGTTTGAACTCCGCGCCGCCGCAGCCGCGCAGGCGGCGGATTTGTAGCCGGGTCCGGGAACGCACGGCTTCTCCAAAACCGCCGCTTGTCGTTACACGAGGTCCATCTGTCTTCGTGTCTCTTCGTGTTCCTTCGTGGTTTGTCTTCATGAACGATCGGCCGTTTCCCCTCGAATGATCTGCACGGCAGGGCGCGGCACGGCTAACCACTAACCACTGGTTTCCCAGGGGATCTTGCAATGAACCCACTGCGCATCGGTCTTGCCGGCTACGGCAACTGGGCTCGGACGGCCTATGTGCCGGCCCTGCGTGCTGACGGCAGGGGCAGAGTGGTGGCTGCCTCGGCTCCCAGCCGGGCCACCCGGCGGCGCATCCGGGAGGAACTGGGCAGCCAGGTACGAATCTATCCTCACTTCGAAGCCATGCTGGATGCCGGCAATCTGGACGGCGTGCTGATGGCTCTTCCCGAAGCCGTGCACGAGCCGGCCCTGCTGGCGGCGATCGTTTCGGGGATTCCCTTTTTCCATGAGCCCCCGGTGTCCCACCGGCGGGACCGGATTCCTCCGGTTCTAGAGAAATTACTTGAAGCCCCCCAGGTCCATCAGGCTGACCTGGAGCTGAGGTTCCTTCCGGTGGTGGCCGCGGCCGCCGAAAGGTTGGCCCAGGGTGCCATCGGAGAGCCGCAGACCGCCAGGATCCGGATGAACGGCACCTGGAGTGCCAGGCCGGGAGCCGACCTCAGCCTGCCCCATCTGTTGGCTCCTTGGTACGTGGACGCCCTGGATGCGATTCTGAGTTCTCATCCCCGAAGGGTGCTGGTTCAGGATGGACGGGGAACCGAGGGCCGCATGCAGGCCTACGCCCTGACCCAGCTGGACTACGGAGGGGTTTGGGGGACCTTTCAAGCCAACATCTCCAGCGTGCACGGCCCCGAGACCTGGGTCGAGGTTCAGGGCGGCGAAGGAGATCTCTTTGCGGATCTCTTCACTGGAGAATTGCGAATCCGAAGCCGGTCCTGTCCGGAGTGGCGGGTGGATCGGGTCGTCTGCGCCCTGCGGCCCTTTGCCGGATGGCCCGGCTTGCGGGAGTGCCTGGCCGATTTCCTCGACCGGCTGGAGGGAAAACCCGCCCCTGGGGTGCCGGCGGAAGATATGGCCAGGCTGCATTGCCTGGGCTTGGCCGCCGAGGAGTCCATCGACAGCTCGGCCTGGGCTTTGGTGAGAAGCATGGACGAGTTGCGGCAGAATTTGCGATGATGGGAGGACGGAGCCGGTTGGAGACACTTGAGACCGGGCGAAATTCAAATCGAGCGAGGTGACGGACAATGGGTCGAACGGTGAAAAGAGCATGGCTGGCCGGTGGCTTGGGAGGGCTCCTGGTGTTGGGAGCGGCCGGGGGTGCCGGGGGAGAGGAGAAGTTCAAGTATCAGTACGAGTTCGGCGCCATCCGAATTCACAGAGCGGAGGCCGGCGAGCCCAAGAACCGGAAGGTCTCGGTGCAGCAGGCCCTGGACTATCTCGACCAGGGGGCCACTGCCTGGAGTCGCGGCCGGAAATGCGTGACCTGCCACACCAATGGAAGCTACATGGCCCTTCGGCCCTCGCTGAGCCGGCCCTTGGGCGAGCCCGTCCGGGAGGTTCGGGACTTTTTCGGGAGGGTGCTGCGGGAAGGAACGGCCCGACTGGGTGAGGAGAGCAAGCTGGGGGACTCGCAATTGATCTACGTTGCCCGCGGCCTGGCCGAATGGGACGCCCACGTGTCGGGTGCCCTGTCAGCTGAAACCGAGCAGGCCCTGAAACAGTTGTTTGAGCGGCAGCTTCCCACCGGGGAGTGGAAGGCCAGTCAGTGCTGGCCTCCGCTGGAGTCGAGCGCCTTTCAGGAAGCCACGGTAGCGGCCCTGGCGGTGGGGACGGCTCCGGGTTGGTTGACCGGCCTGACCGATGAGGGGCTGAAAACCGGGGTGAAGCGGTTGCAGGACTATCTCCGCCGGGTCGAGCCGCCGCACGACTATGGGCGAGTGGTGCTCCTGTGGGCCTCGGCCAGGTTGGAAGGATTGCTGGAGGAGGGCGAGAAGGACCGGATTATGGAGATGATTTGGAGCAAGCAGCGGGCCGACGGGGGCTGGTCGCTGCGCGCCTTTGCCCGCCCCGAGCAGTGGGGCGACGGGAACCGGGCCGAGAAGCTCAGGGCCGAGAAAGAGTTCGCCGACCCCCCCAGCGACGGCCACCAGACGGGCCTGGCTATCATCGCGCTGCGCGAGGCCGGAGTCAGTGCCCGGGACCCCAGGATCCAAAAGGGTGTCCGGTGGCTGCTGGCCAACCAGCGCCAGTCCGGCCGCTGGTGGACCCGCTCTCTGAACACCGACAACTACCACTTCATAACCTTCAGCGGGACCCTCTATCCCCTGGTCGCCCTCCACCTCTGCGACGCGCTGCCACTCAAGGGCAACGCCTCGGCCAGGATCCCGTAGGGGGCATTTCTCGCGGGGGGACTGTACTCGCGAGGGGAGCGCAGGATTGAGAAGAGTGCAAGGAGCGAGGGTCGTGTTTAGCGTCATTCTGGAGAGGCCGCGCGTTCCGGAAGGTCGCTACTGAATCGCCGCCTACGCGGCTGCGGGAACGTGGGATCCGAACAACCCCGGGCTCCCGCCCGGGGCTACACGAAGCCGCAGCTACGCTGCTCTATAAGGAAGATTTGTAGCAGGCGTTTCCTAGGTCTACCTACACCAACCGTGGCTTCGCCACTCTCCCCAAAACCCCGACACTGCCGATGGGAAAGGATTTTTCCAATAGGATATTCCCCTGGCGTCAGCCCGGGGTTCCAGTAAGCCGCGAAGCGGCGTCCGCATTTAGCCTTGGGCGTAAGCCCATGGAAACCCGTTGGCCCCACACCACACCCCGAGCCGCGTAGGCGGCGGCAGCGTATAGCCGCAGGCCTTCAGCCCGCGGCTTGCCGCTGTCGCCGCAGGTCCCGGGTGGCTGTCTCATCGACCTTGCCGGTCTGCTCATCGATCGCCACCCCATACTCCCGCCGTGCGGCTGCCGGGGAGACCTTGCCGTTGCTGACGTCGCGCTCCACCGCCCCGGGGGAGCGCTCCAGCGGATTGCCCCAGCCTCCCCCGCCTGCCTGCCGGTGGTAAATGCGCTCGCCCTCCTTGATGGAGGTCGAGATCATGGTCGGCAGGATTCTGGTTTCCTCTTTTCCCCGCAGCTCGTTGATGGAACCTCTCCCCGGCTGCCCGCCGGAGAGCCCGTAGGGGGGATGGTCCCTGCGGTCTGAGCGGATGGCCAGATGGGCCTCGCCTTCCAGCAGGCGCCACTCGCGTTCGATGCCGAGCCCGCCGCGGAAGCGGCCGGCTCCGCCGCTGTCGGTCACCAGCCCGTAGCGTTCGATGTGGACGGGATACTCGCACTCGGCCTGTTCCACCGGAATGTTGGCGGCCACGTTGGCGATGTTGCACAATCCGTCGTTGCCGTCCCGGTCGGGGCGGCCTCCCCAGGTCCCGGAGAGCAGCTCGTAGTAGACGTAGGGCGCACGGCGGCCGGCTTGTTCCCGCAGGCCGCCGATGATCACCAGAGTGTTGCCCCCTTCGCTGGCCGCAAAGACACGGTCCGGCAACAGTTCGGCCAGGGCGCCGAACATGGTATCCGCCAGGCGGAATCCGGTAATTCCCCTCATGGAGGAAGCCGCCGGCATGACCCCGTGCACCACCGTGCCCGGCGGGGCCACGATACGCAGCGGTTTGAAGAGTCCGGCGGTGTTGGGGACCTCTTCCCGCATGACCGAGCGGATACAAAGGGCCACCACTGAAGCGGTGAAGGAGAGCGTGCAGTTGATGGCTCCCCGCACCTGGGGAGCGGAGCCGGTGAAATCGGCGGTCAGGGAATCTCCCTCCACCGTCAGGGTGACCCTCAGAGGTACCGGGGGGCCGCCGACGCCGTCACTGTCCATGTGGTCGGTAAAGGAATAGCGGCCATCCGGCCAGGAGGCGATTTCCTGTCGCAGCAGCCGTTCCGTGTAGGCAATCAGCTCGGCCGAGCAGCGGGTGAAGGTCTCCAGGCCGTAGCGCTGGATGATCTCATGCACCGCCCGCTCCCCGATGTGGCAGCCGGCGATCTGGGCCTGCACGTCCCCAATGGTCATTCGAGGCACCCGGACGTTGGTCCTGAGCAGGGCAAAGAGGGCTTCATCGGGCTCTCCCCGCCGATAGAGCTTCAACCAGGGAATCCGCAGGCCTTCCTGAAAGATCTCGGTGTTGTCGCAAGCCGAGCTGCCGGGGAGGCGTCCCCCCAGGTCGAGGTGGTGAGCCGTGCTCACCGCAAAGGCGGCCAGGCGGTCTTCCCAGAAGACGGGCTTCACGATGAAGATGTCCGGGATGTGCATGCCCCCGTCGAAGGGGTCGTTGAGAATGAAGACGTCGCCAGGGGACATCCGCTCTCCATACTTCCGGAAGAGGGTCTCCATGGCGTAAGGGACCGCGCCCAGGTGCAGGGGGGTGGTGACGCCCTGGGCGATCATCTCCCCCTCGGCGTTGCAAAGAGAGGTCGAGTAGTCCAGGCAATCGCGCACGATGGTGGAGTAGGCGGTCCGGTAGAGGGCCAGGGCCATCTCGTCGGCGGCAGAAGCCAGGGCGTTCTGGATGATCTCCCGGGTGATGGGATCGATGGGGGCCTGCCCAGCAGATCCGGCGTCGGCTCGCATGTCAGGTCTCCTAACCCGCATTTCTCATCGGGGGGCGTGCCAATGGCGCAGGATTTTTTCCTTCAGCGCGTGCTCGCGAGCGAAGGGCGTAGCGGTTTCTACGTTCGAGGGAGCATGTGCGCGCTGAAGGAAAAAAGACAAGCCAGAGCGCGCCCAGCGCCGTCTGTACCCGCATGCCGTCAAAACAAGGCCAATAAGGTACTGAAAATAAATGGTCTTTCACAATGCATCCAGCGACCCGGTGAGAAATGCGGGTTGACCCTCACCCTCCATCACCACGTTGCCCTGTTCATCCCGCCAAACCGACATGAAGGGGGGGACGACGATGGTGGAGTCATATTCGTCAATCATCAGGGGGCCCTTGGCGGTTCCGGAAAGGTCTGAGCGGGCCACCACCGGGGTGTCGATGAGGCCGTAGTCGGAGCCGAAATAGGCCCGCCGGCGGGACTGGGCCTGAAACGCGGAAGCCCTGGGCTTGAACCCCGCCTCCCGGCCCGGGGTGGCCACTCGCCCCACCAGGCGCACGGCAATGATTTCCATGGGATTTTCGGGGTCCGACCGGTGGCCGTAGAGCCGCTGGTGTTCGGCTTCGAAGGCCGCGTTCAAGGCCTGGATCCCCGGTCCGTCCAGGGGTCCGCTCTGAAGCTCCAGGCGGATTTCGGAGGCCTGTCCCTGAAAGCGCAGGTCAGCGCTCCAGCTCAGGGCGACCCGGGCGGCGGCGTAGCCCTCGGCTTTAAACCGGGTCAACATCTTTTGCCTCAATTCCAGCCGGAGCCGCTCCAGACTCTCCGCCTTGGCTTCGTCCCGTGAAAGCAGGCAACTTCTGACGTCGTGGTGCTCCACTCCCGAGGCCAGCAGGCCCAGAGCGCTGAACAGGCCCGGCAGGGGCGGAACGATGACCTGACGGATATGCAGCTCTTGCGCCAGACCCGCCGCGTGGACGGGACCGGAACCGCCAAAGGCCATCAACACGAACTCTCGCGGGTCCCGGCCCCGCTCGGTGGATACGGCCCGCAGTGCCCGCATGGTCCTGGCGTTGGCAATGCGGTGGATGCCTTCGGCCGCTTGCAGCAGATCCATGTCCAGGGGGGCGGCGATCCGGTCTTGAACGGCGCGGCTGGCGGCATCCGGGTCGATGGCGATGTCTCCATTGGCCAATCGGCCCGGACGGATGTACCCCAGCACCACGTTGGCATCGGTGACAGTCGGTTCCCGCCCGCCGCGGGAGTAGCAGGCGGGTCCGGGGACGGCCCCGGCGCTGCGCGGCCCCACCCGGACCCCGCCGGCTCCGTCCAGAAAGGCAATGCTGCCCCCGCCCGACCCCACTTCGGCGATGTCGATGCTGGGAGCCCGAATGAGCTCGCCGCCACCGCCCACCAGGCGGTTTCCCGCCGAGAGGGAAGCGCCGACCTCGTATTCGGGGCTGTAGCGCACCCGTCCTTCCTCGATCAGGGAGGCCTTTGCCGTGGTTCCCCCCATGTCCAGGGTGATGACGTTTTCCAGACCCAGGTGGCGGGCCGTGGCTTGGGAGGCCAGCACCCCGGCGGCCGGTCCCGATTCCAGCATGTAGACGGGCCGGCGGGCCGCTTCATCTTCCGGGGTCAATCCCCCGGCGGACTGCATGATCAGCAGGGGCGAATGGATGGCCAGGGCTTCCATTCCCGACCTCATGGCCGCCAGGTAGCCGCGCATGACCGGCCGCACGTAGGCATTGACGACCGTGGTGGCGGTGCGTTCGTATTCCTTGCGCTCGCGAAGCACCTCCGAGGAGAGAGAGACCTGGACCTCGGGCAGATGCCGCCGCAGAAAGTCCCCCACCAGTATCTCGTGCCGGGGATAGGCGTAAGCGTGCAGCAGGCACACGGCTACCGATTCCACCTTCTCCTCCTGCAGGCTGCGGGTGATGCGGGTCAGGTCGTTCGAGTCCAACGCGACCAGAACCTCGCCCCGGGCGGAAAGACGTTCGCCCAGCTCGAACCGCAGGCGGCGCTCCACCAGCTCCGGGGGCTTCTGGAAAAAGAGGTCGTACATCTGGGGCGCCCGGATGCGGCGGAGCTCAAGCACGTCCCGGAACCCCCGGGTGGTGATCAGAGCCGTCAGCGCCCCGCGCCGCTCCAGGATGGCGTTGGTGGCCACGGTGGTCCCGTGAACCACTTCGGCCACCTCCGACCCGGAAGCCGCCGTGTTGCGGAGCAACTGCGAAATGCCCTGGAGCACGGCGGTTTCGAAGTCGGGCGGCGTCGAAGGAACCTTGGCGGTCCAGACGTTTCCCCCGGCATCGGCCAAGACCACGTCGGTGAAGGTGCCCCCGACGTCGGCTCCCACCCGGATCGGACCCTTCGGTTTCATCCCAGTCTCCCCTGGCTGGAGTTCATGGTTTGCTTTCCCGCCTTCCTGTTACAAAAGCGGACTTGTTTGAAACAAACGAAAAAAGACAAAAGAAAAAGACTTATCCACGAAGGGCCACGAAGAACGACGAAGGGCCACTAAGGCGTTGAGGTTAACCGCGACAGGATACCAAGGTCGCGAAAGGATTATCGATTTCCGATTGTTTCACTCTCGTATGATCCGCCCGGTAGGGCGGGGGCCGGACTTGTTTGAAACCAATCGAGGGGTTATCCACGAAGGCCAACAAAAGAAATCCACGAAGGGGCACGAAGTCACACCCAGGTCACGAAATTGCAGAAGCATTTTTGCTCTGCTTGTCGTTGAAGGAGATCCATCTGTATTTGTGTTCATTTGTGTCCATTCGTGGTTCGTCTTTATAAACCATCGGCCGTTTTTCCTCGAATCATCCGCCCGCCAGGGCGGCGGCCCGGTTAATCTGCGGTGCCGAAACGTTCCCTGAGCTCCCGCCGCAGCGTTTTCCCATAGGCGTTCTTGGGAATCTCCTCCACGAAAACCACCGATCGCGGCTTCTTGAAGCTGGCGATGCGCTCCCGGCAGAAATCAATCAGCTCCCGGATCGACGGCGGGGCTTGCGGATCTCGGGGCCTGACGGCCGCTTTCACCGATTCCCCCCACTCCGGATCGGGCACGCCGAACACGGCCACCTCGGCCACCTGAGGGTGCTCCATCAGTGCTTCCTCGACCTCTCGCGGATAGATGTTGTACCCTCCGGAGAGGATCATGTCATGCTTGCGGTCCACTAGGTAGAGAAACCCCCGTTCGTCCAAGTAACCGATGTCCCCGGTGTGCAGCCAGCCCTGGCGCAAGCTCTCGGCCGTGGCCTGGGGGTTGTTCCAGTAACCCTTCATGACCACGCCGCCCCGCACCAGGACCTCGCCGGCGCTGCCCGCGGGCAGGGGTTGGCCGTCCTCGTTCACAATCCGGATTTCCACATCGGTGCGCGGCAACCCCGCGGTGAGCAGCGGAGGCGCCTTCTCGAGTTCGGCCGCCATGGCTCGCCGGCTCAGGGCGGTGATGGTCATGGGGGACTCTCCCAGCCCGTACAGCTCGGTCAGGATGGGCCCGAACCGGGCGGCGGCCCGGCGGGCGTCTTCCACGTACATGGGGGCGCCGCCCCAGGCAATGACGCGCAGACTGGAGAGGTCGTGGCCGGGGCCGGCCGGTTCCTCCGCCAGGCGCTTGATCTGGGTGGGCGCCAGAAAGGGAATGAGGGTGACCTTCCAGCGGGTGATTTCCTCAAACACCAGAGCCGGGATGAAGCCCACCGAATCGTGAAGGATGTTGGTGACGGCCCGGGCCACCAGGGGAAGCGCATAGAGGCCGCTGCCGTGAGACAGAGGGGCCGCATGGAGCGCCACGTCGCTTTCGTCTGGGACATAGTGATCGGCGAAGAAGCTCATGGTCATGGCCAGCAGGTTGCGGTGGGAGAGCATGGCTCCCTTGGGCTTGCCGGTGGTGCCGGAGGTGTAGAAGAGCCAGGCCACGGCGTCCTCCTCCAGGTCGGCATCGGCCAGCAGCTCGGGCGCCTGAGTCAGCAGGGACTCGTAGCCGAGAGAGTCGGCGGAAGCAGGGCTGCCGGTGCTGATCCAGTGACGGACGGTGGTTCCCCGGCGGGCTTGCGGGACCCGGGGGTTGAAGAAGTCGCCGTGGATCACGGCCGTGGCCAGGCTCTGCTCCAGGATGTAGCGCACCTCGCGTGGATGGAGCCTGACGTTCAGGGGGACGGCCACGGCCCCCAGGCGGAAGAGGGCGAACAGGGTCTCCAGAAACGGGGGGGCGTTGTGCTGGAGGATGGCCACCCGGTCCCCCTCGCCGACCCCCAGGTCCTTCAAGGCCCCGGCCAATCGACCTGCGCGCCGGTTGAATCCCCTGTAGTCCAGGATCCTGTCGCCTTGCACCAGGGCCGGCTTGTCTGGGTGAGCCCGGGCGGCTCGGCTTAACAAAAGGGCGAGGTTCATGAGTTTCAAGCGACCGGCACGGCAGCCCGGTGGCGGGAGTGGCTGAGGATCGGGTCAGGGACCGGCCGAGGTTTTCAGGGGGCCAGTCTGCCACCGTAACATATCCTGCGCCTAACGCTGCGTCAACCGGGCGACCTTGCCCGAAACACCTGAGCGTTATCCGCAAAGGCCAAAAAGAGTTATCCACGAAGTGGAGAGTGGAGGGTTTCGGGAACAGGCAAGCGCCTGATGAGTTGCTTGAGTTTTATTGAAAGACTGCGCCGAGATCGACAAAATGCTTAACGTGTCGATTTAATCACTCTCCACTCTCCACTAATCACTTTTCACCTGGTCGCGCCGCCGTTCCATACGACGGGGCGGATCATTCAGAGGAGAAACAGCCAGCCGTTTTCGTTTTGGAAATAAAGACAAACCACGAATACGGATGGAGTTCCTTCAATGACGAGCGGCGCCCGAATGCTTCTGCAATATTGTGACGTTGGTGTCACGACGTCATGGGAGAAAGCCCCCCGGGAGCGCGGGCGTCCCGCCCGCACAAATCCTGGCATAGCCTCACCCATCTCCTCGACCCGGATCGAACGGCAACGGCGCCATGGCTCTGCTTCAGCCGGGCCCATGCGATTTCCACCGGCAGAAATGGCGGGCTGCCGCATCGCAGGGAAACTGAGCGGCAACCCAAGGGACAGCATGCGGGCGAGACGCCCGCGCTCCCGGGGGGGTGCTGTCCCGATGGTGCGCTGGAGGGTATCCGGCGGGCGACTTCTCTGAGAGCCGACGGGCGCCCTTTGGGAAACTCCCGTTTGTCCGCGAGCCCTGCCCCGCCGTGCCGTGCGGACCAAACCAGAGTGTGACAATCAGAAATCGACCATCCCTTCGCGACCTTGGCATCCCGTCGCGGTTAACCTCAACGCCTTAGTGGCCCTTCGTCGTTCTTAGTGGCCCTTTGTGGATAAATCTTTTTTCTTTTGTTTCAGGTAAGTGGCGGGGCGGCTGCCGGGCTGCCGGGGCTCGGCTTTCCATTGCCTTGAATTTCCGCTATTCTGCCGCGAAGCCGGCCGGCGTGATACTGGAGCGTCTTGTGCAGGCCTCAAGAATCACTCCCCCCTTGAGGGGGAGTCGGCAAGACCAGGGCGAAGCCCGCAGGCGAGCCGGAGGGGGGCAAACGCGGCGTCCCGTGAGTGAGGGTCAGCCACCCGTTGGCGGCGCCGGTATGGCGCCCGCTTTACAATCACGCTAAACAAGCCGTGGGCGTAAGCCCATGGAATTCGGGGTCATCGAAGCCCATGGCCGAGATCAGGCTGCAAAATCTCACCAAGCGGTTCGGTGAAGTGACAGCCGTGGACAACCTGAGCCTGGAGATTGCCGACCGGGAGTTCCTGGTCCTGGTCGGGCCGTCGGGCTGTGGCAAGAGCACGGTGCTGCGCTGCATTGCCGGCCTGGAAGAGTTGACCGGCGGAGAGATCTCTATCGGGGACCGCCGGGTGAACACCCTTTCTCCCAAGGACCGGGACGTGGCCATGGTGTTTCAGAACTACGCCCTCTATCCCCATATGAACGTCCGGGAAAACCTGGCCTTCGGCTTGCGCCTTCGGACGCCCCCCCACGGTCCTCTGGCTCGGGTGCTCGACCGCAAGGCCTGGAAGAGGAAGAGACAGGATATCGATCGACGCGTCCAGTCCGTTGCCCGGATGCTGGAGCTTCAGGAGGTGCTGGGGCGGCGTCCCAAGGCACTTTCCGGCGGGCAGCGCCAGCGGGTGGCTTTGGGGCGGGCCATCGTCCGCGAGCCCAAGGCGTTCCTGATGGATGAACCCCTGTCCAACCTGGATGCCAAGTTGCGGGTGGCCACCCGGGCCGAGCTCATCAGGCTCCACCGCAGGCTGGGAGTGACCACGGTATACGTGACCCATGACCAGGTCGAGGCCATGACCATGGGGGACCGCATTGCCGTCATGAACCAGGGGATCCTCCAGCAGGTGGATACCCCCCTCAATCTCTACAATCGGCCGGCCAACCGATTTGTAGCCGGTTTCATGGGATCGCCGGAGATGAACTTCCTGGAAGGGCAGGTTGCCGCCCGCGGAGGGGAGCTGTGGCTGGAGACCGCAAGCCTGCAGCTGCCGCTGTCGGGGCTGAACCTCCATCAGGACTGGAGCGGCCGTCAGGTCACCCTGGGAATCCGCCCGGAACACATTCTCCCCTGTGGGGCTCAGCCTTCCGGGAGCGCGAGTCTGGCGCCTCTGGAGATCGAGGTGGAGGTGGTGGAGCCGATGGGCAGCAGCGTCCTCCTGTATCTCAGGGCTGGCGCCCATACGCTGCTGGCACTCTGGGGGACTGAAGCGGCGGGCCAGACTCTACCCGAGGCGGTGAGTCTGGATCTGTCCAAGGCCCATCTGTTTGCCGCCGGCAGCGGCGAGTCCCTCTGTCAGCCGGAGGGGCCGGCCACGAACTTCTGGACCCGCCTGCCCAGCACGTCGCAGACGTAGACCTCTCCGGTGGGGGCCACCGCCACGTCGTGGGCCCAATAGAACTGGCCGTCGTACCTTCCGAAGGAACCCCACAGGTCCAACAGCTTGCCCTCGGGGCTGAACTTCAGGATGCGCTCTTTCTTCCCCCGATGGACCAGGTCCCCTCCGTCGGCCACGAAGACCGAGCCGTCGGCTCCGATGTCCAGGCCCCAGGGGCGGCGCATCCGGGGACTGGTCCAGTGGTCGAGCAGCCTCCCCTCCCCGTCGAACACCTGGATGCGACGGTTGCCCCGGTCGGCCAAGTAGACTCTGCCCCGGCCGTCGACGGCGATTCCGTGAGGCGTGTCCAGTTGACCCAGTTGGTCGCCCTTGCTTCCCCAGTCCAGCAGAAATTTGCCTTCGGAGGAGAATTTGGCCACCCGGCTGTTGGCATAGCCGTCGGCTACGAAAATCTCCCCGCTGTCGGCCACGGCCACGTCGGTGGGCTTGTTGAAGTGTGCGGGTCCCAGGCCGGGAGTTCCTGGGGTCCCCAGGGTCATCAACAGTTCTCCCCGGGGGCTGAACTTGAAGACCTGGTGGTGTTCCACGTCCACCACCCAGACGTTGTCCCAGGGATCGACCTCCAGGCCGTGGGCCGACTCGGTGAACCGGCCCTCGCCCCAGGAAGCCAGCAGTTTGCCGGTGGCCCCGTCAAAGCAGAGGATGGGCGGGTCGGTGCGTTGAAAGATGAAGACCCGATGGCGCGAGTCCACGTCCACCCCGGCGACACCGGCGAAGGGGGACCCTTCGGGCGCCTGTGGCCAGCCGTGGACGACCTGATATTTTGAGCCGGCAAACGGATCCAGGCCGGGCCACAGGGTGATTCCAGCCAGCGCCGCAAAGGCGGCCGCCAACCACAGGCGTTGCATGGAATGCTCCTTTCTCTAGCGACTCGGACGTCCCGGCTCGGGCCGTCAGGGCCGGTCCCCGGTCTCAGCCCGGGGTCCGGGCACGGTCATTGGCGGGGTGAGCGCTTGCCGATGGAAGCCAAAAAGTACCGGGCCAGCAGACCCAGCACCAGGACGGCTGCCGCCAGGGACAGATAATGTAACAGCCTCAGCAGCCACAAAGGAACCATGGGCGGATCCTTGCCGATGCCTTCCTCATCGAAGCACCCCCATCCTCAGTCCTCCCAGGTGAACAGGACACCCAGCATGGATTTTTCCCGATGATAGGCCATCTCATAAGCTTCCACCATCTGGGAATAGTGGAAGCGGTGGGTGATCAGCCGTTTGGGTTCCAGCGAGGCCGTCTTCATCAGGGAAAGAACGTGCTCGGCGGCCCGGTCGTTGGAGAAGCGGTTTTCCATGGTGGCGCCGCCGGTGCCGTTCGGATAGAGATAGCCCGTCGCCCCCGACACGGCGTGCAGCGTAATGCCCCGGGTGTAGAACAGGGACATGGACAGCGGATTGAAATCCAGGGGAGATTCCCCCCGGCCCAACAGACTGACGATGGACACTCGTCCGTGCTCTCGCACAATCTCGAGGGCGGTGCGGTATGCGGGCCAGGGATTGGCGGTCAGTATCACCAGGTCGACGCCGCAGCCTCCGGTGAAGTCATCCAGCTTTGCCTGCAGGTCCGGATCGTTGTAGAGATAGCCGGCGTGAGCCCCCATGCGCTGGGCCATCTCCAGGCGGGTGGGACTGTTGCCGATCGCAATCAGCCGCGCCCCGAAGTGGGGTCCCAGGGCTACCGCTCCCAGGCCCAGCACTCCCAGTCCGACCACGGCCACGTTTTCGCCCGGCTCGAAGTGGGCCTTGCGGTAGCAGAAGGAGCTGAGCGCGTAGAGGTGAGCCCACACCGCGTCCTCGGCGTCCACCCCCTCGGGAACCTTCACCATGCTGGCCGACTCGTTGGTGATGTATTCCGACTGGTGGGGTTGCCGGGTCACCACCCGGTCCCCGACTTGAACCCGGCGGACCGCACTGCCCACTCCCCTCACGATTCCCAGATTGCTGTCCCCCACCCACCGGGGATATACAGGGGCTCCGGGGACGTGTTCGGCGCCCTCGTAGTTGCCTCGGTCAGTCCCGATCTTCAGGGCGCTCACCTGGGTCTGGATCCAGATTTCGTCCGGCTTCAGGTTGCTGGTATCCAGAGGCCGCTCTTCGATGCGCAAGTCTCTGGGCCCGCGAAGGATGGCGATTTTCATGGCGGCTCCTTTGGGTTCTCCGGATGGATCGGGGGCCTCCGCCCCAACAGCTCGGACCGCCCCTGGCGCGGGGGAGGTCTCCGTGCCGCGTAAGTCTATCATGGAAGAGGATGCCGTCAGGAAGGGAGCACGGATCATTTTCGCAGGACCGAAACAACCCCCCCAGCCCTCGCCTCGCGAGTGCAGCCCCTCCGCTGGAGGGGAATTACTACCTGTCCGCAGTGTCGTGGTTTTGGCGGGAGCGGCGTAGCTGCGTCTGCATGTCGCCCCGGGCGTGAGCCCGGGGTCGTCGGAATCTCTCTCTCACGAAGCCGCGTAGGCGGCGGATTAAGAGACGGGTCCCCAAACGCACAGCTTTTCGAGAACGCCGCCGCCACGTCTACCGGCCACCTCTCCAAAAAGCGCTCAACCCGACCCTGGCCCAATCCCGGAAATAGCCCGGCCGGTGTTTCAGAAGAAAATGCTCAGGGAAAGGTAGGCGGTGGCGCCGAGGCCTCCGTATTCGGAGGCGGGTGGTTCCGGGGCGCCCGGGGAGGTATCGCCGAATCCCATGAAGAGGCCCCCGGTGAGGGTGACTTCGTTGCTGGCGGAGTAGGAGAGGCTTGGAGCCAGCAGAGAGCTGCGGTCGTTGAGGTTCCACAGCCAGAGCAGCGACAGGTTCCATAGAGGATGAAGCTGGTAGCGGGCCTGGGCGGCGGCCTCGTCCCGCCCCAGCACCTGCAGCTCTCCTCGGGCAAAGGGCTTGGACTCACGGACCGACTGGTTTTGGGCGGCGCCGGCGGAGCCCAGGCCATCGTGCTGGTACTCGGCCACCAGATAGAGGTCCCGGCTGGACAGGGTGACCCGCCGGTCCATGCCCAGGGTGCCTCTCAGCACGGTTTTCCCGCGGATCCTGCGCAGCGAGGCTTCTCCGCGCACCGCCACCGGGCCCAGCGATCCCGAAGCGGCTCCGGCCGCGGCGGGTTCATCGAAAAGCGCTCCGGCCCAACCCGAAAGTTCCCAGCTTTTCCAGGTGGCGAGACCTCGCCCCAGGGCGGTGATCTCCCTGCCGGAGGCCGAACGGGTGGGACGCACCACCACCTCGACCTGACTGAGGGGGCCAGGATGGAACTGAAGCCGGGCGGCGTCAATGCCGCCGCGGAAGGCGCGAAAGGGGTCGGCGGGATTGAAGGGGGAAAAGGGGTCGGCCGGGGTGAGAAACAGGGTGGTGGCCCAGGAGGCGGTTTGGCGCCCCAGTGTCAGGTCCAAATTCCCGCTGGGCGCCCAGCTGAGGTTCAGGCGATCGAAGCGATGCTGCCAGGCCAGATGATCGTTTTCCCAAAGGGTCCACTGGAGATCCAGCCAGGGGCTGCTTCCGGGAACTTTGGCGACCGGAACATCGGGGGACTCCGGGAGTTGGCTGGAGGTCAGGGTGTGCTCGTAAGCGATCTCCAGGGAGAGGGGACCGAAACGGGGCTCGCTCATTAGTCGGAGCCGGTTGAAGTCCCCGAACCCCCCGGGACGGAAGCGGGTCGCCCGGCTCCACAGGGGAAGGTTGTGATAATACCCCCGGATCAGGGGAGTCTGGGCCGCTGCCGGACCGGGGCCGCCTGCCGTTGCCCCCACGGCCAGGAGGATTGCCGCAGTCACTAACCCGCATTTCTCACCGGGTCGCTGGATACGTGATGAAAGGAAGTCTATCTTCAGCACCCTGATTGGCCTCATTTAAGGGGCTTGTGGGTACAGACGGTGCTGAGCGCGCTCTGGCTTGTCCTTTTTCCCTCAGCGCGCACATGCTCGCTCGAACGTAGTCCCCGCTACGCTCTTCGCTCGCGAGCACGCGCTGAGGGAAAAATTCCTGCGCCATCTTCACGCCCCCCGGTGAGAAATGCGGGTTAAGATTCGCGCCGGGGCTCTTGCCATTGGTCAGAGGTTATTTGACCGTCAACCAGATGGATCAGGCGACGGGACCGTTCCATGAGTCGGGAGTCGTGGGTGGCGAAGAGAAAGGTGGTTCCCAGGTCCCGGTTGAGTTCTTCCATCACGGTCAGCAGGACGTCGCTGGCAGCCGAGTCGAGGTTGGCGGTGGGCTCGTCCGCCAAGACCAGGGTGGGTTGCCCCACCACCGCCCGGATGACGGCGACCCGCTGCTGCTGGCCCCCCGACAGCTTGCCTGGACGGCGGTGTTCCAGCCCGGCCAGTCCCGTGCGCTGGAACAGTTCCCGGACCCGCCGCTCCCGTTGACTGCGTTCAAGACCGCGCAACAGCAGCGGAAACTCGGCGTTCTCCAGGGCGGAGAGGACCGGCAGCAGGTTGTAGGACTGGAAGATGAAGCCCAGCTTCTCCAGGCGCAGCCGGGCCAGCTCACGACTGCTCATCCGGGTCAGTTCCATTCCATCCACCCACACCTTGCCGCCCGTGGGCCGGGTCAATCCCCCGATCAGATTCAACAAGGTGGTTTTGCCTGAACCCGAGGGGCCGGCCAGGACGACGAATTCTCCAGGCTGGATGGTGAGGGTGACGCCGCGCACAGCCCGCACCTCTTCCGCTTCCTGGTGGAAGACTTTCCATACCGCTTCCGTCCTCAGGGCGGGGTTGCCCACGACCTCACTCCTTTAGCCCGCATTTCTCACCAGGTCGCTGAATGCATAGTGAAAGCGGTTTATCTTCAGACCCTTGATTGGCGCCATTCAAGGGACTTGCAACTACAGACTGCGCTGGGCGCGCCCTGGCTTGTCCTTTTCCCCTCAGCGCGCACATGCTCGCTCGAACGTAGTCCCCGCTACGCTCTTCGCTCGCGAGCACGCGCTGAAGGAAAAATTCCTGCGCCAAGTTGCACTCTTGAGAAGAGTGCAACCCCCTGGTGAGAAATGCGGGTTAGCGCTCGAACTTCATGGTCTCGGCCACATCGATGCGCAGGGCTCTCAGGGCCGGATACAGGGAGGACAGCGTGCCGATGAGGAAAATGAACGCCAGCCCCTGCACCATGCGGGCGGGCCGAAAACGGGGCATCACCACCGGATCCATCACCACCCCGGAGAAACTCCACTCGTTGTTCATCATGGAGGAAAGATCGAGACCGTCTCCCCAGAAAAACCAGGTGAGCGACAGGCCCAGGGCGATGCCGATAGTCCCGCTGAGGCTGGTCAGGATCAGGCCCTCGACCAGCACCAGGCTGGCCGATTGACCGGGAGTCAGACCCAGGGCCTGAAGCACGCCGAACTCCCGCCGCCGGTACATCACCGACATGAGCACCGTGTTCACGATTCCCAGGGCGATGATGCCGAACAGGATTCCCTGAAAGAGGTAGTTGGAGAAGTCGTCGATCTTCACGGCGGCATCCAGCTCCGGCAGGGATTCCCGCCAGCTCAATACCCGCAGGCCTCCCAGCCGGGGATTCTCGGAGAGTCTCTGCTGCAGTGCGCGCCGGGCCTGAGGCACCTGGTCGCTGTTTCCCATTAGCAGTCCCATGGAGGTGACGTCGCCGCTACAGCCCAGCCAGGCTCCGGCGGTGGAAAGCGGTATATGCAGCAGCGACCGGTCCACCTCGGGAATACCCGTGCGGAAGGCGCCCACCACCCGAATCAGTTGGCCGGCGATTTCCCCGCCGGCATCCTGGGCGGTGAGGACGAACTTGGAGCCCAATCGCAGATCGAGGGCCTCGAGCAGATCGATCCCCACGTAGGCGGCCAGCCTGTCGTCGGGTTGGAGGTAGCGGCCTTGCCGCACTTTCTCGTCCAGGACGGAAAAGGCGGCCTCGGCGGCCGGGTCCACCCCCAGGATGCGCGCCGGCCGCGCCCCGGCCGCGGAGCTGGCCATCCCGTTGACGGCCAGTTGGGGGGCCACGGCGCGGACTTCCCCGGGAAGGCTGTCCTGGTGCAGGACCTGCTCCACCAGGGCTCGAGACTCGGCAGCCATCCGGTCCTTCAGGGCGCGGCTGCTGTGGAATCCGGGTGACTGGATCGAAAGGTGTCCGGCTGCCATGCGCACGGCCGAGTCGATCCATTGTTCGTGGGTTCCGTCCCCCAGGATCAGGCTGAATATCAACAGGGCGGCTCCCGCAATCATGGAGGCGGCCGTCAGCAGGCTGCGCCGGACCTGTCTTCTCAGGTTGCGTAGGGCCAGTTTGGCGATGACGGCGGTTTGAGCCCTCATAGGCCGGAGAGCGTGTCCGCCGGCGGCAACCATGCGGCTCGCGCTGCGGGGTAGAGACCGGCCGTCACCGCGGTCAGCAGCAGCGCCAAGGCGGTCCACAGAGACATGGGAAGGTTGTACTCGATCCTGAGCACGGGACGAATCAGTGCTCCGAGCATGGTGAAATCGCCGTAGATCCAACTGAGGTCGATCGGGGAATGGTGCGACCAGGCAATGAGTGGAAAGGTGATGGCCAGGCCCAAGGCCAGGCTGATCCATCCCAGCGCGGCGGCCTCCGAAACCACCGTGAGCAGTATCTGGTGGGGTCTGGCCCCCAGAGCCAGCATCACCGAGAACTCCCGGCGTCGCTCGAAGGTGGACATCAGCATGGTGTTGGCGACGCCGAACAGCGCGATGGCGAAGACGATGAGCACCACGATAGAGTACCAGGAATCCATCAGCATTGCGTATTCCAGCATTTCCGGCCGCAGCACAGTCCAGTCGAGGACCTCCAGCTCCACCCCCAGCGGCGCCAAACTTGCGCCCAGCCGCCGGCCGGCTTCCGGGGCCAGCCAGGGATCGGCGGTGGAGAGGGCGATCTCATGGATCCTCCCGGCATCGAGAGCCAGCAGACGCTGCAGCGACTCGATCGGGAGCAGGGCGAAGGCGCCGTCCAGATCCGCCATCCCCGTCCGGTAGAGGCCGCACACCCGGAAGATGTCGTTGCCCATCGAGCCGTCCGCCGCCGGGGCCACCAGGATGACTTCATCGCCGACCTGCAATTCGAGCTGACGTGCCATCTCGGCGCCAATCATCAGTTCGCCGGTTGCCGGGGCGGGGGCTCGCCCTTTCCACAGAGATTGCATAAGGCGGCTGACCCCGGGCTCGCGGGCGGGGTCGATGCCCATCAGCATGCCCGCCGTGGTGGCCTGGCCCGAGCTCACCAGGCCCGCCCCATAGACTCGCGGCGCGGCCGCCACCACCTCGGGGTCCCGGATTGCCGTCCGCATCATGGCTTCGAAGTCGGCGCCGGTACGGCCCCCGAGAGTCTCGTAGAGGCTGCGGTCCGGCCTGTACCGGGGGGAGTGGATCTGTATTTGTCCTGTCATCAGGCTGGTGCCGTTGTCAATCAGCTCCACCTTGAGTCCGTCGGCGAAGCCGACCATGAAGATGACGGCAAAGTAGCCTGCTGCCAGGCCCAGCGCCGTGATGAAGGTGCGTCTCGGGTTGCGCCCCAGATTGCGCCAGCCGATCAGCCACCAGGAAGGAAGAGCCATGGCCGCTCACCTCCCGCGCCGGAGCGTCCGCAGTGAGAAGAAAGACTTGTCGATGTCCAGGTCGAATTGCAGCTCGGCGTAGCTCACGGTGGTCCGCTCGCCGGGTTTGTCGTGAGGTTGCATGTCCATGTGGGCCGGAATCAGGCGGCCGCCCATACGCCGAAAGTCGCTGAAGGTGAGGGTCCGGACCAACTCGCCCTCTTCGTCGAAGTAGCGTGCCCGCAGAGGCATGAAGTCCCTCTGCCGAACCCGGTAGTCGATCTTTCCCCAGACCACGGGAGCTTCCGGCCTGGGAGTCAGGGCAAATTCCCAGACCTTGACGGTTCCGCGGGTTCCGTCAAAGGTGGTTTCGATCTCGTAGTCCTCGACCAGGCGGCTCTCCTTGACCAGGTCATCGTTGGTAAAGTGGGAGCCCATCCAAGACCCCATCATCATGGAGGCGGGAATCTTGATGGTACGATCCACCTTGGGGAGGTAATTCCAGATATCCCTGGAGGCTTTCAGCGTCCCGGTGCCCGCTTCCTTGGCGGGAGAGAGGAGCCGGACCAGGGAGTAGTCGCTTCCCAGAGACCAGACCTCCATGGTCAGGCTCCGTTCCCAGTGTCGGGTGACCACCCTCATGGTGGCCACGCCACGGCTGGAAGCCCCTCTCAACACGCGGTCCACGCGGTCGATGATCGCCCGCGGCGAATGCTGATCGCCGGCCGCCAGTCCCGCGGCCGTCAGAATCGTTGCCAGGAGCGGCCGCCCCAAGGTGCTCAGGGTCCGCCTGCCGAGTCCACGGCTTCCAGTGAGATTCAACCCATTGCCTCCCGATTCCCGGCCGATTGCGCGCAATTTGGCCTGCAGCCCGCCGTAGCCCGGCTCCGCCACTACTGTAACCCTTGATTGAAGAGAGGCGCAACCGTCCCCGGCCGCATCCAGAGGATCGCTGCTATTCCCGAACCCGGAAAACAGCACCTAATTTGAAAAAAATGAGGGTGTTATCCACAAAGGCCAAAAAGAGTTATCCACGAAGGGCCACGAAGAACGACGAAGGGCCACTAAGGCGTTGAGGTTAACCGCGACGGGATGCCAAGGTCGCGAAGGGATGGTCGATTTCTGATTGTCACACTCTGGTTTGGTCCGCACGGCACGGCGGGGCAGGGCTCGCGGACAAACGGGAGTTTCCCAAAGGGCGCCGGTCGGCTCTCAGAGAAGTCGCCCGCCGGATACCCCCCAGCGCACCATCGGGACAGCACCCCCCGGGAGCGCGGGCGTCTCGCCCGCATGCTGTCCCTTGGGTTGCCGCTCAGTTTCCCTGCGATGCGGCAGCCCGCCATTTCTGCCGGTGGAAATCGCATGGGCCCGGCTGAAGCAGAGCCATGGTGCCGTTGCCGTTCGATCCGGGTCGAGGAGATGGGTGAGGCTATACCAAGATTTGTGCGGGCGGGACGCCCGCGCTCCCGGGTGGCTTTCTCCCATGACGTCGTGACACCGCCGTCACAATATTGCAGAAGCATTCGGGTGCCGCTTGTCGTTGAAGGAGGTCCATCTGTCTTCGTGTTCATTCGTGGTTCGTCTTCATTAACGATCGGCTGTTTTCCCTCTGAACGATCCGCCCGGTACGACGAGGGCTGGACTTGCCGGGAAGGGGAGTCGTCGGTCGGGGAAGGGTCTTCCCGCTTCTCACAACGCCAGCCGCCTCAGGCGCAGGGCGTTGCCGATGACCGACAGGGAGCTGAAAGTCATGGCGGCGGCGGCAATCATGGGGTTCAGAAGCAGGCCGAAGAACGGGTAGAGCAGGCCGGCGGCAACCGGAATGCCCAACAGGTTGTAGACAAACGCCAGAAACAGGTTCTGGCGAATGTTGCGCATGGTCCGGCGGCTGAGTTGGAAGGCGCGAACCAGGCCGTGCAGATCCCCTCCCACCAGGGTGATCCCGGCGCTCTGGATGGCCACGTCGGTGCCGCCGCCCATGGCAATGCCCACCTGTGCCTGGGCCAGTGCGGGGGCGTCGTTGATGCCGTCGCCGGCCATGGCCACCCGCTTCCCCGCGGCCTGCAGCCGTTTGACGATCGCTCTTTTCTCCTGAGGGGCCGCCTCCGCCGCGACCTGGTCGATCCCCAACTCCCGCGCCACGCTTTCGGCGGCCTTCCGGTGGTCCCCGGTGACCATCAGGATGTGCAGCCCCGCGGCCTGCAGCCGGGAAACGGCTTGTTTTGCCGAGCTCTTGACGGGGTCCTCGACCCCCAGCCATCCGGCCACTCCACCGTCAACGGCCACCCACATGACGGTCTGGCCCGACTCTCGCAGGCTGTCCGTCCGGTGAAGCAGCGCCCCTGTTTCGATCCCCAACTCCTCCAGCATCTTTGAGTTGCCCACCACCAGGGCGTGCCCACCGATGCGTCCCCGAATGCCTCTCCCGGGAATGGCCTGGAATTCCCGGACGTCGACCAGATCGAGTCCACGGCTCTCGGCCTCGTCCAGGATGGCGCCTGCCAGAGGGTGTTCGCTGGCCTGCTCCAGGCTGGCCACCGCCGACAACAGCTCCCTCTCGTTCCAACCGGGCAGGGCCACCAGCCTTTGCAGCCGAGGTCTGCCCTCGGTGAGTGTCCCCGTCTTGTCCAGCACCAGGGTATCTACGCCGTCCAGGGCTTCCAGTGCCGCGGCATCCTTGATGAGCACCCCGGAGCCGGCTCCCCGTCCGGCCGCCACCATGATCGACATGGGCGTCGCCAGGCCGAGGGCGCAGGGGCAGGCAATGATCAGCACGGCCACGGCATTGACCATGCCGTAGGCCATCGGGGGCTGCGGCCCCAGCAGGCTCCAGGCCAGGAAGGTCAGCAGGGCGGCCAGCAGGACCGCGGGGACGAAGCGGGCGGACACCGCGTCGGCGAAACGCTGGATGGGGGCCTTCGTCCGCTGGGCTTCGGCCACCATCTGAACGATCCGGGCCAGCAGGGTGTCCTGCCCCACTCGGGTAGCCCGCATGAGGAAGCTGCCGGTCTGATTGATGGTGCCGCCGGTCACCGGGCTGGCGGGAAGTTTTTGGACGGGAAGGGGCTCGCCGGTGAGCATCGATTCATCCACCGAGCTGGCGCCCTCAAGGACCACTCCGTCTACCGGGATGCGCTCCCCGGGCCGAACCCGCAGCCTGGCATCGACGGGGACACGGTCCAGCGAGATCTCCTCCTCGGTTCCATCCTCCCGCAATCGGCGCGCGGTGTCGGGGGCCAGACTCAGGAGCGAGCGGATGGCGCTGCCGGTCTGCTGGCGAGCCCGAAGCTCCAGCACCTGTCCCAGCAGGACCAGAGTGGTGATGACGGCCGCCGCTTCGAAATAAACGGGAACGGCTCCGTCCGGACCTCGAAAGGCGTCCGGAAACAGGGACGGGGCCAAGGTAGCCGCCAGGCTGTAGAGGTAGGAGGTCGCCGTGCCCAGTCCGACCAGGGTAAACATGTTGGGGCGGCGGTGGAGGAGGGACGACCACCCTCGCTCCAGCAGCGGCCATCCCCCCCAGAGCACTACCGGCGCGGCCAGCAGGCATTGAATCCAGACCGAACGGTCGGCCAGCCACTGCGGTTGCAGGAAGCTGCCCCCAATCATCTCCGACATGGCCAGCAGGAAGATGGGAAGCGTCAGAACCAGGCTGAACTTGAACCGGCCCCACATGGCGGACAGCTCGGGATTGTCGGGCTCCTCCAGGGCAACCGCTCGGGATTCCAGGGCCATGCCGCAGAGGGGACAGGCTCCGGGTCGATCCGTCAGGACCTCGGGGTGCATGGGGCAGGTGTAGCTCGCCGGTTGGCGGTGGTCGGCCAACGGCGGTGTTTCGCTGCCGGCGGATGGGCCCACGGCGGTTTCCCGGCTGCCCAGGTAACGATCGGGGTCGGCCTGGAATTCGGCCCGGCAGTGGGGGCGGCAAAAGTAGTAGGTTTGGCCGCGGAAGACGAATGAATCGGCAGCGGTTTTCGGGTTGACCCACATGCCGCACACCGGGTCCCGCACGGATTCGGGCTGGGGGTGTGAGGAGCCATGGCCGGGTGGCCTGCCCTGGTCCGGAAGAATATTCCATGTGGGAGGGGTCATCGCCTGTCACGCTTGGTTTCTTCAAAGGCGGGTCGGCTGGAGTGGTTTCTCCAGCGCTGATCCGTCCGGAAACGCCGGGAGAATCGATTCCGCAATGGTTGTGCCTGTCCGGCCCAGGAAACGCCGTGCCACCGCATCCACGATTCCGCTTGTTATTCTACACGCTTGTCCGGGTTCTGCCGGCCTCCGGCCACGCCTTTCAGTCCGTGGCAGCCGCGGGTCTCTTGATTGGGTGCACGTCAAATTATTGAGAAGTCGCCCACCAGCTCCCCACCGCGCAGCGGGCGTCATCCCCTGGGAGCGCGGGCGTCCCGCCCGCATCCTTTTCTTGCCAACGCGCCCTCCCCCGCCAGTCTCCGGACTACCACACCAGCTCCCTTGAGCGAGGTTCTCCGCCGCGGGGTGCGCCTGACCGCCCGGAGATGCCTCTCGTCGCCGGCCAGGCCACCGACGCCACAGGCTGCGACCCAGTAGGCGGGTACCCCATCAGCCGGACGGAAGGGGAGCAATGGCGCCCTTCCCGGTTGATCGAACTCGGAGAGATAGCCGCGGTTGTGCCAGGCCTTGTGCGGGCGGGACGCCCGCGCTCCCAGGAAGTCGTCATCCGATGACTTCTCTGTTTTGACGTGCGCCCCGCTGAGACGTCGCCAGCTCTTGGTTGAATCGGCTGAAATTATGCTATCGTTCGGTCGAGCTGATTGATCCTGAGAGCTGCCGGGTCGATCAAGGAGTCCCTGGTGCACAGGCCGGTTGCTTCCCCTCCTCATCGGCGCTTTTGGCAATCGGTGGCTGCTCTGGTCGGCCTGTTGCTGCTCGGAACGGCAGGGTTCGGGCTGCTGGAGGGAATGGGGGCAGTGGATGCCCTCTATATGGCCGTGATCACCTTGAGCACGGTCGGCTTCGGCGAAGTCAGGCCCCTGTCGCCGGGTGGGAAGCTCTTCACCATCGGCCTCATTCTGGGAGCCGGCTGGCTGGCCATGTACCTGCTGGGTAGCCTGGCCGATTTTCTGCTGTCCGGCGAAGGACAGGCCTACTGGCAAAAACGACGCTTGCTCCGTATGCTGGACAAACTCTCCGATCATGTCATCGTCTGCGGCTACGGCCGGGTGGGCCGCCACGTGGCTCAGGAGTTGGCCGTCCAAGGCCTGCCCTTCGTGGTGATCGATCCCTCGCCCGAGAAAATCACTCAGGTCGGCCAATCCGGTTTCCCGGCGCTCCAGGGGGATGGGGCCAACGAAGCTCATCTGGCTCAAGCCGGAATCGACCGGGCCCGCGGACTGCTGGTGGCCGCCGATTCCGATGCCCAGAACGTATTCATCGTGCTCAGCGCGCGCAGCGTGAGATCCGACCTCCTGATCGTGGCTCGAGCCATCGACGAGCAGTCGGAAAGCAAGCTGGTGAAAGCCGGCGCCAATCGAGTCATCCTGCCCTATCGTTTCAGCGGCCGTCGAATGGTCACCATGCTGATCCGGCCCGAAGTGGCAAACTTTCTGGATGAGGTGGCCCACGGGGGCGGACTCGAGCTCTACATGGAGCAGTTCCAGCTCTCGCCGGACTCGCCGCTGGTGGGCCAGACCCTGGAGCAGTGCCGTTGGCGCGCCCGCTTCGGCGTCACGGTTCTGGCCTGCAAGCTGGCCGATGGCGGGATCAACGCCAGCCCCTCCGCCGAGACCCAATTGACAGCCGGTCTGAGGATGATCGTTCTCGGAACCCGGGATCAGCTCCGAAGCCTGCCCGATCTGGCCCAGGGGAAGCTCGAGGCTTTCTAACCCGGATACCGGCTCTTGATTCGAGGAATCAGGTACTCGCTGAAGGCAGCCAGCTTGTCGTACCGCGGCGCCCAGCCCCAATCGGTGCGGGCTGCCGAATCGTCCACTTCAGCCGGCCAGGAATCCACGATGGCCTGCCGCTTTGGGTCGGGCTTGAAGTCGATCTCCGCCTGAGGCCACTCCTCCAGGATGAGCCGATGCATTTCTCCTGCCGTCATGCTGAAGCTGCTGACGTTGTACTCGGTCTGACGGAGCTTCTCCCTCGCAGCCATTTCGAGTTGAAGCAGGGCGTTGATGGCGTCCGGCATGACGATGAAGGGGAGGCGGGTGTCGGGGACTACGAAACAGTCGTACCTCTTGCCGCTGGCGGCGGCATGGATCATTTCCGGAGCATAGTCGGTGGTGCCGCCGCTGGGCAGGGTGACCGCGCTGATGAGCCCGGGGAAGCGGATGCAGCGGAAGTCGATGCCCCGCCCCGATGAATCGGCCGCCAGTTGCCGGTAGTGGTTGGTGTAATAGCGGCCCAGGTGCTCACAGTAGAGCTTGTTGCACCCATACATGGTGGTGGGGAAGTTCCACTCCGTTTCCCTGACCTTGCCGGTGCGTTGCTTGACCGCCCGCCCGGGGAGTCCGTAAACGGCAATAGAGCTGGGGAACATGAATTTCACCGAACGTCCGTGCCAGTGAGACTGCTCGATGGCCAGTTGGAGAAGTCTCATGGTGCCGCCCACGTTCACCCGGTGGGCGGCTGCGGGGGTGAATTCCGCCCGTGTGGACAGCAGAGCCGCCAGATGATAGACGGTGTGGATTTCGTACTCGCTGTGCAGTCGCTCCAGCAGCCTCTCGTCCAGAATGTCTCCGTTGATGGAGGCCTTGCATTGGTTTAGGATCTGGCCGTCGATCGGCCGGATATCCAGGGCGACCAGGTCATCGACGCCTTCCTCTGCCAGGCGGCCGATGAGCCCATGCCCCATTTCACCGCTGGCTCCGGTGATCAAGGTGGCGGTCTGTCTCATCGGTTCACGCTCCCGTCCCGGTCCTTGCCGTCGTTAGCGGGTTAAGGGGCGCCGGGGATCTCGGCGGGCTCCACCATTTTATGGTAGCGGTTGATCCGGAGTCCTGAGACGGTCTGGATTGTTCCGCTGGGCCACCGGATCTCGAGGCGACACTCTTCCTTCCGACGTCTCCCCAACCCAAAGACCACCCGTTTGTCATGGGAAGCCAGGAAACTGGAGCCGCCGGTCACCCATTTGGTGAAACGCCTGTCGCCCGACCTCAGGGACAGCTTGCTGCCGATAGCGTCGCGGTTGCTGAGGTTGCCCTGCAGCTCGAATCCGATCCAGGCCCCCTCCTGTCCGGTGTTGTTGCGTAATAGCACCGGCCGTTCATTCAGCCGGACAAAGACCACATCCAGGTCCCCATCATTGTCGTAGTCCCCCACCGCCATCCCCCTGGCGGAATGCCTGGCCTGGAAAACCGGTCCTGCCCGGGAAGCCAGGTTCCGGAATTTCAGGTCCCCGACGTTGGCCAGAAGCAAGGGGGGCTGGCGGTAGTGGATATCCCCGCGGGAAAGCTCAATGGTTTGGCTCACGTGGCCGTTGACGATCACCAGGTCCGGGTCGCTGTCATTGTCATAGTCCAGAAAGGCGACACCGCCGCAGGAGGCTTCAATGAGAAATCGATCCTGGGATTGGCCGTTGAAATGGCTCCAGATGATGCCGGCCTGCCGGGAGACGTCGGTGAAAAGTTCCGAGGAGGATTTCTTGGCAGGTTCAGCCCATTGGCCCAAAGAGGGGGCCAGGAGGAGAATTGCGGCGATAAAAACCAGAAATTGAGGCATGAAAAAAGGAGGGGGAGTATTCAGTGACCCGGTGCAGCATTATTGTTGTGCCTTTTGATAAATGCTCATGACTGCACTAATAATTTTATCTTTCCGTTTTTGAATTAGGTCTCTGCTCCATATCCCATTTTCAGGGACCATAAGCTTCACTCCTCTTTGCTGTTCGTTGTGCGTATATGTGGCTAGTTTCTTGGCAAGCGGAACATTGCCAACCGCACAATTATGCGACTTTGATAACAACAGATAATTCCCCAGACAGTTCAAATACTGACTCCTGAACTCATCGTCGTAATTATCATAGCCGTGACACTTGATTTCAGGTTCAGTCTTAGGAGCAATATGTTCCAGTTCTGGGCTTTCGATGCTGTTGTACCGAGTTGGGGAATAACCACCCTCGCCTTGCTGCTCAATGTGAACTTCATATTTCCAGAGTAGGTATTTTGCAACTGCAGAATTGATTCTACCCTTGAGGGATTCTTTCAACTTATCATCGTTCCAATAAGCCCACCACCAGTCAGTTGTTGTCTTCATGTAATCAACGTGGGCAATTATTGGGGAAATGTCTTTGTTGCCTTTAATGAAGCCCTTAAACACCGGGTTTATTCTTCGGGCAATTTCCGCACGCGTTCCGATTAGTCGATGGCGAAGCAGCAGAGATTCCGAAGACGTACAGAGCTTGCCAATGTCATCAAGGGTTAGGGCAAATTTGTAGGCCTTGATGATAAACGGAAGGACAACAGCTATTCCACTTAGTGTTATCAGTGAATGGATTGCGAAGTTTTCTCGCTCATGCTTGCCAAAAAACTGGGACAAATGTTTAAAGGCTTCCGAGAGTGACCCTGTAAACGACCGGATGAATTCAATTGATCGCTCGTTAGCCAAACTCTTTTCGATTTTTTGTAAAGCGTTCGTTTCCTCCAGTGAGTTGAAATGAACCCGCAGGGTATACAACAAGACATCATCTTCATTGATTCGATACTCGATTGAAGAGATCGATTTGTAGATTGCTTCAAAACGATTCTTAATTTCTTCCACTAATGCGTCTTTATCGTCGTTGCCATACAGATGCACGTGGTACATGAATCGAGCCTTCACAATCTCCAGGTTTGAAGGCCGCTTTCCTCGATTGTTTTGAAAAATAAACATCTGAACTGCTTCCGATTCATTTTGAATTAGATGTGTGGTGCAGGTTGCCTCCTCGATTATTGACAGCATTCTAGTCAGATAGCATTCGGTCTGGTTTGCAAGCCGTTTCTTGAAATAATCGAATGCGTCGACAATTCGTCGCGAAGATGCGGTATCGAGATCATGATCGTCAAACTTGGTTTGATTTATCACATAATCCTTGAATAACAGATTGTCGTAATCAACGGTTGAAAAGCGTATTGTGCTACGCCGCCGTACCATGTTTTCATAGCAAATCTCTTCTTCCTCAGATAAATTCCTTATGTCTTTCAGCTTGGCAAAAAGAGCGCAGAGGAATATCACAATGGTTGTTAGGCGCTGCTGACCGTCGATTACATTGAACTCCTGATTCCTTTCTTCAAAAAGGAATTGCCCGAAATAATATGGGCTGTTTGTACCGCTCTTGCAGTGTTCCTCCAAATCTGACAAGAACACATCAGTTTGCGTAATCTTGTCTGTTTTTTCTGTCGGCGTATCCCATGAGTAGGCTCGCTGATAGACAGGCACAACGATTTTGTTGTTAGCCATCATCTTGCTGATAGTTGTTGAGGTTTCCATATCTTAATTTTCCCGTTTAAGGCGAACTTTGGAATTACAACAAGTTCACCAGCAAGGCACGATCGTTCCCCCAAGAAGCAGTTCGTTACGCCGTTCGTCGAAATGAAGTTGAAACTCACTGAGCCGGAGTTCCCTCGGCATCCTCGGCGGCCTTGAGCTGCCGGTATTTTCCGGCCTGTTCCCGGGCTTGCTGTTGGCGTCCCAATCTCCGGTAGGCCTGGACCAGGCCGTAGCGCAGCTTGCTCTCCCGGGGCGCCAGTCGAACCGCTGTTTCGAAATGCCGGGCGGCCTCTTCAGGATTTCCTTGCGACAGAGCCAACTGGCCCAGTTGATAGTGGGGCTCGACCAGGGAGGCATCGAGGTCGAGAGCCTTGCGGAGCAAAGCGGCCGAACGCGATCGCGCCGCTTCATCCCCCGAATCTCCCGCTCTGGCCAGCAGGAGTCCGTACTCCTGGTAAAAGGAGGCGTTCAGAGGAAACCGCCCGATCCCCTGTTCAAAGGTTTCTCCGGCTTCCCGGGTTCTGCCGGCCAGCCTCTGGGCCACGCCCAAACCCAGGCTGGCTTTGGCGGAACCGGGTTCCAATTCCAGGGCCCGGGCATAGGATTGTATGGCCTCCCGGGTGTAATCCAGCTTGGCTTGAACGAAACCCCTGGTTTCATGGAGGCGCGCGGAAGCCGGGAGACTCTCGACCCCCTTGTCGAGAGCCTGGAGAGCCAGATGCCATCGCAGCCGGGGGCCTCTGCTGGCGTCGAGCCAATAGTCCAGCAGGCTCTCGTCCGCCAGAAGGTGGATCAGGTCCAGGTAGTTGGCTTCCTCGGCCGGATTCAGGCTTAGGGCTTTCTGAAAGGACTCAATGGCCTGCTGGACCTTTTCCTGTTCTTGATAGCAGTGGCCCAGAAGGTTGTGGATCTTGCTGTTTCCCCGGCCGCCGGAGAGAGCCTCGAGCAAGGTTTGCTGGCAATCGGCGAAACGACCGGTGCGGAATTGCACCAGGCCCAGATGGTAGCCAACGGTGGCGGGTTGGGGGTGACTGGACCGGATGGAGGCGAAAAGCTTTTCGGCGCTCTCATAGTCCTCCGCTCTTCCGGCAATCTGGCCATAGAGCAACCGGGCCTGAGGGCTCACCGATGGCTTCCCGGACATCTCAGCCAGGATCTGGCGGGCCTTGTCTCTATCTCCCTGCTTGTAGTAGTGGCTGAGGGTCGCTCCAACGGCTTGGGGGTCCTGAAGCGGCAGTTCCTTGTCCGTCCGAGGCAACTCGGGCCCCGCGTCAGGCTCTCGCCTGGACTCCTCGGCCGCCTTAATCCGATGAAAGGTCTTCAGGTGAGACCGTGCCTCCTCGGCCCGTCCCAGGCGGCGACAGGCCCGCGCCAGCAGATAGTGAACCTGGCTCTGATCGGGGGTCAGCCTGGCGGCGGTTTCCAGGAAGGGGAGCGCCTCGCCGGCCTGGCCCCTTTCCAAGGCCAGCCGACCGAGCTGGTAATGCGCCACGGGAAGAGAGCCGTCCAGTTCGACGGCCTTTTGCAGCAGGGCGACGGCCCGTTTCACAGCGCCGTCGTCTCCTGCGTCTCCGGCCTTGAGAAGCATCAGGCCATATTCCTGATAGTGGGCCCCATGGTTGGGGAACGTTCGGATGCCTTTCTCGAAGGTGGCGGCGGCAGCCTCCCGCATTCCCGCGGTTCGCTGGGCCACGGCCAGCCCCAGGTTGGCTTTGGCCGAGCCCGGATTGATCTCGAGAGCCCGCCGGTAGGATCGGATGGCATCCTGGCTGTAGAGCATGGCCGTTTCGGCCAGTCCCTTCATACGGTAGAGACGATCCGAGCGGGGGATGCGGGCCACTCCCTTTTCCGCGATTCGGATCAGGACCCGCCAGATCTGATGCTCGGCCAGGAACTGCACGGCATCCAGATAGTGGGACTCCTCGGCCGGTTCCAGATCCATGGCCTGCTCGAAGGAGGCAACGGCGCTCTGCAACCGGTTCCGAGCCGCGTAACAGTGACCCAGCAGGTTGTGGATCGGGCCGGAGCCCTGGCCCTGCTCGATCGCCTCCAGCAGAGTTCGGCGGCTGCGCTCGATCCTGTCGGACCGAAACTGCATGAGGGCAATCTGATAGCTCAGAGCCGCGGCGTCGGGATAAGTGGAACGGACAGAGAGGAAGAGCTTCTCCGCGGTCGCGAAATCTTCGGCATTGGCAGCCACCGTGGCGCAGGCAAAGACGCCGTTGGGGGTCAATGACCGGTTGAGCGCCATGGACTCCAACGTGGTCCGGGCCTGTTCCTTTTTGCCCAGGCCGTATTGAGCCCTGGCCAGAGCGGCCACCGCATCGCCCTGCCCGCGCACCTGCCCCGGCACCGACTCCAGCAGACTCACTGCCCGGGCGTATTCTCCGGAATTCACCAGAATCATTCCCAGCAGCAACCGGGTGAGTTCGTCCTCGGGCACTTTGGCCAGCACCTGCTCCAGGTTGGCCTTGGCTTCTGCAAACCGGCGCCGGGACCACTGGGTCAGGGCCAGATTGCGACGAATGGCCAGGCTGTCGGGGGCCAGTTTCAAGGCCCGCCGGTAGTACCGGGCGGCTTCCTCCATTCTGTTCTGCATTCCCAGCACCTGGCCCAGTGTGGCCAGGTAAGTGGGATTGTCGCCAACCAGATCCACTGCCCGCCGCAACTCGGCTTCGGCCTCCCGCAGGTCTCCGTCCCGAATGAGCCGAGAGGCATTGGCCAGGTGGTTTTCGGCTTGAGCGTCCGCGGGGAATGCGTGGGCGGGAAGCGCGGCTGCGGCGAGCATGAGGGTGAAGGAAACCGCCGTGCGGCGCCAACGCTGCCTGGCAGCCACGCACCTGTCGGTTTTGCTGGGACCGGTCACCGGGTCAGACCTGGGTTGGACTTGTGGTAGCAGCCACAGAGCCCAGTATAGAAATCCGCCTGAGCCGGTGTCAAACCTGCAGAGAAACTATTCCAGCCCGCATTTCTCACCAGGGGGTTGCACTCTTCTCAAGAGTGCAACTTGGCGCAGGAATTTTTCCCTCAGGGCGTGCTCGCGAGCGAAGGGCGTAGCGGGGACACCATTCGAGCGAGCATGTACGCGCTGAGGGGAAAAGGATAAGCCAGGGCGCGCCCAGCGCCGTCTGTAGCCGCGAGTCCCTTAAATGGCCCCAATCAAGGGTCTGAAGATAAACCGCTTTTCACTATGCAGTCAGCGACCTGGTGAGAAATGCGGGCTAAGGGACCATTGGGGCCAAAAAAAGGCAGCCGGCCGGAGCCGGCTGCCGCTTGCCGCAGGCAAAGATCAGAGGCCGATTCGAAGAGGAATCATGCCTGTTTCTTCAGGCTCATGATGGCGTCGATGAGATTGACGGGCAGGGGAAAGACCAGGGTGTTGTTCTTCTCGACCCCGATTTCCGTCAAGGTTTGGAGGTAGCGGAGTTGAAGAGCTACCGGTTGCCGGGCTATCACCTGGGCGGCGGCGGCCAGCTTGTCGGCCGCTTGGAACTCGCCGTCGGCGTGAATGATCTTGGCGCGCTTTTCACGCTCCGCCTCGGCCTGCTTGGCCATGGCCCGCTGCATCTCCTGCGGCAGGTCCACTGCCTTGACTTCGACCAGGGAGACCTTGATCCCCCAGGGGTCGGTCTGCTTGTCCAGGATGTCCTGGAGCTTTATGTTGAGAGTCTCCCGTCGGCTGAGCAGGTCGTCCAGCATGACCTCTCCCAGAACGGAACGCAGGGTGGTCTGCGAAAGCTGGGAGGTGGCATAGAGATAGTTCGCAACCTCGACCACCGCCTTGGTGGCGTCGACCACGCGAAAGTAGACCACTGCATTGACCTTCGCCGAGACGTTGTCGCTGGTGATGATGTCCTGGGTGGGAACGTCCAGAGTGATGGTTCGCAGGGATACCCGGACAATGCGATCGATGGGCCAGAAGACGAAGATAAGGCCGGGGCCCTTGGGTTGAGACAACAGGCGCCCCAGTCTGAAGATGACGCCTCGTTCGTATTCCCTCACGACATTGATCGAGTTGATCAACCACAGGGCAACCACCAGCATGAAGAAGACGGTGACAGGATTGACGCCCCACATAAGCTCCCCTCCCGGTTCGAGGCCATGGTTCGCTCCAGTGTATCTCAAACGGTCTCGAAAGGCGATGGGATTGCGAGGGAGGATGCCGGTCCGACCGGGCGCGCCTATGATCCCCCGACAGGGCGCTCCGGGTCGGTTGCGTGACAGGCAAAGGGGCAATTGGATTAAGATGGATAGAACTCTCGACGCCCCCCATTCGGAGCCAACCGCGGACAGGGGTTTGCATCCCTTTGATTGAATGGCCGGTTCAAGAAAGGAGGAATCTTCATGACTGAAGCAAAACAAAGTGTATTCGACATGGCTATGGAGCAGTTCGAGGCGGCGGCCGATCTGCTGCACCTGGAAGACGATTTGAGAAACAGGATCAAGTACCCGGAACGTTGCCTGATCGTTTCCGTACCCGTCCGACTCGACAACGGCCGCATCGAGCGTTTCGAAGGCTACCGGGTTCAGCACAACACCGCCAGAGGCCCTGCCAAGGGAGGCCTCAGGTATCATCCCAGGGTGACCCTGGACGAGGTGAAGGCACTGGCGACCTGGATGACCTGGAAATCGGCAATCGTCGGAATCCCATTTGGCGGTGGGAAGGGCGGGGTCTGCTGTAACCCGAAGAGCATGACCGGCGGAGAGCTGGAGCGGCTGACCCGAAGGTTCACCAACGAGATACTCCCCTTTATCGGCCCCGAAAAGGATATCCCGGCGCCGGATCTCTACACCAATCCCCAGGTGATGGCCTGGATCATGGATACCTACAGCATGAACAAGGGCTATTGCGTTCCCGGAGTGGTTACCGGAAAACCTCTGGAGCTGGGAGGATCCTTGGGTCGCACCCAAGCCACTGGCCGGGGCGTGTTCTTCACCATTCGCTGTGCCGTCCAGCACCTCAAGCTGAAGCTGGACACCCTGAGGGTGTGCGTTCAGGGATTCGGGAACGCCGGCTCGGTGGTGGCCCGGCTTCTGGACGAAGCCGGGGCCAAGGTGATTGCAGTCAGCGATTCCCAGGGTTGTGTCTTTAACGGGAATGGACTGGCGACCGGCAGGCTTATCGATTACAAGAGGGAGACGGGGCGTGTGTCGGGGTTTCCGGAATCGGAGCCGTTGCCGCTGGAGGCATTGATCCATTGTCCTTGTGACGTTCTGATCCCGGCGGCGCTGGAAGACGCCATCACCGGGGAAAACGCCGCCGGGATTCAGACCAGGATCGTTGCCGAGGCGGCCAACGGCCCCACTAACCCGGCTGCCGACAAGATTCTGCAGGCCAAGGAGGTGTTTCTGATCCCCGACGTCCTGTGTAACGCCGGCGGCGTTACGGTTTCCTATCTGGAGTGGGTGCAATCCATTCAACACCTCTTCTGGGAGGAGGCCGACGTTTTCGAGAAACTGCAAACCATCATGGAGCACAGCTTCAAGTCGGTTCTGGACCTCTCCGTCGACAAGAAAGTGCCCATGCGGGTTGCAGCCAACATGGTCGGGATCGAACGAGTGGCCAAGGCTACCAAGCTGCGAGGACTCTATCCCTGATCTGCCATCCGGGAGTTTCCGGCCGGGCGCAGGAGCAGCAGGAGTCCAGGTGTCGAGGTGACCGGCTGGAAGACCCCGGTTACAATGAGGGTAGGGTTGCTGTCCCCGAGCCCTTATTCATCACCAAGTGGCCGGGTCCATGATGAAAAAGTGTTTTTCTTCAGTACCCCCTGGGTGCTGCGGTGAAGGCCCCCGGTCACCAACGGTACGGGGCGCGCCCCGGGCTGTCCTTTCCCCTTCACCGCAAGCCCGCTTCCTCGAAGGGAATCCCCGCTGCGCTCCTCGGTCGCGAGCAGGCCCTGAGGGGAAACTGCCTGGGCTATCCTGAGCTCGACTCGCTCCCTGCACTCTTCTCAAGAGTGCAGCCCTCCGTTGAGACAGCCGGCCCAAGCTCTTGCATCGCGCCGGCGGAAGGACGGTTTTGAGAATGGCCCTGGACGAATCCCGGCCCTTGCCGGCCGGAAAACTGCCCAACGAGCTGCTGGGTCGATTTCTGAAAGCATTGGATTGCCGGGATCCATCCGTGCTGGTGGGTCCTCGGGTAGGGGAAGACGTCGCCGCCGTCAGCCTGGCCGGAGAAGACACGCTGGTGCTCAAGTCCGACCCCATTACCTTTGCCACCGACGCCGTCGGCTACTACGCCATGGTGGTCAACGCCAACGACCTGGCCACCTGCGGCGCCAAGCCTCGCTGGATGCTGGCCACTCTGCTTTTCCCACCGGGGACCCGGCCCAGCCAAGTCCGCCAGGTCATGGTCGAACTGCAGCAGGCCGCCTCCCAATTCGGGGTGAGCCTGTGCGGTGGCCATACCGAGATTACCGACGCGGTCAACCGGCCGGTGGTGGTGGGGCAGTTGGCGGGAACGGTTTCCCGATCCCGGTTCATCGACAAGCGGAAGATGCGGGCCGGAGACCGAATCCTTCTCACCAAGGGCGTGGCGGTGGAGGGGACGGCCCTGATTGCCCGTGAATTCCCGCAAAGGCTGGTGGAGCTCGGGTTCCGGCGGGAAGAGGTCGAGGAATGCCAGAAGTTCCTGACCGAGCCGGGCATCAGCATTCTGCCGGAGGCCGAGATTGCCGCTGACTGCAAGGAGGTTCGGGCGCTCCACGACGTCACCGAAGGCGGAGTGGCGACGGCCCTCGGGGAGTTGGGCGCCGCCGGCGGGCATCGCCTTCGGGTCTATCCGGATCGCATTCCGGTGCTCGGGCCGACGGCTCGGATCTGTCGGTTGCTGGATCTCAACCCATTGGGGTTGATTGGCTCGGGGAGTCTGCTGATTGCCTGCGGTCCGGAGGGTTGCCGGAGTCTCTCAGATGCCCTCCAGGGCGCCGGAATTCCGGTGGCCTGCATCGGCGAGGTCCTGGAGGAGGGTAGCGGCGTCGAGGCCCTGGAGGGGGAAGGCGGCGGACCAGTTCCTTGGCACGCATTCGAGACCGACGAGATCGCCCGGCTGTTCTCAGAGTAAAGCCGGGAGACCGTATCCCGCATTTACAGCGGGCTTTCCTGGTATGTTGACATGTCAAAGTCAGCACTGAAACGTGGCTGCAGTTTTGCCAGGATGAATCACTGCGGGAGAATCCGAAGCGAGGTGTCTGCCATGCGGTGGATGACCAGGCGGCAGGTGCTGGGCTCCGGCCTTGGCGGATTCATGGCCATACCATGGCTGTCCTGTCTCAACGCCTGGTCGGAACCGGTCGGACCGACCGACGCAAGCAGGAAACAAGACATGAACGGAGAAAAACATCCCGGCGCGCCTACAGAACAGACCGGACTAACCGATGCGGAGATTGTTCTTGGTATATCGGCAGCTTTCTCCGGTCCCTCACGAGGTCTTGGCATTGAGCTTTACCGAGGCGCCAATGCCTATTTCGAACACGTTAATCGCGCCGGCGGCATCCGAGGCCGCAAGATAGTACTCAAGACCTATGACGATGGTTACCAGCCGAACCCGGCAGTCAAGAACACGATGGCCCTGGTGCTGCAAGATCAGGTATTTGCCCTCTTCGGCTATGTCGGTACGCCAACCGTCACACGTGTTCTTCCCATGCTGAAGAAGTTCCAGGAAAGAAAAGCCTACCTGTTCTTCCCATTCACGGGCGCCCAACCGCAGAGGGAACTGCCCTACGGGAGTTTTGCCTTCAATCTCCGCGCCTCCTATCGCCAGGAAACCGCTGGTTTGGTCGACAATTTCGTGTCGATCGGCAACAAACGCATCGCCGTGTTCTACCAGGCTGATGCTTATGGCCGCAGTGGTTGGGCCGGCGTGCGACGGGCGATGAGCCAACATGGTATGCAGATGGTCGGCGAAGCCACCTATCGTCGGGGTGCAAAATTTTCCGGCAGTATGCGCCGGCAGGTGGAGATATTGAAGCAGTCGAACCCAAGCGCCGTCATCTGTATCGGCTCCTATGCCGCCTGCGCAGCATTCTTGCGTGACGCTGTCGACCTCGGGCTGGAAGTTCCCATCGCCAACCTCTCCTTTGTCGGGAGCGAGAACCTGCTGAAGTTGGTCACGGAAGGACGAGAAGACAGCCAACGCTACACCAATCTGCTGGTGAATTCGCAAGTCGTGCCCAGTTATGAGGACGCTTCAATCCCAGCGGTCAAGCAGTATCGCGAGTTCATGGATCGATATGATCCCCAACCGCCGTCACACCTGCTCAAGGAAGACTACACTCCATTCCCGTACAGTTTCGTCAGCCTGGAGGGATTTCTCAACGCCAAACTGATGGTCGAGATCCTTCGGCGCCTGGGCGAGCAACCGGACCGGGACAAACTGGAGGATGCCGTCTTCACGATCAGGAACTTCGACATCGGCATTGAGGAGCGCGTTTCCTTCGGACCCGATCAAAGACAGGGCTTGCAACAGGTCTACTACACCGTTGTCGAATCGGGTCGCTTCGTCACCCTGAAGAGATGGGAGGACAGGTTTACGTCATGAAAATTCAGAAGCTGTTTCAAAAGACCTTAGTCGGCATCTTCTTCTTATTCGCCGTGATCAGTCTCTCGACCTCCGCCTTGTGTATCTATACGGTCGATACGCACCTGTCCAGTGAATATGAGAGCAATAGCCGGGGGATCGCAAAGACGATCGCCGACTCAAGCGTCGACATCCTGCTAAATCGCGACTTGTCCTCCCTGCAGTCCCTGATCGACCAATTCATCGAAATCCAGGGAATCAGCTACATCTACATCACCAACGAACATGGCGAGTTCCTTGCCCACACGTTCGTTCCCGGAATTCCCACTGAAATTGCGCAGAGTGATCATTCCTCCACGGCAAGCGTGGAGCGCCACCTCCCCGGAATGGGCGATTTCGTCGAGGTGAGCAGCCCCATTCTTGCCGGTGTCGCAGGCGCCGTGCATATCGGCATGGATACGGGACTGATCGCGCTAAAGATTCAAAGGGCGGTTGGGCAGCAGGTCTACCTGATTTCCTCCATCTTTATCATCGGTGTCTTTTCCACTATCTGGTTGATCAGGCTTGCTGCCAAACCAATCGACTCGGTGATTTCCTATGCCGCAAGACTCGCACGGAAGCGAAATAGGGAGGCTTCGGACGACAAGCTCCTGGCACGCGACGACGAGGTCGGACAGCTGGCTCGCCTGTTTCTCTATTTCTCGATGGTCAAGGATATTGACAAGGCAAAAGACACTCCGCCGGGCGGGCATGCCTGATCCGGGCACTCGGAGGCAGTGAGAATGCCCAAGCCGCCTCTCGTTTTCCCGCGCACAGTCACCGTTCTGCTCTGCACGGTGCTGCAGATTTGTTTTGGGACGGTTTATGCGTGGAGCTTTTTCCAGACGCTTCTGGTCCAGGATTACGGTTGGACGTTTACCCAAACCGCCATCGCCTTCAGCATCGTCATCTTCTCGCTTGGACTATCAGCAGCCTGGGCAGGCATGCTGCTGCCTAAAACCGGACCGCGACTATTGGCGACGGCCGGCAGTGTGATGTTTTCCTCGGGCTATTTTATTGGCGGATTGGCCCTCCATCTCGACAACCTGATCCTGTTCTACCTCGGTTATGGCGTGATAGGTGGGGCAGGGATCGGGCTTGGCTATGTCACTCCGGTCGCGACTACGGCGAAATGGTTTCCGGACCGCAAAGGACTGGCAACCGGAATTGTCGTCATGGGCTTCGGCATCGGGGCATTTCTGCTCAGCAAGGTGCTGGCGCCCGTTCTCATGCTTTATTTCACCAGGGGAGATCTGGCACTCCTCTTCACCTGGCTCGGCGCCATATTCTTCTGCATCCTGATTCCGTGCAGTCTTCTCCTCTCCGATCCACCGACCGATTCGGGACCCAGCCCGGGGAGCGCTGCCGGAAGCGGGGCTCCTCAGGAATCGGACTCCATCGGGCATTGCCTGCTCTCGTCCAGATTCATTGTCATGTGGCTTGTCTTCTTCTTCAACATCTCCGCAGGGATTTCCGTGATCAGCTTCCAGTCGCCTCTGCTGCAAGATGTCTGGGGACTTTCAGATCCTTCGATCGAGCCTGCGACACTGGTTGCCTATGGAGCCACCTTGATCGCCGTCAGCTCGTTGTGCAACGGGGCAGGACGATTGTTCTGGGGTCTGTTGTCGGACCGCATCGGGCGTATCAGAGTGTTCCGGATTCTACTCGCCAGCCAGATGGTCGTCTTTGGAATACTGATGACCGAGCGTAATCCATGGGTTTTCTCGGCGCTCGTCTGCTACATCCTGTTTTGCTTCGGTGGGGGATTTGCCACCATGCCTTCGTTCATTCTGGATGTTTTCGGCGCCAAGCGAATGTCGGCCATCTACGGGACTGTGCTGACAGCCTGGGCAGCAGCGGGGATATTCGGGCCACTCTATGTCGGGAACCTCAAGGACAGATATCCCGATCGCGCCGTCATTTATTGCTTCCTGATTGGAGTCGTGATTCTTTGCTTTGGGTACATATTCTCCTACCTGTTGAACGATGAGCGCATCCGCCTCCGCCGGCCTACACTGACGGAGACATTGCAGCAGTTTGGAATCCCGTCGCCACGGCAGAATTGACGAAGCGCTCTGTCCATCGTCATGGTCTCGGGTTGAGCGCGTAGCTGTTTCGGGCAGCTTCCACCCATTGCCGTTGCCTCATCCCTTCTCATCAAGGCAGGCGTACAATTGCCTATCAAATGCGTCTGACCTCATTCTATGCTCGGAGGCACAGGTTCTACCGCGGAACAAGCCATTGACCTGAACATCTATTGGGGGGTAAGAGCCGATGCGGCAGCTATCCGGTTGGGAACAGTCAAGGATGAGACGGTTACTGAGCCTCGATTGGGATGCGATTGCGGGCGTTGTGGCCGCCGTGGTTGCGATCGTCATGCACTTTCTGCACCTGATCGACGAAGGCGTCCTGCTGATGATCACGGTGGTGTTGCTGGCCCTGCTCTTTCTGCGCGGCTTGCGGCGGGAGCGTGTGAGCGAGCGCATGGAGCGCAGTCTGGAACAAACCGAAACGGCCGTCACTGATATTCAACGTGCGCTGAAGCCTCCCGATGCCATTTTGATCGGTCCGCGCCAATTGCTTGCCTGCAGCCAACGGTTTGCGGGGCAGGCCCAGGGAGACATGGTCTGGTTTCATGTGTGTCTGCTGATGTTCAAGCCGCAATTCCTCTTCGATGCTCTGTTGCGTCCGGCTGTCGAAAACCCGATGGTTCGATCCATTCAGTTTGTGCTGGACCGGAGTCAGGAGCCTCTGTGGGAGTCGGAGGTCTTGCCGAAACTGCGGGCGTGCCGGGGACATGAAAAAGTTCGCCGGCCCGGCTGGACCAGGATCGAGGAAAATGTCTCTTTCATTCTTGCTGAAACCGCACCCGGGCAAAAGACCGAAGCCCTGCTGAGCTTCTGGGGAGAGCCCTTCATGTCCCACAGCACCGGACGGGATATCCCCAGATACATCTTCCACGTGCAGGGGCACTCGGAACTGGTGGCCCGGCTGGTGGAAGTGGAACGGAGGTATCGCCTCGGTGCTTGAAGCTCTGCGGAGTCGTGGCCGCGACAGCCGGCAGCCTCCGACGTCAACATGGGGTGTTGCTAATCTTCGCCGGCGGGGTCCAGGAATTGGAGCAGTTTCTTGTTGCAGGGGGAACAACGGAGTTTGATCAGTGCTTTGGCCTCGATCTGGCGGATGCGCTCCCGGGTCAGGGACAGGATCCTGCCGATCTGCTCCAGCGTGTGGGTGGTTCCGTTCTCCAGGCCAAAGCGGAGCCGAATTACCTTTTCTTCCTTCGGGTTGAGCGTCTTCAGGGCGCTTTCGGCTGCCTCCCTCAAATCCCGGTTTTTCAGCAGATCGTCCGGTGAGGCCGCTTTGTCGTCCTTGATCAGATTTCCCAGCACCGATTCCTCGTTCTGACCGACCGGCGTATCCAGGGAGATGGGCTGGCGGGCGATCTTGAAGGCCTGGCGAACCTTGCCCACGGGGATGTTCAAGTGGCCTGCAATCTCATCGAAGCTCGGCTCCCTTCCATACTCTTGCACCAGGGACCGGGAAGCCCTGATGAGCTTGTTGATGGTCTCAACCATGTGTACGGGGATGCGGATGGTCCTGGACTGGTCCGCCAGGGCTCGAGTCACCGCTTGTCGGATCCACCAGGTCGCGTAGGTGGAAAACTTGTAGCCGCGCTGGTATTCGAACTTGTCCACCGCCCTCATGAGACCGATGTTCCCCTCCTGAACCAGGTCCAACATGGGCAAACCGCGCCCGGAGTACTTCCGTGCGATGGAAGCCACCAGACGCAGATTGGCTTGGGCCAGATCGCGCTTGGCCAGCGCCACGTCCTTGCTGTTTCGAGTGAGGACGGCCAAGGTCCGCCGCAGACCTTCCCGGCCGGCATCTGCATGACGCTTGCGGTTGGCCCGGGTTGGACTCCCGTCGAGAACCCGCGGCCCGGGTCGTTTGGTGGGCAATTCCTCATAATGCTTCCTGAGCAGCCCGATCAGACGAGCTTGCTCGGAATCGGTCAGTCGCAGGCGCCGGATGGCCCGGGAGACGCGAATGGTCTGACGGGCAAGCCGGTGTCCCAGTCGGAGGCGCTCTCCGGGCTTGCCCGGGTCGGCTGAAGCGAGTTGGCGCTCCAACCGCTCCCACCTTTCGGCCAACGCTTCAATCTCTTGAATCCGGTCCAGCGCGTTCCGAAGCCTCACAGCAATCAAATCGCCGCTGGATACGACGACCCGGTTGACGGAACGCTCCCCCCTTTCCAGTTGAACGCCCAATCGGAGGATTTCACGCACGATGAAAGGCGCGCGGGACAGCGCTTTGGAAATCCGGAGGTTGCCCAGTTCAATGCGCTTGGCCAGGGCGACTTCGCCCTGGCGGGTCAACAACGGAACCGACCGCATCTCCTGGTAGTAGAGATTGACCGGGTCCGTCTCGCCGGCGCGGTCGAAAGTGCCTGGTGTCAAGTCCAGTTGAGCCGGATCGTCCCGATCCTTGACGCCGGTTTCTTCGCCGGTTTCGGAAATCACCGACTCGTCCTCGCCGGCCTGTACTCTCGGGGATCCCTGATGATCGGTTTCTTCTCCAAAAAAACGGCTGCGTCCATCCGGGAGCGATTCCACGGCCTCTTCATCCAGGGGCCCCGGTTTCGGGGCAACCTCCCCGGGATCGGAACTCGGAGTCAAGGTTTGGTCCAACAGGTTGTCTTGTTCAGTACGGAGAATCATAGGTCTTGTTGACTCGCCTGCTTGAGAATCGACGACGGCGTTCGATCGCTGCGGGCTTGATGGGAAGTTCGGAGCACGATTTGAGAGGCTGCCGCTGAGTCAGCACATCAAAGACAGGGCGGCGTCAGCGCCGGAAGTTCTGCGCCGCACCCCTGAAGCGCCGTGTTTCGTGGCTGGTAAACCACCTGGGAGGGCTTGTGAGAACGAGGGATATATTGCAGGATCACTCGCGTCGTAGGCGTCGCCTGGTCGATTCACCCTGACGGGCTGGTGTTCGGTTACGGTCTGCAGGAGTTTGTTCCGACCTTCAAACCTTCGAGTATAGCCCAAATCGAGTATAGCCCAAGTCGCTTCTTCCGACAACGCTGAATCAGTCCGATCAACCCTTCATAACGGCCAGAGGAACCAACTTGGCCAGCTTGGTGGCAATGCCCGCCTTTTCCACCACTTCCACCACCTGACTGACGTCTTTGTAGGCGTCCGGCTTTTCCTCGACCAGACCGGACCGGGACTGTGCCCGGACCAGGATTTTTTTGGCCGCGAGGTCGTCCAGCAGTTGCTGGACCGGCGTTTCCCGCTTGGCCTGGCTGCGGCTCTTGGCCCGGCCCGCCCCATGGCAGGAGGAACCGAAGGTTTCAGCCAGTGCCCGTCCCGTGCCCACCAGAACATAGGAGCAGGTCCCCATGCTTCCCGGCACCAGAACCGGTTGTCCCAGGTCTCTCACCTCCCGGGGCAGAGCCGGATGGCCTTTGGGGAAGGCCCGGGTGGCGCCCTTGCGGTGGACCAGGACCTCCCTGGTTTGGCCGTCGATGCGGTGCTCCTCCCGTTTGGCGATGTTATGGCAGACGTCATACACGACTTTGAGCCTCTCGTTCCCCAGGATCCGGCCAAAAGCCCGGCGGGTCCAGTGAGTAATCATCTGCCGGTTGGCGAAAGCGAAATTGGCCGCGGCAGCCATGGCTGCCAGGTAGTCCCGCCCTTCATCGGAGTTGATGGGCACGCAGGCCAACTGCCGGTCGATAACCTGGATCCGATGGCGCCTCATGCCTTGCTGCATCAGATCCAGGTAGTCGCTGCAGACCTGGTGGCCCAAGCCCCGGGATCCGGTGTGGATCAGCACCACCACCTGGTCCTGGTGGAGACCGAAACGGCCGGCGAGTTCCGAATCGAAGACCTCCTCCACCTTCTGGATCTCGAGGAAGTGATTGCCCGAACCCAAGGTCCCCAGTTGACGGTGACCGCGTTGCTTGGCCCTGGAGCTGACCTTGGAGGGGTCGGCGCCGGGCATCCTTCCCAGTTCTTCAATGAAGGCCACGTCGGCCTCACGGCCGTAGCCCTGGCGGACCGCCCATTGGGCTCCGTCTTCCAGCACCGGGTCCAGGTCTCCCCGGGCCAGGTCCAGCAATCCCTGTCTTCCCGTGCCGCAGGGGATATCACGAAAGAGTTGGTTCAGGAGGGGTTGCAGTTTGGGTCGGACGTCTTCCACCTGCAAGGAGGAGGCCAGCAGGCGGACGCCGCAATTGATGTCGAAGCCTACGCCGCCCGCCGACACGACGCCTTCCTTCAGGTCGGCGGCCGCTACGCCGCCAATACAGAACCCATAGCCCTGGTGGGCGTCGGGCATGGCCAGGGACCGTCCCACCAGCCCCGGAAGGGTAGCCACGTTGGCCACCTGTTCCTTGGTCAGGTCCTTGCCGATTTGCTGAATCAGCGACTCGTTGGCGTAGACCAGTCCCTCGACTTTCATTCCCTGCTTGTAGGATTTTGGAATCAGGTAGCGGTAATCGTCCAGTTTTTTCAGCATGGGGTGATTGTTCTGTGGCATTCATGGGTCCGGCGAAACCCGGCCGCAGCTTCCGTCTCCTTCCGCCTGAAGGCGCCCGAGGCTCGGCCGGAACGCCGGCGTGGAAAAGCGATCCCCTGAGCGGCAGGCCGGTCCTTGGGGGTTCGGTTCTCCCGCTGACCCGGGCCGGCATTCAGATCAAGCGGTCACCGTCGACCAGGACGGAGTCCTGCCGATAGTGGCAGCCACGGCTCTGGCGGTTGTGGTAAGCGGCCCGGGCAACGATCAGGGCGGCTTCGACCGCGTTGCGTAGTCCGATCAGACCGTCGCTCAGCTTGGTGGTTCGGTAGAAGGTCTCGATTTCGTTCCACAGATGTCGCAGTTCCCGAATGGCGCGGGAGAGGCGGTCGCCGTTGCGGACCAGCCCGACGTAGTGCCACATGATATTCTGAATGGTTTGCATGTCTCCCTGGATAAGCGCCGGGTCGGGTTCGGAGACCAGGCCGCTGTCATCCCAGAGGGGCAGGGCCTCCAGCGGAGGCGTGGGCGCCAGGGAGCCGGAGGTCAGCGAGGCTTCCATCTTGTCGGCGGCCCGGCTCCCCCAGACCAGTCCCTCCAACAGGGAAGTGGAAGCCAGGCGGTTGGCCCCGTGGACGCCGGTGCAACTGGCTTCACCCACCACGTGGAGATTCTGGATGTTCGAGCGTCCCCAGGCATCCACCAATACGCCGCCGCAGAAGTAGTGGGCCGCGGGTACCACCGGTATGGGCTCTGCCGTGATGTCGATGCCCGCATCCAGACAGGTGGACCGGATGTTGGGGAATCGTTTCTTGATGGCCGCGGCCGGCATTCGCGAGGCGATGTCCAGCAGTACGTGCGGGTATCCGTGGGTTTCCATCTGGTGGTGAATCGCGCGAGCCACCACGTCGCGCGGGGCGAGGTCTTTCCACTGGGGGGAATAGTCGGCCATGAAGGCCCGTCCCTCCGGGGAAAGCAGGACTCCCCCTTCACCCCGAACGGCCTCGCTGATCAGAAAGCTCTCCGCGCCCGGAGTGGCCAGCGCGGTGGGATGGAACTGAACGTACTCGGCGTTGACGATGCGCGCGCCTGCCCGGTGGGCCATGGACAAGCCGTCTCCGCGGGCTCCCGCGGGGTTGGTGGTGTTGTGAAAGATCCTGCCCAAGCCGCCCGTGGCCAGCACCGTGAATCGCGACAGGTGGCGGTGGACCCGGCGCGCCCGGCGATCGAACAGATAGGCGCCGTGGCAGGTGATGGGTCCGTAGGTGGCCAGCGGATCCCGGGAGTGATGGGGAAAAGTGATGAGATCCACGGCCGTGAAGCCGGGGAGAAGCGTGACGTTGGGACAGCGGCGCAGTACCGCCATCAGCCCTTCGATGATGCTCAGGCCGGTGGCGTCTCCCACGTGGACTACCCGCCGGCGCGAATGGGCAGCCTCGTGTCCATAAACCAATTGACCGGAATCGCCGCGGTCGAAAGGGATTCCTGCCTGCTCCACCAGAATCTCCTGCAGCAGCCGGGGACCCTCTTCCGACAGAAGCCTGGCGGCTTGAGGAGAGCTGGCTCCGGCCCCGGCGGCGACGATGTCGGAGGCCAGGGTTTCCGGTCCGTCGTCCAGACCTTGCCCCACCACCCCTCCCTGGGCCCAGCGGGTGTTGGACTCCTGGGGATCCTCCTCGCGAGTGACGATGGTTACCCGGCGCCGGGGATTGCGGGCCAGGCGGAGGGCTGTGGTGGCCCCGGCAATGCCGCTGCCGATGATCAGGACATCGGTGGGGCCGGGACTGCCGTCATCGCCGCTGGGGGAACCTGGGTTTTTTTCGGTGGCTGCGGGCATCGGCAAAAAATTTCCAGGGGTGCTGCCTCAACAGCCCCGGTTTCTGGCGGATCGAAAAGCACCGCTGCCTCTGAAATCCCTTGTACCGAGCGGGATTCGGGGCAGAGGGTCACGGAGAAGGGTGAGTGTATCGGAACAACGATTGGCCTGTCCAGCCCGCATTTCAGGCCACGCTGCCCAGGAGCGTCGAGGCGAGCCAGAAGTAGATGACCAGTCCGGCCACGTCGGCAATCGAGGTGATCAACGGGCTGCTGGCCACGGCCGGATCGATTCCCAGTCGGCTCAAAAGGAAGGGCAGGACCACTCCGATGGTATTGGCGGCCACAACGATGGCCAGCATGGCCAGGCCCACCACGACGGCGATGTCCAATCCCCCTCGAATCACGCCGAAGAACCAGGCCGCGGCTCCCATGGTGACCCCCAGAGTCCCCCCCACCGCCAGTTCCTTGAGGAGGGTTCGGGGCCATTGTTTTTCCCGGACGTCTCCGGTAGCCAGGGCGCGAACCATCAGGGTGGCTGCCTGGGCTCCGGCATTGCCGCCGCTGCCGATAAGCAGGGGAATGAAAAAAGCCAGGGTGATGGTGGCTGACAGGGTTTCTTCGTAGGCGGCAATCACCGAAGAGGCGGCCAGGTTCACCAGCACCAGCAGGGCCAGCCAGGGGATTCTCTTGCGGTAAAGGGACCAGACGCCCGCCCCCTTGTAGCTCATTTTCAGGGGTTCGACGGCAGCCGATTTCTGAAAATCCTCGGTAGCCTCCTCCTCCGCCACGTCCATGACGTCGTCGACCGCCACCACCCCCAGCAACACGCCGCCGGAGTCCACCACCGGCAGCGCCACCAGATCGTATTTGCCCATGAGGCCCACGGCCTCCTCGCGGTCGCTGTAGGGGGACAGGGTGGCCACCGAGCGGTCCATCAGAGCATCGACTCGGTCGGTCGGGGCCGCCAATACGAACTGTTGCAACTCGATCTCGTCCAGAAGTTTCCAGTGGGGGTCGGTCACATAGACGGTGGCGATGGAGTCGAGTCCCTTTCCCACCTTGCGTATGTGCTCCAAACTGCGCTCGATGGTCCACTCGGCGCGGACGGCGACGTAATCCGGGGTCATCAGGCGCCCGACGCTCTCTTCGGGATATCCCAACAGCTTGCGAGCCTCCACCAGATCCTCGGGGCTCAGCAGGTTCAGCAAGCGCTGGGTGGCCCGTCCCGGCATTTCCTCCAGCAGGTGAGTCCGGTCGTCCGGCTCCAGGTTGGCCAGGATCTGCCGGGTTTCGTCGTTGGTCAGCTCCTTGACCAGAGAGACTTGAGACTCGGTGCTGAGATGGGCGAAGACTTCCGTGGAGACGGGCCGGGGAAGGAAGCGAAACAGCAGGACGCGGTCCGACTTGTCCATGACCAGGAGGAGCTCGGCCGTTTCGGGGGCAGGCCAGTCCGACACCAGAGCCCGCAATTCGGACCATTGCTTCTTTTCGATCAACTCCTCAAGGGACGGTCCAAATGGTGGATTCATGGGTGAGCCCCCTGACAAGGAAGTGGCAACGAGTGCTTCGCAACTATGGGTTGAGGCCTGTTTGCTCGAAATCCCGCGGGCGGGAGCCCGCAAGCCCGGCATTATCCCACCAATTGCCGGAATGGTTCAGCAGCAAGTTCGCAAGGGGACTTTGCAAGGCCCCCCGCGTCCTTTTCACTGCCCGCTTGACGCTGTGATAGGCTGATAGGGGAAGGTAAACACCATTCATTGCCAGTGAAAAGGGTCGCCGCAAGACCGAGGAGTGGTTGAACTATGGATCGTCGAGAATTTTTGGGTGCTGCCGTTGCCGGCGTGGTCGGGGCCGCGCAACTCAATGGTTGCCGCGCGGCTTTGGAGGATCGGCCCGGCGGAGGACATCCGCCCGTCAAGCTGTCGGCCCTTCACCTGGAAGCCGTCAACCGCCGCCGGCGGGTGGCCAAGAACTTTGACGTGCTGCTGGTTGATCCCGATATCTATCCAAGTGTCGAAGCCATTGTGAAGAGCCGTTTCGCCTTCATCGACGACCCGGAGTCCTGTATCGACAGTGTGTGGTGGAACTGGGGGGAGGGTAATGTGGTTGCCTACCCCAGCAAGTTTCTGCCGACCTACAATCAGCCTGCTTACCAACGCTGGATTGAGCAAGGGATTGATATTGTTCGGATTTTTCAGGACGAGACACGTCGGCGAGGGCTGGAAGTATTTTTTTCCGAACGCATGAACGGTGGCGACAATGATCCTCAATTTATTCCGGGCCGGGGGACCTTCATCGATGACATGGAGAATCAGAATCCGGTCCCGCTCAAGCAGCAAAATCCCGACTGGCTTCTATACACGCCCTGGAATCCCAACGGGCTGTGGAACTATGCCGTCAAGGGTGTGCGAGACTATGTCTTCCGCAAAATGGAGGAGATCGCGACCGACTACGATTTCGACGGAATCGAACTGGATTTTGCTCGCATGTGCCCGATTTTCCCTCCCGGTCAAGCCTGGGAGAAGCACTCCCTGTTGACCGATCTCATCCGGGAAATCCGTATGATGACCCTGGAGGTGGAGCGTCGCCGCGGCCGGGCCTTCCTGATTGCCGCCCGGGTCCCGGAGAACCTGGTCGGCTGTCACTTCGATGGATTGGATGTCGGCACCTGGATCAGGGAGCAACTGGTGGATATCCTGTCTCTGGGATGCCGCAATTTTGAAGTGGACCTGCCGGCTTTCCGCCAACTCGCCGAAGGACTGCCCATCAAGCTGCTGGGCGTGATTGACGATCATCACTCCTCGGACGGCTACTGTGTCCCCCCCATCGAAGTGCTTCGGGGCGTCTGGTCCAACTGGTACCACCAGGGCGCCGACGGCATTCAAACCTTCAATTTCAAGTATGGCCCCGACCCGGGAGAACTCCACTGGCCCATGCATCAACAGGCCTTCCGGGAGATGGGGGGGGCCGAGGTCATTCGCGCCCTGGACAAGACCTTCGTCGTGCAGCGTCGCGGCGGCGGTCACGGACCCACTGTGATTCCGAATCCCGAAGACTGGTCGACTCCCAGGCTGATGTACACCAACACCAATATGCTGGAGCAGCTGCCCGCCTCTCTCGACAACCAGGGGAAGGTGGATGCCTTGTTGACCCTCAATGTGGGGGACGACGTCGCGTCGGAGGCCGACAGAGTCGCAAGTCTTCGCCTCCGTTTGCTGCTGAACGACCCGGCGGCGGCGCGGTTGCCCGAGAGGAAGAGGCATCCCCGCGTCCTGGTCAGGGACAGAATCGTCCCGGAGCGGGTGGGCGGACCGGGTCCGGCGCCTCACTGGACCAGCGGCTTGGCCCGAGGCATCGAGAAGAGGGTTGAAGTCAGGATCAACAACCTCAACCTGGGCACCGCCCGTGTCGACGCCGGATGGTTGGAGTATGACCTGAAGCCGGACCAGCTTGCCCTGGGCAAGAATCTGGTGGGAGTTCGGGTAGCGGATCGTCCCGACTCCGCCCGTGAGGAGATCCTCATTGAGAAACTTGAGTTGCTGGTCCGTTATAAGGAGGCGAAGTCGGCCTGACGCGGGAGGCTCGTTTCTTGAAGCTTGCCTGTCGAAGCCGGAACGTTTGGTGCTCAATGCGCGAATCGGAGGATCGATTGAATCCAATTTCCAACGGGGAGGGCCTTACCATGAAACGACACACCCACGTCCTTGCCTTTGCCTGGGCTATTGCATTGAGCATCAGCGCGAGTTCCCTGACGCTCTTCTCTCATGACCATCGCTCTCCGGTGGCCTACACGGTGGCCAGCGGTTTGGCCGGTGCCAACACGGCAGAGGATTCTCAAGGAGCCGTGAGTGGTCAGGGAGCCATGAAGTTTCGGGTCTTGTATACCTCGGAACGGTTGCCGGAGGACGCCAGGAAGGTATTGGCTGCCGCCCACGGGGGGTTTACGGTGGACCGCCGGCAGGGACGGGGAGAGACCTACTTCGCCTTGCCTGGAGCGGGAATTCTTCAGATCAGCGCCGACTTGAAAACCATACGGCTGCTGGAAACGCCGGAGGCAATCAGAGACGTGAATCTGCACAATGTCACCATCTGGTACGGCACCGATGGAGCGGGTTACTTGACCTTTCCGGCCAACAAGACCGGGGAAATTCATACCACCACGCTTGACGGAACCCTGGTCCACACCCTCCATGCCCCCACCCCGGGAGACGACTTCGATCACCCCACCGTCAACGACTACTTCCGAGGCAAGGGGAACTTTGTCCCCACCGACGTGGAACACCTCGACGGGAAGCTCTACGTGACGACGGGTTACTCGAGTCTCGACTTCGTTTTAACGGCTCGAGTCCTGAGCACCAACCCCTTTCGGATCACTTGGCACGATCTGGCTTTCGGCGGCAAGGGCGACGGTCCCGGCCAGTTCGGCACGGGTCACGGCATTACCGTGACTCCCGACAAGCGAACCCTGGCGGTCTCGGACCGCCCCAACGCCAAAGTGGAGCGCTTCACCCGTTACGGTCACTACCGTTCCACCCTCAAGCTGCCCGTTGGTTCCTTTCCGATTGATATCGACTACGTGGGGAAATACGCCGTGGTGGGCTGCCTGTATGGCCCGGACCGCAGCAAGGGCGCGCCCATCTACATTCTTGAAGGGGACCAGGTGGTTTCTACGGTGATGGTCAAGGAGGAGCTGGGCGTAGAGACCTTTCAGCACATCCACGATGCCGTGCTGCGCCGGGCCAATGGCAGGTTTTACATCATTGCCCAGACCTGGAACCCCGGAGATGTCGTCATCCTGGAGCAGGTCACCCCCTGACCGGCTTACCTGAAACAACCCCCTGCGCCTGGTGGCTGGAAACCGGTTCATAGTCAGGCATGGGTAGATTTTTGATTCACATCGATGCACAGGATGCACAGGATTTTTTCCGGAGACGGCTGGCTTGTGTTCCCGGACATCCTCAAATCCGCACACGATCATTGCCCGAGTCAGCGTCTCCTGCAGCAGCCTCCCGTCCTGATTATCCTGTGCATCGATGTTCAATTTATAGTCCTTCTCGATGGATCTGCCCAGTCGCGGGGGGCGGGCGCCCGGCTCGCAGGCAAACGGGAGTTTCCCAAAGGGGACAGGCCGGCTTTCAGAGAAGTCGCCCGCCGGATACCCCCCACCTCACCATCGGGACGACACCCCCCGGGAGCGCGGGCGTCCCGCCCGCATGCTGTCCCTTCGGTTGCCGCTCAGTTTCCCTGCGATGTTGCAGCCGACCGCCCTGCCGGCGGGAACCGCATGGGCCCGGCCGAAGCAGAGGCAGGGCGCCCCTGCCGGTTGATTGCGGTGGAGGAGATGGCCGAAGCTGCGGGAGGATTTGTGCGGGCGGGACGCCCGCGCTCCCGGGGGGGCTTCCTCCCATGACAGGGTCACACCAACGGGACAAAAGTGCCAAAGCATTTTGGCGCCGGTTGTCGTTGAAGGAGGTCCATCAGTCCTCGTGCCTATTCGTGTTCATTGGTGGTTCGTCTTCATTGACGAACGGCTGTTTTCCCTCTGAGTGATGCGCACCGTCGTGGGGGGCGGGGGCCGGACTTACCTGAGACAATTGAGTGTTATCCACAAAGGCTAAAAAAAGAGAAATCCACGAAGGGGCACGAAGGGCCACTAAGAGGTTGGAGAAGGATCGAGAGGGATGCGCCAAGGGTTGGTAGGGGTAAAAGACTTCCACCAAGGGCGGAATGATTGCCAATGCCATCCTGGCGTTTTGGGCGTCGCTTGTGGTTGAAGCAGGTTCATCCGCCTTCGTGTCCATTCGTGGTTCATCTCTTTACATTAACGATCGGCCGTTTTTCCTGGAATGATCCGCACGCCAAAGCGGCGGCACGGCTTGACAGGCAAGTCGTCACGAGGGCGATCTCCCTGCCCATGCTGCCAACGTAACACAGCAAATCAGGTTTTATCGGTTGGACCGGGGCAGATGAATTTGTCGCTCTTGCCAAGATTGCATTGGTTTGGGCCAACATGGACCGTTGACTTCCCGCACGAGAGCGCGTGTCCGATTCAGAAGGCTATGCGCTGCATTCGATCGACGGCGTCGAAATGGCTGTCGTTGCTCAACACCGGCAGAGCGTGCTGGCAGGCCAATGCGGCGATCCAAACGTCATTCGGCGGAATCGGAGACCCCAGCCGTTTCAATTCCAGACGAATATCGGCATAGGCATCCGCCGTCGCCGAGGTGATCGTTGCGATTTCCGTCATCGGCAAATAACGGGCAAGCCAGTCCTGGTAGCGAAGGCGGTGACGCGATTGGCGGATGCCGAAATAGTACTCGCCGAGAACGACGCTGGGGACCACCAGCCGCTCGGCCGAGCGGAGGGGCGCTTCGACCTCGGCATACCCCTGCGCCCACGCGGACAAGGCGTTGGTGTCGAGGATCATGGCAGATCTTCGTTGAGATCTTCGGGGGAGAGCCTCTCGAACTCCTCTTCGATTAAATTGAGGACATGGCGGTTCTCGTCGGCAATGTCGGATAGCGCGCCGAATCCGGCCATCCAGGGAGGCTCAACACTTTTGTTCCGGGTCTCGACAATGCAGCGCCGAAGTCGTTCCTCAAGCGCTTGGGTGAAGAACCGCTTCAAGGTTATGCCGCGGGCGACAGCCATGGCCTTGGCCTGCCGGAAGGTGGCTTCGGGGAGATCGATGGTCGTTTTCATAGAACCATATTCCCATATTTACGGCACAGCGTCAAGCTTTCTTGTTCGGTGCGGCTGTGGGTTGGGCGCGGCCCAGTGAGAATTGCGGGCCAAGGAAAGTTCGCCGGGAGCTGAAGATCCGTGCGGCGGCGCGCACCCAAGAGCGGGTGGCTTTCGATGCGCTGGCATCAACCCACGGGGGTATTAAAACCCTTTGCACCGCAACCGGCCGCAAGAGGGCAGATGCGGTACGGTAGTCTACGAAATGGCGTATGGAGGTACTTGAGGTTGTGGTTGGAATATTGCGAAGGCAAGAGACTGGTGAGCGTCCGGAGAGGACCAACCCGGAGAGTGTCCAAATGACCTATCGACGAATCGCGGCAAAACGGCGGGCCAGGAGGGTCCTTGAATTTAGTTTCCGGATTGCCACTGCGCTTGCCGTCCTGATCCTCTTCCCGGACTCCTATCACTCCCAGAGCAGCCGGCCCAACCTCAAACCCCACCAGCCGCGGGACTGGTCGGATGAGATCGTGGTCTCCAATGTAAAGGACACCCACAGCGACAGCTCTCAATTGAGGGACACCGATGATCTTTATGTCGACTTTGCTGTGCTTAACGACGGCCCTGCCTCGGTGACGGAGTCCTTTCGTGTCGAGCTTTTTGTCGACGGGCGGCTGGCGCGGACATTTGAAAGTGAAAGGTCTTCTTCTTCCCCCCTCATGAGCAATTACTTCACATCTTGGTCCGACTACTGGATTGGACGTTTGAGCGCCGGCACACATACCCTCAAAATCGTTGTCGATACCGAAGACGCGGTTTCGGAGAGCAACGAGCGGGACAACGAGACCAGCAGAACCATTACGGTTCGGCAAGGTTCGGCTTCCGGTTGCTTTCCTCTGACCACCGGGGTTGTCCCACGGGGTGCCGGAACCATCACCCCGAGCCGGACATCCACTTGCAGCGCCACAACAAACAGGCTCAGTGGCCTCACCCAAGGTGAGAATGCTCCCAGCCCGTCGTCCGACAAGCCGGTTATGACTGTCAAACCCACGGCAAAAGCTCAAAGGGCCAGGGCCTTTGCAGAACTGACGGCCAAGGCCCAGTCGCAAGGACGGGTGAGAGTCATCGTCGGGTTGAGACTCGAAGGAGGCCCCGGAGCTTCGGCCGCAAGCAGCTTCAAGGATGCAGCAGCGCGGACGGCAATGATGAGCCGAATTGATCGAGCCCATCAGGCGCTGTTGGTCAGAATGAGCGGCTACAACGTCTCGTCCGTCAAGAGGTTCAAATACATTCCCTACGTGGCGATGGAGGTGGATGCCGCGGCGCTGGGGGCTTTGGCTTCGGATCCGGAAGTGGTCAGCATCGAAGAGGACAGTCTCCTGAAGCCGATGCTTGAGGAAAGCGTTCCTCTCGTCGGAGCGCCCCAAGCCTGGAGTCAAGGGTTCAGTGGCTCGGGCCAGACCGTTGCCATCCTGGATTCGGGCGTGGACAAGAATCACCGGTTTCTGGCGGGCAAGGTGGTGTCGGAAGCCTGCTACTCGGGTGGAGGCAGCGGAGAATCGCTTTGCCCTGGGGGTGTTACTGAATCCACCGGACCGGGCTCGGGCCTGCCCTGTTCGGACCCTGAGTTGCCTCGCTGCTTTCATGGGACCCACGTCGCCGGGATAGCCGCCGGCAAAGGCCCTGATTTCTCAGGCGTGGCCAGAGATGCCAGCCTCATCTCGATACAGGTTTTCTCGAAGTTCGAGTCTGACGATTGCTCCGATGAAGAAGATGAAGAGGAGGAGTCCGAAGGACCCTGCATAAAAGCATCTGATAGCGATGTGATCTCTGGCTTGAATAGGGTCCTCGAACTCAGCGACGACTTCGATATCGCAGCCGTCAACCTGAGCTTGGGCTCCAAGGAGCCTTTCCCCGGTGAATGCGACATTGTTCGTTCATCCTATAAAGCCATCGCCGATAGGCTGCGCGCCGTCGGAATCGCCACCATCGCCGCCTCTGGAAACGAGGAATCCTCCACGGGCATCAGTTCCCCCGCCTGCATCTCCAGCATCGTGAGCGTGGGATCGACCGACGATGGCAGTTCCAGTAGCGACGGCAGCTCCGAAACAACCCTAGACGAGGTCTCCGACTTCTCCAACAGTTCCCCGGAACTGGATCTGCTGGCACCGGGCCGATGGATTACATCGGCCGTACCAGGGTATGGTTTCGGTAGAGCCGGCGGAACATCCGGGGCGGCGCCCCACGCCGCGGGCGCCTGGGCGGTACTCAAGTCCAAGGCACCCAACGCCTCGGTGGATCAGGTGCTTTCCGCCTTGAAGAGCACAGGCGTATCCATCACCGACCCCAGAAACAACCTCACCAGACCCCGCATCCAGGTCGATGCCGCCTTGAGCGCCCTGGAGTCCCAGCCCCGGTTCTCCTACACCTCCGGGACCAGTCTGACCCTGACGGCGAGCCCCAACTCCGGTTTTCTATTCAAGAGCTGGCGGGGGTGCGATGCCGTATCCGGCAACCGCTGCACCGTCCGGGTGAGCTCCGCCATAAACGTGTCCGCCCTGTTTGAATCGGTTGCAGTCGAAGAGCCGCTCCAACCGCCCTACCAGTTAACCACCACCCCCCTGGGGCCCTACCGCATCCGTCTCAATTGGAGGGATGACAATGGGGAAAATGCAAGTGGGTTTGGGATCGTAAGGAGAGTCCGAGAGCAGGACTGGGTTTTGTTGGTGTGGCTGGGGAGGAGCCGCAGGGAGTTCGTGGACGGCAGCGTCGAGCCCGAGCGTTCCTACAGCTATCGGATGTATGCCTATGACAGTGACCGATTGTCCGATCCCTCGGGCACGGCCACGATCACCACGCCTCCTGTTCCTGTGGATGAAGGGCTCACTCCCCTCACTTCCCGACACTGGGTCATTCCCACCACCGCCAACGTTGCCGGCAGGTTCGGGGGAATATTCAAGACCAATCTCACTCTGGCGAACCTGAACGAGGAAGACATCGAGGTCACGGCCAAGCTGTACGGAACCCAGGGGCTGGTGAAGCAGGAAACCATCTCTCTGGAAGCCGTTACCTATTACCCCTGGAACAATTTTCTTGGAACCCTCTTTGGATACCGAGGATCTGGAGCTGTCGAGCTCACGGCCGACAAACCTTTTCAGGTCGCTTCGGTTGAGGTCTACATCGATTCTTCCAACGGCAGGAACACCACCGTCGTCCTCAACCAGCCCACGCCCCCGCTTCTCTATTCGGGATCAGCCATAAGCTTCGGAGTCAACATCGACGACGACAAACGGACCAACATCGGGGTGTTCAACAGTTCGAGCCGGAGCCAGACGGTGACTGCAAGAGTCCATTCCGGAGAGAGAGGTGCCGACCCTGTGCAAGTCATCAGGTTCGATCTTCCGGCCAAGGGCTATTCGCAGAAGTCCATCTCGTCTCGGTTGGAGAATGGTTTCATCAGTTGGCAAATCCCCGGAGAAGCTTACTTGTACGTGGTGAGCGTGGATAACAGCTCCAACGACGGAACGCTCACCTTTCCGATCCCGCTGGAATAACAGGTCCGAACCCACCAGCGCTGAAAGTAGAACACCAGCGAGTACCGGGGGGTCGTGCCGCAGTTGGCGCCGCTGGTGTGCCAGAAGGCTGAGTCCCAGAGAATGGCGGAACCTGCCAGGGCCTCGGCTCGAATGCAACCGTCAGGGAGGGTCTACAGCTGTTCCGGGGGTACTCGATTTGGTAAAACGGAGTGGTTTCTTACGGGGGAAAATCGTCGGTTACAGCAGCTTTACCAGGGCGGCGACCACGCCGATTGCAACCACCATCATGGAGCCGAGGTGTATCGTCAAGCGTAGTTCCAGTTCTTTCAAATCCTGCTTGGTGACCAGCCTCTCATTGATCAGCGTGGCTTGCGAGCGAGCCAGCACTTCGGCCTGCTTCTCCGGCATACCGGCCTCGGCCAACTCCTTCACGAAAGCGTGGGTGTCGAAAACAATCGTGGCCATGGACCTTCCTTGAGAAGTCAGTATAGCAGGAAATCGACTCATCCAAGCCGGCATTCACGCCTCGACAAGTGAGCTATGGACCGGGACCCGATGCAGGTCTTGGAGAACGCCCCTGTACGTGTCATGGAGTCGATGACACCCTCTCAAAAAGCCGCGATGTTTAGGACAGCCTTCTCCTCGGGCGTGAGGGCTTCGATCTGTTCCGGCATCATTCCCCGGAAAAGGGTGTTGGGCCGGACCGCGGCCTCCAGTCCCCGGATGCGCCGCTCCTCCTCCGTCATGCGGGCTCTGGCATCTGGAGGACACAGCCGGTAGACGTCGTTGAAGCCCCGGATCCACCGGCGCTGAAAGTAGAACACCAGCGAGTATCTGCGAGCATGGCCGCAGTTGGCTCCATTGGTGTGCCGGAGGGCCGAGTCCCAGAGGATGGCGGAACCGGCCGGGGCCTCGGCTCGAATCCAGCCGTCCGGCAGGGTCTGCGGCTGTTCCGGAGGCACTGCAGGTGGTAAAACGAGGGTGTTCCTTACGGGGGGAAATTGTTGGTTACAGCAGCTTCACCAGGGCGGCGACCGCGCCGATTGCAACCACCATCATGGAACCGAGGCGTATCGTCAAACGTAGTTCCAACTCTTTCATGTCGCGTCTAAGACGGGCTTCCAGCTCTTTCAAATCCTGCTTGGTGGCCAGCTTCTCATCGATCAGCGTGGCTTGCGAGCGAGCCAGCACTTCGGCCTGTTTCTCCGGCATTCCGGCCTCGGCCAACTCCTTGACGAAAGCGTGGGTGTCGAAAACAATCGTGGCCATGGAGGTTCCTTGGAGGGAAAATCGTCGGTTACAGCAACTTCACCAGGGCGGCGACCACGCCGATTGCAACCACCATCATGGAACCGAGGCGTATCGTCAGGTCGTGCTTCAGCCGCAATTCCAGCTCTTTCATGTCGCGTCTGAGGCGGGCTTCCAGTTCTTTCAAATCCTGCTTGGTGGCCAGCTTTTCATCGATTAGCGTTGCTTGCGAGCGAGCCAGCACTTCGGCCTGCTTCTCCGGCATGCCGGCCTCGGCCAGATCTTTTACGAAAGCATGGGTGTCGAAAACGATGGTACCCATGGACGTCCCTTGAGAAGCCAGTATAGCAAGTAATCGACTCATCGAAGCAGGCAGTTGCGCTCCGACAAGTGAGCTATGGACCGGGACCCGACCCAGGTCTCGGAAAGCATTCCTATCCCTGTCATGGAGTCAATGACAACCGCTGTCAAAAAGCCGCGATGTTGAGGACGGCCTTCTCCTCGGGCGTGAGGGCTTCGATTTGCCCCGGCGTCATTCCCCGGAAGTGGGTATTGGGCGGGACCGCGGCTTCCAAGCCCCAGATGCGCCGCTCCTCCTCCGTCATGCGCGCCCTGGCCTCCGGGGGGCACAGCCGGTAGGCGTCGTTGAAGCCCCTGACCCACCAGCGCTGAAAGTAGAACACCAGCGAGTAGCGGGGCGCCGTGCCGCAGTTGGCGCCGCTGGTGTGCCAGAGGGCCGAATCCCAGAGAATGGCGGAACCGGCCGGGGCTTCGGCTCGAATCCAGCCGTCGGGGAGGGTCTTTGGCTGTTCCGGGGGCACTTCCAGTGACAGGTGCGATCCGGGCCAGACGTAAGTCGCCCCGTTCTGCCGGGTGAACTCGGAGATGCACCAGACGGACTGGACGGCCAGAGGGTAGTGCCTGCCGCCGATGAAGGGGTTGACCGTAAAGTGGTGCCAGTCGGCATGCAGGTAGCCGCCCAGCTTGGTCCAGTCCTTCTTGCCGGTCGGCAGGGGTTTGCGGATGGCCAGGTTGTGGGCGAACATGTCCTCCCCCAGCACCCGGCGCGCCACCAGGAGCGGTTCGGGGTACCGGGTCAGCATGCCCGGGAAATGGGGATGCTTTCCTTGAGCGTTGTAGCACATCAGGAGGTTCTCGTTCTGCAGGCCGTACCTGCGGGCGGTGGCGGCTTCCGCCTCCAGGGTCTCGTCGATGGCCCGTCTGGCCTTGTCCAGATCTGCCCGGGACAACACCTCGGGGATGATGGTGTAGCCCTCTTCGGTCAGCCTGGCGGCATGCCGGTCCAGTTCCGCGGAACTGAGCTTTGAAGCGTTCATTTCCGGTTCTTCCTCTCCATCTTCGCCGTTACTCGACTCTAACCCGCATTTCTCACCAGGCCGCTGAGCATACGGCAGAAAAGTGTTTGTCTTTAACATCTTGTAGTGCTTTGTATGGAGTCTTCAGCGTACAGACTGTGCTGGGCGCGCCCTGGCTTGTTCTTTTCCCCTCAACGCATCCATGCTCGCTCGACCGTAGTGACCGCTACGCTCTTCGCTCGCGAGCACGCGCTGAGGGAAAAATTCCTGCGCCAAGTTGCACTCTTGAGAAGAGTGCAACCCCCTGGTGAGAAATGCGGGTTAAGAGCCGGAACGGGTCGATCGGCTGCCGCCGGCGGTTGTCCGATCTCTTGTCAAGCCTCGGCCAACACCTCCACCCGGGTGACTCGCAAGGGTTTGTCCGATCCGGTGCCGCGGGCTAACAGCTTGAGATCCAGCCGATTGCGGCCCTTCTTGAGCCTGTTGACGGGAAGGTCGAGCCGCAGGGCCCTGAACCGCATGTCGTACGACTCTCCGGCGGGGAAGCCCAGGATTCCCTGTCCGGCCGGCGGACTGACCTCGTAACCTACCTGCTGCCAGTGGCTGGATATGTGCAGTTCCCCGGGTTCCAGCGGCTGCCCGTTGAGTACGAGGTTCAAGACGTCTCCCGTCCTGTAGTAATGCATGCCGATCCACAATTCAGCCTTCCGGGGGCGGTTCGTCTTGGATCTCGGGTCATCCGCGATGGGAACCAGGAGGGTCTTTACCTTGCCGTTGGGGATCAGGTCGAAAGGGAGCGGGGCATCCCGGAGGGCAGTGTTGTAGCGAATGGGGTCGGTTACGGGAGTGAAGGGCGTCGAGTCGAATCGATGGACGGTTGTATAGTGCTTGGTTTTTTTGGGCAGGGTTGTCGGATCGGCAATCTCATCCAACAGAGCCTTCCGCCATGACCCGTGGGTGAACCAGTTGAAGGTGTAGAGACCGTCGGCTCCGTCCCGCCAGAGGTTGGCCGCGCTGCCTCGGATCACGGCATCGGGACTGACTCGGTATCCATTGCCGTACATGTAGAGGCAGGGATAGATGGGCAGGTTTGCGTGGGTCATCAGTTGTCGAAACTCTTTCAATTCCGGCAGTTCGGTCAATCCCTGTCCCAGGATCAGAAAATCCACCAGATCCTCGGAAATCCAGGTGGGGAGGTCGTAACCTCCTTCCAGACACCACTCCAGGCGCTCTGGAACCCGTACGCCCAGCTCAATGGGTCTACCGCGGCGTCGGCCTCGTTCTCGCAGACTCCGGCGCACCGAGCGCATGAAGCTGTTGAGGTGTTTGGCGTTCTCACGTTCCGTGCCCCGGGGAAAGTTCAAGGTGTGGCGAAGCCAGTCCAACTCGATGCCGTCGAAATCCCAGCGATCGAAAAATTCCTCGATCACTTGCAGCTTGAGATCGCGGACCTGGGGTTTTTCGAAATTGAGCGCCGTCCACCAACGCAGATTGGAAAGCCAATCGGGATTGAGACGTTTGAAGGTGGGCAGTTCCGGGTTGGGCAACTGCCCGCGCCCCCGAAGGGCATCGTGGCAATCGTTCATGCGCAGGGAAACAAAGGCCTCCAGGCCTCGGCGGTGGCACTCCTGGACCACAACCGCCGGGGGATTGTGTCCGGCGTCAGCCAGCGACTTCGGGTTCCGGTACTGATCCTTGGGGTCCACCGTGATGCCGGCGTGCCAGGTTCTTTCCTCGGGGAATTGGAAGTTGTCGGCTTCTCCCGGCCACTCTAGCACCCGGCTCTGGTACTCGGCCACGTTTCCGCTGCCGAAGCTGAAAAGCACGGTATCCACGGCCGAGTCTTCAATGGGAGTGAACACCAGAGAAGTGAACTGGTCGCGGGTCAGAGGGCCCTTGGAGTGCGGCAGGGCGGTGCGCCCCCAGCAGTGGATCATGGAGCCGTCCCAGTTGAACAAAAGGCGACGTTTCCCGGGAGAGGTAATCCTGGAAGGGAGAGCAGCGGCAGGCCGCAGCAGAGGGGCGGCTCCGGCGACACCCATGGCCAGAAAGCCGCGCCGGCTGATGGTTTCCATCAGGCGATCATCTCCTTCATCAAGTGACCGCCCAGATCGGTGAGACGTTTGAAACGCCCGCCGTGATAGTAGGTCAGGCGCATATCGTCCAACCCCATCAAGTGGAGGATGGTGGCATGCAGATCGTGAATGTGATAGCGGGTTTCAACGGCCCCTCGTCCCATTTCGTCGGTCGCGCCCACCACCGTCCCCCGCTTGACGCCCCCGCCGGCAAACCACATCGCCATGGCTTCCTTGTTGTGCTCGCGCCCCATGGTCTCTTTCACCAGGCCGCGGCCGCTTTCAGGGGTGCGCCCGAATTCACCTCCCCAGACCACCAGGGTTTCGTCCAGCAGGCCTCGCTGTTTCAGGTCCTGCAGAAGACCCGCGATCGGCCGGTCGGTTTCCAGACCCCTGCGGGAGTGCTCCTTGGTGAGATCGAAGTGGGAATCCCAGCTGCTGTTGAAAACCTGGACGAATCGGACGCCGCGCTCCACCATCCGTCTGGCCATCAGGCACTTTCGTCCCATGGGCTCGGTGACGGCGTTGTTCAAGCCATAGAGTTCCCGAATGCTCTCGGGTTCCTTCTCCAGGTCCAGGGCCTCGGGGACCGAGGTCTGCATCCGGAAGGCCAGCTCATAGTTGCGGATGCGAGCCTGCAGGTCATCCTTGACCGGATTGGAACGCAGATGGTCTCGATTCCACTTGTTGATCAGGCGCAGATTGGCCGCTTGTCGGGGTCGGGTCACCCCTTCAGGCGGCTTCAGATCGACGATGGGCGGCCCCACCAGATTCAGCAGGGTGCCTTGATAAATGGCCGGCAGATATCCGTTGGACCAATTCTGGGGGCCGTGGATAAAACGGTAATCGGGCAAGACCACAAAGGCAGGCAAATCCTGGTTCTCGGTGCCCAAACCATAGACCATCCAGGAACCCAGGGAGGGACTGCCCGGCATGGGGCGGCCCAGGTTCATGAGCAGGGTGCCGGCGGTGTGGTTGTCGCTGTCGGTGTAGAGAGACCGAACCACCGACATTTCGTCGACCCACTCGCCCAAATGAGGGAAAAGCTCGGAGACCTCGATGCCGCTCTTTCCCCGTTTGCTGAACCGAAAGGGACTGCCGATATAGAGGAGCTTGGAGCCTTCAGGTTGGTCCGGTCCGCCGCTGGCAACCGTTCCGTGGTGCCGGGTGAGATCCGGTTTGGGGTCGAAGGTGTCCATGTGGCCGGGACCCCCGCCCATGAACAGGAAGATGCAGGACTTGGCCTTGGCCGTCAGGTGGGGGGGCTTGGGGGCCAGTGGGCTGGCGGGAGATTCCGAGGCCAGCAGAGTCTCTCTTTGCAGCAGGTAGGACAGGGCCAAACCCCCCAAACCGGCTCCACCCTGCAAGAGGAAGTGCCGGCGTCCCACGGGACCCGTCTGCGGACCGTTCATGGGGCTCGGGACGGGGTTCCATTTCGGCAGACCATAAGCCATGGTGAGGGTTCTCCTTGTTGGGGATGAGGGGGCCCATCCTCCCGCGTTGCAATTACTCGATATAGATGAATTCGTTCAGGTTGAACAGGGCCAAACAGAGATCGTCCAAGGTTCCCTCTGCATCCTTTTTCTGCCGAGCGGCGGGATTTTCCCGGTCGTCGTCGATCGAACCGCCCCCGCCCGTGGTCAGACTCACAGTATCCTTCAGATCTCCCGAAACCGGCCGAGCGGCTCCCAGAAACTCCAGGCCGTCGGTTCGTTCTGAAGGAGTGGGGGAGCGTTGCAGGGCGAGTTGGAAGGCTTGCTCGAGCTGTTGTTCGGGATCATCCCCAACCTCTGCAATGATCCTGCCGGCCAGCCTGCGGCTCTGCTGGTGGGCAAACTGACTGTTGAAGAGGACGAAAACCTGGGGGGTCACCGTGGTGACCCCCCTGGCGGCGCAGCTCTCGTCCAGTTGGGTGCCGTCAAAGACCTTCACCAGGGGCAACACCAGGCTGCGCTGCTGGTACATGTAAAGGCTGCGCCGATTTCTCGCCTCGGGAGGGGAGGGCTCGAACCAGGTCACTGCCCCTTCCAACAAGTCCTTGTCGATCCTGGGAAAAAATCCGGGTCCTCCCATGAGCGGATTCAATCGGCCGCTCACCGCCAGGACACTGTCTCGGATGGCCTCGGCTTCCAGCCGCAACATGTTCCATCGCCAGTAATAGCGATTCTCGGGGTCGATCTTCTGGAAACGGTTGAATTCCGGATGATGCATCGACTGACGATAGGTGTTGGATTGCAGAATGAGCCGGTGCATGGATTTGACGCTCCAACCGCTCTGGATAAACCGGGTGGCCAGCCAGTCGATGAGCTCCGGGTAGTCGGTGCCGGAGCCGTTACGGCCAAAATCGTTGGGGGTCCTGACCAGTCCTCGGCCGAAATGGTGCTGCCAGATCCGATTGACCATCACCCGGGCCGTCAGCGGGTTTTCAGGGCTGGCAATCCACTCGGCCAAGACCTTGGTGGGGTTGCGGAGGGGGCGGGAGACCCCGTCGTGGCCGACCTCTTCCAGCCTGGCCGGTCCCGAGTGGCCGGTCAGGGCACTGAGAAATCCCGGCTGGACCACCTTGCCCCGCTTCTTGGGATCTCCTCCCTCCAGGACAAAGGTGGTCGGTGGGTCCGGAAGGCCTCCGGCATCTCTTCCCATGGCTGCGTAGTTCAGGCCCAAGGAGGCCGAAGCCGAGTGGGCCATGGCCTTGTAGTATTCGGGGCTGTGCGGATTGCGATAGGCGGTGGTCTGCTTGCGCATCAGGTGGTAGAGCGCCTGTTCCTGCTCATTCAAGAGGACGCCTTCCAGTGCTGCCCGTTTGAGGTCTCCGTTCACGGGACTGTTGCTCAAGAGAGGCAATTCCTTGAGATCTTGAAAAGCCTGCAGGAAGCGAGCCTTTTCCAGGCGTTCCTTGAACCTGGCCGTGGTCTTTTCGCGGAACTCCTTCTGGCGCTTGAGCAGACCTTCCCAGTAGGCCTTGCTGTCTTCCCAGGCCTTGAGGTTTCGGCCGGGCAGCTCGTACTGGCTGAAGGGTACTTCCATGGTGCTGAGCTTGACCGGTGCGAAGAAGGCCTCCATCCGATAGTAGTCACGGATGGGGATGGGGTCGTATTTGTGATCGTGACAGCGGGCGCAGGCCAGAGTGAGTCCCAGAAAGGCCGAAGCGGTGGTGTTGACGATGTCGTTGAGGGCGTCGCGCCGCACGCCATCCTCACTGAACACCGTGCCATGCAGGAATCCAAGACCCAGCTTGCCTTCCTTTCCATAGAGCGGATAGGAGTCGCCGGCAATCTGCTCCCGAATGAAGCGGTCGAAAGGCCGGTCCTGGTTGAACGCCCGGACCACGTAGTCCCGATAGCGCCAGATGTGGGGGAGGGGACCGTCATAGCCGCCGTCGGTATCGGCATACCGCACAATGTCCAGCCAATGCCGCCCCCAGCGCTCGCCGTAACGAGGGTCTCGAAGCAGCTGGTCGATTTCCTGCCGGTAGGCGTCGGGGTTGGGATCACTGGTGAATCGATGCATCTGCTCAGGAGTCGGGGGCAGGCCGACAAGATCGAAATAGAGGCGCCGCAGCAGGAGCCGCTTCGAGGCCGGCGAGGCGGGAGCCAGCTTCCGGCTCTCCAGCTTGGCCAGGATGAAGGCATCGATCGGGTTCTTCACCCACTGGTCATGGCGTACCTGCGGGATCTCGGGCGCCTTCAACCCCCGCCAGGGCCATCCCCGCACCTGATTTCCGGCTTCCGAAAGTGGCCGCAGCTGATCGATCCACCCGGCTATCAAGGCAATCTCTTCGTCGCTTAGCGGATTGCCGCTCAAGGGCATCCGAGGTTGCTTGCGGCCGGTCAGGTAGAGAATCAACGGACTCTCCCGGCTCTTTCCCGGGATGACGGCGGGCCCGTTCAAGGCGCCTCCCTGGAGTGCAGCTTGGGGGCTCTCCAGGACCAGACCACTCTGGTGTGACCGGGAGTCGTGACAGGCCAGACAGTGTTTTTCGAGAATGGGCCGGATGCCTTCGAAGGCGGGGATGGATTCGGCCGGAGCCGAGGAAGGCAGGGATCCCACCATCAGTTGCAACACCAGCCAGGGAAGGAGTCTTGCCAGCATGCGGTTCACGGTTGCCGTGGGTTGAGTGAAAAAATCCTTGTGCGAATGCCTCTACCTTATCGGAAATTCACTCGGATCTCAATGGGTCAAGGCCGGTGAAGAAGTCGTGATTACCGAGCACGGTAATTCCATTGCGCGCTTCCTATCTCTGATAGGTTCCGCCTCCCTCCCTGAACATCTGAAAGATCTGGAAAGAAAGGGTCTTCCCAAGCGAGGGGAAAAGCGCCTGCCCACGGATCTTTGGGAGTTGCCACGACCCTCGGACCCAAACGGGTCAGTACGTTCGGCGGTCGAACGGGAGCGGAGGGGAGGCTTTTCCGTCTGACCTGGAGATGAATGGCGTGAAGTTGCCGTTTCCCCCGCGCCGCCCAGCCGCGTAGCGGCAGCACTGATCGCTCGGTACGGTTCAATCCCGTCCAAACGCCGTTTTCCCAGGACGGCAAGACCCACCCCGGCGCCCGCTTCGCGTGCCTGCACGCTTCTCAAGGGTGCAGTGCTTGGCTCGGCCACCCCTCCGGGGGAGGGGATTATCCAACGGCCAACGGTCACTGGCCACTGCTTTTGGTTGCAGGTCAGCGCAGCCCCCCGGTGAGAAATGTGGGTCAAGGCCCCCCGTGTCTCACCTCAGGAATGCCCTCAAGACGTTTTCCGTAATCCGGGACACGTTGTTGTCATAGTCGTTGTGGGACAGGCTGCCGCACCAGGTCATGGATCCCACCGAGAAGACCGCTCCCCCGCCGCCGGTCTCGAAGTAGACCATGTCGGCCCGTACCGGAGGATGGGTGCTGCCGCCGTAGACCCGTTGGCTCTTGAGTTGGGGAATATCCTCGATGACCTGCTGGTAGTGTCGGTTGTGGCCGGTCGAGGAGGCCAGCAGCAGGGCTTGGGGCGGGGTCCCCAGCTCAAAATCAAGACGGTCCAGCTCGTCTCCGGCGGCCCCACCCATGGCCAGGCCGAAGTCCCCGATGAGTTCTGTCGCCATGGGCGCGATTCATCCTTCCGAATGCATCATTCACCCTGGCGGCCATACCCGACCGATACCGATCGCAACACCGGGCTGTTGGCGGAATCCGGACTGATAAGGCTGGCCTTGTACTGGATCCAGCGGGCCTTTTGGGGGAGGCCATCGATCCTGGCCGGTGAGGTTCGGTAGAAGCTGTCAGGCCCCTTGGGGCCTTGCCAGGGGGCGTCGGCCAACCCCTGGCGTGTTTCGGCCGCACGAAGCTGGAACTCCAGCCCGGTTCGCCAGGGGGTGTCACCCTTCCATGCCAGGGTGGAGAAGACGGCCCGGGGACCGCCGTCGAAGGCCGGGGAGATGAAGTCGTAGCGGTCGCCGCGGTCATAGATGTGGCCGATGTCGATGACGCTGAGGAAATGGGGTCCCAGCACCGGCAGTTGGCTGCGCCGGTCGGTTGAGAATCCGGCGTCGCCGCCCCAGTAGAGGAAGGCCTGGTTGCGGTGGTTCCCATCCCTGGAATGACAGGAAAAGAGAATGTCCTGGTGGCCGTTGCGGTCGAAGTCGGCCACCAGGACGCCCGAGGCCGAGTGGGTCGGCAGCCGGGTGAACCGTTCCGGCTGGAACCCCTGGGCGCTGTTCCAGTAGATGGTGGAGGGATGGCTGCGGGTGTGACCGGCGTGATAGCTGGTGAGCGCCAGGTCCAAACGGCCATCCCGGTCCAGATCGGCCACGGCCACGTCGGCGTTCCCGATGGAAGGCAGAATCTGGCGCGAGGCCGGAGAATAGCCCTCGGGGCCGCCCCAGTAGATGAAGGTGTTGCCCTGCGGGGAGCCGCCGAAGGACTGAGGTTTGTCGGGGCTGGGGTTGGGATCGAACAGGTTGGGCACGACGATCTCCAGGTAGCCGTCCCCATTGAGGTCGGCCACTTCGACGGTGGCGCAGACGCCGGTGGGCAGTCGGGTCTTGTGGGCGTTGTCGAAGCCCTGCGGGCCGTTCCAGTAGATGAACAGCTCCCGGTTGGTGGTGCTGGTAAAGATGATGTCCAGCCATCCGTTCCGATCCAGGTCGGCCAGGTGGTGGTGGCGCAACCCTCCCACCTCGAAGACAAAACGGTTGTCCCGGGAATAGTCCCCGGGGCCTCCCCAGAGAAGGCTGGTCTGTTCCATCCCCGGTCGCCACTCGCTCAGCGCCAGGTCCAGGTAGCCATCGCGATTGAGGTCGGCGAACCTTCCCGATATCGCCGACTCGGAGTCCACCTTGGAGGTCCGGCTCGGGGAATAGGGCTCCCGGCCACCCCAGTAAATGGACTTGGTCTTTTCCGGGAGAAAGAGATCGGGGAACCCGTCCCGATTAACGTCGGCCGCCGCGTAGGCATCGGCGCCGCCGCTGCCGAGCTCCAACCGTGCTTCCCGGCTGTATCGGCCTTTGGGAGCGCCCCAGTAGAGGAGAGACGGCACCTGGCGGTTGCCGTCCGACTTGTTGGCGAAGACCAGGTCCGTCCTGCCGTCGGAGTCCAGGTCGCCGATAGCGATTCCGGTCGCTTCCCAGGTGGGAAGGGTCTGCCTGCGGTCGCGGCTGAATCCCTGGCTGTTGCCCCAGTAGATCAGGGAGCCGCCATCCTCGGTTCGACGGTCCCCCCGCTGGGCAAAGACCAGGTCGGGAGAGCCGTCTCGATTGATGTCTCCCACTTCCACGCCGGCAGCTTCCGAGGTGGGAAGGGCCGACCGCTTGTGCGGGTGGAACCCGCTGTCCGAGGCCCAGTAGATGTAGGAAGCCCCGCCGGCCCCGTTGGCGAAGACCAGGTCGGGTCTCCCGTCGCCGTTGAGGTCGGCCGCTTCCACGTCCCTGGCGGACACCGTCGGCAACTCGCTTCGCCGTCCGACTGCATAGCCCTCGCGGCTTCCCCAGTAAACGTAGGAATCGACGGCCACCGTATCGATGATGTTGTAGATCCCCATCTCCCGGGCCCGAAGCCTGAAGCGGTTGGCCAGAACGAGGTCAGTCCAGCCATCGCCGTTGAGGTCGGTTGCGGCCACTGCCGCGCTCCTCTGGCCGGGCAGCCTGGTGGGGGGGCGACCGGAGAAATCGCCGCTTCCGTCCCCCCAGTATATCCAGGCGCCCGACTCTTCATCCTCGTTTCCTTCAGAGGCAAAGACCAGATCAAGCGCGCCGTCCCGGTCCAGATCGGCGATTTCCACGTCACGGGCCAGCACCGTCTTCAAGCTGGTGCGGCGATCCGGGCTGTAGCCGCTCGCGGCGCCCCAGTAGATAAATGACCGGTTGAATCGGTCCACCGGCACATGGTAGCTCAAGCCGCTGTTGGCGAAGACCACCTCCTTCCAGCCGTCCCCGTTCAGGTCGGCGACGGCGACGGCCTCGGCGCCCCGCGTCGGCAGCAGCGTGCGGCGGCCGGGTTCGAAGCCCCCTCGGCTGCCCCAGTAGATGTATGAGTCCAGGTCGCTGCGGGTGCCGTTGAAGCGGTTGACCACAATCAGGTCGGGCTGCCGGTCCTGGTTCAGGTCGGCAATGGCCACGGCCTTACCCCCGTTGCTGGGCAGCCGGGTCCTGCCGGCGGGATCGAGCCCTGAACGTCCCCAGTAGATGAACAGATCCACTTTCTCGTTGTGGTCGTGGCTGCTTGGAAACAAAAGGTCCAGCTGGCCGTCATCGTTGAGGTCCCAGAGGTTGATGAGCCGGACCGTTCCATCGGCCCCCACGTAGGTGTTGGCTCCACCGTCGGTCAGGGCGCCGTCCACGAAATCCATAAAGGAGGAGGTCGTCCATTCGCGGTTGGACTCGCCGTTTCCGGGAGCGACGGTCCAAAGAGCGGCCAACAGGATCGGAATTGTAAAACGCGCGGCTCTCGGCCTCGCCGGCAGTGACATGGGTTTCCCTCTTGAGGTCCGGGTTTGCGCCCTGACGGTACGCAACCAGGGCGGTTCGCGGTGGGATCGTTTCACGATGCTCCGGAATCTGCCACGATCCTTCCGCAACGATTTTAGGCGGGTCAGGGCCCCTCCGAAAGAAAAATCGAAGGAAGACCCGGTCCGGCTTGCGGTGTCAGGAACTCTTGATCCGCCGGGCCGAGTCCAGTAGCCTTGCCTCCTGCCGGTGCGTGTTGAAGCTGCAAGCGTTGTCAACAGGCACCGCCGGCGCCTCGGGAAACCCGGAACCCATCCCGGAAAGGCGGCTTGGAGGCTGCAATGGACAACCCCTCGAAAGTGCTGATCCCCCGCCGGACCCTCTGGCCCTTTATCCTGCTCACCAGTTGTTTTGCCTGGTGGGGTCTGGCCAACAACATGACCGACACCCTGCTGGCGGCCTTCAAGCGCATCCTGAGCCTGTCGGATTTCCAGACCTCCTGGATACAAATCGCCTTCTACGGGTCCTACTTCTGCCTGGCCTTGCCGGCGGCCCTGTTCGTCAAGAAGCGGACCTACAAGGCCGGGGTGCTGTTGGGGCTGGGACTGTTCGTCTGCGGAGCGCTGCTCTTCTATCCGGCCAGCAAGACCATGAGTTACCCTTATTTCCTGCTGGCCCTCTACATCCTGGCGGGGGGACTGTCCATCCTGGAGACCGCCGCCAATCCCTACATCATCGCCATGGGACCGGAAGAAACCGGGACCCGGCGATTGAATTTCGCCCAATCCTTCAATCCCATCGGTTCCATCCTGGGGGTCTTTCTCAGCAAGTGGTTCATCCTGTCAGAGTTGAACCGGGCGGGCGCCGAGGATCGGGCCGCCATGAACCGGGAGCAGCTCGGCCGGATTCAAGCCGAGGAACTGGCGGCGGTCATGGAACCCTACGTGGCGGTGGCCCTGTTCCTGACCCTGGTCTGGGTCCTCATCGCCGCCACCCGCTGGCCCAGGGCTGCCGACAGCGGCGGGGACCTGGAGTTGGCGGCAACGGTGGGGAGGCTGATCCGGGTATCCCGTTACCGCTGGGGGGTGGGTGCCCAGTTCTTTTACGTGGGCGCCCAGATCGGGGTGTGGTCCTTCACCATTCGCTACGTCATGCAGGAGCTGGATTTGAACGAGGATCAGGCGGCCAGCTACTACCTGGCGGCGCTGATTCTTTTCACCGTCTCTCGATTCGTCAACACCTGGCTCATGCGCTTCCTGAGCCCTGGGGCCTTGCTGTGCCTGATGTCCCTGATCGCCATGGGGTGCACCCTGGGGGTGATTCTGGCGGGAGGCCCCGCCGGCGTTTACGCCCTGGTGGGGATATCGGGGTGCATGTCCCTGATGTTTCCCACCATTTTCGGCCTGTCGGTGCAAGGCCTCGGCCCGGACACCAAGATCGGGGGCGCCGGGTTGATCATGGCCATCCTGGGCGGAGCGGTGCTGACGGCCCTCCAGGGCCAAGTCTCCGACATGACCGGCAGCATCAGGATTGCCTATGCGGTGCCTATGGCCTGCTTTCTGGTGACGGCCTATTTTGGCGGGGTGGTCTGCCCCAGGGAGTCCTTATCCATTGAAAAGCGCTGAGGACCGGGGAACGCCAGGAAAAAAAGTCTTTCTTCGTGTGTCTTCGTGGATATCTTTTTTGCTGCTTTTCGGTCTGAGGCAAAGCCTCGCTACGAACTGGAGGGTTGCCCGGGCCGGGTCCGTTTCCCCAGACCGGTCAGGGCGGCGATCAGGCCGAAGGCCAGGAAACCGCAGGCAGCAATGCTGAGAGCCAGCCGGAAATCGCCGGTAAGGTCGGCCAGCCTGCCGGTTCCCTTGAGAAGACCGAAGCCGATCAACTCGCTGACCAGCATGCCGCCGGCCACGATGGAACCGAATTCGGCCATGGACTCCGAGGAGATTTCGCTGACCAGCACCGGGTACTCGGCGGCAAACATCATGCTGGCCAGGGTATAGAGAAGCGGCACCGAGACCGCCGGCCCGAACCAGAGGGTCAGGATGACGACGGTTCCGCCCAGCGGTCCCGCCAGGCACAAGATGCCGCGGTGCCACTTGCCCTCTGGCCAGAAGGACAGCAGCGTCCGGGTCGCCACATAGGCCACGCTGTGTCCGGCAACCGCCGCAGCCGGGGGCAGCGGGAGGTGCTTGAACTGGCTGGCCATGAACATGGGCAGGAAGGTGTAGATGGTGGTGTCGGCGGCGGCGTGGAGGGAAAGCATCAGGACGATGGCCAGGGAACGAAGATGCAGCAGCTGGCTGACCCGGATGCGATGGGGTTTTTCCAGTGCGGTCCGGGATTCGTTCAGTTTGGCCAGGCTCAGCAGCAGGCCTCCCAGCAGCAGCGCCCCCCCGGAAATGCCGAAGGGGGTTTGGAGCACGGTGGCGAAAGCGGCATCCCCGCGCTCGGCCGACCACTTCAACAACTCGTTGGCCACGAGGGGCGTCAGGATCGAAGGCGCTGCCGAGGCCACCAGCATGACAGAGAAGATGCGCCGCTTGCGATCCGGGTAGAGCGAGATCAGGAAAGCGGGGATGGCAATGCCGGACAGTCCCAGAAAAAAACCCATGACCGGCATGGACACCTGGAATGCCGGCAGGGTTCCCCCCACCGCCAGGATCAGGAAGCCGATTCCGGTCCCCACCGTGGCCAATTCCGTGACCCGCCGGACGCCCAGACGTGCCAGCAGCGGTCCAATGGTCAACAGGGCCGGGATGCGGCCCAGGCCACGGCTGCCGAACAGCGTCCCGAACTGCTCAGCGTTGATGGCGAAGTATTCCCTGATGCGGGTTCCGTAGACCAGAAGCATGGCCTGGCAGGAGGGCAGGGTCACCAGGCCGAGCACGAACAGGGCCAGGTGTCGCCGGCGGGAGGCTGCTTCGCTGCTGGGGTGGTCGGAAGGGAGGCTGCCGCCGGATGTCATCCTTCAGTCTCCAGGCAAGAACGCCGTCGGGAAAGAGTTGATTCTCCAGGACCCGTCAGGCGGAGTCAACTGGTTAGCCGAGCCCACGCCCTGGTCTCGATCACCTGCCTGGCGATCTTGCTGGCTCCCTTCCCCCCCACCGGCTCGACGGCGGGCTTCGCCCTTGTCCTTGGGTCAGATGACATCCACCCGGGAGCGCGGGCGTCTCGCCCGCACCCTATTGCTGGAAACAGCCTCGCATCCACGGCCACACCCTTGCAAAGCGCGCCAAGCCAGACTTTACGGGGTTCTCTTCCATCGCGCCAGATCTTGTGCGGGCGAGACGCCCGCGCTCCCAGGTGGTCCCGAGCCGACAGGCGAAGGCTGATGCGGTGGGGGAATGCCCGCCCGGCACTGGGGATCGCATGTTTTTTCATGATTGAGGCGTTTGCAAAATTCGGCAGGGGGATCTTTGCCGGGAATGGCCACAAAAGGCACAAAAACACAAAAAGAGCGGAACGATGAGAAACGACCAAGGCATGCAGGCTTTGTGTGATCAGATCCGGCAGACGGCCTTCGACCTGCATGGATATCTTCGCAACCGGCATCTCGAGAAGGGTTAGGAAAACGAGATGGCCCACCGTCTGAGAAAAATTGGCTTGGCTGTCGAGCGACAAAAAGCCCTGCAGGTGCGAGATGAGGACGGTGCCATCCTTGGCGACTACTTTGCTGACTTGTTTGTAGAAAACTGCCTCATCCTTGAACTGAAAGCCTGCAAGGCGCTGACGTCCGAACATGTCGCACAAGTTCTGGGCTATCTGCGTGCATCCGGTCAACGCGACGCCATGCTGATCAACTTCGGATCGTCAAGACTCGAAATCAAAAAATTCGTTTTGTGACTTTTGTGCTTTTTGTGGTGAACTCGCATTTCTCACCAGGTCGCACCCGATATTGAACAAGGCAGAACATCACGTTTGCCGGCAAAATGACCTGCCCCGTTGCGAATTTTGCAAAAAGCTCGATTAACAATGACTCATTCAAATGATGCCCGGGACTACAGGACGCCAGACTTCCAAGGGCCATCCTGTATATCCTGTCCATCCATGTGAATTATCCCTGTAAATCACAAGGCGGGGGAGGCGGCCCCACTCCTGAATTCCATTTCGCAATCCGGGTATAATCCGGGCTGGCAGACTCCGCCAGGTTTTCCTCCGAAAGAGGCTCTCCATGCGATCCAAACTATTGGGCAAGGCCATTGCGGCCCTCCTTTTGTTGACGGCCGGCGCCGTTTCCGCCGCCGACATCCACAACGGCCAGGGGGAAATGGCCGGTGAAGTCACCCCCACCAGCGTGATTCTGCAGTCCCGCTTGACCCAGGGCACATCACTGGTCGGCGGGGACCTCCCCGGCAGCCCGGGCGTGGCCCGTTTCGAGCTGTCGGCGGGGGAAGACTTCGCCGACCCGAGGTTGACCGAGTGGATGGCCGCGTTGTCCCAGAACGACCATATCGTCAAGGTTCGGATTTCGGGATTGACCCCGGCGACGCGCTACTTTTACCGGCTGCGCTACGGGGCGGACCAGGAGAACACCAGGCTCGGTCCCGCCGCCACCTTCAAGACCCTGGCCGGCTGGCAGAAGAGTGCCGTGGTGAGCTTTGTGGTGGTGACGGGAATGAACTACGCCTTTTTCCAGGACGGCGCCCCCAAGTTTCAGCGTCCCAAGTACGAAGGCCACGACAAGCCCCTGGGCTATCCGGCCCTGGCCACCATCCTGCGCATGAAGCCCGACTTTTTTGTCGGAACCGGAGACAACGTCTACTACGACCACCCGGCGGACTCCCGCGCCCGGACCCGGGCCGAGTTGCGGCGAAAATGGCACGAGCAGTTCATCCAGCCGCGCTTCATCGAGATGTTCCGCCAGGTTCCGACCTACTGGGAGAAGGATGACCACGACCACCGCTTCAACGACTCGGACCCCCACACTCCCGTGCAGGGCTATCACGCCTGGGTGGAAGACCAGGAGAATCCGGAGTTCGCCCAACAGCCCTCCAACGCCCTGGGCATTCAAATCTTTCGGGAGCAGGTGCCGGTAGTGGACCCGGCGGAAAAGGACGCGGTGACCTATCGCACCCACCGGATCAGTCGGGAGCTGCAGATCTGGCTGGTGGAGGGCCGCGACTACCGCAGTCCCAACGGTATGGAAGACGGTCCTGCCAAGACCCTGTGGGGGAAGGCGCAGATCGCCTGGCTGCAGCGGACGCTTCTGGAATCGGACGCCGCCTTCAAGATCCTGATCTCCCCCACGGCCATGGTGGGTCCCGACGGCGCCAGCAAGCGGGACAGCCACGCCAACATCGGCGGGTTTCAGCACGAAGCCAGGGAGTTCTTCGGCTGGCTGGCCCGGAACGGTCTGCTGGCGAGGAATTTCTATCTCATCTGCGGTGACCGCCACTGGCAGTATCACGCCATCCATCCCAGCGGCGTGGAAGAGTTCGCCTGCGGAGCCCTCTGCGATGCCAACGCCTTCGCGGCCATTTCGCCGGGCGACCCGGGTTCGACCGATCCCGACGGCAGGATCATCCACAAGTACACCCAGCGCGGTCAGTCCGGCGGTTTCCTGCGAGTCCGGGTCCACCCGCCGGCCGGGGGGAGGCCGGCTCAGGCCGAGTTTGCCTTTTACGACGAGCTGGGCGCGCCGCTCTACAGGACCCTGAAGACGGCTCGAGAGCATTAACCTGCTCAGCCCATTTTCTTCTGGGAGCCGGTGGGGTGGTAGTAGGGGGCCAGCAGCAGGTGGGATTTGACGGGGTCTAGCTCGGTGCGCCGCAGCAGGTCGGCCGAGGGTTCACAGCCGGGCCAGTTCTCCATGTAGGAGGGGCCGTACTGGAACTCGAGCCAGTATTGGCTATGGAGGCGGGGCGGCCTCAGGGCATGAGAGACGTTCTCGGTAAAGACGACCGTCGAGCCCGCCCTCAGGGGCAGATCCTCCAGGGGCGGAACCTCCTCCAACTCGCGGTCGGCATAGGGATGGGGCAGGAGGCACTTGTGGCTTCCGGGGATCAGGCAGAAGGCTCCATCTCCCGCAGTCGTGTCGCATAACGCAATCAGACAGGTCACCAGCAGGCAGCGGAATTCTCCCTCGGGGCCGCAGCGATAGCGCGCGTATCGCCGCGGGTCGGCCTTTCCGCCCTGAGTCAAGTGGCCGCGGCTGCCCACTCCTCGAATCCGTCCTCGGGAAGCAATCAGGCGAAACTGCTGTCCCCAGATGAGTCCTTGGAGGTGGCGCAGCACGGGCTGCAGGGCCATGGCGTCTTCCAGGACACCCCCGGCTTCGATGATGTTGAGCAACTCGACACCGGAGCTGTCCGTCCGGCGGAGGCTGATTGCAGGGGAGGGAGACTGGGCCAGGCGCTCCAGGCTTCGCCGGGCCGCCTCGACCTGCCGCGGGTTCAGCACCTCCGGCAGGAGGGCGTATCCGGCGATATCGAAGAAGTGCTGCTCTTCTATCGAGAGCAGCTGCCGGCTGCTTCCGGTCTGAAGGTCGAAGACCTCTTCCTCGGTGGGGAGTCGTTGGGTTCGAGTAGTGTCCACGGCTGAAAGGTGCTTCTCCCGCGGGGCCGGCGTCAGGCGGCCGGGGGATTCCGGCCCGTGAGAGGGGTTTTCTCTAGCCCGCATTTCTCACCAGGGGGCGTGATCCTGGCGCCGGAATTTTTCCCTCAGCGGGTGCTCGCGAGCGAAGAGCGTAGCGGTTTCTACGGTCGAGCGAGCATGTGCGCGCTGAGGGGAAAAGGCCAAGCCAGGGCGCGCCCAGCGCAGTCTGTAGCCGCAAGTCCCTTATATGGCGCCAATCAAGGTACTGAAGATAAACCGCTTTCACTATGCATTCAGCGACCTGGTGAGAAATGCGGGCTAGCGGCGCGGCCTTGCCCGCCTGGGATCACACAGCGGTGAGGCTGGCGGGTGAGTTTTCGAATGGCGCCGGTCCCTGGACCAGCTCCAGCCGGCGAGGAGTGGCCCGGGACTCAAAGCCGGGAGCCACCTCGGTCAACGAGCCCCAGGCGCACTGAAAGGCAGGGGCATAGGAATAGAACAAGGTTCGCCGCACTCTGGATCCCCGGTTCTCCACGGCTCCGTGGGACAGGTCCTCGGAAAAGAGCACGGCGTCTCCCGCCTCACAGGGCAGAGGCCGCACCAGCGGGTGGGCAGGATCGGGAAGCCGCCCTACCAGCGGATTCTGAAAGCGGCTCTTGTGGCTTCCCGGGATGACGGCAAAACAGCCGTCCTCCTCACCCACGTCGGTCAGGGCATAGGATATCTTGATGCTGGCGCAGCGAAAAACGTCCTGCTCAAAGGCATACTCGCTGTAGGGCAGCATCTCGGCGTAGCCGTGGTGGAAAACGAATCCTCCGCCGCCGTGGCGGGACATGAAGCTGGCCGCGTCGAGCCGGAAAGACAGGCCGATGGTCTCTTCCAGGTAGGGAAGGGTGGCGGGCCAGTCGATCAGCTCCTCGAAGGGGCCGCCGCAGGGAAGGATGTTGCCGGAGTAGTCCGCCAAGCCCTGTTGCGGCGCCGGACCCACCTGGGCGTAGACGCTGCCCTGCTGGTACTTCCGGGTCAGGTTGCGGGCCTCCACCTCCTGGTCGCTCAGGCCCTCCAGCCGGTCGATGCTCCCGTTCATGGCAGCCAGAACCGGCGGCGGCAGGACCTTCCTCAGTACCAGGTAGCCGTTGAGATCGAACAGGTACCGATCTTCCGCAGTCACCATTCCCTCCCCCTAATGACAGGACCTTGCGGGCGTCATGGTAGCAGATTGCCGGCAGCGCGCCAACGGCCCTTGGGCTTCTCCGTCCCTTTCCTGGTGGTGAGCGACCTGCTCTCCCGGCACGTGCCGATTGAGGACCTGCAATACCTGGCCAGCCACGCCAATCCCGAGACCACCCAGCCACTATGATCGCCGGCGCCGGCGCGTCACCCGCAATATTGTTAAGTGGCAGTTCCGTGTAAAATGGAGGGAAGGCATTTCATGAACAATCGTCGTCTTCGATAACCTCTATCGACCGTTAACTCGCATTTCTCACCAGGGGGCGTGATGATGGCGCAGGAATTTTTCCCTCAGCGCGTGCTCGCGAGCGAAGAGCGTAACGGTCACTACGGTCGACCGAGCATGGATGCGCTGAGGGGGAAAGGGCAAGTCAAGGCGCGCCCAGCACAGTCTGTCACCGCAAGGCATCACAAACGGACCAACAAGTTGCTGAAAATAAATGGTCTCTCATTATGAATCCAGCGACCTGGTGAGAAATACGGGTCAAGGAGATGTGTGCCATGACTGGATTGCTGAGGTCCATGGACGACGCTCTCAAGGCTCCGTGCGGATTCCCATTCTCTGAATCCGATTCCTGTACACGAGAGCCAAGAGAGTTCTTTAGCTTTGTCCGTAGGGCGATTCCGCGTTGGGGATTCCAAAAACATTTCAGAATCCTGATGCTTCTGGTCATTCCAGCCTCCGCCGCCGACGAGTCTGAATACGTGGTTGTGACGCGGTGCACCGGTCCGTCCATCGGTCGCGCCATCTTCTACAGGACATCGCCGGAGACCCGCACCCGATGGGGCGAATGGGAGAAGGACGATCTCGCGAGCGTTGCGTTCTCGCTCGTCTATCGCGACGGGGACCCCGACATCCTCTATCGCGAATCCAAGAGCGGGGAACTCAAGAGCTACAAGGAAGACGGATTCCGACTGGGCAGGATTCAAAGCGCCGATCCCAACTTTCACGTGATCCTGGCAATCTATCCAACGGTGCGCCCTCCACAGCAGGGAGGGGCGATCCTGCACTATCTGTTCCGGCTTGATAAGCATGGCAATGGGGATGTGGCCTGGGGAAAGGTGAGCAGCGATTTATACTTGCACCGGAACAGCCTCTACAGGTCGAAATGCATATCGCCCATACCGGAGAAGCAGAAGCAATATGAAGACAAATTTCCAGCGCCCCTTCTTGACAGACCAATACTCAGAAGGCGCAATGTGAAAAAGAACGACAAGCAGGCTGAGCCATGAAACTGCTTCGAAATCCCGGGCTGGATATCGGATCTCCACACTGGCTAAAATAGTGCCACACAGTCATTTCACCCAATAGACGACATGATGGAAGAAGAGATGGACGTACCACCTCCGCTACGATGGCGTTGGTTTGGTTGGGTTCTTGTTGCCGCAGCCGTTCTGACACCGATTGGGTCGTGCCAGCGTGCGGTTGCCCCGGATGCTGGGCCGCCCGAGGTTGAGCCTGACTGGGCTATGGTGGAAGAGTACCTCGGCCGGTATCGCACCTGGCAGAAAAGCAGTCGGGAACGTTTCAGGCAGGGTGTTGAAAAGGGCAAGCCGCCTCGTGAACTCCACGAGAGTGCTCCGAAGCCCCCTGACGTCAAACCCGCCATAGCCGCGGCGACCGCTATCCTGAACTTGGGCGGTGCGCATGACAAGACGATCGAGGCCGCGGAGTTCCTCGTGATGCGGGCGCATTCCGGCAGAGACTCCGATCAACACATGTACGTGGGCGCAAAGGCTCTCCTCGCCTACGCACCCGACTACCAGGAGTGGCCTCAGGTGCTGAGCCGGATGTCTGGCGCCAGAATGTTTAACGGACCGGCAATTGACAGGTTCTTCGAGGAACTGGCCTCCGAGGCCGAAGACCCGGTGCTGCGCGCCAACGGCAAGTACTACCTGGCAGCCGGATTATTGAGCACCGTGAATTCCCAGTTCATGCTGCCGACGGAGGATCGGGAGGCCATGCGTCAGCGCGCGATCGAAGCCGCTACCGGGTTGAGCGCCGGGGTTGAGGCGGAGAAGTTCCTCGGGGAGAATCCTGACGGCACTCCAGTCCCTGAGACGCTGGCCGAGGCGGAGGCGGATCTGCTTCGCAGCCTGAACCATGGGACCGCGGGCGCAACCCTGCCGGAGGTGATGGGAACGCGGCTAGACGGCGTCGAGGAACGTCTTTCGGATTACCGGGGACGTATCGTGCTAATCGATTTCTGGGCAACCTGGTGCAAGCCGTGCGTGGCGGCGCTGCCGCAGCTTCGGGAGTTGGTTGGGAAACTGCCGCCGGACCGGTTCGCCATCGTCGCGATCAGCGTGGACGAGGAACTTGGGACCGTGACCCGGTTCATCGAGGACGAGCCGATGCCTTGGACGAACTGGCACGCAGGCAAGGGGAGCGACTTCGGGCGTCTGCTGCGAATCAGGGGCTTTCCGACCTACCTGCTGGTCGACGAGCACGGCAAGATTCTGGCCCGCTTGCCCTCCCTCATCCCCACGGTCACATCCCTGATCGAGAAGGCAGTGCACCACCTTGGCGAACTTGGAAGCACCCGGGGGCTCGATGTCGAGATTAAATTTGAAGACCTTCGCGGAACCAGGCCACCAGGTTGAGAGCGGGCAGGTGCTCGTTCTCCATATGACGGTTTTCGCGGATTCCCGTGTGGCACTTCGCGGACACGTGCTAAGATTGGGTAATAATCCGCTTCATCGGGATGGCCCGGGCTGCTGTCGATCCGTGGAAGAGCGCCTCTAGGGAAGTATCGGATGTCAGGCCGTACAAAGAAAAGATCCTGGTTCTTCAACCGGCTCACTCAACTCGCTCTGTTGCTGGCATTGTCGGCGCAGTCGCCTGCACTTGCAGCATCCCGGACCCAATTCGTCCGTTTCACTTGGGAAGAGCACTCGGGCAAAGGCAAAACCGAGTTCCGACGCGTCGTTCTCGGCAATCAGGGTCCCATCCGGATCCAGGTGAAGCAACGGAAGCACGATCCGATCGAACTTGATTTCAATCTGAAAACGCATCTTCAGTCCAATCTGGTCCAGAATCTGTTTCACCTCTTCACTCAGTCCCGCTCCTTCCAAGAGGAAGGGAAGAGGTCCCGCCGGCGGGCACGGAAAGCAAGGGGAAGGTCAACTATCCGAGTTGACTACGGCAACGAAAACACAGTCGGAACCAGGTTGGTTGCCGTTAGCAAGAACGACCCCAAACTCCAGAGTATTCATGCCTTTTTCAAAAACCTCTGTGAGCAGGAACTTGCCTTGTTGGAACTGAAAACAGCCCTCGTTCGGGATCGCTCGAGACTGCGCGCAGAACTGGAGGAATTGGATCGGAATCTGAGGTCTTCAAGGGTGCCGGCCCCAGACCGAATGATTCCCGTGTTGGAACGTATCTCCCAGGACCCGGCCGTGAAGAACGACGCAAGGGGCCTGGCATTCCAGATAGCCCAAGGGATTCGTTCCTCGATGGCCGCGCTCGGCGAAATTCAGGGGGAGGAGACAGAGCAGGCGGAGCGAACTCAGCAGCAGGGGAACATTCCTCCTCAGAAGACAGCCAATCCGTCTTCCGAAGATGGAACGATTCGAAACTTTGTGGAACTGGTAGAAATGGATGTAATTGTGACGGACCGGAAAGGACACCACGTCACGGATCTTCAGAAAGAGGACTTCGAGGTCCTGCAGGACGGCAGACCCCAAGAAATTCAGAGCCTGTCCTACAAATGGTTGCAACCGCCCACGGCTGATCTTCAGAAAGGGGATTCGGCATTGCACGCTTCCCCCGACCCTGCGGCAGCATCAGCTTCGACATCGAATCCTCATCTGCCGAAACGCCTCATCGCTGTAGTGGTGGACGAGTTGGGGATCGACCAAAGGGATTTGTCTCAAATCAGGACAGGACTGAAGGAATTTGTCGACAAGCAAATTCAACCCAATGATTTGGTGGCTCTTGTTCGCTCTGGCGTGGGGACCGATGGAATCTCTTTCACTTCGGACAAGGAACTTCTTCTAAAGGCGCTTGACCAAATCAAGTACAACACCTCCAGTCGTCCGGGACTGAACCACAATACGCTCGTCGCGCAAGACGTGTTGAGCGGATCCTCTCCGTTCAGGCAGGCGAACCTCACCCTGTACACCCTTGACACACTCTTGAACACCGTCGCCGTGATGGAGAATTTGCCCTTTCGGAAATCTGTGGTCTTTATTTCAGGCGGATTGCCGCTGGTCTACTACAGCAAAATTGACAGAGACATACGCAGCACAATGCGTCGCCTGACCGATGCCTGCAACCGGGCCTCGGTAGTCATTTACTCCATTGAGGCGGAAGGGTTGAGAATGTTGCCGCAATACAATGCGGGTTCCGAATCCTCTCGAAGGGGTGGAAGCGTAAGGACTCCGAACGACGGCAGGTACCATCTGGCCCGGGAAACCGGCGGCGTGTACTTTCAATCCTATGATTCCCCTCATATCGCTACCAATCGAATCCTGCAGGATCTGCAAGGGTACTACCTGTTGGCCTATACTCCGGATGCATCAGGCCCCCAGTCAATCAACCGTCGAATTGACAAGATCAAGGTCGCCGTCAAGAAAAGAGGCTTACGAGTCCGCTCTCGCTCGGCTGCTTTTGGGAAATAAAAGCCCTTTTTCCTTCCATATTTGACATCACAGAAGTGCCAATGATCAATGTCGTCCGATAGCGCGAGGTTCTCCCCAAAAACTGATCCACTTCCGAAAGGTCGCTAGCGATCGACTCGGTGCAGTAGGCAGGGTGGGTCAACAGACCAGCAACGGCGGGGATGCCGGTTCAGCAGACCATTTGGCAGGGGGGCTGTCAGGTGAATACTGTCTACTGGACACCCAGCGGAGGCAGGAGGGGCTCCGCAGATCCAGCACCTGTCCCGTGGGGGTGAGTTTTCCGGTCTGCGGGTCGACGGCAAAGATGACGACGGTGTTGCTTTCCCGGTTCAGCGCAATCAGCCACTTGCCGCTGGGGTCCAGGTTGAAGTTTCGCGGGTAGCTGCCCTGGGTGGGGGTGTGATCGACAGCGGTAAGCCGGCCGCTGTGGGGGTCGATGGAGAACACGGCAATGGAGTCGTGCCCGCGATTGGACCCATAGAGGAACTTCCCCGAAGGGTGGGCGATGATCTCGGCGGTATAGCTCTCCCCCGAGAAGGAGGCCGGAAGCGTGGGAACCCGCTGAAATTCCTCCAGGGTTCCACGCCGTTCATGCCACTTCAAGGCCACCACCGCGTTTCCCGTCTCCTCGATGACGTAGCAGGTCCTGCCGGAAGGGTGAAAGGCCAGATGACGGGGGCCGCTGCCCGGCCTGGCCGGGAACTCCGCGGGGTCGTGGGGCCGGAGTGCCGCTCTGCCGGGATCGACGCGGTAGAGGTGGACCTTGTGGGTGCCGACGTCGGGCACCATGAGGAAGCGGTTGTCCGGCGAAAAGTTGACCGAGTGGGGATGAGGCGCCTCGGCTCCCCGGTGCTGAATGACGCTAACCACCTCTCCCAGCCGGCCGTCTCCAAGCACCCGATAGGAAGCCACCGTTCCGGTGCCGTAGTTGGCCACGGCCAGCATGCTGCCGCCGGCGTCGAGGCTGACGTAACAGGTGCCCCTGCCCTGGGCCGGCGCCTGGTTCAGCAGTCGCAGCCTGCCGGTTGCCGGCTCGATGGCATAGGCGCTGACCATTCCGGTTCGGCCTCCCAACTCGTTGATGGAGTAGAGGGTGCGCCGGTTGGGGTGGACGGCCAGGAACGAGGGATCCTCCGCTTCCAGCGCCAGTCGGATTGGGCCCATCCTGCCGCTGGAGGCGTCGAAACGGCTGACGTAAATGCCCTTGGCGGCATTCTCCCCCCGGGTGAAGGTGCCGAAATAGGCCAGGTAATGCTTCGGGGTCTCGGGTTGCATGGGGTCCGACTGTTGGGGGGCCGAGTCGCCGCAACCGCCCGCAAGGGCAGCCAGAAACAGGATACCGGCAGGGAGGCAGCGGCGCAAACTCATCCTCCTGGCGCGGAACTGCCGGGATCGGGGTCCGGGGATTGGGGGAGGTGGGTTTCAAAGAACCGCTGCCAGTTGCGGACCATGACGTCTTCGATGGCCTCGGAAGAGTAGCCTCGCCGCTCCAACACCCCCGCGACTTTTTGGTAGTCGGCTACCGTGTCGATCTTCGCCGGAGCCCCTCCACTGCCGCCCTGGCCGTCGGTGTCCCCGCCGATGGCGGCGTGGCGGCTGTTGCCCGCCAGTTGACAGATGTGGTCGAGGTGGTCGCAGTAATCCTCCAGCGTCACCGCCTCCTTGGAGTAGACGCTGCGCCGGGGAGGGATGGGACCGCCCCAGTTCAGGCCGGGCCGGTACAGCATCCAGCTGTCCATGGACACGCCGATGACACCGCCCCTCCGGATCACGGCTTGCAGTTGGTCGTCGGGAAACTGTCGTTCCCCGGGGACGATGGCCCGGCAATTCTGGTGGCTGGCCAGCACCGGTCCCCCAAAGAGGTCCAGGGCCTCTCGAACCGAGGCGTCGGAAGCGTGGGTGACATCCAGAATCATTCCGGCCGATTCCATTTCCCGCAACAGGGCCTTGGCGGGCGGGAACAGGCCTCCCGAGGTCCCGGTGCCGGTGCCGTGACAGTAGGTGCTGAGGCCGTAGTGGGAAAGGCTGATGACTCGTATTCCGTCCTGCCACCACTGGGGCACCTGGGTGGTTTCCAGAATGGGGTCGGCCCCCTCCATGCCGAGGATGAATCCCACCGGCAGTCCGTCCCGTGACTCCCCGGTTGACCACGATTGCAGGTGGCTGGAGAGTTCGGAGCCTGTCCTCAGGATCCTGGCCTGCCCGTGCGCCTCCAGCATCCCGTAGTAGGCCAGTTGGGCCCGGGCTGCGGCATAGGTAATCTCAGGACCCCGGTATCCCCACAGCGGGCTCCCGGACCGATAGTGGCGGGCCACCACCTTGACCAGAGCCACGGCGATCCCGCCTCGGCGCATCTCCGGCAGGGAGGCCATGGTATCGGCGTCGGGGCGGCTTTCCTCGGCGAAGCGGTCGGGAGCGGCGCTCCGAACCTCCGGGAGGGGAAGGGTCAGGTCGCGGTTCAGGTCCATGGCGCCAATGGCCATGGGGTAATCCCCGTCAATGATCAACATCGTCAACCTCCCTTTTGGTCAATCCGGGCTCGGAACCAGAACGATCTGTCGCATCCGGTCAATCCGGGCGGTACCTCTATCCGCCGGCAACCTGGGCGATCTCATCCATCCAGACCACTCGTTCGGCCGTGGAATCGTAGTTGGGCGTCTGCTGTCCCACTCCCGACCAGTATCCGTGCTTGGATTGCAGCCGGATCAGATTGTGGCCGATCCTGACAGCCATGGCCCGATACTTTTCTTCTCCCGTGATTCGGAACAACAGGGAAGCGGCCCAGGCCACCTTGCCGGCCCGGATCAGGCGGAAGAGCTCGTCGCTGGCCGACTCGGCGAAGCGCATGTATTCCACTGCCAGTGCCAGCCACTCCTTCTCCCCGGTGGCCTGGAACAGTCGGCAGAGGAAGCCGGCGGCAATTCCCGGGTTGAAGAAAGCCTGGTCGGTTCGGGAGTCCGCCACCACCACATGCCTTAGAGCCTCACCAGGATCGAACCCGGTATGCAGACCGTTTTGTCTGCTGTAGACGGTGTACAACCGCTGCGGGAACTCGGGCTGCGCCTCCATCAGGTTCCGCAACCAACCGGCGGCCCGGCAGGCCTCCTCGGTCTTCCCCATCGACAGGCAGGCCAGTCCGCACAGGCTAACCACCATCAGGTCCTGCCGGATCCGGGCTCCCCGCTGGCTGGGGTCGGAATAGAACCCTCCCGTTTCCCGGTCCTGAAATTCCAGCAGGAAGCGGATGCCCCGGGCCGCAAGGTCCAGTTGACCCAGCCGCTGTGCTCCCAGGATGACCCAGGCGTTGAAATAGGCGCAGGCGTAGCCGGAGGCCGCTTCCTTCTTCGGCCCGAAATCGCCCTCGGGAGTCGTTCCCCGGGTGCGGATCCACTGGCAGAGGCGGTTGGCGGCGTCGTTGTGACCGCAGACCTGAAAGGCGGTAAGGACCTTGGTGTAGTCGTCCAGAGCCGGTCCGCCCCCGGGGAATTCTCCCTGGAGTCCCTGATGGCTCAAGAGAAAGGCGCATCCGCGGTCTCTGGCCTGCTTGAATCCGGGGGTGGGGTCCATGGCTCGGTCCGGTTGGGTTCGCCGAAAGGGTAGTTCCTCTTTGAAAGAGTATCAATGGATTTCAGAGCCGGGAGTCCCAAAATTGACAAAGGGTTTTCCCGGTGGCTAGAATCGGCTCACCAATCGGGTCGAACCTGCCCACCTTTCAAACACGGGGAACCACCGTGGCCTCTTCCCAGAAACCAGCCGGCTCCAGAGGCCGGAGATGGATGGTCACCGCCCTGTTGGTCCTGCTTCAGCCCCTCTCCTGTCCGGTTGAGGCCGATCCTTCCGAACCGCCCGAAATCCTCTCCCTGTTTCCCCTGGGAGGTCGGCCGGGAGAGGAGTTTCAGGCAACCCTCAGGGGGCGTGGGCTGGAGGGTGCCCGGGAACTCTGGTTCGACTCCGACGGTGTCAGGGCAACCGTTCTCGGCCTGCGGAACGAGGAGGTTCCCAAGCCTGAAGAGACGGCCGAGTCGAACGCCGGGGCCAAGCCGGTCCAGTTGCTCAGCCTGCGGTTCCAAGTGGATTCCGCCGCTGAACCGGGCCCCCGAAACCTGCGGGCGATCACGCCTCGGGGCCTTTCCGACCCCCTGACGTTTCACGTGCACGCCGAGGCCGGCCACCGGGAGAGCCGGCCTTCCCACGAACTGGCCTCCGAGGCCGAGCCCTTGCCCGAGTGGCCCCTGGTGGTTTACGGGAGCCTCGGGCAGCCTGCCGAGGTGGACTACTACTCCTTCAGCGTTTCCGAAGGGGAGCGGCTGCGTTTCGAGGTGCGCTCGCTGGCACTCTCGGATATGGCCATTACCCTCTACGAACCCGCGGGGAGCTGGTTCAGCCACCACCGCCCCCGCCGCCTGGCCTTTAGCGACGAGCCGGTATCCTATCCCGAACTGACCACCGAGCCCGTGCTGAGGCATCGGTTTGGCAAGTCCGGCCGCTATCTGGTTCGGGTCAGCGGCTTTTTGGGCGAGGGCGGTCCGGATCACCCCTACCTGCTGCGGATCACCAGGGATTCGGAAGGGGTTGAAGGAGACCCGTCCGGTGCATCCCCCAGCGGCTCGGGCAGGGACCTCTGGCGGGAACGAAGCTGGACTCGGGAGCTTGGTACCGATCGCATGGAGGCCCTCCGGGCGCGAACGGCGTCGCCACCGCAGTCTCCCTCCGTCCCGGAGCAGGCCGCCCAGGGCCAGGCCGGACCGCAGGGTCTCCCAGCCCGGGAGGCAATTCCGGTCATCGACCTGGATGGAGCGCCGGAAGAGGCCTCCAGAGCAAAGTTGGTCAACTTGCCGGCGCTGCTGGTGGGAACCATCGAGCATCCGGGCGATATCGACCGGGTGCGTTTCGCGGCCAAGGTCGGCGACCGCATTGCCCTGGAGATCGAGACTCCCCGCGCGACGGTGCCGGTCTTCAATCCTTATCTGAAGATCATGGATGCCGAGGGCGCCGAAGTCCTGACCAATGTCCACTCCATTCTGAATGCCAACACCGAGATCGAAAAGCAGATACGGCCCAAGGTCATCCACTCCTTCCCCCGGGCCGGGGAATTCACGCTGGAGATCCGGGACATCACCGCGGCCTTCGGGGGGACCTCCATGGCATACCGCGTGCTGGTCCGTCCCCAGGTGCCTCACATGGGCCAGATCCACGTGGAGGAGGACCATTTGAACCTGGTCGCCGGTACGGCCACGCCCCTGAGCCTGGTCACCGACCAGGAGGAGCACTTCGAGGGCAGCATCGCCTTGAGTCTGTCGGGGTTGCCGCCGGGTGTGAGGGCGGTGGCGGCCACCCAGGCGGAGCCCGATGCTCCTCCCGCGGTCAACGAGGGCCGGAAGGAGCGCTACGTTTCCAGGAGCCGGAAGGCGACCCTGGTGTTGATTGCAGCGGCCGACGCCCCGGCCACGCCGGTTCCGGTCCCGGTCAAAGTGATGGCCCAGCCCGTGGTGGAGGGGCGCATGGGCCGCATGATTCCGGTGAAGGATCTACTGGTGATGGTGGTGGCTCCGGCCGTCCCCTCCGCTCAGGCGGCCTTAAACCCGGTTGAAAAGACCGGTCCGGAAAGCGATAATAACCAAGTGCCCCGTAATTGATCGAGATCCGATGCGCAAGCGTGTCCCCTGTCTTCCCCGGCGCCCAATGCTCCCGCTCCTGGCGGCCGGGTTTCTGCTGATCCCCGCGCTCCAGTCCAGGTTTGGAGCCGAGGCCTCCTCGTCCGACCCCCTCTCCCTGCGCCTGGCTCCCGACAAGACCACCTTGCGGTGGAAGGGCGCCTCCCAGCAGTTCTCGGTGGTGGCCACCTTTGCCGGCGGTCGCAGCAAGGAGGTCACCGCCCAGGCCGAGTTCTCCCTGGCCCATCCTGCAGTGGCCCGGCCCGGGCCTGCCGGCCGGGTGATGGCGGTGGGGGACGGTGAGACTCGGCTGCAGGTGACCTTTGGGTCCTTGAAGGCGCGGGCCACGGTGGTGGTGGTCGACTCGGCCCGCCCCCCTCCTTTCAGCTTCGAACGAGAGATCGGCGCCATCCTTACCCGGCGGGGCTGCAACGACATTGCCTGCCACGCCGGGGTCAAGGGCCAAGGGGGTTTCAGGCTTTCCATCAACGCCGCTCATCCCCGGCAGGATTACGATTGGATCGTCAAGGGCGGCGTCTTTCAGGTATTGACCGACAAGCCCGGCGAGCCCATCGTTCCTCGCGTTGACCTGGAGGCGCCCGCCCGCAGCCTGCTGCTGAGCAAGCCGGCTCTGGAGGTTGCCCATGGGGGTGGACTGCGGCTGGAGAAGGGGTCGGAGGACTACCGGGCGATCCTGGACTGGATCGGCCGGGGAGCGCCTTACCGTGAGGAGAGCCGGGCAGCCCTGCCCGGGGTGGAAGGACTGGAGGTGTTTCCCAGGGAAGGCCTGCTGCAGGAGGGAGAGAGCCGGCAGTTGATCGTGACGGCCCGCCTTTCAGACGGCACCCGGGAGGATTTTACCCATCGGGTGCGCTTCGAATCCAGACAGCAGGAAGTGGCCGAGCTGGCGGGGCAGGGCCTGGTGCGAGCTCTCAATCCCGGTGAGTCCAATATCCTGGTTCGTGGAGCCGGTTATGAGGTCCAGTCCAGGATCGGCGTGGTGGCCGAGTGGATTCCCGACTATCCGGAGATGTCCCGCACCAACTTCATCGATGACGAGGTCTTCGCCAAGCTCAGAAAGTTCAACATCCTTCCCTCTCCGCGATCCGGCGACGCCGAGTTCCTCCGCCGGGTCTGCCTGGATCTCACGGGCCGCATTCCTCCAGCCGGCCGAGTCCGGGAATTTCTGGCCGACCCCGATCCCCAAAAAAGAGAGAAGCTGATCGAGGTGTTGCTCGGCTCCCCCGAGTTCGTCGATTACTGGACCTTCCGATTGGCCGATCTGTTCCGGGTAGCCGTCTTTCCGGTGGGGATCAATCCCAAGTGGAGCCAGTCCTATTGGGAGTGGATTCGGGACGCCGTGGCCCGCAACCGTCCCTACGACCGGGTGGCCGAGGAGCGGATCGCCGCTCAGGGATACAGTCCCGCCTCGAGGCACTATCTGCCCTACCTGGTCCTGCCTCCTCCCGAAAACATGATGGGCGAGGAAGTTCGGGTCTTCATGGGGCGGCGCCTGGATTGCGCCCAGTGTCATGACCACCCCTACGAGCGCTGGACCCAAAATCAGTTCTGGGGCATGGCGGCCTTTTTCGGGTCGATGTTCAGGCTCGGCGCCAATCCGGAATCGGTGGTCTTCGACAACCCCGACGGCCGGGAAGTCGCCGCCGACGTCCCCAGTCCGACCGAGCTGCGCGTCCTCCACCCCCGCACCGGCCAGGAGGTGGCGCCCACCCTGCTGAACGGCGACCGGGTGTCTTACGGCGGGCCCGGGTTTCCCCGGGGCGAGCTGGCCAGGTGGATGACGGCCCACCCCTATTTCGCCGAGGCCTCCGTCAATCGCTTCTGGAGTTACTTCTTCGGCCGGGGCATCGTGGATCCGGTGGATGACTTCCGCAGCAACAACCCGCCCACCCATCCGGAGTTGCTGCGGCAATTGGCCGAAGACTTTGCCCGTAACGGCTACGACCTGAGGCAACTGTTCCGCCGGATCGTCCGTTCCCAGACCTACCAGTTGTCCAGCACCGTCAACCACACCAACCGGGCCGACCAACTCAATTACTCCCGTGCCCTGAGCCGGCCTCTGGACTCGGAAATCCTGCTGGATGCCATCTGTGACGTGACCGGGGTTCCCGAGACCTACGGCAATTGGCTGCACAAGAAAAAGGGAAGAGGCGGGGCCCCCAAGGGGACGCGCGCCGTCCAGCTCAAGGAAACCGACATCTATCACTCCGACTTCCTGGACACCTTCGGGAGGCCCAACCGGTTTTCCATACCCGAGCGGGACGGCAAATCCAACCTGACCCAGGCCCTGCACCTGCTGGTGGGATCGACCTACAATGACAAGATCTGGACCGAGGGGGCGCGGGTCTATGAACTGTTTCAGCGGGGAGCCTCGGACGCGGAGATCATCCGGGAGTTGTATCTGGCGGCCTTCTCGCGGTTTCCGACCCCGCCGGAGGTCGAGGAGCTGGAGCGTTTGATCGCGCGCACTCCCAGCCGGGAACAGGCCCTGAGGGATCTGCAGTGGGCGGTGATCGGCTCCAGGGAGTTCGCGGAAAATCATTGACGATTCGGTAGAAGAAGAGTTATCCACGAAGGGCCACGAAGAACGACGAAGGGCCACCAAGGGGTTGGAGAAGGCTCAAGAGGGTTCCGCCAAAGGTCGGGAGGGAAGAAAAGATTTCCACAAAGGAAAACGGCGAACCACGAATGGACACGAATGAACACCAATAGACGGATGATAAGTTTTTGGTTGGGGGGTGACAACCGAAATCGAAGAGGTTGTCTACGAACGGGACGACACCCCCGGGAGCGCGGGCGTCCCGCCCGCATGCTTTCCCTTCGGTTGCCGCTCAGTTTCCCTGCGATGTTGCAGCCGACCGCCCTGCCGGCGGGAACCGCATGGGCCCGGCCGAAGCAGAGGCAGGGCGCCGCTGCCGGTTGATTCCGGTGGAGGAGATGGCCGAAGCTGCGGGAGGATTTGTGCGGGCGGGACGCCCGCGCTCCCGGGGGGGCTTCCTCCCATGACAGGGTCACACCAAGGGAGCAAAATTGCAGGAGCATTCCGGGGCCGCTTGTGGTTGAAGGAGGTCCATCGGTCTTCGTGTTCATTGGTGGTTCGTCTTCATGAAGATCGGCCGTTTCTTCCTCGAAGGGTCCGCACGCCAGGGCGGGGGCGCGGCTAATCCCTGAGTGTTGCAGGTTGTTCTCGGGTGAAGAGAACAAAGAATCATAGTGGCCACTCGGTTTGACAACCTCTTGGACGAGTTCCATAAGCTTCCGCCACGTACCGAGCGTCTGCCGACGTTTCTGGAAATTGCAGGCTGTAAGCATAAGGAGAATGCGTGCAGCGACATTCTTGCGTTTTTCTGTGATCCGGGGAGACCACACGGGCTCGGAGCCCTGTTCTTGGAGGCGTTCGCGCAAGTTGGCGACATTCAGAATCAGGAGGCTAGCGATGTTTCGGTAGGCCGAGAAGTCACTACCAAAGCCGGAAACCAGATTGATCTTCTGATTCAGTCTGATAGCCATGCGATCCTGATTGAGAACAAGATTTGGGCGTCCATTGATAGCAAACGCTATATCCTGAAGGAACGCTTCAATTATGCGGAGGATTTGGGTCGGATTGCTTCGGAAGTCAGAAAGGTTGTGTGTAAGCTCGCCACCAGTGACGGCGCTTCGTAGCCGGAAAGCAACGTTCCAAGCCAGTGAAACGGCTAAATCACCTTGGGAGAAAGGGTCAGTGCTGAAAAAATAGCAAGCACTCTAGGGTTCCTGCATGCCAGCCGGACCTCCGGGACGCATCGAAGATAACCCGGGAATGCCGGCGGAAATCCAGGAATGGATGGTTGACAGACTATTGGAGTTCAAGGAAGTTCTCGGTCCGAGGTTGGATAGGATGGCAGCATAACTGGAGCAATCCATGACCCAAGCAAGCGAAGGAATGCCTGTGGCCCTGGAGGGTGTATTTCACAGCAAAAAAGGTTTCGTGAGCGGCACGCCGATTTTCGTGGGGACCCGTGTGCCGCTCAAAAACCTGTTTGACTATCTGGCGGGAGGGCACAATCTGGACGAGTTTCTGTATGATTTCCCGGGTGTGAGCCGCGAGCAGGCGGTAAGGGTGCTTGATATGGCTGGTGAGATACTGGAGGGCATCGCTTATGAGACTGTTGCTCGACGAACAGGTGCCGAGACGGTTAAAATTGAAGCCTGATGACACGGTCAGAGGCGTCATGCCAAGGGTAGTTGGGTGCTAGCGATGGGTTTGAAGACAATGAGTGGCCTTGAGTATGTCTTTTCGTTGGGCGTTGCAGCGTGGAATGGCGCGGCCTCTACTAATCGGTTGACGTCGGGTTAAGCGGGACGGGGCGGATCTATGTCCCGGGCCGCCCCCACGAGGGTAAGAGGATATGTCAGTGCTGAAAAAAGTGGGTTGTTTATCTGCCACCGGGGAACAGTGGAACCGCCGGGAGTTTATCGGTGTGGGGTCTTTGGGGTTTTTGGGAATCCACCTGAGCCAAGCCTTGCGGCTGGAGGCGGCCCTGGCCGATCCTGCCCGCCCCGCTCCGGGGAAAGCCAAGGCCTGCATTCTGGTCTGGCTGGACGGCGGACCCAGCCAGGTGGACACCTGGGATCCCAAGCCCAATAGCTCCTTTCGCCCCATTCCCACCAATGTGGCCGGCATTCAGATTTCGGAGCTGCTTCCCAGGCTGGCCAGACGGATGGACAAGCTGGCCGTCATCCGCTCCATCAAGTCCTTCGGCAACGATCATCCCCAGGGGGTGCACTACTCCGCCACCGGACACCTGCACAACCCCGCCATGCAGTTCCCGAGCCTGGGGTCGATCGTGGCCAAGGAGCTGGGGCCGCGCAACAACATGCCCCCCTACGTGATTGCGCCGCGCTGGGAGAAGAACACCCAGTATCAGGATTACTTCAAGTCGGCCTTCCTGGGTCCGGACTATGCTCCCATGACCATTCCCGATCCCTCCAAGGAGGACTACGAGGTTCCGAATCTGAGCCTGCCCAAGTCGCTCATGCCGGCGGTGGTGGACAACCGCCGATCCTTTCTCCAGGCCGTGGACCGGCTCTACCGCCACAGGGTGGAGAGCCTGGAGCACAGCCGGATGGATGCCTTCCTGGAAAAGGCCTGGGACATGATCCTGACGCCCAGCGTGGGAGCCGCCTTCGACCTCTCCAAGGAATCGACCAAGACCCGGGAGGCCTACGGACTGGACTCGGTGGGCCAGAGTCTGTTGCTGGCCCGGCGCCTGGTGGAGGCCGGGACCCGCTTCGTAACCGCTGCCGGCTATCACGGGAACTCCTGGGATACGCATCTGGCCAACGACAAGGGCCATCGGGACCGCCTGACCCCGCCCCTGGACCGGGCGCTTTCGGCCCTTCTGGACGACCTCAGCCAGCGCGGGCTTTACGATTCCACTCTGGTGGTGGCCATGGGCGAGTTCGGTCGAACCCCCCACATCAATCCTGCTCTGGGGCGGGATCACTGGCCGGGCTGCTGGTCATTGGTCCTGGGCGGCGGCGGACTGCAGACGGGTCAGGTGGTGGGGCAAAGCGACGAGCAGGGAGCCGTGATCGTGGAGCGCCCCATCAGCATCGGGGACCTGTTCGCCACCGTCTACAAGGCCATGGGGATCGATTGGCACAAGGAGTACATGACCCCCGTCGGACGTCCCATCAAGATCGCCAATTCCTTCGACGACCTCACCGGTCAACCCATCTCCGAACTGGTCTGAGCTTGCCTGGCCAGCGGCTGAAACCGCCAGGCGCAGCAGTGCGCCCGCCCGCCGGGGGCGCCAAGGGCCGGGGATACTGGCTGCTGATGAACGTCGCGGAGCGCGAGCCATTTCCGGTAGTTTCCGGCGACTACACCGACACGTTCGTCAAGACGGCAGACGGCTGGCGCATCACGACGCGCGGCTCGGTGCGGGGTGGGATACGCGGTCGGCTATCCGCGGGAGTGGCTACTGGACGGCCGCTTCATGGCCGGCGCGGCGGCGTTCCTGATCGGAGCGGCCGTGAACGTGACCTCCGACTACCGCGTGGCAGGGCTGCGCCGGCAGCAGCAGGGGCAATACGTCATCCCGCGGGGCGGCGCCTTCAGGTTCCTGTCGTCGCCGAACCTGACGGGCGAGATTGTCGAGTGGATCGGGTTTGCGCTGATGGCGTGGTCGCTGCCGGGGCTGGCATTCGCCATGTGGACCGCAGCCAACCTGATTCCCCGCGCGCTCTGGCGGCACCGGTGGTACCGCCGGACGTTCCCCGACTACCCGCCGTCCCGGCGCGCGGTCATCCCCGGCGTTCTGTGAGGCGACGCCCCCGGCTCAGATGATTTGACCGGTCCAGCGGCCGCCCGGCGTCTCGACCCTCGACGAGGTCCTCACCGAGCACTGCGACCGGGAGCTGCTTGAGGAATGATGGATGACATTATAGCCCGCTGGCGGCTGCTCAAGGGCACCATTCGATGGTTGGAGTTGGCCCTGGCGGCGGCAAGTCTTGCCTTGGTCAACGGGTCCGCTCTGGCGCTGCTTACCACTCCGGGATGGGGTGCCCATCGATTTGGCCAAGGGTGGATGGGTTGGATCGCGCGGTGATTTCGGATCGAGGCCCTTGTCTTGGGAATACTGATCTTGCTGGCGCTGCTCGTAGAGTTTCGCCGCGAAACTCCGTGGCTCCGGATGATGTGGGGCTGCCTTGGGGCGTTGGCCGGCCTGGCTGTTCTTGGGGTGTCGAGTTCCAATGCCACCACCCTTCTGGGTCTACTGCCGGCTTATGTTGCGGGTTCTCTAGCGGCTTTGCGCACTCAAGCTGGTCTGGGCCGGCTTGTTGTGTGGTCCCTGGTAGGCTTGGGATCCCATGCGGCTCTCATGCTTCTGATCCTAATCGTCGTGGGCGTCTTTGTGGCTGCCGCCTCGCGCTGAAGGCCTGCCGCTAATTGTGCCCCCTCGTGGCAACGCTCGGTATATCGAGGCAGGGCAGTCCCCGGTGTGACGTGCTCAAGCGTTAGCGAAACCACCACAACAACCAAAACAGGAGGGGAAAACCTCAATCAATTCCTGACTGCGCGCCATGTACGGGCAGACTTGACAAGTGCTAAGGGGTACCGTGCCGCGTAAGCGCTCGCCGAGCTTGCTGGCGCAGCCGCTCCGAACTTGATTCCTCAAAGAGTGAGGGGACCAGCGCTCCTCCCGAAGCTGTCGTGTTTGAACGTTCGTCCTTGTCTGTGGGTTTCGGCACCGTTTCACGGGTCGAATCGGGCAGGATCTCAATGCGGGTGATGTCTTTTGGACGGAGAGATCGGTTCACCAATATAGCAACTCCCGTGGCGATTGCTATACTCGCAGCGTAGCTGCCATAAAACTTCTCGCCGGGTTCACCGGCTTCGGGTCCGGAAATTGCAAGCATGCTCCCAATCATAGTTCCGAAGAATGTTCCCACGGTTGCGCCAACCCGTTTTCCCTTATTTTCCTTGAGGCCTCGGACCTCGATTCGAGAGACGGTTTCTCTCGGAATCTGGATCTTTCCCTTGAGGTAATCCACCGGGTCGCTGCTCTTCTTGATCTTGAAGACGAGCAAGGTGTCCGTCACCTTCCTGATTCGCCCCTCTACCCGTGCGCCCTCCGCGAGTTGGAGTGTGACCTGTTTCCCGCCTATCAATTTCTTTAACTCGCTCCAACGGACTTGCAAACGTTTTTCCGGCTCCGAGCCAAGCGAGCTACCGTTCATCGCCAGAAACACTGCCACCATGCCAAGAATTCGCCGCCACTTCATGTCATGACCTCGCTGTTCTGTTTCCCTCATCAACCGATAACAGTTTGCGCAGCAGCCCCGATTGGCGTCTCCGAGGCCGCAGGTCTCGCCGCCTGCGGGGAAACCGGATTTTGGGCCGGCTCCGCTCCAAAAAAAAGCCCAAAGTTGCCCTGAAGGGGGGTGTCGGTCCTGACGACCTGTATACCCTCGCCTTTTCGGTCCGAACCCCCTCTAGGAGTCTGCGCTGTAGAACGCTTCCGAGCCCTTCTGGTGGACTATGATCCCTATTATTAGTGGACAATCAACTGGGGAAAGGATCGTCTTCCCTATTCACAGCAATAATTTATCCTTTTTATGGAAGACTATCCCTCCAAATTTTTCTGCGCCGCAGACTCCTAGGAGTCTGCGGCGCAGAAAGTCGGCAGGACGGAATGATATAATAACGGGCACACAGACTACATTGGAGGTGGTGAATACCGACGAGGTTTCGCCCGTATCAGCCGAAGCAGATGTTGCTTTTGTCTCTGGATCTGCGGGAGTGGGTAGGGGAAGGACACCTGGCCCATCAAGTGAGTGAGTTGGTGGATGGACTGGAGTTGGGAGCATTTTACCAGCCGTATGAAGAGGACGGCCGGCGCAACGCCCCCTATGAGCCGCGGATGATGGTGAAGGTATTGATTTACGCCTATGCGACGGGGGTATTTTCCTCGCGCAAGATTGCCAGGAAGCTGGAGGAGGACGTGGCGTTTCGGATGCTGGCGGCGGGGAACTTTCCGCAGCATCGGACGATCTGCGAGTTTCGCCGCCGGCATTTGAAGGACTTCAAGAAGCTGTTCGTGCAAGTGGTGGGGTTGGCGCGGGAGATGGGGATGGTGCGGTTGGGACGGCTGGGGATTGACGGGACGAAGGTGCGGGCGAACGCGAGCCGGCGCAAGGCGATGAGCTATGGGCGAATGCGGGAGCGGGAGCGGCAACTGAGGGAAGAGATCGATGAGTTGTTGAAGCAGGCGCAGCAGCAGGACGGGGAGGAAGACGGGCGCTACGGGGAAGACCGGCGAGGGGACGAGTTGCCGCAGGAGTTGCGCCGGCGGGAGGATCGGCTGGCGGCGATAGAGGCGGCCAAGCAGCGGCTGGAGGCGGCGCAGCGTGCGGCTGACGACGAGCGGGGGCGGAAACCGGGACAGCAGCGCCACCCGAAAGGGGGGCGTAGCTACAAGCGGGATTACGGGGAACCGGAGGAGAAGGCGCAGAGCAACTTCACCGATCCGGAGAGCCAGATCATGAAGACCAGCACCGAGGGGTTTCAGCAGTGCTACAACGCCCAGGTGGCGGTTGATGGGGAGCACCAGATCATTGTGGCCACGGAGGTGTCGGCGAAGGCGAGCGATCAGGGGCAGATGATGGGGTTGTTGGAGGAGGTGGAGGAGACCTTCGAGGAGAAACCGAAACAGGTGCTGGCGGATGCGGGCTACTGCAATGAGGCGGACTTGCAGGCGCTGGAGGCCCGGGGGGTGGATGGTTATGTGGCGCTGGGGCGTGAGGGGAAGCGGGCGGTAGGGGTCGATCCCAGGAAGTATCCGGCCAGGAGTCGTATGGGCAAGAAGCTGGCGAGCCTGGCCGGTCAGGTGGCGTATGCCCGGCGGAAGTGGATTGCCGAAGCCCCCCATGGCTGGATCAAGGAGAGGCTCGGATTTCGACGGTTCAGTCTGCGGGGCTTGCAGTCGGTGCGAGGGGAGTGGGACTTGGTGTGTCTGGCCCTCAACATCAAGAGGATCAGTGCGCTGATAGCGGCCTGAAGCGAGCGATTTCTACCCAAAACCGAGGACCAGGCCGGTCCTCAACTTCCAATTCCGGGAGCCCACCGGCGTCTTGAGACTCTATTGACGCCAAAGCGGCTCCCAACCACTCCTTGGAGCAGGCCTTCGACAATGGTCTCTCGCTCTCGACGCTTCCAAAATTGTCCTGCGGCGCAGACTCCTAGCCGATCTTCGCGTCCAAGTCACCGATGGTTGCTGATAAAGGATTCTAGCTTGAGCGCAGTTCAGTACACCGAAAAATTCATCGCCTTCCTCGATGTGCTTGGATGGAAGTCTCTTGTCCGTGCTTCCGATAAAGGGTGCGACCTGTCGCTCGGGGAGCTTTGCGAAATCATGGACAATCTGGGCAATCCCGCAGACCGCGAACATTTCGAAAAATACGGTCCCAGAACCTGCCCCCAGGCGCCGTATATGAGGAAAGACATGGACTTTTGCATCACGCGACTTTCTGACAGCGCGTTGATCTCAGCCGAGGTCTCGCCAGCGGGTCTCATCAATTTAGTTTCCTACTGTTTCCGCGCGTATACAGGCTTGCTGTCGAGGGGAGTCATGTGTCGCGGCTACATTAAACGTGGCCGGATTTACCACACATCTGAATATCAGATTGGCGTTGGCATCAGCGATGTCGTGGCTCGGGAAAAGCAGGTTTCCATTTTCAGAAAGGACGCTGCCGAGCAAGGGACTCCATTCATCGAGATTGATATGGACGTTGTCCGATATGTTTCAAATCAATCTGACGAATGCGTGAAAGAGGCGTTTCAGCGCTTTGTTGAGGTGGAGAGTGACCTTGCCGCCGTTTTCCCATTCAAGCGACTCGATCCCAGTATTTTCTTCGGTCCCAGATTGGGCCAGAGGTTCAATCCAGAAAGGGAACGCGAATCGGTCAATGTCGTTCGAGGCTGGATACAGAGGATAAAGGAATACGTACAGCATCACGTCGATTGGCCGAAAGAATCTGCACGTCAAAAGGGCAATCAGTATATCCGGATGCTCGATGCCAGACTCGTCGACTGCGACCGAATGGACGATGCGATCAACCTGTTGGCGCAGCCCTTCCCGTCGGATCGGTACACTCGAGAAGACTTTCCCGGGCTTTTCTGACATTGCCACGTTCCACCACCGAACCCGCAGTGGCAGTTTTGACCTGGAATGCCAACAAGGGAGTGTTCGAGCAATTGCCCTGGACCCCGAGAAGTCGCAGCACAGGCCAAATACGGGGCTCTGTTTTCCGAGGATCCGGCTCAAAATCTCAGGTTTCCCACAGGGGGCTGAGACGAAAATCGGGAGTGGGTCGGTTTCCGAAGCACGTTGATATACCAAGGACCGGGAAACGACAGCCTACCCGGCACAACTCTTCACGACAGGAGGTGTCTTGATGAATCAACGTACAGCAGTAATCGTCCTGGTGCTGGTCTGCTTGATGACAGTGATTGGCTTGGTCGAGGTCCGAGGTTGGGAAGATTCAGAAAGCGAAACTGAGCTGATGCCTGAGCGCGAGTCAGAGCGCCCCGGCTGCTATGACATCATCATGCATCCCAAATTCAGCCCCGGCGGTGCTTCAGGAAGGGTCTTTCTCTTGGACGGGTGCACCGGAAACACCTGGTCATGGATTCCCGACAATGAGCAGATCTCTGGGGGAGTCTGGTTTCCAGTCCGCAAATACTGAGGCAAGCTTTTTCTCTCAGAGCCCCCCTGTGGTTTTGGATGGGGAGGGGAAGATCGCGGCTTAGCAGACCAACTTCTTCACGATGGGTGGTGTTCGGTTCCCAAAGTTGTTCCCGCACAGACAATTCGACCAAGAGTCAAGGTAGTCGGAAAAGGTCGCATCGGAACTCGGATTCCAGTGGTTCAACCAACTGCAGTCACACCATAGGGACGGCTCATCCCGAAAGCGGTCCAGTAGGGCAACGGCCATCACGCCGTTGAGTTTGCTCCGTACGGGACATTCCTCCAAAGTTCGGATGTTCTCAGCTAACCATCCCGAAAGACCAGCGACAGGCGGTTTCCGGTACTTCGTCTTGATCTCTTCGGCATAGGTCCTGTGATTTGGTGCGAACACGGGCGCCCCGAGGATATCTGGAGGTGGATTTTCAGTCCAAACTTGCGCCAATCGATGCAGAACAAAAAGAGATGACATCTCACATAGACATTCTTCGAACCACTTGTGCCGGTGACCCCTATGACGATCGAAGTTGGTCAGTATGTGACACAGTTCATGAGAAAACTGGTAGACATACTGGCACCAATAGGTATCCCGCGCGGTGAGGAAAATCTGATATGGACGCTGGTCATAGACCGCGAGCGCATACTTTCTACTCCAAGGGGAGACGCGAACAGGGTAGTCGGGTTCTTTCCCGAACGCCTCCACCAATACACCGCATACGGACTCCAGCACCGCGTGTATCTCTTTGAGACTCGTCGCGCCCCAGTCTCCGTCCTTCACGGTCAGAAGGGCTGTTCGATGTGACATGGACACCTTCGCCAGCATCACCCCAGCGCTTCCAGAACCTCCGTCGGCGTCCGGTCTAGCGAAGTGAAGGGGTCGATCACTCGAACCTCGCCGAACACCTGATCGTGCTGGAGATCCTCAGTGAGAAGCACGGAGCATTCGCAAGATTGCGCGGCCGCGACGATGAGCGCGTCCCACCACGAAAGAGAATAGCGTTGCTGCAGGAGCCAGGATCGTTCCATGGTGGTGAGATCGACAGCCACCGGACGCCATACCGCCAAATCACGAACGATTTCTTGCGCTTCCCGCGTGTCGAAGTCTGGTTTCAGCTTGCGTGTGAGTGTGGCGTAAAGCTCTTGCAAGACCTGGAAACTTATCCGCGCCAAGCGACGGCGCACAAGAAGCGTGATCCAGTCGTTGGCACGAGACTGCTTGGCCGGATCCGAGCTGTCGTGCCGGTAAACGAGAACGTTGGTGTCAACGAGAACCGGCGCGGTCATGCAATTCGTCCCGTGTTGGCTTCCGATTGTCGCTCCAATTCAGTTTTCGTGGCTTTCTCGCCAGAAAGCGCTCCATAGCGACCTCGTACTCATCCTCCCGGCGCCTCATTCCTGCGAGCAGGTCGGCGAGCCATTTGGAGACGCTCCGACTGTTCTCGGCGGCCTGGACCCTTAGCCAGTGCGCGACATCCTCTGGCAGCGACACGGTAATGTTTTTCATGACACAAAGATAGTGAAACACGAAATTCGTGTCAATGTGAGACTCGATTTTCTGGGTCACCGAGGGTCCGACGCGCGGCTCAAGAGGAGTTTATAGCTGCCTATAAAGGGAGTTGGACTAAACCGCTCCGCGGTATTGGCGCCGTGCTGTAGGACAATGCCCCTGCCTTAGTTGGATTTCTCTGTTCCAATCAGTCCTGGGCCCCCTGCTTGCCGGGAAGCTCCGGTTGCGAGAGCATGGATTGGCTGCCTGCAGCTGATTCCATTCGATTTCGCAAAGGAGCTTTCCCATTACACCACTCCGTCTCCGTATGACCGAGGATATGCAAGTGCGCAACCTTTCCCCGCGCACTCAATCCACCTACCTCATGCAAGTGTCGCTGTTCGCCCGCCATTTCGGCCAGTCGCCGGCGTTGCTGGGACGCGAGCAGATCCGCGACTACCAGTTGTTCCTCACCAACCGCAAGAAGATGTCGCCCAGCTCGATCAGGGTCGCAGTCGCGGCCCTGCGCTTCCTCTATCAGGTCACCCTCAAGCGGGGTTGGGACATCGAGCAGTCCATTCCCTCTCCCAAGCGGCCCCGCAAACTTCCCGTCGTCGCCAGTCCCGAGGAAGCCCTCCGCTTTCTCGACTGTGCGCCCGGCCTCAAGCACCGCGCCATCCTGACCGCCTGCTACGCAGCCGGCTTGCGCGTGTCGGAAGCGGTCAGCCGACGGCCGACCGACATCGACAGCCGGCGTCAGGTCATTCGCATCCACCAGGGCAAGGGCCGCAAGGATCGCTACGTCATGCTCTCGCCCCGGTTGCTGGCTGTCCTGCGCGATTACTGGCGAACCCACCGTCCCGGCAGTCGCCAGTGGCTCTTCCCGGGGGCCTCACCCGCACAGCCCCTCACCACCAAGGCGGTAGTCCTGACCTGCCACAAAGCCCAGCGCCTGTCCCATCTGTCCAAACCCCTCACGCCCCACTCGCTGCGACACTGCTTCGCCGTTCACCTGCTCGAAGCCGGCACCGACATCCGCACCATCCAACTCCTGCTCGGCCATCGCAACCTCTCCACCACCGCCCGCACCCTGCACCTCGCCAGCTCCACGGTCTCTACCACCACCAGTCCACTCGACCTGCTCCCCCTGCCGCAACCCGCCAACTGCGCCCAGTGAACCGCCCCACCCTCGAGGTGGCTGACGTCTTTCACCGCTACGGGGACGCTTTCCGCCGCCGTTTCTCCACCTCTCTGACCACCGCCCAACGCCGCACCATGTCTGCGATCGAACGCTGCCGCACCGCCGCCCTCAGCGGCCAGATCGAGCAGTGCAACCACTGCGGCCACCGCCGCTTCTGCTATCGCTCCTGCCGCAACCGCCACTGCCCCAAGTGTCAGGCCTTTGCCCGCGCCGAGTGGGTCCGCCAGCGTCGCTCCGAACTGCTCGACTGCCCCTACTTCCACCTCGTCTTCACCCTCCCCCAGCCCATCGCCGCCCTCGCCCTGCAGAACCCGCGGGTCCTCTATAGTCTGCTATTCCGCGCCGCCTCCCGCACCTTGCGCACCCTCGCCTCAGACCCCAAACACCTTGGCGCCGAGATCGGCTTCTTCGCCGTCCTGCATTCGTGGGGTCAGGCTCTTCAGCTGCACCCTCACCTGCACTGCGTCGTCCCCGGCGGCGGCATCGCTCCCGACGGTGACCGCTGGATCGCCTGCCGCCCCGGCTTCTTCCTCCCGGTTCGCGTCCTCTCCCGCCTGTTCCGCCGCCTCTTCCTCGAACGGCTCCAGCAGGCCTTCCGCTCCGGCCGGCTCCAGTTCCGCCACACCCTGGCCCCGCTCAATGACCCCGCCGCCTTCGCCCGCTACCTCCAGCCCCTCCGCCAAGCCGAGTGGGTCGTCTACGCCGGGTCCCCCTTCGCCGGCCCCCACCAGGTCCTCGACTACCTCGGCCGCTACACCCACCGCGTCGCCATCTCCAACCACCGCCTCCTCGCCGTCGAGGACGGTCAGGTCCGCTTCCGTTGGCGGGACTACCGCCATCACCGCCGCCTCAAGACCCTGACCCTCTCCGCCGAAGAGTTCATCCGCCGCTTCCTGCTCCATGTCCTGCCCAAAGACTTCCACCGCATCCGCTACTTCGGCTTCCTCGCCTGCCGCCACCGCCAGCAGAAGCTCGCCCTCTGCCGCCGCCTGCTCGATATGCCTCCACACGAGCCCTCCGAGCCTGCTCCCGACTATCATGCCCTGTTCGAGCAGCTGACCGGAGCTTCTTTGCTCCAGTGCCCGGCCTGTCGCCGAGGGCGCCTGTTCGTCGTGGGTCTGTTCGAGCCGGGAGAGCCCCCGCCGCCGGAGGATTCCTCATGATCACCGCTCGCTGGGCTCAACCTCCTCCACTGCCAAGACCCTCCTCTCGCTCATCAGGGACACCTGCGTCCTTCCGCACGCCGCAGGCTCGCATCCCAGCACGGCGCCGACCCCCTCAACACTCAGAATCTCTACCAATACACCTCCGTTACCCGTTAGCACCCCCCAATCCGGCCCTCATGTGCCGGACGAGCCGCCCAGCCGATCCTGAACAGACCATGCAATGCCCATAGCCAGGGGAGTGCCTGCGGTTCAGTCCAACACATTTTTTGGTCACCGGCGCGGAGCGATACTTTCCTGCTCACCCCGAGCTCGTCGCCCGCGCCGCTGACCAAAAAATGCTCTTAGTTTCATTACCTAAACCGCCATGGACCGATCCCCTGCCCAAACCGCCCTGCTGCCCGCTTCCCAGGCCTCTGATCCGTCTCGATCGGTCCCGGTTGTCCTCGAGCGCGCCGGCGCCAATGCCCTGTTCGCCGCCGATGAGTTCTTCGCCGCCCGCATCTCCAATCCCCACACCCGCCGCGCCTACGCCCGCGTCGTCAGGCGCTTCCTCGCCTGGTGCGAGGAGGAGCGTCTAGAGCTCCCCCAGGTCTCCCCCGGCCTGGCCGGCCGCTTTATCGATGAGTTCCCCGGCGACAGCTCGACCAATAACCAGGCCCTGGCCGCCCTGAGGCATTTCTTCGACACCCTGGTCACCCGTCACGCCGCCCCCTTGAATCCCTTCCAGTCGGTCCGCGGCCGCAAGCACGACACCACCGACGGCAAGACTCCCGGACTCTCCATCCCCCAGGCCCGGGACCTGCTCGCCTCGATCGACACCTCCCACGTCGTGGGCCTCCGCGATCGGGCCCTTCTGGGGACCCTCGCCTATACCGGAGCCCGGCTCGGCGCCATCGCCCGGCTGCGGCGAGGGGATTTGGAAGACCAGGGGGCCCAGCGGGTCTTGCGGTTCCGGGAAAAGGGCGGCAAGCAGCGGGAGATCCCCGTCCGCCACGACCTCGACCGCTGGCTCGGGGACTACCTCGAGGCAGCTGGGATCGAGGACGCCCCCAAAGAGACGCCTCTGTTCCGCTCAGCCCTGGGCAAGCAGAAGCAGCTCTCCGTCAGGCCCCTGTCAGCCAACTCCATGGGCCTCATGCTCAAGCGGCGGCTCAAGGATGCGGGGCTGCCCCCGATCTTCAGCCCCCACAGCTTCCGCGTCCTGGTGGTGACCGACCTGCTCTCCCAGGACGTGCCGCTCGAGGACGTGCAGTACCTGGCCGGACACGCCAACCCCAGGACTACCCAGATCTACGACCGCCGCCGCCGCGTCACCCGCAATATTGTGGAGAGGATTTCCGTGTAAGAGGTTCGGACCTGGGAGACAGAGACCCGGACCCGTTACGTGACGGTGTACAATAGAAACCACCGCAGAACGACATGAGGTCTGTCGCCAGGAGATGGAGCCGCCGCGAGGATTTGTCCGCGACTGAGCGGAAGGCCTTCAGGCAGGGAATCGATGGACTTCCTCAATGGAAGGCCGAAATCCGATGACGTCGTCGGGTTGATGTGGCGAACGCTGCACTCGCAGATCGCCCGGCTTGCGGTCCAGCTACGTTTTTCTGGGTGAGAGAGGAGATCGTCTTGGCAGGGTACTGCAGCATCTGTGGTGGACTTCTCCCGGACGAGAACGACAGCATCGAGGCATTGACGGTCGGCTATACTTCGATGAGCGCAAGAGCTACAAGTCTATGGTGCTGTCCGTGAAGGGGTGACGCGTCCGTCCCACTGATATCCGGGACCTACGGGGAGTGCTGGAGCGCGAGGAGGATGCCGTCCTGGCGGGCTTCATTTCAATCAAGGAGCCGACCAAGGCCATGAGGCGGCCCTGGCGGGCATGGCAAGTTATGGAGGTGGCAACTATCCTAGAATACAGATGATCCCCGTTGCCGAAATCCTGGATCAAAAGCAGACATTCCTAGCCCCAGGTCTCATGACATCCAAGGCAGACAACAAGCAGGGAGTGCTCACTCTCACACCGTCAATCCCATAACGTATGAGAATAATCATCCTTCTTCTCCTGGCGATCCTGATTACGCTCCTTGTCGCTTGGTCGCTGGTCTGGTGGGTATTAGACGCGGTTTTTTGGATAGCGGTGGTGCTGCTGGTTTTAGGTGGGGTTTTTGCGTGCTACCAGGCGGTAGTCGGTCGGGTCAAGAAGGCCCTGGGATGGGAATGACCTATTGATCCGTCAAGGCCACTATCGCCGAGGTCCGGTCCGACATGACCAACCTCAAGGCAGGACAGCAACCGCCTCCGCTCCGGACCGCCGCCCGAAGGACAAGTGGTCCAGGGCCCTTTCAGTTCAAGTTCGCCTTGTCGGAGGCCGCAGTCAAGGGTAGCGCCCAGATTGCTGTTGAAATACAACATAAGGACACGTTCTTAGCGGACAAAGGCGCGATCAGGCACGTACTGGCTGCACAGGGTTGTCCCATTCAATCGGACTAACGTGCCTCGGCGGTCTCGCGGGCCGATCTGATACGCCCTCAGTGGTGCGGATCCCCGCGACACTGAAGATCTCCGTCAGGTCTGTTTTGGTCGGGGTCGAGTCGAACTGGCTTTGAAACGGAAGGGTCATGGCCAAGTGTCGATAATAACGACCGTCACTATCGACAATAATCGGCTATTAAATAGTCCGGATCCTGTAATCGCTATCTGTCGCAAACAGACCGCGATTTGCCTTTCCTTGGACGAAGCATTGGAAACCGTTGCCTACCTCCGCGTCTCAACTCGTTCGCAGGACCTCGCCAATCAGAAACTGGCGATCCTAGCGGCGCAAAGAATCGCCATCTCGAAAACCTCCAGTTACTCGGTGGCAAGGCGGCCCGCCAGCACCTGATCCTGCTGTTCGCTGGCCGTCACCTTCAAGGCGACCTGTTCGATCAACTCGCCCGTGAGGTGGAAGATCTGTTCTTTGTCCATCGTCATCGCGCGTGAGCCGACACGCGTCTTCGAGCGCCACTTCGCACGTTGGGCGGGCGAGTTGCGTGATATCACCAATTCAGCTGATCTGGAGGCGTTCATCACCCGCCGGTTTGTGCCTGCAAAGGCCGGGCTCTCGGACCGTTTCGACGACGCGCTCCAGCGTCTCGATGTCGGCTCGGTGCAGCAGTACCGCCTGCTCTACATCCTGTCGAAGCTGACCCAGCACATCGACCTGAAAGCTTATGGCGAGACTGAGGGAACGAAGTGGTTGAGCTATTACGCGAGAGGTGGCTTTGAGATTGAGCACATCTTCCCTCAACAGCCCAGCAACGAAGCAACGGCTGAGTTTGGCGAGCATGAGGAACCGCACATTGCCGACCGACTCGATAACCTCGTCCTCGTCGAGAAATCGATCAACGCCTCACTCGGCAACCTCCCCTATTCGCAGAAGCGGGACGTCTATTCCCAATCTAAGCTTCTTCTGACAAAGTCCCTCGCCGGGCGGCCCAAGGTCGGTTCAAACACCAAGATCGATATTGCGGTGGCGGATCTCGATCCCTTCACTGAGTGGAACGAAGCCGCAGTGATCGAACGCCAAAACAAACTCACGGCCCTCGTGCGGGCTGTCTGGCACCTGCCACCGCCATCTGCGGGATGAGGGGAGAAGTGCATTGGAACCGCACGATAAAGCTGCTTATCGTGCTTCGGGCCGCAGCTCAGGGAGGAGCGGCGGTGTCAGGTAGGCACGGATTGACATGGTGGCTACTGGTTGCTACCATATAGTGCATGAGATCGGTTGGAATAAAGGTGCTCAACAACCGTCTGAGCGAGTACGTGCGGCTGGCATCATCGGGCGAAACCATTCTGGTGACAGACCGTGACCGGGTCGTCGCGGAAATCGGGCCACCGAGAGAAACCAGGAGCCCGATTCTTGCCGACGCGCTACTGGCCGAGGCGGTGCGCAAGGGCTGGTTGACGCCACCGGTGCTACCCGTCGGGGAGCCTCCTCCAGCGGCACCGGTGGCACCACTCCGCGACCTTCTTGCTGAATTGGATGGTGATAGAAGCGAACGGTGATCTACCTCGATACCTCCGTTGTACTTGCCCAGTTGCTGGCCGAAGACCACCGTCCGCCCGCCTCGCTTTGGAGCGAGACCCTGGTAGCCAGCCGGTTGATGGAGTACGAGGTCTGGACCCGGCTGCACGCGCGCAAGCTTGCCGGTTCCCACGGCGAGTCGGCCCGCAGGCTCATCGGACAAATCGCGTTTTTAGAGCTTTCTCCACCGGTGCTGGAACGCGCTCTGGAGGCCTTTCCCGGGGCTGTTTCCGTGCGCACGCTCGATGCCCTGCATCTGGCGTCATGCGAATACCTGCGCAACCAAGGCCAGTCGATCACACTTGCCAGCTACGACCACCGGATGACCGCCATCGCCCGTGCCATGAACATACCCCTCTTTGATCTGGAATACTCCTGAATCTGCGCGGCAACGTTCAGGAACAGCTCCCAGCTACCTGGGGACACCTCACGAAACGGAAAAAATCGTACGCGAAGAGCCATCCGAATGGCCGCTCGTGGTTAACCCGCATTTCTCAGTGCGCCATGGAAAGGCGTCTTGTTCTAACCCATCTTTAACACGGATTCCGAGTACACGTTTATTATCAACAGGTTACGAAGGAAGAAACGCGCAAGTGGCACTACAAACGCGTTGAAACCGGAGATTGAGGGGCCTCAGACGATCATCTTGCGGACCCCTCCGGGAGCAGGATCGATGCCCAGGGCGTCGTAGATGGCCTTCTGATCGGTTTCGGCCCGCGTGGCCTTGCGTACGTGCAAGGTCCGCCCGTCCCCACGCCGGAAGGTCACCGTGACCCGCTGCTGTCCTTCCAGGATGCGCCGCAGCGTGGTCCAACTGGAGGCCTCGCCCCGCTGCTTGAGGCGTTTGCGGATGACCTGCACCAGTTGATAGGCGATGACGGTCAGGAACAGGTGGCCTTCCGAGCGCACCGGCTTGTGATGATAGATGGGGCGCAGACCCAGCTCGGACTTCAGGGAGCGAAACACCGCTTCCACGTCGGTCAGAGTGGTGTAGGTGCGCCACAGGCTCTCCTCGTCCCAGTCGGTCTGGTTGCTGCGCAGGCAGTAGACGCCCGGATGGGTGGCCATCGAGCCCTGGCGGGGCTGACGCTTCCAGCTCAGGGCCGTCGCCTTGCGGCCGCTCTCGTCGGTGAGGACCTCGATCGAGTAGTGTTGAGCCACGCCGCGACTCTGCTCCTTCAGCCGCCCGATCCGTTCTCGGACCTTCTCGATGCCCTTGTGAGCCCGCGGCCGTGAGAGCCCCTCGGAGAGTCGGGCGAGCCCCTGCTCGAAGCGCCGGCTGAAGCGCTCGACAATGCCCCGTTCCTTGTGAGCCCGCTCCTCGGAACGGCAGTAGAGACGCACTTCCCCCCCGTCCTCTGAGACCTCCTTGTGGAGCTGTAACCTGGCCTTGGAAGCGGTCTCCAAGGTCAGGGCCAGTTCGGGGTCGAACTGCCGGGAGCCTTGGCGGCTGGCCACCACATAGCGGTACCCTTCCTCCCTCAACCACTGGATGCGATCCTCGGTCGCCACCCCCCGATCCATCACCACCAGGGCTCCCCGGGGCGCCTCGAGCGCCCCCAGCATCCCCGCCAGGGTGCGGGGCTCATCCACCCGGCCGGCAAAGACCTGCGAGCGGCGCACAAACCCGGCCCCGTCCAGCACCAACCCCAGGGTCAGCAGGGGACAGTCGCTGCGCTTCTCCTTCGAGTGTCCCCGCTGGGCCTTGGGTTGATGGCGGGCCGCCCCTTCGAAGAAAGTGTTGGTCAGATCGAACAGGGTGACGGTCGGCTGCAGATCGAACAGACCCATGGCCCGGGTGAACAGGTGGGCCTCGATGGCCTGGCGGTGTCTCATCAGGGCGTCTGAGGCCCGATACATCTGCATCAGACTCAGGGTCTGGAAGTCAAAGTCCAGCAACTCGCCCAAGCCGCTGCGCCGGCGCAGCCAGCCCCAGGTGGCCCGTTCCGAGCCGGGACGGGCCAAGCGGCCCACCATCGCCCCCACCGCCGCCGCCCGCAACGGTCCATTCAGACCCAACTCGGCCAGCAACTCCACCAACCCCAACTGCTCCAGCGCCCACCGGCCCACCTGCTCCACCCCCACGCTGCGCGGACGGGTCAACTCCACCGAATCCACCGCTACCGTCTGCAGGTCTTCTGAAGAGGCCTCCCCAGCGGTGCCGGTCACGTCGGCTTCCCCCTGAAGCAAGCGCTCGGCCATGCGTTGGGCTTCCTCCTCCAACGGGGCCGAACCCTCCTGGATCAAGGGCAACTGACCGCTGAGGATCTCGTCGAGACGGCGGCACAGCAGGGGCCAGTCATGGCGGGGGATGGAGAAGTGGCGACCGAGGTTGAGCAGGGTCTGCTGGCGGACCTTGCCTGAGAGGCGATGGGAGCGGACGAGGCGGTGGGTGAAGTAGGTCTGACCGGAGGGAGTGGAGCGGGTCTGGGTGCGGCGGATGAACATGGGAGGGACCCTAACAGAGGGGGGCGAGGGGGTCAAGCCCTTCCCATACTATTATGGCACTACATCAGGCCCTCCGACCAAGAATCAACAACTTACAGGTGATTTTAGGCCAAAATGGGGGTAAAATCCCCCCAATCGCCCGTTCCTGTGTTAAAGATGGGCTAACGGGTGCGAAACCCGTCCAACAACTGTCGCTCCGGTTGGTAGCAGCCAGGGCGGGCCATGGAGGCAACGACATGGACTGAAGCACTCTGGTGCCAAAGGGCCGCCTTGGGCGGTTCAGCGAACATGCGGGCCGGAACGCGAGTGAACGTCGAGCAGGCCTCGAAACGGGCAATGCGGGAGTCGACCCACCTGAGAAATGGGGAAGGCCGAAGACGGAGGGGGAAGCGAGCGACGCGGGCACCCCTCTGGATCCGCCGGGGTAGTGGCGCTGGCACGCATGGAAGGAGAAGGAGGCAGCAACATGGGAAGCCCTGTGGGTGGTGAGGTACACACCGAACTGGGACCCCGCGAGGGGCAGTCTGGGCCGGCAGGGTGGCGGAGAGGCTCGTAGTACCGAAGAAGCCGGGTAATGCCGGTGGAGGGAAGGGGCCTTGAGTGGGGAGCAGCATGGAAAGGGAGCAAGGCATGGCCACTGACGAGGGTCTAACAGGGTCAGAAAGAGTTCGGAAATTCCAGACCATGCACCATGCGAAAGCGAAGGAGGAACCCAAGCGGCGGTTTCATGCGCTGTGCGACAAGATGTGGCGAGAGGATTTTCTAAGCGGAACTTCATTAAACAAAAAGCGAGCTAACACCAGGTAAGTGCCTGTATTCATGGGACATATACGTATGTCGAGGTGATAAAAGCCTGTATTATTGTTGCCATGTATTAAAAGATATGGCATAGTTCATTGAACTTATATACAATATCTTGTGTTGCATATGATGTTGCCATGTACCGGGTGCCGCCATGTCCATCCGCGTCCACGTTATCCCCAACCGCTCCAGCCCTCCTGCCGTCCTCCTCAGAAAAACCTGGCGCGAGGGGAAACGAATCCGGCGACAGACCCTCGCCAACCTTTCGAAAGTCCCCAAACCCGTCGTCGACGCCATCCGCGCTTTCCTCCAAGGCGGCGTTGTCTTTGAAACCCTCGACGATGCCGCCGCCATCCGAAGGTCGCTGCCACACGGGCATGTGGCGGCCCTGCTCGGCCTGGCGACCCAACTCGGTCTTCCCCGCATCCTCAACCGAAAGCCCTGCCGCCAACGTGACCTCGCACTGGCCGCCGTCATCGCACGCCTCATCCACCCGGCCTCGAAGCTCGCCACCGCCAGGGCCTTGTCCCCCGAGACCGCCGACAGCAGCCTCGGGGTCCTGCTCGGCCTCGGGGGCGTCTCTGGAAACGAACTGCTCGACATGCTCGACTGGCTCAGCAACCGCCAACCCTGGATCGACCAAAGTCTTTCCCGCAGGCATCTTCACAACACCACCCTGATCCTCTACGACGTGACCTCGACCTACCTCGAGGGGCAGCAATGCCCGTTGGCCGCCTTCGGTCACAACCGCGACGGAAAGAAGGGGAAAAAGCAGATGGTCTTCGGCCTGCTCTGCGCCGCTGACGGCTGTCCGGTCGCGGTCGAAGTCTTCCCCGGCAACACCGCCGACCCGACCACGCTGGCCGCCCAGGTCCGCAAGATCCGGGACCGCTTCGGGGTCCGCCGGGTGGCCCTGGTGGGCGACCGCGGCATGATCACCTCCGCACGCATCCGCACCGATCTGTTACCGGTCGGCCTGGACTGGATCTCGGCCCTGCGCACGGTCGACCTCCGCAAACTGCTGAAGGCCCCCAGGGGTAATCCTGCCGGGGCGCCCCTGCGTCCCGAGGCACTGGTCCCCGACACGGTGGCCGAAATCCTCAGCCCCGAGTTCCCCGGCGAACGCCTCCTGGTCTGCTTCAACCCGCGGCTGCGCCAGCAACGCGCCCGCAAGCGCGAGGATCTGCTGCGGGCCACCGAAGCCACCCTCGCAAAGATCGCCGCGGCCGCCCGCAAGCACAGGCCCGGGCCAGAGAACCGAGACCGGACCCTGCAGTCCCTCGGCAGACAGGCCCACCGGCATAAGGTGGAGAAACACTTCGACCTCACCGTCACCGATGACGATCTGCAGTGGTCCCGCAACCGGGAGAAGATCAAGGCCGAGGCACGCCTGGACGGTATCTACGTCATCCGGACCAATCTCGACACCGCAGCCATCGACACCCACGCGGCAGTGGCGGCCTACAAGAGCCTCTCGCAGGTCGAACGGGCCTTTCGTTCGATGAAGATGACCCGGCTCCACGTGCGCCCGGTCTTCGTCTACACCGAACAGCACGTGCTCGGGCATGTGTTCCTCTGCCTGCTGGCCTGGTACCTGGAATGGCACCTGCGCCGGCGTCTGGCACCCTTGCTGTTCGAGGATGAGGCCCCTCCGGTGCGGGACTCACCCGTGCAAAAGGCCGAACCGTCGCAGCAAGCCAAGGCGAAGGCCGCCACCAAGAGAACCCCCGACGGCGATCCGGTGCACAGTGTCACGACGCTGCTCAATGATCTGGCCACCGTGACCCTCAATGAGGTCACGCTCCCCGGACATCCCGACAGTGCCTTCCCCCTGGTGACGAAATCGACGCCACTGCAGGCCAAGGTGTTCGCTTTACTGAAAATCGATCCCGAGGCAGCTGTTGCCATAAACAGGGCAGGTTGATTTTGAATAAACTCCCTTTTTACAACTAAATACGCCTATTTTGCTCGTGAAGTTCCGTCTAAGGGAAGCCTGGGAGCGGGTTCGTCGTAATGGCGGAACGGCCGGGGTGGACGGGGAGAGCTTCAAGGACATCGAGGCGCAGGGAGTGGAAGGCTGGTTGGGGGAACTGGGGCGGGACCTGAGGGAGGGGACCTACCGACCGAAGGCGGTGAGGCAGGTACTGATTCCGAAGAAACAGCCTGGGAAGTTTCGGCCGTTGGGCATTCCCTGCATACGGGACCGGGTGGCGCAGACCTCGGCACTGCTGGTGTTGGAGCCGATCTTCGAAGCGGACCTGCAACCGGAGCAGTATGGCTATCGACCGGGGCGAAGTGCCAATGAAGCGGTCGGCCGCGTGCACGGGCTCCTGCAGAGGGGGCGCTGTGAGGTGGTCGATGGAGATCTGTCCAACTACTTCGGCGAGATTCCGCATGCGGAGCTGATCAAGAGCATTGCCCGGCGGGTGAGCGACGGGAGGATGCTGAAGCTGATCAAGGCATGGCTGGAGATGCCGGTGGAGGAGGACGACGGGGAGGGCGGCAAGCGCCGCCGGAACCGGGGGCGCAAGCAGAGGAAGGGGACGCCGCAAGGAGCCCCGATCTCACCACTGCTGAGCAATCTCTACATGAGGCGTTTCATCTTGGGCTGGAAGGTGCTGGGGTATGCCCAGCGCTTCTGCGCGGAGATCGTCAACTATGCGGATGACTTCTGTGTACTCGGCAAGGCTGCAGCGGCGGAGATGCTGGAAGCAGTCAAGCGGATCATGGAGGAGCTGAAGCTGCCGGTCAATGAGCGGAAGACCCGATGCTTGAGGTGTCCGGAGGAGGCGTTGGAGTTTCTGGGATACCGCATTGGACGCAACTATCGCCGGAGGGGGAGGGGGAGCTACATTGGGACCCGCCCCAGCCAGGCGAGCGTTGGGAGCATCTGCCGCAGGATCAGCGAGTGGACGGCGCCGAGGAACGGGGTGGTGCTGCCGGGCCAGATGGTGGAACACCTGAACCGTGTCATGACGGGGTGGGCGAACTACTATGGCCTTGGGCAGGTCAGTCCGGCCTACCGAGCGATCGACTGCCACGCGGTCCGGCGGCTGCGTCAGTGGCTTTGTCGGCGGCACAAGGTGAGGTCCGGGGGGAAGGTGCGCTTCCCGGACGAGAGGCTGCGGCAGGACTACGGTCTCACTTGCCTGGTGTCAAGGACCAAGAGCTTTCCGTGGGCGAAGGCATGATCCCGACTGAAAGCCGGATGCTGGAAAACAGCACGTCCGGTTTGACGAGCGGGGGTGAGGAAACGCAGCTAGGAAAGAGATTGAGGCACCGGCAAACGGCGAAAGCCGCCGGCAACAGCGACTCCCTCGATCTAAGGCAGGCGCGCCTCCCCTCGACTCTACCCACAGGTAGGAGCATCGGTTCTAAGAATCTGGTAAAACACTCTTGAGCAGGGAGTTAACCAGATTCCTGGAGGAGAACCGATGCCGACACAGTGTCACACCAAACCGCTGGAGTTTGAAGGCCACGGACGCCGCCGCGTGGTGGCTGATTTTGACGGCGGTCCCATCACTTCCGATGCCGGCCTGTTGCTGTTGCGCCGGGTCGAGCAGCGCCTGTCTCTCTTTGACCAGGTGGCGGACTGCTTCACCGATCACCGCGACCCCAATCGGATCCAGCACAGCCTGCGCACCCTCATTGCCCAGCGCATTGTCGCCATCGCCCTGGGCTATGAAGACCTCAACGACCACGACTAACTCCGTCACGATCCACTGATGGCCTTGTTCTCAGAGAAAGGGCGCAGCAATGACGCGGCGCCCCTGGCGGGCAAGAGCACCCTCAACCGACTCGAACTTGCCCCCAGCGATGGCCCCGACCGCTACCACAAGATCGACCATGACCCCGAGGCCTTGCAGGCCCTGTTGGTTGAACTGTTCTCCCAGGCCCACCCTCAGCCTCCCGATGAGATCATCCTCGACCTCGACGCCACCGACGATCCCCTCCACGGTGAGCAGCAGGACCGGTTCTTTCACGGCTACTACGGGGGCTACTGCTACCTGCCGCTCTACATCTTCTGCGCCCGCCATCTGCTCTGCGCCCTGCTGCAACCCGCCAACATCAATGCCTCCGCCGGAGCCCTCGAGCAGGTCCAGCGCATTGTCTCCCGCCTGCGCAGCCAATGGCCTGATGTCAAGATCCTGCTGCGGGCCGACTCCGGCTTTGCCCGAGAGGCCTTGATGGCATGGTGTGAGGAGAATCAGGTGGACTATCTGTTCGGCCTGGCCCGCAATGCCCGCCTGCAAGAGGCCATCCGCCCCGAGTTGACCCGGGCCAAAGCCCTCTCGGACCAGCATCAGCAGCCGATCCGACTCTTCACCGACTTTCGCTTCCGCACCTTGAAGAACTGGTCCCGCCAGCGTCGGGTGGTGGCCAAAGCCGAGGCCCTGCCCCGAGGACCCAATCCTCGCTTCGTGGTCACCTCACTGTCGGCCCAGAACCACCCCGCTCAGCCCCTCTATGAGCAGACTTACTGTGCCCGCGGTGAGATGGAAAACCGCATCAAGGAGCAGCAACTGGATCTGTTTGCCGATCGCACTTCCACCCACACCTTCAGGGCCAATCAGCTCCGGCTGTCCTTTACGGCCGTCGCCTATGTGTTGATGGAGGGCTTGCGCAACTGGGGTCTGCGACACACCTGCCTGGCCAAGGTCACCGTCGGCGGCCTGCGGCTGAAACTGCTCAAGATCGGCGCCCAGGTCGCCACCTCCGTCCGGCGCATCAAGGTGGCCATGGCTTCCGGCTGTCCCTTCCAGCGGGAGTTTCGCCTGGCCTGGGCTCAACTCCCACCGTAAGACACCACGATCTGACTGACAATCCTCGCCCTCACCCACCCGGCCCGGCGGCAGCAGTGTCGCTGCTTTCCGGCAAAAACGCTGCCTGATCGTGCTCGTGGACACTCAGAAGGCTTTGCTTCTGGCTTTTCCCTCAGGCTCTGGCCCCCAACGCTGACAAACCCCTCCTCAAACGCCTCGATGGCCCCTTTCACCCCTCATCTGCGTTCCCTGGTGAGAAATGCGGGCTAAAGTCCTTTTGTCGAAACGCTCACCCCAACGCATCGGGACCGCCCGGGTTTCGACCCTCGATCAGCATCCCGAACACCAGAGCAAGGCCCTGGAAGACGCCGCTTGCGGCGCGATCTACGCCTGATCCGTGCGCTCACTCATCGAACTGCAGCTTGGGGCCTCAGCTTGACAATGATCATGAGTGTCTTTCGAATCGCTGCATGGAGCCCCTGAAGTTGGTGCAGAACAGCTCGTGAAGGGCATGAACCGAAATCGCAAATGTCAGCAGTCCTTCACATCGCACCCGGCTATTGGACCCCTTCCTGAGCAAGGGCTGGACGTGCTTCAGGGTCCTCAACATCGCGGGACTGAAAATCCCGCAATCTTCTGTCACCCGTCGGTCGAGATAGCGAGCCAGCGGCGACTTTCCGTTGCGGAGATCCAGGGTCGCCGCGGGCGAGAGGAAGGCCTTCTTGGCGACACGGTAGGCGGGGTGGGACTGGCCGAGGGCCTCGCGCAACAGGACCTTGCCTTGACCGTCGCGGACCTTCAACGACCTCGGTAGCCCGAAGGCAAACTCCGCCAGCTTGTGGTCCAGAAACGGCACGCGGCCCTCGACGGAGTTCGCCATCTCCATGCGGTCGCCGAGGCAATTAAGGATGTAGCTGGGCAGTTGTGTCCTGAACAGGAAATCCTGCGTGGCGCTCAGGGGGTCATCGCCTGCCAGGCGGCGCGAACTCCACCTGGCAGCCAGTTGCTCCAGCGGATCCAAATCGCCGATGCTACGGATACACTCCCGCGACAGCAGGGCGCGAATCCAACGCCCCAGCTTTAGCGCTCGCAGAGCGGGGTAGGGATAGGCGCCAAAGAGCTCAACCACTCGGTCGTACTCCGCGTAGTCCTTGGTTCTGACCGTGCCCGACAGCAGATCCACGGAACCGAGGAACCGGCGCATCTGAGCACGAAGGGCAGGGTTCCGCGGTTCGCGGCGCACGCTCTCGATCAGGGCCTGGTGGCGAAAGAGATCGTATCCGGCCAGCAACTCGTCGGCGCCCTCGCCCGTTAGAACGGACTTTACCTGCTGCGACGCCAGGCCGGAGAGCAACAACTTGGCCGCCCCATGACCGTTCACAACCGGCATTTCGCAGTGCCAGAGCGATCGCACGAAATGGGATGTGAGCCCGGCCGCCGGAATGGTCACTACGTGGTGGTCGAGCCCGTGCTGCTGCGCCGTCGCGGCCGCGCCCGCCGACTCGTCGAAGTCGGGATCGTCAAAGGCGACGGTGAAGGCCTTCATGGGTCGGCTGGACAATCGAGCGGCCTGGGTCGCGACCGCCCTCGAGTCCAATCCGCCTGAGAGGTAGACCCCCGGTTCCTGGTCGCCCTGCAGGCGCAGATCGACAGCTTCGTCGAACAGCCTGCGGAACTCCTCGACGGACTCCCGGACAGCTACCTTCGAATCGGCGGCTTCCGGCCTCTCGGCAAACCGAGGCTGCCAGTATCGGCGCGGCTCGACGCCCGCAGCCGTCACGCGCAACAGGCACCCGGGCTCGACCTGTCGGACTCCCAAGAACGCGGTCTCGTCCGGCGGCAGCAGTCCGTGGAGATAGGAGTAGATGAACGACGGGTTGAGTTCTCTCTTGATGACCGGACTGCTGAAGATGGCCTTGATCTCCGACCCGAACAACAGAGATCGGGGTGACGACGCGTAGTACAGTGGCTTGACGCCGAACCGATCGCGGCCGAGCCAAAGGGTGTGTTGTCGCCGGTCGTATAGCGCGAAGGCGAATTCGCCGCGCAGGTGCTCGACGAACGCCTCCCCATACTCCTCATACAAATGCACGATGACTTCGGTGTCGCACCGGGTCCGAAGGCGATGCCCCCGGCTTTCCAGTTGCCGCGCAAGGGCGGCGAATCCGTAGATTTCCCCGTTGAAGGTGATCTGGACGGACCCGTCCTCATTGGTGAGCGGCTGAGTGCCGCCCCCGACGTCGACGATCGCGAGGCGGGTATTGACGAGGAGGACGTTTCTGGCGGGGCTGAGGTAGTGGCCGTTGCTGTCCGGTCCGCGGTGGCGCAGGGCGGCCATCATCCTGCCGGCGTCTACCGTGACCTGTTCCCGCTCGAATGCGAACTCACCCGCGATTCCGCACATCAGTGTCCCCCAACTCGGACATCAGCCCGCATTTCTCACCGGGTCGCTGGATACATTATAGAAGCCCGATTATCTTCAGCACTTTATGGAGACTATTTTGACGTCTTGCGGGTACAGACGGCGCTGGGCGTGCCCTGGCTTGTCCTTTTCCCCTCAGCGCGCACATGCTCGCTCGACCGTAGAAACCGCTACGCTCTTCGCTCGCGAGCACGCGCTGAGGGGAAAATTCCTGCGCCAAGTTGCACTCTTGAGAAGAGTGCAACCCCCCGGTGAGAAATGCGGGCTAGCGCCGAGCGACCTCCCAGTGGCTAGCTGTGAATTCCTTGGAGGTTGTTCACAGGCTAAGCGATGATTTCTTGGATGATCCGGCCGTGGACGTCGGTGAGCCGGAAGTCCCGGCCGGAGTAGCGGTAGGTGAGCCGTTCGTGATCCAGGCCCATCAGGTGCAGGATGGTGGCATGCAGGTCGTGGACGTGCACCCGGTCGTGGACGGCCCGCATCCCGAAATCGTCGGTGGCGCCATAGGTCAGACCTGCCTTGACGCCTCCTCCGGCCATCCATGCGGTGAAGCCGTAATGGTTGTGGTCCCGTCCCGGCCTCTTGGTGCTGGGATCGGCGGTGGGGGTCCGACCGAACTCTCCTCCCCAGAGCACCAGGGTCTCCTCCAGCAGCCCCCGGGCTTTCAGGTCCTTGAGCAGGGCGGCAATGGCCTGGTCGCAATCCTTGGCCTTGGGTCGATGCCACTGGATATCTCCATGGTCGTCCCAGGCGATGTCGGGGGCAAAGGCCAGCTGCACCACCCGGACCCCCCGTTCCGAAAGCCGGCGAGCCAGCAGGCAGCCCTCGGCGAAGCCACCGAAGGGGCGGCCGCCGATGGTGCTGTAGGTCGGTTCGTCCGCGATCCCGTACAGATCGCGAGTGGCTTGAGTCTCCCGGCTGAGGTCGAAGGCCTCGGGGGCGGCCGTCTGCATTCGATAGGCCAGCTCGAAGGACTGAATGCGGGCCTCCAGGGCCTGGTCCCGCTCCACCCGCTCCAGGTTCAATCGGTTCATGCGGGCCAGCAGGTCGACCTGCCGCTGCTGCTCGGCACGGGAAAGGTAGCGGTTGCCCAAGTCGGGGATGACCCTTTGGGGGTCCAGGTTCTCGGTGTCGACGAAGGTGCCCGAATAGATGCCCGGAAGAAAGCTGCTGTTCCAGGCGGGATCTCCGGGCCGGTGGCGCCCCTTGTGACAGATGGAAATGAAGGCGGGCAGGTTCTGATTTTCCGTCCCCAGGCCGTATCCCAGCCAGGCTCCCATGCTGGGCCGGTTGGGTTGGATCGCCCCGGTGGTCATCATCAACAGCCCGGCCACGTGCTCCGGAAGGTCGGTATGCATGGAGTGGATGATGCAGAGATCGTCGACGCATTGGGCCACGTGGGGGAAGAGCTCGCTGACCCAGCGGCCGGACTGACCATGGCGTTGGAACTCGAAGGGCGATTTCATCAGGCCCTCGGTCTTGCGCTGGGTCTTGATGTCCACGGCCGCGGGACGCTGGCCGTGGTACTTCTCCAGCAGAGGCTTGTAGTCGAAGGTGTCTACATGGGAGACGCCGCCGTTCATCAGCAGATGAATCATGCGTTTGGCCCGGGGCGCAAAGTGCGGCGCCTTGGGGACCATGGAGTTGTCGGAGCGTGTTTCCGAGGCGAGCACCGGACCGGGACCCAGCCGCCCGGCCTGGTCCATCACGGCTGCCAGTCCCAGGGAACCGATTCCTGTGCCGACCCGGCTCAACAGCTCCCGGCGCGACAACGGTGCATGAACATCCATAGTGCTTCTCCAAGCTCCTGACGCTGCCATCGGCGAACATCCTCACTTTCCATCTCGTCGTCGAGCCCCTCCGTCCACGTGGTGGAGAGACGTGCCAAGCTGGTGGTTGGCCAGACCAGAAACGGAGAGAGCTTGAGGCGATTCGCTTCTCTGACGCGCCAATCTTTCAGGAGACGCAGCCTGCTTCGATTCTCTCTCCGGTCCACCGTGCGTTTCCGCAGGCGCTGGACGGGGCCTGTCCTGATACCCTCATCGATGGCATGGCGCACGCCCAAGGAGAACCGGCCGTCTCCGTATCTTCCAAGGCCCTTGAAGCGGGAAATATCGGAGTATGGACTGGTCGCCAGCGCCACCATGGCCGCGTCGGAGAAGATCCTGAACGGCGGCCGGTTGCACCGCACCGCTTCTTTCTCGCGGAAGGCGTGGAGCGATCGGAGGACCGCCAATCCCTGTCCGTCGAGGTCTCGACTGCCCTTGACCGAGAGGAATCTCCACTCGGCGTCCGGCGCCACATAGCGAATGCCCTCAAGCCGTTGGCATTCCTCCTTCACCCACTCCGTTCTGCCAAGCTTGTCCAGCCCTTCGTACAGGAATGTCGTAAGCCGTTCGAGGTGCAGCACATCCAGGGCCGCATACCGCAGTAGGGCGCCCGTAAGCGGCCGGCGGGACCAGTCGGCGCGCTGCAGCTTCTTGTTTTTGGTTATCTCGATGCCCAGGTGTTCCTTCAGGATCGCTGCCAGGCCGAGCTTCTCGGACCCCACGAACGCGGCGGCTATGCTGGTGTCGAACAGGCCCCGCACGGGAAACTTCCAATCACGATCCAGGAGCCGTAGGTCGGAGTTGGCAGAGTGGAAAACCTTTTCTACGGCGGCGTTGGCCAGGAGCTTACCGAGCGGTGTGAGGTCCTCGATTGAGAGCGGATCGATGATGTATACGGCGTCGGGGGTTGCAAGCTGGACCAGGCACACCCGATCGGGGTAGCGGTAGAAGTTGTCGGACTCCAGATCCACCGCAACGCGCGGCTGCCGCTGCACCGACTCGAGGACTTCCTCAAGCCGCGCCGCGGTCGTTATTCTTTCGCCCATGTCCCTGCCAGTTTGCTCCAACCCCTCACCATTCAGGGGGTTGGCTATCACATCCATATGAGATCGTATCGAACCTGCTCCCGAATTCGGCACCTGACGGGCTGTGGAAGAACCCATCCGCGGAGTGCCATATACCGTTTCTCCTGATGGTGTTTGAAGAAGAGGGTGCGTCATGATTGTGAGTCCGGTCTCGTCGGTCCTCTCAGCGAACGTGCATCAGTTCGTTTGAGCTCAGCAGCACCTGAGCATACTGTTCCCAGCGGGTCAGCCGCTTGGGCCGGTCCTCTACGGGGTCTTCCCCGAGGAAATCCAGCGCCAGTTTCCGTTCCGTTTCCGATGGGGGCCGCGAGAACACCAGGCGGAACGCCTGTTCGATGCGGTTCCCGTTTTCCTCCAGGGCAGAGAGCCGCCGGGCCAGGGCTTGAGCTCGAGCCACCATGAAGGGGCTATTCATCAGAAAGAGCTGCTGCTGAGGCACGATGGTGACGGTCCTCTGGCTGCGGGAAAGCCAGGCGCTGGGAAAATCGAACAGGCGCAGGAATTGGTCGGAGGTCGAACGGATGTCGCGGTGGATGGCGGCGTAGAGGGTTCGACGGCGGCTGCCGAGAATGTCCTCGACCGGAGGGCCTCCGATCTGCAGATCCTGCTCCCCGGCAACGGCCAACAGCCCGTCCCTCCAGGCCTCCACGTCCAGGCGCCTGGGATTCATCCGCCACAGCCAGCGGTTTCCTCCATCCGCTTCGAAATTGCTGCGGTCGAACGCGCTGCTCTGGCGGTAGGTGGAAGACAGCAGGATTTCCCGGTGCATGCGTTTCATGGACCAGTCCGAGTCGATAAAGCGGTGGGCCAGCCAGTCCAGCAGCAGCGGGTGGCTGGGAGGCTCCCCCATGAAGCCGAAATTGCTGGGCGTGCGCACCAGGCCTTGACCGAAGTGGTGCTGCCAGATGCGATTGACCATGACCCGGGCCGTCAGCGGATTGGTCGGGCTGACGATGGTCCGGGCCAGCTCCAGCCGACCACTGCCTTGGGTGAAGGGCGCCGGTTGGTCCCCGGCAATGACGCGCAGGAATCGTCGGGGCACCACCTCCCCCGGATGTACCGGATCTCCCCTGATGGCCACCGGGATGTCCTCCGATCCGGCCTCGGCGACGCCGTGGACGTGTTCCGGTTCAGGGGGCAGCGTCTTTTTGAAGGCTTCCAGCTTCGCCGTCAGGGCGTCGACGACCTTCTGCTGTTCCTTCATGGCATCGACTTCGTCATCCTGGAAGAAGATCTTGGTGGTCTTGGCCCTATCGACGCATTTCTTCTTGTCCTTGAGCAAGGCTTCCAGGAACTCGTAGCGGTCGGACACCTTGGAAGGCACCATCCACTTCCGGGGCATATACTTGGTGTTGAAGAAAACCCCTGCCAGGGAGTAATAGTCCTCGGTGGGAATGGGATCGAACTTGTGGTCGTGGCAGCGGGCGCAGGAGACCGTCAAGCCCAGAACGGCCCGGGACAGGGTGTCGATCTTGTCATCCATGGTGTCATAGCGGTGGCGCAGCTTGCTTTCCTTTCCTCCGCCATCGCTTTCATAGATGGGACCCAAGGAAAGGAAACCCAGCGCGCTCCACCCTTCCATACCAACGCCGCTCATCAGGTCTCCGGCGATCTGCTGCATGATGAACCGGTCGTAGCCCAGGTCCCGATTGAAGGTCTCCACCACCCAATCCCGATACCTGTAGGCGTAGGCCAGGGCATAGGGCGCGTTGTTGTTGGCCCGCTGTTCTTCCGAGTAGCGGGCCACGTCCAGCCAATAGCGGGCCCAGCGCTCGCCGTAGTGGGGAGAGGCCAGCAGGCGGTCGACCACGGTTTCATGGGCCTGGGGAGAGGAATCCCGCAGGAAGGCCTCGACCTCCTGGGGGGACGGCGGCAGGCCGATCAGGTCAAGGGTGACCCGGCGAAGCCAGGTGCGCCGGTCGGCCGCTCCCACCGTTTTCAATCCCTTCTCTTCCAGGCGGGCCAGCACAAAGCGGTCGAGGGGGGAACGAATCCAGTCCCGGTCCCGCACGGCGGGCAGCGCCGGTTGAGCCAGGGGTTGAAAGGACCAGAATGTGCGCCCCTCCTGCAGATCGATGGAGTCCCGGGCCGGTGTGGCTCCGGAAGCGTCGATCCTCGGGTCAGGGGCGCCGAGCCCTACCCACTGCTCCAGGAGCTCGATTTCCTCCAGGGGCAGGGTCCCCTCCGGGGGCATGGCCAGCTCGGGGTCCTTGTAGTTGATGGCCTGAATCAGGAGACTTCCGGCGGGGTTTCCGGGAACAATGGCGGGGCCTCGGCTCCCGCCGCTCACCCATCCCTCCCTGGTGTCCAGGCGCAAGCCCCCCATGGGAGCAGGCTCAGCCGAATGGCAGGCGTAGCAGCGCTGGACCAGCAGCGGGCGGATTTTGGATTCGAAGAATTCGACCTCCGCGGGCTTGAGAGCATGGGTTTGCGGAGTATCGATATTGGCGGCCAGAGACCATGAGGCTGCCGGGAGGATTCCCCCCAGCAGCAGGAGGGCCAAGCCGGGCGACTTTCGGGTAAGCATGCTTGTTGACACGGTCACTTCTTAGGGTCCATGCGGGTAACGGATGATCGAGCCAATCACGAAACCTGGCCGGAGGATGCAAAACAATATTATCCCTAATCCCCATTGCTGAGACAAGGTCAGGTATATCTCCGGGGCTCCGGTTCTGGAATGGCGGGCTTGCATCGAATCGGCACAGGTGTAGCTGGGGTCAATAGAGGTTGGTGGAGATGAGAGTGGCCGTTCACGCTCCTGGAGAGGCTCGGAAGGAGTCACCAGATGGCATTCATCGACCAGACGTCCAGCGATTTCAGCACGGCGCCGCCGTTTTCGGCAAAAACAGCGATTCCAAGGTCCTCTGCCGGCGCGTAGTTGACCCGTGTGACTGCAGAGCGGCCTTCGTCGATAAACACTTCCAGGACGGACTTGTCGAGAAACAGATGCAATTTGAGTGTCCGGGAACCGGCCTCCAGGGGTACCTCGGTTCCCGCCACGTTCAAAGTTCCATTGCTATAACCCAATGAAATGCCGTTTTGCCCATCCTGGCTGCAACGTACCTTCAGCCCGAAGGCATCGGCATCTCCCGGGACGAACTCGGCCTTGATTTCCAGGGCATCCCCCCCGGCGCCCTCAATGAGTTTCAACTCATCGGTCAGGCTCAGATTCTCTAACTTCAGATGTTTTCCCCGCAGTTGTTCCAGTTCCGGTGCCGGGGTTTGAATCAGGCGATCCTCCTGATCCAGGCTCAGCAAGCGGGGCAGGGACATGCAGCCGTTCCAGCCACCATCGGGTTTGAAGCCGCTCACCCATCCCAGCAAGATGGTGCGACCGGCCGGATCGGTGAACACCGTGGTGCCGTAGAGACCCCGCTGCAGTGGTGAAGGCATTTCCTCGCCGCCATAGCCATAATCCAAAACGCGCGGCTGGGTCTTGAGGTGGAGGGCAATGGCCTGCGGATCGAATTCGCCGATCAGATAGCTGATGGGATAGGTGGAACGGATCAACACCTGGCGGTCATCCAGAGAGAAAAGATTGGGGCATTCGCCATCGACCCCCTCGACCTTGCCCACTGCTTCCCAGTCGGTGAGTTGATCGTTTTGTGCTTTGCAGATCAGCCCCTCGGTTTCCTTGAAAGTGGCGAAGACGCCGTCTCCCACCTGAAACACGAACATGTCGGCCCAGTTCGCCTTGACGTCCTCGGGAACACCGCTCTTGCCGGCTGCCAAACCGATGTCAATCCTGCGCCAAACGATGAGGTCCTCATCAACAGGCTCAGCCGCCCACTGTTCGCGCTTGTTTTTGGAAAGATTCATCGGCGTATGGGCGAAAAAGAGGATCGGACTGCCGTCCTTTCTGATGAAAGCGCTGCCGGACGCTTCCAGCCTGGCGCCTTCCGGCGGCATCAGAACGGGACGCAAGTACTCCCAATGCACCAGGTCGCGGCTTCTGGCGTGTCCCCAGCCGATGCCCCGCCCTCGGTTGTGGCCGTCGGACAATGGACCCAGTTGGAAGAAAACGTGGTAGTAGTCCCGGTAGTGGAAAGCTCCGCAGACGTCGTTCATCCACAGGGCAGGGGGGCGGAAATGGTAGACCGGACGGGTACGATCCCGGGCCGCTTTCGGGACGGCGGCTTCAATAGCCGCCACGGCCCGGTCGATCCGTTCCTGCTCCGGGTCTTCGACGTGACCGCATCCCAGGAAGGCGATCGCCATTGTCAACAGGCCCAAGCCCGCACGGATACTGTTTTGGATCATTTCTTCCTCTGTTCCCGGTAACGTAAAGAGAGTGGGAATTATCGCACAGGGGGCGACTGCAGGAAAACCCGGCCCTCGCACCTCCGCAGGGCCATCCCTGGCTGAACCCCCCAACGTAGGGGCAACCCTTGTGGTTGCCCGGTTGTTCCCGTTCGCCCGGCCATCCCCGCGTTGGGCGTGCACAAAGGGCGCCCACAAGGGGCGCCCCTACAATCCCACAGGGAATGTGGGCGTGATTCGGGGGCCTTGACATATCTGCCATCCTGAATTCGGTAGCGTGGGATGGTCCTGCGCACTCCCGTCGCTGTGCGGTGCTGCCTGGGAGCAAACGAGACCCTCACTTTGCCTGCTGCCTGGAACTATTCGGTTTACGAGGGGAAGCGAGAATCAGTATAGTGAGCAGCCTGTTAACCCTGTGAGGGTTGTTCCCATGGGGCTTCGTGAGGAACTGCCATGGACAAGCTCGTCATTACGGTGACCACCGACTCCACCGGGTCCTATCCCCGCAATCCCTACCTGACGCCCTGCACTGATGCCAGGGGTGTGGCCGAGGAATATCTACGCGCCCTGGATGCCGGCGCCGCCGTCGTGCACACCCATGGCGCCTACACCCACGATCCCGTCATTCAGCCCGACGGGCGCAAACTGTCCATCCCGGACATGGAGGGATGGCGGGACATCAGCGAGCGGATTCGCGCCAGGTTCAATCCCATCATGCAGTTTGGAATGGCCAGCATGCGATTGGAGCAGAAGCTGGAGCTCTGGGAGACCCTGCGGCCGGACATGAGTTCCATCAACTTCAACTCCCACGACGAATACTTCCAGCCCGATCCGGAATATCCGCCCTTCAGCGTCTACTCGGTCCATCCGATCACCGAGCTCCGGCAGTATGCCCGCCTGGCCAGGGAACGGGGCGTGAAGCTGGAGATCGAATGCTTCAGCACGGGCGCCTACTGGGCCATCGGCAAGATTCGATCGGGCGACTTCTGGACCGACGAAGGGGTGCGGGAGCAGGAACCCGGCCTGCTGGCGGATCCCTTGTGGCTCACCCTTTTCTTCGGTTGGGACGGCCAGAGCTGGTCCCCGCCCACGGTGCGGTCCCTGCAGTACATGGTGGACAACCTTCCGCCCAATGCCAACTGGAGCATGAGCTGCATGGAGCCTCCGGTGTACTGGTCGATGGTGGCCCACACCATTGCCGTCGGGGGACATGTGCGCATCGGCATGGAGGATTGTCCCTACCTGGAGGACGGGGTCTATGCCAAAACCAACGCCGAACTGGTGGAGAAGGCCGTGCGCATTGCCAGGGAAATCGGCAGGGACATCGCCTCTCCGGAGGATGCCCGGCGGATCGTGGGCCTGTGAGCGCTCCGGCAGCGGCCCTGCGGTCTGAGAATCGACCGCCGGGTGGGGAGCCAGCCGCTTATGAAGGGAATCAGTTGCAACTCCAACCTGCTGAGTGACCTGCCGGTCGAACAAGCCATGGACGTGCTGGGCGAGCACGGCTATGCGGCCATTGACATCTGCCTGGAAATTGCGCCGCCCTTCGTTCCGGTACCCACCCCGCACCTCAGCCCCGAGGACGGGGCCGCCAAGCGCGACCGGGTGCGCAAGCGGGCGGAAGAGGCCGGCATCGCCATTGCCGCCCTCAATGCCCACACCAACCTCTGCGCCCGCGATCCGGCGGAGCGCGCCGCCAACACCCGGTTTCTGGAAGGGTCCGTCCAAATGGCGGCCGACCTGGGGGCTCCCATCGTGGTCACCGCCGGGGGAGGGAAGAACGCCTACGGATATGAGCAGTGGTTCTTCGATTGGACCGTCGAAGTCCTCCGCCAGGTCCTGCCGACCGCCGAACGCCTGGGGATCGCCCTGGCTATTGAAGCCGGCAGTCCGGCCGGGTCCCTGATCTACAACCTCAAGACCATGCAAAAACTTCTCGACACCGCTGGTCTGGAAGGGTTGCGAGCCCTTTTCGATTGCGCCCACTACCACATGCGGGGAGATTCGCCGGTCACGGCATTCAATACCCTCAAGGACCGTATAGTCCACATGCATGCCAAGGATGCCGCGGGCGATCCCGAGAACATCGTCTTTCCGCCCCTCGGCCAGGGGGAAGTGGACTTCGACGGCTTGCTGGGCGCCATGGCCCGGACCGGATACGACGGTTACATCGCCATGGAGTACGAGGCCTTTGCCTGGGGGTTTCCCAAGGACCACCGGAAAGTCCTGGCCGAAAGCAAGGCCTTCCTGGACCCCCTGGTCGCCAAGCACTGGGGGTGAACCGAAGCGGCCGCGAACTTGGCTTATCTGAAACAAAACCTGTTTCACTCTCGAATGATCCGCCCCGTCGTGGGGGGCGGGGCCGGACTTACCTGAAACAAACGCCTGCGCCTGGTGGCTGGAAACCGGTTCATAGTCAGGCATGGGTAGATTGTTTATTAACATCGATGCACAGGATGCACAGCATTTTTCCGGAGACGGCTGGCTTGTGTTCCCGGACATCCTCAAATCCGCACACGATCATCGCCCGAGTCAGCGTCTCCTGCAGCAGCCTCCCGTCCTGATTATCCTGTGCATCCTGTGCATCGATGTTCAATTTATAGTCCTTCTCGATGGATCTGCCCAGTCGCGGGGGGCGGGCGCCCGGCTCGCAGGCAAACGGGAGTTTCCCAAAGGAGACAGGCCGGCTTTCAGAGAAGTCGCCCGCCGGATACCCCCCACCTCACCATCGGGACGACACCCCCGGGAGCGCGGGCGTCCCGCCCGCATGCTGTCCCTTCGGTTGCCGCTCAGTTTCCCTGCGATGTTGCAGCCGACCGCCCTGCCGGCGGGAACCGCATGGGCCCAGCCGAAGCAGAGGCAGGTCGCCGCTGCCGGTTGATTCCGGTGGAGGAGATGGCCGAAGCTGCGGGAGGATTTGTGCGGGCGGGACGCCCGCGCTCCCGGGTGGGCTTCCTCCGATGACAGGGTCACACCAACGGGACAAAAGTGCCGAAGCATTTTGGCGCCGCTTGTCGTTGAAGGAGGTCCATCTGTCTTCTGGTCTATTCGTGTTCATTGGTGGTTCGTCTTCATTGACGAACGGCTGTTTTTCCTCTGAGTGATGCGCACCGTCGTGGTGGCGGGGGCCGTACTTACCTGAAACAAAAGAAAAAAGAGTTATCTACGAAGGGCCACTAAGGCGTTGAGTTTAACCGCTACGGGATACCAAGGTCACGACAGGATTGTCGATTTCCGATTGTTTCACTCTCGAATGATCCGCAGGCCGGGTGGGGGCAGGGGAAACACATACCATGCCTGCGGGAAGCCCGTGGTAGAATCCCGGCAGGCCATGTCCGAACCAACCTCATCCACCCCGTCCCGTCCGCCGGTAGCCGTGCCTCTGAGCACACGGCTGCGGGTTGCCCTGGAGTTGCTTCTCGGCTTGCGTCCCGCCGACCTGCAGACAGCCAGGATCTACGCCGACGCGCAATTTGCCGGCCACTCCCTTGCGGTCAGGTGGGCGAAGCTGGTGCGATGGGCCTGGCATCAGATGTGGGTCTCCATCCCGGGCGTCAGCGGGGATCTCATCATCGGAGGAAAGATCTCCAGGACTCCCATGTGGCTGATCGATGCCAACCCCTTGGCCAACCACCCCTGGGAGAACGATCCCTCGGCCCGGCTGCCGCGGGAGGTCGACACGGTGGTGATCGGCGCCGGCTTCACCGGTGCGGCCCTGGCCTACCATTGGGCACGCAGGGCCCCCGAAGGCCGCCGCTTGCTGGTGTTGGAGATGGATGACCCCGCCAGCGGCAGCTCGGGCCGCAATGAGGGACTGGTGGTGATGGGCCGCTACTTCAAGATGGTCCACGACACCGTGCTGGACCGATTGCCGAGCCTGCGTCCCGATCTGAACCGGGACCAGCGGCGGCGACTGGCCCGTCAATTCGCCGGGGTCTATTGCCAGGCGGCCTATCGCAACGCCGACATGATCGAGAAGACCATCCTGAGCGAGGGCTTCGACTGCGACTATTCCCGCTCGGGCTGGGTTCAGGGCCAGGATGCCCTGGGGCAGGCCGGACTGGAAGCATCGGTGAAGATGGCCGTCGAGACCGGCTTCACCGACTGGACCCACATCGGCCCCGAGGAAGTGGCGGAGCGCAGCGGGATGCAGGTGAGTCATGCGGCCGGGTTTTCGCGGGCCGCCGCTTCCTGGCACCCGGCCAAGTGGGTCTGGTGCCTGCTGGGAGCCGCACTCAGCAAGCCGAGCGTGGCGCTGCTGACCCGAACGCGCGTGACGGGGGTGGAGGACGAGGGAGAGCGGTACCGGGTATCCACCCCACGAGGCTCCCTGTTGACCCGCCACCTGGTTTATGCCACCGAGGCCTACACCCCCAAGATTTATCCGCCCCTGCATGACTGCATCCTGCCCATGCAGCAGCAGGCGGCCAGCGGCGACGGCGGGCCCGAGAACATGAAGCCCCACGTGGGGATCAGCGGCTCCTGGTATTTCGCCGGACGCTACGGCCGCCGGGTCCTCTTCGGTTCGGGCGGCCCCCGAGTCCCGGATCGGGAGGCGGGCCGCAACCGGCCCTCACGCTTTCTCACTCGATTCGTGGCGGCGGAGATGAAGAAGCAATTCGGGGCCTTTCGGCTCCGGCTGGCCAACGAGTGGAGCGGAACCGTGAGCTATACTCCGGATGAATATCCGATCGTCGGGCTGCTGGACGGAAAGCGCCGTCACATCATCGCCGGAATGGCGGGCTCGGGCAGCGGTGTCTCCTTCAACGGTGGCCGCTGTATCGTCAACCGCATCCTGGGTCTGGACGACGAGCCCGACGACTATCCCGCCGCCTACTTTGCTCCCAGCCGCCTGATCGATCCAGCCCGCCACCCCTGGCCCGAAATCGAGCCGTAGGGGCAACCCTTGTGGTTGCCCGATTGTTCGCCTGCCCCGGCATTCGGCATCGCCCCCACCGCAATTCACCGATCGATACGGTAGATCGGATCGAGTCCGCGGGCCACCCGGTCCAGGTTTTCAGCCGCCATGGCGGCTCGGCGCTCGGCGGTTCCCTGGGTCTGACCGGCGATGTGGGGCGCCGCCACCACGTTGGGGAGCTGGAGCAGGGGGGAATCCGGATCGACCGGCTCCTCGGCGAAGACGTCCAGGCCGGCGCCGGCCAACTGCTTTTCGATCAGGGCTGCATGGAGGGCCGCCTGGTCCACCAGGGCCCCTCGAGCCACGTTGATGAGGAAGGCGGTGGGCTTCATCAGCCGCAGTCGGCGGGCATCCATGATATGTCGGGTTTCCCGATTGAGGTGAAGGTGCAGGGAAAGGAAGTCGCTGTGACCGATGACCTGGTCCAGTTCGTCGGGTCCTCCCACGAAATCGACACCCAGCTCCCGTTGCTCCTCCGGGGAGACGGAACGGACGTCAATGGCCGAAATCTTCATGGAAAAGCTCTTGGCCCGCCGGGCCAGCTCGATGGCGCTGGCGCCGAAGCCCACCAGGCCCAACCGCCGGTTTTCCAGGTCCAGCCCCTTGGGTCTGCCCACCACCCGGTCCCGGAGAAGAGCCTGGGATTCCGGCCAGCGGCGGGACACCATGATCATCAGCATCAGGGCGCATTCGGCCAGGGCCACCGCGCTGGACCCGCCGGGGGTATTGGCGACCGGGATCTTCCTCTCACGCCAGTAGTCCACATCGAAGGTGTCGAATCCGGTGCTGACCAACTGCCAGAGCTTGACCGAACCGGCCAGGTCGGCCAGCGGCCGTTTGTCCCTGGGACCGCCCATGTCCAACACCGCGTCCACTCCTTGCAATTGCGGCGCGGGATCTTCCTGGGCATCGAAGGGGACCACCTGGTGACGGTGCGCGATCAACTTCAGCACCTCCTCCACCCAGAAGTTGGGAGGGGGCGAGGCAAGCAAGAGCACCTTGAGACGTGGAGCCATGGGATGAACCTCCTGGATCGGTCGTTTACTTCGCCAGTCGATGACCGGCAGGTTAACGCAGGGCCGTTGAGGCCGCGCTGGGAGAGAGCTTGTTGGCGGCCGAAAGGGCCGCAACCTTGTAGCATTCGGCCAGGGTCGGGTAGTTGAAGACGTTGTTGAGGAAATAATCCAACCCGCCTCCCAGGGTCAGCACCGCCTGTCCGACGTGAACCAGCTCGGCGGCGTTTTCGCCGATGATGTGTACTCCCAACAGCTTCCTGGTCTTGCGGTGAAACAGCAGCTTGAGCAGGCCATCGAGGTCGCCGATGATGTGGCCGCGGGCGGTCTCCCGGTAGCGGGCCACCCCGACCTCATAGGGGACCCTGTCCCGGGTGAGCTGGTCTTCGTTCCGGCCGACGTAGGAAATTTCCGGGATGGTATAGATGCCGTAGGGGAACAGCTCGGGAGCGCTCCGGGTGGGCACGTCGAAGGCGTGGCAGATCGCCAGGCGGCCCTGCATCATGGACACCGAGGCCAGGCTTGGAAACCCCACCACGTCCCCAACGGCATAGATGTGAGGCACCCGGGTCTGGTAGTGCCGGTTGACCTGGATGCGCCCTCGATCGTCGGCCTCGAGGCCGGCCGCTTCCAGATTGAGGGAGCGGGTGTTGCCCTGCCGCCCCACGGCATAGAGGAGAGCGTCCGATCGGATCTCCTTGCGGCTGGCGAGCACGGCCGTCACCAGTCCCTCTTGGGTCTTTCGCACGCTTTCCACGGTCTCGCCGAAGCGGAAGGTCACCTCCATGTCGCGCATGCGGTAACGCAGCGATTCGATGATCTCCGAGTCCACGAACTCCAGCATGCGGTCCCGCGACTCCACCAGGGTGGTGGGGATTCCCAGGGCAGCCGTCATGCAGGCGTATTCGGCCCCAACCACGCCGGCTCCCACCACGGTGATGGACTTGGGGAGCACCGGGATGCGCAGCAACATGTCGGAGTCCAGGATGGAGGTTCCGTCCAGCGGGACCTGGTCGGAGCGGGCCGGAGAGGTGCCGGTGGCGATCACGATGGTGCCGGCAGAGAGTTCATCGGTGTCATCGCCCCCCTTCACCAGCAACCGATGGGGGTCCAGAAAGGAGGCGGCCCCGTGGAGCAAGTGGATGTCGTTGCGCCGGAACTGGCCCTGGAGGACATCGATTTCCCTCTGGATGACATGGTTGGAGCGAAAGCGCAGGTCCTCCATGGTGACATTCTGCTTGACCGAGTAACTGCTGCCGTAAAGGGTTCTCTGGCGAAGGCCGGTCAGATAGACCACGGCTTCCCGCAGGGTCTTGCTGGGAATGGTCCCGGTGTTTAGGCAGACTCCGCCCACCATCTGCCGTTTCTCGATTACGGCGGTCTTTTTGCCCAGCTTGGCGGCCTGGATGGCCGCGCGATGACCGGAGGGTCCGCTGCCAATGACCAGGACGTCATAGCGTTTCATATGTGTCTCACCGGTGGTCGGATCCGAGAAGGCCAGCTTGGGAAGCGAGGTCGGGCATGGCGAGTGCCCCCGATTGCGGGGGCGTCCCTCCTGCGAAATGTATCCCCATTGCCGGTCTCCGGTCAAGCCGGGGCGAAGGCCCGCTTCCGCCGCCGCCGGCCGCCGCGTCGGGGAGCGGCAAGTCGGTGACCGTCGAGGCCGTCGGCGGATCAGCCGGCCGGGCTCTCGTTGGATGGGAAAAGCTTGACCAGTTCGCGCTTGTTGATCTTGCCCATCAGGTTGCGGGGCAGGCTGTTCGTCTCCAGGAAACGACGGGGCACCTTGTAGCCGGCCAGCCTGGCCTTGGCCCAGTGGCGAAGGCTGTCCGGCGACGGAGACCGGCCGGACCGGGGAACCAGCGCCACGGCCACGCATTCTCCCCATTCCTGGTCGGGAAGTCCGACGACCGCGCACTCGGCGATATCCGGATGGGTGCGCAACACCTCTTCGATTTCCAGGGCCGAGACCTTGAACCCGCCGGTCTTGATGATGTCCACGCTCTTGCGGCCCAGGATGCGATAGCAGCCCTCTTCCACCACGGCCACATCTCCGGTCTGAAACCAGCCGTCCTTGAACGCCGCCCTGGTTTCCTCGGCCCTTCGCCAATACTCCTCGAAGACACCGGGCCCCTTCACCTGAATCTCCCCGGGAGCGCCGCTCTCGGAGGGTTCCCCCTGGTCGTCGACCAGGCGCACTTCGACGCCTGGAAGCGGGGTCCCGACGTATCCGGCCCGTCGTTCACCCTCCAGGGGATTGGAGAGGGCCATCCCGATCTCGGTCATTCCGTAGCGTTCCAGCAGGCGATGGCCGCTGATCTGCTGCCATTTCTCCAGCACGGACACCGGCAGCGCCGCCGAGCCCGACACCATCAGGCGCATCCTGGAGCAGGCCTGAGACCAGATCTTTCGCTGGGGGGGAGAAGCGCTCTCCCAGGCGGCGATCAGCTTGGCGTAAATAGTGGGCACCGCCATGAACAGCGTGAGAGGGCTCCGGAGGAATCGCTCCCAGACCTTGCCGGCCTCGAAGCCGGGCAGCATTTCACAGGTCGCGCCCGACCAGAGCGCGCAGCACAGGACATTGACGATGCCGTGCACGTGGTGCAGAGGGAGGACGTGCAGGATATGATCCCGCGGCTGCCACCGCCAGGCCTGGACCAGGGCCTCGATCTGGGCCTGAAGGTTTCCATGGGTGGAGACCACCCCCTTGGGCCGGCTGGTGGTGCCGCTGGTGTAGAGGATCATGGCCCGGCGCCGGGGATGAATCGGAGGCAGCCGGACGGTCGGGGCGCCCTGTTCCGGAACGGTGTCGCCGATCACGGTCACGCCGCACCTGCGGGCCACCGGACGGATCTGGTCCGCAAAGGAGCTGTGGGCGACAATCAGGTGAGCCCCGGCGTCCCGGATGACGTATTCCCACTCCGGCGGCGGATGGGCGGTGCAGAGGGGAACGGCAATGCCGCCGGCCTGCCAGATTCCCCACTGGGTGGCCACCTGAGAGAAGCCCGAGGGCAGCAGGAAGGCGACTCTCTTTTCCCCGAGGTCCCCGGCTCCCTGGAGCAGTCCCCCGGCCACACGGGCCGAAGACCGCAGCAGGTCGCGGTAAGAGAAACGGGCGCCCTCGGCCAGGACCGCGGTCCGGTCAGGATGCTGCCTGGCTCGTTGCACCAGTGCGGGTTCCATGGAGATTTCCCCCGGGGGACAAAAAAGCTGCCGGTCCAAGCCGGCCCCTCAGAACCGGTGGGTGACGGTCAGCTTCACCCGGCGGCCCCTGGGGTTGTGCGTCAGGGAATCGAAGGCCTGCTCGGTATTCACCAGGGGAGGCTGCACATTGGCCAGGTTCAGTGCGGAAACGGTCATCGTGGTTCCGGAATTGGGCACCTGCCACCGAAAGTTCAGATCGAAGGTCAGGTACCTGTCGATCTGCCGGTAGGCGGCCACGGTGTCCCGATCCTCGTATGCCGAGATGTAGTGCGCCGCGCCGATCAGGCCGTAGTGGCTCCAGTGGTAGCCCAGGCTGCCGTGGCTCCTCCAGCGAGGGATGGGAGGGGCCAACGGGTTGGTCCGGTTCAGGTAGCCAGCCGCCTGCTCCCTGGGCCGCAGTTCCACACCGTTGTGGAGGAGGGCCTCCACTTCGAAATCCAGGGTATGATTCCCGTTCCCGACCATCCCCACCACCATCCCGGGTAGGGGCGCAACGCCCACCCCGTCTCCTCGGCTCCGATGTGGCCGCTGCGCTTGTGTCCCATCGCCACCACCACATGCGCCGAAGAACCAATCTTCTTGCCCCAGATCCCGCCCAACATCCCGTCCTTGGAACTGGAGTAGTGGTCGTAAGAGGCCGAGACTTCGAAACCCTCAAACTGGCTGCGGGTGATGAAGTTGACGACACCGGCGATCGCGTCCGAGCCGTAGACGGCCCCGGCGCCCTCCTTGAGGACGTCGATCCGTTCGATGGCGATGGTGGGAAACGCATTCACGTCCACGAAGCGGCCGCCGGCCAGCCGGGCCGGCAGATAGGTCTGCCGCCGTCCGTTCAGCAGCACCAGAGTTCGCGAGGCCCCGAGGGAGCGCAGATTCACGTTGGCCACCGTCTCGGCAATGCCGGTCGAGGTGCTGTTGAACCAACTGTTGGACTCGCCGAGCACGCCGCCGCTGACGCTCATGTTCTTGAACAACTCCACCACCGAGGGCGATCCCTGCTGGGACAGGGATTCCCGGTCTATGATGGAGACCGAGTTGGGCGAGTCGATGGGCGTTTCACGGATCACGGTACCGGTCACGTCTATCTCGCTCGGTGTAGACGATGTCGCTCTCATCGGTCAGCAGGATGTCGGTATCGTCTCCTTGAGCTGCCGGGTCGGTTTCTTCCTCCTGGTTGCGGCGATCGGTTTGGCCGGCCTCCTGATCGGTCGCCGGCCGGTCCTGAGGAGAGGCCGGAGGGCTTGAGGCAAATGCGGGGTCCCCGAAAAGCACCAGGAGGAGGAACACCCCGATCGTCTGAGCAGGCCGGTGGTTCATGGCTTCTCCGAGATGGGTAATGGCGACGTCCAGGCGTCGGTGGCTGAAGGCCATTCGCGCCAGTGCTTTCCCGGGTGTTTGGGTTGCCATCAATAGCCTCTCCAGTATAATCAAAACGTTCGGTTCGACACCATCGGATCGGCGTTGGGAGAGGGACAATGGCCGTCGCCAGGCTGGAAGGGCTGAAGATCGTTCCCACCGGCGGAGCCCTGGGCGCCGAGATCAGGGGAGTGGATCTGTCCGGACCGCTGCCGGCGGATGCCGTGGGGAGCATTCGCCAGGCTCTGCGCCAGCATTGTCTGATCTACTTCAGGAAGCAGCGCATCAGCGAGCGGAACCAAGTGGATTTTACCCGCTATTTCGGCAGGCCGGTGCAGCACGTCCGCAAACAGTTGGATCGGCCCATCAAGGAGATTTTCCTCATCTCCAATCTCAAGAAGAACGGCCAGCCGATCGGAGCCCTCAGCAACGAGGAGATCGGTTTCCATTCCGACCTGTCCTACCTGCCCCAACCCGGGACCATCTCGACCCTCTACACCGTCGAGCTCCCCGAGGGCGGCGGTGGCGCCACCCGGTGGTGCAATGGATACGCTGCCTACGAAGCTCTTGACGACGGTCTCAAGGCACGCCTGCGGGGGCTGAGGGCGGTCCATCGACACTCGGTGGAAGCGCAGAATCGCCCCTATCCGGTGTCTCACCCCCTGGCCTGCACCCATCCGGAGACAGGCCGCAAGGCCCTTTACCTGGGTCCCCACCTCACCAAATACATTGCGGGACTCGATCCCGCCGAAAGCCGGCGGTTGCTGGACCTGCTTTTCGGCCACATTGCGCTTCCCCGCTTTGTCTGGACCCACCACTGGCAGATCGACGACCTGGTGGTCTGGGACAACCGTTGCACCATGCACCGCCGCGAAGGGTTTCCCAGCCGGCAACGCCGTCTCCTCAAACGAACCCAGATCTTCAACGACCAAACACCCCGAGAATAAGCCGGGACCGCCTTCGGTCCGGACCGACCCCAAGGTGCTTCGGCTCAAGTTAGCCGTGCCCCCGCCCCACACGACGGTACGGATCATACAGGGCGAAACAGGGGTGTTTCAGAACGAGTGATTAGTGGTCAGTGGTCAGTGTTTAGCCGGGCGCCCGCCCTGCCGTACGGATCATTCGAGGAAAAACGGCCGATCGTTGATGAAGACGAACCACGAATGGACACGAATAAACACGAATAGACCAGAAGACAGATGGACCTCCTTCAACCACAAGCGGCGCCAATAGGCTTCTGCAATTTTGTGCCCTTGGGGTGACGATGTCATGGGATGAAGGCCTCCTGGGAGCGCGGGCGTCCCGCCCGCCCAAAGCCTGGCACAGCCTTTACCATCTCCCCCACTTGGATCGCCCGGGAACGGCGCCATGGCTCTGCTTCGGCCTGGCCGTTGCTGTTCCCGCCGACAGGGTGGCTCCCTGCAGCATCGCACTGAAGCTCAGCGGCGGCCAAAGGGACAGCATGCGGGCGGGACGCCCGCGCTCCCGGGGCAATCACTCCCCCCTTGAGGGGGAGTCGCAGAAGCCGAGCCGCCAGGCGAAGGCTGATGCGGTGGGGGGTGGGCGCCGGGCGACTTCTCAGAAAGCTGACCTGCACCCTTTGGGAAACTCCCGTTTGCCCGCGAGCCGGGCGCCCGCCCTGCCGTGTGGATCATTCGAGGAAAAACGGCTGATCGTTGATGAAGACGAACCACGAATGGACACGAATAGACCCGAAGACAGATGGACCTCCTTCAACCACAAGCGGCACCAATAGGCTTCTGCAATTTTGTGCCCTGGGTGTGACGATGTCATGGGATGAAGGCCTCCTGGGAGCGCGGGCGTCCCGCCCGCCCAAAGCCTGGCACAGCCTTTACCATCTCCCCCACTTGGATCGCCCGGGAACGGCGCCATGGCTCTGCTTCGGCCTGGCCGATGGGGTTCGCGCCGACAGGGTGGCTGCCTGCAACATCGCACTGAAGCTCAGCGGCGGCCAAAGGAACAGGATGCGGGCGGGACGCCCGCGCTCCCGGGCGATGCCGTCCCGGCGGTGCGGTAGGGGGTGTCTGGCGGGCGACTTCTCAGAAAGCCGACGTGCACCCTTTGGGAAACTCCCGTTTGCCCGCGAGCCGGGCGCCCGCCCTGCCGTGTGGATCATTCGAGAAAAAACGGCTGATCGTTGATGAAGACGAACCACGAATGGACACGAATAGACCCGAAGACAGATGGACCTCCTTCAACCACAAGCGGCACCAATAGGCTTCTGCAATTTTGTGTCCTGGGTGTGACGATGTCATGGGATGAAGGCCTCCTGGGAGCGCGGGCGTCCCGCCCGCCCAAAGCCTGGCACAGCCTCGGCCATCTCCCCCACTTGGATCAACCCGGAACGGCCTCATGGCTGTCGCCTCCGCAAGGAACTCAATGCCATCAGAAATTTGTAAACTGTGTCCTTCGTGGATTTCTTTTTTCCCTTAGTGTCTTTCTTCGTGGCCCTTCACGGACCCCTTTCGAGTCTTTTCCAACCCCTTGGAGTCCCTTCGCGGACCCCCTTGCCCGACCTTTGGCGGATCCTTCTTGAGCCTTCTCCAACCCCTTAGTGGCCCTTCGCCGTTCTTCGTGGCCCTTCGTGGATATCTTTTTGCCTTTTCGTGGAAACCCTTTCTCCCCTTGGCGACCTTTGGCGGATCCTTCTTGAGCCTTCTCCAACCCCTTAGTGGCCCTTCGTGGATAACTCTTTCCCCCTTTGTGCTCTTCGTGGATCCCCTTCGTGGATTTCTTTCTTGGCCTTTGTGGATTACCCCCTCAATGGGTTTCAGGCAAGCCGGGAAGAGGCTCCACCAGAAGAGGCAGGGTGCGTCCGATTTCGTCCCGGACCACCAGGTCGGCGAATCCATCCAGTGGGGTCTCGGTCCGGTTGACGATGATGAGCCTGGCACCCGACTGCTTGGCCAGGAGCGGAAGGGAGGCGGCCGGCTCCACCACCAGGGAAGAGCCCACTGCCAGGAAGACCTCGCAGGCCTGGGCGGCCCGGCGTGACCAATCCAGCACCTCCAGGGGAAGGGACTGGCCGAAGGAAACGGTGGCGGGTTTCAGCAGGCCCCGGCAGTGGGTGCAGCGAGGCGCCAGCTCGCCTCTGCCGACCCGCTCGACGGCCTCATCCATCGAGATCCTTCTCCCGCAACTGAGGCAGGCCGCTTCGGAGGTGGTCCCGTGGAGTTCCAGGATCAGGTCGATGTCCAGGTCCGAGCGGCGGTGGAGACCGTCGATGTTCTGGGTGATCATGGCCAGCAGCTTTCCCTGCCGGGCCAGCTCCACAAAGGCGAGATGGCCGGGATTGGGGGCTGCATCCCGCATGGACGGCCAGCTTTCCACCTTCTGGCGCCAGTATTCGATACGGTCGGCTTCGTTGTTGAGGAATTCCTGATAGTAGACGGTGCGGTTGCGGGCCCAGACCCCGTTGGGGCTGCGAAAGTCGGGGATGCCCGATTCGGTGGAGATGCCGGCTCCGGTAAAGCCGGTCACCGAGCGGCTTTCCCCAATCCACTGTCTGCCTTGCTGCAGGTCCATCGGTTCAACCCGGGGGGGATTAGCGGGCTAGGCCAGCACGGGCCGGATGATCTCTCCCCGCACCCCGGTGAGGCGTTGGTCCAGCCCCTGGTAGAAGTAGGTGAGCCTGGTGTGGTCCAGACCCATCAGGTGCAGGATGGTGGCGTGCAGGTCGGACACGTGACTGGGCTGTTCCACGGCTGCGAATCCCAGCTCGTCGGTGGCGCCCACCGCCTGCCCTCCCTTGACCCCGGCTCCGGCCAGCCACATGCTGAAACCGTGCCAGTCGTGGTCTCTGCCGGGCTTGCCGACACCCTCGCTGGTGGGGGTCCTGCCGAATTCGCCGCCCCACACCAACAGGGTCTCCTCCCACAGGCCGGTGCGTTTGAGGTCGGCGATGAGGGCGGCAATGGGCTGGTCGGTTTCCCCGGCGTGGAGCTTGTGATTGGTGATGCAGTCGCCGTGGCCGTCCCAGGTGTCCTCGATGTGGCCGCCCCCGGAATAGAGCTGTACGAAGCGGACCCCGTTTTCCAGCAAACGGCGGGTGATGAGGCACTTGCGGCCGAAGTCGGCCGTCAGGGGCCGGTTCAGGCCATACATTTCCTTGGTGGCCTCGTCTTCCCGGTCCAGGTCCACCGCCTCGGTGGCCGTGGTCTGCATGCGGTAGGCCAGCTCGTAGGTATTGATCCTGCCTGCCAGCTCGGCTTCCCGGGGCCGCAAGGCCAAGTGCTCCTCGTTCAGGGTCCGCAAGAGATCCAGAGAGTGGCGCTGGGTCTGCCGGCTAACGCCGGGCGGGGTTGCCAGATCCAGCAACGGCGCCCCGCTGCTGCGGAACAGGGTCCCCTGGTAAGGGGCGGGCATGTATCCGGCCGTCCAGTTGGAAGGCCCGCTGATGGGGCCGCCTCGGGGATCGGTCATCACCACGAAGCTGGGAAGGCTTTCGTTGAGAGTGCCCAACCCGTAGCTCAGCCAGGATCCCAGGCTGGGCTTGCCGATGCTGACGTCGCCGGTGTTCATCTGGAGGCAGCCGGAGGCGTGGGCGGCCGTGTCGGTATACATGGAACGAATGACGCACAGGTCGTCGGCGAATTTGGCGGTGTAGGGGAAGAGGCTGCTGATCTCCAGGCCGCTCTGTCCGTGCTTGCGGAAGGGGAAGGGGCTTTGCATCAGGTAGCCGACGGCCCGGTCGTTGGAGCCGACCTCCAGGGGGCCCTTGTAGGGAGTCCCGTGAAAGCGGGTCAGGGCCGGCTTGGGATCGAAGGTGTCCACCTGACTGGGAGCTCCGTTCATGAAGAGAAAGACGGCGTGCTTGGCCTTGGCCGGTAAATGCGGCGTCTTGGCGGCCAGTAGGGAGCTGCCGCCCGGGACGTTGTCGGAAGCAGCCGCGGTCCCGGTGAAGAAGCCGTCGCGAATCAGCAGGTCGGTGAGGGCCAAGCCCGCGAAGCCGCCCCCGACTTCCCAGAGGAACTGCCGGCGGCTTCGACCGCAGGGGGTGGGGTTGGGAATATACCGACGGCTCATGGTTTCACCTCTCGATCATTCAAACGCCCGGGCGGCGCCGGCTGGCGGAGTGAGGCCTCCGGCGTTCAATGTCTTCCCGGGAGGGGTCCAGCGCCGGAAGCAGCCCGCGCCGCGGGTGCGGATCAATCCGTATAGACGAACTCGTTGAGGTTCAGAATCACCCGGCACATCTCTCGCAAGGCTCCCCGGCGCGCGTTGGCGGGAGCGATTCCCTGCTGCCGGACCTGGTTGCCGGTCTCCTCCCGGACAAACGCGAGCAAGTTCCGTTTTTCCGACTGGCTGGGAGGCCGGGTCAGCGCCAGGGCGTAGACCCTTTCGATCTGTTTCTCCGGATCGGTTCCCACTTCGTTCTCCAGGCGGGCGGCCAGATAACGGGCTTGCCGGTTTACGAACTCGCCGTTGAACAGGGTGAGCGCTTGAGGGGCCACGCTGGTGGTCATCCGCCGGGAGGCGGTCTTGGTGGTGTCGCACAGGTCGAGCACCTCCAGCATGGGCACTACCATGGAGCGCTTCAGGAAGACATAAATGGTGCGCCGGGAGCGGTCGTCCTCGGCCGAAGGCTTCCAGACGGTGTCGGGATCGCTGTGCCCGGCCAGCGCCGCCCTGGAGATATTGGGAAACATGCTGGGGCCGTATATACGCCGGTTCAGCCGGCCGCTGACCGCCAGCATGGAATCCCGAATGGCCTCGACCTCCAGTCGAACCCGAGGCAGGCGCCACAACAGGCGGTTCTCCGGATCTTCCCGGCCGTAATCGGGGTGCCACCTCCGGCTCATGCGGTAGCTGTTGCTGGACAGGATCAGGCGATGGAGTTTCTTGAAGGACCACCCTTCCCGGACGAACCAGTCCGCCAGCCAATCCAGCAGTTCGGGGTGGGTGGGCTGCTCGCCTCGCGCGCCGAAATCGCTGGGGCTCCGAACCAGCCCGAACCCGAAATGCTTTTGCCAGATGCGGTTGACGATCACCCGGGCGGTCAGAGGGTTCCGAGGATCGATCAGCCATCGGGCCAGGGCCAGCCGGCGCCCGCTGGTCCCGTTCCGGGGCTCGGACTGAAAGGCGGCATCGGACAGAATGGCCGGAACGGCCGGCGCGACTTCCGGCCCCGGATTGGCGGCGCTGCCCCGGATCAGCAGATGGGTGGCCGGCGGGTTCTGATCCGGTTCGTGAAGGAAATAGCCGCGGGGCAGATCGATCTGGGCGTCTTCCAGAGCCTGGATTTCTTGTTCCCCGGCCCTCAACTGCTCCCGGACTCCATCCGCCATGGGGGCGTTGTCGACCTCCTCTTCCAACTGTTTCCGGAAGGCCAGCCTCAAGCCCTTCTGCTTCCGGCTTGGATCCCGGGTCAGGAAGGCCTGCACCGCCAGGGCTGGCAGGTTGGACCGGCCCGACTCCAGGAAGGTCCGATGCAAGCGGGCTCTCAACCGATCGAGTTCTTCCTGCAGGCGCTGGATCTCGAGGGAGACGGCCCGGTACTGCTCCAGTTGCCGGGGAGCCCCGATGGGCAGGTCCAGCTCCTTGCGGCCGTCCCGGGGGCGCTGCAAACCGTTAAAGACCGCCACCATGGAGTAGTAGTCCTGAGCGGTCAGGGGGTCGAACTTGTGGTTGTGGCAGCGGGCGCACCCCAGGGTCAGTCCCAGGAAGACCTGGGAGGTGGTGCTGACCATGTCGTCCAGTTGATCGAATCGGTCGGTTTGGGGATCGGCCGGTTCATCGTCCCAGGGCCCGAGGCGGAAATACCCGGTGGCGATGAGGGTCTGGGCCGAGGCGGCGGCCAGCTCGTCCCCGGCCAACTGCTCCAGGACGAAGCGGTCGAAGGGCTTGTCCCGGTTGAAGGACCGGATCACGTAGTCCCGGTATTTCCAGGCATGGGGCTTGGCGCCGTCCCGTTCGTATCCGTTGCTTTCGGCGTAGCGGACCAGGTCGAGCCAGTGGCGGGCCCAGCGCTCTCCGTAGGCGGGCCGGGAGAGCAGATCCTCGATGGTCTGCCTGTAGCTGGCCTCGCCCGGCTCCGTGAGGAAGGCTTCCTGCTCCTCCAGGTTGGGGGGCAGTCCAACCAGATTGAGATAGAGCCGGCGCAGGAGCTGGCGGGGCCCGGCCGGCGGCGAGGGCTTCCAGCCTCTGGCTTCCAGCCTGGCCAGCACGAAGGCATCGATGGGATTCCTGACCCATTCCCGGGACCGCACCGAGGGCAGGGCGGGTCTGGAGACGGGTTGGAAGGCCCAGTGATGGCTGGCGGGAGGCTGTAGTTCGGAGGGATCCTCTTCCTGTTCCTGCGGCCAGCCGGCGCCCTGGTCGATCCAGCGCCGCAGCAGTTCCACCTGCTCGCCCGTTAGCGGTGGTCCCTCGGGCGGCATGACCACTTCGGGATCCAACCCGGCGACATAGCGCAGCAGCAGGCTGTCGGAGCTGTTTCCCGGAACGATGGCCGGGACGCCGGAGTCGCCGCCCCTGAGGGCATCCGACCTGCGGTCCAGCCTGAAGCCGTGCAACTGGGTTTGGCTGCCGTGACAGGCCAAGCATCGCTCCTGGAAGATCGGCTGGATCTCCCGGGCGAAATCCACCTCGGGGTCGGCGGCCTTTCCCACAACCCCCAGCAGCCCTGCAATGACCGGCAGCGCCAGGGCTGCCCGCGCCAGATTGCTCCTGATCACGACTTTCTCCTGGCTACAAAGAATAGCAAAAGGACCATTGGCCCTTCAAGGGAGAGATGAACTAGCGAGGCGACGCCTCAGACCGACAAGCAATGAAGGAAAAAAGAAATCCACGAAGGGCCACTAAGGACGACGAAGGGCCACTAAGGGGTTGGAGAAAACTCAAGAGGGATCCGCCAAAGGTTGGGAAGGGAGAAAAGATTTCCACCAAGGGCGATAAAGGATCTGTTAAGAGGGCAAAAGATGAATCCGCGAAGGGATTCCAAGGGGTTGGAAAAGACTCGAAAGGGATCCGTGAAGGGCCACGAAGGACACTGAGGTTTTCCACAAACGCGCACTCGATAATCGAACCAATCAGCTTCTTGTGCAACAGCTTCTCGTCCTGTTTATCCTGTCTATCCCTGTGTATTGATGTTCAATGATGCAGCCAACCGAATTAGCGAGACATGGCCCCTGCTCCCGATAGGTATAAGGACCGGTTGTTTCACTCTCGAATGATCCGCCCCGTCGTGGGGGGCGGAGGCCCGACTTGCCTGAAACAATTGAGGGTTATCCACGAAGGCCCAAAAAAAAGAAATCCACGAAGGGGCACGAAGGGAACTGAGGTTTTCCACGAAGTGCACGATGTCACACCAAGGTCACGAAATTATGTTCCGCGCGTTTGGTCTCGGCCTCGAGAATGAGTCTATCCATGTTCCCTATGCAGCAAACCGGTTTAACGGGACATGGTCCTTGCTACCGATAAGCCATAAAGGTTGGTTGTTTCACTCTCGAATGATCCGCCCCGTCGTGGGGGGCGGGGGCCGGACTTGCCTGAAACAAAACCTGTTTCACTCTCGAATGATCCGCCCCGTTGTGTCGGGCGGGGGGCCGGCTAAACACGTCCGCCGGCCCCCAGGTCCAGCCGCTCCATTTCGTAGGCCAGCGTTTCCCGCAGTCCCTCCTCCAAGGGTCGGGGAGCGAAGCCCAACTCGCGTCGGGCTTTCCGGTTGTCGCCGATGTAGGTCGTCCCGGCCATGACCCGCAGGCTCTCGGCCGCGTAAGCCGGGGGGAGGGGAAGCAAGGCTCCCAGGATTCTCATGCAGGCTGCCAGGGCCTTCATGGTTGCGGGTCCCGGGTGAATTCGGGGGGCCGGGATGCCGGTCAGGCCCTCAGCCATTTGGAAGACCTCCCGGAAGGTGTGGACCGGGCCGGCGATGATGTAGCTCTCTCCCAGCCGGCCTCGTTCCATCGCCAGGCGATGAGCCGCGGCGGTGTCCTCGACGTGAGCCCAGCAGAAGGCGGTTCGTTGAGGGGTCAGGGGCAGCCGGCCCTGCAAGTACTGGCGAATGGCCGTGCCGATGGCACTGGGGTCGCCGGGTCCATACACCACGCCGGGCTGCAGGATGACCAGGGGCAGGCCGGCCTCGGCCATGGGCTGCGCCACCCGGTAGTGGGCCATCCACTTGGTCTGTTCGTACTGGCTCAACCAGGGCCCCTGGTGGTGGAACCCTTCGTCGACCAGCCTTCCGCCGGTGTCGGAGGAGACGGCGACGGTGCTGGTGTAGACGATCCTGGGAACGCCCAGCTCCCGGGCCGTTTCCAGGACGTTGCGGGTGCCCTCCACGTTGGTTTCGTAGGCCTCCCGCCCGCTTCTCACCCCGATCCGATACCAGGCGGCCAGGTGAAAGAGGCCGTCCACCCCGCTGATGGGAGCTCGCAGGCTCGATTTGTCCCGGATGTCCCCCTGATGCAGGACCACGCCGGCGGCCTTGAGGTCCCCGGCAGCGCCGGGATTGCGCACCAGGGCCGTCACCTCGTGTCCGGCCCGGACGAGTTGCCTGGCCAGGCAGCCGCCGATAAATCCACTGGCGCCCGTCACCAGATATTTCATGGAGTGCTCCCGATCTTCTTAAATCGTGTCCTCTGCCTCCTCATAATAGCAATGACAAGGAGTGATTACCTCTGGAAGAATGGAGGGGTTTCCCGATAGAGGTTAGCTGGGCCCCCGCCCTTCCGTGCAGATCATTCGAGGGTGAAACAACGAACCTTCATGGCCTGTCGGGAACAAGGACCCTGTCCCGTTAATCCGGTTGGCTGTTTTAGGGAACATCGATAGACAGGATAGACAGGATAAACAGGACGAGAAGCTGCTGCACAGGAAGCTGACTGGCTCGATGCTCGGGTGCGCGTGTGAAGTGATCCATGAGCTTGGGAGCGAGGTTTTGGAATCCTTTTTGAAGCCAAGGCGATGGTCGAACTCAAGACGCTGAAACCTCTCGCCAAATAATCCTGTTTATCCTGTCCATCGATGTAAATTAATCTTTTCATGCTCGACGCCGAAACCAAACGCCGGGAATTGTAGGGTGTAACGTCGTGTCGTTCGTGGATAACCCCTCAATTGGTTTCGGGCAGGTGAGTCACCTCAGCTTGATTCGGAGAATGGCGATGAGAAGTCCAAGCCGTCCTCAACCGGGCCGATGGATCCTGCTGTCCGGGATAGCGCTGGCCCTTGCGGCCGCGGCCTGCGGCCCGCGCGATCGGGGGCCGACAGAGATCCTTTGGGACCGCTGGGGAGTGCCCCATATCCATGCCCCCGACGCCGGAGAGTTGTTCCGGGCGTTCGGCTGGGCCCAGATGAAGAATCACGCCAACCTCATTTTGCGGCTCTACGGTGAGGCACGGGGACGGGCGGCGGAGTATTGGGGGGAATCCTATCTGGCCTCCGACCGCTATTTGAGAACCATGGGCGTGCCCCGGCGGTCGCAGCAGTGGTACCGGGCGCAGAAGCCACGGTTCAAGGGGTATCTGGACCGGTTCGTGGAGGGGATGAACGCCTACGCCCGCCGGCACCCGGAGCACATCGACCCTGAGCTGGAGGCCGTCCTTCCGCTGGACCCGACCGATGTCCTGGGGCACCTGCAGCGGGTGATCCATCTCTCCTTCGTCGGAAGAGAGGTCACCTTCGGCAAAATCAGCCGGCTGGCCCCGGGCTCCAATGGATGGGCCATTGCCCCCTCGCGGTCGGCGGGCGGCCATGCCATGCTGCTGGTCAATCCCCACCTTCCCTGGAGCGGGCTTTTCACCTGGTTCGAAGCCCAGTTGAAAGCTCCGGAAGTGGATGCCTACGGCGCCACCCTGGTCGGAATGCCCATCCTGGGGTTGGGGTTCAACGATCACCTGGGTTGGACCCATACCACCAATCCGATGGATGGCATCGATCTTTTCGAGTTGACTCTGGTGGACGGCGGTTACCGCTGGGATCAAGCGGTCAGGGCCTTCGAGACCGAGACCCAGTCCATCCGGGTCCGTCAACCGGATCGCACCTTTCGCCGGGAGACCCTGGTGGTGCGCCGGTCGGTCCATGGCCCGGTGCTGGAGGTCAAGGGCGACACGGCTGTTGCGGTGCGAGTGGTCGGTCTGGATCAGCCCCACATGTTCGAGCAGTACTGGGACATGATCCGGGCCAGGAGCCTCCAGGAATTCGAATCGGCGCTGCGGCGGCTGCAGATTCCAATCTTCAACCTGATCTATGCCGATCGGGAGGGACACATTCTCTATGTGTTCGGCGGACGGACACCCATCCGCGCCTCAGGCGGTTGGCAGGACTGGCAGGGAGTCGTTCCCGGGGACCGCCCGGAAATGCTCTGGACCCGGACCCACCCCTACGAGGAGTTGCCCCGGGTCGTGGACCCCCCCAACGGGTGGGTGCAGAGCGCCAACGATCCGCCCTGGACCTCCACCCTCCCCCGGCTGCTGAATCCCGCCGATTTTCCCGCCTATCTGGCCCCCAGTCGGGTGCGTTTCCGTGCTCAGCGTTCGGTGCGCATGCTGGAGCAGGATCGGCAGATCACCTTCCCAGGGTTGAGCCGGTACAAACACTCCACCCGAATGGAAGTGGCCGACCGCATTCTGGACGAACTGACGGCCGCCGCCGTAGGCCCGCGGGCAAGCGATCTGACTCGACAGGCTGCTCGGGTTCTGGACGGTTGGGATCGACGGGCCGAGGCAGAGAGCCGGGGCGCCGTGCTTTTCGCCGAATGGGTCCGAACCCTGGGCGCCGGGATGTTCGCCACCCCCTGGCAGGAGCAGGCTCCCCTGACCACCCCCAAGGGGCTGGCCCATCCCGCCGCCGCCGTGGCCGCCCTGGAAAAAGCCGCCCGCAACACCCGGGACCGTTTCGGCGCACTGGATGTGCCCTGGGGGGAGGTCTATCGTCTGAGAATGGGCGGGCGCGACCTGCCGGCCAGCGGAGCCCCCAGCCGGCTGGGAGTCTTTCGGGTCCTGGAGTTCGCCCCCGAAAAAGACGGCCGCTTCCGGGCGGCGTTCGGCGATTCCTTCGTGGCCCTGGTGGAGTTCTCCCAACCCGTCAGAGCGCAAGCCCTGCTGAGCTATGGAAACGCCACCCAACCCGACTCGCCCCATCGCGGGGACCAGTTGGCCCTGTTTGCCCGCAAGCAGCTACGTCCGGTGTGGCGGACCCGGAAGGAAATCGAAGCCCACCTGGAGTTGAGGGAGGTTCTGACTCCGCAGTTCCCACCAATGGAAGGAGACGTCGGCTCTCAATCCAAGGAGAGACACGAAGGACAAAAAACATCCACGAAGGGGCACGAAGGACCACGAAGGACCACGAAGGACCACGAAGGGACACGAAGAAAAACTAAAAGAAAAATGAGATTCTTCGCCACCAAGCGGCGGCAGCCGTTGCCTTCAAACTCCAGCGGTTTGGGGGTACACTGTGTCGGCATCGGTTCTCCTGCAAGAATCTGGTTAACTTCTTGTTCAAGAGTATGTTGCCAGATTCAGAGAACCGATGCGACCTACCTGTGGTGAGAAATCCGGGCTAAATGCGGACGCCGCCTTCGCGGCTTACTGGAACCCCCGGGCTGGCGCCCGGGGGATTGTCATTTAAAAATCCTGCCCCCCGGCAGTGTTGTGATTTTGGGGAGAGCGGCGAAGCCGCGGTTGGCCTGGTTTCCCCGACGAAACGTCTCCTACAGGCTTCCTTATAGAGCAGCGTAGCTGCGGCAGCACTTAGCCCCGGGCGTGAGCCCGGGGTCGTGTGAACCCCGCGCTGCCCGAGCCGCGTAGGCGGCGGATTAGGTGCGCCGTCCCGGAGTGCACTGCCTCTCCAAGATGATGCTAAACACGACCCTCACTCCATGCACGCTTCTAACCCGCATTTCTCACCAGGACGCTGAGCATAAGGCAGAAAAGTGCTTGTCTTTAACATCTTGCGGCGCTTGGTTTGGAGTCTTCAGGGTACAGACTGTGCTGGGCGCGCCCTGGCTTGTCTTTTCCGCTTCAGCGCGCACATGCTCCCTCGAAATGGTGTTCCGGCTACGCCCTTCGGTCACGAGCACGCGCTGAAGCGGAAAATCCTGCGCCAAGTTGCACTCTTGAGAAGAGTGCAACCCCCTGGTGAGAAATGCGGGCTAAGACTGCACGCCCCCCGGTGAGAAATGCGGCCGGCCTGGCGGACCCATCCAGAACCCCGCGACGGCTGCACCGGGACTCTTCAATCTGAGGGGAAGTGCCCTCATAAGTCGCCTGGTTTGGGCATGCGGTACCCGATCTGGCGCACGTTAAAGACGTAGGAGGGGCTGGCCGCGTCGTCGCCGAGCTTGCGCCGGAGCCTCTTCACGTAGGCTCGCACCGACTGGGAGTCGCCAGTGTCTTTCCCGCTCCACACCTGGCGCAGCAGCGAATCGTAGGTCGTTACCCGTCCCGCGTTGACCGACAGCACGCGGAGCAGTTCGTATTCGGTGGCCGTCAGCTCCACCGGACGCTCGGCCACCGTCACCCGGCGTTGCTCGTAGTGGATGGCCAGATCCCCCAGCTGAAAGGGTTCCGGCGGCTCGGCAAGTCTGCGCAGGGCCGCCTGGACTCTCGCCGCCAGCTCGGTCGGCGAGAAGGGCTTGACGATATAGTCGGCGGCCCCCCTCTCCAGGGCTCTGGCGATCGTCTCGTCCCTGCCGTAGCCCGAGATGAAGATGACCGGCAGGTCGGCCAGCTCGGGGAGGCGCTCCATCAACTCGATACCGTCGGTTCCAGGCAGCATCAGGTCCAGCAAAACCAGGTGGGGCTTTTTCGTCTTGACCAGGTGGGACACCTCCCTTGGGTCGCCGGTCACCAGCGGGGTATATCCCGCCGTCGTGAGAGCGTCCCGAACGTAGCGAAGGGTTTGGGGGTCGTCGTCCACCACCAGGATGCGTCTTCGCTCCCGCCCTTTCCGAGGCGAGCGGACAGAGCTTCGGGCCAAGTCGGCCGCGACGACGTTTCCGGGCTGCTCGGCTACCGGAATCGTGAAAGTGAACCGCGTGCCCCGACCCTTCCCACCGCTCTCGGCCCGAATGCGGCCCCCGTGGGCCTCCGCCAGCCCCTTGCAAATGGCCAGTCCCAGGCCCGACCCTCCGATTCCGCGCTCCTGATCTCGGGCGCCGATCCGCGCGTGCTTCCGGAACAGGTAGGGCAGCAGGTCCGGCGGCACTCCCCTGCCTTCGTCGGAGACCGAAATGGCCACGTGCACGCCATCCCGCACCGCGGCCACCCGGATCGGGGAGGACTCGGGAGCGTGTCTGGAGGCGTTGGAGAAGAGATTGTTCAGAACTTGAACGATGCGCCGCCGGTCGGCCAGCACCCGGGGCAGGTCCGGCGGCAGGTCGATCAGTACGGTGTGCCTGCCGCCTCCGCTCAGGAACGTATTCCTGGCCTGGTCTACCAGGCCAGCCACCTCCACCGGTTCGGGAGTCACCGAAAGTGTTCCCGTCTCGATGCGCCCGGCATCCAACAGATCGCTGATCAGGCCCCGCATGTGATCGGCCTGCTGGTCGATGATGTGAAAGAACTGGAGCATCTCTGCCGGCTCCAGTGGCGGCGAGGCGCCCAGCACGGTGGCGGCCGAGCCCTTGACGGAGGTCAGCGGGGCCCGCAGTTCGTGGCTCACCAAGCTCAGGAACTCCGCCCTCGACCGCTCCAGCTCCTCCAGGGGCGCCAGGTCCTGCATGGTCACCACCAAGGACTCGACCTCGCCGTCCGCGGAACGGATCGGCGTGGCGTTAACCAGCGTCTTCACGCTGCGGCCGTCGGGGACCTCAAGCACGATCTCCTCGGCGCGCACCGTGGTCGCGGCGCTCAACTCCAGCGCCAGCGGGAATTCGTCCAGAGCAATTTCCCGCCCGTCGGCGCGCCGGTAGGTGATGGCCTCGAGCAGTTGCTCCGGGGAGTGGCCCGGCTGGCGCAGACCCTCGACAATCCGTCTCGCCTCCCGGTTGAACCTCAACGGATGTCCGGTTCTGGCACCGAAGACCACCACCCCCACGGGCGAAGTTTCGACGAGCGCCTCCAGGTCCGCCCTCGCCCGCTGCTCGGCCCGGTGGGTGCGCGCGTTGGCGATCGCCGCCGCCGCCTGCGACGCGAACAGCACCAGGACCTGTTCGTCCTCGCTGGTGAACTCTCCTCCGCCTTCCTTCTCGGCCAGAAAGAAATTGCCGAGGTGGACGCCGCGGTGATGCATCGGCGTTCCCTGGAAGATCTTCCACAGAACCAGCTCCGTGGAAAACCCGAGTGACTGGATATAGCCGGGCAGGTCGCGCAGTCTGAGCGGTCCCGGAAGGTCCCGGAAGTGTTCGAACAGTTGCAATCCGTCGGGCCAGTCCGCCAGCCGCCGGTCCTCCTCCGGCGTGAAGCCGGCGGTGACGAAGTCCTGAACCTTCCCCGAGTCGTCGATGGTCGCAATCAGGCCGTAGCGGGCGCTGGTGAGCGCGCAGGCGCCTTCTACGGCCTCGCGCAGGACGGTACCGAGGTCGAGGCTCGCACAGATGCGCAGGCTGGCCGAGCTCAGCTTGGAGATGCGGTCCCGCAGCGCCTCGTTTTCTCGCTTCAGTTTGTCGGGATTGGTCAAGGGTCGACCCTCGTCGGAGCCGCAGACAGACCCGAGCCGGGGCCGCCGTTAGCTCAATGGAAGTGGGGGTTGGAGCCGCGCCGAACTTCGCCGATGCCAATGATAACATCACGTCGCATAAATTCATCACAATGTCACTATTAGAACTCATATATTCACACTAATTTTACGATCATTGTATGTTCAACCCAGGGTTTTTTCACCGGGGGTGCACTCTTTTCGTTCGTGTTCGGCGTTGTTTTATTGAGGCAGTGTTTTGGAAGGATGCTACTCATCTGCCGCCGACGCGGCTCGGGGGATGGATCTATCGGGTTCCAATGGCTTGCGCCCGGCTTACGCCCACGGCTACATGCAGCCGCCGCATTCGCGGCTTACTAAAACTCGTGCTGGCGCCCGGGGCATAATCATTCAAGAAATCCTGTCCGCCCGCAGTGTCGTGGTTTTACGGAGAGCGGCGCAGCCGCGGTTGGAGTGGGTTGCCCGAGGAAACGTCCCCTACAGGTCTTCCTTATAGAGCGGCGCAGCCGCGCCAGCACTTAGCCGTGGGCGTGAGCCCATGGGGTCGGTATCCCCCGCCCCCCCGCAGCCGCGTAGGCGGCGGATTGGGTGCGCCCTCCCGGAAGGCACTGCCTCTCCAAAATGACGCTTGCCTGAAACAACAGAAAAAAGACAAAAGAAAAAGAGTTATCCACGAAGGGCCACTAAGAACGACGAAGGGCCACTAAGGCGTTGAGTTTAACCGCTACGGGATATCAAGGTCACGACAGGATTGTCGATTTCCGATTGTTTCACTCTCGTATGATCCGCCCGGCAAGGCGGGGGCCCGACTTGCCTGAAACAAAACCTGTTTCACTCTCGGATGATCCGCCCCGTCGTGGGGGGCGGGGGTCTGGCTTATCTGAAACCAATTGAGGGGGTTATCCACCAAGGACACGAAGTCACACCAAGGGCACAAAATTGCAGAAGCATTTTGGTGCCGCTTGTCGTTGAAGAAGGTCTATCTGTCTTCGTGTTCCTTCGTGTCCATTCGTGGTTCATCTTCATTAACGATCGGCCGTTTTTCCTCGAATGATCCGCACGGCAGGGCGGGGGCCCGGCTAAACACGACCCTCACGCCCTGCCCTCTTCTCAAGAGTGCACCCCCCGGTAATGAATGCGGGCACAGCTAGCCTGCAAAAGGCCACTCCTTCCAGGCCTGAAGCATGGGGAAATACAGACCCAGGCGAATGGGGCGGGAATCCATGGACCGGATCACGCTGGCGTAGCCTTCCAACTGAGCGCGATACCGCGCCTGCTCATTGTCGAGAAAGCTTTCCAGGGACCCGCCGGCATGAGTTCCGGTCTTGTAGTCAATGATCCAGCGCGTGCCGCCTGCCACGAAGGTCCTGTCCAGCACAAACCGCCGAACTCTGCCTTCCACGATTGCGGAAAGTGCGTGCTCTCGCTGGTCGTTCTGGTGCCGTGAAAGAATCCAGCGGCCGCGGTCGTCGCCGACGGTATTTTTCAGAGCGGAGTGTGCTCGGGACAGGGCCTGGTCCAGCTTGGCGCCGTCCAGTCCCTCCCGTTGCAGGGCAACGCGAAGGGTGTCCGGGTTGAAGTTCAGACGGTCCGGCGCACACAGTTGCTGAAGCATCCGATGGACGACGGTTCCCACTCGCCGCTGCAGCTCGCTCACCCACTCGAAAGTCGGTTGGCGCGTGCCGATGGCTTCAGTCCCGGACGGCTGTTTCCGTGGTTCCCAAAGGACATCATCAGGGGGAGGGAGGGGAGTCCAATCCGCAACCAGGCGTCGGAGAGGGACGCCTGGAGGCTCTGCCGCAACGGTATCGTCTATTTCCTCTTCCTCAACTACGTGGTCCTTTATACACTCCGAGAATTCCGGCTCGACCGTCGTCCAGATCTTTGCCAGCAGGGTGCGCGAATCGGGAGGTTTCAACGACACCTCTTCAGGATCGGGTTTGGTGTGTCCCAGCAGATGCAGGTTCTTCCGAGCCCTGGTGGCGGCCACATAGAGGAGGCGCGTAGTCTCATGAACGCGCTTCTCCCAGTCAACGCTTTTCAGGTAGTCGTAGAGCGCGTCCTTGTCGCCCGCGGCTTGGGGAATCGGCGCCAGCAGCAGGCGGGACACATCACCGTCCATGTATTCCAGCCACCGCAGCAGGCGTGGGTCGTCGTGCCGCGTACGGCGTCCCAGACCCGGCAGGATCACCGTGTCGAACTCCAGCCCCTTGGCCTTGTGAATCGTCATCAATTGCAGGCCTTCGCCGGCTTCGACGTCGGAAGGTGCGAACAGGCGGGCGACGTCCTGGGCGAACCTGGTCTCGTTGTTGAGTTGCATGCCGTCGAGCGACTGTTCCAGCAGGTCCAGGTAGGTGCCGGCCTCTTCCAGCCCCACCCGCGTTTCGAGGCAGGCCGGGCCGCCCAGAGCGATCCACAGGCTTTCCACCCAGCGGCGGACAGACAGTCTTCCTCGCCGGTCCAGTGCATCGCTGAGAAGAGGGATCAGACGGTCGATGCGTTTCCTGCCGTCGGGAGACAACTGCTCTCGTCTGGCCGGATCCTGAAGAAGATCCCAGACCGCGGCCGTGGAGTCGTCCTTAACCAGCGCGTCAAGGTCCCCCAGCCTCAGACCGCACCAGGGCGCCCGGAGAATCGACAACCAGGCCAGCCGGTGGCCTGGATGCAAGAGCGCCTGAGTGAGCGCCATCAGGTCCTGCACCACCGGGCGTTCGCCCAGGGGATCGATCTCCACGGCACGACATTTCTTTCCGCGTTTGCGAAGCGCGGCGACGATATGCAACAAGTGGCTGCGGGCCAGCACCAGCACGGCAATCGTCCCGCTCGGGTTCTTGGACTGAGCTTCCTCGATGATTTCGATGACACGCCGGGCCTCCTCGGGCTGCGGCTCATCCGTCAGAAAAGGATGCAGGCGAACGGCCAAGTCGGGACTGTCGCCCTTGAACGGCACCGAGGGTTCGTAAGTCACCGCGCCGGTCAACACATCTTCCGTTTCCGGGAACGCCTCGCTCAGTGCGCGGTTCACCCAATCCACGATTCCCGCGCTGGAACGAAAATTCACCGAGAGGGTGAGCGGGGTCAGCCGGACAGCGCCGATTCCGCTTGCCCGCGCACTCAAAAAAAGGCCCACTTCCGCTTCGCGAAAGCCGTAGATCGACTGCATCGGATCGCCGACCAGAAACAGCGTCCGTCCATCTCCGGGCTGCCAGTCTCCGATGAGTCTGGCCAGCAGGGAATACTGACTTTGGGAGGTATCCTGAAACTCATCGATCAGCAGGTGCTGGATTCGGCAGTCGAGGGCAAAGGCGAGGTCGGTGGGAACCTCGTCCGTGCCCAGAGCGGCTCGGGCTCCAATCGCGGTCTCGGTGAAGTCGACACTCCCTTCTTCCTGAAAGACGAGTCGAAGTTGACCGACGGCCACGGGCAACAGGAGCATCAGGGCGGCCAGCACCTCCCACTGCCCATCGTCGAAGCGCGCCGGCGGCAGCGACCGCAACGCGTGCAGCGCAGCCAAGGCGGCCGGGTCCAGTTCGATCCCGCGCCACCGTTCCTTGGCCGCACGTCCTGCATTGGTTGCCGGGAACCCCTGGTTCTTTGTAAGGTTCAGGCGGCGCGCTCCGTTCCGGGTCAGAAACATCTCCGCCAGCCCCAGCCAACGGGGCAGCGACTCCAGGGCAGCTTCCGGAAAGTCACCGAGCTCGAAGCAAGCCTCAAGGGCGCTCGCACGGTGCTGTTCTCTGAGGCTCGCGGCTGCGAAGCGGGCCAGTTCAACGGTCTCGGCCCTGAAGCCTTCGGGGAATGCCGCCGCCACCCCTTCGAGACCGGGTTCGATAACCCGGCTGAGCGAGAACTCCAGTGCCTTGCGCAACACGGCCGGCGGCGGCGTTCCGACCACGTGCCGCAGCCACTGGTCGCGGTTCCCCAGCATGGTGCTCAACAGCCGCTCGACCGTTGGGACGTTGTTGTCCAGGTGTGAGAGAAGTTGCGACAAGGCCCCGGAAAATTCAGTCGGCGTCCCCTGGGAATCCAACATGGCCAGTGTTCGGCGGGCCGCCTGAAGGTACAAGTGCCCCGCGTCTTCTTCCGTGCCGAGTGAAGCCCCCATGCCCGAAACCCAGGGCATCTGCCGAACCAGCAGGGCGCACAGCGAATCGATGGTCTGAATGCGAAGACGTGACGGATGCTCGGTCAGGCGCCAGTTGCGCTCGTCGTTCTGAGCCAGTGCTGCCTGTGCGAGTTTCCAGGTGTGCTTTTCATGCGGTGTGTCGGGTTGCGGGCCTGAGGCGCTCTGGAGAGCGGCGATGACCCGGTGGCGCATCTCCGCGGCCGCCTTTCGCGTAAAGGTGATGGCGACGACGGCCTCGGGTTGCTCGACTTGCCCCAGCAGCGTCAGGAATCGCTGGATGAGCAATTCGGTTTTTCCGGAACCCGCGGGCGCCTGGACGATGTACGATCGGCTGGGGTCGAGCGCCTGCAGACGCTGCTTCCGGTCCTGGACCTGGTCAATCATGGCCGCCCTCCGACTCGGCAGCAGCCTGGCCGATCCGGCAGAGCGCCGGCAGCGCGCAATGCCGGCAGGTCTGACGGCGGTCCTTGGGGTCCACAACGGCTTGTCCCGCTCTAAAGTCACGGCCCAGTCGATCCAGGACCTCCCGCCACTCGTCAATCGTCTGTCCCAGTTCCTGCTGGCCGTCGGGCACACGGACATCGGGAACGATCTCCTCGGAGGAAGCCAGTCCTCGAAAGGCGAACTTCCCGGTCTTGAGTCTGCCGAAGAAGACACCCGCCACCGGAGAGTCGGCGGTCACTGCGTAGATGGGCAGTTGCGGTTCATCGGGCCTGGAGCCGTCCCAATCGGATGGGCTGCACTCGCCGGTCTTGTAGTCCAGAATGACCAGTTCCCCGTTTTCGAGTTGGTCCACGCGGTCGGCGCGGATGTTCACCTGGAGGCCGCCCAGTGTCACACGCCGCCCTTTTTCCTGTTCGAGCATCGTGAATGGCTGCCGTTGTTTTTCGAGGAGCAGCCACTGCCCGATGACGCGTTCGATCCGTGCCTGTTCGATGGCCGCAAACCGGGCGTTTCGCAAAGCCCGGCGGCGTCCGGAGAACTTCCAAATCTCGGAGCCGGCCTTGGAGCGCACCAGATCCGCCAGCCTTTCCTCACTCATCGACAGCAATCCCTGGTGCGATCGCAATTGCTCCCAGACGCGCTCCAGAATGCGATGGACCAGTTGACCCCGGTCGAGAGCGTTCAAGCCGGGTTCGGGCTGATCCGGCGCCCTTGCTCCAAGACGCAACTCGGCAAACGCCCTGAAGGGACAGGCCGCCTGCAGCCTGAACAAAGAGGTCCCGGCCTGGAGGGCGACGTCGCCCCAGGGCGGGGCACGGTGGTCCTCCAGTCTCTCCATCAGGGACGAGCGTTGAAGTTGCTCCAGGTAGTTGGCTGAAGCCGGGAGCCCCAGGTCGTCAACCGAAACTTCCGGCAACGCACCCAAGAGCGGGCTGACTCTCAAATCCGAATCGCCTTCCCGTTCGGGAAAGCTGACGACCACGGTTGGAGCGCTCGACAGGAGGCGGGCCGTGAAAGTCCGCGCAAACTCCAGTTCGCGGTCCGGGGAGGAGCGTGGCAGGTTGAAACGGCGCTGCAGGCGAAACGGCAAGAACGGATCAGGCGCCGGGGCCGCCGGCCAGGCATTGTCGTGCATCCCCATGATCCAGAGTCGGTCGAAGCGCAGGCCGGAGGCTTCCAAAACGCCCAGAATCTGGACAGGCGCCGGCTCGGACTCCGGTTGAAACTGCCTGGCCGAAGCCAGGCGTCTCAGCCTGCCAACGGCCGTGCCCAGCGAGACGCGCCCGGAGACACGATCAAGCCGGGCCAGTTCGGAGAGCAGTTCCTTCCAGACTTCAAATGTTTGGTACTCCGTGCTGTCGATACCGCGATCTCCGGGCCACCCGAGCGCCTGCAGGAATCCGGACAGGACGGGAGCCCAGTCGCTAGGCATCCGCGTGGTCTGCAGTGCCTGGTAGTGCTCGGTCCAGGCCAGGAACCGGGAGGCGAGCTTGGGACACCGATGCGAGGCATCGCCACCGCGCGCCAACGCGATGATGTCCGTCAGCGAAACCACCGGCTCCCCCAGAGAACGCAAGGCGACGTCCAGCAGGGCGCGGCTCGTAAATTCCTCCTCGGAACCTTGCAGAAATGGGGATCGCAAAAGTCGACCGGCGATCTCGATTGGAATCTCCCGGGGGTTGGTTCCAAGGAGAAGGAATGCCGTCTCGATAATCGGGTACTCGCCAGCGGGTAATCCCAGAGAGATGTTGAAGAGCCGCCTCGGGTCCAGGTCCTGCCGTAGCCGGGTGCGGGGATGCAACACTTCACCGAAGACACGCTCAATCTGGCTGCGGCATCGGCGCAGATCGGGAACGATGACGCCGATTCGGAAATTCGGAGCTGCAGCCTCCGGCTCGTTTTCCAGAATCCGGCGGGCCCATTCGGCGGCGACGCGCATTTCACGACCGGCATCGATCAGGCCCAGGCACACTGCCTTGCCGGCGGCTTGGGGGATTTCGCGCTGGCGGACTTCCGTCCCGCGCAGGGCCAGGGAGTCGAACAGCCGCTGCTGGGCGGGCGTCGGCTCAAGAAAGCCTGCAAATTCCACCTGGTCGGGGAGCGGGAGGTGTCCCCGTTCGATGAGGCCTGCCACAAACGCCGGAAGTTCGGCATCCGAGAACCACCCGTTTTGGCGGCAGCGGCGACGAAACTCCTCGGCCCACGACAGGAAGGTCTCGGAATCCTCGTGATCTCTCCACTCCGGGGCGTCCAAGGGAAGATGCCAGGCGCACAGAAGATTCCAGGAGTCGAAGGCCGACTCCGCGGTCCTGGGGACCTCCAGCAGCAGGTTCTGACTGCGTGAACGAATGATGTCTTCCCAGATGGTCCGCTCTTCGGCCGGCCGGAGGAGGCGGGCAGTGGTCTCCGCCTGTCCGGAAAACAGCCAGTCCCTCCACAGTTCGGACAGCCATGCAGACAACGGCAGGATGGGCGGCGTCGGCCAGCAGGACAGTCCTGCTGCCTCCTGTTCCCGGTCGTATTCCTGCTGGAGTTCGCGGGCGAGTCGGGGGTTCGCGGTGATGACGCTCATATTCGGAGGGTCGAGTCTAGCCCACATTTCTCACCAGGACGCTGAGTATAAGGTAGAAAAGTGCATATCTTTAACATCTTGGGGCGCTTTGTTTGGAGTTTTCAGGGTACAGACCGTGCTGAGCGCGCCCTGGCTGGTCTTTTCCGCTTCAGCGCGCACATGCTCCCTTGAATGGTGTTCCGGCTACGCCCTTCGGTCACGAGCACGCGCTGAAGCGGAAAATCCTGCGCCAAGTTGCACTCTTGAGAAGAGTGCTACCCCCTGGTGAGAAATGCGGGCTAGCACGATTGGCGACCGGCGCAAGCGTAGCGAGTCTTCAGTTCATGAACTCATCCTCGCACGACAATCAAACCCGTCCGAAGGCAACTGTCCCGGCACGCACCCGCGGCCCGGCGGCGCCTTGACGGGAGGGTGGCAGAAGTCCTATCATTGCGGCTGGAAGAGCATCGCTCCATCCAAATTCCTTCAAACCACAGGTCGTTTGCCAATGGCAGGGTTTTATCGGTCGTCCCCCTTGAGGGTCGCGGGATGTCTTTTGCTTGCCTGGGTGGTCCCGGTCGCCCTTGGAGCGGAAGAGTCCGAGCCGAAGCAGGCATCGGCCACCCCCAGTTATTTCCAGGACATCCGGCCGGTGATCCAGCAGCACTGCCAGGGTTGCCACCAACCGGCCATCAAGCAGGGGCACCTCGACCTTACCCAGTATCGGACCCTTCTCCAGGGAGGGCACAGCGGTCCGGTCCTGGTCCCCGGGGATCCGGAGAGGAGTCTGGTGATCGCCATGATGGAGGGCAGGCGCCCGCCGCTGATGCCTCTGGGCGGTCCACCGCTAGACCCGGAGATCATCGGCAAGTTCCGCGCCTGGGTGAAGGGGGGCGCCACCGACGACACGCCCATCCAACTCGGCAGGGTTTCGCAGAAGGAGCCTCCGGTGTACACCTCGCCTCCCGTGATTACGGCCCTGGCCTACTCGCCGGACGGTTCCCTGCTGGCCGTTTCGGGGTATCGGGAGGTCCTGCTGCACCGCCCGGACGGGACGGGTCTGGAGGGCCGCCTGGTGGGACTTTCCGATCGCATCCAGTCGCTGGCCTTTACCCCGGATGGGAAGACTCTGGTGGCGGGGGGTGGGACGCCGGCCCGTTTCGGGGAGCTGCAGTTCTGGGAGGTTGCCTCCCGCAAGCTGAAACGCTCGGTCACCGTCTGTCAGGACACCCTGTTCGGGGTTTCCCTTTCGCCCGACGGATCTCGAGTCGCCTTCGGGTGCTCGGACAGCACCGTCCGGATCCATGAGGTGGCTTCGGGAAGGGAATTACTGAAGACCAACCACCACGAAAACTGGGTCCTCGGGACCCGTTTTGGCATGGACGGCAAGCGTATCGTCTCGGTGGGGCGGGATTTCGCCGCCAAACTGATGAATACCGAGTCAGGGGCCTTCATCGAGAACCTCAACGCTCTGAAGAAGGAACTGGCAGCCGTGACTCGCCATCCCAGTCGGGACCGGGTGGTCGTGGGCGGCGAAGAACGGATCCCCTATTACTATCGGATGGATCGACCCAACAAGATCTTCGCCGGCCAGGAAGGCACCTTGATCCGCGCCTTCGAACGGCAATCGGGAGAGATTTTCGCCCTGGAATTCAGCGCCGACGGGAAGAAGCTGGCGGTGGCCGGTGCGGGCTCCGAGGCCACCATTTATGACGTGGAGAGCGGCCTGCGCCTGGCGGCCTGCGCCGGGCATGAGGCCGGGATCTATACCCTTGCCTTCCACCCCGGGGGACGGGAGCTGGCCACGGCGGGGTTCGAAGGGCGGGTTCGCATCCACGAGGTGGCATCGGGAAAGCTGGTGCGAGACTTTGTTCCCGTCCCGATGAAAGCGGAGATGGCCGCCTCCGGTCAGTAGCCGGGCAGGAAGGGGGAAGAGGCTGATGGAGAACCGCCGGAGACGCTGGAAGGCTTGCCGGGGCGCCGGCCTGTTGGGGGTTCTGTTGCTGGGGGCTTTGGCCTCGTCGGCCCAAGGCGCCAGCCCGACCCTCAAGCGGCTGGATCCAACCGGAGCCCGGCGGGGAACCGCCTTCACCCTCACTCTGGTCGGGAGCCACTTGCAGGGAGCCGAGATCGTCTCCAACCTGCCGGGGACATTCACCCCTTTGACGGCTTCCGGACAAGAGGCCGCGCAAGGCAAGGCGGCGGAGGAGCGGCCCTTCCTGGTGGAGCTGCCCGGTGAAACGCCGGTAGGGCTCTTCACCCTGCGGCTTCGCTCCCCCGAGGGTCTGTCCAACGCGCTACTATTCAGCGTCGGCGCCCTGCCGGAGGTTTCCGAAGACGAGTCCCGGCAACCGATCCACCAGGCATTGAACAATTCCGTGGAAGGCAGTCAGCCCCTGCAGGTTCCGGCCACCGTCAACGGCACGCTTTCCGGGCCCGACCGGGATTTTTACCGGTTCGAGGGGCGAAAGGGGCAGCGCCTGGTGATCGAGGTGGAAGCCCGGCGGGTCGGGTCGGCGCTGGATCCGGTCCTACGACTGTTAACGTCTGAGAACGAGCAGATCGCCGTCTCCAACGACGCCCACGGCCTGGGTGTGGACTGCCGGTTGGATGTCTCCCTGCCCGAATCGAGCCGGTACTACCTGATGGTGCACGATGCCCGCTTCAGCCAGCAGGAGCAGAACTTCTACCGGCTGAAGATCGGGGAATTCGCCTATGCCGCCGGCCTTTTCCCCTTGGGGGGGCGGAGAGGCGAAAGAGTGCAAGTCCGGCTGGTGGGCGGCAACCTCAGAAGCCCCACGGAGGTGACGGTGGATTTGAGCCGGGTCGGCCCCTCGGCTGATTTCGCCAAGGTGCCGGTGCCGGGTCCCCCGGGAAGCCTCCCGCTCCTGCTTGCAGTGGGCGATCTTCCGGAGAGGATCGAGCCCTCCGGCGGAGGCGAGGCGAGGCTCGAACCTGAAACCGTCGTCAACGGACGCATTGCAAACCCCGGGGAGGTGGACCGCTACCGCCTGGCCGTCAACCCCGGAGAGGAGTGGATGATCCAGTTGGAAGCGGGTGGCCTGGGAACCTCGCGCCTTTACGGCCGATTGACCGCCTACGATTCCCAGGGGAATCGCCTGGCCTCGGCGGGGGACGACATTCCGGAAGTCGCGGTCTTCTCGGCAGTGTTGCGCGGCTTGAGGACCAATTCCGACCCGTTTCTCAGAGTGAAGGTGCCCGAGGGAGTGCAGGAGTTGCTGATTGCGGTTGAGGACCTGGTGGAGCGGGGTGGTCCCTTGTTCGGCTACCGGCTCCTGGCCGGCCGTCAGGCGGCCGATTTCGTCCTGAGCCTGGAGACCCCCTACATCAACATTCCGGCCGAGGGGACGGCTGGGGTCAAGGTCAACATTCAACGCAGGGGGTACCTGGGAGAAATACGGCTCGGCATTCCGGACGCGGGAGAAGACCTGGTGGTCGAAGGCGGGCTGGTTCCGACGGCCTCCGTGGTGCAGGGAGAGAGGGCCGTGTCCGCTACCGGCATGCTGACCGTCACCGCCCGAAAGGGTGCGGCGCCGCGGCTGGGGGAATTGTCCGTCTGGGGAGAGGCGGTCCTGGAGGACGGCACCCGGTTGCGCCGGAGGGCGCGAGGTCCCGGGTTGATCACTCAGGTTCGGAGCAGCCGCGGAACCGGACGGCCCGACCCCAACAATCGAGACGAGCAGGTCCCCTTCACGGCCCACTGGCTGGGGATGGAGCTCCCGGCCATGGTTTCCAAATCTCCGCTGGCCACCCTGAAGGTGGAAGGCCCCCGGTCTATCCGACTGGTCCAGGGTATGCAGACCCAGGTGCCGTGGAAGTTCGAGAGTGCCGTGCCCGGACTTCGCCCCCCGCAAAAGGTTGCCACCAGTACATTCGGATCTCGGGAGGTGAACCTGAGGGTGGGTGAGGTCGGGGCCGAGTACCTCGCGGAAGGTTGGGTACGGATCGGGACGACGGTGGGAACGCCCGCCTTGAAGTTCAACCTGGTCCTGTCCGGTCCGCTGGAGGTGGATGGCGCCCCGGTGACCCTCTTCTCGAGGGCCATGACGGTTGAGGTGGTGCCGGGATACCGGCTCAGTCTGGCAGGCGAAGGGATTGGATTGGCTCCGGGTGGGGGCGGGGAACTGCTCGGCAGGGTCGAGCGGGAGCCGGCTTTCAAGCAGCCGGTGAGCATCCGGCCGGAAAACTTCCCCCTGGGAGTATCCTGCCCGCCGGTGGAAGTTCCCGCGGATGAGGACGAGTTCCGTGTGGTCTGCCAGGCGGAAGATTCCGCCCCCCCGGGTGAATATGAGTTCGAGATCACTTCTTCCTCCACGTTGGCGGGGAGAGAAAAAGAGAAGGTCCCCTACCGCATTGCTCCCCTGCGCTCCAGAATCGTGGTTTCGGCCGGGGAAGACACGGCCAGGGTCATCCCGATCGAGAGGTAAACGTCTCATGGTTTCCAAGCCGATAGCAGCCTGCCTTTGGGCGGGCAGCCTCATTCTGACAGCTTCCGGGGCGGATCTGCCGGCCGGCGACGGTTCGTCCGGGGCGCCAGCCGAGATCCGCGAGTTGCAAGTCGAGCCGGGCGGGTTGGTCTTCGCCAGGCCGGGGGAGGCCCGCAGGGTCCTGGTTACCGGCATCGCCGCCGGCGGCGAGCGACTGGACCTGACGGAGACGGCCCGGTTCGATCCGCAAGACGGCATCGTCGAGTTGGACCCGGGCAGCTATCTGCGGGCGGTGCGGGAAGGACAGACCCGGGTGACGGTCCGGGCCGGCGGGCATTCGGCGGAGATTGCCGTGCGCGTCGATGGCTCGCCCGGCCCCTCCAGGACCACCTTTCTGCGGGACGTTCTGCCCATCATGAACAAGGTGGGATGCTCCCTGGGAGTCTGTCACGGGGCGGCCAAGGGCAAGAACGGGTTCAAGCTCTCGCTGCGGGGATATGACGCGGAGTTCGACTATCGGGCGCTCCTGTATGACATGTCCGGCCGCCGCTTCAATCGCGCCGACCCCTCTCAAAGCCTGATGCTGGCCAAGCCCACCCAGCAGGTCGCCCACGGGGGCGGCATGCGGCTGCAGTTGGGCTCTCCCTATTACAACGCCATCCTGGCCTGGATCGAGCAAGAGGTTCCCTTCGGTGATCCCAAGGCGGACCGGGTGGTGGGGGTGGAGGCTCATCCCGCGGAGATCTTCATGCACGCTCCCGGACGCAGCCAGCAGTTGGCCGTGGTGGCCCGCTACCCTGACGGGTCGACCCGGGACGTGACCCGGGAGGCGCATTTTGGCAGCAGCAACGGGGAGGCGGTCGCCGTCGAGGGAAGTGGGGTGAAGGGTCTCCGTACCGGGGAATCGACCCTGATGATTCGCTATGAAGGTCGGTTCGTGATGGTTCCCGTGACCGTGCTCAATCCCAAGCCCGGGTTTGTCTGGGCTGCCTTGCCCCAGTTGAACTATATCGACGAGCTGGTCGACAGGAAGCTGAAGCGGCTCAGGATTCAGCCCTCTCCGCCGGCTGGGGACGCCGAGTTCCTGCGCCGGGTCACCTTGGATTTGACCGGCAAGATCCCTGAGCCGGAGCGAATTCAGGCCTTCGCTCAGGATCCGACCGATCCTCAGCGGAAGCGTTCCCGGGCCATTGATGACCTGATCCGCAGCCAAGCCTACGCCGACTACTGGACCCTGAAGTGGGGCGATCTGCTGCGCAGCAATCGCAAATTCATGAGCTACAAGGGGATGTGGACCTTCCGCGAGTGGTTGCGCCAGTCCATCGCCGACAACAAGCCCTATGACGTTCTGGTCCGGGAACTGCTCACCGCCAAGGGGAGCACCTTCGAGAACCCGGCCGCCAACTTCTTTCTGTCGGCTCGCGGCCCCAAGGCCGCCATGGAGACGACCACCCAGCTCTTTCTGGGAGTTCGGATGGTCTGTGCCCAGTGCCACGACCATCCCTTTGAAAAGTGGACCCAGACCCAGTATTTCGAGATGGCCGCCTTCTTCTCGGCCATCGGCGTGCGGCCGGGGTTCGAGAGCGGCGAGGAAGTGGTCTATCTCAAGCGCGTCGACAACCATATGAAGCACCCCAAGGATGGGCGAGTGGTGAATCCCCAACTTTTGGTCGCCAGCGGGAACCGGCCTGCCATACCCTCGCCGGCCGAGGGAGATCGCCGGCCGGCCCTGGTCGAGTGGCTTACCTCGAGGGAGAATCCCTTCTTTGCCCGGGCCATCGTGAACCGTTTCTGGAGTTACTTCTTCCACCGGGGGATCATCAGTCCGGTGGACGATATCCGCGCCTCCAATCCCCCCGTCAACGAGGCGCTGCTGGCGGCATTGGCCGAGGATTTTGAGAACCACGACTTCGACCTGCAGCATCTCATGAGGACCATTGCCAATTCCCGCGTCTACCAGACCACTTTCCGCGCCAACGAGTGGAATCGGCATGACGATCGCAACTTCTCTCATCAGATCCCCCGCCGTCTGGGCGCCGAGTCCCTGGCTGACGCCATCGCCCTGGCTACCGGGGTCCGTTTTGAGCTCCCCGAAATGCCGGAAGATTATGGTGTCATGCAGATCCCCGATCCCCACGTGGGCAAGGGCGGCTTCCTGGACCTGTTCGGACGCCCGCAAAGAGAAGAGCCCTGCGAGTGCGAGCGGCGCAGTGATGTCAGCTTGCCTCATGCCCTGAATCTGGTGAATGGTCCTATCCTGGCCGATGCTGTCTCCGCTCCGGAGGGCCGTATCGCCGCTCTCATCCAGCAGGGGAAGTCGGACACCCAGCTCGTCGAGGATCTCCACTTGGTCACCTTGAGCCGGCCTCCAACCTCGCAGGAACTGCAGGTCGCCCTGGCCCATTTGAAGCGTTCCGGAAGTCGGGCAGCCGGCGCTCAGGATCTGCTGTGGGCCCTGCTCAACAGCAATGGCTTTCTCTTTAACCATTGAACCGGTATGATCGCTCTTGGAAGCAACCGGATGTTTTCCGAAGGAGGGACAGAATGTTAGTGATTCCAGGCCGCCCCGGCAGTTTCTGCGATGGACCCACCCGCCGGGAATTTCTGCGGGTCGGATCCGTGGGTTTGTTTGGTCTCGGGTTGCCTCATTTCCTGGCCATGCAGAAGGCGCAGGCGGCCTCCACGCCCAACCTTGCCGCCAGATTTGCCGGAGTCCGGGGATTTGGCGCGGCCAAGCACGTGGTGCTCCTTTTTCTGCAGGGAGGTCCCAGCCACCTCGACATCTGGGATCCCAAGCCGGAGGCTCCCTCCAACGTTCGGGGCGAGTTCCGTCCCATCAAGACCAAGGTCCCCGGCATTCAGCTCAGCGAAACCATGCCTCTGCTGGCCGACCAGGTGGACAAGTGCACCTTGATCCGCTCCATGAGCTACACCCCCAAGGGACTCTTCAACCATACCGCGGCCATCTATCAGATGCTGACGGGCTATCCCCCGGACAAAGTGGCCCCTTCCGGTCAGCTCGAGCCCCCGTCTCCGGCCGACTTTCCCACGGCCGGGTCACACATTTCCAAGATGCTTCCACCCGACGAGCCGGTCCTGCCCTTCGTGGAGATGACCCGGCCGTTGCAGGAATCCAGCGTGATCGGCAAGGGGGGGGCGGCCGGCTTTCTGGGCAAGGCCTACGACCCCTATCGGCTCTACCAGGACCCCAATGAATCCATCAACCTGGATGACCTGACGCTGCGCAGGGAAATTTCGGAGCAGCGGCTGAGAGACCGGTTCACGCTGCTGAAGGGAATCAACCAGTCCATGCCGGAACTGGAAAAAGCGGTAGGCAAACACGCCCTGGGGGAGTATTACGAAAAAGCCTTCGATCTGGTGCTTTCAGGCAAGGCTCGGGATGCCTTCGATCTGGACAAGGAGTCCAGCGCGATGCGGGATCGGTACGGCCGAACGACCTTCGGGCAGGGGGCTTTGCTGGCCCGCCGTCTGGTGGAGGCCGGAACCCGCTTTGTCCAACTGAACTGGCCTGCCGTCGCCAACGGCAATCCCGAGGTGGATGCCTGGGATACCCATGCCTCCAACTTCAAGCCCTTGCGCAACCTCCACTGTCCCAAGTTGGATCGGGCCCTCTCGGCGCTGCTGGAAGACATGCACCAGCGTGGGCTGCTGGAGGAGACGCTGGTGGTCGCCGTGGGAGAATTCGGCAGATCGCCCCGTCTCGGCGTGAGTACTTCGGGAAACACCAACGCTCCCGACGGCCGAGACCACTGGCCCTACTGCTACACGGCCGTCATTGCCGGGGCCGGAATTCCGGGAGGCCAGTTGTACGGGTCTTCGGACGAAACCGGTTCCGCCCCCAAGGACAAGCCGGTGCACCCCAACGATCTGCTGGCAACCGTCTATTTCACTCTGGGGATCAATCCGGAAATGGAAGTGCTCAACCACCTGGATCAGCCCCGGGAACTGGTCAAGGGCCATCCGGTGCTGGATCTCTGGTCCTAGCTGGTTAATGGTAGGAAACGTCGGCTCTCAATCCACGAAGGGGCACGAAGGACCACGAAGGGACACGAAGAGACCGATTGATGAATTGTTGATTGCTGATTGTTGATTGGGGGGTTAGGACCACTGATTGCGCCCTAAATCCATCTACAATCCGAAATTCACGATACTTTACTCATCTGTCAATGTTGTTTCGACTCAAGAAATCTAGTGTTGCGTTCAATATTACCGTTGACTCATTGAGTGTCTTGATCTGTGATTGTGGTCATGGCACCTCGGCCACCCTTCATCGTGACCGATTCCCAGCAACGCCCTAAGGCCGATGAGTAGTCGGCCGCGCCCGGTCGCAAACGGGTTCGGTTCTCGGATGGATAGCCTCCGGCTTGCAATCGCTCACGCTCAGCAACCCTCATCTGCCATCCCTGTCGTCGCTTCGATTCTTGTCTTACATCGATAAAAAGGATGGACAGGATGAAGAACCAGGCGATCCTGTTTATCCTGTCTATTGATGTTTCTATCCTTTATTGCCGCCACCGGCTGCAGCGGTCCTCTCCAGTCGATCGAGTTCTGCCATAACGATCCATCCCCGGGTGCTCCCCGGACTCACGCCCGGAGATTACCCGGTTCTTGATCGGCGGAAGTCTCCTCAGTATACTGGTGCTCCGATCGGAATGGGGAGAAGAGGAACTATGGAAACCCGTGTGACACTGCCGGAGGGATTTGAAGAGACCATGGCCATCCCCAACGCCGCCGAGCGGCTGCGGGAGGCCAGGGAGGTGGGCGATCGACTGCTGGGCGCGGGGGTCCCCTTGATGGATCACCCCGACCACTATGCGATCTTCTCAGAGCCACCCCGGCTGCTGGCGGAGCCGCTGAGAGGTTTGGGGTACGTGGTCGGATCGGACAACCGCTGCTATCCCTCCCCCGTGGACGGCTGTGACTACATCAACGTGGCGGCCTCGCTGCCGGACGTCAGCCCGGCCCGGGAAAAGGGCTGGCCGGACCACATCGCCGTGGTTCATCCTCTGGACGAGACGGGTTATCGCCGCATGATGGACCAGGGGTACGGAAATCCTTTCATCCATCATATCACCTGGGGCATCCGGCCCCCGGCTCCGGCGCCCGGCGACGAAGTCGCCTTTGCCGGCAGCCTGATTTCCCGGATGGCTGAAATCCGCCGCCGGATCCGCGACCTCCTGCGGGACGATCCGGGCACCTTGATCATGGCTCTTCCCGGCAGGGTGGTTGAAGCTCCTGAATTTCAGGCGCAACTGGTCACCGCGTTGGGGGAAACGCCCGCGGACGAATATCAGGTGGAAGTGATGGAAGGGGGTGGGTACCTCCTGCAGTTCTTCGTATTGACGGGCGGTCGAATCGAGGTGGCTCTCAGAGTCGGAACCCTCCAGACCTTCAACCCCAAGAGTGTCCACAAGATCTCGAAGGACGAGCTGAGCGTGGATCAAGGGCGTGCTGTAGGTTCGGAGACCATGTAGCTTCGGAAACATCCTGCCGCTGCATTCCTGTCCTGTTTCCCGAAAAGAAAGAATCGCATGGCTCAAAGCGCTACCGCTGACGTGGGGCTGATCGGTCTGGCCGTGATGGGTGAGAATCTGGCCCTGAACATGGCCGACCACGGATTCAAAGTGGCCGTATACAACCGCACCCGTTCGGTGATGGAGCGGTTCGTGGCCAACCATCCCGAGACTCCCGGGGGACTGGTGGCCTGCTCCACCCTGGCTGACTTGGTGGCCACCCTCAGGAAGCCGCGAAAGGTGATTATTCTGGTCAAGGCGGGGCCGGCGGTGGACCGGGTGATTTCACAACTTCTGGAGGCGGGCGTCGAGTCCGACGACCTGGTGGTGGATTGCGGCAACAGCCTGTGGACCGACACCATCCGCCGGGAGCGAGAGTATTCCGACCGCTGTCTCTTCTTCGGGTCGGGCGTGTCCGGAGGCGAGCTGGGAGCCCGCTTCGGGCCCTCGCTGATGCCCGGCGGCCAAGCCTCGGCCTGGAAGCATCTGGAGCCGATCTGGAACAGTATTGCCGCCAGGGTCGACGAGAAGAGCGGCCGGCCCATGGAAACGGCAGAGCCCGGAAAGCCTGTCCAGGGTGGGGTGGCCTGCACCAGCTACATCGGAGAGAACGGAGCCGGGCACTACGTCAAGATGATCCATAACGGCATCGAGTACGTGGATATGCAGCTTATCTCCGAAGCCTACTTCCTTCTGAAGAGGCTGTTGGACTTGAGGTCGGATGAACTGTCGGCAATCTTCGCCGAGTGGAACCGGGGAGACCTGGATTCCTATTTGATCCAGATCACGGCGGAAATCCTGCGCCAGCCCGATCCGGCCGACCCCAGCGGGTTTCTGGTGGACCGCATCCTGGATACGGCCCAGCAAAAGGGTACGGGAAAGTGGACCAGCGGAAACGCCCTGGACATGGGGATCCCGGCCAACTCAATCGCCGAAGCCGTCTTCGCCCGCTACCTCAGCGCTCTGAAAAGCGAGCGCGTCGAGGCTTCCGGGCAATTGTCCGGCCCCGCCTTCAGCTACCAGGGCGGGCGACAGGAGTTGATTGCCGCCGTCCGCGACGCCCTCTACTGCTCCAAGATCTGCGCCTACGCCCAGGGTTTTCAGCTCATGCGCCAGGCCCAGGCGGAGTACCGATGGAAGTTGGACTTCGCCTCCATCGCCAGGATCTGGAGGGGCGGGTGCATCATTCGGGCGCGGTTCCTGCAAAAGATTACCGAGGCCTACACGCGCGATCCCGACCTGGTCAACCTGATGCTGGATCCCTACTTTAACCGGCAGATCCGGAAGGGACAGTCTCATTGGCGCAGGGTTGTCAGCCTGGCGGCCCAAGCAGGCCTGGCGGCTCCGGCCTTCATGTCGGCTCTGGCCTACTACGACGGCTACCGCTCGGAGTCCCTCCCCGCCAATCTGCTGCAGGGCCAGCGAGACTATTTCGGCGCTCACACCTATGAGCGTATCGACCAACCTCGAGGCGCCCGTTTCCATCTGGACTGGCCCCATCCCAATCGGCCGCAAATCCCCATCGATTCCGCCGAATAATCCCACTCCGGAGCAGGTCTCTCCAGACTCACGCCTGATTCGCGTTCAGCTTGGTTTGGAAAGGGCAGTGCGTCACCCGAACGCACCGCCTTTTCAAGGGAACGCCAACGACGCCCCGGACTTTCCCCGCTTCCGTATCAAGACGACGGCCGGCGCCGCCGTTCGGTCTGGCTGCCGCGCGCCGACTGCTCCAAAGCCATGCCAGGGCAAGTGCGGTTATGGATGTAGTCCATCAGGTGGGTGGCCAGACCGCGAACCCGGGTTTCGATGGCTGGGTCCAGGCAGTGCCCTCCCTGGTCGAAGACCTTCTGCACCCGGGCAACCGAAACCGGACCCGGGAGAACAAAGGCTCCCACGTGGGAGCAGACGCTGCCCAGGTGCTCCAGTGCCTTGACCGCACCGATTTGACCGGCGGCGGCTCCCAGCAGGGCCACCGGCTTGCCTGCCAGGGTGGATGGGAATCCCAGGTTCTCGATGAACCGCTTCATGGCGCTGCTGTAGCTGCCGTGGTATTCGGGGGTGGCCAACAGGACCCCGGCGGCCGCCTTGACCAGGTCCTGAGCTTGCTTGGTGGCCTGAGACGGGCCCTGCCCCGGGAAGGGGAAATTGGCGGTCGAGAGATCGATCAGGTCTACCTGAACCTGGTGCCGGGTGCGCAGCTCGTCGACCGCCAAATCCAGCACCCTGCGGGTGTAATTTCCGGGACGGGAGCTGCCTGACGCGGCCAGGATGTGCAGGGCTTCACGTCTGACCATTGATGTCATTCCTTCCATGGAGGGCGTCAACGACGATGGATCCACTTGGCCTGTCGGCAGAGACCGTCCCTATCGGCACGGCGCCGTCAAGTCGAGGGCAGGCTCTCGAGCCTCCCGCTCATTCAGCCGCGATCTGAACCAGTGCTTGGGGAATGGCGAAGTGGACGTGCTCATCCTCGAGTTCCAGCCCTTCTACCTGGACAGCCTGGGAGGTTCTGAGATGGTCCACCACCTGCAGGACAATCTCTTCCGGAGCCGATGCACCGGAGGTCACCCCCACCACCTCGGCATGGTCCAGCCAGTCGGGCCAAATCTCGGTTTTATCGTTCACCAGGTAGGCAGGAACCCCGGCCGCTTGAGCCGCCTCTGTCAGGCGCTGGGAATTGGCGCTGTTGGACGATCCCACCACCAGCATGAGATCGATCTGTTGGGCCACCTCCTTCACGGCATTCTGGCGGTTCTGAGTGGCGTAGCAGATATCGTCCTTGGGGGGCGAAGTCAGGCGAGGGTAGCGGGCGCGCAAGGCCTTGACGATCTGAGCCGTGTCATCCAGGCTGAGGGTAGTCTGGGCCAGATAGACCACCTTGTCGGGATTGGAGACCTGCAGGCCTTCGACGTCCTGGATGGAACTGACCAGATGCATGGGGGCTTCGCCCATGGTCCCCTCGACTTCATCGTGGCCGGGGTGGCCGATCAGCACCAGGGAGTAGCCGGCCCGGGAAAACCGAATAGCCTCCAGGTGAACCTTGGTCACCAGGGGACAGGTGGCGTCGATCACCCGGAGATGCTTGCGTCGGGCCGACTGGCGAATGGCCGGCGAGACCCCGTGGGCACTGAAGATACAGATGGAACCGTCCGGAACCTCCTCCAGGCGATTCACGAAGACGACCCCACGCCCACTGAGACGCCCCACCACGTGGCGGTTGTGGACGATCTCGTGGAAGACGTAGATGGGAGGAGGCAGAAGATCCAGTGCGCGCTCCACGACTTCGATGGCGCGGATCACCCCGGCACAGAAGCCCCGAGGATTGGCCAGAATGATCTTCCTGATTGCCACGGATCTCTTTCTTGCGTTGGCCTCCAGGCCGGAGACCGAACCGCCGCGCAATGTAGCATGTTTCCCTAAGCAGAAGCAACGCCGCCCGGCAGTCGGGCGGAGCGGGGCTATGGCACAGGTCCGACCCTGCTTGAGGCAAAAGAAAAAAGAGTTATCCACGAAGGGCCACGAAGAACGACGAAGGGCCACTAAGGCGTTGAGGTTAACCGCGACGGGATGCCAAGGTTGCGAAGGGATGGTCGATTTCCGCTTGTTTTGCTCTTGTATGATCCGCCCGGGAGGGCGGGGGCCCGTCTTGCCTGAAACAAACGCCTGCGCCTGGTAGCTGGAAACCGGTTCATAGTCAAGCATGGGTAGATTTTTGATTCACATCGATGCACAGGATGCACAAGATTTTTTCCGGAGATGGCTGGCTTGTGTTCCCGGACATCCTCAAATCCGCACGCGATCATTGCCCGAGTCAGCGTCTCCTGCAGCAGCCTCCCGTCCTGATTATCCTGGGCATCGATGTTCAATTTATAGTCCTTCTCGATGGATCTGCCCAGTCGCGGGGGGCGGGCGCCCGGCTCGCAGGCAAACGGGAGTCTCCCAAAGGGGACAGGCCGGCTTTCAGAGAAGTCGCCCGCCAGACACCCCCCACCGCATCAGCCTTCGCCTGGCGGCTCGGCTTCTGCGACTCCCCCTCAAGGGGGGAGTGATTGCCCGGGAGCGCGGGCGTCCCGCCCGCATGCTGTCCCTTCGGTTGCCGCTCAGTTTCCCTGCGATGTTGCAGCCGACCGCCCTGCCGGCGAGAACCGCATGGGCCCGGCCGAAGCAGGGGCAGGGCGCCGCTGCCGGTTGATTCCGGTGGAGGAGATGGCCGAAGCTGCGGGAGGATTTGTGCGGGCGGGACGCCCGCGCTCCCAGGAAGCCGTCATCCCATGACATCGTCACACCCAGGGCACGAAATTGCAGAAGCATTTTGGTTCCGCTTGTCGTTGAAGGAGGTCCATCTGTCTTCGTGCCTATTTGTGTTCATTCGTGGTTCGTCTTCATTAACGATCGGCTGTTTTTCCTCGAACGATCCGCCCGGCAGTGCGGGGGCTCTGCTTGCCTGAGGCAACGCGAAATCCGGCCTCATTCCTCTGCCCTGGCAGGGGCTGTACAAAGTGTTGGAATTGGTGCGGCGCCAGTGCTAGGCTTGATCCTCCCACAGGCCTCGACGGGGCAGGCCAATCCCGCGACAGGAGGGCACATCGAATGCTGATTGTCGATTCCCACATCGATACTGCTCACAATGCCATTGAATGGAACCGCGACCTGTTGCAGAGCATCGCCAGGATCCGGGAATCGGAAGCAGGCATGTCCCAAAAGGGTCGGGGACTTGGCATGGTCAACTACCAAGAGCAGCGCCGGGGAGAAATCGGGCTCTTTTTCGTTACCGTTGCCTGCCGGATCGCATCGATGGGAAAACGCTTCTCGGGTGTGCGCAACCAGGATATCGCCTACGCCAAGTGCCGCGGCGAGCTGGCCTACTATCGGCTGATGGAGTCCAAGGGGGTGCTGCGCCAGATTCGCGACCGGCAGGGGTTGGAGGCGCACTTGAAGGATTGGGAACGGGATCCCCGGTCCACACCCCTGGGGTTCCTGCTCACCATGGAGGGAGCTGACGGCATCGTCTCTCCCGAACAGGTTCCGGAGTGGTGGGATGAAGGCCTGCGGGTGGTGAGCCTGTGCCACTACGGCGTCAGCAGTTATTCCCACGGGACCCAGGCTCCGGGAGGCTTGACTCCCCGCGGGCGTCCCCTGCTGAAAGCGCTGGAAGCAGCCGGCATGCTGCTGGATCTGACCCACCTGGCCGATCAGGCCTTCTGGGAAGTCCTGGATGGATTCGGGGGCCGGGTGCTGGCCACCCACAACTGTTGCCGGGTCCTCTGCGACCATGACCGCCAGTTTGAAGACAGCCAGATCCGGGCCATCGTGGAACGTTCCGGGGTCATCGGGGTGGCCTTGGACGACTGGATGCTCTCTCCGCTTTGGGATCACCAGGCGATCGACAACAGCGGCATCAGTCTGGAGACGGTGGCCGATCACATGGACCACATCTGCCAGGTGGCGGGCAATTGCAACCATGTGGGGATCGGGACCGATCTGGATGGAGGCTATGGGAAGGAGCAGGCTCCTTGCGACATGGACACCATCGCCGACCTGCAGCACATTCCCGAGATACTCCTAAAGCGGGGCTATGCCGATGCGGACGTCGCCAAGGTCATGCACGGGAACTGGATTGCGTTTCTCAGAAGCAGTTGGAGTTGATTTGCTGACGCCAGCGGGGGCGTCGCCGGCGGTGCCGGGGATGCCGACGGTCACTTCCATCCGGAGTCACTGATAACGCGATGCAGATCGAACCGCTCATTTCTCCGGACGCCTTCGTCGGCCTGGAAGGCCTGACCCACCTCTGCACGGGCGGAGAGTCTCCCTGGATGAAGACTCACGAGTCGGTCTACGCCGATTTCGCTCGCTTGAAGAGTCGGGGCTACGAAGGGCGCGGGGAGGTGGCCGCCCGGACCGAGGCCTGCCGGGAAAAGGTGGCCCGGTTGTGGGACGTCCCCCCTGGCCGGGTGGCCTTTGTGCCTTCGGCGGCGGAGGGAATGAACTGGCTGGCGCGAGGTCTCGATTGGAGTGCCGGGGACAACATCGTGACCACCAGCCTCGAGTTTCCCTCGGTGGGCTACGCCTGGAGGTCGCTGGAGGCAGAGGGCGTAGCGGTCCGAAGGGTTCCCCATTGCCGGTGGAAAGTCAGCGAGGAAGATCTGCTGGCTGCGGTCGACGGCCGCACTCGAGTGCTGGCCGTGAGCCAGGTCAGTTTCTACACCGGTCAGTGCCTGGACTTGCATCGCTTGGCGGCTGAGACTTCGCGTCGGGGCGTCCTGCTGGCAGTGGACGCTACCCATGGCTCGGGTGTGGTGGAGGTTCCGGCAGGCTTGACCGACCTTTGCGTGAGCAGTTCTTACAAGTGGATGCTGGCCACCCATGGGGTGGCGCCCTGCTACCTCAGCCCCAGGGCCGAGAATCGCACGGCGGCAACCTGCTTCGGCTGGCGCAACCTGGTGGCCTGGCCGGAGGAACGCATGGAAGTTCTCCCGGAGGTCCCGATCAGGCCCATGCCTGAGAAGATGGAGCCCGGCAACCCCAGCCTGGTGTCGGTGATGTTCTTGAACAATGCTCTGGATGTGCTGCTGCGGACGGGGATGGATCCTATACAGGAACATGCCCGGCAGTTGTCGGCAAGGATTGCGGCCGGCCTGGAGAAGCTGGGACACACCGTCATCACGCCCGGGGAATCCTCTGCCCGTTCGGGAAACACCTGTTTTTTGTCGGGAGAAGCCAGAACCATACACGAACGCCTGCGGAGCCGGGGAATCCTGGTCTGGGGCGAGCTGGGTCGAGTGCGGATCTCGGGACACCTCTACAACAGCAGCCAGGACGTGGACCGCTTGCTGGCGGCTCTGGCCACCTTCTGAAGCAGTCAGTTTTCGCACATCTCAGCGCCGATCTCGGGGAGGATGAGCCTTCCTTCCGGGCTTTGCGACAGTTGGGATTGCTCGAGAAGGATCAGTCGGAAACCACGGATTGGAGGAGTCATGCAACGGAGGTGGCTGTCTATCCCCCTGCTTGTCCTGGTTTCGATGGGAGTCCATGCCGAGGCTGCTCCCGGTCGGACCTCGCCTGCCGGGGAAAGCCGGGAGAGCCTGGACTACTTCATCATCGTGACCGGCAGCGAGTTGCTCCGGGGCGTCTACGCCGATCAGCACACCCAGTTCATCACCCGGGCCCTGGGTCCCCTGGGATACCGCTGCCTGGGTTCGATGAGCATTGGAGATGTTCAGACCGACCTGAACGAGGCCCTGGATTTCGCCCGCGGGAAGGTTCCCCTGGTTCTGACCACCGGTGGTCTGGGTCCCACCAGCCAGGACATCACTCGCAAGGTGCTCTCCGACTATACCCGGATCACCCTCAAGGAGCACCCCGGGGCCCTGACCGATCTCAAGCGTAGATACGGCGGGGTGCAGGGAATTTTGAGGCCCGTCTTGCGCGGGCAGGCGCTGGCCCCCGAGAAGGGGACCTACCTGCCCAATCCCAATGGAACCGCCGTGGGGCTGGTTTTCGACGACGGCCAAAGAGTGATTGCGGCGCTGCCGGGGCCACCGCGCGAGCTTCGACCCATGGTCAGAAACGAGCTGGTGCCTTACCTGTCGGATCGTTTCGGGCTGCGCAAGGTCGGCCATTCCCTCACCATGCGGTTTGCGGGGATTGGTCAGTCCAGCATCGATCGGGCGATTCGCGACCATTTGAAGCTGCCGGGGGATCTGGCAGTCTGGTCCTCGTTCAATTCCAACCGCGTGGATATCACCTTCTCCTTTCCCGGCAACTCGCCTCAGGAACTGGAGCGCCTGAGGACTCTGCAAGGTGACCTCCTGGAGCACATCGGGGAGTACATGTATTCCGACACGGGGGCTTCACTGGAGGATCTGATCTGGCAACTGCTGCAGCGGAGAGAGGCTTTACTGGTGCTCGGTGAAATCGCCAGCGGAGGGGCGGTTTCTTCCAGTCTGCTGGCGGCGCAGGTCGACTCTACCCCTTTCGCCGGAGCCTATGCGGCCGGGAGTTCTCAGGCCTTGAGCCGCCTGTTTGGGGGCGGGGGAGGGTCGGACTCGGCCTCTTCACCCGAACGGATCGTCAGCTTGTTGGCAAGAGAAGCGGCGGAAAAGGAAAAGGGGGCCTGGGGACTGGTCGTGGGTCCGGTGGATCTGGATGAAAAGGAAGCGGCGTCCGTTTGGATTGCCGCCGGGTCGGTCAGGACCGGCTTTGCCTCCCGCAGGATCAACGTGAGAAAGGGCCGCAGGCTGCGCAGGGATCGATTGGTGACCCATGCTCTGGACCTGCTCAGGCGGGAACTGTCTAGCCCGCATATCTCACCGGGTCGCTGAATACCACCTGTCAAGGCCGTGTTTTTTCAACACTTTATAGGTGCTATTGTGACGTTTTCGCATTGTACACGGTGCTGGGCGCGCTCTGGCTTGTCCTTTTCCCCTCAGGGCGCACATGCTCGCTCGAACGTAGAAACCGCTACGCTCTTCGCTCGCGAGCACGCGCTGAGGGAAAAATTCCTGCGCCATCATCACGCCTCCCGGTGAGAAATGCGGGCCATAGAATCGGGTCTTGCCCCATGAAACGATCAACGGTGGCGTTGGGAGTGGCCGCGATCATCCTGCTGGCGGCGGCCCTTGCCTACTACCATTTTCAGTTGGCGCCGCGGATCCGGTCCGGTCGGCTGGAAGCGCGCCATTCCGACCCCTCGTCCCGCCCCGGCGTCAGCGGGTTTCGCTATGAGACCCGACGGGGGATCGAGGATATGGGCGACTCTTCCGGCCGGGTGGTGGTGGTTGACGTCTGGGCCAGTTGGTGTCCTCCCTGCGTGGAGGGCATCCCGCGTCTGGTGGCGCTGGCAGAGCGGTATCGGGACGCACCCTTCGATCTCCTGGGGTTGAGTGTGGACAGCGGCGGTTGGGAGGATCTCAAGCCCTTCCTGGAGAGGCATCCCCAGATCAACTACAAGGTGGCCGTTCCCCATCCCCCTCCGGCCTTTCAACTGAATACTCTGGTTGACTTGGGTCCCTTGGGCAACGTCGCCGTCCTTCCCACCTTTTTTGTCATCGATCCCCAGGGACGGCTGGCTGGAAAGTTTGTGGGATCGGACGCGCTCCCCGAGGTCTCGGACCTGGTCGGCCGGTTGCTGGGGAACAGCACCGATGAATCGCCCGGTTCGGACGGTCGTGCCATCGATACTTCGAGTGGCGGGAAGATCTCGGACAACTCCTGATTCCGCTCAAGCCATGAGGCGAGGACAAGGCTCCCAGCCTGGCAGGGCTCAAGCGGATCCCGATCACAGCTTCGGTGAAGCCGCATCTGGACATGCCCGGCCGCCGTTGTCTAAACTGATTCCTGGTTGGGGACCCGAATCGTTTCCGTTGCAGTTCCGTTACCGCGTTCCGCCTCGGGACGGTTTTCCTGATAAAGAACCCCTATCGGGGTGACACGATGTGGAAGATGCAATCTTTCCGGTCCTCCACCAGCCGGCTGGTGAGAGATGCGGTCTGAATACACCCAGGATCATGCCAAGTCCGGGATCGATGCGGTGCTACCCAGGCTGGAGGTGTGGCCCAATCAATTTCGAGACTACGAGATTACGATCCAGGTCCTGGAATATACCTCCATTTGCCCCAAGACCAACCTGCCGGACTTCGGTACGATCACCCTGTGTTACGTGCCGGACCGGGTCTGCCTGGAGCTCAAGGCGTTCAAGGGTTATATCCTCGGGTACCGGTCCCTGGGTATCTTCTACGAGAATGCCGTCAATCGAATCCTGCGGGACGTGGTTGAGGCCTGTCAGCCCGTCCGGGCGCTGGTTCGAGGCGAATTCAATGTGCGGGGCGGCATGAAGAGCATCATCGAAGCTCGCCATCCGAAGGGAAAGTGAACCCTGGCAGGGACCGGGTGAGGGCCCGGCCCAGGCGGGAAGTGCGGGCCGGGAGTGGGGAAGCCCCGGGCTTTTTTCAGCCGTGAACGCCATTCGGATCTGGAGTTGGATGGAATCCTGGACAGTGTCGGGCTTCGGTTTCCTCCGGGACGTAAAATACTTGTCGGAAGCCCAAGATGAGATTGATTGGCGGTTGCGCCCATGTTACTATTTTTCTATTGTTTGCCGGTATTCCCGGTTGTATGGAATCGCCCTTCCAGGCTGGCGGCGAAAGTTCTGGTTGACAAGACTCCTTTCCTGGCAGATACCTTTAGGGAGTAGGCGTCCGGGGTCGGAAGACGGGTTTTCTCAAATGTTCCTGACGGCCTCATTGATTCATAAGAGTTTGCCATGACCTACATCATTACCGAACCCTGCATTGGAACCAAGGACACTGCCTGTGTGGATGTCTGTCCGGTGGATTGCATTCATCCCAAATCCGACGAAGATGAGTTTGAGGGCGCCGAGCAGCTCTATATCGATCCGGACGAATGCATCGACTGCGGAGCCTGTGTTCCCGCCTGCCCGGTGGAAGCTATTTTCGCCGAAGAGGACCTTCCGGAACAGTGGAACGAATACCTCGAAATCAATGCCAACTGGTACCAGAAGTGAGCGGTTTCGCTGGATGACGGGATGGGGGTGGGCTTACCCCCCCAACGTTTTGAATCTCATGCTCCCAAAGTTGACAGAAGGAGGAAAACGATCATGACCTACATCATTGCCGAACCCTGCATTGGAACCAAGGACACTGCCTGTGTGGATGTCTGTCCGGTGGATTGCATTCATCCCAAAACCGATGAGGATGAGTTTGAGGGCGCCAAGCAGCTATACATCGATCCGGACGAATGTATCGACTGCAATGCCTGCGTCCCGGCCTGTCCGGTGGAGGCTATTTTCGCTGAAGACGACCTTCCCGAACAGTGGAGTGAATACCTCGAGATCAACGCCGACTGGTTCCAGAAGTGAGCGGATCGTCAAGGGTCTCCAGGTCGGGATAAAGGGGAGTGCTCAAGTACTTCAAGCCACTGTCGCAAACCAGAAAAGCGATGGTGGCGCCTTGCTCTCCCTTTCTGAGCAGTTGAATGGCCCCGGCCAGATTGGCTCCTGACGAAAAGCCGCCGAAGATCCCTTCCTCTGCAGCCAGCAACCTGGCTGCCGCAATGGCCTCATCATCGGTAACCTGCAGGTAGCCGCTCACCAGGCTTCGATCCACCAGCGTCAGGTCGGCAAGGCTGTATCCGCCGCCCTGGAGTTGGTGGTTGGAGCGCTGGACCGGCTTGCCGGCCAGCACGGCCGCTCCGGCAGGCTCGACGATGTAGGCGCGAATCTCGGGGTTTCGCCCTCTCAGATAGCGGGTCACACCGCTAAAGCATCCCCCCGAGCCCACGAAATCCAGGAACACGTCGACGCAACCGCCGGACTGCTCCCAAAGTTCGGGACCCGTGAATCGTTCGTGAGCCAGCGCGTTGGCTGCCAGCTCGAACTGGTTGGCGCGAAAGGCCTGGCGCTCACGGACCACCTGGCCGGTCTTTTGTTCCACCAGGGCCAGATCCTCCCCGGAGACCTGGTTGGGAGGAGAGCCTGGGGCCTGGTCCACCAGCATCACCTCCGCGCCCAAGGCCCGCATCATCCGGGCTCTCTCCGGGGTGTTTCCGCGTGACATGACCGCAACCAAGGGATGCCCCAGCGACCGGCACACGATGGCCAGGCCGGTGCCGGTGTTTCCGCTGGTGAGCTCCACCACCGTTTGGCCCGGACGAAGCGAGCCGTCCCGCCGAGCCTCTCGAATCATCTCCAGGGCAACCCGGTCCTTCTTGCTGAATCCAGGGCTGAAATACTCCAGCTTGGCCAGTAGGCGTCCCTGGAGTCCCAGGATGCGGACCGCACGCTTGAGCTCGACCAGAGGCGTGTTTCCGATGGCGTCGATGATGGAGGGACTCAGTGAACGATTCGCCATGCTGTTTCACGGATGGGTTTGTACCGGGAGCGGCGGCAGCAAAAACTGCCCGGAAGCGGTGACCTGAACGCCGTTTCGGTATTATAATCCAGTCAATGCCTGCAGCTTGAGATTGGTGAGTGAAGGGTCCGGATTGCGGCGGCCGTCCGGGGTCTTTGCGGCGGCGCCGTGTCGGCGCTCAGGCGGGGCTCGATGACGGGTTGACGTGGAGGTCAAGGATGAAGCGAAGAACTTTTGTGGCGGGTCTTTTGGGAGGAACACTGGCAGGGCTGGGGAAGCGGTCGGCTCGGGCCGGATCCAGCGGGGTGAAGCCCGGCGATATTCCCAAGCGGGTCTTCGGCAAGACGGGGGAAAAGCTGACGGTGGTCGGGCAGGCGGGCGGACGCTTTCCCTTGATCAGTGACCGGGAAGCCATCGCCGTGACGCGGAGAGCCGTGGAACTGGGGATCAACTACTTCGACACCGCCCACAGTTACTGGAACGGCCATTCGGAGGAAATCTACGGGGAGGTGTTGCCGGAAGTCCGCCGGCAGGTTTTCATTACCACCAAGTCGGTGAAGCGAACCCGCCGGGAAGCCGAAGCGGAACTGCACCTGTCCTTGAAGCGGCTCCGGACCGACTATGTGGATCTGTGGCAGATCCACTCGGTGTCGGAAAAAGAGGAGATCGACCAAATTCTGGGTCCCGGCGGGGCCATGGAGGCTTTCGAAGCCGCCAAGAAAGCCGGCAAGTGCCGCTTCATCGGTTTCACCGGTCACCATGACCCTCACGTCCACCTGGCCATGCTCCATGCCTATCCACGATTCGACACCATCCTGATGCCACTGCACATTGCCGACCCCGCCTATCTCAGCTTCGAGAAGCTGGTGCTGCCCCTGGCCATCCGGCAGAATCTGGGCATCCAGGGGATGAAGAATTTCGCCAATGCCAAGCTGTTGCAGTCCTTCAGCGCCGGAGAATGCCTCAACTACGTCCTGAGCCTTCCGATCCACTGCACCACCGTGGGCTGCACCACCCTGGGTCAGTTGGAAGATGACGTGCGTATTGCCCGGGAGTTCAGCCCCTATTCACCTCAACAGATGGCTTCTCTCCGCCGGCGGGCTGAGGGCATCAAGGGGCCCGGCCTGGAGGACTGGAAAAGAGACGTCGAGGTCCGCGTTGGAATGGGTCCACGTCCCCCGTACCTGGGGGGATGAGTGGGTCCGGGTCAGACGTGGTCTATCTTGCAGAATCGGTCGGCAGTCAGCAGGTGCCTTTCCTCGATCTTCAAGCCGGCATCCAGGGATTTGACCATGGTGATGGATTCGGTTCGGGGTTGAAGGTCGAACAGGGACCGGATGGCGGGCTCGTTGGGCAGCCAGCCTCGAACCCCGGTCCTCCCCTTTCGTCCAGCCAGGTCGATAGCCAGTCTGAACAGCAAGCGGAGGGAGTCGAATCTTTCTCGGCTGACCGCGAAATCGCTGACTTGCCAGGCCCCTTCCATCTCGGTAAGCCGCAGGTATCCCTGGGTCCGGAGTTCCGGGTCTTTCAACCAATAGAATTCATCCTTGGGTTGCTTGAGCAGGGTGAACTTCCAGTAGTCGAGCGTGCGCGCCACGGCCAGGGGGTACGACCCGTGATAGGCGCGGTAGATGGGTTGAAGCTCCGGTAAGGCCTGGGAGGCCGAAAACCGCTGCAAGGTCCAGGTGCGATCCTCGGTTCCGAGGGGAGCCGGATCGGTTGCCGCCCAGGCGTTCCAGGAAGGGCAGCGCAGGTAGCCCTGCTTGCCGTAGTAGCCGGGATCGATGTCGGAATAGAGGGAACTGAGTCGGGCTCCCTTATTCATCCGGTCACGCTCCGCCCAATCCATCACCGCAGCCGCAAAGCCTTGGCGCCGATATTCGGGTCGGGTGTGAACCGATGCGATGGAGAAGCCGTCCACCTCCCGGCCGTCGAGGTGATATTTCAGGGGATGGCAGCCCAGCGAAGCCACCACCTTGCCGCCCAGGCATCCGGCGTACCAGTGGGCCCGTTGGTGTTTGGGAGACTCCAATCGAAGCCTCAGATGCTCTTCCAGGGAAGGAGCCATGGGCCAGAACTCAAAGATGTTCTCATAGATCCGCACCCGTTCCTCGGAAGAGGCGGGATGGATGTCGAGTTTTTCGGTCATGGAATCTCCCGATCGGACAGCCGGACGACTTGGTGGGCCATACCGGCTCCACCCATAATCTACTACGGACAGGATATCCCGCCCAATCAATTGGGTGTGGGACAAATTTGTGAGGGGAGAGGAAAAGAGTTATCCACGAAGGGCCACCAAGAACGGCGAAGGGCCACTAAGGGGTTGGAGGAGGCTTGAGAGGGACCCGCCAAGGGTCGGGAAGGTGAGAAAGGATTTCCAGGAAAAGGCAAAAAGATATCCACGAAGGGCCACGAAGAACGGCGAAGGGCCACTAAGGGGTTGGAGGAGGCTTGAGAGGGACCCGCCAAGGGTCGGGAAGGTGAGAAAGGATTTCCAGGAAAAGGCAAAAAGATATCCACGAAGGGCCACGAAGAACGGCGAAGGGCCACTAAGGGGTTGGAGGAGGCTTGAGAGGGATCCGCCAATGGTCGGGAAGGGGGGAAAGGATTTCCAGGAAAAGGCAAAAAGATATCCACGAAGGGCCACGAAGAACGGCGAAGGGCCGCTAAGGGGTTGGAGGAGGCTTGAGAGGGATCCGCCAATGGTCGGGAAGGGGGGAAAGGATTTCCGGGAAAAGGCAAAAAGATATCCACGAAGGGCCACGAAGAACGGCGAAGGGACTCCAAGGGGAACGACGAACCACGAATGGACATGAATGAACAGCAATAAACGGATTGATGAGTTGTTGATTGGGGACCTGGGAGCGCGGGCGGGACGCCCGCGCTCCCAGGAAGTCGTCATCCCATGACATTACTTTTCCCCTCAAGGGGGGGAGTGATTGGAGCGTCGACGGCGCCAATGGCATCCTAAGCCCGAGGCCATCCGTCCGAGAACCAAACCGGCGGTTGCCCCGCGGGACGCCGCCCCGCCTCCATTGACAAGCCTTTTCGGGGAGCGGTATGGTTGGGCACCGCTGGTGGGTTGCCGCCCCCGGCCCAACCCGGAGACCGCCGGTTCGAGGTCCCGGGTGAGGTGGAATCCGCGGGGAAACCGGCGTTCCGAATCGAACTGGAACATGAGGTGTCGGTCATGATGGAGCCAAGGGTTTTGCTGAGCCTGTTCGCGCTGCTGGCGCTCTCCCTCCCGGGGATGGCAGGGGGTTCCGATGAGTCCGGCGACAACGGCGCAACCGGCAAGGGCCGGTTCAGGGTTGTCCATGAAGGGTTCGAGGTCTTCTCCAAGGGTGAATTCGAACATGCCGGTCAAAATATCTATGTCTCCCGCGGCGGGCGCATTCAGCTCATTCATCGCTGGGACCTGAACAACGATGGCTACTACGAATTTGTCTTCAGCAATACCCATAACGTGATGGTGGGTGGCGTGGATGCGCTGGGTTACCTCCAGACGGGGCGGGGATTTCGGTCCGTCATCTCGCCGGTCCACCGTTCCATCGCCCTTTACGACCTGTGGCTCCAGGAAGAGAAGAGTCGCGACTCGGTGGTCCGATTTCCGGTCGAGCGTCCCGGTGCAGTACAGTTTGAAGATCTGGATCGAGACGGTTGGACCGACATTCTCTTCGCTTCCTCGGGAGCCGGAGACACCGTCTCCACCGACAGCCTGATCTACTGGGGCGGTCTTTCCGGCTACCGGACGCAGAAACGGGTGGGGCTTCCGACGGTTGGAGCCCGGGATCTGGCGGTCGGGGATCTGAATCGGGACGGCTACACCGACATCGTTTTTGCCAATTCCGGTAGCGGAAAGCCCCCGAACTTCGATGAGGGATCCTACATTTACTGGGGATCGAGCGATCGCTACGGGGCGCACCACCGGAGCATCGTGCCGACCCGGTCTGCGATCGGCTGCGCTCTGGGCGACTTGAACGGGAACGGCCACCTGGACCTGATCTTTGCTGTCTCCAAGCAGGGTCGGGGCGGACTGTGGATCTATCCGGGCTCGCCCGAAGGGCCGGACCTGGAAGCCATGGTCAAGGTTCCGGTCGCCGACCTGCAGTCGGTGCGGGTTGGGGAGGTCGATGGTCTGGGCAGGGTGGTGCTGGCTCTTTCCCGGAAGAGCCTGCGGTTGTTTGTCTGGGATTCAGGAAGGCTGGTGGAGAAGAAGGCCATCGCCCTGGGAGGCGCCCGAGCCGTCCTGGCCGATCTGGATCTGGATCGGCGGACCGACCTGGTGGTGGCAAGCGGCGACCGCTCTGCCGTTTTGTGGGGGAAGTCGGACTGGTCGACCGATGCCGCCCTGTGGTTGCCGACCCTGGAGGCCAGAGACGTGGCTGTTGCCGATCTCAATCGAGACGGCAGGCCGGACATTGCCTTTGCCAATCAGTTGCAGGGAACCCACGGGGATCTGGACGTGTCCTCCTATGTCTACTGGGGAGAACCCTGGGGCTACGGGCCGGAGAGCCGCACCGACCTGCAGACCTTTGGAGCCACGGCCGTGGCCGCCGGGGACATCAACCGGGACGGTCGGCTGGACCTCCTCTTTGGAAACTCGGGTAGCGGGGTCCAGGGGGGACGCGGTGAAGAGGTCTACGTCTATTGGGGCCGACCCCACAGGGGCTACAGCCCCGCGGCCATGACGGCCTATCCCTGCGTGATGGGGATGGCCACCCTGATGGCGGATCTGGATGACGACGATCACGCCGAGCTGCTGGTGGCCAATTCCGGCCGCCACTACAGTGGGAAACCGGGGGCCAGCTACATTTACCGGGGCGGTCCGTCCGGGCCGACCCTGGAGGACCGCCTGGAAGTTCCCGCACGGGAGGTGGGTTCCTGGTCTGTGGCCGACCTCAATCGCGATGGCTTCCTGGATGCCTTGGCTTGCGACTTCGATTCCCTGGCCATTGCCTGGGGCTCGGCCGCGGGGGTCTCCACCGATCCCCAACGGGTTGAAGGTGTGGCTAAGGCCAGCCAGAATTGCCGGCTGATAGACTTCAACGGGGACGGCTGGCTGGACGTCCTGGTGGCCGATGTGCAGGGCGCCAGGAGCCGGGTGTTGTTGGGAGACGGTCAGGGCTTTTCCTTGGATCGGTCAGCCTGGGTGGAAGCAGCTTTTGTCGCCAACAGCGAGTTTGCCGATCTGGACCGGGACGGTTGGCTGGATATGATGCTCTCCCGGTCGTACAACTCCTTGGACCGCAACGATTCCTGGATCAGGATCTATCCGGGTGGCCCCGATGGATTCGCGCGGACGCACCGGGCCGAGTTCTCCACTTCCGGCGCTTTCGACCTGGCCGTCGCAGATCTCGATCGCGACGGAGACCTGGACATTGCGGTCTCACAATACGCTTCCCGGGATCGGCGCAATCTGCCCGTCTACCTCTTCTGGAACGAGGGTGGAGGGCAATTTTCTTCCGGGAGACGGACGGATCTGCCGGCGGAAAGCTCGTCCGGATTGCTGGCTGCGGATTTCGATGAAGACGGACACCAGGACCTGCTGGTTTTCAATCACAAGACCACCTACAAGGAAGACAATCACAGCAACGAGAGCTTTGTCTACTGGGGCTCTCCCCGAGGCTACGACACCCGCAATCGCAGCTATCTGCCGGCCCACGGCCCCCACTTCATGCAAAACGTCGACATTGGCAACCTGTCCAGCCGCAAGACCGAGGAGTCCTATCTTTCCGTCCCGATTCCTGTGACCCCGCAGCCGGCGAAGCTGGCGCTCTCCTTCGAGGCGGAAACCCCGCGGCGTTCGGAGGTGAGCTTCAGAGTTCGAACGGCCAGGACCTCGGCTGCGCTTGCGGAGGCGGGCTGGCGGGAGCTTGGACCGGGTGGCGAGTTCAGTTTCCGGCCGGAAGATCGCTGGCTGCAGTACCGGGCGACGCTGAAAGCGGGGCGGGGATACGCCACGCCTTACCTGACCCGCGTGGCCATTGAGGCGATGGGGGAGTGAGGGTAGCCGAGTCCCCGCCCGACATGACGGGGCGGATCATACGGGGTGAAACAGGGGCGTTGCAGAACGAGCGATTAGCCCGCATTTCTCACCAGGGGGCGTCTTAGAAGAGTGCAGGAAGTGAGTGTCGTGTTTAGCATCATTTTGGAGAGGCAGTGCACTCCGGGACGGCGCACCTAATCCGCCGCCTACGCGGCTCGGGCAGCGCGGGGTTCACAGGACCCCGGGCTCACGCCCGGGGCTAAGTGCTGCCGCAGCTACGCTGCTCTATAAGGAAGCCTGTAGGAAACGTTTCGTCGGGGGAACCAGGCCAACCGCGGCTTCGCCGCTCTCCCCTAAATCACAACACTGCCGGGGACAGGATTTTTAAATGACAATTCCCCGGGCGCCAGCCCGGGGTTCCAGTAAGCCGCGAATGCGGCGTCCGCACTTAGCCGTGGGCGTGAGCCCATGGAAACGGCAACTCCACCCCCGAGCCGCGTAGGCGGCGGCAGCAATCATCCCTGGTGTTCGAGCGCAAGCAAGCCCGGGCGCGCCCAGCGCAGTCTGTACCCTGAAGGTTCCCCCAAAAAGCGCTGCAAGATGCTAAAGACAAACACTTTCCCAGCCGATGCCCAGCCCCCCGGTGAGAAATGCGGGTCAGTGGTCAGTGTTTAGTGAAGCGTTTCGGGAGCAGGGGCCATGTCCCGTTAATGCGGTTTGCTGCATAATTGAACATCGATACACAGGATAGACAGGACGAGAAGCTGCTGCACAAGAAGCTGACTGGCTCGATTATCGAGTGCGCGTTTGTGGAAAACCTCAGTGTCCTTCGTGGCCCTTTATGGACCCCTTTCGAGTCTTCTCCAACCCCTTGGGATCCCTTTGCGGATTCATCATTTTGCCCCCTTAACAGATACTTTAGCGCCCTTGGTGGAAATCTTTTCTCCCTTCCCGACCTTTGGCGAATCCCTCTTGAGCTTTCTCCAACCCCTTCGTGGCCCTTCGCCGTTCTTCCTGGCCCTTCGTGGATAGTTTTTGCCTTATCGCCCTTCGTGGAAATCTTCTTCCCCCTACCCGACCCCTGGCGAACCCCTCTAAATCCCCCTCCAACCCCTTAGTGGCCCTTCGCCGTTCTTCGTGGCCCTTCGTGGATAGTTTTTGCCTTATCGCCCTTCGTGGAAATCTTCTTCCCCCTACCCGACCCTTGGCGGACCCCTATCGATTCTCCTCCAACCCCTTCGTGGCCCTTCGCCGTTCTTCGTGTCCCTTCGTGGAAATCTTTTTGCCTTATCGCCCTTCGTGGAAATCTTCTTCCCCCTACCCGACCCTCGGCGGCCCCCTATCGATTCTCCTCCAACCCCTTAGTGGCCCTTCGCCGTTCTTCGTGGCCCTTCGTGGATAGTTTTTGCCTTTTCGCCCTTCGTGGATATCTTCTTCCCCCTACCCGACCCTTGGCGGACCCCTATCGAGCCTCCTCCAACCCCTTCGTGGCCCTTCGCCGTTCTTCGTGTCCCTTCGTGGAAATCTTTTTGCCTTTGCCTTTTCGCCCTTCGTGGAAATCTTCTTCCCCCTACCCGACCCTTGGCGGACCCCTATCGATTCTCCTCCAACCCCTTCGTGGCCCTTCGCCGTTCTTCGTGTCCCTTCGTGGAAATCTTTTTGCCTTTGCCTTATCGCCCTTCGTGGATATCTCCTTCCCCCTACCCGACCCTCGGCGGCCCCCTATCGATTCTCCTCCAACCCCTTCGTGCCCCTTCGTGGATTTCTTTTTTTGGCCTTTGTGGATAACCCTCAATGGTTTCAGGCAGGCAGGGGCCTATCGGTAGGCTGATTCCAGGTTGGAATAGACGAGTCGGCCGGTGGAATCCCGATAACTGACGATTTCCGGTTTCATCCCTCCGGCGGCTGAGTCCGGCAGATGCCGGTCATAAAGCCGCCTGATCCTGCGAACGTAATTCCGGGTCTCCCGGTAGGGGGGAACGCCGCGGTATTTTCGGACGGCGTTTTCGCCTGCGTTGTAAGCCGCCAGCACCAGGGAGAGGTCGTCTGGAAACAGATCTTGCAGGAACCTGAGATAGCGCACTCCACCTTCAATGTTCTGAGCGGGATCGAATGCGTCGGCCACGCCAAACCGCCGGGCGGTCGCCGGCAGCAACTGCATGATGCCTTGGGCTCCCTTGTGGGAAATGGCCCTTGGTTTGTAGTTGGATTCCACCTTGGCCACCGCTTTGACCAATTCAGGATCCAGGCCGTGCTTTCGGGCGATGCGATCGATGAGCCGGCCGATCCCGGCAGGAGGCTGACTTTTTCGGCGAGTCCGCGCTGGCGTGCCCGGCTCCAGCGACGAGGGCGGGTTGGTCGGGGAGACAGCGGTACTTTGGGTATTGGCAAAGGTGCGGCGTCCGTCGGGTCCGGTGGAGTTGACGATCTCCCCCCCGATCGGGGTGGCGCACACGACCAGGATGAACAGGCACACGGCCGATGCGACAAGCCGGTTCAGGCTCCAAGCGGGACGGTTGATTTTTTTCGGCGTGACCCTGTCAACAGGGGCTGGATGATGGAGCAAGGTTTCCTCTCTCAGGACATTAAGATGGTCCGGAACCGGATAAAGTCTAACAACTTCCCCTAGGATCGAGAATTGGCGGGGTCTCCGCGGCCGGACCCGGCCATACAGGATTCATTGGCGCTACCGAAAATATCGGCAACTCAATCCGGCCCTGGGACATGCTTCTCGACGTAGCTGGCAACCGCCTCCAGCGCCAGGGGCAGTTTGCTCGGATCCTTGCCTCCGGCCTCGGCCATGTCCGGCCTGCCCCCCCCCCCGCCGCCGACCAGCGAGGCAATTTCCTTGACCATTTTGCCGGCGTGGAGCCCGGGAGTCAGATTGGAGGTAATGGCCGCGACCAGGGAGACTCTATCGGGATCCGAGGTTGCCAGCACGACCACACCGCGACCGATCCGCGACTTCAGCTCGTCCGCCAGGTTCCGCAGCGAGGCCTTGTCGAGCTGATCCACCACCGAGGTCAAAACCCTGACGTCATTGACTCTCCTGGCGGCGTGCAGCAGTTGCCCGACCCGGTCTTGGGCCACCCGGTAGCGTATGTCCTGAAGTTCTTTCTCGAGTGACCTGATGGAGGTCTGGTACTTGCGGACCGACCCCACCAGCTCGGGCCGAGTCCCTTTGGAAAGTCCCTCCAACTGGCTGAGCAGTGCCTCGTCCTCGCGAAAGCGGAGGAGTGCTCCCCTGCCGGTGATGGCTTCAATGCGGCGGACCCCTGCCGCGATCCCGCTCTCGCTGACGATCTTGAACAATCCGATGTCACCGGTGCGGGAGACGTGGGTGCCGCCGCACAGCTCCTTGCTGAAACCATCCACCGACACCACCCTCACCTGCTCTCCGTACTTTTCTCCGAAAAGAGCCATGGCTCCTTCCGAAACCGCCTGGTTCAAGTCCTGGACCAGAGTGGTGACGGGCAGATTGTCCATGACCTTGCGGTTCACCAGGTCCTCGATCTCGATGAGGTCTGCCGGCGACAGCGCCGCGTAGTGGGTGAAATCGAAGCGCAGGCGATCCGGAGCCACCAGCGAGCCGGACTGTTTGACGTGAAAGCCGACCCGTTGGCGGAGGGCTGCATGGAGCAAGTGAGTGGCGGTGTGGTTTTTCCGGATGGAATCGCGGCGCGCCGCGTCCACTCGGGCTTGGACCCTGTCCCCCACCCGCAGGGCTCCCCGGGCACACCTGACCAGGTGCGCCGAGTAGCCGGGATGGGCAGGATAGGTATCCCGCACGACGGCCTCGGCCCCGACGCCCTGCAAGACCCCGGTGTCTCCGACCTGGCCTCCTGTCTCCGCGTAGAAGGGGGTCTGGTCCAGGAAAACCTCTCCCTCACTCCCGGCCGGCAGCAAGGTGGTCTGCTTGCCTTGAATCCGGATTCCCATGATGGTTGCCTGGTCGGCGCCGAGCCGGGAGTAGCCGAGAAATCGGGTCTTTTCGGCGGTCGGCGGTGGGGCCGACCCGGTGGCGGTTGCCGTTTCCTTCCAACTGGCCCGCCCCCTCTCTCGCTGAGCCGTCAGCCTCCGCTTGAAACCCGCTTCGTCCAGAACCAGCCGGTTTTCATCCGCGATCTCCTGCATCAGGTCCAGGGGCAAGCCGTAGGTGTCATAGAACTTGAACATGACCTCCCCCGGCAGCCGACCCGGTTGGTTCCCTGACGGCCCCAGTCGGCCCAGCACTTCACTGAGCTGGTCCAATGCAATCCGCAGCGTGGAGGAGAAGCGCTGTTCTTCGTGACGCACGACCCTGGACACGTACTCCCGCGTCGAGGTCAGTTCCGGATAGGCTCCCTGCATCAGATCCGCCACCCGATCGGCCATCCGGTGCAGAAATTCGTCCTCGATTCCGATGAGCTTTCCGTGCCTGATGGCACGACGCATGATTTTTCGCAGGACATAGCCGCGGCCGTCATTGGAGGGAACGACCCCGTCGCTGACGAGGAAAGCCGCCGCCCTGGCATGGTCTGCGATCACCCTCATGGAAACGTCGGCGGCCTTGTCGCCGCCATAATCCCGTCCGGATATTTCGGCCGCGTATAGCGTCAGCGGCTTCAGCAGGTCCGTATCGTAGTTGCTGTGCTTCCCCTGGAGTACCGCCGTCATGCGCTCCAGGCCCATTCCGGTGTCCACCGAGGGCTTGGGCAAGGGAACCAGTTGCCCCGAGCTCTGACGGTCGAATTCCATGAACACCAGGTTCCAGACTTCGACAAAGCGGCCGCACTCGCAGGGAAACCTGCATTGGGAATGTCCAGCCTCACTGCCGGCCGGCCCCTGGTCGAAATGGATCTCGGAACAGGGACCGCAGGGCCCGGTGTCCCCCATGGCCCAGAAGTTGTCCTTCTCTCCCAAGCGAAAGATCCGGCCGGCTGGAACTCCGACCTCTCGGTTCCAGATCCGGTGCGCATCGTCATCGTCCCGGTAGACGGTGATCCAGAGCTGTTCCGGATTCAGCCCGTAGACTCCGGTCACCAGTTCCCAGGCCAGCGGGATGGCGTCCGCCTTGAAGTAGTCGCCGAAGGAAAAGTTCCCCAGCATTTCGAAGAAGGTGTGGTGCCTGGCGGTTTTGCCCACGTTCTCAAAGTCGTTGTGCTTTCCGCCAGCCCGAACGCATTTCTGGGAGGTGGTGGCCCGAAGGTAGTCCCGCCTCTCCCGTCCCAAAAAAACGTCCTTGAACTGATTCATGCCGGCGTTGGTGAACAGCAGGGTGGGGTCGTCGGCGGGGACCAGCGAGGAGCTCTTGACGATGCGATGCCCTCTCTGATGAAAATATTCCAGGAACTTCCTGCGGGTGTCGTTTCCAGTCACGGTTTCGGTTTCCTGTGTGCCGAACTTTCGTCAGGGAAGGAGCTTGGCGGAGGGGTGCCTCAATCCGCCCATTCAAAGAGTCGATGGAATCGCTTTTTGAATTCCCGGCGAACGGCTTCCGGGGGAAAGCCCTGACCGAGCAGGTAATTATAGAGCCTGGCCAGCCTTTTTTCACCCAATCGCTCGGGCAATGCCTCCAGCTTGCGTTTCAGGCTGCGGCACAAATGGGCCAGTTCCTCTTCCGGTGGGAACATCTCATCCAGGACCTGATTGACCAACTCCCGGGGGAGCTCCCGAGCCGCCATCTCTCTCTGCAGCCTGGATCGGCTGCAGGCGCCACGGCGGAGACGCACGGCCGTAAAGGTCTCGATGCACTTGCGGTCGTCCAGGTAGCCGTACCCCTTCAAGCGGCCAAGGACCTCAGGCACCGCGGTCGCATCATCGGCCCGGGCCAGCAGTTTGGCTTCCAGTTCCCTGGTGGAGTAGGACTTCCGGCCCAAGGCCCGGAGCGCCCATTGGAAGAGAGACTCTGAATCGTGTGGCCGGGGCTCCTCACTCACGGAGCGTCTTGCGGGATTTGGTTGTCGGAGTCATACGAAGGCCAGCCAATCGGGGTGGTCATCGCTCTTGCCTTCAACCATCTGGAAGAACCGTTGCTGGATTTTGGCGGTGACCGGTCCCCGGCGGCCGCTACCAACGCTGATCTTGTCCACACTGCGGATCGGAGTGACTTCTGCGGCGGTGCCTGTAAAGAACAACTCGTCAGCCAGATAGAGGAGCTCGCGAGCGATGCCTTGCTCCCGAACTTCAATGTCGAGGTCGCGACAGATCTCGATCACCGCCCGACGGGTGATTCCGGGGAGGACGGAGGAGGCCAGCCCGGGAGTCAGGACCACGCCCTCCTTGATGACAAAGATGTTCTCTCCGCTCCCTTCGCTGACGTAACCGGTGGTATCCAGGGCGATGCCCTCCGAGTAACCGGCCTGCATGGCCTCCATCTTGATAAGTTGGGAGTTCATATAGTTGGCTGCCGCCTTGGCCAGGATGGGGAGGGTGTTGGGGGCGATGCGGTTCCAGGAAGAGACACAGACATCCACGCCTTGCTCCAACGATTCCTTGCCAAGATACTGACCCCATTCCCAAACGGCGATGACGACCTCCAGGGGGCAGCCCAGCGGGTTGACGCCAATCTCGCCGTAGCCTCTCAGAATGATGGGACGGATGTAGCATTCCTTCAGTCTGTTTTCCCGAATGGTTTCCAGGATGGCTTGGCAGAGGTCCCCGGCGGAATAGGGGATCTGCATACGATAGAGTTTGGCCGAATTCAGGAGTCGCTCCACGTGTCTTTCCAGGCAGAACACAGCCGAGCCCTTAACCGTGTCGTAACAGCGAAGGCCTTCGAAAACGGCAGATCCGTAATTCACCACGTGGGACAGGACGTGGATCTTGGCGTCGTCCCAGGGGACGAACCGCCCGTTGAACCAGATCTTTTGCGATTTGGGAATGGGCAATGCCAGCTCTTTGCCTTAGACCGGTGCCGGCGGTCGGGTAAGGATGGGTTCCCGGGGAAGCTGCGCCCGAGGAGCGAGAAGTATAGCACAGCGCCCGAAATTCTCGGCAACGGCTCACAGCTGGAGGAACGGGTCCGGACGGTAGGGCGGGCGAGCCCGCATTTCTCACCAGGGGGTGGGACCTCAGCTGGAAAAGTGTTTGTCTTTAGTACGTCGCAGCGCTTTATGGACGAGCCGTCAGGGTACAGACTGTGCCGGGCGCACCCGGGCCTGTCTGAGATTGAATACCAGGGAAGATTGCTGTCGCCGCCTACGCGGCTCGCGAGTTTAGCTGCCTCTTCCCATGGAGGTCTGAATTCTGCACTGCCGTAGCCGCGTAGGCGGCGATTTAGCTGCATCCTCCCGAAACGCACTGCCTCTCAAGAACGACGCCAACCACGACCCTCCCTCTCTGCACTCTTCTTGACAGTGCCCCCCGGTGAGAAATGCGGGCCAAGGGCTGGCCGGTCGGGCCGACTGGCGGGTTGTTGCGGGGTCGGAAGTGAGGGCCCGGCCGGACTCCGGGCCGGTCCTCGGCGGACGGTTCGGACTACTCGAGCACCAACTTCACGTCGGTTTCGAATTGTCGATAGTCGGTGAACCGGGTGACGTTTCGAGTGTGGACCCGGGCACTCTGCAGGACGCCGACGGACATGTTGAATTGAGCCCTGACCGGAAGCCAGTGGAGGCTTTCCCCGATCCGGATCCGGTCGTAGGCGATGCTCACCTCCGAGGTCTTGATGGGGAAATCCTCGGGGAGATCCACCGTTTTCTTGATCAGTTGGACCACCTGGTAGGAGTTGACGTCGATCCAGCACAGTCCTCGGTAGCCCACCCGCAGGGGATTGCCCTGGTAGCTCAGTTGAATCGAGGAAGTATCCTGGGGAACCCGAAAGGCCACCCGCACGGTCTGATGCCCCGCGATCTCTTCGGCGCCCTCCAGACGGAAAGAGGTTCTGCTCTCAGGAGCAAACACGTTTCGGAGGGCGGCGGCGTATTCCCCGATGGAATAAGCCCCGTCTTGGTTGCCCGATGCCTTTTGCCCCTCGACCGGCTGGTAGTTTTCTTCTCCGTTCGTGAACAAGAGGTCTTCCTGGAGCTGGTCCTTTTCCTGCCAACCTCGGAACAGCCGCTCAAATCGGGCTGTCCGGCGGCGACACACGAAGTTGGGCAGATTCTTGGTGGATGCGTCGATCCTGCGGCGGACGGCTTCCAGAAAATCCGGCCATTCGCTGTCGGTCGGCACCCCGCCGGGCCGGCTGGAGGCGAGAGTTGGCGCTGCGGTGTCGCTGACGGTAAACTCCTCGGACCCGGTTTCCATCATGAACTCGGGGCGATGGTAGGCAGAGGGGGTCTGGGCGGCCTGCATTTTCCTGGTCTCAGCCTGTTGGGAATCGAACGGTAGTTGGGTGCTCTCATCGTAGCGGGCTCCTGCAAACCGCGTTCTGCTGATTCTGATGTTGCCGGCAAGGGGAATATAGAGGCTGGCCTCCCTTCCTTCGACCAGAGCAGCTCGGGTCAATCTGGCCCCCCGCAGGTCGGCTTCCCTCAGATCGCTGCCGAACAGGACTGCGTCAGACAGGTCGGCACCCTGCAGATTGGCCTGGTTCAAGCGGGCGTCTTTCAGAATCGCGCCCTGCAAATTGGCGCCCAGCAAGCTGGCGCCTTCCAGGCCGGCTTGGGTCAGGCTGGCATGCTCCAGCTCCGCCCCTTCCAGTCGTGCGCCGTCCAGCTTGGCCTGGATCAGTTCGGCACCGGTCAGTTTCGCACCCCGCAGGTCAGCCCCTCGCAAATCGGCCTTCCAAAGCTTGGCCTGGCTCAGGTCGGCTCTCAGCAGCACCGCATCCCGGAGGTCGACCTTCCGCAGGTCCATGCCGCTCAGGTTGGCTCCAAAGAGATTTTTCCCCCTCAAGTCCGTTGAGTGAAGTTGGCTTCCCCGCAGATCGCCGCATTCGCCTTGAAGACCCGGGTTGTACCCGAACTCTCCCTGGTCGTTGGCGCAGGCCAGGGTATGGCTGCGAAACCGGTAGGTTTGTGCAGAAGCGGTGTGGCCCGAGGAACGTGGGATTTCCAGACTGTCCCTGATCTTTTTGAGGTCGAGACGAACGACCGGTTCCGGCTCAGACGCTTTTTCGGCGCGAGTCTGACCGCCGATGGCCGGGGTCGGCGCGCCCACGGATTCCGCCACTTCCGATCCCCGTGTCACCACCAACTCGGTCTCGGTGATGGTGGCGCGACCGCTGGCCGTCTCCTCGGTGGTAATCTCGAATCGGTAGTCGCCCGGGCTCAAGGGTTGGGTGGACAGCTTGAAGCCCACCGCAACCTGTCCCGGCGCCCGCTCTTCCAGGTGGTTCCGGTCCAGCGCGATCGAGGGGAAGTCGATGGTCTCTCCACTGTCTTTCACTGCCTGGATGTGAGCCGTGAGATTGCCGTCCTGAAGCTTGGAGGCGTTGTAGAGTTTGTAAAACACGGCCAGAGGTTGGGGCGGGACAATTTCGTTGCTGACCGACGGTTTCACCTGGAACCCGCGGTGAAACAGCCAGCGGGCCTCCGGGACTTGCATTCCGGCGACGGCCGGGGAAAAGGGCTCCAGTTCCTGACTCAAGACCAGTCCGCTGGTCATGAGCGCATCCGGGGGGAGGGCTGGAATCCATAGAACCTGTTCGGCCGTCCCCAATCTGGCGTGGCGGTCCGCGGCCACCAGCTTGATGCGATACTTGCCGGGCTTCAGCTTGAGAAAACCCTGCACGGTGGATTCCGCCTTTCCGGTTGCCAGCGGAAGGGTCTGGTCGAATGCCGAAGCTGCCTGCCCAGCGTCAGAGAAGGCAACCCCTATCAGGCGAAGGTCTCTACCCGGCAACCAGCTCTTTGGGGTATCCCCGTCCGAACCGTGGGAAACCCTGGCCGAGATCAGGACCAGGGCCCGCTCGGTCTCTTCGTAGAAGAAGTGCGCCTTGAAATGCAAATCCAGATCGTGCTGTTGCTCGGATGCCTGAAGTCCGCGGAGCACGGTCCTTTCCAGAGTTCCCATCGTATCCCGGTCCGACAGCAGGGGCACCTCGACGGTTCGACGCAGAGACCCCAGTCCGGCATTGAGGTTCTCGCGTGCCGCAGCCTTGACTTGATACCGGCCCGGTGGAACTTTCAGGACGACCTTGGAAGTCAGGCCCGATTGAAGAAGAGCCTGGTAGCTGCCTTCGCCGAGCTTGAAATTCCAGGCCTTTTCGTCGCCCCCGACGTATTCTTCCTTGGCATCGAAGGCGACCACAGCCAGATTGATTCGATTGATCCGCTTGCCCTCTTCGACCAGGAAGGGGACATCCTCAAAGCCCAGGCGGGTCACGATCTCCAGACGGTAAGTGTCCAGATCCAGGCGGGAACTGTGGTAGGACATCTGCAGCGGGATTTCCCTGAGATCGGTGGGCGCCCGCATGGCTTCCAGCATTTCCTTTTTCTTTTGTTCTTCCGGGGACAATCGCTCCTTGGGGGCAAAGAAGCCCTTGCGGTGAGTGACTCGGACTCCGGGTCGAGAAACTCTCACTCGAAGCCTGTAGTATCGGCCGTCGGGCTTCTTGGGGGGAGTGGCGTAGCTCAGGACATAGTAGGAAAACTGCTGGTCCACCACCTGTCTCAGACCCGCCCCCAGGTCGTTGTTGTCTCTGAAGTCAATGCCTCCCGTAGCCCGGGCCAGATACTCGAGGGACATTCCCTTTTGCTTGCGGTCCTCTGTGACCAGCAAGGACTTGTCGAGCCGGAGTCTGCTGTTGTTGGTGAAACTGTCGCTGACGTCGTACATCGCGCCGGTTTCCAGCCCGGTGATCCGGATGGTGTTGAAGATAAGACCGGTCTTCAGCGCCATGTCGACCAGGCGCTCCAGGTCGTAGCGAAGGGAGCGGTGCAGGAAGCCTCCAGAGAGCAGCACCAGGGATTTCTGCGCCTCGACCGGGCCGAGAGAGCGGATGTGTGCCCGCAGGACGTCCAGCAAGCGCCGGATGCGGCTCCTTTGTCCCGCCACATACTGGGAAGCCAGGGTCCGCACGTATCTTTCAAGGACCTGCTGGGTTGCATCGATGGAAGCTCCGCCGACCCCGACTCCCGGCGTCCCGCCGGCCAGCGCGTTGAATGTGCTGGCGCCTATCCCGCAGTCGCTGGCTTCGGCCATGGCCACGTCGAAGGCCCGGTTGCCCGGCGTGGCCCCGACGAGCTCAATCTCCTCTGCTTGAGCATCGGTCATGGTGACGCATCCCGGTCGGCGCATGGACGCCGTGAAATCCAGTTTCTTGTGGAGCTGGTCGATCTCTGCCAGAAGCAACTCCCTGTCCTGTGTGAAGGGGACGAAATAGCCACGGGAGGCCGTCATGATGGAGATGTAGTTTTGTTCTTTCAACCCCCTTTCCACGAATCCGCGAATGGCGTCGACGGTGCGGTTGAGGGTGCCCATCGGGGGATAGGTCAGGTCGTCGATGACCAGGCTCAGCAGCCGGGGTTTGTCGGGGGCCGCCTCCGGGGCCGGTTCCTCCGTGCCTGCCTCGCTACCCCAGGTCATGGAACTCTGCGGGTTCTGGTAGATTTCCTGGGAGAAAGACTGAATGGTCTGTTTCTTGCGGTTTTCGAAGACCTCGAAATCGTCCACGGTCAGATCGGTAATGGGGTTGCCGTCCCGGTCGGTGGCAATGGTGTTGACCACCACCACTTCCACCGGCACCTTGAGGGTGAATCCGGAGGAGGGCTGCCCGCGGACGTTTTCGGTTTTTTCGGGCTTGGCCTCCGCAGTTGCCGGGATTGGCTCCAACGCGGCTGTCAACCAAACGGCAACCATGGTTCCCGCCAGAATTACGCCAGTAAGAAAGGGCCTTCTGAGAGACATGGTCGGATCCTGTTTATGGAAGGTTTTGACGGACCGATGAAGGTGGCTCATTATGGTACGTTCGCCGGTTGCGGGCAACCTCATTTTGCGCGGCTCTCGGGTGGCCCTGGGCTTGACCCTTCTTCCGGCCCTTTGCTAACATCGCCCGAGGTTAGGTGAAACGGCTGAAACTCAGGCCAGTCAAAGGATTCCGGGCACCTCCCGCCTTTAGTGGTGTGCGATCATGACCTCCAGATACACTCCCGACCGGATCGAAGGCAAGTGGGCCGACCGCTGGGAAAGGGACGGGCTGTACCGGACCGCTCCGGCCGATGGTCGCCCCAAGAGGTACGTGCTGGACTTCTTTCCCTACCCTTCGGGGGACGGGCTGAGTGTGGGCCATTGCCGCAATTACGTCCCCACCGACGTGCTGAGCCGCTACTTCCGCATGCGGGGCGAAAACGTCCTCCATCCCATGGGCTGGGATGCCTTCGGTCTTCCCGCGGAAAACGCGGCGATCCGGCAGAAGACCAACCCAGCCAAGCTCATCGCACGCTATGCCGCCAACTACAAGCGGCAGATGCGGCTGCTGGGCATCTCCTTTGACTGGAGCCGGGAGATCAACTCCTCGCAGCCCGAATACTATCGTTGGACCCAGTGGGTTTTTCTGCAGCTCTACCAGTCCTGGTACGACCCGCGACTGCGGAAAGCCTGTCCCATCGCCGGCTTGGAGGAGGAACTGGGGCGCCGGGGAAGCGGCGACATTCCAGGAGCCCCGGCCATGAGTGGGGAGGCCTGGAAGCAATTGCCAGTCAAGGGGAGAAGGGACTATCTGAGCCGCTTTCGGCTTGCCTATCGCGGGGCATCCACGGTGAACTGGGATCCGGTGGAAAAGACCGTGCTGGCCAACGAAGAGGTGGTGGATGGGCGCGGCTGGCGAAGCCAGGCTCTGGTCGAGAAGAAGAGGCTGATGCAGTGGTTCTTTCGCATCACGGCCTATGCCGACCGCCTGTTGGCCGACCTGGAGGGCCTGGACTGGCCGGAGGGCATCAAGCTGATGCAGCGCAACTGGATCGGACGCAGCCGGGGGGCCGAAGTCAGTTTCTCCACGGCCGCGGGGCCGTTGAAGGTTTTCACCACCCGTCCCGATACGCTGTGGGGAGCCACCTTCATGGTGCTGGCGCCGGAACATCCTCTGGTGCATGCCCTCACGGCCCCCTCCTCGGCTGGTGAGGTCGAGACCTATCTGCAGGAGGTCCAAGGCAAGAGCGATCTGGATCGTACGGCCCAGGGCCGGGCCAAGACAGGCGTGTTCCTGGGATCCCATGCCACCAATCCGGTCAATGGCGAAGCTATTCCGATCTGGGTGGCGGACTATGTCCTGATGGGGTATGGAACCGGCGCCATTATGGCGGTTCCGGCCCACGACCAGAGAGACTTTGAGTTCGCCCGTCGGCACGGTCTGGAGATCCGGGTGGTGATCCAACCCGCGGGTCGGGACCGGCCGCTGCGTTCCGAAACCATGGAGGAGGCCTGGACCGGTGAGGGCATCATGAGTCGGTCCGGTTCCTTTGACGGCACTCCCACCAGCGAGGCCGTAGACAAGGTCACCGGCTGGTTGGAGAAGACTGGTCGTGGCAGGGGAAGCGTCCACTACAAGTTGCGCGACTGGGGGATCAGCCGCCAGCGCTACTGGGGCACTCCGATCCCCATCGTTCACACCACCGAAGGAGAAGTTCCCGTGGCCGCCGACGATCTTCCGGTGCGGCTGCCGGAAGTCCGGCATTACGAGCCCACCGGCAGCGGCGAGTCGCCGCTTGCGGCCATTCCCGAGTTCGTCCAGGTGTCTTTGCCCGGTGGCATCCGGGGGCGCCGCGAGACCGACACCATGGGAACCTTCGCCTGCTCCTCCTGGTATTTTCTGCGTTTCGTGAGTCCGGGCAATGCCCAGGCCGCCTTTGACCGCAAGGAAGCGGATTACTGGCTGCCGGTGGACATGTATGTGGGAGGGGCCGAACATGCGGTCATGCATTTGCTCTACGCCCGCTTTTGGACCAAGGCGCTCTGCGATCTGGGCCACCTGCCGTTTACCGAGCCCTTCAAGTGCCTGCGCAATCAGGGGATGATCCTGGGGCACGACGGAGAAAAGATGTCCAAGAGCCGGGGAAACGTCATCACTCCGGACGAAATGGTGGAGGCTTGGGGCGCCGATGCCCTGCGTGCCTACGAGATGTTCATCAGCGATTTCGAAATGTCCACTCCCTGGAACGCCAACGGTCTCTCCGGAACCTTTCGCTGGCTGCGCCGCGCCTGGGAGGTGATATTGCGGCCTCCCTCGCAGGAGGCCTCTTCTTTACGGACGGAGAAGGCGGACCGGGACCTGCGCCGCTGGACGCACAAGACCTTGCTCAAGGTCTCAAGCGACATCGAGGGGTTTCGTTTCAACACCGTGATTTCGTCGCTCATGGAGTTCACCAATGCTCTTCAGGACGCCGCCAGGCAGCCGGTTGGCAGGCAAGCCTTTCTGGAAGCCACCGATGGGCTGCTCCTGATGCTGGCCCCGGTGGCTCCCTTTATGGCCGAGGAGCTCTGGGCCCTGAAGGGGCGTTCCTACTCGATCCACCAGCAGCCCTGGCCCCGGGCCGACCGCCTCCTGGCGGCAGAGGAGGAGATCACGCTGGTGCTTCAGGTCAATGGCAAGGTCCGGGGCCGACTGAACCTTCCGCTCGACCTGACGGAAGCGCAGGCTCGGGAGGCCGCTTTGAGTCAGGAGTCGGTGCAACGCCATTTGAACGGCAACCCCCCCAAACGGCTTATTTATGTTCCGGGAAAACTGGTCAATATCGTGGTGTGAGCACTAGCCCGCATTTCTCACCAGGGGGCGTGATCATGGCGCCGTAATTTTTCCCTCAGCGCGTGCTCGCGAGCGAAGAGCGTAGCGGTCACTACGTTCGAGAGAGCATGTGTGCGCTGAGGGGAAAAGGACAAGCCAGGGCACGCCCAGCGCAGTCTGTAATCGCAAGTCCCTTAAATGGTGTCAATCTAAGGTACTGAAGATAAACTGCTATTCACTATGCATTTAGCGACCTGGTGAGAAATACGGGCTAGTGTCCTGTCTCAGAAATAGGATTACCATCTCCGATGGAGGTTCGACAGGGAAACGGTTGGTTCGAGAGGCCCTTTGCGTTTCAGCCAACAGGCATCGTTCTGCTCCCCTTCCCCGGAACCTTCATCGGCCCAAGGGTTCGGGCGGAACGGCGCCGTCTTCGGTGTCGCTCCTCCTCACAATGAATGAGCATTGCCTCGTCGTCGCTCCTTGAATCCGGCGCCGTTGCGCTCCGAAATATGGCAACCCTATTTCTGAGACAGAACACCAGCGGGCCCGGGAGATATCGCATGAGGGCGCCTGCCAGGATGTGTCCGGGGTTGGCGGTCTGGCTGCTGAGCGGCCTCCTGGCTGTCGGTTGCGGGTACCGCCTGGCCGGGAAAGCAACGGCCATCCCCAAGTCCGTCGATTCCATCGCCGTTCCCATTTTCACCAATCAGACGACCAAATACCGGCTGGAGCAGCGTCTCACCTCCGCGGTGGTGGATGAGCTGACGTCACGCACCCGGTACCGCATCTCCTCCGATCCCGCTTCGGCTGCAGCCGTGCTGACCGGCGTCGTCACCGGGTTCAGATCGACGCCGGTGATCTTCTCGGGCAGGGCGGGGTCGACCTTTCTGGTGACGGTGCGCCTGCGGGTCGAGTTAAAGGACTCCAGCTCTCAAAAGCTTCTTTTCGAGAATCGCAACTATTTTTTCAGGGAAGAGTTCGAAATCAGCCGGAGTTCCCAGGACTTTTTCCCCGAGGAAGGACCCGCTCTGGATCGGCTGGCCAAGGCCTTTTCCCGGGATCTGGTGAGCACCATCCTGGAATCCTTCTGACAGACATGTCCTTTTCACAGTTCCGAGCCCACCTTCGCCAGGGGAAATTCAGTCCGGTCTATTTCATTTTCAGCCCGGACAGCTACCTGAGGGATGCGGCCCGGAAGGCCTTAATGGAGGCCTTGACCAAGGCCTGGGGGGGCGAACCGCCGAGTTCGAGTGTCGACCTGGACCAGACCCCGCTGGAGGAGCTTCTGGCCTCGGCCTTGACCTCCTCCTTGTTTGCACCCAGGCAGGTCCTGCACATCAGAGGAGTCATGAGGTTGAGGGATCGGCAGGTCAAAGCCCTGGCGGCTTACCTGGCCCGTCCCAACCCGGATACCGTCCTGGTTTTCCTGGCGGGGGAACTGAGCCGCGACGACCGCAGGAAAAAGATTTTCAAGACCCTGCAGGCGGACAGCCGGACGGTTGACCTGGCCTGCCTGAATGAGGCCCAGACCCGAAGCTGGATTGGCAAGGCTCTGGGCAAGCGGGGGTTCAGCATCCAGGAGGAGGCGGTGGAGTGCCTGGTCGAACTCCAGGGGACCGATCTGGGACGGTTGCATCTGGAGGTGGAGAAGCTGACCTTGCTTGCCGGTGAGAGAAAGACCATCACTCTGGAAATGGTTCAAGAGCTGGCGGGATATTGCCGCGACCACACCGTATTCGACTTTCTGGATGCGGTACTGGCCCAGGACCGCCGGCAAGCTCTGCGGTTGTGCTGTGAATTGTCGGCTCAGCCGGCCGAAATGCTGTCCATGGTTTCCCTGCTGGGGCGCCGGCTGCGCAGCTTGCTTCAAATTCAGGAACTCTCGCCAAAGATGGGTTTGGGAGAAATGGCCCGCCAGGTCAAGGCCAATCCCTACTTTCTAAAGCGGCTGCTGGACCCTGCCAAACGCTTTCGCTCTCAAGCCCTGGTCAAGGCCATCGACCAACTGGCATCCATCGATGATGGGATCAAGCGGTCCAGTCCCGACAGCCGCCTCTGCCTGGAACGCCTGGTTGCGGATCTGAGCGCCGGAGCCGTCAGCCCCCGGTGAGAGGTGCGGGAAGCCTGCCCGGACCTTGGGTGGGTTCAGAAGGGTTTTCGATACTCTTTCAGGAAGCCCTCGAAGAGGGTGCGGTGCATTTCTTCGTCGGCCAGCAGCCGGATGGCCAGTTCCTGGGTGACGTAGTCCACGCCTTCACAGAGCCGGATAACCCGATAATACTGGTCGATGGCCGCGTTCTCGGCCGAGAGGACTCCGTCGATGACGGCGGTGACATCGGTGGTGTCGGAGGGTGGCTGGAGGGCTTCCTGGGCACGGGTCAACTTGAGCGATCCCGGCACGGTGCCGCCCAACTGCTTGATCCGTTCTCCCAGGCTGCGGGCATGGAGCAACTCTTCATTGACGTCGGCAGCCAGGGCTTTCTTGATTTCTTCGGCTCGGACTCCGTCCAGAACGATGGAGTTGGCCAGATAGTTGGTGACTGTCTCCACCTCCATGCAATAGGCCTTGGTTAGCTCTTCGATGATGGTTTCGCGACTGGTTTCGGCCATGCGGTGGATCTCCTTACGTTTAACGCATAGGGAAGTATCGTTACAAACTGTCCTTCCGGCTGGCAAGTCTATCCATTCCGGAGAGAGAAAACAATCGCCCCTGGCGGGAACCAAACCCAATTAAAGATGGCTCCGGGCGGCGAAACCCCGCCGGTTCAGGGCAGAGAATCGGCTTCCGGGGCCCTCGGTGGCATTTCTCACCGGGGGTTGCACTCTTGAGAAGAGCGCAGGGAGTGAGGAACGTGTTTAGCGTCATTCTGGAGAGGCAGTGTGTTCCGGGAGGGCGCCCCTAATCCGCCGCCTACGCGGCTACGGGGGGCGGGGGGAAGGAATTTTTAAATAGATAGTCCCCGGGCGCCAGCCCGGGGGTTCGAGTAAGCCGCGAATGCGGCGCCCGCACTTAGCCGTGGGCGTGAGCCCATGGAACCCGATAGCTCCATCCCCCGAGCCGCGTAGGCGGCGGCAGCAATCATCCCTGGTGTTGGATCCCAAGCAAGCCCAGGCGCGCCCAGCGCAGTTTGTACTCTGAAGGTTCCCCAAAAAAGCGCTGCAAGATGCTAAAGACAAACACTATCCCAGCCGATGCCCAACCCCCCGGTGAGAAATGCGGGCTAATCCTCCGGAACGGACCGATCGGTTTTCCGGAAGATCTCCTCGGCGGTTTGCAGTCCTTCCCAGGCGGAGGGGAAGCCGGCATAAAAAGCCATTTGCAGCATGGTCTCCCGGATCTCCTCCCGGGTGGCGCCGTTGCGCAGGGCCATCTCCACATTGAGTTCCAGTCCCCGGGTTCTTCCCAGGGCAGTCAGGCCTGCGATGGTGACCAGGCTCCGCGTGCGCAGGTCGAGCCCGGACCGTGTCCAGACCTCCCCTGCCAGTACTCCTAAAACGAATTGCTGGAAGTCGGGTGAAATCCGCCCCCAGAGGTCCCGGAGCTGGCGGGCTCTCTCCGCTCCGGCCATTTGGACGAACTGCTCGAACCCTCGCTGCACCCTGTCTTGAGTCGGTTCCATGTTGACGCTCCTCCCGCATCGATTTTCGAAATTCCTCGGCGTTTCCGGTTCCCAGGAGCCCGGTTCCTTTGATACAAGTCAGGAGGCTGGCAGGGTCACCGAAAACTCGTGCATGTCCCATGAAGCTTATCCGCTTGCGTGCGAAAACAACAGTGCGGCTCCAGTGCCGCTTGAGCTTAAGTCTGACGGTGACAGCTCTGGCCGCGGCGGCCGGTATGCTCCTGGGGTCCTTTCTCCCGGAGGACGTTTCGGGAAAAGACGGGCTGAGCCGAATTCTTGAAAAAGCCGGGATCCAAGTGGTGGCCCGCAATTTACACACGCCCTGGGCCATGGACTTTACTCCGGACGGGCGCATCCTCCTGACCGAGCGTCCCGGGCGCATTCGCATCCTCAGGGAGGACCGGCTTCTGCCGGAAGCCTGGATGACCCTGGGGGATGTCGACGATGAGCTGGCATGCGGGCTGCTCGGATTGGCCATCGATCCGCATTTCTCCAGCAACCGCTTTGTCTACGCGGCCTACACCTATCGCACCACCGAGGGGCATCTGCGGGACAGGCTGGTGCGGTTGCGGGAACGGGCCGATGGCAAGGGAGCCGTGGACCGTGTACTGCTGGAGTACGGGATCCCGGGAGGGTCTCAGCACCACGGCGGATGCGTCAAGTTTGGACCGGACGGTAAACTCTATTGGACCACCGGCGACCTGGGGCGGCCGGAGATCTCTCAAGATCGGAGCCACCTGGCCGGCAAGATCCTGAGGCTGAATCCGGACGGCAGCGTTCCATCCGACAATCCCTTTTCAGAATCGCCCGTCTACTCCTACGGCCATCGCAATCCCCAGGGATTGGCCTGGCAACCCGGAACGCGAGATCTCTATGTCGTGGATCACGGGCCCTCCTTTCGCGACGAGCTCAATCGGGTGGAAGCGGGGGGCAACTACGGCTGGCCCGAGATTACCGCCGAGCAAAGCCGCGCCGGCATGATTTCTCCCGTCCTGCACAGCGGTATTTCCAAGAGTTGGGCGCCATCCAGCGCAGCCTTTGTGACCCGGGGCCGCCTGGCTGGTTGGCTGCTCTTTACCGGACTCAAGGGGCAGGCGCTCTATTGTGTGACTTTCGACCCCGGCGACCCGCGCCGGATCGTTGCCTTCGGGGAGCTCTTCACCGGGCGCTACGGCCGGTTGCGCAGCGTCATCCAAGCGCCGGACGGTTCCATTTACTTCACGACCAGCAACGGAGACGGGTTGGGGAAACAGCCTCCCGGGGGAGAAAAATTGTTGCGGTTGAGGTTGCCCGGAGGTTAGTCGGGTCCCAGGCCCGCCAGGCGGATCATTCGAGAGTGAAACAAGTTTCGTTTCAGGTAAGCCGGGCCCCCGCCCCCCACGACGGGGCGGATCATACGAGGAAAAACGGCTGATCATTAATTAAGACGAACCACAAATGAACACGAATTAACACGAATAGACCAGAAGACAGATGGACCTCCTTCGACGACAAGCGGCGCCCAAATGCTTCTGCAATTTTGTCCCGTTGATCTGACGATGTCATGGGATGAAGGCTTCCTGGGAGCGAGGGCGTCCCGCCCGCATCCCCAGGCGGTGCCAATGTGCAAGCCGAACATGGTTTACACCGTACCCCCCAACGTAGGGGCAACCCTTGTGGTTGCCCGGTGATTCCCGGATTGGGCGCCCACAAGGGACGCCCCTACGGTTGCGTGCAGCACGATGATAGCGACCAAGCCAACATCACTCCCCCGCTGAGGGGGAGTACAGACCGAGCCGGAAGGGGATCAAATATTCTTTCCATGATTAGGAACATCGATAGACAGGATAGACAGGATTAACAGGACGAGAGGCTGCTGCACAGGAAGCTGACCCACTCGCTGATCGGGTGCGCCTGTGAAGTAATCCAAGAGCTTGGGAGCAGTTTTGGGGAATCGTTGTTCAAGAAAAGGTGATGGTCGAACTCAAGGGGGTGAACACTCTCGTCCCGGAGCACTCAGACCAGACCATCAACAAATAATCCTGTTTATCCTGTGCATTGATGTTAATCAGAAATCTACCCGTGCTCGACGCCGAGACCAGACGTCGGGAATTGCAGGGTGTCACTTCGTATCCTTACGTGGGTAACCCTTTAATCGGTTTTTCTTCACCCGACCCCGGTTTTGTTTCAGGTTCAGCCTGCCAAGACTGCATGTTGAGACCCCAATTTTCATCGTGAATTAGTGTTTCTGTTTTTCAACAAGATGTAGGAGATGAAGCGTTGACTATTTCCGCGAAAGATGAAGAGCTGTTCAAGGAATGGGAAAAAAGCCGAAGGCTCTTTGTTCGTGATGGCGTGGTGTCGGAACGTGACTATCTGAAGTCATGCCCCAAAATTGCCTTCATCCTAAAGGAAACGAATAATCCGGGTTTCAACGATCTAAGAGAATTCCTGCGGGACGGTGGGCGGGAGGAATCGTGGAATAACGTAGCGAGGTGGGTTCACGGAATACGAAACTTGCCCTCAGAATGCAACTGGTCTTTCTATGAAAAAATAGAGGAGGGATTCAGAAGGGAAATGCTCAGGGGCATTGTGGCAATGAATCTAAAGAAATCACCGGGCGGTTCCAGTACGGATTCTGCAGATCTAAAAAAGGTAGCCAAGGAAGATGCACCTTATATTCAAAAGCAATACGCCATCTACGATCCGGATATCACGATCTGCGGAGGCGTAAAGACAGGAGACTTGTTTTGGGAAGCGTTACATCGGGACAGCGACATGAAGTGGAAGCAAACGACCCGCGGTATCTGGTGGTATAGCAGAAGTGCCCATAAGTTTGTAGTTGCAGTTCCTCACCCCGAAGCGCGTGTCCAAGATTCGCTCTTACTATATGCTTTGCTGGACGCGATCAAGGAAATTAAAGAAAACCAAGGTCAGGACTGCCCTGGTAGTTGACGCTGAACCGAACACAAGAGAACGAGTCTAGTTCGGTGCCCGAGGGAAATTTACGCCATCATGACCTATCAAGCCGTTCTGCTGATCGGTTTCGGGGGGCCGACCCGAACCGAGGAGATCCGCCCGTTTCTGGACAACGTCCTGCGCGGGCGTCCTGTGCCCCGGGAGCGGATCGAGGAAGTGGCCCACCATTACGAATTGATCGGAGGGCGATCGCCCTTCAACGAGCTTACCTTCCGCCAAGCGGACGGGCTTCGGCTCCTGCTGGAACAGGAGGGTCCTCGAATCCCTGTATACGTGGGAATGCGCAACTGGCATCCGCTTTTGGCGGAAGTTCTGGCACAGATGGCCGGCGACGGAGTTCAGCGGGCGGTAGGGGTCATCCTGGCGCCCCACCAGGGAGAGGCCAGTTGGGGGCGTTATCAGGTGTCGGTGCGGGAGGCCAGGATCTCAGTGGAGGAAAAGCTGGGACGCCCGGCGCCCCTGGTGGACTATTGCGAGGCCTGGTTTGCCCATCCTGACTTTGTGCGGGCGGTCGCCGATCGCATCCGGTGCCAGTGGAACCGGATTCCGAGCCAGGATCGACGGCAGACCAAGCTTCTCTTTACGGCCCACAGCGTTCCCAGCCGGTTCGACCGCCCCTACGTGCACCAGCTTCGGGAGTCTTGCCGGGCGGTGGCTTCGGCTCTGGAGATATCGGATTGGGAACTGGTCTACCAGAGCCGCAGCGGCGGGCCGAGGGATCCCTGGCTGGAACCGGACGTCTGTGACGTCATCGAGAGTCTGGGCAAGAGAAAATGCCCCGCTGTCTTGCTGGCCCCCATCGGTTTCGTGTGCGATCACGTGGAGGTTCTCTACGACCTGGACGTCGAGGCCCGCCAGGTAGCCGGGAAGTGGGGGATGGGCTTTTTTCGGGCGTCGACCGTCAACGATCACCCCCGCTTCATCCGGATGCTGGCTAGCGTGGTCGGACGGGCTCTGGAGGGTCGGGTTTCTCGGGGCTGACTGGTCCGAGATTCCTCATTGGGGGGTGGGTGTTTGCCCCCCACCGGCTCGACTGCGGGCGGTGCCCTGGTCTCGCCGACTCCCCCTCAAGGGGGGAGTGATACTGGAGCGTCTTATGCAGGCCTCAAGATCACTCCCCCCCTTGAGGGGGAGTCGCAGAAGCCGAGCCGTTAGGCGAAGGCTGATGCGGTGGGGGGGATGGACGCCAGGCCGCAAGGTGCGATCCGCCAACCGCGGCTACGCCGCTCTCCCCTAAACTATAACACTGCCGGGGGACAGGATTTTCCAATAGATTATCTCCGGTTGTGAGCTCGGGGCTTGAGTGGAGCCGCGTGTCGGCGGCAGCAGGTAGCCGGTGGCGTAAGCCCATGGAACGCTCCAAAACTGGAAGGTCTATTGTAGATTTTGGATTTGAGGCGGAAACAGTCAGGATGACTCCCGATCAACAATCAACAATGCATTAATCAGTCTCTTCGTGCCCCTTCGTGCCCCTTCGTGGATTACTCTTTGGAGACCTTTGCGGATGGTCTTCGACCTGGCTCTTGCTTGACCGGCTGGCGGGAATGGCCTTGGCTGCTTCGGAGTGATGTTCCGTGTGCTCGGCCAGGGTCCCGGAGGCATCGGGTATTTTCTTTCCTTCCTTGGCAATAGCCGCGAATTCCCGGGACAACTGCTTCAGCCTGTCGATCTGACTCCTTGTGAGTGTGCTGGCCATGGCGTGAGGGAGGGGAATCGCGGTTCCCTGGTGGGTCTTCGCAGGGGATGCGCCTGGGCCGGAATCCCTGCCAGAGGCGGGCTATGCCGGGTTGTCGAGCTCAATGTCCTGAAACAACCCTTCGGTCACCCAGCCGCGGAACCAGGAGAAGAGCTGCACCTCTCCAACCGGCTGGCGCCTGTGGCTCAATACGCCGCTCAATGCGTCTCCGAGCGGAACTCCGCTGATGAGAGCATGGAGAAGCTGATAAGCCGGACGAGTCAAATCCAGCCAGCGGAGCGCGTAGTGACGCCGGTAAACCACCGCCCAGTGATCCTTGCGCCGGGTGCCGGGGCGGGGTATTCCCTGGCGGGCCGCCTCCAGGTATGCCCCCACCGGGTAGCGAAGTGCCTGGACGGACAGCGCCGCGATGGGTTTGAGACGGGCCGTCTCCCAGCTTTCGGGGGGGACCGCGGCGATGGCCTCTGGGGTGAGCACTGCCGATTCCTCGGCATCGAAGAGTCGGCTCATCAACAGCTCGAAGCGAGCCAACTCGTAGAGGAAGTCCTTCCGCACCATCCCTGGACTGCTCCGGATATATTCGGGGAGATGATCTCCCAGGCGGTTCAAGGTATAGCTCTGGGATGGATAGCGGTCGACGTAGCCCCTGGCCAGGTCGGAAAAGCGCTTCCGACCCAGAAAATGCAGCAGCCCGGGATAGTCCGCCTCCAGAGCTTCCTGCAAACGGGCCAGGTACATGCCGCGGTAGATGCCGATTCTGTCGAAGGAGTCGAGCGTTCGCGATGGCCGTATCAGGTGCGGAAACTGCCTCGGCGGAACCAGTTTGCGCGCCGTTGCGGAGGCCACCGCCTGGCGGTCGGAGCCCTGGTGCTGGATGACCGCCTGCATCCATTCCTGGGTGCGGGTTAGTCCCGGTTCAGGTGCCATAGGCCCTCTTGTGGTCCGGCTCGGGCAGACCGCGGTGTCGGCGGGCTTTCAAGGCTTCGGCGTGAACCACCTCGAAGCTGGGAATGTTCTCGTCCCACTCCAGCAAGGTGGCCACACCACCGGTTCTCTCGCAGGAGCGTCGATAGAGAGACCAGACTTCGTCAATGACGTGATCGCTATGGGTATCCAGAATGTGGGTTCCCTTGTGGGTGTGTCCGGCCAGGTGGTATTGAACGACACGGTCGGCCGGGACTCGGTCAATGAAGGCTTCCGGGTCCAGCCCGTGGTTGAAGCAACTGACGTAGACGTTGTTCACGTCCAGAAGAATCCCGCAGTCGGCTTCCTGGGCCAGGGTGGAAAGAAAATCCACTTCGCTCCAGGTCGAGGTCCCGAACTCCAGGTAGGTCGACGGATTCTCCAGAACCAGGGGTCGCTCCAGGATCTCAGAGACCGCCTTCACCCGTTCAATGGTGTAGCGCAGGGATTCGTCGGTGTAGGGCATCGGCAACAGGTCGTGGACGTTGATTCCACTCACGCCGGTCCAGCAGAGGTGGTCCGAAACCCAGCGGGCCCCGGTGCGGTCGGCCAGGGCTTTCAGTTTTTTCAGATAATCCAGGTTCAAGGGGGCCGTGCTTCCCACCGACATGGAAACGCCGTGGAGCACGACCGGGTAACGTTCCACCACCTGGTCCAGCACGTACAGCGGCCGGCCCCCTGTATCCATGTAGTTCTCCGACAGGATTTCGAACCAGTCGATGGGGGGATGGTTGGCGAGAATGTAGCTGTAGTGGACAGTACGGAGACCGATTCCGAACCCCAAGTCGGGGAAATTCCACCGGTTCCTGCCCATAAGGGACCTCCTGGGATCGGCGCTTGGCCGGTCCGACGGATTTGACCGGCATCCCACTCCCCGGCCGCAGAGTCGGTTGGATGCACCCAGCGACCTGGAAAGCGGGAAACCGGTCGGTCCTGGAAAAAGCCAGGCTATTTCTTCTTTTCGGTCCCGTGAATGGGAACGGCGCATCCGCCCTTGCCCTTGCAGGAATTCTTGCCGGCGCAGCCGTTGTCGCCGCTGCCGCACCCGCCTTGGCCCTTGCACTCGTTCTGGCCTTTGCAGGCATGCTTGGCCACGGTGGCGCATCCGCCCTTGCCTTTGCAGGAATTCTTGCCGGCGCAGCCGTTGTCGCCGCTGCCGCACCCGCCCTGGCCCTTGCACTCGTTTCGGCCCTTGCAGACATGCTTGGCCTTCTTGGCGTCATCGGCCAGCAGAAGGGAATCCGTTTGGCTGACAGCCTTGGAACCCGCCACCATGCCGGCCACAGCCGCTCCCATTACCTGAGTGAATTTTCTTCGATCCATAGAGAAATCCTCCTTGAGGATGGGTTCGATCGTCACCTGCCGAGCGACCCGATGAGAGACCTTGACTACTCACATGTTATTCGCAAGAGAGCCAGAATATAGCCCAACCTTCAAGAAAAATCAAAGCCCGCTCTGCGCCCGCATTTCTCACCACAGGTTGCACTCTTGAGAAGAGTGCAGAGAGTGAGGGTCGTGTTTAGCGTCATTCTGGAGAGGCAGTGCGTTTGGGAAGGACGCTCCAGACTCGCCGCCTACGCGGCTGCGGCAGCACCGGGTCCAGACGACTGCTTTATAAGGAAGACCTGTGGGCGGCGTTTCGCAGGGTCACCCACTCCAACCGCGGCTTCGCCGTTCTCGTCTAAATCACAACACTGCCGGGGGACAGGATTTTCAAATGATCATCCCCCGGGCGTCAGCCGGGGGGTCGAGTCGAGCCGTCAAGGCGGCGTCCGCACTTAGCCGTGGGCGTAAACCGGGCGCAAGCCATTGGAGAGCTAGGCGTTAGAGTTGAGCCGCGTAGGCGGCGGCAGCAATCATCCCTGGTTTCCGATCTCGGACAAGCCAGGGTGCGCTCAGCGCAGTGTGTGCCCTGAAGGCTCTCCCAAAAAGCGCCTCAAGATCCTAAATATAAACACTTTCCGAGGCGATACTCAGCGACCTGGTGAGAAATGCGGGCCAAGGAAAACCGAAATAACATCGATAGACAGGACAAACAGGACGAGACGCTGCTGCAGGGGAAGCGGACTGGCTCGATGATCGGGTGCGTGTTGGAAGTGATCCATGAGCGTGGGAGCGGGTTTTGGAAATCCCTGTCGAAGCATAGGCGATGGTTGAACTCAAGACGGTGTAGCCTCTCGCCAAATAATCCTGTGCATCCTGTGCATCGATGTTAACAAATAATCTACTCATGCTTGACTTTGAACCGGTCTCCCACCGCCCGGCGACGGGTTGGTTTCAGGCAAGTCCGGCCCCCGCCCTTCCGTGCGGATCATTCGAGGGTGAAACCACGAACCTTCATGGCCTGTCAGGAACGAGGACCATGTCCCATTAAACCGTTTTTCTACCTACTGAACATGGATACACAGGATAATCAGGGCGAGAAGCTGCTGCACAGGAAACCGACCCGCTCGATGATCGGGTGCGCGTTTGTGGGAAACCTCAGGGTCCTTGGTGGCCCTTCACGGACCCCTTTCGAGTCTTTTCCAACCCCTTGGAATCCCTTCGTAGATTCATCTTTTGCCCCATTGACAGATCCTTTAGCGCCCTTGGTGGAAATCTCTTCTCCCTTCCCGACCTTTGGCCGATCCCTCTTGAGCTTTCTCCAACCCCTTCGTGGCCCTTCGTGGATTCCTCTTTTTGCCTTTGTGGATAACCCTCAATTGTTTCAAATAAGCCGGGCCGCCTTTCGCCGGCCGGCGCTCCAGGTCTGTGGTATAGTCCCTCGCGGTTGGCGGGCGTTGGGGGGCCAAACCCCATTTTGGAGGTCGAGGGCATGTTCAAGACCATCGCATGGAGCGACGAAGGCGTGGTCATGATCGACCAGCGAAAGTTGCCGGTGGCCGAAGAGTACCCGGTGTTCAAGACCTGTGAGGAAGTGGCTCAGGCAATCAAGGACATGGTCATTCGAGGTGCTCCGGCGATAGGAGTCGCCGCTGCCATGGGAGTGGCTCTGGGGGCTGAGTCCATCAAGTCCCACGAGCCCGAGCAGTTTGAGAATGCCTTTGAGTCCATATGCGACACCCTGGCGGCTACCCGGCCCACCGCGGTTAATTTGTTCTGGGCCATCGAACGGATGAAGAGGGTCTATCGGCGGCACAAGTCCCAGGGACCCCGGGCGGTGGCTGCCGCCCTCAAGACGGAGGCCCTGGGCATCCACGATGAGGATATTCGACTCAACCGCCGACTGGGAGGCCACGGGGCCGACCTCATCCAGGACCGATCCAGGGTTCTGACCCATTGCAACGCTGGTGCTCTGGCGACCGCCGGGTACGGTACAGCCCTGGGAGTCATTCGGGCCGCGGTGGAACAGGGCAAGAGAGTAGAGGTGCTGGCGGATGAAACGCGGCCTTTCCTGCAGGGAGCCCGTTTAACCGCTTGGGAGCTGCAAAAGGACGATATTCCGGTCACCCTGATCACCGACAGCATGGCGGGGTACTACATGAAACAGGGCCAGGTGGACTGCGTCATTGTGGGAGCGGATCGGATCGCTGCCAATGGGGACGTCGCCAACAAAATCGGCACTTATTCGGTAGCCGTGCTGGCCAGAGAGCATAAGATCCCTTTCTACGTGGCCGCGCCCCTCTCGACGGTGGACCTGAATGTTCTCACGGGAGAGGAGATCCCCATTGAGCAGCGCTCCCCGCTGGAAGTAACCCACCTGGGCCGAAGCGCCATCGCTCCCCAGGGAGTTCCCGCCGCAAACCCCGCCTTTGACGTAACCCCCCACCGTTACGTGGCGGCCATCATCACCGAGGCCGGAGTTGTCCAACCCCCGTTTCTGGAGAATCTGAGGATTCTGAAAGCCGCGGCCGGGGAAACCCCCTCTACCCCCGCGCCTGATGCCGGCAATTAATTCGCCGCCTACGCGGCGGCGGCGTGCTGCCCCTGGTGGAAGCCTGGGGAAAGCCTTCAGTCCAGTCCCTCGAAGTCCTTGACCCGTTGCCGCATCTTCTCGGAAATCGGAACCGTCCGTCCGCTCTTCATGTCGTAACAGGCCTGCACCGACAGGCCGTCGGCGATCAGCCGCCCGGTGCGGCTCTCAGTCAGGCGGTACTCGAAGATGAAGCTGGAGTTCTTAAGGGCTGAAATTCGGGCGGCGATGGTAATGGTCTCCCCCAGGAGGGCCGGGGAGCGGTAGTTGCACTCGGTCCGCACCATCACGAATCCCCAGTCCTGGGCAGGAGGAAGTCCAAACAGGCGCTTCCAGTATCGGGTTCGAACGATCTCGAAATAGGTGAGGTAGACGGCGTTGTTGACGTGGCCCAGGGCGTCCAGGTCTCGAAAGCGAATCTCCAGGGAAGTGGTAAAGCGAAAGGACGCCATAGGCTGGTAATCGTCAGGTCGCCTGAGAGACCGTGAAGGCCTGGAAAGAGGTCGATCCCGTTATCCGTCGAGCGAGATCCCTTCCATCTCGCCATCAGTCGAAGGGATGCTGCGTCACCTCGGCATCGGTCCGGGCTCCGTGGCTTTCCACTTCGACGGTGGTGCCGGGGTCCCAGGCCTCCTTGCGAACATAAGCCAACGCGATGGCTCGCCGTAGCCTCGGAGAGTAGGCGCTGCTCGTAACCCAGCCCACCTCCTGCCCGTTGCGTATTATCTTGTCTCCGCCTTGGGCCGGCTCCCCGGATGACAGAAGGAGGCCCATGAGCTTGCGATTGACCTGCCCGCGGTAGGTGGCCCGGGCGACGACTTCCTGGCCGATATAACAACCCTTGCTATAGCTGATGGCCTCTTCCAGGCCGGTCTCCAAGGGAATGCGGGCTTCGTCCATATCGGTGCCATACCAGGCGATTCCCGCCTCGAGCCGGTGGACCTTCCAGGCTTCGAGGCCCACCGGGCGAAGGCCGGACGGCTTTCCCGCCTGAAGGAGGAGGTTCCAGAGGTCGACCGAAAGGGCGCCCGACACCATGAGGTCGTAGCCTCCCGAGGCGGTTCGCCGCATGCGTGCGCAGCGGGCCGGCAGGGTCCCGAGCTGAATGAGGCGGTGTTGGAAAGGAGCCTCTGGCAGGGACGGTTGCGGACACAGCCTGGCGATGGCCTCGGCTGCCTTGGGTCCTTGCAGCGAGAGCATGGCCAGGTCGGCCGACCGGTCGATGACCTCGACCTGATCCGCAATAATGTACTTCCTCAAAAGAGACAGGTCCTTCTCTATAAGGTCGGAATCGATCACCAGCATGAGGGAGTCCTCCAGGCAGAGGACTCGCATGTCGGTGAGGATTCGTCCCTTGGGCGTGAGCATGAGCGCATAGCAGCCCTGGCCCGGCGAAAGGCTCTGGATGTCGTTGGTGACCATTCCGTGGAGGAATCGGGATCGATCCCTGCCCCGCAGTTCGACGACACCCTGAACCGACAGATCGAGCAGACCGGCCTCATGCCTTAAGGCGGCATACTCCTCTTCCAGGGAAGTGAAGCCGTCGGGAACTTCCCAGCCCCGACATTCCACGAAGCTTGCTCCCGAATCCCGTTGGGTTTCAAAAAGGGGGGATCGCTTCGGCATAAACCTGGTCTCCCGGTGAGAAATGCGGGCTAGCTACCGATCCAGCCTCGCTCTCAACAGCTCGTTCACCAATCGGGGATTGGCCTGCCCCTTGGTGGCCTTCATGACTTGACCGACGAAGAAGCCAATGGTGGCTTTCTTGCCGCCCTTGTACTGCTCATAGATTTTGGGATTGCCTGCAAGGACCTCTTCAATCACCGTAGTGATGGCATCGGGATCGGTGATCTGCTTCAGGCCCTTTTCCAGGATTACCTGCCTGGCCGGCTTCTTCTCCCGAAACATGACCTCGAAAATATCCTTGGCCATTTTGCCCGAGATTTCCTTGCTGTCAATGCAACCGATCAATTCGGCCAATTGGCCGGGGCTGACCGGAGAAGACTCGATATCGAGATTGAACTCTTTGAGGTCGCGCAACAAGTCTCCCATGATCCAATTGGAGGCAGCCTTGGGATTGCCGGATCGGGCGGCGGTCTCTTCGAAAAAATCGGCCAGGGCACGCGCGGTCGTCAGTACACCGGCGTCGTATGCCGGAATCGCATACTCGGCCACAAACCGCTGCTTTTTTTCTTCGGGCAGCTCCGGCATGTCGGCTCGAATTTCACGCTGCCAACCGGCATCCACGGCCAGGGGAGGCAGGTCGGGTTCGGGGAAATAGCGGTAATCGTGGGCCTCCTCCTTGCTGCGCATGGGGAAGGTGCGCTGTTCGGTGGTGTTCCACAGCCGGGTTTCCTGGGTAATGGTTCCTCCCTCCTGCAACAGGCGGGTCTGACGACGGATCTCGTATTCGAGCGCCTTCTGGAGAAAGCGGAAGCTGTTCAGGTTTTTCAGCTCGGTCTTGGTTCCAAGGGTCCGGGAGCCGGCCGGGCGAATCGACACGTTGGCGTCGCAACGGAGACTACCTTCTTCCATGTTACCGTCGCAGACTTGCAGGTATTCCAGAATGACCTTCAGGCGAGTCAGGTAGTCGTGGGCCTGAGCCGGCGAATAGATCTCGGGTTCGCTGACGATTTCGATCAGTGGAGTGCCGCTCCGGTTCAAGTCGATATAGCTGTAGCGATCGGAATCGGCAAACCCGTCATGGATGGATTTGCCGGCATCTTCTTCCAGATGGACCCGTTTGATCCCCACCCGTTTGCCGTGGCCGTTATCGCCCAGATCGAGGTGTCCGTACTCCGCCAGCGGTTTGTCGAATTGGGAAATCTGGTAACCCTTGGGCAGATCGGGGTAGAAGTAGTTCTTGCGTGCAAAAATCGAAAGGGGATTGACTTGGCAGTGGAGTGCCAGGGCTGCCTTGACGGCCATGACGACGGTCTCTCGATTCAGCACTGGAAGGGCTCCGGGCAGGCCCAGGCAGACCGGACAGGTATTGGTGTTGGGAGGAGCTCCGAATTGGGTCGGGCAGGAGCAGAATATCTTGGTCCGCGTCAGCAGTTGGGCGTGAACCTCAAGGCCAATGACGGCTTCATAGGTCATGGAGGTCATGGGAATTTATGGATGCGTCAATAACCGGTCCTTACTGGGACGTGGTTTCGGGAGTACCACTGAATGGAAGCGATTGGGGCTGCTCTGGAAGGGAGCGCAGCCGAAAACCGGATGGACTATTCTCCCTGCTTTCTGACCAACAAATCAGCATCATCCGGGTCGCGGCTGATGAGAGCCTTGGCCTGAGGAAGCACCTCCAGCGCCTTGGCGAATTGGGGGTCGGTCTCCAGGAACACCTTGTGAGCTTCGGTTTGACCCACCCGAGAAAGGACGTATTCGTAGCGCATCTGGGGCTTGATGAAGTCCGTGTTGTCGGTAAAGTCGCTTTCCTTGTAGACCAGCTTCTGGCTGGTCAGGTAGGTCCGGAACTCTTCCAGAATTTCAGGAATCACCTGGAAATTCCGGTCCACTGTCGGATGGTCGGCGTTATAGGCGCGGATGAAGCTGAAGATCATTCCCCTGCTCGTCAGCAGGAGCTGGAACTCGTTGATCTTTCTGGATTTGACCTCGAAATCGGGAGTGATGCCGCCCCCCCCGTACACCTCACGTCCGCTGTCCGTATAGTAGACCTGTCTTTTCCCCGGGTCCTTGGTCCTGGCGTAGTAATAGTCGATATAGGAGTGGTTGGCGTAATCCCTCTGGATGAGCCGGCCGCTGGGAGTGTGCCACTTGGCGGTGGTAAGAGAAACACCTGAGCCGTTGTCAAGGGGGAAGACCGTCTGGACCAAACCCTTGCCAAAGCTGGTTTCGCCCACCAGGAGCCCGCGGTCGTGGTCCTGGATGGCCCCGGCCACGATTTCAGAAGCGCTGGCGCTGCCGGTGTTGATGAGCACCACCAGGGGAAACAGAACCCCCCCCGATCCTCTGGGGGCTTCGTATGACTGTTTGGCGCCCGGCGTGCGTCCATCGGTAATCAGGACCTTCTGACCCTTTTTGAGGAATTTGTCCGCCACCTGGATGGCGGCCTGCAGGTAGCCCCCGGGGTTGGATCTCAGGTCAAAGATCAAACCCTCCAATTCCGGCCCCAGTTTTTCCAGGCTCTGTTGAACTTCCCTGTTGGTGGTTTCGTTAAAGGTGTTGAGCTTGATATAGCCGATGCCCGGACGGAAGAAGAAGGCGAAAGGGACACTGTGGTGGGGGATCTCGTCGCGAACGATGGCGAAGTCGAGCAATTTGGGGATTCCGGCCCTGTCTACGGAAATATTGACCACCGTTCCCTTGGGCCCTCTCAACTGTTCCACGACTGCCTGAATGTCCAATCCGTCGGTAGGACTTCCTTCAATCTTGGCGATGACGTCCCCGGAGCGGATGCCCAGTCGAAATGCAGGCGTTCCGGGAATGGGCGAAATGACGGTGGGCTTGGCATTTTTCATGGAGATAATGATCCCCAGCCCATAGAAGTTACCCCTCTGGTCTTCCCGGAATTGGGCAAACTGCTTGGCATCGAAGAAGTTGGAATGAGGGTCCAGCGTTTTCAACATACTGCGCAGAGAGGCGTGGATGCTCTTTTCAACATCGATCTGCTCGGCGTAGTGCTTTTCGGCAAGGTCGAGCACCTGGGAGTAGAGGTTGACCAAGTGTTCACGCAGGTTGGACTGGGCGGTCGCTTGAACCGGCCTCCCCCAGAAACCTCCGGTCAGGGAGGCGATCACGATCACGGTCACAACCGTGGTCCAGGAACGAAGCCTTTGCATACTCACCTCACTTTTTGCCCAAATATAGCATCGGCCCCCGGTCGAAGTAAAGCCTCAAAGGGGATCCCCTCGGACAGGAACCCCGTCTTGACTTGTACCCGAGTTCCCATTATGATTCGGTGCGTTTGGAGGAACGTATGGGACCCCTCGGCGTACCGGAATTGATCATCATTTTTGTGGTGGCTCTGCTGGTATTCGGGCCGCGAAAGCTGCCCGAACTGGGGAAATCTCTCGGCAGGGGGCTTTCCGAGTTCCGACGCGCCTCCAACGAGCTCAGAAATACCCTGGAGGAAGAGGTTCGCGCGGCCGAATATGAACCTCCCCCACCCCCACCCAAGCTGGAAAAGCCGGTAGAAGCTGAGCCTGCCAACCCACAGCCGACCGTCGAGAGCGGTGAGGAACCCGCCGCAAAGACCTCTTCCGAGGCGGAGGGCGATGATTCCGTGGTGGAAGCAGCTTCTGCAGAAGCAAGACCGGGAACACCCCCCCCTCCTTCCGAAACCGACGCCAGCCAGGAACCGGAGGCTGCGACAGCCTCCTCGCCCGGCTTGAGCCCGGAGCCCAAGTCTGAACCCAAGCCGGATGGACACTGACCCACGGGATGACACCGAGCTTGTGGCCACCGGCAAGATGTCCTTTCTCGATCACCTGGACGAGTTGCGCCGGAGGATCATCGTCGCCGTCGCCGCGGTGGGCATCAGTTTCGTTGTCTGCTGGATCTTTCACGAGAAGATATTCGACTTTTTGTCCGTGCCGATCACCCAGCACCTGGGCGACCGCAAGCTGACCTATCTGAGTCCCACCGAGCCCTTCATGATCTACATGAAGGCTTCCTTTTATGCCGGGATCTTTCTGGTCTCCCCGGTCGTCCTGTGGCAGGTCTGGCTGTTCATCTCCCCCGGACTCTATACCCGGGAGAAGCGATACGCCATACCCTTCCTGCTGTCCTCCAGCACTCTCTTTGTTATGGGGGGGGTCTTCGCCTACAAGGTCGGCCTTCCCATGACCTTGAATTTTCTCACCAATTTCGGCCACGCCTTTCAGGAGATCGTGACCGCAACCTACTACTTCGACTTTGCTCTGGTCGTCATCCTGGGATGCGCCATCATTTTCGAAATTCCGATCGTCATTTTCTTTCTCTCCGTCATGGGCATCACCAATGCCCGGTTCCTGTTGAGGAATCTTCGCTACGCGGTTCTGATTATTTTCATTGTGGCTGCCATCATCACGCCAACGCCGGACATCCCGACCCTGATGGTCTTCGCCGCGCCCATGCTCTTGCTGTACCTGGTGGGCATCCTGGTAGCCTGGATCTTCGGCAGGAAGCGCCTGAAGGACGAGGAATCCAACTGACCTTCTCCGTCCCCCGGTCCCGATCCCGCGGTTAACCCGCATTTCTACCCAGGGGGCGTGAGCATGGCGCCGGAATTTTTCCCTCAGCGCGTGCTCGCGAGCGAAGGGCGTAGCGGGGACTACGTTCGAGCGAGCATGTGCGCGCTGAGGGGAAAAGGACAAGCCAGGGCGCGCCCAGCGCAGTCTGTAGCCGCGAGTCCCTTAAATGGCCCCAATCAAGGGTCTGAAGATAAACTGCTATTCACTATGCATTCAGCGACCTGGTGAGAAATGCGGGTTAACCCCCGGAGGTCTCCCTCTGGCCGGTGACCCGCCATGGCCGATTCCCCCAGCACAGATCGAAAGTCATTGCGAGCGCGGCTTGTCAAGGGCAAGCCGATCTTCAGGCGCCACCTCTATATCAGTTCTGCCCTCTTTCTGGTGGTGATCGGGGCCATCGCCTTTTCCCTGATTGAGCTGGCCACACGCTGGGCAAGCGAGCGCGTGGAGCTCGAAATGGAGGCATTGCGCGACGATTTGAAAAATCGGATCGAGGATCGGATTCGCCTCCTCGATCTGGAGCTGCCTGGCACCGGTCCGGCCGATGAACTTCGCCGCCGGCAGCTCATGGAAAGCTTTCTGGATGAGTTGCTGGCCCGCAACGACCAGGTTGTCTACGTGTTCGCCCAGCATCCCCAGGGAGATCTGCTTTGGCAGCGCTTGCAAATGGGAAAGGAGCTGGAGCGGAGCCACTTCCCCGACCTGATTCTGTCCTCGAGGTCCGCACGCGGCCCAAGGCAGGAGATCGCTTCGGTCAGCAATCCCGGAGAACGTCTTGTCGACTGGGTCGAGCCGTTGGTTTCTCGAGGGCAATTGAGGCTGCTCATCCATTTCGGTTTCAACAACACCCTGATTGCGAGCCGGGTGGCCGAAGACCAGAGCCGGATCAATCGACAGATTCTTCTGGCCTCCACGGTAGTGTTGGTACTCCTTCTGGTGGCCTTGTTCTATGTGCGCTGGCTGCTCAAAAAGGCTCAATGGATCGAGGCCGAGGCCCACACGGCCGACCGGCTGGCGGTGCTGGGTATGCTGGCCAGCGGGTTGGCCCATGAGATCCGGAACCCTCTGAGCGCCATCAATCTGAATCTGCAGATGATCGAAGAGGAAGTATCCCAGTCCCAGACCCATTCGAATGAGATGACCCAACTGCTGGCGGGCGCCAAGTCCGAGATTCGCCGGCTGGAGCGGTTGGCACGCAATTTTCTGGTCTATGCCAAACCGATGAGGTTGGATCGGCAAGTGGTTTCGGTGCCAGAGGTGCTGGACCAGGTGGTCCAACTGGTTTCCAAGGAGTGCGAGCGAGCGGGGATCGAGCTGGTGAGGCAGGATGGAGCGGGGATGCTGGAGGTTTGGGGAGACCGGGATTTGTTGAAACAGGCGGTGATGAATCTGCTGGTCAATGCCAGGGAAGCCGTCCTGGCCAGGAGTGACGGCCCGCGCCGGATCTCAATGGGAGCCAGGCGAGAGTCGGATCGCCTGGTAGTGTGGGTCCGCGATAGCGGCACCGGAATTCCAGAGGCGGAAGCCGGCCGGCTTTTTGACCTGTTTTACTCGAGCAAGGGTGGCGGGACGGGCTTGGGCTTGCCCATTGCCCAACGGATTGTGGAAGCCCACGGCGGGCGGTTGGAATGGAAGAATAGCGACCGGGGAGGGGCGGAGTTTTCCATGCTTCTCGACCTCTAGCCGTGCCACAGACCGACAAGCCAGGGAGAAAAGATATCCACGAAGGGGATCCACGAAGAGACAAAAAAAAGATATCCACGAAGGGGCACGAAGGACCACGAAGGACCACGAAGGGACACGAAGTGAAAAGTAATTTGTGTTTATTCGTGTCCATTTGTGGTTCGCTGCTCACCTTCGTTCGGCCTGGACCGTTCGCGCTGAGCGGTGGATATCCGCTTGCCGCCTGAACTTGATCCCTCTGCGAAACTTGACTCATTTGTCAATGTTGTCGTCGCTCAAGGTATAGCGCGGCTCGCAGCCGCCGATCGGGGAACCGGCAAAGGCCCACGCAAAAAAAAAGCCACCGGAGCAGGCTCCGGTGGCTTCGAGGTTGGGCTGGTCCTCAGTACATGCCGCCGCCATGAGGTGGGCCCGCAGGAGGAGCCTTGTCCTCCTCTGGAATGTCTGCCACCAACGCTTCGGTGGTGAGCAGGAGCCCGGCGATGGATGCGGCGTTTTGCAGGGCCGTCCGCGTCACCTTGGCCGGATCGATCACGCCCGCCTCTACCAGGTTGCCGTAAGAGTCGGTGGCGGCGTTGTAGCCGTTGTTTCCGGTTTCTCCGGCGACCCTGGAGACGATTACTGCGCCCTCGACACCGGCATTCTGGGCGATTTGACGCAGAGGCTCCTCAAGCGCCCGGCGGACGATATTGCAGCCGATCTGCTCATCGCCCTCCAGCTCGAGTTGATCGAGACAGGGAATGGCTCGAATCAGGGGGACCCCGCCTCCGGCCACGATACCTTCTTCGACCGCAGCTCGGGTGGCGTGCATCGCATCTTCGACGCGAGCCTTCTTCTCTTTCATCTCGGTTTCGGTAGCGGCCCCCACCTTGATGACGGCCACCCCGCCCACCAGCTTGGCCAGCCGTTCCTGCAGCTTTTCGCGGTCGTAGTCGGAAGTCGTCTCTTCGATCTGGGAGCGCAACTGGTTGACCCGGCCCTGGATGTCCGAACTCTGGCCCGAACCTTCCACGATGGTGGTGTTGTCCTTGTCAATGGTGATCTTCTTGGCGTCGCCGAGATCGCCGAGCTGAACGTTCTCCAGCTTGATGCCGAGGTCCTCGCTGATGACTTTGCCACCGGTCAGAATGCCGATGTCTTCCAACATGGCCTTGCGCCGGTCGCCAAATCCGGGGGCCTTCACGGCCGCACAGTTGAGTGTTCCACGCAACTTGTTCACCACCAGTGTCGCCAGGGCTTCACCTTCCACTTCCTCGGCCACGATGACGAAGGGCTTTCCGGTTTTGGCAATCTGCTCCAGCAGGGGGAGCAAATCCTTCATGGAACTGATCTTCTTCTCGTGGAGGAGAATGAAGGCATTTTCCAGCACGCATTCCATCCGCTCCGGGTCGGTGACAAAATAGGGCGACAGGTAACCACGGTCGAACTGCATGCCCTCGACCACCTCCAGGGCGGTTTCGATCGTCTTGGCTTCCTCGACCGTGATGACTCCGTCCTTGCCGACCTTGGCCATGGCCTGGGAAATGATGGTGCCAATGGTGGCATCCCCGTTGGCTGAAACCGTGCCGACCTGGGCAATGGCCTCTCCCCGCACCGGCATGGATAACTTGGCGATTTCCGCCACGGTTTTCTCTACCGCTTTTTCGATGCCACGCTTCAGAGCCATCGGGTTGGCTCCGGCCGCGACCGTCTTGACCCCTTCCCGGAAAATCGCCTGAGCCAGAACCGTGGCCGTGGTGGTGCCGTCGCCCGCCACGTCGCTGGTCTTGGAGGCCACTTCCCGTACCATTTGGGCTCCCATGTTCTCTTCGGCGTCCTTCAGTTCGACTTCCTTGGCGACGGTGACTCCATCCTTGGTGATGGTCGGCGATCCGAATTTCTTGTCCAAAACGACGTTCCGTCCCTTGGGGCCCAGGGTGATACGAACCGCGTCGGCCAACTGATTGACACCTCTTAGGATGGCTTGACGGGAATCTTCACCGTGAGTAATTCGCTTTGCCATTCTTCATTCCTCCATGTTTTTCGTGAGTTGATCTATCGAGGCCGGATTGGCCCAGGCGGGACGACATTACGTCCTGGCCGGCCTACGCAAGGATACCGAGGACCTCGTCTTCCCTCAGGATGAGGTATTCCTCACCTTCAATCTTGATGTCGCTTCCTGAATATTTTCCAAAGAGAATGTGATCGCCTTCTTTGACTTCCAAGCTCAAGCGGGTTCCGTCGTCCAGGATCTTTCCGTTTCCAACCGCCACCACAATTCCCTCCTGGGGTTTTTCCTTGGCGGTGTCAGGAATGATAATGCCACCCTTGACGTTTTCGGTCTCCTCGATGCGCCTGATCAGTATCCGGTCGTGGAGCGGTCTGACCTTCATACCGGGATCTCCTTTCTATTCCAAATGTCAGCAGACGTTGCTCAGATCCGGGTTGTTAGCACTCCGGACCTACGAGTGCTAATAATAGGAACAGGCCCTTACCGAGTCAAGCGATTTTTGGATGAGCCGATTTTTTTCGAGGCCTGGAATAGTTGGAAGCGGGAAGCTTCTTTTGCAGGGTGTTGCGGTGGATTCCCAAGGCTTTGGCGGTCTTGGTCCGATTGCCGCCCGATCTTTCTAAACACTTCATGATGAACTGTTTTTCAAATTCCTTGGTGGCTTCTTCAAAAAGGAGGCCACGATCCAGCATTTCGGTGATGAGGCGGTCCAGTTGGTCTTTCACGATCGAATCCCAGTGAACTTGTCCGGCCATGCCGGAGACAACCGGCACAAGATGCCTTGGAAACCGGCCGCTCTCCAAATCGTCGCGCTCAGGGTGCGTCAGGACCTCATTTCCGGTCAAATGGAGCCTGGAACAGACAGGGAAATGCGGGCTAGGCGGCTCCCTCTTCACTCGGCGGCTCGGACTGTTCCCGCCACAGTCGTTCAACCTCGCCGTAACCCTCCATGAATCGATCCTTCAGGGACTGGGGGGTGACGAGGATCAGAACCCGGGCGCTGACCAGGAGGAAGGGAGCCAGCCTGGCTTCCTGGATGCTGGCCAACCGTACCGGGAAGGCCGTCAAGAGCAGCACCAGGACCGCAGCGATCATCCATCCGCGAATCAGGCCGAAGGCGGCTCCCAGCAGGCGGTCGAACCACTGCAGGTGGGCCAGTCGCAGGAATTTGTGAACGAAGGAGGAGACAAGGGCGCCTGCGATCAAACACCCGGCGAAAATCGTCACAAACCCCAGAATGGCGGCAAGGTCCTGGCTACTCGCGAAGCGAAGAAAAAAGCCCGTGGTCACGGGATAAAACCAGGAAGCCAACACCATGCCGACCACTACCGACCCCAGGGAGATGGACTCTCGAGCGAAGCCCTTCAGGAGACTGCCCGACACGGAGATAAACACCACCGCCAGGACGACCCAGTCGAGGGAGTTCAAATCGTGTAGCGGCTCCATAAAGTCAGTTCTTCTTTTCCATTAACTCTTCAATCATCTCTCTGCCACGGGCTTTGACAGAGCCAATGCGAACGTGCGGTTTCACCCTCCCGTGAAAATCGGAGCCCGCGGTCTGCACCAGGCCCCAGCGAGCCGCCCAGGCCGCGAACCGCCGAATCGACCGGGGCTCATGGTAGGAGGAATAGACTTCCAGCCCCGCCAGCCCATGGGCGACAAAGGTCTGCAGGAGTTTTTCGTCGGCCTCATAGCCGGGAGCCCCGGGATGGGCCAGCACCGGGACACCGCCCGACCGGCGGATCAACTGCAGGGCTTCCAGTGTTCCCAGACGTTCCATCCTGGCAAAGGCGGGTTTCCCCCGGGCGAAGTAGTCCCGGTAAAAGGCGATCACCCCTCGACCGGCTTCCTGCCCGTGGATATAGGGGCGCAACCTGGGGGAATCATGGGATGCGGGTTTCGCCAGCAGGGTTTGAGCAATGGCCGGACCCGTCGGTATCCGGTTGCCGGTCCCTCGCATGACCTCTTCGAGGTTAATCTCGAAGCCTAAATCCCGCAGACGGTTCACCCTTGCTTCTGCCTGTTGCCGCCGTCCCTCGGCCAAGCCTAGGAGACTTGCCTGCAACTCGGCAGATTGGTAGTCGACCAGGGGGGCCAGCAGGTGGAACTGGCGGGCCCGGTAATGGGTGCTGATCTCGACGTTGGGGAAAAACTCCAAGGGAAACTCACGGGCCAGGCGCGTCCCTTCAGCCATGGCTTCCACCGTATCGTGGTCGGAGATGGAAAGACCGGCAAGACCAGCTTCGCAAGCCATTTCAAAGAGCCGCCGGGGAGGATGGTCGGCGTCGCTGGAGTAACGGGAGTGAATGTGTAAATCATAAAAGCCGGACATTCCCCATCCGATCCGTCCCGCCGGAGGCTCCCTGGGAATCCGCCCCGTCGAACTATTTTCAGGGACAGCCTTGGTTAAACGAGATTGAATTTTGTCTTGAACAGGGAAGAGAATCCTTGTTCAGATGGATTCGCTACGGGAATCGTGTTCCGCTGGAAGGTCCCGGCAGCGTTCCGCGACGCGAACCCCAGGCATTCAGCTATCCAGTTTTCTGCCGGTGAGGCGCTCAAAAGCATCCATGTACTTCCGGCTGGTTGCCTCCACCACCCAGTCGGGCAGCTTGGGTGCGGGGGGGGTCTTGTCCCAGCGAATTTCTTCCAGGTAGTCCCGCACGAACTGCTTGTCGAAGGGCTGCTGCGGTTTCCCGGGCTGATAGTCCGAAGCCAGCCAGAACCGGGAAGAGTCCGGAGTCAGGACCTCGTCGATCAGAATGATGTCGCCCTGGTAGATACCGAACTCGAATTTGCTGTCGGCGATGATGAAGCCCTTGGAAGCAGCGTATTCGCGAGCCTGGCGGTAGATGGCCAAAGTGATTTCACGGAGCCGCTCAGCGGTGTCCCGCCCGACCAGGCCGACCATCCGTTCAAAGGAGATGTTTTCGTCGTGACCGCTGGTGGCCTTGGTGGCGGGAGTAAAAAGAGGCTCCTCCAGACGCGCCGATTCCGGCAGTCCGGCGGGCAGCCGGATGCCACAGACCGACTGCGACTGTCGATACTCCTTCCAGCCGGATCCGGCCAGGTAACCTCGTACCACGCATTCCACCGGAAAGACCTCGGCTTTCTTCACCAGCATGGATCGTCCGGCCAGCAAGTGGGCATAGGGCTGAAGATCGGCGGGAAACTCCTCGACCTCGGCAGTCACCAGGTGGTGGGGAACAATATCGCCGATCCGGTCGAACCAGAAGAGCGACATCTGGGTCAGGATCCGTCCCTTGTTGGGAATTCCACTGGCCAGCACATAGTCGAAGGCGGAAATTCTGTCTGAGGCGATGATCAGCAGGTGGTCGCCAATTTCGTAAATGTCCCGAACCTTGCCTCTGCCGACCAGGTGGTGGTGAGGTAATGTGACCTGTGTTTGCAGGCTCTCTACGGCCATGGGATTGCTCGCTGGCCTTTCGTTTGGGGATGCCAAACGGGAAAACGGAGGAGATCCTCGAACCAACCCTTTGCTTTCAGCTTGCCCGGATTTTTCCAGCAGGAGGTCGCCATTCTAGTACAAATACGATGGTTGTCAAGGGCCTTGTGAGAACCGTTGTGACGGCAGTCAGCGGCCGGGCAGATCAATGCATCCGGACCGAGACCAATTTGGAAACGCCGGCCTCTTGCATGGTCACTCCGTAGAGGGCGTCAGCCACCTCCATGGTCCGCTTGCTGTGGGTGATGAGCAGAAACTGGGTCTCCCCGCTCATGGACTTGATCTTCTGGGAGTAGCGTCCCAGGTTGACGTCGTCCAGCGGAGCATCCACTTCGTCCAGGACGCAAAATGGGCTGGGTTGGTAACTGAATATGGCCAGCAGGAGGGCAATGGCGGTCAAGGCCTTTTCGCCGCCGGAGAGCAGCAGCACGTTCTGCAACCGTTTCCCCGGAGGCTGGGCAATGATTTCGATTCCAGTGTCGAGCGGATCTTGAGGGTCCAGCAGTTTCATTTCGCCCCGTCCCCCGCCGAACAGCTCCCGGAAGCTTTCCCGGAAGTTCAGGTTCACGGCTTCGAAGGCTTCCAGAAACTGCTCACAGGAGACCTCATCGATCTCGCGGATGGCGGTACTGGTATCCTCGATGGAATCGAGGAGATCCTGACGTTGCCGGGTAAGGAAGTTGAACCGCTGTTCGCATTCCTGGAATTCCTCCAGGGCCATCATGTTCACCGGGCCCATGGAATCCAGGCGATTCCTGAGCTCGAGGGTTTGCGTCTCCAATTTCCGATAGGCCTCGTGGTTGAGCTTGCCGGCCTTCTCTACCTGAAGCGATTCCAGGGATTCCCCCAGCTCATTGAGGCAGGTTTGCTCCAGGTGAGAAAAATCAGAGGTGAGTCGTGCCCGGTCGACCTCGATTCGCGTCTTCCGGTTCCGCATCTCATCCAGTTCCAGGCGCCAGCCCTGCAGTTCGTCTCCCAGTCGCACCTGGATCTTGCGGGACACCTCCAACCGGCCCTCCCTGATCCGGATCTCCGCCTCCAGGGAGGCGCGTTGCACGGCTCGATTGAAGACGCTTTCCTCCAGTTTTCGAACCGAATCCTGGATCTCCAGGCTCTGGCTGGACCACTCTTCCCGCTGGGCGTTCAGCCTGGTGCTGCTCTGGCGGCCGGCCTGGAGATTTGCCTGAACCCGTTCCAGGTCGGCCTCGGTGTTGACCTTGCGCTCCCCGCAGGCAGCCAGTTCCGAGCCCACCTGGCTCAGCCGCTGCGAATGTTGCAGCCATTCATCTCTCAAGCGGCGCCAATCCGTTTGCCGCGAGTCGATGGTCTGATCCACCTCGGTCTTGCGTGCTTCGGCCTGGGTTATTTCAGATCCGGATTGGGCCCGCCGCCCTCCTATTTTTGACCTCTCCTCGGCGATTCGCTGGATTTCCTCTGCAGCTTCCCGCTCCTTTTGGCCGAAGCGTTCACGTTCGTCGTCAAGGTACTGAAGCCGATGGTTCGAGCCGACCAGTTCCTTTTCCAGTTCCTGGGCCTGCCGGCTTGCCCGGGTCAGCTCCTCCTCACGCTGTTGCACCGATTGGCTCAGAGCCGTGAACTGCTCCTCCAGCAATTCCAGATCCCGGCGGGCCGATTCGAGTCGTCGGTCCAACTCGCGAATCTCCCGCTTCAGGGAGAGGTGGCCGCGCTGGTCCCCGCTTCCGCCCGAAATGAGCTGTCCTCGAAACACCTCACCCTGCGGCGTCAGCACCGTCAACTTTGGGTGGGCTTGAGCAATCTCCAGGGCTGCCTCGTAGCTGGGGGCAATCAGACTGTGGAACAGATGGGGCAGGGCCAGGCGGAGATCCTGACGATGACGGGAGGGAAGGCGAATGACCCGGCTGACCGGAATCAGCCGTGGGTCTCGATCCACCAGATCCTGGATCAGGGCTTCAAGGGTCTCGGGGGCCGGGTCGGCGGCGCTGTTGCCGGGGAACAGAAAAGTAGACCTGCCGGCGCCGCTTTTTCGCAGCAGATCGATGCCCTCCCGCGCATTGGAGGGAGAATCCACCAGGAAGTATTCGAGCTCCTGCCGCACAAACTGTTCCACGGTCGTTTCATGTTCGGCATCCACTTCCACCAGGTCGGCCAGGATCCCGTGGGTCCGAAAGTCGATGCCCTCGGACCGGTCGGCGACCGATAACAGCATCCGCACCGATTCAGCGCTGTAAGCATGATGTGCGGCCAGCTCCTTCAGGGACTGGAGACGCTGATCCCGCGCACTGAGATCTTCCCGCGTCTTCGCCACCTGCTGTCGGGCTCGGACCTGCTGCTCCCGGTCCCGGTTCAGCTCGGCGGAAAGCGCTTCGGTCCGGCCGGTCAACTCACGCAGCCGTGCCTCCTTTTGGGCGTGCTCGCTGCCGGCCCGCTCGCGGGCTTCCGCCAGACTCCGGCGGTCCCGGGACGCCTGTTTGCGCTCCTTTTCCAGGCGATCGGATTGCAAGGCCAGTTGCTTTTCGTGCTCCTCCATTTGGGTGACGGCGCTGCGAAGGGTTGCCGCCCGGCTCAGCAGTTCAAGTTGTTCCGACCGCAGCCGGTCTCCCGAGGCTTCCAATTCGCGCAGGGTGTTCTGCCGGAGTTCCTGTTCCAGATTCCGGGTGGTGTACTGCTCCTCCAGACCCTCGAATTGCAGGGTCACCTCCTGGAGTGCCCGTTGTTTTTCATGGACTTCCACCTGGTGTTGCTTCTCCTGCTCGGAGAGCAACTGGAGTTCGAAGGCGTTTTCTCGGGAACGGACCCCCAGTTGGTCGAGTTGGTCTTTCTGATATTGAATTTTCTGCTGATCCCTCTGGTTTTCCAGATGCAATTGAGACAACTGTTCGCGTTGACGCTTCAAGGCGGTTTCGGCCTCGAAGAGGGTGTTGTTTTCCTGGCGAAAATGCGCCTCCTTTTCCTGGATGAAGCGCTGTTTCTCATCGACTTGGGTCTGGAACTGCTCGAATTTTTCCGACACCTGGCTCAATTGCGCCTTCAGGTCGCGGGCCCGGGCGGAGAACAGGCTCCTGGAGAGACCCCTGGCCCGTTGGCTGAGTTCCCGGTAGCGACGGGCCTTGGCAGCCTGGCGCTTGAGTGCATTGAGCTGGCGGGAAACCTCCTCGGTGATATCATTGACGCGGAGCAGGTTCTGCCTGGCCTGTTCGAGTTTCGAGGACGCCAGCTTGCGCTTGACCTTGAATTTGGTGACGCCGGCCGCTTCCTCGATGATGGCCCGTCGATCCGAGGGTTTGGAGCTGAGGATCAGGCCTACCCGGTCCTGCTCGATCAGCGCATAGGAATCCGGCCCCAGTCCGGTTCCCAGGAACACCTCCTGGACATCCCGCAGTCGGACCCGCCGTCCGTTGAGGAGGTACTCGCTCTCTCCCGAACGAAAAAGGCGCCGGGATACCAGCAGTTCTCCTGGCCGCGCCGGCCTTTTGGGTCGCTTTCCTTTCTTTTTGGCGGCTGCAGCTGCGCCGTCCTCCAAGGGAATGGGCCTGAGGGATCCTTCGATCCTGGCTTCGCCCTCCCGGGAGGCGTCGGCCCCTCGGGCTGCAGAGTCATCGGCGGGCGGAACCGCCTTGGAGGAAGAGGAGGCGGTGGCAACCGTTTCCTCGGCCATCTCCGGATCGATCAGGGTGACGCTGACCTCGGCGAGCCCCAGGGGCAGCCGGGACCGGGTGCCGTTGAAGATGACGTCCTGCATTCTCCCGCCGCGCAGGGTCCTGGCGCTCTGTTCCCCCAATACCCAGGCGATGGCATCCGAAATGTTGCTCTTGCCGCACCCGTTGGGTCCCACGATGGCGGCGATGCCGGATCCCTCAAAGGTCAGTTCTGTTTTGTCGGCGAAGGATTTGAACCCTTGAATCTGGATTTGCTTCAGTTTCAGCAATTAGGAAGGCACCCTCAAAGGCTTACCACCGGCGAAAACCGTTGGTGTTAACGGGGTTGAAAAAGGTAGGATTTCATGCTGACCGGGCGAGTGTAGCACGGATCCGAAGGGAGTGCAAAAGGACCATGGAAAAGACTCGCCTGTCTTGACTTATCGGCGAACCGCGGTCTATTCTAGCCCCGGAAATCGGCCCGAGCCGAGGTTGTGGCCGGGCGGGCCGCCACTGCCGGCGGGCGCTGGCGCCTCCACGGAGATTCCACCCATGTTGCGGCTTTCCAACACCCTGTCCGGAAGGCACGAAGCCTTTCAATCCCTGGAGCCCCACCAGGTGAAAATGTACACCTGTGGCCCCACGGTGTACGACTTTGTCCACATCGGAAACCTCAGGACCTTCGTCTTCCAGGATGTCCTGAAACGCTATCTGCGGTACAAGGGCTTTCAGGTCTTTCACGTCATGAACATCACCGACGTCGACGACAAGACCATCCGGGATTCCGGGGCTCGGACCATCGGTCAACTCAGACAATTTACGGACCGTTTTACCCGTGCTTTTTTTGAGGACTGCGGTCGGCTGAGCATTGAGAAACCCGACCGGGCGGTTCATGCGACCGACCACATCGATGACATGGTGGCCCTGATCCGGCAGCTTCAGTCCAGAGGGCACACCTACCAGAAAGACGGATCGACTTATTTCCGGATTGACTCCTTCCGGGACTACGGGAAGCTGGCCAAACTGGACAGGGAGGGAATCCGGGCAGGAGCCCGGGTGGATGTGGACGAGTACGACAAGCAGGATGCCCGAGACTTCGTTTTGTGGAAGGCTCCCAAGAACGGGGAACCTCGATGGGAGACTCCCTTGGGTCCCGGCCGGCCGGGATGGCACATCGAATGTTCCGCCATGAGCATGAAGTATCTGGGGGACACCTTCGACCTGCATTGCGGTGCGGTGGACCTCATCTTCCCCCACCACGAGAATGAGATTGCTCAAAGCGAGGCTGCCACCGCCAAGCCGTTCGTGCGTTACTGGGTCCACGGGGAGCATCTCATTGTGGATGGGGAGAAGATGTCCAAGTCCAAGGGCAACTTCTTTACCCTCCGGGACCTGCTGGAGAAGGGAATCCAACCCGGAGCCGTCCGTTATGCTCTGCAGAGCGTTCCCTACAAACGTCAACTCAACTTCACGGCGGCGGCGATCAGGCAGGCCGAGGCTTCGCTCCAGCGGCTCCAGGACTTCAAGCAGAGGATCGAAACCGAGCCTCTCCGGACGGGCGCCAGCCCCGAACTCCAGTCAGGCTGCAAGGCGGTACTGGAAAAGTTCGAGGCGGCCATGGATCAGGACCTCAATACGGCTCAGGCCTTGGCGGCCATCTTCGACTGGGTGCGGGAGGTCAATACCGCCCTGGCGGCGGGCCGGATGCATGACGGCGACGGCTCCGCCATACTGGCGACCATGGAGAAGCTCAACCGGGTCCTTCCGCTGTGGGAGTCTGAGAAATCCAGGCTGGACCCGCAGATTCAAAGCCTTATCGAGCAGAGAAGCCGGGCGCGGCAGGCCCGGAACTTCGCCCTGGCGGACGAGTTCCGCGATCGCATTCGCGACCTGGGGTACCTGATCGAAGACACCAAGGATGGAGTCCGCTGGAAAAAGCGATAGGCCGCTTGTCCCGGGTAGCCTGTTGGCGCCTGTCCCGAACAATTCCCCCTGAGGCGGTCGGCCGCGCCGCCGGCCCCTGAGACAAAGTCTCAAAGCTCTCCCTCCTCCCTGCTGGAATCCTCCCTCGGCATCGCTCCCTCCACAACCTGTTGACTGTTTTGAACCGATCCGTTCGGGGGCCTTGGGCCCGGAGGGGGACCCGGTGCGTTCTATCTGGCTTGAAAAGGGAAGGCGATGGCTGGCCGGATGCCGCTTTGCGTGGACCCGGGCCACACGGCAGTCCAACACCTCGGAGACGGGAATGAGGGGAGAGCTGATGGCCTACGGCTACCTCAAACGGCAAGGCTATCGGATTGTCGCCCACCGCTACCGAAGCCGCTCCGGGGAGATCGATCTCATTGGTTGGGACGGAGACATTCTGGCCTTCATCGAGGTCAAGTATCGCAGGAATCGTCGATACGGACGCCCCGAGGAAGCGGTGGGCCGTTCCAAGCAGCGGCAGATCTGTCGGGCCGCCGACGATTATCGCAGAGGGCTTCGGTGGCAATCTTCGGCTTGGCGCTTCGACATCGTCGGCATTCAAGGGAGCTGGCCGGACCCGGAGGTGTCGCTCATCAAGGATGCCTTCAGAGAGCCCGGACGGGTTGGCTGGTAGCTCCGGCGGAGCGGACCCGCAGTCGGGCGATGGGCCGGTCGCCCGGTCAGAATTTGTAGGTGGTGAACAGGTAGGAGTAGGTGTGTCCCTGGCCGGGGGTGTTGGCCTTGAGGAAGGGGCCGGGAAGCAGGTATCCGAGGCCGCCTCCCAGGCTGAAGGTCTCCGTCACCGGCACCGTGAAGAGAGCGTCGACTTCGTTGCCGACCTTTGCATCCTGGGCGCCGCCGGTGGGCGGGGCGACCGACGGGCCTCCGCCCGGGCTGTAGAGGGCGTCCTGCCGGGAGGCCAGCCAGAAGGAGTGGAAGTCGAACTGCAGCCCCAGCTTGGCGTGCGGCTTCAACTCGGCCCCCAGACGCAGGCTCTTCTGGTTGCGCCAGCCGACCCGGTCGGCGATGCCGTACAACCCGTGGGTGGTGGGATAGAGGTTCACAAAGCCCCCGGTACGACCGTCGCCGGGATCCTGGTCGCCCGAGCCGAAGTTGTAGTGGACATAGAGGCGCGGGTTCAGTCTAGCCTCGATCGAATACCCCAGTTCACCGTAGTAGCCCCAGGCCCGGATTTCCGACCCCGCCGCTTGTCCCCACTGGCGGACCAGGGCGGCGTTGTAGTCCCAGGGCCCGAGCCCCTTGGCCCAGGCCCGGAAGCCCAGGGTATAGCGGTCCAGGTCGCCGCGGGCGTTCAGCTCGTTGACCACCGAGGGCGTCGCCTGCACGAGCAGGTAGGGTTCGAGGGTGGACCCCGGGATTACCTCCTCCAGGGCGCCGTAAAGGCCGTGCAGATAGGTGCCCTCGACCCGCCGGTTGAAGCGGCGGTCAGGGTCGTTCCGCACCACCGAGCCCGAGATCAGGTCGAGCCTGGCGCCGGATCCCCGTACCTGCAGCTTCACGGCGTCGAAGACGCGGGAGGTGTTGGACCAGTTCGGGGCCCCCACCAAGCGCGAGTCGCCGTAGATCAGAGCCTGTCGCCCCACCGTCAGCGACACCGGGGACTGCTTGGCGCCGATCTCGGCATAGGCTTGGCGGAGGTCCAACGGGTCCCGCAGGGCGCCGGAGCTGGCCAGCCCCCGCCGGATGCCCGGAGCCCGGGAATCCTGTCCCTGAAACCCGAACCTCAGCCAGGAGGCCGGCTGGATCCCCACCTCCAGACGGGTCCGGGTCAGTCCGTAGCCGTCGTCGCTGTCCTCGCGGTAGCCCAAGCCCTGTCGGTTTTCGAAGCGGAAGCGGAACTCGCCGGCCAGGGTGAGCCAGCCCGGCAACTTTTCCCCCAGACCGCTCTGCAGCGTGGGGGGAGGCTCGGCCGCCTGCGGGGCGCCGTCCTCGCCGAAACCGGCGGTCGCCGACAGGGTCCAGACCAGCCCTGCCAGGACCGCGCACCTCACCCGGGTGGTGCCATTGCTCGGCCCAGGCCGCCTTCGAGGGGCGGTCGAAATCTGTCGGGACGCTGGCCGTGCAGCCATCAACTCTGTGATTCCTTCCGTCTCTCCCGGGGCTTTGGGAGTCCCTACCGAGGGGGTGCAGGCGGTCTATCAGCTACGGCTCGATCAGGAGTCCCTGGCCTCCGGCCTATCCGGGTTACCTGGGGAGAGCACCGGCTCCTCTCCCTCTGCTTCCGCGTCGGCTGCTCCGGCCATTACCGCAGGCGATTTCAGGGGCAATGCGATCAACATCTCGGTGAAGCTGCCGGCTTCGGTCTCCACCTTGATGGTTCCTCCATGCTCTCGCACGATATCGTTGGACAGGGCCAGCCCGAGCCCGGTGCCCTCATTGGTGGGCTTGGTGGTGAAGAAGGGGTTGAAGATCTTTTCCACGATATCTCTGGGAATGCCGCTCCCGTTGTCCCGCACACGGATTTCGACCCGGTCCTGCAGACGCTTGGTGCTGAGCCACAGGGTCGGGCTGTAGGCGGAAAGATCCACTCCCTGGGAGCCTTCCCCATCGGCCTGTTCTCCAGCAGCCGCCCCCAGGGTGCGCCGTTTCTGATTGGTGGCATAGCAGGCGTTGCTGACCAGGTTCAGGAAGACACGTCCCATGTCCTGGGGCACGACGTCAATGGATTGCATCTCAGGGTCCAGATCCTGCCTGATGTCCAGGTTGAACGACTTGTCGGTGGCTCGGGCACTGTGGTAGGCAAGTCTGGTGCTCTGATCGAGCAGGCCGTTGATGTCGGTCGATTGCCGCTCACCCGAATCTCGTCCCATCAACAGCATGTCGTGTATCACCCGGTTGGCGCGATCGCCGTGGTGGCGGATGCTCTTGAGATTTCCGGTGAGATCTCCGGAGATCTCACCGACCAGCTCTCGGTCCTCCTTGCTCAGTTTCTCCTGGTTGTCGGTGAGGATCTCCCCCAGTTCCTCCAGTAATTCCTCGGAGACTTCCGAGAAATTCTTCACGAAGTTGAGCGGATTCTTGATCTCGTGGGCGACGCCCGCGGTGAGCTGGCCGAGCGCCGCCAGCTTGTCGCGCATGACCATTTGATCCTGAGCCTTGCGCAAGTCGTCCATGGTTTCCTCGAGCTGGGTGTTCTTTCCCTTCAACTCTTCAGCCAGTTTCTCGACCAGGTTCAATCGCTGGACCTCCAGCGCGTGACGCCGGAACACTTCCAGAGCCGCCGCCATCTCCGCGACCTCGTCGCGACCGCTGATCTCGACCTGGGCCTCCAGATCGCCGCCGGCCATGCCACGCATGCGATCGGACAGCTTCTTGAGGCGGCGCAACAGTATCCGCCCGACGAAAAGCCAACCGATCAGCACGGCTCCGGTGATGCTGACCAGGTTCAGAATCAACAGCAGGCTGCGTCCGGTGCTGATCGCTTGGGTGGAAGAGCGGGTGGCATCCTGGGCGCGTGCACTGGCCGCACTCACCAAACCTTCGACTTCAGCCACCAGGTCCAGAGAGAGGCTACGATTGCGCTCCAGCAGTTCGCGCTGGCGGCCGGCAAGATCGAGCTCCTGGGCGCGTAAATCGAAGCTGTTCCGTTTCCCCTGACCCAGTTCCAGCAGCCGGTCGAAAACAGGGGTGACTCTGTCCCGCAACGGAGCTCTGTCGAGAGCCGCCAGACTCCGTCGAATCCCGTCACGAGCGGATTCGAAACGTTCCCGAAGCGGCTCGATCAGAGGGACTTCCGTCAGGTTGGAGGCGCCTGCCAGAAGCTGGATGGTGGTCGTCGCGTTTGCCTGTAATTCCAGCATGTGCCGGTAGCGGTTGAACTCCCTTATCGAGAAGTGCCGTGCCTGGGGCGCGGGCCGCTCGCCAAGGGTCCGGTAGCCGGTCAGCGCATAGAAGAACTGGTCGTCGACGGCCGGAACCAGAATGCCGGTCAGTTCGTCCTGCAAGGTTTCCAGCTTCGTGAGCAGCTCTTCGCTGCGCTCGCTCAGCAGGAAAGACCGGGATACCGAATCTCGGATGGCCTCGATGTTTGAAATGATCTCACTCCCGTGGCCGAGGATGCGTGTGACCGTTTCTTCTTCTCCTTCCCGGGGGGTCAGCGTTTGAAGGCGTGTCTCGAAGTCTTTCTGCTCCTTGGCAACCGCGGCGGCGACATCGGTGAAATCCTGCGGGGTGGCGGCGGTGACCAGGCGTGGGGCTGCCGCTACCAGGGTGCTGACTTGGCGTGCGACTCCGAAGGCAGCCGCCATTTCCGGGATGCTGTCCTCGTTGACTCGGTTCTGGGCATCGCCCACCCGATTGAAGGAGAACCAGCCGATCAGGCTTGCCGACAAGGTGATGGCCACAGCCCCGCCGATCCCGATATACAGCTGCATTCCCAGCCCGATTCGTCCTTCGCGCAGGCGTTGCAGCCGGTCCACCGCCAGGCCGCGCTTGCGCTGGAGAATGTCGGTTCCGATCAGGCCGGACAAGCGGCTCAATAGGGCGGTAAGAAATCGGCTCTCGAGCAGTCGTTGCAGCAAGCCGGCGCCAGCGGCTCCCAGGGCCTGCATTGGGTTGGTTTCGGCAGGGCCGGAAAGAGGCTTTGATTTCTTGGAGGGGAATGGGTTCTTCAGCAGGCGTCGCAGCCGGTCGATCACGGTTGAACCCCGATCCGGAGCGTCTCGATCGGGTGATAGTAACCGTCGCGGCCGATCACCGTCAGGAAAACGGAGTCCGAGCCCTGGTTATCGGTGTCGCCGAAGTGGAGTTCAAACCCGTCCAGATCGATGGGATCGGATAGGCGCAGACTGTCGAGGAAGCTGGCCCGATCCACCATTCGGCCGCACCGCTCAAGGGCCGCGATGGCCAGGCGACCGGCCAGATAACCCTCGAACGAGACAAATCCGGGAGTTGCGTCTGAGGCATAGGCCGCCAGGGCCCGGTTGTAGTTGGCGGTGATGGGGTAGGTGGTGTCGGTTGGCGGAGGAACCACCTGGGTAACATATACTCCGACGCCGGCGGGACCCAGGTCTTCGGCCAAGGCGTTGCTGCCCACGAAGGAGAGCGCCATGAAGACGGATTTCATTCCGGTGTGGCGCGCCCAGGCGATCAGAGATGCGACCGGCTTGTAGGCGCCGATCAGAATCACCGCCCCGGGATTTTCGGCACGCAGGTCGAGAAGAGACGTCTTCACGGCGGTGGTGTTGCGCTGATACACCCCCACCGATACCGGCTTGAGCTGACGTCGGCCCAGAGAGCGTCTCAAACTGCGGTAGGTGTCGCGGCCGAACGAATCGTCCTGATACATGACGCCGATACGGTCGATGTCCAGCTTGTCGGTCAAGTGGGTGATCATGGTATCGATTTCCTGACTGTAGGAGGCCCGCAGGTTGATGACGTTTCGCCACTCTTCTTCCCGCAGGAAGGCGGCCCCGGTGAAGGGTGCGATGTACGGCACTCCGGCACTGGCGGCCACCGGGGTGGAAGCGCGTGAAGTCGGCGTACCAACTGCTCCGATGAGCGCGAAGACCTTTTGTTCGTGAATCAGTTGATGGGTGTTGGCGATGGCGGCTTCCGGCTCGTAGGCATCGTCGAGGCTCAGCAGCTCCAGCTTCCGGTCGTAAACGCCGTCTCGCGCATTGGCCTCGTGGAAAGCCGCTTCGATTCCGAGACGCATGTTCCGTCCCAGTTCTCGGGCGGGTCCGCTGAAGGCGGCGGATTGTCCGAAAAGGATGCGACTCTCGGATACGCCAACCTCTTGGGCGAGGCCCCTCGTTTGCCCAGGGAACAGGGCGCTCGAGGTAACCAGCAAGGCTGCCGCTATCCGGCACCCCCGACTCATCCGCCCCTCCGCTTGACCAGAGTCAGATGATTTCTGTTCTGTTCCCGCCGGTAATGGGCTTCGTCCATCAGAGTCTGCACCAGAAAGACGCCCAACCCGCCGATGGGACGGTCTTCGAGCGCTGCCTCCACATCGGGCTGGGGGGCCTGACTCAGTGGATCGAAGGCGCGGCCGTCGTCGGCAATGGTGATCCTGAGGGCATCCGGTTCCGAGATCAGGTCGACGTCAATCTTGTGCTCCCCCTCGTCGTGTCCGTAGTTGATGATGTTGACGATCACCTCCTCCAGAACGAGCTTGACCTGGTAAATGAGGTCTGGGGGCCATTGCTCCTTACCCCCAAGATCCTCAACGGCCGCGTCGAGCCGTTGCAATTCCTCGATCCGGGTTTCGAGACACAAAGAAAGCATCGTGATCAGCCGTCGTTGCGACCTTGCAGCAGTGTCAAGCAAGTGATGTCGTCGGACTGGGGGGTGTCGCCGGCGAAGTTCTCCACGGCCTGGAATACGGCACGGTTGGCTTCCCGGACGTCTTTCAGCGCGCTACCTGAAAAGACCTCTCGCAGCCGCTGGGTACCGAACTGGTTTCCCTGTTCGTCAAAGGCCTCGGTGACGCCGTCGGTGTAGAGAACGATCAAGTCGTCGGGAGCCAGGGTCACGGTGTTGTTTTCATAGTCGAGATCGGGCATCAACCCTAGAGCGATTCCTCCGGTCAAGGGCAACTCGGTTGAACTTCCGTCCCCATGGACAACCAGAGGAGGATTGTGCCCTCCGTTGGCATAGTGGAATTTCCGGCTGTTGGAATCGTAGACGCCATAGAAAACGGTAACGAACATGGCGGCCTCGTTGTCCTCCTCCAGCAACTGGTTCACCTCGTGCAACACCTCTCCCGGATCGGATTTGCCGATGGCTGCGCCCTTGATCAGTGTGCGGCAGGACATCATGAAGAGCGCGGCGGGAACCCCCTTGTCCGAAACGTCGGCGATGGCTACGCCGATTCGGCCGTCATCGAGGTTGATGACATCGAAAAAGTCCCCGCCCACGTTGCGGGCGGGCTTCATGTTGGCGAAGATATGGCACCCGGGTCCGTCAGGAAAGCGGGTGGGCAGGATCGACTGCTGTATTTTGCTGGCGACGCCGAGCTCGTTTTGCAGCGCAACCAGCTTGTCGCGCGATTCAAGAGCTTCACGCCATTCGACAAGATGCTGCAGGGTTCGTGCGATGGTAAGCTTCAGGTCGTCGAAGTCAATCGGCTTGGTGACAAAGTCGAAGGCGCCCCGGTTCATCGCCGTGCGTATGTTCTTCATGTCGCCGTAGGCCGAGATGATCACGGAGCGGATGTCGGGTTGAACCTTCGGGATCTGCTCGATCAGCGTGAGGCCGTCCATCTTGGGCATGTTGATGTCCGAAAGCACCAAGTCGACGTCCGGCTGTTCTTTCAGCAGGTCGAGGGCTTCCACCCCGTCGTGGGCAAAGACGAACTTGTAGCGGCCGGCGCGAATGTCACGACGCATTCGCTGCAACATGAGCCGTTCGAGGTCAGGCTCGTCATCCACTACCAGAATCTTGTACCGCCAACTCACTTTTTGGTCTTTCCCCCGCCGGGATCGCCCGCCGCCAGAGAACCCGTGGCTCTGCCGGGAACTCCCCCTTGCTTACCTGCAAACACCCGCCTCCCGCCTTCGGGAGGAAACGCCGCCTGACACCCGATGGGCCGCTCTGGCGCACACGGGGACATCCGGAAACCGCCCCCGGGGAAACCACTGGAAACGGAAGTGCGCCTGGCCCTCATTTCTCATCGGATCGCTGGGTACATCATGGAAGACAGTTTGCCTTCAGCATCTTGCGGACTCCATATTGAAGCCATTGGGCTACGGAGGGTGCCGGGTGCGCTCAGGCATGTCTTAGCGGAGACAGCCTCCCTCGACCGTAGTGCCTTGCCACGCTCTTCGGTCGCGAGCACAGGCTGAAGGGAAAAATCCGGGGCCATCGTCGCGCCTCCTGGTGAGAAATGCGGGCTTCCTCCTTGAACTGATGGTTTTCGCTCCTATCAGTTTCTCGGATTTAGCCCGTGTGAACGACCCTCACGGAATGCACAGCTAACTGATAGAGGCTTGCGCCTGGACCTTATTCGCGTGAATGGGGATGATCTTGTCGAAGCCGCTGATTTCGAAGACCTCCCGAATGGGCTCCGAGAGCGAGCAGATCAGCAGCTTCGCGCCCCTTTTCTGGAGGGTCTTGGCGGTCAGCAGAATCACCCGAAGGCCCGCGCTGCTAACGTATGAGACATTCTCCAGATCGATAATCACAACCTGGTCGCTTTCGCTGATCGCGGATCTCATGGCATCGTCGAACTCTCGTGCGTTGATGCTGTCGAGGCGACCTCCCGGCTTTGCAACCAGGAGCGTACCTTCTCGCTCGGTACTGATCTCCATCGGCCCCGTCTCCTTGATGTCAGGTTCAACCTCCGGTTGGCCGTGACAATAGCATGATAGTTACCGGCTCACGAATTTCCCTCTAGTGTAGCAAAAACTGTCTTCATGGAATACTGCGAGAAAACCAAGGCAGATGGCTCTGATCTCCTGCGCCTTGCGCATTTGAACGGGCACTCACCTTAATGGCCACCTCGATGCCAGTGCTCTCGCCCCCTCGCAGGACACCGCGGGTGGGGGACACGTCCCTGTAGTCGCGTCCCACTGCAATGCGCAGGTGCCGCTCGTCGGCCAGACACCGGTTGGTAGGGTCGAACCCCACCCAGCCGAGTTCCGGCAGCAGGCATTCGACCCAGGCGTGGGTGGCGTTTCCCGGCGCCTGCTCGCCTTCCAGGCCGGCGAGGTGCAGATAACCCGAGACATAGCGCGCCGGGATGCTCCAGGAGCGTGCGATGGCGATCATGGTGTGGGCGTAGTCCTGACAGACGCCGCGACCGGATTCGAGGATATGCTCGATGGAGGACGTCACCGAGGTGCTTCCGGGAAGGTAACGGAAGCAGCGGTGAAGGGTATCCGAGAGCCGCAGCAACCCCTCCAGAGGATCCTCCCCGGGCTGGATGCCGTGACGGTCGACGAATTGGGTGAGGAGGGGTGACGGTCGAGCCAAGGCGCTCGGGTGAGTGAAGTCCCAGAGTGAGAAAGAGTCCTTCCAGGATTGGATCTCTTTCCAGGCGCCTGCGCCGAGGGAGTTCGGCAGGGGGCTGAAGGAGGCTGGTGAGACCGTGGAACGGGCGCTGATCTCCAGAACCTGGTGCTCGCAGTGGAGATTGAACACGTGTCGGGTATTGCCGAAACGATCCTGCTCGGAGGTCAAAGGAGCGGCCGGGTCGGTTTCGATTTCAAAATTCAGGACTCGCTGCCCCCGGTCGTTTTGCGGCTTCAGGCAGAGCATCATCACGCACTGCTTCGGACTGCTGGCGTAGCGGTAGCGGGAGAGGTGCTGGATGTCATAGTAGACGGATTCGGCCATGGAATCAGTGGACGGGGACCTTCTCCACGTTGTAGTCGATGTAGGCGGCCATCACCAGATCGTGGAGGTTCCGGCAATGCTCATCGATCTGCGGAAGCATCGCCTCACGGTCTTTCCGGTCCGGCCATTCATACCGGATCAGGGCCCGCATGCGACCTGCCAGCCGACTGGCGGCGGCGCTGCTGGAGGCACTGGGCCCCTGAGCAATGGCAGCCAGTTCCGAGGCAGCGGAGTCGAGCGAGCGACAGAGCGAGTTGGGCAGCGAGGGGTCGGTGGCCAGCACGTCCAACACCTGTTGGGGCTGGATTTCGACGCTGTGCTTGCGGTTGTAGACGTCGAATGCGTGGTAGAGGCGCAAGAGGCCCGTCCAGTCCGCGTCCAGGGGTTCTTTGCAGAGCTTGGCGGTGGCAATCTGAGACAGGAAAAGCGCAACCGATAGTTGGGCGCGTTCGATGAAATGGCCCAGTTGCATGAAGTGCCAGCCTTCGTCGCGGTACATGGTCGTTGCGGCCACTCCCGAGAAGGTGTGGATTTCTTCCACGGTCTCGGCATAGAAACTCTCCGGAGACGTTTTCCAGATGTCCTCGATATTCAACTTCTGGATCCTCAGGTAGGCGAGGTTCAGACAGATCCACATCTCGGCGCTGATGCGGTGGCGCATCTGGCGAGCGTTCTCGCGGCCCAGCGCGAAGCAGTTCCAGACCGATCCGGGATTGGAGCGCTCGAAAGTGAGATCCCCGGCGAGCGTATAGGAGTCAGCCAGGGTGTAGTTGTCGCTCTTGTCGAACTGGATGCCGCCGAAGGGAGGCTGCCGGTTCAAGGCGCCGTAAATTCTGCTCCAGCCGAGATGGATCTCCCGGACCGGCCTGTCCACCAATGCCTCCACCTGCAATCGCAGCAGGCGGCAGAGGTGCTCGGCACGCTCGAGGTAGCGGCCCATCCAGTAGAGGCCCTGGGCGCTGCGCGAAAGCATGATTCACCTCCAATCGCGAACGGTTCCCGTCTCTGCCTTGGCTTCAACCGGGCAGGGGAGCGCTTTTGGCCGAACGCTCCCCGAAAAGACGGTTGCGGCCGGGATCCTTGGGTTTCCTGGGTGGAGTCAGGCACCCTCCGGAACGGAACCATCCTCGGCCCGGTGCGCGGGCCTCAGTCCCGATCTTCCTCTTCCGGCATGAGCACGAATTCGGGATAGGCTTCAATCCCCAACTCCCCGGCGTCCTGTCCCAGTTGCTCCACCTGGCGCGTCACTCGAGCGGTCAACGTCAGATCCAGCAGGCGCCACAGCAACCAGGAGCTTGTGAACACGAAGGCTCCCACGGCCAGGACGCCGAGCAGTTGCACCTCCAGCTTGCCGCCTCCGGCGATGCATGCCGCCAGAGTTCCCCAGATGCCGGCGAAAAGATGGGCGGGCACCGCTCCCACCACGTCATCCAGCTTGACCCTTTCCAGGAACTTCAGGCCGGCGGTGCACAGGATGCCTCCGATGGCGCCGATGATCACGGCCCAGTAATGCTCCACAATATTGGGTGCGGCGGTAATGGAGACCAGCCCCGCAATGGCTCCGTTCAGTCCGGCAAACAGATCCATGCGCCCCAGGATGGCCCGCGAGAAAGCCAGGGCGGTCATGACCCCGGCCGCTGCCGCCAGGTTGGTGTTGACCAGCACATGGCTCATGGCGACCACGTCAGCCACGCTTCCCAGCGCCAGTTGTGAGCCGCCGTTGAAGCCGAACCATCCGAACCACAGAATGAAAACACCCAGGGTCACCATCAGGATGTTGGAAGGCGGGGTGGGCTTGATGGTGCCGTCCTTGTGAAATTTGCCGTACCTCGGCCCGACCACTATGGCTCCCGCAAGCGCCGCCCAACCCCCGGTGCCGTGCACGATGGTCGACCCGGCAAAGTCCTTGAAGCCCATGTCATGCAGCCAGCCGCCGCCCCATGTCCAGGCGCCCACGATAGGATAGACGAAGGCGGTCAGCACCAGCGTGAAAAGGAAAAACGGCCACATCTTGACCCGTTCTGCCAGTGTGCCCGACACGATGGAGGCAGCCGTGGCCACGAAAACCATCTGGAAAAACCAGTCCGACATGGTGGAGTAGCCCTTCTTGATCAGTTCGGCTGCCGGGGCGGCGGCCTCCGATCCCGCCACCAGGGCGATCTCAGCTTCCGTGGGTCCATAGAAAAGCTTGAATGAGCCGATCAGGTTTCCGACGTCGACATACATGAGGTTGTAGCCGATGAAATAGTAGGCCAGTCCGGCAATCGAGTAGAGACCGATGTTCTTCAGACAGATCATGGAGGCGTTCTTGGTGCGCACCGAACCGGATTCCAGCATGGTGAATCCCGCGCACATCCACATCACCAGGGCGCCCCAGACAAGAAAGGAAAAGGTGTTGAGGATGAACACGGTTTCGCTCTCGATCGCCGCCTGTGCGGCGGTGGTTCCAAGCAACAGACAGCCAAGCAGGGCGAGCGTCATTCCCGCCAGGTTGCCGGCGCGGCTGTGGTTCAAGAACTCCTTCATCGGTGTTTTTGGCATGAATCCCTCCCAAGCTGTAGGAGTTGTAACAGTGAGTTCAATCCTCCAACACCCAAATGTCCTTGCCGCCGCCGCCCTGGCTGGAGTTCACCACCAGGCTGCCTCGGCGAAGGGCCACCCGGCAGAAGGCCCCTGGCACCATGCGGGTTCTGGTCCCGTGAAGCACGAAGGGGCGCAGGTCCACGTGTCTCGGCTCGAGGCGGCCCTCGATCAGGCAGGCTGCGCGTGACAGCGGCAGGACCGGCTGCGAGATGAAATCGGCCGGGTTGGCCCGCACCTGTTTGGCATAAGCCTCGCGCTCCTCGGGGGTTGCGTGGGGACCGACCAGCATGCCGTAACCTCCGGACTCGCCCACGCGCTTCACCACCAGGTTCTCCAGGTTGTCGAGGGTGTACTCGAGGTCTTCGGGCCGCCGGCACAGATGCGTCCGGACGTTGGCCAGGATCGGCTCCTCACCCAGGTAGTAGCGAATCATGTCGGGGACGTAGGCATAGACGCTCTTGTCGTCTGCAATGCCCGTTCCGGGGGCGTTGACGACGGCCACGTTGCCGAGCTTGTAGGCGTGGATCAGCCCGGGGACACCGAGCAGGGAGTCTTCGCGGAAGACGAGGGGATCGAGAAAATCGTCGTCTACCCGCCGGTAGACCACGTCCACGCGCCTCAATCCCGTGGTGGTGCGCATGTAGACGAAGCCATCGTTGACCAGCAGGTCGCGGCCTTCCACCAGTTCCGCGCCGATCTCCCGGGCCAGGAACATGTGTTCGTAGAAGGCCGAGTTGTAGACTCCCGGCGTCAGCAGCGCGATGCAGGGGTCGGGACGACCGCTCGGGGACAACTCACGCAGGGTCTCCAGCAGCAGGCGCCCGTAGTGTTCGACCCCCCGTACCCGGGAGCTTCGATACAGCCGGCGCAGGCTGGTCTTGACGACCTTGCGGTTTGCAATCATGTAGGAAACTCCCGAGGGGACCCTCAGGTTGTCTTCCAGCACCTGGAAGCCCTGGTTGGTGCGCACCAGGTCGGTGCCGCAGATGGCGACCCAGGTTCCGTGGGGTACGGAGACACCACACATTTCGCCGCGGTACTGGGGGCAGCCGCGCACAACGTCCGCCGGAATCACCCCGTCGCCGATGATGCGGGCTTCGCCGTAGACATCGTCCAGAAAGCGGTTCAGGGCCGCGAGACGCTGGGTCAGCCCGGTTTCGAGATGCTTCCACTCGCCGGCCGGCAGGATCCGGGGCAGGCAGTCGACAGGAATGATCCGCTCGTTGGCTTCGGAGTCCCCGTAGACAGTGAAGGAGATGCCCTCGTTGGAAAAGGAGCGCGTGACTCGATCCTGAATGCTGCCGATCTCGTCGCTGGAGAACTGGCGCAGGGTTTCGTAGAGCAGCCGGGAGTGCTCCCGGGGCTCGCCGTTCGGCTGCAGCATCTCGTCGTAGATCCCGTCGTCAAGCTCGTAAGCGGCAAAATCCATGGCGCCGTTCACTCTCGGGGAGTATTTCCGAGGGCCGATTTATAGGCCGCATTATCTGGCGTCGTCCAGCCGTTGTCAATCCGTTGTGGGCGCCGAGGACTTGTGTGGGCGCCGAGGACTTGCGCTTGCATCGGTTCCGCTTGTAACGATAGACTCTGGCCGAGTGGGTATGGAAGGGCGAAAGGAAGATTTTCATGGATTGGAAACGAGGTGACCGGCTGACAGAGCCGCTGGTGAGGGACGGCGCCGGACTTCGCCCGGCCGGTTGGGACGAGGCGCTGGATCGGACCGCCGAGGCTTTTCTCAGAGTTGTCAGGAACCAGGGGCCGCAGGCCTTCGGGATGTTCAGTTGTTCCAAGACGACCAATGAGCTCAACTTCGCAGCCCAGAAGTTCGTTCGGACGGTCATTGGCTGCAACAACATCGACAGTTGCAACCGCACTTGACACGCTCCCAGCGTCGTCGGTCTGGCGACGGTTTTCGGAATGGGTGGCGGAACCAGTTCCTACCAGGAAATCGAGGACACCGATCTGATCCTCCTGTGGGGATCCAACGCTCGCGAAACGCACCCGATTTTTTTTCTTCACGTGCTGAAGGGAGTGAATCGCGGAGCCCGGCTTTTTGTCATCGACCCCCGCAGGACCAGTTCGGCCCAATGGGCGGACGGCTGGCTGGGTCTGGATGTGGGCAGCGACATCGCTCTGGCCAACGCCATGGCCCGGGAGATTCTGGCTGCCGGCCTGGAAAATCGGTCCTTCATCGACCATGCCACCAGCGGGTTCGAGGAGTACCGCCGCTCGGTGGAACCCTACACCCTGGAACGCGCTGAGCGGGAGACCGGGGTCCCCGCCGAGAACATTCGGAAGCTGGCTCACGAGTACGCCCGGGCCCAACGGGCCGAACTCTGCTGGACGCTGGGGATCACTGAGCACCATAACGCCGTCGACAACGTGCTGGCCTTGATCAACCTGGCTCTTCTGACGGGCCACGTGGGGAGATACGGGTGCGGGCTGAATCCTCTTCGGGGGCAGAACAACGTCCAGGGAGGGGGGGACATGGGTGCCATTCCCGACCGGCTTCCCGGATTTCAGCACGTGGAAAACGACCGGCTCCGCGCCAGGTTCGAGCAGACCTGGGGAGTGAAGATTCCACCCAAGCGGGGTATGCACCTCAGCCAAATGTTCGACGCCATGGAGGAGGGCGAACTGACGGCGCTCTATGTGGTCGGAGAGAACCCGGCGGTTTCGGAGGCCGACCAGAGGCGGGCACAGCGCCTCTTGGAGGGATTGGAATGCCTGGTGGTGCAGGACGTGCTGATGACCGACACTGCCGCCATGGCCCAGGTCGTCCTGCCGGCGGCAGCCGGCTGGTGCGAGTCGGAGGGGACCGTGACCAACAGCGAGCGCAAGGTGCAACGAGTCCGCCGAGCGCTGTCCCCGCCCCCTGGAGTACGGGATGACCTGGACATCCTTTACGAATTGGCTCGCCGACTGGGGAGTGACTGGGGCCGCCCGGACCCGAAGCGGATCTGGGACGAGCTCCGCAGCCTCAGTCCGATGCATCGCGGAATGAGCTACGAGCGATTGGAAGCCCTCGACGGCATCCGCTGGCCTTGCTATGACGAGTCGCATCCCGGCGAGCTTTACCTGCACAGCCGATTGTGGCAAAACCCCTTGTTGGGACCACGGGCGCCCTTCAATCCGGTGGAGTTCGAACCCCCGGTGGACGAGTTGAGCGATCAGTTTCCCCTGAGGCTGACCACCGGCAGGCGTCTGGATTCCTACAATACCGGTGTCCAGACCTCGTCTTACTCCTCCCCGCTGCGCCGGGGGGAATCGTTGGATCTGTGTCCCGAAGACGGTGAGCGCTACGGGGTCCTGGAGGGGGAGCGGGTCAAAGTGATCTCACGCCGGGGTTCGGTCGTCGCCCCGGTCCGTTTCGATACCGGTCTCAAGCCCGGTCTGGTCTTCATGACTCTGCACTTTCCGGAGGAGGTTCAGACCAACCAGCTCACCATCGACGCCGTCGATCCAAAGTCGGGCACCGCGGAGTTCAAGGCCTCTGCCGTTCGCATTGTCAAGCTGGCGTTTTCCCAGCCAGGCTAGAAGACACCGCGCCGGCCCGCCCGGGCCAGCCGAGGAGACTGCCGTTGGACCTACATATTGCCGGTCATCCTCCAGACCGGGAAGAGCGCGCCGCTGTCGATGGCATCCTTGGCCCCCTCGAGGCCGGGAAGGCGGAAGACTACCATCTCCAGGATGAACGGCCGGCCCGGTCGCGGAGGCACCTGCTGCTTCCGGTGCTCCACGCCATCAACAGCCGCATCGGCTGGATCAGCCCCGGAGCCCTGAACTACTCCTGCCGGCGGTTGAACCTCCCTCCTGCCGAAGCCTTTGGCGTTGCCGATTTTTACGGACTCTTTTCAATGATTCGTCGGCCTCGGGTCGTCATTCACGTTTGTGACGACCTTGCCTGTCTGATCCGGGGGGCGCCTGCGATCTGCGAGCAACTGGCGGGCCGCCTGGGGCCTGCCGGAGCGGCCAAGCCCTCGGAGAAGCTCACCTGGCTCAGGAGCCCCTGCCTCGGCCTCTGCGAGCGCGCCCCGGCGGCCCTGGTCTCGGCGGCCGGCCGCAAGCCCTGGGAATGCTCGCTGGCGCCGACCACGGCGGACGCCCTCCTGGCCGCGGTGGAGCGGCCGGACCGCAAACCGGAGCCCACGCCCGTCCCCGCATCCCTCAGCGTCCCGCAACAGGGCCAACCCGAATTGCGCGTGTTGCGGCGCGTCGGCCGCCTCCAGCCCGAGAGCCTGGAGGATCATCTGGCCCAAGGGGGTTATGAGGCCTTGCGGCGGGCCGTCGAACTGGGTCCCGAGCGGGTCATTCGCGAAGTTATCGATTCCAAGCTGGTGGGAAGGGGTGGAGCCGCCTTTCCCGCGGGGCGGAAATGGGAGGCGGTCTACCGCGCCCGCTCCTCCCAGCCGGTCCGTTATCTGGTCTGCAACGCGGACGAGTCGGAGCCGGGAACCTTCAAGGACCGGGTGCTCATGGAGGAAGATCCGTTCCTCCTCATCGAATCCATGACCATTGCCGGGCTGGCCACCGGCTGCCAGCAGGGCTTCCTCTACATCCGGGGAGAATACCCCCTGGCCTTCGAGCGCCTGAGCCACGCCATCCGCCAGGCCAGAGCCCGCGGTTTCCTGGGCAAAAGGATCCTGAATCTGGACCTGTCCTTCGACATCGAGATCCGCCGGGGAGCAGGCGCCTACATCTGCGGCGAGGAGACGGCCCTGTTCAACTCGATCGAAGGATACCGGGGAGAGCCGCGGAACAAGCCGCCCTTCCCGACCGAGGTGGGGCTGTTCGGTCGCCCCACCCTGGTCAACAACGTCGAGACCCTGGTCAACGTTCCGGGAATCGTGCTGTGGGGCGGCCGGTCCTTTGCCGCCATCGGGACCCCCCGATCGACCGGCACCAAGCTGTTCTGCCTCTCGGGCCACGTCGGCCGGCCGGGAGTCTATGAAGTCCCCTTCGGCGCCAGCCTGGCAAGCCTGCTGGATCTGGCGGGTGGAGTGTCGGGCAGCGGCCGGCTGCAGGGTGTCCTGATCGGGGGGGCGGCCGGGACCTTCCTTTCTCCCAGGGAGCTGGATACCCCCATGACCTTCGAAGGCACCCGGGCGATCGGCGCCGGCCTGGGTTCGGCGGTGGTGATGCCTTTTGACGACAGCGTGGATCTGAGGAAAATCCTGCAGAGGATTGCGGCGTTCTTCCGCGACGAGTCCTGCGGCCAATGCGTTCCTTGCCGGGTCGGCACGGTGCGGCAGGAGGAAGCCTTGTCTCGCCTGTTCGGGGGGCATTCTCAGGGAGTGGGGCAGGCGCCGGTGCAACTGGCCGAGATCGGTCAGGTCATGAGCGACGCGTCCATTTGCGGTCTCGGACACACCGCCTCCAGCGCCATCCAGTCCGCTCTAGCGCGCTGGGGGGAATTCTCGGGTCCCTCCCAGGGGTCCAATCCATCAGGTTAGCTGGCGGACACCCCGGTTGCCGGCGGGATTCAGTGCCGGTCCGGCAGACTCAAGACGACTGCAATCAGACCCATGGACAAGAAAAAACCAGCAATACCGGAAAGTTCTTCCCCCAACCCCTTGGCCCCTAGCCTGACCGTCCCGGTGCCGCAGGGTCCGATCCCGGCGCCGCCGCCCGCCGCCCCCAGGACCGAAGTCGCCCTGACCATCGACGGCAAGACGATTCGGGTTCCCGAGGGATCGACGCTGCTGGAGGCCTGCAGGAGGTTGGGGATCGATACGCCCACCCTTTGCTACCTGGAAAACCTGAATCCCGTCAACGTCTGCCGCGTCTGCGTGGTCGAGCTGGAAGGGTCACGGACTCTGGTCCCGGCATGTTCCCGCCGGGTGGAAAAAGGGATGGTGGTCCGAACCGACAGTGAGCGCGTCCGTCTGAGCCGGCGCATGGTCCTGGAGTTTCTGGCTTCCTCGGTCGATGTTTCCACCGCACCCGAATTGCAGTCCTATCTGGAGCGCTACCAGGGGCAACCCGAGCGATTCGGGCCCGCGGCGCCTCCGACGGAAGCCGAAGGACCGGAATCGGAGCCTCCGGGAGCCCACTCTTCGCCGGACGGGCTGACAGCGGCTACCGTCGCACAGCCGGTCAAAATCGACAACGACCTCTACGTTCGGGACTACGCCAAGTGCATCCTCTGCTACAAGTGCGTGCAGGCCTGTGGCCAGGAGGCTCAGAACACCTTTGCCATCGCCGTGGCCGGCCGCGGGTTTTCCAGTAGCATCTCTACCGAATATTCGGTTCCGCTCCCGGATTCCGCCTGCGTCTATTGCGGAAACTGCATTGGGGTCTGTCCCACCGGGGCCCTGATGTTCAAGACGGAATACGACATGCGGGAAGCGGGTACCTGGAAGGAATCCGATCAGAAGCGCACCGACACCATCTGCCCTTATTGCGGGGTCGGCTGCACCGTCACCCTGCACGTGCAGGACAACCAGATCGTCAAAGCCACCTCACCTATCGACCAGGAGGTTACTCGCGGACACCTCTGCATCAAGGGCCGCTTCGGCTGGCAGTTCGTCCGCGGGCGGGGCAAGAAGGACAAGAAGAAATCGTCCTGAGCCCGGACGATTCCGTCTTGCCTTGCCTGAAACAAAAGAAAAAAGAGTTATCCACGAAGGGCCACTAAGAACGACGAAGGGCCACTAAGGCGTTGAGGTTAACCGCTACGGGATTCCAAGGTCACGACAGGATTGTCGATTTCCGATTGTTTCACTCTCGAATGACCCGCACGGCAGGGCGGGGGCCGAACCTATTTGAAACAAACCTGGGTTCGCGTGACGCAAAACCGGTTCAAGAGATTGAAACAACAGGGGTTGGAGAGGAATTGACAACGTGCCTGAATCACCCCTGTTTCAGCCTCGTATGATCCGCCCCGTCGTGGGGGGCGAGGGCCGAACTTACCTGAAACAAACGCCTGCGCCTGGTGGCTGGAAACCGGTTCATAGTCAAGCATGGGTAGATTTTTGATTCACATGGATGCACAGGATTTTTTCCGGAGACGGCTGGCTTGTATTCCCGGACATCCTCAAATCCACACGCGATCATCGCCCGAGCCCGCGTCTCCTGCAGCAGCCTCCCGTCCTGATTATCCTGTGCATCCTGTGCATCGATGTTCAATTTATAGTCCTTCTCGATGGATCTGCCCAGTCGCGGGGGGCGGGCGCCCGGCTCGCAGGCAAACGGGAGTTTCCCAAAGGGGACAGGCCGGCTTTCAGAGAAGTCGCCCGCCGGATAACCCCCACCTCACCATCGGGACGACACCCCCGGGAGCGCGGGCGTCCCGCCCGCATGCTGTCCCTTCGGTTGCCGCTCAGTTTCCCTGCGATGTTGCAGCCGACCGCCCTGCCGGCGGGAACCGCATGGGCCCGGCCGAAGCAGAGGCAGGGCGCCGCTGCCGGTTGATTGCGGTGGAGGAGATGGCCGAAGCTGCGGGAGGATTTGTGCGGGCGGGACGCCCGCGCTCCCGGGTGGGCTTCCTCCCATGACAGGGTCACACCAACGGGACAAAAGTGACAGAAGCATGTTGGTGCCGCTTGTCGTTGAAGGAGGTCCATCTGTCTTCTGGTCTATTCGTGTCTATTCGTGGTTCATCTTCATTAAGGATCGGCCGTTTTTCCTCGAATGATCTCCACAGCAGGGCGGGGGCCTGGCTATTCCGGAACACTCTGCTTTGAAGAGAACTCACCGGTCGCCCTTTTTTCTCTCCGCCGCCACCGCCTGGGCCATCTCCTGGATGGAGAAGTAGACGAAATCGGTAGAGGGGACAGCTTCCATCGGCTCGGTCGCGCCCCAGCCCCCGCCTTTCGACAGCCGCTGCCGGTCGATCCAGGCGTTGGCGATGCCGAAACGGTTGGCCGGTGCATGGTCGTGGTGAAGGCTCTGGGCTACGTGCAGAACCTGGGACCGGTCCAGTCCCAGATCCGACTTCAGGTGGGCCAGCAGATAGGCGAAGTTGGCATCGGCCGGCTTGTAGGAGCCGATGTCCTGGGCGGTGTAGACCGCGTCGAATTCAACCCCGAGTTTCCGTCTGGAGGCAGCGATGCCGTCACGGTGCACGTTGGACAGGATGACCAGCTTGTAGTGCCGGCTGAGAAGGCGCAGGCCGTCGGCAGTGTCCGGGAATGCCGGCCAGTGCGGCACCGAGTCTCCGAAAGCGACGTCGAGATCCTGGTTTGTCTCAAGACCGAAGCTCCCGGCGATGCTCCGGTGCACCCGAGCCAGCAGCTCCGGGTAGGGCAGGCCGGGCGCGGCCTGCTCCTGGCGGCTCTCCCACCGGGCGAAGGCGCCGAGCGCCGTCTCTCGGGTGAGGTCCCCCCTGCCATTGTGCAGGATCACCGGTTGCAAGGCGTCCCAGATCCCGGTCTCCCAGTCGATCAGGGTGCCGTAGCAGTCGAAAGTCAGGGCACGGTAGTCGGTCAGTCGAGGCATGGGTTCCGGTCCGGTTCAGCGCGGCGGGAAGCGATCGCTCGCGACCGGCACGGGTGGGACGGCTTCGGGAACGGCTGCGCCGGCAGCGGGGGACCCGCGTGCCCCAGCATAACATGACTTCGATTGAGGGGTGATCCACGAAGGACCCCTAAGGGACACGAAGGAAAAACAGCCCATCTTTAACAAGGCTTCCAATGGAGGGCCTGCACTCGCGAGGCGGGTGCAGGCGCCGCAGCCGCAGCAGGGGTGGCTTCTTCCGATCCCGCGAAAACGATCCCTTCCTGGCGCGCTCCCCCCGGGGCGCCAGCCAATGGCAACCTCCCGTTGATAAATGCGGGTTCATTGTTAAAATAGAGTCCATCGAATATTTTTAATGGCTTTTTTGCTCCGTTTGCGCTCGTTTTGCGCATGGTGAAAAGGAGGAGCAATGACGATGGAAGTCTTTCGTCTCGCCTGTTTGTCCGCGCTGATGACTCTGCTTGGGCCTGCCGTGACACTTCCGGCGTTTGCTCAACAAACCGGCAGGCCGGAAGAACCCTGCCTTGAGGTTCAGGTTCTGGATCCTTCGTCCGCATCGATACAGGGCGCCGCCGTCACCATCGGGGATCGAGAGGAGATGACCGACAGCTCGGGTGTGGCCGCCTTTTGCGGTCTAGGCTCCGGTCCTCACCGGGTGATGGTGTCGGCAGAGGATTTTGAGGCCCATGAAGGCTCGGTGGAGCCATCCCACGGCAGGATCACCATCACCCTTCAGTTGCTCCTGGAGACGGAACTGGTGGTCGTCGGGAGCCGAGCCCAACCGCGGTCGGTGACCGAATCCCCGGTCCCCATAGACGCCATCCCGCTCCAGGACGTGGTGAGCCAGGGATCCACCACCCTCGACTACCAGTTGCGGACGCTGATCCCATCGTTCAACGTGGCCACCCATCCCATCAGTGACGCGGCCACCCTGGTGCGGCCGGTCAGTCTGCGCAACCTCGCGCACGATCACACGCTGGTACTGGTGAACGGAAAGCGCCGTCACCGCTCCTCGGTCATCGCCTGGTTCGCCGGAGTGACCGACGGCGCGCAGGGTCCGGACATCTCGACCATTCCCGCCATTGCGCTGCGCCAGGTGGAGGTGCTACGGGACGGCGCCTCCGCCCAATACGGTTCGGACGCCATCGCCGGCGTACTGAACTTCCAGCTCAAGGATGCTCGGCAGGGAGGCAGTGTGGAGTTCAACACCGGCACCTACCGCGCCGGCGACGGGGATTCCTACGCCATAGCCGCCAACGTCGGGCTACCCCTTGGTAAGAGCGGGTTCGCCAATCTCAGCCTGGAATACGGCAACTCCAACCCGACCAACCGCAGCGTTCAGCGCGCCGACGCGGCGGCCCTCATCGCGGCCGGAAACACGGCCGTGGCCAATCCGGCCCAGATCTGGGGCAACCCCACCATCGACGACGACGTGAAGTTCTTCGGCAACTTCGGCCACCTGTTCTCCAACGCCGTACAGATCTACGGCCACACCAACTACGCCGAGAAGAAGGTGACGGAGGGCTTCTACTTCCGGAATCCCAACAATCGGGCCAACATCTACAGCCTGGACGAAGGCCAGACGCTCCTGATTGGCGATGTGCTGGATGTGCGCGACGGCGTTGTCGACGGGTCCGCCAGCTGCCCCACCGTGCGGATCACCGACAACGTGCCCGATGCGGGAGCCCTGGCGCGGGTGTTCGACGACCCGAACTGCTTCTCTTTCCGGGAGATCGCCCCCGGCGGCTTCACGCCCCAGTTCGGTGGCGTGGTCACCGACATGTCGGTGGTGGGCGGGGTGCGCGGGGTCCTGGGCAAGGGCATGACCTGGGACGCCAGTGCCAGCTACGGCGCCCACGAGTCCGACTTTTTCTTCAAGAATACGGTCAACGCCTCACTCGGACCCGACACGCCGCGGGACTTCGACCCGGGACTCTACCGGCAGGAAGACACCAACCTCAACTTCGACGTCTCCTATGCCGCCACCGACATGGTCAACCTGGCGGCCGGCACCGAGTGGCGCAACGAGCGTTTCGAGATCGGTGCCGGCGGGAAACCCTCCTGGGAGGTGGGACCCTACGCCGCCCAGGGCTTCGTCTCTGGCTCCAACGGCTTTCCCGGCTTTCCCGACTATACGGCCGGAGCCTGGAATCGCAGCAACGTGGCGCTCTACGGCGATCTGGAGCTGCGGGATCCGGGTGAGCGGTGGACGGTGAGCGGTGCCCTCCGATTCGAGCACTTCGACCTCTTCGGTTCCACCACCAACGGCAAGCTGTCGGGCCGTTTTGGGCTCAGTGACAAGGTTTCCGTGCGCGGCGGCGTCAGTACCGGGTTTCGGGCTCCGACGCCCGGCCAGCAGAACACGCTCAACGTGCAGACCACCATCGACCCGAAAACACTGCAGTTGGTCGACAGCGCCAACGTGCCCTCCACCTTCCTGGCGGCGGAACTGAAAGGCGGCAAGCCGCTGGAGCCCGAGACGTCATTCAACACCACCGCGGGGCTGGTGGTCGACACCGGATCCTTCACGCTGACCGCCGACTATTTCCGGGTCGACCTCTCCAATCGCCTGGCCCTGTCGCAAACGTTTACGCTCACGGAGGAGGAACGCGCGCTGCTGCTCTCGGAAGGGATCGCCTCGGCCGGCACGCTGGCCTTCTTCCGGTTCTTCATCAACGACTTCTCCAGTCGCAACCAGGGGATCGACCTGGTCTCGACCTACAGTCCAAAGGCACTGGGCGGCAACACTGCCTTCAGTTACGCGCTGAACTACACCCACACGGAAGTGACGGAAGAGTCGGACCTGCTCACGCCCGGAGACGTCCTGGGCCTGGAGCGCGGCGTGCCCCGGATCCGCTGGAATGCTGCCGTCAACCAGCGCCTGGGGCGGGTAGGCTTGCTGGGCCGTCTGAACTACTTCGGCTCCTGGGTGGACCACTTCGACGCCCGGTTCGTCCGCGGCGCGGACTCGCCGCTGCTGGAGGGTCGCCCCATCGTCGACCTGGAAGCGAGCATCTCCTTGACCGACAACCTGAGGCTGGCCTTCGGCGGCCAGAACGTCTTCAACACCTTCTCGCAGCGCATGGACCTCTTCGCCGACATTTTCGGACTCCCCTACAGCCAGTTCACCCCCTGGGGCCTGAGCGGCGGATACTACTACGCCCGAGTCAACTATTCCTGGGGGAGCACGTTCTAGACTGCCGTTCTCACCGCGTCACGGTCCGGTGAGACATGCGGGTAAGCCTTGTTGGGAAGGGGGCACCACGCTGCCGCGTCCTACGCGGCTCTGGGGAAGAACTGCCGGGTTCCATCGGCTTGCGCCCGGCTCACGTCCACGGCAGCCGGCTCCCCCCCCCACCGCATCAGCCTTCGCCTGGCGGCTCGGCTTCTGCGACTCCCCCTCAAGGGGGGAGTGATTGGCCTGGGAGCGCGGGCGTCCCGCCCGCATCCTGTTCCTTTGGTAGCCCCTGACCCTCAGTGCGACTTTGCAGGCAGCCACCACGGCGGCAGTAACCGCAACGGCCAGGCCGAAGGAGATCCAAGGCGCCGTCCCGGGTCGACCCAAGTGGGGGAGATGGCCGAGGCTGTGCCAGGCTTTGTGCGGGCGGGACGCCCGCGCTCCCAGGAAGGCATCATCCCCCGGATCACTCCCCCCTTGAGGGGGAGTCGGCGAGACCAGGGCGGAGCCCGCAGTCGAGCCGGTGGGGGGCAACACCCCGCCCCGTGAGTGAATATCAGCGGCACGGGCAGCGAGGCGTTGTCGGTGTCGGCGTGGCGCCCATTTCAAAATCACGCTAAACACGTACCTCGCTCCCTGCACTTTTCTCAATAGCGCCCCCCGCGACCTATGCGGGCTGAAGTCCCGGCCCCTCCTGAATCCGCTGGAACTGAATCGCGCAGACCCGGAGGGTGCGGCGGGGGTTTTGCCGCCACGGCCACGAGGAACTCACCCGGGCCTGTCGGACCTGGGTGCGAAGGATGGGGTCATTGCTCGCCAATGCGCAAATCTCCTCGGGGCTCACCCCCAGGAAGGCACCGCCGGGGGATGCCAGGGCGCTCTCCGGCGTCGGCGAAGCCGCCCGGGGTGGGTGGACGCCGCCCCGCTCCCGGGCGAAGTCGGTGACCAGAATGCCGACCCCTCTCGGCAGAAGCACTTCCGCCAGCAGGCGCAGATGCCGCTGGCGCAGAGCACGCACCAGTTCCAGGGGTACGTCTCCGGGCCCGGTCACCGAGACGACCGAATCGATGATCTGGGACAACAGGCACATCGATACCGCCACCTCGAACCGGCCCTGGACGGGAGGGCCAGCAAAGGCCCGGGCCTCGCGGATGCAGTGGGCGATGCTTTCTCTCTTGGGCTGGTGACGCTCCCAGGTGGCCAGGGTCTTCAAGATGCCGGTAAGGTCGACCCCACCATGGAGCCTGATTCTGCCGGGGGCGGGGGGAGACTGCCGCTCCACGCCCTTGGCCATGGCTTGGCGGTCGAGGTCCACCAGGTGAACTTGTGCGAAACCGCCGGTGAATCGGGCCAGATCCAGGTCGTTGCAGTTGCCGGCGCCCAGGATGCAGAGCCTGGCCGAGGCCGGCTGCGGCAGTTGGCAGATCAGGTCCGCCACCGCTTCCCGATGGGAACGGTAGAGGCGCCAAAAGTCGAAGGTCTGCCGGTTGAGCCGCAGTTGGCGCGCCACCAGGGGATTGGTCCATAAATTCATGATTGGATGACGGCGCGGGTTCCAGGTGGACCCCAGTCCTTGTCTGAAACAACAGAAAAAAGACAAAAGAAAAAGAGTTATCCACGAAGGGCCACTAAGAACGACGAAGGGCCACTAAGGCGTTGAGTTTAACCGCTACGGGATAGTCGATTTCTGATTGTTTTACTCTCGGATGATCTGCCCGGCAGGGCAGGGGCCCCACTTGCCTGAAACAAAAGAAAAAGAGTTATCCACGAAGGGCCACTAAGAACGACGAAGGGCCACTAAGGCGTTGAGGTTAACCGCGACGGGATACCAAGGTCACGAAAGAATTATCGATTTCCGATTGTTTCACTCTCGTATGATCCGCCCGGTAGGGCGGGGGCGACACTTGCCTGAAACAAAACCTGTTTCACACTCGAATGATCCGCCCCGTCGTGGGGGGCGGGGGCTGGACTCGCGGGCAAACGGGAGTTTCCCAAAGGGCGCACGTCGGCTTTCTGAGAAGTCGACCGCCAGACACCCCCCACCGCACGGCCGGGACGGCATCGCCTGGGAGCGCGGGCGTCCCGCCCGCATGCTGTCCCTTTGGCCGCCGCTGAGCTTTAGTGCGATGCTGCAGGCAGCCACCCTGTCGGCGGGAACCGCATCGGCCAAGCCGAAGGAGAGCCATGGCGCCGTTCCCGGTTGATCCAAGTGGGGGAGATGGCCGAGGCTGTGCCAGGCTTGGTGCGGGCGGGACGCCCGCGCTCCCAGGAAGCCATCATCCCATGACATCGTCACACCAAGGGCACAAAATGCCAGACACATTTTGGTGCCGCTTGTGGTTGAAGGAGGTCCATCTGTCTTCTGGTCTATTCGTGTCCATTCGTGGTTCATCTTCATTAACGATCGGCCGTTTTTCCTCGAATGATCCGCACGGCAGGGCGGGGCCCGGCTAAACAGGACCGAGTTTCAAAGGGAACCGCGGGCGCGGCCGCGCGGCCGGGCGGCGTGGAGGCCTATCCCATCTCGGGCAAGGCCATCCGGTCGCCGGTTTCCCTTTGCCAGGCCTCCAGTTTCTTGAGAAGGGCCCCCATGATGGCTCCCGCTTCCTGGCGGTAGCGCAAATTTCGGGTCTCGAGCGGGTCTCGTTCCCGGTGGAAGAGCAGGTCGTTGTCGCTGTCGTGGATGCCCAGCTTCCAGCCCTCCGGAGAGATCACCGCCCGGGCGTTGGGAGCGCCCGAGAACCGTCTCACCACGGCCTCGACGACGACGACGGCACCGTGCCATTGGATGAAGACATGGTCTTGAGGGACCCGCTCCTCCCGCAGCAGCGGCACCAGGCTTTGACCCGGCAGGGAGGGCCGGCTCTCGGAGTCCATCAGCTCCAGGAGGTGGGCACCAGATCGATGTGGCTGACCGGTTGCTCGATCAGGCCCGGGCGGATGTGACGAAAGGGGGCTCGGATGAGCAGCGGCACGCGAATGGATTCTTCATAGAGAACCTGCTTGCCGATCAGCGAGTGGCTTCCCATCATCTCTCCGTGGTCGCTGGTGAAGACCACCAGGGTGTTGGCGGCCTGGCCGCTGGCTTCCAGAGTCCAATAGACGGCCAGGGTGTCGGCCCGCTGTTCGTCGGTCCAGAGAAACAGGAGGTTGGGCTTGTCGCCCGGGGTGCGTCCGGCTCCCCTCAGAATGGCCGGGGACCCGCACAGCACCGCTCCCAGAGCCGTCTTGAGCCAGGACCGTCGGCGCATGCCAGCCTCTCCGTGGTTGCGATTGAGGCTGTTTCCCTGTCCGCTCGTCGGAATTTCACGGGCGCCTCGTTCTCGTCCAGACTGAGTCACTGGCAGAGGTGGCCGTTGCCTGTGTCCGTGCCGGGCGCCGTTCACAACTTACTCATACTCTTTCTCTTGCCCGGCCCGGCCCGGGCCCGTATGCTCTTGACATGGGGATCATGCTTTCCAAGACCTATGAGGCCTTCAGGGCTGTCGGCGCGCCTGACGACAAGGCCCGAGACGCAGCCGTGGAGATTGCGACTTACGAAAACCGTCCGGCAAACATCGAGGCGGACGTGAGGCTCTTGAAGTGGATGGTCGGTCTTGTGCTAGCCGGTGTTCTAAGCCTGGTGGTAAAGACCTTTCTTGCCTGAATAATCCTTTCCGGCTGATGCACTCTCCATGCCGATGCCCCTTGTCTCAGGGCTTCACCGGTGCAATCTTGAAACCGTTCTGAATCGTCTGCGCCCCGAGTTCCGCGCCCCGAGTCGGGAATCGCGTCGGTTCCCTTGACCGGGAGACTTCACGAACGGCCCTCGTCGTTTGGCTCGGCATCAGTGGATTCGAAATGGCCCCCGACGGCTTCAAAGTTCAGGGGAGGCCGGCGGGACCGGTCCAGGCTGAGCTTGAAGATGTCGAACCGGTTGTACCCGCCCACCACGTCGTGGATCTGCTTGGGGGCCACCGTCTGGGAGAGATCGATCTCGGCGTAGAGAAGTCCTTCTTCCTCCTGCAAAATCGGGCTGACCGGGGTTCCCTCCGGACCCACGACCACCGAGATGCCTCTGGGGCTCCCGTCCAGGATGCGCCCGGCCTCAGGGGTCAGTCGGCCCAGGCGGTCTCGGGCTGACGCGTCCAGGAAGCCGGAGGCCACCACGTTGAAGACCTTGCCTTCGAAGGAGTGGGCCCCGGCCCGGATCAGTATCGCCTGCTTGAGATCGTAGTTGTCTCCGGTGGCTGGATCGCGCGTGGGCCACATCGGCGGGTAGGTGGATAGATGGACCTGCTCGCCCTGGGCCAGCAGGGCGAAACGGGCCAGGGGGTTGGTGTTCTCTCCGCAGATCAGCATTCCCAATTGACCCAGCCGGGTTTCGCACACCTGCAGTCCGCTGCCGTCGCCCGGGGCCCAGACCAGTTTCTCGTAGAAGGTCGGCACCAGCTTGCGATGGTGGCAGAGGATGTCCCCCCGATCGCTCAAGAGCAGATTGGCGTTCCAGAGGCAGCCGGCGCTGACGGCCGAGACCTCGTTGAAGCCCAGCGAGACGAAGATGCCGCCGCGGCGGGCCGCATCGGCGACCTTGCCGATTTCCGGCCCGTCCACACGCAGGCTGCCGGCGGCGAGTTGGCAGAAGAGCGCGTGGTTTTCAATGGGCGCCTGCAAGGCGCACCAGAGCGGAAAAGCGGGAATGTAGGTCTCCGGGAAGACGATGAGCTGAGCCCCGTTCCTGGCGGCTTCCCGGATCAAGGAGCAGGCCTTGTCCAGCGTGGCCTCCCGATCGAGGAACACGGGGGCCACGTGAGCGGCGGCGACCTTGTAGGCTGGAGGTTGCATGGTGAGCGGGTGCCGCCCCGGGCGGCAGGCAGCCATAGCGCGGGCGGCTCAGCCAGGGATTTGGCCGCGCCTGATCCAGTGTGAGCGCCCGTTCCCGAGTCCGCTTCGGACAGGGACTGGGAGGCACGGCCTCCGTGCGGGCAAGGCGCCCGTCTTCCCCGGTCCCGCGGGCGCGGTGGAGGCTTCCGACTTTCCCGTTTATCCCATCCGGGCCGCCAGCCCCTGGAGAATCGGGTCGAGAAGTCGATTCAGCCGGGCGAAGCGATGGGGATCGGACAACATCTGTTCGGCACTCTGGATGAAGGGGCTGTCGATCAGTTCATCGGCACAGCCGTGAGCCAGGTCCTCAAGGGCATCCCGGGTGGTTTCGAGGTGGAATTGAAGCCCCAGGACCCGGTCGCCGTAGGTGAAGGCCTGGTTCTCGCAGGCCTGGCTCCGGGCCAGGTGAAGGGCCCCGCGGGGTAGGTCGAAGGTTTCCCCGTGCCAATGAAAGACCTCGGCCTGTTCGGGGAAAAGCCTCCCCAGGTCGTGAGCGGCCGCCTCCGGGGAACGCTGAATGGGAAACCAGCCGATCTCGGGCTCGGGATTCCTGTACACCCTGGAGCCCAGGACCTTGGCGATGAGCTGGCTGCCCAGGCAGACGCCCAGGATGGCTTTTTCGGCTTGGAGGGCCTGATCGATGAAGTCCTTTTCGGCCTTGAGCCAGCCATGCTTGGACTCGTCGTTGGCGCTCATGGGGCCGCCCATCACGATCAGCCAATCGATCTCATCCACGGGTGGAAGCGGTTGGTCCCGATAAAGCTCAGTCAGGCTGATCTCCCATCCGCGCTCCCGGAACCAGGGAAGCATGGATCCCAGTCCCTCGAAGGGCACGTGTTTCAAATAGTGAACTCTCATATCGGCAAGGGGTCTTTCCCGGAAGACAGCCACCTGGCTCCGCGCGAGTCAGTGCTCCCGGCCCCGGGTCAGGCAGTGTCTGGATGCTCCGGCCGCTCATTCCGTTCCGAATGTGAACACCACGGCATGACGGTAGGTTTCACCCGGCCGAAGGATGATGGAGTGCCACCCCGGTTGGCCCTCCTTGGTAATGGAATCGGGGTAATGCTGGGTCTCCAGGCAGAATCCGGTTTGTTTTTGGTAGGCCGTGCCGCCCTTGCCCTGGAACGACCCGTCCAGGTAGTTGCCGGTGTAGAGCTGCACTCCCGGCGCGGTGGTGTGCACTTCCAGGGTCCTGCCGGAAAGGGGCTCCCGCACCTGGGCGGCGCGCCTCATCTGGCCGGGGGATCCGTCCAGAACGAAGTTGACGTCGTAGCCTTCGCGCTGATCCTTGTCGGCGGCCGGGATCTTCCCGATGTCGGCGCCGAGCGTCTTCGGCTGGGTGAAGTCGAAGCGCGTCCCCTCGACCGGTCGGATCTCGCCGGTTGGAACGCCCAGTCCATCCGATACCGTATAGCTGGGTGCATTCAACTGCAGTTCGTGTCCCAGCACACCGGCGGCGTCGTGCCCCGCCAGGTTCCAGTAGGCGTGGTGGGCCAGGTTGACGAGGGTGGGGGCGTCGGTTTCGGCCTCCATCTCGAACCTCAGCGAGTTGTCGTCTCCCAGAGTATAGGTGACCGTAGTGGTCAGAGTTCCGGGGTAACCCTCCTCCCCGTCAGGGCTGGTATAGGTCATACTCACCGAGGCGCCATCACTGGATTCGGACTCGCCGGCCACCGTCCACACCTTGCGATCGAAGCCCTGGTCTCCTCCATGGAGATGGTGTTCCCCGTAGTTTTTGGTCAGGGAGTACTCCCGGCCGTCGAGCGTGAAGCTGGCGCCGGAAATGCGGTTGACCACCCGCCCGCAGATGCAGCCGAAGTAGGGATGGCGCGGCAGGTAGTCCTCCAGCTTGTCGAAACCCAGGGTGACGTCCGCCATCCGGCCCTGGCGGTCCGGAACGTGCATCTCGGTGAGAATCGAGCCGTAATTGGTGATCCTGGCTTTGAGGCCCTGCCGGTTGGTCAGGGTGTAGAGGAACACCGGGGACTCTCCCACCTGTCCCCATTCCACCTTTTGCATTCGGGGCGGCTGCTCCTCGTCACCGGACCGACTGGATTCCGGCATGGAGCAACTGAGAGTCCCGGCCAGAAGGCTCACGGCCACCAGGGTCGGTGTCACGTCTCGGTAGCGTTCCATCATGGGTTCCTCCGGTTGATTGACGGTTGCTGCGGCCGATTCTCTCACACCTGCTTCGCGGTGGCGAGCCTGCCGGAGGTGGACCGCGGCCGTCGGCGGTGGTCAGCGGTCCTGGCCCACCCATACCGGCTGAGTCCAGGCCATGGTGCCCATGGAGTCCACCACCCGTGCCCGCACGTACCGCTCGCCCCCCTGGAACCGATAGCGGGCTTTCAACCCGTGAGCCTTGCTGAGCAGGCGGCCGCCGTCACCGATAAAATGGGTCGTGTACTTGAAGGTCGGTTCCTGCTGGATGGCAATCTCAATCCCCTGGTCGTCGATCCGCAGGTCCGACAGGGAAACACCGGTGGAAGCGTAGAAGCGGCCGGCCTCCAGGCCCTCCATGATGGCCGCCGCCGAGAGCCGGGGGGCCTGGACCACCACCCAGCCACGCCCCGGATTCAAGCGGTCGGGGCTGAATTCGCCCTTGAAGTGATGGGCGTCATCCACCGCGATACCGTAAATGAGCTTGCCGCTGCTGAGGATCTTGTCCCACATGGCCTCCAGCCCGGGCGACCCACCGCCCCCGTGGTTGTTGACCGAAGGCGAGCCGTTGTAGATCTCGAAGAGCTTGTTGTTCCGAACCTGGCGCATCTGATCGGCGGTCAGAGACCAGCGGAAGTTGGGATGGTTGATGTGGGGCACCCCGCCCACCCCGCGGATGGCATCCACGTTGCGCTGGAGGGTGTCCACCGCGTTGGAGCCACCCTGAGGCGGGACGACCTCCCGCAGGTTGAGTCCGTTGATATGGATGCGGCTCTCTCCGAAGTTGTCGGTGACTTCTTCCCCGTTGATGACCAAAAACTTTTCCCGGGCTGCGAAAACGCTGTTGAGACCCTCGACTTCAGTCAGAAAGTTGTGGTCCGACAGCACCAGGAAGTGGTAGTGGCGCTCCCTGTACCAGCGCACCACCTCGTCCGGGGTGCTGTCTCCGTCCGAGTTGATGGTGTGGGTGTGGGTGTTCCCCTTGTACCACTGCAGCGGCTGACTCGGCGTCATGGCCATCAGACAGAGGGGGATGAATGCGAAGGCAAGGTGGATGCGTTTCATGGGACCTGGTTCCGAAGGGATTGCGCCGGCCCTTGGCCGGGCGGCGAGCGTAAACCATAACCCATCCATCCGAGCCAAGGCAACGATTCCCCAAGGTGACGGGACTCTCCAGGGAAAAAGAAAGACAAAACCCTGCCTGACTTGCAATACTGGTTCATTGGGTGCGCCGTTGAAAAGGCCTGGGAACAGGGCTGCAACCGCTCCCGGGAACAGCTCCCCCAGGTAATCCTAGACAATGGAGGTGACCCATGGTTGAAGAGGATTCTTCCGATGTTGGCCGCTCCATCCAGGCCCATGCCCAGGCCATGACGGTGCTGAGCCGGGAGGTCGGCTCCAGGATCGATGCCGCCGCATCCAAGCTGGGCCAACAGGCCCGCCTGCTCAAGATCCTGGTCTGGCTGTTGGCCATCCATGCGGGCTTTGGATTTCTGGCAATGGCCGCGCTCGGCTCCTTCGGCGTCATAGGATTCCTGGCTTCCCGGGAGGCAGCCGTCAACGCGCGAATTCGAAGTGACAGCGCCGCCATGGTCGGCAAAACCCTGCCGGGGTTCAGACTGGAGGACCAATCCGGAACCCAGGTGACCAACCTGGAGATCGAGGGCAAGGTTGTCCTGCTGAACTTCTGGGCCACCTGGTGCGGCCCCTGCAGGACGGAAATGCCCTGGTTCGTCGAGTTCCAGGACCGCTACCGGGACAGCAGCTTTACCGTGCTGGCGGTATCGGTGGACCAGGAGGGTTGGGAGGTGGTCCGGCCATTCATCGAGGAACAGGGGCTCAACTTCCCGGTTTTCGTGGGCGACCGCGACTTCGGGGAGGCCTTTGGAGGCGTCAACGTGCTTCCCACCACCTTCATCGTGGATCGCACGGGCAAGATCACCGCCCGCCACAGGGGCCTCATCGACAAATCGGAGTATGAGAAAGAGATCGAGGCGCTGCTCTGAGGGGGAATCCGAGGGCGGCCACCCGTCCCTCCTGCTGATGTGGATCCCCAACCGTAGCGATAGGCGATGATGGCTGGAATTCCGATCCTTGCATGCCGGCTTTTGCTGCTTTCCGGGCTGCTTCTGTTGCTGGGCGCCAGACAGCCCGGGTTGGGCCCGGTGGCGGCCGGAGAGTCGGACTGGCCCCAGTTCCTGGGTCCGAATCGGAACGGGGTCTATGAGGGGCCGGCGATATCCGGCGCCTGGCCGGGGTCGGGGCCTCCCGTCCTCTGGCGGAAGCCGGTCGGGGAGGGGTTCAGCGGAGCGGTGGTGCAAGCGGGGCGCCTGATTCTGTTCCATCGGCTCGGGAGCCGGGAACGGGTGGAGTGCCTTCAGGCCCAAACCGGCCGGACGCTGTGGCACTACGACTATCCCACCGATTACCGGGACGATTTTGGTTTTGACGGCGGACCGCGAGCCACTCCCTCGGTCTGGGAGGGTAAGGTCTACGCCTTTGGCGCCCAGGGAGTGCTGCATTGCCTGGAGTTGGAGAGCGGCAAGAAAGTCTGGAGCGTGAAGACCCATGAGAGGTTTGGTGTACGCAAGGGGTTTTTCGGCGCCGTCTGCTCGCCACTGGTTGAAGACGGACGGGTGTTCCTGAACGTCGGCGGAAGGGGCCAGGCGGGACTGGTGGCTTTCGATGCCCGCACCGGGCGCGTGCTGTGGACCGCCACCGACGACGAGGCCAGCTACTCCTCTCCGGCCATGGCCACCTTGGGCGGGCGCCGCCAGGTGCTGTTTTTCACCCGCACCGGACTGGTTTCAGCAGATCCCGAGAGCGGAGAGGTCCTGTTCCGCTTTGGCTGGAGAGCCCGGAGCCGGGCTTCGGTGAACGCCGCCACCCCGCTGGCGGCAGGCCCATTGATTTTTCTCTCGTCCAGCTATCGGACCGGAGCGGTGCAGCTCAGAGTCAAGGGCGCCGAGCTGGAAACGGTCTGGAGCTCGGACGAGTCCCTTTCCAACCACTATTCGACCAGCGTGATCCGCGGGGACCACCTCTTTGGATTCCACGGCCGTCAGGAATATGGACAGTCCCTGCGCTGCGTGGCGCTGGAGACAGGCCGGGTGCTCTGGAGCCGGGATGGTTTTGGAGCCGGCACCTTGAGCTTGGCGGGGGATCGGCTGCTGGTGCTGAAGGAAAACGGGGAGTTGCTGCTGGTTGCCGCCTCGCCTCAGGCCTTCCGCCTCATCGCCAAAGCCAAGGTCCTGGCGCCGACCGTGCGCGCCTATCCCGCCCTGGCCGATGGCCGCCTGTTTGCACGCAATCAGAAAGAGTTGGTGGCTGTGAATCTTCAGGCCGAGCGATAAAAGGGCTTATCCACGAAGGACCACGAAGTCACACGAAGGGACAAAAAAGAAATCCACGAAGGGGCACGAAGGGCACCAAGTCACACCAAGGTCAGGGGGCGTCCGCGGTTGGCGCCCGCAGGTCGTAGCACAGCAGCCGGGGGGATTCTCCCCGTAAGAAGTCCCGGCGGTTCTGGGAAATGTAGAGCAGGCCGCGGCTCAGGACCGGCGGGGACCAGGATTCGCGGGCGGCGAACAGCCAGACCCGGGACAGGATCCGGTAACCCTGGGGAGAGAGGTCGAGCCACAGAAGGTGTCCCAACTCTCCCAGGCAGAGGAAGCGTCCATCGGCCCAGAGTAGCGAGCCCCGGTAGGTGCTGAAGGTTCGGGTCACCTGCCGGCCGCCGAACTCGACGCTTTCTTCCCATTCCGGCACGGCTCTCCACATCTCTTTCCCCGTCTTCAGGTCAATGCACACCAGGGCCGCATCGGGCTCGTTGCGGCCGTCGAACCCGTAGAGGTATCCCTCCCGGTGAATGGCCGTGTTCCAGTGCAGGCCGAAGTGGGGCGCGGTCCAGGCCAATCGATGGGTCCCGTCGGGGAGGAGGTCGAGCAGCGCCGCTCCCGCCTTGTAGCTGGCCGAGATCAATACCCGGTTGCCGATCACCACCGGGTTGGAAGCATTGACCGACTCATAGCTGCGGCTTCGCCAGGGAAAACGGAAGTCGATCCTCCCGTCCGAGGGATCAATGCTCAACAGCCCCCCGGTGGGAGGACGACTTTCGCCTCCGGCAAAGACAAAAATACGTCTCTTCCCTCTGACCGTAGCTGGAACGGGGGACGCATAGCTGGGGCCCCACCGGTCTCCGGCCCCCCACACCAGTTTGCCGCTGCCCTTGTCCAGACCGACCACCGAGGGTCCCCCCGCCGCCCCCAGGTTGACAATCAGCAAGTCGCCCTCCACCAGGGGGGTCGAGGCCACGCCAAAGAAATCCTGGGACACCCGGAACTCTTTTGACAGGTGGCGTTTCCACACCACCTCTCCGGTCTCCAACTGCAGGCAATGGAGCTTGCCTTGGGCGCCGTAGGTGTAGACCCGGTTGCCGTCGATCACCGGACTGCAGCGGGGACCGTCGTTATAGCCGTAACGGTCGCTGTAGCCTGTCGGGTAACGGAAGGTCCAGTAGCGTTGTCCGGTTTCGGGGTGCAGGCAGTCGACGATTTCCTCCCGGCCTTGGCGGTAGAAGTACACCAGCCGGGAATTGTGGATGGCCGGCGAGGTGTAGCCGGTTCCCTTGGTCAATTCCCAGACCAGGGGCGGCCCGCCGTCGGGCCAATCCTTGAGCAGGCGGGTCTCGGTGGAAACGCCGTTGTGTGCCGGGCCCAGGAACGAGGTCCAATCGTGGGTGACGGCTCCGCGGGGTAGAGGCTTAGGCTTGGTGTGAAAGCGAACGCCGGGGTGGGGAGCCGGTAAGGGGGTGTTGCCTTGGGCGGATGCCAGCAGCGGGGCGGCTCCGGCGGTCCATGGCTGGGTCGGCGAAGGCCGGTCTCCGGATTGACAGGCGCTCTGTCCGAGCCAGATCCCGGTGAGCATTAATCCCAGAAACACCCGTTTCATCGCTTCCTTCTCGAATCCGGAGGCCGTCATCGCCTCGGAATGGTACCTCTTATTTGAAACAAACGAAAAAAGACAAAAGAAAAAGACTTATCCACGAAGGGCCACGAAGACCGACGAAGGGCCACTAAGGCGTTGAGGTTAACCGCGACGGGATGCCAAGGTCGCGAAGGGATGATCGATTTCCGATTGTTTCACTCTCGTATGATCCGCACGGCAGGGCGGGGGCGGGACTTGTCTGAAACAAACGAAAAAAGACAAAAGAAAAAGAGTGATCCACGAAGAGGCACGAAGGACCACGAAGGGCCACCAAGCGGGACGGCTCTGCCGCATCGGCAGGGCCGCGGCCCGGCAAGCCGGCGCGTGCCCCCTTGAGGAGCAAGAGTGATGGGAGGAGGCGCCACCCGGGAGCGCGGGCGTCCCGCCCGCATGCTATCCCGTTGCGTGCCGCTCAGTTTCCCTGCGATGCGGCACCCGGCCACCCTGCCGGCGGGAACGGCATAGGCTCGGCTGAAGCAGGGTCCTGGCGCCGTTGCCGGTCGAGCCGGGTGGAGGAGATGGCCGAGGCTGTGCCAAGAATTGTGCGGGCGGGACGCCCGCGCTCCCGGGTGGGCTTCATCCCATGACGTCGTCGCAGCAAAGGAGGTCCATCGGTCTTTGTATTTCTTCGTGGTTCGTCTTCAATAACGATCGGCAGTTTCTTCTTCGAATGATCTGCCCGGCAGGGCGGGGGCGACACTTGTCCGGGATGCGGCCCGCCGGTGAGACAGGCGAGTCAATACGGCACTTGGGTGGGCCGCCCTTGGTCCTCGCCCCGCAGCCAGATGAAAACCGGAGCATGGGGCTCCGGCGAGGGCCAGGGCAAGGCGATCCGCAGGGTCTGCTTTTTGGGGTCGTCCGAGAAGGGGGTGGGGATGCCCGCTACGGGGTGGCCCTGGTTCTCATCCCAGCCCGCCTTGGCGATATGGTGCAGTTCCTCCCCGGTCAGGATTCCCTCGTAGAGCGATTCCCCCAGCTTTCTGCTGGTCAGGACAAAGCGCTCGATCCTCGGCAGCCGGACCACCCGGCCCAAGGGGTGGGGGTCCGAGGAGCCGGTGGTCTGATTGCGAACCACCACCGCCAGGGCGCAGTCGGTGGCGCTCAGGCTGCCCGGGTCCAGCGAAAAAAACAGGGTATCCCCGCCCGTGACCTCGAGCCTGGTGGTCCCCTGGGGTTGGCCGGGGGTGAGGGTCAGCCTGGATTGGAATCTCTCCGCGCTCAGGCATCCCAGTTGCAGAGAGGCCAGGGGGTGAAGGTGCTCCACCCCGATGGCGAAGCTGACCGGCAGACCGGCCGGGATCTCACCGTCGCGCAGTCCCAGCCCGGCTTCGGGGGAAAAGGAGGTGTGGGCACGCGCAATTCCCGGCCGGGGTCCCACGACCTGCAACGCCTCCCGCAGCACGATCGGAGCTTCCAGCCCGGTAACCCTCATGGTGATGGGGAGCAGGTCTCCCTTCTTGGCCGCATCCTCCAGATAAGCTGTGACCTCTCTCTGTTCGAGGTTCTGCGTTTCGGGCGCCACCGGCGCCAGTTCCCATCGCACCCTGGCGCTTTCGAGCCGGCTGATGCCCTCCAGGCGGGTGCCCTCCAGAAGGAGCCCTTGGCTGTCTTCTCCGAGATTGACTCTTAGCGGGAGATTGGAGAACTGAGGCAGCGGGGGATGGATTTCCAGAGGGAGGTGTTGCGGTTTGGCGCCGCCCTGGGAGATCGACAGCCGGTAGCGGCCCGGGGAGAGCGCGTCGGTATCCAATGCAAAGCCCAACTGTTTCTGCCTTCCGTCGGATGTTCGTGGAGACAGCAGGAAGGCCAGCGCCAGGGCAGCCTGACCTGAAACGTTGGGATGCACCAACTCCAGCTTCTTGACGAACTGGAAGTCGGCGCCCATCAACTCGACGCGGACCCGTCCGCTCTTTGCCACCAGCCGATCCTTGGATTGGGGTGTCAACCGCGCCAGGCTCAGGTCCCCCAACCGGTGGAGACGAAAGCGGCCGGCGAGCTCGAAGGGCTCCCAATCCCAGGAAGCGGCAAGGGTGTACTCTCCCGGGGGCGGCGCTTCTTTGCCGGTGTCCAACTTCAGGGCGCGCAGCGAAGGCTGGAACGAAACCCCGACGGCAAAATGGCGAGCTCCTCCAGCTTGGACCAGCTTCCAGTCGTGGGCTCGCGGCAACTGCCTCACCTCGGAGGCGTCCTCTGCGGAGATCGGGAGCAGGGCTTTCCGGCCGATGGGAAGATGAGCGCCGGAAGGGACAGTGACCCGCGGCGGCTCCTGGGAGGGGATGCGCAGCGCCCACAGGTAGGCGATCTTGGCCCGGGCCTTGGCGGGCCGGGTCTGGGAGCAAAGCTGGACGTCGTGAGGGGGGACATTCTGGGAGAAGGCGGAGCGGAAGTCGGTCCCGGGGGAGATCAGGGTCCTCAGGTTCTGAAACAGCACCACCCCTCCGGTGGCCAGCAGGGCCGAGTTCCCCAGGAACAGCGTTGCCAGGGAAGCGGCCAGACCGGCCGATTGTCGTATTCCGTGGGCCGGTTGGGGGTTGAGCGGGTCGTAGGTTGACAGCGACGGCAACAGGGTGCGCAGCAGCAGGGCCGCCTGTTGATCGGCTGGAGCCTTGGGGTCGATGCGGGGCAGGCTGACGTTGTGCTGAGAGGAAAATCCCTGCAGCACGGCGTCCAGGGGCTGGGAATTGTCGGGGGAGCGTTCCCAGGCCGCCAGCGCTTCCACCAGGGCTCCCACCTGGGTCGTCTGCTGGGCGTAGTCGGCGAGCCGGGTGATGAGGTCCTGATTGCTCTTGACCAGGGACTTGACCTTCTTGATGTTCAGCCCCCGGGGACCGTAGACGGCTGCCATCACCTCGACGTCGAAGGGAACCTCCCACTGGGTGGCTGCCGCGGCCGGCCTCGGGTCCAGGACCACCCATTTCTTTTCGGGGCTGCTCCCGGAGGGGATCAACACCAGGGCGATGCTGGCCTGACGCTCCTGGCCGGCCTTCAGGCGGATGGGGATATACAGGAGCTTGCGGCCTTTCTCCAGTCGATTTACCGCGGCCAGCGGGCGCGCCCTCACCTTGGGGGCGGGCTGTACCAGAAAACGGAATTGGCCGATGGATTGGCTGCCGGCGCAGACCGGCGGTTTGGCTGCAGTGGCCGGCTGGCACAGGATCAGGGCCAAGCCCAGCCCCATCGCCAGCCTTGCAGGGATTCTCGGCAATTCGACCTCCTTCAAGTTCCATGATGGCTGAACCCGAGGAGGATTGAAAGTGCCGAGTGGCTGCCTGCAGCATCGTAGGGAAGCTCAGCGGCGGCCAAAGGGACGGGATGCGGGCGGGACGCCCGCGCTCCCAGGAGATGCCGGATCACTCCCCCCTTGAGGGGGAGTCGCAGAAGCCGAGCCGTCAGGCGAAGGCTGATGCGGTGGGGGGGGACGCCGGCCGCCCGGGCTGCGGCGCACGGCCGACGCGCTGTCGCCGCCTACGCGCCGCTGACACGCCGCTGGTAGACACTTACCGCGCGCGGCGTTTGCCCCCCACCGGCTCGACTGCGGGCTCCGCCCTCTCGCCGACTCCCCCCTTGAGGGGGAGCCGCGGCAATTCGACGGATGTTCCGAGGGGGTTGGCGGGGCAGCGGCTGTTCCAGGCAGGAACTCAAACGAACAGGGGCTCGATCTCATTCACATTCAGGAACGTCGTACCGGAAACCGGCTCCAGGTATTCGAAGGCCCGCCCCGAAGGGGTATTGGTGATTTTCTTGGACCAGTCGATACCCAGGGCGGAGTACATGGTGGCGCCGATGTCTTCGATGTAGATGGACCGCTTCTGGTTCCAGCCGGAATCGACCACCCGGCCGCCGCTGGCGTCGGTGGCGCCGATGATCCGGCCCCCCTGGACCCCGCCGCCCGCAAACAGGCTGGTGGAAGCGAAACGGTGGTGATCGCGTCCCCGATTCACCGTGAGGTCCCCCACGGTGCGCCCGAATTCGCCCATGCAGACAATCAGGGTGCGATCCAGCAGTGCCTGTCCGTCCCTGGTCTTGCGCCGGCTCAGGTCGGTCAGCAGGCTGGAGAGGGCCGCATCCAACTCCCGGCCCAGAGTGTACTGATTGGGAGTGCTGCTCTTGTCGTAGGCCTTGGCGTGAAGGTCCCAGCCGTCGTGGGTAATGAACACGTAGCGGGTGCCGGCCTCCGCCGCGATCAGATTGCGCCCCAGGATGCAGGCATCTCCCAGGGCCGACGACCCGTAGCGCTTGCGCTCGTCCTTTTGCAGCTTGAAAACGTCCTGGACCTCGGGTGCCATCATGATGGAGTGGGCCTCCCCGTAATAGGATCGGTATTCTTCGACCGGGCGCGAACTCCCCGTCGAAGCAAGCGGGTGTCCTTTTTCCAGCCGGCTCAGCAGGTCCCACCGCCTTAGAAAGCGTTCCCGGTCGGCCTCCTCCAGCAGGAAATGGCGGCTCTCCTGGGTATTGAAGGCCAGGGGAGCATACTTGGGATCCAGACAGCCCGCGCCCACGATGCCGGCGCCGCTGGTGATGTTGTAATTCATGGCGACGAAGGGGGGGAGAAAGTCGCCGGGCTGGCGGCGGGCCTCCATTTCGTAGGCGATGACGGCTCCCAGGGAAGGCATTTCGCCGCGCCGGGCCGGGCTGACGGGGTGAGCCACCTGCAGGTAGTATTGGGCTCGGGAATGGCCGGCTTCCCAGGCCTCCACCGAACGCAGGATGGCCAGGTCGTCCAGCTTTTCCGACAGGCGGGGGAACAGCGCGTAGGGCAGCTTCATCGTCCCGCCCTGGACGGTCCGCACGTCGAAGTCCGCCGGCGTGTAGGGCCCCTCCTTGAAGTCGAAGGTGTCGATCTGGCTGGGTCCGCCGTCAAGAAAGAGAAAGATGCAGTAGTCGGCGCTACCCCGGGGGGTCACTCTTCGGGCCGCTCGGACGTTGAGCGGGTCCATCATGGGTGACAGGCAGAAACAGGTGGCCGTGGCGGCCCCGGCGCGAATGAAACCGCGCCGGCTCAATCGGGGAATGCGGGTCATGGCTTCTTCCATTTTACCGGCTCCTCTCCGACTCCTACAGGTTGAACAGAAACTCCTTGGCGTTGAGCAGACTCCACAGCAGGTCCTCGGCTCCGGACTCGCGGTAGCGTTCAATCTGGGCCACGCCCAGCTGTTTTTCCTCTTCTCGCGGGAACCTTCCCAGAGTCGCCAGAAACAGCTCTTCGACGATGGCCTGGTTGCTTTTGAGGGGCTCCCGTTTGAGCAGCACCTTCAGCCGTCCCTTGTCCGCTTGAACCTTTTCTTTGATCAGGTCGCTGTTCAGCAACAGCGAGGCCTGCAGGGTCGAGCCGGCCAAGCTCTTGTCGGCCACGTCGCGGTTACTGCGGCCGAAGCTGGCCAGAAAGACCTTCAGCTCGCCTTGCAGGTCGTAGGGACCGCGGGTCTGCATTACGTACTTGACCTTGAGATCGGTGCCCATGATGGGGATCTCGGGAAAGACCTGAGTGGCCTGACAAAGACCGTCATGGAGTTGGGCCGCCGAGAGGCGCCGGGCATTGTGCCGGGCGAAATAGCTGGCATATTGGGAGCGCCACTGGCCGGAAAACCGGCTGGAGAGTTGGTAGGCGCTCGATTTGGCGATGCGGCGGATGATGGCCCGCAAGCTGAAGGCGTTCTCGGCGAAGTCTTTCCCCAGGGCGTCCAGCAACTCCGGATGGGTGGGCTGAATGGTCCAGGGAGACGGTGGGGGATTGCCGGGATCCTGCCGGGCCAGGTCGAACTCGAAGGGCGGATCGACGATGCCGACACCCATCAACTCCGCCCAGATCAGGTTGGCGGTGGCCCGGGCAAACTGGGGGTGGGAGGTGAGCATGCGGGCGTAGGCCCGGCGAAGGTCTTCCCCCTGCCCGGCGCCCTCGCCGCTGAGCAGAAAGGTGGGGGTGGTTTCCGCCGGATAGCGCTGCATGCGCTTGACGCTGGGGTACTCCAGGTCATAGCGGTGGGTGTCTTCCCGCACGGGAAATTCCTGGCCGATTCCAAAGCCGCGCAACATCCGTATGCCCCCGAAAAAGGAGGCTTGGCGCCAGAACTCCTCCCGCTTTTTCCGGCTGAGCCAGAGGTTGATCTTTTCCAGGTGGCGGGCGCCGTCGTGACAGGCGATGCACTCCAGGTTGATCCCCAGGAAATTCCTGGTGGTGCTGATGGCGATGTCCTCGATGCTGTCCTCGTGGTTGACTCCCAGCCCGTCGGCATCGTCGGCGTGGTACCTGGCCAGATAGTTGGCGGGCGCCGACTCCCAGTTGGAGCGGGCCGTGGCCGTCAGCATCTCGGTGACCAACTGGTCGTAGGGAACGTCCAGCAACAGCGCCGTGTTGAGATAGTCCCAGAAGAGGTTCCGTCCCTTGGGGCCGATCTCGCCCTGGGTGACGCGAAAGAGATCGCACAGAAAATAGGTCCAGCGATCCAGGTAAGGGTGGGAGGGGTGGTCGGCGGCGGCGGGGTCCACCCTGGCGCCGGTCAGCTCGTCGACGAGCCTGGACCGCTTGTCGGGGTCGGTGTCTTTCAGAAAGCTCCGCGCCTTGTCGACCTCCGGCAGGCGGCCGGTCAGGTCCAGGTGGGCTCTGCGCAGAAATTCGGCGTCCGAAGACAGGGGGGCGTGCGGGATCCGGTCCCGCTCCAGCCTGTCGAAAATGAAGTCGTCGATGTAGTTGTTTCTCCGGACCGGCAGCGAGTGCTCGGGACCGGCCATGCCGGCCGTCACCCGGCTGGTGACTTCATCCAGCTCGGCCCGGTTGCCCGACCCGGGATTGGGCGGATGCGGCTTTTTGCCGGCTTTGTCCTCAGGCTGGCCGAAGACCGCCAGGGTGGCGATGAACAACGGCAGCAGTAGTGAGAGCAGCTTCATGGCTTGCACTCGTCTTCCGGAGGCTGATACGCCTTGGGGCAAGAGGGATCCGGGAGACAGTTTCCGAAAGTTTATCAGGATTCGGCCAAAGTTTGAAACAGTCTTGCTGGCCGGGCAAAAGCACCTGGTGCGCGAAAAAGATTCGGCATACTCAGGAGCCGACGGCGAAAGCCAATGGAACCATGCTGCCGCCGCTTTGCGTTCACTGGAGGCCCCGGGCTGGCGCCGGGGGCCTATCTTTTTGAGAAATCCTGTCCCTGCGCAGTATCGTGGTATTGGGGAGAGCGGCAAATGGGTCGCCTGGCCATTTGTTGCATAACCTGTAAAGAGTTGAAGTCAGCTTGGGCGCCGGTCGCTTTCCATCAGAGTCCGCAGCATGGCGTTCATGCGGGTCTGGTAGCCCTTGCCCTTCGATTTCAGCCAATCCAGAACGTCGGTGTCCAAGCGGACGTAGATGCCCTTCTTCGGTTGCGGCATGCGCAACTCGGCGCGACGCCAGAAGCTTTCGTCGGCTTCCGGGATGTCGGAATAGTCGATGTCCTCGTCTTGGATCGACTCAATCTCTCGGAGCCGTTTTGTTGAGATACTCATAGAACGCTTGCCTTTCTTTGCGGTTGGCCTTGCGGGCGGAAATCAGCCGGATTCGCCCGCGCCGCCACGTGTGCACCACGGCGATGACGACGATTGCGTTCAGTTGCCCATAGCTGATAAAACGCTCTTCGCTGTAATCCTGACGTTCGTCCGGAGCAGTCAGAACAGGGCTGGCAAAGATCTCTCTGGCCTCCTCGAAACGGATGCCGTGCTTCGTGTGGTTGATCCGGTTCTTCTCCTCATCCCATTCAAACTGCAGCGGCATCGCTTCGGTGTAGACCTGCGGCGGGCAGGTCTAATTATATATACGATTAGTATATACTATAGGTCGAATCAATCACTGGAAATTCTCCATTATCCAGAGGGTTTATCTGTTCCCTCTCAGCAGAGTCAGGCCCTGAGCCCCCAGAAGCAGCGGCAGGACGGCGTCAATCACTGCCCACACCACCGAAACGGCATCCGGTCCCATTGCGGTATAGGCGGGGCTCAGCAGGTTGAACCAGTTGTAGAAGAAGAGGATGCCCACGAACAGCAACCCGTAGAAGAGCGTGTTGGCAGCCAGAAAATCGCGGGTCACCGGTGCGGCGCTCCCTTCCCGGTCCACCTCTCGCTTGCGCATGCAGCCGAAGATCAGGCCCAGCAGGATGGCCAGCGCCATCAGCGGGTTGATGTAACTCCATATGGGGCTGTAGGGGCTGGCTTGGCTGGAAGCGTGATAGAGCGGCTCGACCACCGTGTGGACTGCCACCACAATCCCGATGAGGATGAGAGCTGCACCCACGATCTGCCTGACGGTATTCATCGGTCTGGCTCCTTTTACTGTTGCCGATTCCCGATCTCTGTAAATCCACCGTAAGGCCCTGCCCGCCGCCGCTGGCGCAGGGTCGAACAGTCACCGGCGGGCCGGCGCCCCCTCAGACCAGCCCTTCGATGGGAACGCCGGTCTGGTCGTCAATGGAGTTGGCGATCTTGATGGGACGTCCGATCGGAGTCATGTAGGTCTTGGTCCAGTCGATGCCGAAGGCCTTGTAAACGGTGGCGAACAGATCGCCGATGGTGGTGAGCCGTTCCACCACGTTGGCGCCTCTCTCGTCGCTGGCCCCGATCACCTGTCCGCCCCGGATGCCGCCGCCTCCCAGCACCAGCGACCAGCAATTGGGCCAGTGGTCGCGGCCCATGCCGGGATTGATGTGGGGTGTCCGGCCGAACTCGCCCATGGCGATCACCACCGTCGATTCCAGCAGGCCTCTCTCCTCCAGGTCTTCCAGCAGGGTGGACAGGGACTGGTCCAGCTTGGGAACCAGTTCCTCCCGGTGCAGCTTGTCGTTGGTGCCGTGGGTGTCCCACTGACTGTATTTGTAGCCGGAGGCGGTGACGAAGCGGCAGCCCGACTCCACCAGGCGACGGGCCATCAGCACGCTCTGACCGAACCCGTGCCGGCCGTAGCGGTCCTTGGTCCTGTCGCTTTCCCGGGACAGGTCGAAAGCCCGCTTGACGTGGGGCGAGACGATCATTTTCATGGCCTGCTCGGTGAAGGTGTCCATTTTGGCGAACTCGGCTGCATCTTCCTTCTGGCGGTAGAGACGCTCCACGATGTCCAGCAGGCCGCGCCGGTTCTCCACCCGCTGCAGCGAGAGCGACTTGGGCAGGCTGAGGTCGGGAAGCTGGAAGTTTCCCTTGCTGGGATCGGGGATGAACATGGGGTTGTGGCCGGGGCCCAGAAAGGCTGCCTTGAAGAAGCTCTCGTAGGCCTTGTGGATGTACCACTCGGGGCAGACGACATAGGCCGGAAGCTCGTTGCGCGGCCCCATCTCCTTGGAGATGATGGAGCCCAGGCTGGGGAACTGCATGGCCGGGTTGGGCCGGTGCCCGGTCAGGGCGTAGTGGTGCCCTTCGGGGTGGTCGATCTCTTCGGTGTGCATGGACCGGATGATGGACAGCTTGTCCATGTGCCTGGCCACCCGGGGCAGCAGCTCCGAAATCCGGATTCCGGGCACGTTGGTGGAGATGGGCTTGAAGGAGCTGTTGGGCTTGGGGTCCCAGGTGTCCACCTGGCTGGGTCCGCCTTCCAGCCAGAGCAGGATGCAGGCCTGGGCCTTGCCCTTCGTTTCGGGGACACTGCCGCTGGCCAGGGCCGTCTGGCGGGCGTGGAAGAACTGGCTCAGGTGGATTCCAAGCAGGCTGAGCGAGCCCACCCGCAGGAAGTGGCGGCGGGGGTAGAAAGGTGTCAGGTGGTTTCGGAATGGAGATGGATTCACTGGTCTGCTCCCGAAATGAAAACGCGCGTCAATGGTTCGAGACGAACTCCGGCGTGGCGATCATGGCCCAGGTCAGGTCCTCCAGGGCCTCCCGCCTGGAGGGGGCTGCCGCCAGGGCCCTCTGCAGGTCCTGGTCTTCCCGGGGCGCCGGGAAGCGCGACAGGGCCGCCAGGTAGAGCTCTTCGATCACCTGGCCGTCGGAGGCCCGCTCCCGCAGCAGACGGTCCAGCCGCCCGCCCTCCGCCGACAGCTTGCGGGTATAGGTCTCTCCCACCAGGCGGTGGAGCGCCTGGCCCAGGCTGGCTTCCGCCCGCCGCTCGGGAATCATCTGGCGGTCGGGCCTTCCGTGCAACTCCAGGAAGTGGGAGGGCACCACATCGGGCCAGACCACGTTGATGGCCCGGGTCCCGGGCGGCTCCCTCCCGGGGTCCCAGTGGAGGAAGTCCTCACTGATCCCGGTGACCTGGGAGATGGCGTCCAGGACCACCTCCGCATCCAGAGGTCGGGGCAGCGCCCTGGAGTAGTTGCTGCGGTCCTTGCGGTTGCTGTGGTTGGTCCCGCCGGACAACTGGTAGGTCCGGGATTGGACGACTTGCCGCATCAGGCGCTTCAGATTGTGTCCCTGCTCCCGGAAGTCCCGAGCCAGCGCCCGCAGCAGCCCGGGATGGGAGGGCGGATTGGTCAGGCGGAAGTCATCCACGGGGTCCACCAGGCCCCGCCCGAAGAAGGTGCTCCAGAGGCGGTTGACGGCGGCTTCCGCAAAGTAGGGATGGGCGGTGACCCACTGGGCAAGCTTCATGCGCAGGTCGGTCCGTTGCTTCTCCGGCAGGTGCCGTCCGTCCAGGAACCTCGGCTCCACCAACTGCCGGGTCCGGGGGTGGATGACCTTCTCTCCCTGCCCGAATTGGCCGTGGCCGGCCGGGTCGTCGATGATGATCATGTCCATCCCGAGCTGCCCGATTCTGGAGACCCGTCCGAAGAAGGCCGCCATGCCCCAGAACTGGTCCTGGCTCCAGCGCTCGTAGGGATGGTTGTGACACTGGGCGCAGTCCAGCCGGCGCCCCAGGAACACCCGCAGCTGCTCGGCCATCATGTTGGCCGGGGTGGGCAGCTCCCCGCCCAGATGGTAGTAGTGGCGGGAAGGGCCGTCGTAGCCCTGAGCCCCGATGCGCTCTCTGGCGATCTGGTCGTAGGGGCGGTTGCGGGCCACGGCGTCGCGGATCCACTCCCAGTACATGCGGGTGTTCTTCAGCTTGCCGGTGCTGTACATGGCTACCCGGAACAGGTCCGCCAGCCTGAAGGTCCAGTAGTCGACGTATTCGGGAGAGTTGAAGAGAACCTCGATCAACCGGTCCCGCTTGCCGGGATCGGGATCCTCCAGAAATTCCCGCACCCGTTGGGGGGGCGGCAGGGTGCCGGTGAGGTCGAGACAGACCCGCCTCAGGAACTCTTCATCGCTGGACAACTCCGAGGGCAGGATGTTCAGGCGGCGCAGCTTGGCAAAGACGAACTCGTCGATGGTGTTGCGCCGGGGGATCTCCGGGTAGTCCCGGATGGGATCGGCGATCACGGCCACGCCCCTGCTGGCTGCCTGACCGGCCGCCCGCACCACCACCGCCGTTTCCCCCGTCTGCATCCCCGCCACCAGGCCCCGCTCGGAAACCTCCGCCACCGTGCTGTCATTGGAGGCATAGAGGACCTGGTCGGTGAGGTCTTCCCGGCGCCCGTCGGAAAGGCGCCCCATCACGATGAGTTGCGACCTTCCTCCGGAGTCGAGGGCGACCGACTGGGGCAGGATCTCAAGGCTCCGGATGCGGGCCGCGGCCCCGTCGTGCTCCTGCCCGTAGACCGCCCCCTGCCGGATCCAGTCGAGAATCGCCAGGTAGTCCCGAGAGCCCGGTGTGAGCTGCGCTCCGCCCCCGTGAGGGAGGGCCAGGGTGGCCTTGGCCAGCAGCAGGCTCTTCTCGGGGTTCTTCGGGTCAATCCGCGGTTTCCGCTCCCCGGCCGGCTCGGCCGAGAGCACCTGGTAGACCCCGCCTTGCACAATCCACTGGTAGTCCTCCCTGGGGTAGAGCGCGTTGGCCGACAGCTTGAACCCGCCCTTGCCTTTCACGCTGCCGTGACAGTTGTTGGCGTTGCAGCCTTTCTTGGTCAGGATGCCGCCGATCTCGCGGCCGAAACTGAAGGGACGGGTTTCATCGGTGGCCGTCACATGAACCTCGGCGACGGCCCGCAGCCCCTTGACCGCAGCCGTCAGGGTCGCCGCTCCCCGGGCCACTGCCGCCACTTTCCCCTCTCGGTCGAGGCGAGCCACCGCGGTGTCCGAAACGGAAAAATCGGCCTTCGCCGTCAGATCGCGCTCCAGGCCGTCGGCATAGCGGCCCAGCAGCAGGAATCGCTGGGTGGCCCCGGTCCCCCACAGGCGGGTCTCCTTGGGGACCAGGCGCAGCGAGAGGGGAGCCTCCTGGGATTGGCCGGCGGCGGGGGAGGAGCCGAGGAGCATGGCCGCCAGCAGCCAAGCCGGCAAGATTGCCGGAAGGGCGCCTCGTCTCTTGAAGAGATGTGAGAACCGAGTCACTGCCGCCTTCCCCCTGTCTCGAGGCTGGAAAGGTTGCGGGGCGAGGCCGTCACCATCACCGGAATCCGCTTCACCGCCAGCCGTGGCCCGACTTTCCCGTCAACCACCACTCTTGCCGAGATCTGCACCAGCCTGGGCATGGAAGTGGCCGGGGCCGATGCCTCGGCCAACAGCATGAGGATGGCTTTTTCGGTCTTGGGAACGAACCGGTCCTTCTCGCCCTCGTCGAGCGGAGGCCCCTTGTCGGGTTCCACCTGGGTGCCGGGGAGGAGGTGCACCCCCTCCGGCAGTCCTTCCAGGGTGACGGCGATGTCGTGCTCGAAGCCTTCCTCCTGAGCGGTGGTTACCGTCAACTTGCGCGCTTGGCCCGGTTTCAGGTTGAGGCGGTCTTCCAGCACCTGGATGTCCCCGACGTGGGGGACTTGGGGGCGAATCAGCAGACGATAGCGAAAACCGGGATTTCCGTAGCGGGAGGTCACATCCCGGATCTGCAGGAAATGTTCCCCGCCCAACCTGAAGGTGTAGAGGGTCTTGGGCTCCACCGTCTTCAAATAGAACTGGCCGTTGCGGCTGATTCTCTTGTAGACGTTGGTCAGGAATTCTCTGCCGTCGCTGTCGAAGACTCCCAGGCGGGGATTGAACTGGGGTGTTCTGGATTCGGGTGTCTCGATTTCAAAGGCCAGGCGGTCTCCGGTGCGGACCCGAAACTTGAAGGTGTCCACGTCCCCCGGATGCTCGATGGCGCCTTCCAGCAGGGCCGGCAGGCTGACTGCCAGCGCCTGGTCGAAGGAATCGTTGGAGGGGCCTTCCTCCACGGGGTCCGGAATGCGGCCGGAACCGGAGACCCGGGTGGGCGGATGACCCGCGGGGGACCCGTTTCCGGCTGGCGCGCCGCCGGACTCCCCGACAGGATCGGCGGAGGGAGCTTGCCGGGGCTCAACGGTTCTGGCCCGAAGGCGCAGCAGGTGGGTTTGCCGCAGAACCCGCTCGAAATCCCGCTCTTTCCATTCCGGCTCCAGGCCGGGGTGCTCAGGGGCCGGACGCCCTGCCGGGGCCGCCGCCGGCTCTCCCTTCTCGAGGAGGGACAGTCGGAGCTGATAGCAGTAGTCGGGGCTGCCCAAGCCCTTGAAGGATCCGACCTTGATGAAATAGCGGCCGGAGGCTGCGAAGTTGTAGGCGAGCCGGGCAGACTTGCTGAGCCGGGGAGAGAGGGGTTCGTCGTTGAAGGCCAGACGTACCGGCCGGCGGGGATCGAACCAGCTTCCGCCGGAGGCGTAGAGCGTCAACTCGGGATCGAGGGTCTTGCGAACGGGCCGGCCGGGGATTCGAGGGGGGCCCGGGTCGTAGAGGACCTCGAAGCCGACTCGTTGCCCCTCCGAGGCTTCGAAGGCGTAAGTGTCTTCCTCTCCGCCCTGGCGGATTCTGCCGTTGACCGCCACCTGGAGCGGCAGCAACTCGGGTGTTTCTTCCTCCCTGATGGCGGGGTAGGGAGTGACCAGAAAACGCAAGCTGTTCGATACTCCCCTGGGCGTCACCAGGCGCAGCCGATACTCTCCCGGTCTGGCTTCGGCAGCCACCTCCAGTTGGAGGGAAACCCGCTGCCGGGGACGCTTCGGTTTGGACTCCCCGGCGGCATAGTCCCGGGGCTGTTCGGATTCGAGGGTTTCGACCCCCTGGATGATTGCCGACAGCCCCTCATGGCTGAACCAGAGGGTGTAGCATCCGTCGAGGTCCTGGCCCAGCACCTCGGCGCGCAGGCTGTCGCCGGGCCGCGCCCCCAGAGGGTAGACGGAGCCGACTTCCGGCTCCACCGGCGAGGACTTCTCCGGGGACTGGGCCCCGAGTGGGCCGCTGGCCGCGGCAAGGCAAGCCAAGAGAATGGTCGTGGCGGCCAGGCTGCGGAACCGGCCGTTCGTTTTTGCTGGGAGCATTCGTCAACCCCTGGAGTGAATGGGCCTATTTTATCACCGGCCCACCGGCGACGCTAGCGGAGGGGGGGGAGGATATGGGATGATGACTTCCTGGGAGCGCGGGCGTCCCGCCCGCACAAGGCCTGGCACAGCTTCGCCTATCTCCCCCACTTCGATCAACCGGGAACGGCACCATTGCTTTCCTTCCAGCTGGCTGATGCGGTGTCCGCCGACAGGGTCGCTGCCTGCAGAGTCGCACTGAAGCTCAGGACGCAAGTAGGGGACGTTGTTGGACAACCGGAATTTAGGATCTGCCGATCCAAGTTATTCCAGTAATTCAACAACGTCCCCTTGTGTTTCCCCAAGGTCTGGCACAGCTTCGCTTATCTCCCCCACTTCGATCAACCGGGAACGTCCCCTTGTGTTTCCCCCGGCGGAGAACCCCGTTCAAGGGGGCTGGGTGCGGTCGGCCAGGGACTGGCGGGGGAGGGCGCGTTGGCAGGGACAGGATGCGGGCGGGACGCCCGCGCTCCCAGGAAGGGGAGTCGCAGAAGCCGAGCCGAAAGGCGAAGGCTGATGCGGTGGGGGGTGGCGCCGGGCCGCCAAGCCGGGGAACCGATATTTTTTCCCTGTAAATCACGAGGCGAGGGGGAGGCGCTCCCCCACCGGCTCGACCGCGGGCTTCGCCCCGGTCTTGCCGACTTCCCCCTCCAGGGGGGGAGTGATCTTGAGGCCTGCACAAGGCTCCTTGCCCCATTGCTTGGCAGGATGTAAACCCTGTTTCCGGTTTATGGTGTAAAGGATGTTTGTGGTTTACGCCCGGGTCCGGAGGCGGGGGCGGAAGCGTCGGCAGGTTGCGGATGCGGGCGGGACGCCCGCGCTCCCAGGGGATGCCGTCCGGCTGCGCGGCGGGGGGGATGTCTGCCGCGGCCGTCATTGGGCCGGTCCGATAGCGCTGCCCGTCAGGGCCCGCCGGAATTCGTCGAAGGGGATGCCGCTGGAGACGATGAAGATGTTGCGGTCGGTGGGCAATTGGCGAAGACCGACCGAGACCGGCACCCGCACCGGCCCCTTCAAGTCGAATCGGAGCGGCGAGTCATTGGCCGACCCCATCCACCACCAGTGGACGCCTCCCAGGTGCTGGGTCTCGCGGACGGGATCGGGCCAGAGTTGGGCACCGAACTCGTCGAAGAGCTTGAAGGCCTTCAGGTCGAAGGGCAGGCTGACGAAGAGTTGGGCCTGGGCCAGGCTGCCCCGGGTCCGCACGAACCAGGCCATGGGCCGTCCGTCCTCCAGCTCCCACAGGAACAGGCGCACCTCTTCCCCCACGGCCACTCTCTCCTTGAACCGAGCCCCGCGCAGCAGGGGCATACCGCTCACCGAGAGGTTGTAGTCGATTTCAATGGGCCGGGACCAGCCCAGGTAGGTGCCCACCATGGCCTTCCAGGTGGTGGCGCACTGTTCGAAGCCCTCGCCGAAGGCCAGAGCCTCAACCCTTTTCGGATCCACTTGAAGCCGTCGTTTCTGGAACTCCCGCTCGATTTCCAGCGCGATCATGCGGTTGTAGAAGATGACTTCCAGCGCCTGGGCGTTCCAGGTGTCGCTGTTGTGGCGGACGGCCTCCAGCAGCTCGTCCAGCAGCCCGATTTTCACCGCATCGGGCAGAAGTTGGCGGTAGTCCACCTTGCGGTTGGCCGAGGGGCTCTCCGATCGTATGATCAGACAGCGGCGCCCCAGCCGCTCCCGCCCCTCGTTCTCCAGGGCCTGCATGGCCGGCCGGTTTCCGATGGGGTAAATGACCAGCGCCTCGTCCGGCCCCATGGCCCGGATGTATTCCTTCTGTTTCCGGTTGACCCGCCGCTCCCACTCCAGGATCTCGTAGAATTCCTGCTCGTCGTACCAGGCGCCGCCCCGATAGGTGAAGGACTGGTAGCGGAAATCGGGCCGCATGCGGCCCCCTTCGGCCAGTGCCAGGTCCCAGCAGACGGGGTGGATCAGGAAGCTGACCTTGGAAATGGGGATGGGGGATGGGGTCCCGGTTGAATCCTCCGCCGCGAGGGCGGTCAAGCCGGTTGAAAAAAGCAGCAGAAAAGGCAGAATCCGCTGAAGAAGGGCCTGCGCTGGGCGCACCCTGGCTTGTTTGAGATTGAACGCCAGTGATGATTGCTGCGGCCGCATTGCGGCTTACCTCGAAGCCCGGACTATCGCGCGGGGACTATCTTCTCAAAAAATCCTAAACCTCTGCAGTGTTGTGGTTTAGGGGAGAGCGGCGAAGCTGCGGTTGACATAGGTCTGTCGTGGAAGCGTCTCCTACAGGTCTTCCTTACAAAGCAGCGTAGCTGCGGCTTCGTGTAGCCCCGGGCGTGAGCCCGGGGTCGTGTGAGCCCCGCGCTGCCGTAGCCGCGTAGGCGGCGAATTATTAGCGCCGGCCCGGAACCCACCGCCTCATCAATATCACGCTAAACACGGCCCTCGCTACCTGCACTCCGCTCAAAGTGCACCCTTGTGGCAAGAAGCCCGGCTTAAGAACAAGGCGCCAACCGAGCGGCCACCGCAGCCAGAGGCAGCCCCCGGCCCAGTGTTGAAGAGGGGAATCCCAAGCCCAATACCGCCGGCCCCGGTCAGGCAAGAATCCCTTTCACCACCCGGGCGGGAAATTCGTCGGTGAGGCGCTCATTGCGGCCTTCGCGCCGGTAGACCAGGTCGCGGTGATTCATTCCCAGAAGGTGCAGGATGGTGGCGTGCAGGTCGTGCACGCTGACCGGGTTCTCGACGGCGCGGTGGCCGACCTCGTCGGTGGCGCCATAGACCGTTCCCCCCTTGATCCCGGCCCCGGCCAGCCAGACGCTGAATCCTGGCGGTCCGTGGTCCCTGCCCGCCGCCTTGTCGGGATGCTGGGAAAGAGGCAGCCGGCCGAACTCGCCTCCCCATACCACCAGGGTGCTGTCCCAAAGGCCTCGCTGCTTCAAGTCGGTCAGCAGGGCGTGAACGGGCTTGTCGGTCTTGCCGCAGGCGTAGCGCAGGCCGCCCACCAGGTCTTGGTGCTGGTCCCAGATCTGCTCCTCGATATAGAGCTGGACCATGCGGACCCCTCGTTCCACCAGCCGGCGGGCCATCAGGCAGCGCCGCCCGTAGGAAGCCGTGGCCTCGTCGTTCAAGCCATACATCTCGTGGGTGGCCGGACTCTCCTGGGACAGATCCAGGGCGTCGCTGGCGGCGATCTGCATGCGTGCCGCCAGCTCGTAGTTGGTGATGCGGGCCTGCAGTTCCGGTTGGCTGGGATGGCGGTGCAGGTGGCCCCGGTCCAGCCGGGTGAGGATCGACCGGGCCAGGTTCAACACCGGAGCCGGGAATTCCTCCCGGGGATGCAGGTTGAGCAGGGGCGAGCCTTCCGACTTCAAGCGGGTTCCCTGATAGAGGGGCGGCAACCATCCCGCCTGCCAGTTCTGAAGGCCGTTCACCGGGAGTTGCTTGGGGTCGTCCAGCACCACGTAGGCGGGAAGATTCTGGTTCTCGCTGCCCAGCCCGTAGACCACCCAGGACCCCAGGCTGGGACGCCCCACGATGGTCCGTCCCGACTGCATGAGGAAAATGGCGGGCTCGTGGTTGAAGTGCTTGGTGAACATGGAGCGGACCAGGGCGATGTCGTCCACCTTGCGGGACAGGTAGGGAAGAAGCTCCGATATCTCCATTCCGCACTGACCCCGTTTCCGGAACTCGAAGGGGGAGGGCATCAGGGTGCCGACGGTGGCGATCTGTTCCACGTCGTTGGCCAGGTCGCGGCCGGGCGGCTGTCCCTCGTACTTCTTGAGCATGGGCTTGGGGTCGAACAGATCGATCTGGCTGGGCCCGCCGTTCATGAAGAGATGGATCACCGACTTCGCCCGGGGCTGGAAGTGGGGTCTCCTGGGCTTCAGGTCGGGCGCCTGCCCGCTATCGGCCAGCAGGGGCCGGGCGGAGACAAGGTCTTTCCCCAGCAGGTAGGCCAGGGCTCCCCCCAGAAACCCATTGCCCAGGCTCGAAAACAGCTCCCGGCGGGAGGGAAGAGGATCCGCCGTTTCCGCGGAATCCCGTCTCAAGAAGGTGGACTCCAGAGATGTTCGGTCCCCGGGTTTCATGGTTTCCTCCCTCAATAGTAGATAAATTCCGCCGAGTTCAGAATGGCATGGCAAAAGGTGGACAGGGCCAGCCAGCGGGCCCGCGACCGCTTGGGCTCGGCGGGCGTGTGGCTGTCCAGATGCTCGGTCCAGTGCCGGTCCAGTTGTCCGATCTCCCCCAGGACGGCTTCCTTCTCGGCGGCGGTGGGCCAGCGGGACAGGGCGGCCAGATAGACCTGCTCCACCTGCCTCTCCAGGTCGCTGCCCACCGCATCCATGACCCGGCCGGCAAAATGGCGGGCGCTCTCCCGGGCCAACTGGCTGTTCCAGAGCTGCAGCGCCTGTGAGGTGACCATGGACTGGGAACGCTTGACGCAGTTGGGGTTGAGCTGGGGTGCGTCGAAGGTGTCCAGCATGGTCAGGGGAGTGGTGCGTCTCTGCAGCATGTAGATGCTGCGCCGGCAGCCGGCCGAGGTGCACTGGCTGGTGACCTCACCGTCGCTTTGGACCTCGACCTGGTCCGCAGGGCCGAAGGGGGTGGGATCCAGTCGGTTCGAGATCTTCAGTATCGAGTCGCGCAAGGCCTCGGCGTCCAGGCGTTGCAGGGGAAATCGGGAAAGCAGGGAGTTGTCCGAATGGCCGTTGGCCGCCTCGGCGCCGGGGCTGCCGGAGGCCTGCCGGTAGGCGCTGGAGGTCATGATCAGCCGGTGCATGGCCTTCACGCTCCAGCCTCGCCTGACGAACTCCGTGGCCAGCCAGTCCAGCAGTTCCGGATGGGAAGGGGCGGCGCCCAGCTTTCCGAAGTTTCCGGGCGTGGCCACCAGGCCGCTGCCGAAATGGTGCTGCCAGATACGGTTCGCCATCACCCGGGCTGTCAAGGGGTGATCGGGTTGTCCCAACCACCGGGCCAGAGCCAGGCGGCGCCCGCTGCTCCAGGCCGGCTTCTCGATGCGGTAGGGCCTGGTTTGGGGCCGGAGCGCCGAGGGGATTCCGGGATCGACCGCATCGCCGGGGCGGGTGTGCTCCCCCCGCAGCAGCAGGTAGGCCGGTGTCGGTTCCCCCGGCATGTCGAACAACGCCCGGATGGAAGGACGGGGCTGCAGCTTCTTCTCGGCCTCCGTGACCGCTTTCTTGACCTTGGCCGACTCCTCCCGGAAGTCCTCGAAGCGCTTCTCCAACTCGTTGGGTTCCACCGTGAGGAATTCTTCGAAGGCCGCCACCAGGTATTTTTGCAGCTCGTTGCGGCTGTCCTCGGCGACCTTTGCGGCGGCTTTCACGTCCGCCCGCAATGCCGCCGGGATCTTTTCCCGCTTTTCCCGCAGCAACTGCTCTCGCAAGGGGGCTGCTTTCTCTTCCAGGGAGTCCTTCAGACGCTTGATCTCCTGCTCCAGGGGCCCGTTGTTCCGCTTCACCTGCCGCTGTTCCTTCTCCGACCCGTAGCGGAGCAGCCGTTTGGGGAAGGGTCCTCCCGCCGCCGCCAGCAGAGGCTCCTGGGGAATCATCCAGTCGTAGGGATCGTAGGCCGAGCGCAGGATGGCGCTGAAGCGATAGAAGTCGCGCTGGGGGAGCGGGTCGTATTTGTGGTCATGGCAGCGGGCGCAGGCCAGGGTCAGGCCCATCACCGTCGAGCTCAGCACCTCCACCTGATCGGCCACCACGTCCAGCCGCTCGGGGACGAAGTTCTGGGCCCCCGACCAGGTGCCGTCGGGAGCCATGCGCAGGAAACCGGTGGCGATCAGAGGTTCCATCTGGTCGGGAGTCAGGGATTGAATGGTGCGGTGGTCCACCAGCTCGTCGCCCGCGATCTGCTCCAACAGGAAGCGGTCGTAGGGTTTGTCGTTGTTGAAGGATCGGATGACGTAATCCCGGTAGCGGTAGGCATGGGGCCGCAGATTGTCGGCATGGACCTTTCCTTCGGAATCGGCATAGCCGGCGGCATCCAGCCAGTATCGGCCCCAACGTTCCCCGTAGTGCCCGGAATCCAGCAGCCGGTCGACCAGCCGTTCGTAGGCTTGAGGGTCCGGGTCCTGATGGTAGGCTCTGACTTCAGCGGGGGTGGGGGGCAAGCCCACCAGGTCCAGGTAGGCTCGGCGCATCAGGCTCAGGCGGTCGGCCGGAGGAGAGAAGGTGAGCCCGCGGGCCTCCAGCCTTTCCAACAGAAAGGCGTCGATCGGGGTTCTTACCAGGGCGCCTTGGGCGACCCGGGGGACGTCGGGGCTTCGGGGCGGCTGAAGGGACCAGAGTGCTGTGGCCTTCTCCCTCTCCGTTGACCCCTCGGCGGCTCCCGAGGCCGCTTTTTTCGGGGCTTCCGGAGCTCCTTCGGCAATCCAGCGGCGCAGTTTCTCCAGTTCGCCCGAGGTGACGGGGCGGACGCAGTACTGGGAAAGGGACTTGGGAGGAGGCATCTCCTCGGCCTGGATGCGCAGCAGCAGCAGGCTCTCTTCGGGCTTGCCGGGAACCATGGCGGCCCCGGACTTCCCCCCTTTCAGGATGCTGGCCCGGGTCCGCAGATCCAGGCCGGCTTCCTGCTTTCTGCGGCCGTGGCAGATCAGGCAGCGCACGTGCAGGATCGGCATCAGCACGTCGTGGCTGGTGACGGCGGGTTTCAGATCGTTTCGGGCCTGGAACGCCGCAGGATCCTGGCCATCCGCCAGAGCGCCCTGGTCGATCCAGCGCCGGATGCTGTCCAGCTCCCCGGGGCTCAACGGATCCTGACCCAGCGGCATCTCCCCCGTCTCTACCTTTTGAAAAAGCAGGCTCTGCTCAGCCGACCCCGCAACGATGGAAGGCCCTGAGGCTCCCCCCTTGAGCAGACTCTGGCGAGAACCCAGGTCCAACTCTTTTTCCTGGTTTTGGGGGCCGTGGCAAGCCAGGCATTTGGCCTGCAGGATGGGGAGAATCCGGGTCTCAAAGCCCGCTGGAGGATCGGTTTCGGCGGCCGCGGGGATGGCGCCGGGTGCGATTGCCAGGCAGGCAGCCAGCAGTGAAAGGCGGATTAGAGACGCTCGGGACAACAGCGCAGCCATGCGGTTGGCCTCGTGGGGGTCGTGCTCGTTAGGTTTAGATTAGTGAAGCGAGGCGGAAGAGTCAAGAGGCCGGGCCTTGACGGGCAGGGCCATCCCGCGCTCCCCCCTCCAAGTAGGGGCATCCCTTGTGGTTGCCCGGTTGCTCCCATGGGCCCGAAGACCGATGGACCTCCTTCAATGACCAGCGGTGCGCGAATGCTTCTGCGAATTTGTGCCCTTGGTGTCACGATGTCATGGGATGAAGCCCCCCGGGAGTGCGGGCGTCCCGCCCGCACAAATCCTGGCACAGCCTCGCCCATCTCCTCGACCCGGATCGACCGGCAACGGCGCCAGGGCTCTGCTTCGGCCGGGCCCATGCGGTTCCCGCCGGCAGGGTGGCCGGCTGCCGAATCGCGGGGAAACTGAGCGGCAGGCAAAGGGAGAGGATGCGGGCGGGACGCCCGCGCTCCCGGGGGGTGTCGTCCCGATGGTGCGGCGGGGGTCTCCGGCGGGCGACTTCTCTGAAAGCCGACCTGCCTCCTTTGGGAAGCTCCCGTTTGCCCGCATGCCGTGCCCCCTCTTTTCACTGAACCCCGCCCCCGTCCCACTCGTCGGCACGGATCCTATAGGACGAAACAGGGGCGTTTCAGAAACAGATACTTCGGCCCCCTTCTGGAAATCCTTTCTCTCTTCCCAACCCTTGGCGCATCCCTCTTGACTCTCCTCCAACCCCTTCGTGGCCCTTCGTGGATAACTCTTTTCCCCTTCGCGCCCTTGCTGGATCCCCTTCGCGGATATCTTTTCCTGGGGCTTTGCGATGGCGCCGCCTCCGATTAGGATAAGGGGTCCAGGCGGCTTGGAGTTGCCACCGTAGGCCGCCGCAACTCGGGCGATGGTGCGTTTCCGGCCCGAGATTCCGTTTTGTTCCGACGTTTACGACCAACGCAAGGAGGATGGCATGCTCAAGGCAGGGGACAAGGCCCCGGATTTCACGGGCACCGACGATCGGGGTCAAACCGTGGACCTCAAGGATTTTCGGGGCCGGAAGGTGGTGCTCTACTTCTACCCCAAGGACAACACGTCGGGATGCACCCGGGAGGCCTGCGACTTTCGGGATTCGATGGCCGGCCTCAGCCAAAAGGGCGTGGCGGTGCTGGGCGTCAGCCCGGACTCGGTTTCATCCCACCAGAAGTTCAAGGTCAAGTTCTCCCTGCCTTTTCCGTTGCTCAGCGACGGCAGCCACGACATCGCCGAGGCCTACGGAGCCTGGCAGGAGAAGTCCATGTACGGGAGGAAGTACATGGGTATCGTTCGCTCCACCTTCGTGATAGACGAAGAAGGCCACATCGCCGAGGTCCACGGCAAGGTCAAGGTGAAGGGCCACGTGGAGGCGCTGCTGCAGTCGCTGTGAAGGGAAGGAGAGGGAGGATAGCTGACGCCGGCATGGATCGGCTTCCCCCAATCCATCCACCGAATCACTCTCCCCTTGAGGGCGAGTCGGCGAGACCCAGGGGGCAGCCCGCGGTCGAGCCGGAGGGGGACAAACGCGGCGACCGGGGCGTTACGATCAGCAGTACTTGCAGAGCCGCGAAGCGGTATGAAGTCATTTCACCGGCACGAGGCGCCCAAGAGGGATCCCCCCGGGAGCGCGGGCGTCCCGCCCGCATCCTTATTCCTTGATGGAGGTTGCGGAGCGTCGGCACGATTTTGCAGGCAGGCAGCCGACCTTTCGGCGTGAACCGCAATGGCAAGGCCCGAGGAGACTCACGGCGCCGTTGCCGGTCGATCCAAGTGGCGGAGATGGGCGAGGTCGTGCCGGGCTATTGTGCGGGCGGGACGCCCGCGCTCCCGGGGGGGCATCATCCACACATTAGACCGGGAGCATCGTTTACATCATGCCCAGGAATCGGGCAAGAAGCCTTGTGCAGGCCTCAAGAATCACTCCCCCCTTGAGGGGGAGTCGGCGAGGCCAGGGCGGAGCCCGCAGTCGAGCCGGAGGGGGGCAAACGCCGCGCCCCGTGAGTGACTATCAACGGCACGGGCAGCGGCACGTTAGCGGCGTCGTTCGAGCGCTTGAGGGCTTCCGGCCCGTCTCATGGCGCACCTTCTGCCAATAACATAGTCGTGTGAATTTTCACCGCCCGCTGTCGTGAAGGCAGCGAATCGGAAGCGCCGTCCCGAAACGCACTGCCTCTCCAGAAACCACGAAGCAGGCACCTTCCCAACCGCGCTAATCACGTACCGGGCATGCGCCCGAAGATTGTCGTCCCAGTCACCCGACCCCTACGAGTGCCCGCGGCCGGCCACCGGCCAGTAGCCTTCCACCTGCTCTCCCCGGCGGCAGTAAAGGTAGTTATAGAGGTTGACGGTGGGATCGCAGTGGGGCACCACAAACTCCAGCCGGTCCCCCAGCTTGATCTCCCGGCTGGGGTTGGGCAGGTTGAGCATCCCGTGCTCGTCGCCGCCAAATTGATATTCGGTGCCGCTGATGCCCTTGACTTCGGGTACCGACTCCCGGTCGGTGGCAAAGGCCTTCATGCCGGCGTCCAGGGTGGCCAGGTCCCGGTGGCGCTTGCTCATGACGGTGGTCAGCACGGTCAGGGCGGGGCCGAAATCGTCGTAGAGATCCCCGCCTTCCCCCCCGATGATCTGGTAATCGACGTCCATGAAGATGTAGGACCCGACCTGCAGCTCGGTGATTTCCTCCAGAAAGGGGTCGATGTTGTAGGTGCCGGTGCTGGCCCCGGTGAGAATCTCGACCGGCATTCCCGCCTTTTTCATCCGTTGATAGGTTTCTATGGGAGGGGCCATCACCTCTTCGGAATGGGCCTTGCGCTCGGCGAATCCGACCACGTGGGAGCTGGCCCCGGAGTAGGAATGCACCCCGCGAAGGTTCAGCTTGGACAGCTTCAGGATCCCCTCCGCCAGAGCCATGGCCGGATCTCCGGCCGTTGTCCCTGTCCGGCGTCCCATGGGGTCGATGTCGACCAGCAGGTTGAGCCGGACGTCCGCCGCCTCCGCCGCGTCGTTGAGCTGCCGTGCGTGGGCGAGGTCGTCAACCACCGACAGGGTGTCGGGCTGCCTTTGGGTCAGCGCCACCAGCCGCTCCATCTTGTTGCGCCCCACCATCTCTGAGGTGATCAGCAGGCCGCGGATGCCTCCCGCCGCCAGCACCTCGGCTTCGTGGATGGTGGCGGTGCAGGCGCCCAGCGCACCCGCCTCGACCTGCCGCCGGGCAATTTCGGGGCACTTGTGGGTCTTGGCGTGAGGCCGCAGCCCGATGGAGTGACGCTTGGCGTTCCGGCTCATCTTGTCGAGGTTGGCCTCGAACAGATCCATATCCAGAAGCAGGCAGGGCGTGGGCAGCTGGTCCAGGTGGACGGGCTCGCCCGAGTCCAGCCGGCTCAAAAGGCCGGCCGTCGAGCCGCCGGCCGGTGCCAGGGGGGAACGTCGCAAGGTGTGGTGGGTCATGATCCTCTCTCGATGGGTTCAGTGGGAACAACGGAACAGGTCGGCCGGCGGACTCAGGAGTGGTAGGCCTGAGCGGCTTCCCGCAGGAAGCGGGCGCACCGGCAGGCCCGGTACTCCGATTCCAGCTCGCCGGCCAATCCTTCAAGCTGGCTTCGGGTGCTGCGGCCGGGTCTCAGGGCCTGGTAGACCTCCAGGATCTTGGTCTCCGGAACCTTCACCAGCTCGCCCGCCCGTCTCAGGTTTTCCGCCAGTTGGCGCCTGCCGGCGCTTTCGGCGATTTGGGCCTGAAGCTCCAGGGTTTCGGGAGCGATTCGCAGATCGCTCATGCGCAGGGTGCCGTCCAGGACCGACTGCAGGTCGATATCCTTCCACGACACGCCCGTGGGAGTGGTCAGCCGGTCGGGCCTCTTTTCAGACAGCGGATAGTTGTCGGTGACCTTGCTCATGGTTGTCTTGCCGCACGGAGCCTGGACGGAACAGAACTTGAGTGCCCCGGCGCGGCGATCAGGCCCGCACCACCTTTTCCACCGGGCCGGACCCGGCGGCAGCCTGAATCGGGCTCCAGTCCAGTTCCTGCGGTTTGCGGTCCTTCACCACTTGCCGGGTTTCGTGGAGGTGGAGGATCGTGGTCTTGACGATGTACTTGAGCCGGGCCGTGTTGTCGATCCTGGTCGGGACGGGCGTCACCGGCTCTTTCTTGGCGTACTTGGCGGCGTTCCGGCCAATGGTCCGGTAGGAATTCAAGTCGAGGTTGGGAGCCTGGGGGAACAGCTCGAGGTTGTTCAAGGGCTCCAGGTCGCGCTGGTGAATGATGGTAGTCCCCTTGGACTGGATGCCGATGCTGATCCCCGAGCCGCTCAATTGAGCCCCCCGGTGGCCGATGAAGCCGCAATCGGAGGTGGCGTAGATCTTCACCACTCTGGGCCGCAAGCCCTCCATGCGGATGCCGTCGATCAGAGCCTGCAGCACCTCCCGGTGGGGGATGCCCAACAGGGTGGATCGAAGCGCGGTACCGAAAGCGGGCCCCAGGGCAATGACGATCTCCCTCGGATCCGTTCCGGCGTGGGCCTCTCCGGTCTCTCTGAGGAAGCCGGCGGATTGGGCGGAGGGTTCCCGCCCGATTTCCCGCGGATCCAGGGCCTGGTTGAGCGAAGCGATCTCCTGCCGGCGTTCGGGGCTGAGGCTGTAGCCGGTCCCGGGCCCCCGATAGTCGTTGGGATCGTTAATGGCGCTGACCACTCTGGGTCCGGGGAGCACCATGGCCGAGGTCTGCAGGTGATCTCCGGAAAGCCTCAGTTTCTGGATCGCCAGAATTTTTTGGGCGATATCGCCAAACCCCTCCCGGGCCAGGGCGCGGATCACGTCCAGTCCGCTCCTGCCTTCCTCCAGAAAACGGCCGGCGGCCTCCAGGTCGCCCGCCACATCCCGCTCCGGCATGTCCTCGCTGTTTTCCGCCCGGGTGGCGGCCTCGACCTCGGCGTGGCTCACCGGCGGGAGTTCAAGCTGCCGGAAGACGGCCTGCACGGCTTGGGCGGCTCGGTGGCGCACCCTCAAGACGGCTTCGTCGCTGACGGGCCGCAGCCCGCCGTCGACCTGCATGTCCCGCTGCAGGACGTTGTAGTCGTCCAGGTCGTGGGCATCGAAGTTGCCGCCGCCGAAGAGATTGTCTTCCTTGGGCATGGAGCTGTACCCGGAGAAGATGTAGTCGGTTCCGGGGAGAAACTGCAGCATCAGCTTGGCCGATTTTCGGATGGAGGAATGGGAGGCCAGGGCGTCGTTGCCCGAGGCCAGCTCCAGGTCCAGCAGGGTCGCGATCAGGTTTTCGGCCAGCACTCCCCGGACGCCGCCCGGCAGGGACTCCGGCAGGGCGATGCAACTGATGGAGCCGTTTTGCACTCCCTGGGAACCGGCCCCCTTGATGGCCATCAAGCACCGGGCTTCCAGATACAGCATGGACTTGGCTTCGGCATGGCCCATGAGCGCCTCCGATCCGGTCCCCGAGGTAAACCGCACCTTGATGCCGCGGGAGGCGTAGGCCGAGGCCAGAAAGGCCTTGGACCAGGGGGTGTCGTCGCCGTCCCGGAAGGCCTTCTCGGTGCCGTAGACGGAGAGGGTCTCGGCGTAGGTGGTCAGGCCCAGCAAGGCCAGCTTCAGGCTGAGGGCCTCCTCCACGGCGCACTGGGTCAGGGCCGTGCCCCGGCCGGTCTGGGAACCGATGAGCAGGGCCAGGGCGTTGAAGGGGGCGTAGCGGGAGACGCCGACCGTGGTCTCCAGCTCGGAGAAGCCCCGCTCCACCGCTTCGGCCGCGTCGGCGGCCAGCAAGGCCGGATTTTCCTTGCGGTTGGTCACGTGGGCCTGGTTAGAGGGGGTCCGGCGGGCCCGCATCTTCTGCAGGGCCATCATCATTTCCACGGTATTGAGCCGGTTGACCACCTCCACGATCTTGGCGGGGGTCAGAGCGCCGAAGAGCTGCACCAGCTCCCCTCGGGGCACGCCGATGTCGACCAGCCGGCGGGCCAGCTCGGTGGAGTCCAGCGCCATGGCTGCTTCGGCCCGGGTCAAGTCGATGGCGTAGCGGGCGATAAATTGGTCGATGAGGTCGAATGCGGCTTCAGGCTTGCCGTCCAGTTCGCAGAGGCGGCCCTGGGACAGCCGAATCCCGGGTTTGGGATCGAAGGGGCTGTTGAACAGGATCAGCCCGGTCTCCGGCCATTCCTGGATGAAGCTGTCCTGATTGACTGGGCGCCGGCTGGAGACCTCCAGCCGCTTGGACTTCATGGCTGCCATTTTCCTCTGGGAGCGGCTGATCTGCCGCTGTCCGGTCGCTCCGGCGCTGCCCGGGCAATCTCCTCCACGGCCGATCACAGAAATGGTCACGGCCGGCCGATCCGCGGCCGCCTCGGCAATTCGCCGATCTTACCACAGCCGCGGTTCCCTCAGGCTTCCTGGAGAGCCGATTCCAGGTCCTGAATCAGGTCTTCGGGAGCTTCCAGGCCGACCGACAGGCGGATCAGCCCCTCGGAGATCCCGGCACGTCGCCTCTCTTCCCGGGAAAGGCCGGCGTGGGAGGTGGAGGCCGGCCGGGTGACCAGCGATTCCACGCCCCCCAGGCTGGGGGCGTTGACGGGAAGGCGCAGGGCCTTCAGGAACCGCTCGGCCCCCTCGGTTCCGCCGTGCAACTCGAAGCTCAGCATGCCGCCGAAGCCGCTGAAAAGACGGGAGGCCCGCTGGTGGTCGGGGTGGTCCTTCAAGCCCGGATAGTTGACCCGGGCCACGGCAGGATGGGTCTGCAGGAACTGGGCCAGCTCGAGGGCGCTGCGATTCTGGGCCGCGACCCGCAGCGCCAGGGTCTTGATGCCTCGATGGAGCAGGAAGGCCGCGTGGGAGTCCAGCGAGCCGCCCAGGTGGTTCAGCGTATGGTGGATCTTGCGGATGTGCCCGTGGGAGCCGATCACGGCCCCGGCCACGATGTCGGAGTGACCATTCAGATACTTGGTGCCACTGTGCAGGGACAGGTCGAATCCCCATTCCAGGGGCCGAAAATTGACCGGGGTGGGGAAGGTGTTGTCGATGACCGAGATCAAGCCGTGCTCCCGGGCGAAGCGGGCCAGGGCTTCCAGGTCGGCCACCTGCATCAGGGGATTGGTGATGGCTTCCAGATAGAGGACCCGGGTGTTGGGCTTCAGGGACCGCCGCCAGGATTGGGGGTCGTCGCCCTGGATGAAGTCGAAGCTCAAGCCCAGGCGCACCAATTCCCGGGTGATCAACCCGTGGGTGCCTCCGTAGAGGCAGTCCTGAGCCAGCAGGTGATCCCCGGCATCCAGGCAGGCCAGCAGCGTGGTGGCGATGGCCGCCATGCCGCTGGCGGTCACCAGGGCCGCCTCGCCCCCTTCCAGAGCCGCCAGCTTCTGGTGAAGAGCCTCATGGTTGGGGGTGTTGCTGAGTCGCAGATAGCGGATGCGGTCGTAGTCGGACTCTCCCCCGAACTCGAAGGTGGATGACTGGAAGATCGGCAGGGTCACCGCCCCTTCGATGCGGGGCCTGGGTTCGCCCGCATGGATCAGGTCGGTTTCCATCCGGTGGGGTTTGTCGGGCATGGTCTGCTCCCGGTGGCCATTACAGATGTGCTTCCGGCGAAGTGAAGGGATTTTCGTCGGTGGCTGACGATACCTGCAGGTTGTGAAAAAGAATGCGCACGGAACGTCCCTGGACGACTTTTTCTTGAGACAGCAGGATGCCTCCAAACTTCTCCCACCGGACCCAGTCGGCCCCGGTCGCCGGACCCTTTCCACCTTTCAAAATGTATTCCCAGCGATCCATCAGCCCCGTCTTTTGGTTGATGTAAGCCCAGTAGCGGTCCTTGGGCGTGAGACCCACGTTGTCGTCAAAGGTCAGAAGGACTTTATCCCACAAGGTGCCCTCGTCCCCGCTGGCAGTTCCTTCGTACTTCAGGTGAACCCCCGGATCGTTCCACTTGAAGGGCATCAGCAGCCAGTAGGTGTCGTTGATGAAGCGGCCATAGCCCATATCGATCAGCTTCTTGTGGTCCTCCCCCTGGACGGCTTTGCCATTGCGAAAGGCCTGGCCCTTTTTCGCATTGATGTCCTCGAACAAGACCACGTAGTCCCCCTTGTCTTGGGTCCTGCCTTCCAGGCGATATCGCCCAGTGTAACGATCCCAGAGGTGTTTGACCGTTGACACGATCTTTCCCTCGCGCTTCACCACAAAGTCAAAACGGAGATAGCGAGCGCGGTCCCAGTTTTCCTGTCCCCCCAGGGCTTCCATCAGTTTGGCGGCGACCTTTTGAGCTTTCGTATCGTTCGATGGGGCGGTATCGGCCCGTGTCGTTGAGCCCAACAAGCTTGTGACCAGGAGCACCAGCATCAGGGTGTTCGAGATGAGAGAAACCGGTCTAAGCATGAGAATATTGCCTCCTATGCCTGGCAACGAAACGAGAGGGACGCCCCGGCAGCGGGATACAAGGCCGGGAGCGCCGCCGCTTGCGGCAAGATCCTGATCGCCCGATCGGAACCGCACTGACAAGAAGGGCTACTCTATCCGAGGGTGCCGGCTCCAGCAATAGTGAAGTCTCAAGGGGGAGGGCCTTGCATGCCGGGTTGTCCTCCGTCTTTGATAGACTACGAGGCGTTCTATGGGACATCGCCCCACCATCCTCTTCAGCCTGGCCCATCCCGACGACGAGAGCTTCATGGTGGCGGGCGTGGCCTGCAAGTACGGCGCCCGGGGAGTCCGGCTGGTGCTGGCCACCGCTACCCTGGGGGATGCCGGAAAGGTGGGAGATCCTCCTGTCTGTTCGAGGGAAGAACTGCCCCGGGTAAGAGAAGGCGAGCTACGCCGGGCGGTGGATCTTCTGGGCATCGACTCGCTCCACCTGCTGGGATTCCGGGACAAGAAGTTGGGTGACGCCGATCCGGCGCGGATCCGCGGGCAACTGGTGCGGCTGCTGCGTCGCTACCGGCCGGCCCTGGTCATCACCTTCGACCCCAGCGGGTTCAACCGGCACCCCGACCATATCGCCATCAGCCGGTTCACCTCGGACGCCATCGCCGCGGCGGCCGACCCCCGCTGGTTGCCGGAGGTCGGCGAGCCCCACCGGGTGACCCGGCTGCTGTGGACGCCGCCGCTACGGCCGGAAGAGATCGGGGCCGGACCGGCGCTGGGCGACCGGCCGGGAGTGGATTTTCTGGTGGACGTCCAGGCCTGGTGGGCCCGAAAGGCCGAGGCCTTGCGGGCCCACCGCACCCAGCACCTCTCCATCAATCGGATCTGGTTCGATCGACCCGATCCGGAACGGGCGCTCTGGAGCGAACCCTTCCGCCAGGCCTGGGGGCCTTCGCTCGGTTCGAGGCCCGAGACCGACCTGTTCGCGGGGATGGAGGCGGGGTAGGGAACCGCACCGGCGGATCGCGGGTGAAGACGCCTTCCGAGGCGGGCGTTTCCGCTCGGTCAGGGTCCGGTTTACGGGGTTGGCCCACCGCGTGCCGGGGTGGGAATGAAGACCCGCAGTCCCACGGCTATCCCCCTCATTTTAAAAAGACTAACGTGGCAGGTGGGCGGCTTGACAGGCTCTTGGTGCCCAGCCTATAATGGCTCTACCTCACCCGCTGTCGAGTTTTCAGTGGGGCTGATCTCCTTGGGGGCGAAAGGGTTTCGACGGGATTATCAAGGCTGAAGATGCGTGTCGAGGACCATCCCCTCGTTAAAAAGATGGACCTAAATGTAACTGCTGATGAACCATTGGCACTTGCTGCTTAAAAAAACTTAAGTAGCCGTTCCCTCCGCTGATACCTGTGCGGCGGATGTGGAGCGTCGACTAACAGGCTAGCCGGTGGCAGACGTCCGGGGGCCGCCGGTGAAACTCACCGGTCTAGTCGCCAGGCACTCTTGCCGGTTCTCAATGTCGGGCGGCGAAACCAAAAAGGAACCGGATACACACGTAGATTCTTTTCGCCAAGTAATTTCGGACGCGGGTTCGACTCCCGCCGCCTCCACCACTTTCGCCGACGCGCTCGGCGCTCGCCGGGCTTCCACCGCTTCTGCCACGACGCCACGCCCTGCTCGATCTGGTCTTTGAGCTTGCCGGCAAACGCTGCCTGGAGCCCCCGCTCCCCGGGCCGCGATCAGCCGGCGTTGCGCGATCCGCGCGGTGAGCCAGGCGTTCACCTCGGCCTCGATCCAGCCCACTGCACGGCCCCCGAGGGACACGGGGGCGGGAAACGTGCCGCGGGAGATGCGGAGATAGATCGTGCTGCGCGACAGACCCGTGCGGGCCTTGACGGTCGGAAATCTCAACATCGTTGCGGCATCGTCACCCTGCTGACTGTGCAAACGAACTCCCACCACCGTAGCTGTGCGTGTTGTGCGCGAACAGAGGGGATCGGCAACCCCCTGTGCCAAAAAAAATCAATGAATACGGGCCTCGGCGAGCACGGCGCGCGGCGACTTTCAGTCGGCGGCCGATCGATCGCAGGCGTAACCCATCTGAAATCAGAAGGATAGAGAAGACGAGTTGTGCGCAAACTTTCCGCGCAACTTTTTTTGCGATCTCCGCGCTCGACGGATCGCCTGGTTCCAGCCGTTGTCTGGGAGCGTGACGACCAGATGAGTGGGCCGGGGCACCGGCGAGATGGCCGTGCTGTGGGCGGCAGCCTGGCGGTCAAGAGCGTCGAGACATTGCGCGGCGACGAGCCCCGCCTCGGTTGCGGCTGATCTCCGCCAACCTAGCCTGCGAGCCCTATGCCTGCCTGGCCGATGAGGGCCCACATCGTCGGCACCGTGCCGTGGACTGTCAGGAGGATGTGAGGCACTGTGGGGTGCCTGTCGATGCGTTCTTGTCCGTACACTATCCGTATGGCAGAAAGTCTGTGGATCCAATCGGAGGAACATTCATGGCCATCGCCGAAAACAAGTCGGAACGCATTGAGGTTCGGACGACCTCAAACGTGAAGGCGTTGCTTCAGCGGGCTGCGGCCTCGTCACACAAGAACGTCACGGAGTTTCTGCTCGAGGCAGGGATCAACGCCGCTGAGGACGCCCTGGTCGACCGGCGGATTTTCCGGCTCGACGATCGCCAGTGGCAGGCCTTCCAGGCTATCCTCGACCGTCCGGTCGCCGACAAGCCCCGCTTGACTCGATTGCTTGCGGAGAAGAGCGTGCTGGAGTGACGCCGGGACAGGAGGGGTTGTCTCCAGTCGAGAAGCTCGACGCAACGCACGATGTCGATTCCTTCGAGTGCGGGAAAGAGCCACTCGATCGTTTTCTGAAGCGTTTCGCGCTGGCGAACCAGAAGGCCGACAGTGCCCGGACCTATGTCGCCTGCCGGGGATTGACGGTGCTCGCCTACTACAGCCTTGCGGCGGGAGCAGTCGAACATGCCGACGCACCTCTCCGAGGCGGCAAGGGGCTGGCCCGGCACCCGATCCCCGTGATGCTCCTCGCCCGTCTCGCGGTCGACCTGACCTGGCAAGCACGAGGCCTGGGCAAGGCGCTCGTCAAGGACGCACTGCTCAGAACCGCCGCCGCCGCCGACATCGCCGGTATTCGGGCGCTTCTCGTCCATGCCAAGGACGACGAGGCGCGCGGCTGGTACGAAGCCTTGGAGTTCGAGCCGAGCCCCACGGATCCCTATCACCTGTTCTTGCTCATGAAGGACCTGCGGGCAACGAACATCAATAGGGGACGTTGTTGAATTAGTGGAATTACTCTGTCTGGCGATTCTGTCGACGCCTAGAGAGGGAGGAAAAAACAGAGTGAAAATCCAGGATGCCGTGGGGGAACTGCTTGGTGCAACGATTCGGACACGTTTTGAGGACGAATCGCGGTGTCAGTGCCTGCGAGTGTGCCGAAGCGCACGGGAAGGCATCTGCTTCGCCGTATTAGTCAGTCAGGAATAAGAAACTGGGAAAGTTATTCCAGTAATTCAACAACGTCCCCTATTTTGAGCCTGAGCGGTACGTCCAGGTGGCGCCGATTGTGAGTCGGCTTTCCCAGGCACTTGCAAGGGGCGAAGGGTTCGCGGATGAGATGAGGATTGTCGATGTTGTGATCGCGTTGGAAAACATGTACGACCTACCGCGGCGGGACATTTCCGCTACATTACAGAACAGGGCTTCCCGGTACCTTGGAACCCATTCCGTGAGCAGGGAACGGATCAAGGAGACCGTCAGGAGATTCTACAACGCACGGTCGAACATCGTTCACGGCGGGCGGCGCAACGCCTCTCCGCTGGAAACTCAGCGGTGGTTCGCCAGCGGATTCGATATCGCCAGAAGGACGCTGTTCAAGCTCCTTCACGAGGGTCGGCCAAAGAATTGGGACGAGTTGTGATCGCCGGCGATTGACGCGAACCGGCGTTATCCATCTGCCACCATTTAGAGTGCAATTAAGATTGCTGGTGGCATCAATATGTCGCTTCGAGGAGACGGCTGCACATGTCCAAGTCACGCCAGAAGAACCTCGAAAATTTCGGCTTGGGGGCAAGGATTTACGCCATGGCTGCCAACATGCTTGAAGGCGTGGACGAAGAGGAATGGAAGGCGCGCGGCCTCTCCAAGGGCGATGTGATGTTCGCGCTCACCTTAGGTTCCGTCCTTTTGCGGATCAACAGTATCGAACTGGGCCTGAAGCACATTCTCGACCGGGAGATGGGGAGGTCCGTTCCCAAAAAGCACGACCTCGTCATTCTTTGGAACCGCCTGACCGACGAGTGGAGGGAAAAGGTCGCTGTGGCGTCCTGCGTCCCGATGGAAGATATACGGGAAGCCTTCGGGCATTACAAAGACGCCGCCGTTACCCTGAGGTACGGAGGATCTTTGGGAGAGCAGACCGGGCAACCTCCTGTGGCAGATACGATAAGGAAGCATGCGGCGGCCCTCCGGAAACTGGCCAGCACGCTCGGAGGTCGGGCACACTCGGCAATAGGGCTTCGGAAAGTGGTACCGCGCGAGCTCGAAGGCTGACGGCATGCCCGGTCCTGGCTCCAGACCGACACACCCTGCGGCTTTCGCCGGATGCTTACGCTGCTTTGGAGGCGCGCACCGTCAGTTCATGGTGTTCCCCTGTGTGTAGATAGCTTAGCGCTGGGAGTGCCAGCATGCCACAGTCGTGTCCTGAGCATGAAGCTGGGTTTGTGGCAAGGAGGAGTCCGAAGGGCAGCGCCACCGGCATCTAAGTATTTGAAATTGCAAGGTATTGCCCGTGCAGTTTGATACGGTGGCTTGAGGATCAGCGAGCATCCCCGATGCGTGGGGTGTCCGGTGCCGAGCTCGGCCTACTCGAGCGCGGCCGTCCGCAAGATGTGGTGTTCCTCTTTTCTCCGGGTCAATAGGGGACGTTGTTGAATTAGTGGAATTACTCTTTCCGGCGATTTTGTCGACGCCTAGAGAGGGAGGAAAAAACAGAGTGAAAATCCGCGAAAACCGTGGGGAAAGTGCTTGGTGCAACGATTCGGACGCGTTTTGACGACGAATCTTGGTGTCAGTGCCTGCGAGTGTGCCGAAGCGCTCGGGAAGGCATCTGCTTCGCCGTTTTGGTCAGTCAGGAATAAGAAAATGGGAAAGTTATTCCAGTAATTCAACAACGTCCCCTATTTTTCGTCCGTCAGTGACAACCCGGACAAGAACGCGTTCCCCACGCAGTCCTGGCCCGACGATGCCAGCATCACCGCTGAGGTGGAAGTGGACGCGCAGTCGTTCGCGTAAGGGAGACGAGTGACCGGGATCAACGCCACGCGCAGACTGATCAATGCGCGGTCCTCGGTCGTCGAGCCGTTACAAGCCAGCCGGCAGCGGCCGGCGCGGCGGGGGACGACCACGAGCTGACAACGCCGGCAGCAGCGAAAGCCTTAGCCTGTGCGCGGAACTGGGGCAACTCCAAGGCGAGTGTGGGCCGGTTCCCGGGTCTCAAGACTCGCCTTCCATGATTGACCAGACTCGATGGTAGCTCACCCCGCGCTCGCCCATCGCCTTCGTCCACTCGCTCACGTCGGCCGCTCGGAGCCGACCGCGAACCTGGTGAAGCGGCTCGTCCGCTTTGACCGCAAGACCCATCGCGAGCGCCGGCGCTGCCGTCCTGGGCACCCCCAGCAGCCTGAGGGCGACGGCCTCGTCGCTGTTGACGCCGTAGTACACGCGCGCCGGCAGGTTGCGGAGGCTTCGTTGCTCGTCGGGAGACAACTCATCGAAGGCATTTCCAAGCGTGAGTGACTGAAGCGCGGAGAGGCCCCACGATGCAGTTTGTGTCAACCTCCCGAACACGCTCTGGCAGCACTTGGTCATTGCAGTGACGGGACCCGTTGCGGCTTCATCACTCTCCTCCTCGCCGGGTTGGCTGAAGTAATCGGTGGCCATCTCGATGAGCGGACGCCCCTGAACCCAGGCGCAGATGATTCGGGCGAGTTTGTCTCCATCCGGGCTCGTTCCGCCAGTGACGTCTTTGAGCGAATCTTGCAGCTCAGGCACCTGCAGGAGGAGTCCCATCATCCTACGAAGGTCGTCTCTGCGGCCGGCGAACAACTCGGGCGACCATACGTCGTTCGGCAGTTTCTCCTGGCCGAGCCTTGCCAGCGTGGCATTGACCGACTCCCAGGAGAACCCCGTTGCATCGACGAGGCTTAGCGGCTTCCCCTTGATTCTCTCGGCATAGGCGTACACGCCTTGCACCAAACTGTCCGCCCATCCCTTGTGGCTCTTGCGCAGCGACTGGAAGCCAAGTGTGCCCCGGAGAACTTGCTCGACCTGCGCTGCGAACTGCTCGTGATTCCCGATCTGACGGTACGTGTGAGCCAGGTATTGGACAAAGGCGGACCAACCGGGCTGATACGACAGCGATTCCAACTGCAGCAGCGAGCCGGCATTCGCCGCTGTCTGTACCAACTCGATGAGCGTCGAGTTGAGCTCGCTGACTGAAGCATCGATGAACTGCTCAAGCACTTGTTGTTTAGCGTCATCCTTGGCCGCAAGAGCGATAACCCCAAGGTCTCCCTGATCCACCCGACCCGCTCGTCCGGCAATGTTCCAGAAATCCTCGGGAGGCATGTCCTTTCGCCATGGCCTCTCTCTGAGCCGGTACTGGTGGCTGGCAAACACGACGCCGGACACCGGAAAATTCACGCCTTGAGCAATGGTGGTCGTTGCGACCAAAACCCCCAGGCGATCGTTCTCGGTCAGCCACTCCACGAGAGAGCGCGTGTCCTCGGACATTCCCGCGTGGTGAACACCGACTCCATATTCGAGCAAGCGGGCCAGCGGAAAGTCCCCTCCCATTTCGTCGATGAGGAACCGTTGCACGTGTCCGAGGTCGTCACCCTCTAGCGTTCGCTTGTTCTCTTCGATTTTGAATGCGTCGGCGATCCCCCACGTTGCCAACGGAGTGTCAGCGAGCACAATGACGGTGCCACGCTTCTTAAGAACTTGTGCGGTTGTTGCTGCGATCTTGCCCGGCGAGTTCTTCACTGCAGACCAGGCCAAGCCGAGAGGACGCGGCTCGCCGATGCCAATCTGTTCCGGGACGTCGAGGGTGTTGTGCGTCGTGTGTCGAGTGTGCAGAGACAAGCTGAATTCGCCTCTACGATTGCCTTGGTTCACCCGGGCGATCGCCACTACGCGGTCGTTCGGGGTCCAATCGACGCCGATGTCGATATTCTTGTTGCTGTCTGGCGAAAGCCAGCGGGCAATCTCTGCGCCGTTGCGGATGAAAGGCGTCAACAAGAGGAACTGCGCGTAGCGGCACTCGCGGTTGATGGTCGCTAGAAGCAGCTCGAGCTTGAGCCCGCGGTTCTCGGAGGCCAGGCCGTGCGCCTCGTCCACGACGACCAGCGTGAGGGGACGGCCAATCTCGTCCTCCCATCCCCCGCGCAACATTAGGTCCAGCTTCTCAGGGGTGGTCACGAGGATTCGGAACTGCTGCGCCCGGTCGGCCTCGGTCAGCATCCCTGCTTCGAGACCATCCACCTCCAGTGCCGGACTCACCTTTTCTACGACAGTCCCAAGGTGGGAGAAATCGCGGCGGAGGTGCGTGGTGAGCTGATTCACGAGTGCTCGCGTGGGGGCCAGATAGGCAACCCACCCGTTCTCTTGATCGAACTGGTTTAGCGCCTGGAGGATCCGGAACTCGGCGATGAACGTCTTGCCGCTTGAAGTCGGCAAGCTCACTACGACTGATCGATGGCCAGACCCGAGGAGGCCGTGTTCCCTAAGGGTCCGTCTCTGAGGCGGTAGCATCTCGAAGATCGGGCGCTTTCGATCGCGAGCTGTCAACGACTGCACAAATCGGGTCACCCTGCTGTTCACCGCGCGCGTCACTGTCCAGATGCTGTTGTCCACCATCACGCGTGCGGCCCGAGCAAGGAGCCGCGACAGCATCTCTCGCTCGACCAGTTGCCCACGAGCCGACGCGGCAATAGCTCGGTCAAATTGCGCTTCAAGCTGCTGTCGAATGTCATAGCGGCCATCGACTGAGCCCTGGCCGACATAGGCGCCCAGAATCTCAGCAGCCTTCGCGAGATGGTACTGGGCCATGAGTTCCCAGGCCGGTCGCACATCCTTGCGAGCCTCCGCTTCTTTCAGGAATGCTGGTTCGAAAGCTCGCTGTGCTTCGCGAATGGCGACGATTCGCTCCTGGACAGCATCGAGATCGCCCCACCCTTTTTTTCGCAGGAGACGCAACCACACGTCCAAGACTGACGACCAGACGCGGACTCCCCAGTCGGCCGAATCGGGCGCAAGCGCCGGAAGCTCGCACTCCGTGACAATGCGACGGAAATCGGCCGAGCGATCACCGAGCACCGCGATGCACCCCAACCGTACGAGCCACTGAGCTGCGGCAACCGGCTCCTGCGGCCATGCCAGTGTTCTGGCGATCCGGAAGGTCTCCGCAGCAACAGCGCGGAGCTCAACCACACGACCCTCGTCATCCAGGGCATCGAATAGCTGCAACTCAAGCGCGTTCGTGACGAACTGGAGTTCCCGATCGTCTGTTGCTTGAGAAGGTGAACTCAGAGCATTGGTGAGCCTCCGGCGACTCGCCTCTGTCGAAGTCTGGCGAAGGCGCTCCTCGCCAACTGCCGTTCGAAGCCAGGTGGCTGCTGTCATGGTGCACCCCCATGAAGCAAAGCCGGCCAGTCCTTGATAGGAACAGGCAGATACCAAGCGGTGATTTCGATGCGCGTCGGGCTGCCAAGGCTCTTTGCGAGGACCTTAGCCCGGGCAGTCACGTCCAGTTCATTGGGCTCCGTGTCGCGAAGAAGTATCCCTACGAGAAGGATCTCCTTCCCAAGCGACTGGACATAGCGATGAACCGCCGCCTGATAGAGCGCCTGGTGCTCGGCAGATGCGCATCGCGCGCGAAGCCACTTCAGCAATGCGTGCTGGATGTTGAGGTCAGTCGCTTCGTTCTTGAGCTGCCATGCCATCCCCCCGCTTCCGTTCATCACGTTGGGAGGGGTGCTTGCATCGGAGGATGTCTTCACCTCCCCAAAGAGCAAGAGGACGGCATCGCCCTCCTTGCAGAAGCCAACCAGGTCCGCCCCCGGCAGACTGGCCCTTGGCGTGCGGCGGTCACGTACGAGATTCCAAGGCCAGCAGACCTCACGCGTCTCGTCGTCGGCAAGAACACACTCTGCCAGGGCCTCTCCGACAGCCCACGACTTTTCCTCCGAAACTGCTTGAAGGAGAGTCTCCACGAACTCGGTGGCCATCCCCGTCGTGGCCATGCCGTGCAGTTCTGCCGCAAATTGGCCTTGGGCTTCGTCGTCTTCCATCCGCGCCTTCACGCGGCCTGCCACGTAGGACTTGAAGCGGTCCTCATCCACGACAACGTGGCCGCGCCACTGCGCGGAGTCCTTCGACCCCGAGTAGCGTATCTCCGGTGCAAGCGCGGCGACCATGGTTATGCGTCTCCGTCCAAGTCGGCGCACGCATCCGGATCGACGGCCAGCACCTCGGAGGGTGCGCTTGCGGACGCGGGATGCCGTGCCACTCGGTGGGCGTGCTCGTACCAGTTCCGACCAGGGATATCGAAATAGTAGTAGTAGGCCGGTATCCCAGCGCGGGCAAGTTCCTGGCAGCGGGGCGGTACTACCACTCGCAGATGCACCTGATAGCAGCGACCATCCGTCGGAAGAAGTACCAAGTCACCGGGAAGAATATGAACGAACTGCTGGAGGTATCTGACGTGATGCCCTTTCATCATCAAGCCGTACGTCTGCCTCGCCTGCGATCGCCACGGCGGTTCACGTAGATCACGGCTATGAGTCCTCGGGCACTTGTTCAATGCTCGCCCCCCGGCCCGTTCTAAAGACGCCTAACGCCCGTTCTGGGAGCGTCTTTGAGCGGGTCTGGGCCGTGCTCACGGGCCGGAATTTCGGACGCCGGCCCATGAGGTGATGTTGGGGTCGCTCAGGGTCAATGTTTCCCTCCGTGAAGGGGTAAAACATCAGTCGGAAAGATGATCCATAAGTCCCGTTAACATGAAGGATTCGCTCGCCCAGGATCAAGGTGCGGCGTACTTCCACGAGTTTCGGGCCGGCGACCCGCGTCAACTGGCGCGCTGCTTGTCGAATGGCGCTACCAAACAGTAGCGGCGAGGCCAAGCCATCCTGGTTTACTCCGAGTTCTCCGTGGACAACTCTGCCTGTCGCAAGACGAGCTGCGTCGCGTCTTCGGCCAGATCCGGAGGGTAGCCGTACTTTGCCAGCAACCGGCGAACATTCCGCCGCAGGCTCGCCCGTACCGACGCGCGATGGGTCCAGTCAAGCTTGGGCATGTACTTGACCATTTCGGTCAGTTTCCGGGCCAAGAGACGCAGCGTATCGCTCTGCATCGCTTCTCTGGCTGACCTGTTCTCCGCCAGGGCGTCGTAGAAGGCAGTTTCCTCGCCGCTCAGGCCGAGTTCTTCGCCGTGCCGCTGCGCGTCTCGCAGGCTCTTCGCCAAGTCGATCAGCTGCGAGATCATCTCGGCAACCCCGGCGTGCGTGCCCGGTTCTTGCATCGTCTGATGGCCATGCCGGAGTGTAGTACACAGGATCGATCGTGTCGATCCCCTCATCGCCCTTTAACCACGGGCTGCTAGAACGTGGCCAACACCGAGCAGCTTCGCTGGGAACTCATGCTCACAAGCAAGATAGACATCGACGAAGCACGCATTGCCGGCGGCTACCTGCTCCGCCTGAAGGAGGGCGCGGTACTTCACGCACTGAAACAGGCCTCGGAGAATATCCCCTTCCTGAGACACTGCCGACTTCACCGCGCCTCCCCACATTCGAGTGCCCTGAGTGAACAGGACGTCGACGGCGTCACCGGTCACGAAGGGATATTCAACGGACGCAGGACGCTCTGGGATCCCAAACCAGACTGGATGCAAGCGGACGGCCTCCTTGAACGCTTGATGCTCCGGTGATTCGCCCCCGTGATCGCCAAAGCTGTGAGTGGCGACTTCCGGCGGCGGCCCCTTCCAGGGCTGAGCTTTGAAGGGAGCGAGGACGTCCCTCCAGCGTCATCGATGCCTGCCGCTGCAGGCGTCGCGGCTCCTTCGCCCGTGGCTCGTCCTTGCGCGGCCGACTTCGTCGGCGCTTCGGCTTGGCCGTCGGGGCGGGCTTGGGCGCCGGCGATTCTCGTCCCGGGATGGCGGTCGAGTCCCTCGACACGTGGCCCGCCAGGTGGCCCTACAGCGTTCTGTCGAGCAGCGCCTCATGCAGGCGCCCCGGCAGGTCGCTGGCGGCGAATTCCGCAAAAGCGCGCGAGAAGGTCGCCTCGCTCGGCACCGCCCCTGCCGCCTCCCAGCCGCACAGCCGACGCAGCAGACCCTCCGTCCTCAGCCGCTCGACCAGCCCCCGGGTGGTGGGCACGTCCAGCACCGCCTTCGCCAGAAAGGCCCGCGCCAGCGCCGCACGATCCTTCAGCGGACGGCGCCGCCAGCCCCTGCTGTAGGGCAGTGACTCCTCCACCCGCACCAGCCGCTAGGAGTCAGTAGGGGACGTTGTTGAATTACTGGAATTATTCTGTCTGGCGATTCTGTAAACTCTTGGCAATTGCGGAGAGGGAGACCCCTAATTGGCGAGCAACTTCCGCCAGGGACAGCCCGAACTCTGCCACTAGCCGTTGTGCCAGCAAGGCTCGAATCTTCGACACCGGCCTTCGCCGACTGCCCGCCTGCAGTTCCCGAGCGCTGACACCAGCCTGCCGACAGACCCGCTCTATTGCCTCGGACACCCCAGACTGGTTTCTTCGCACCGCCAGTTGTCGGCGTATTCGCTCTTCCGCTTCCCGTAGTACCGTGGCCACGAAGACCTTACCGCCAAGGATCCGCTCATCGCCTACTTTTTGCCGACTTCGGCCGCGGACTACCGACCAACTCCCTCCTGATCGGACCTGCCGGCCTCCGACCAGCTCAGGCCGTCGCTCTTGTCCCACGCCCTCCGCTACAAATTCGCGATAGGCCTGTATGGCACTATCGGTCGTTTTGCCAAACCAACTCAGCACCCACTCCCGTTCTTGCCAGCTCCCCGCTATCTCTCCCAACAGTACTCCATGCCCGCTCCAGGGATAACGCTCCAATTCGCTTAAGGTCCTGACCAGCCTGGCACGAATAGGATTGAGATGGATGTAGCGGAGTAACTCCATGAAATAGCCGTCCTCCTCGCACACAATGGACTTGTAGCGATTCTGAAACAGGTGACCGTGACGCTGGTGGCGCCGATTGTAGGCTTGGGCATACCCGGTCAGAAAGCGGCGCATCAACCAGGGTAACCCATCAGGACCGCTACGTAGCAGCAGGTGGGCATGATTGGTCAACAAGACCCAGCCATAGACCGACGTTCGGCTCTGCATGGCCGAGGCTCCCAAGCGCCTGACAAACTCGTGACGGTCTGCGTCGTCGGTCACAATCGCCCGGCGCTCGATACCGCGCAGCATGACGTGGTGGAGGGTGCCGGGAGCGTCCAGCCGTGCCTGGCGAGGCATTGCTGCTCTCCTTTGGGTAGTGACAACTTGGAAACTGTGTAGGGAGAAACTGTGTAGGGTTTTTTCGGTACTTCAAAAACGTCCCGTACAGCACACCTGCTGTTTTCGGGACGGGGTGGTTGTCATCGAAAACCTGGAGAACCAAGCGTGCGACGACGCTTAGGGAGGGAGGAAAAAACAGGCGGAGAATTAAGGATACCGTGTGCGAGTTGCTGGTGCAACGATTCGGCCGCGTTTCGAGGACGAATCGCGGTGTGAGTGCCTGCGAGTGTACCGAAGCGTTCGGGAAGGCATCTGCTACGCCGTTTCAGTCGGTCAGGAATAGGAAACGGAGACAGTTATTCCAGTAATTCAACAACGTCCCCTAATTCTTACAAGATGTTGTGGTCCACCATCTGTTCAGATTGACGCGGTTTCTGATGACCGTTGACAGCCGCCCCTGCTCTCATGCGCGGTCAGCTGCTGGCGGAGGGTCCGGACGTACCCAGAGAATGACCATAGCTGCAACGAGGATGGCGGGAATCGACGCGTAGAGCACCCCGTTCCAGCCAAGCAGCTCCATGACTGCCCCCGAACTCCAGGAGGCAAAGGCCGAGATACCCATAATGCTGAAATCGTTCAGCGCCTGAACACGGAAGCGTTCGGCTGGACGATGGGCTCGGGCCAGTAGCGTCGTTCCTCCAACATAGAGGAAATTCCAACCGACGCCGAGCGCCACCATGGCCAGGCCGTAGTGCAGCATGTGGCGGCCCGCCAGGCCCGCAACCAGGGTGGCGCCAAGCAGCGCCACTCCCCCAATCATCACCCGCCCGGCGCCGAAGCGTCCGATGAGAGCACCACTGATCAATGAAGGAAGGTACATGGCCAGCACATGGGCCTGGATGACCGCCACCGTTGCCGCCAGGGAATACCCGTCGACAATATGCATGGCCAGCGGTACGGCCGTCATCAAGACAGTCATGACGCCCCACCCGATCGCGCCCCCCGTGACGGCCGCGATAAAGAAGTGGCCGCGAACTATGACGCGCAGAGGACGAGCGCCCCCGGTTGTTTCTTCCTCGGCCGAAGGGGTCATCGGCCGCAAGGCAAGGAGGGCGGCAGCGCCAAGTAAATTGCACGCCACAATAGCGGCGAATGAGCCACCGAACGGTGCGCCCGCGACCCAGGCCTCGCCCCACGACATCAGTCCCGGGCCGAGGAAAGCGCCAAAGATGGAGCCCAAAAGCACGATTGAGATCGCTTTTGGTGCGGCCGCCGCACCGACACATTCAGTGGCGGCAAAGCGGTATTGCTGAGAAAACGCGGCCGCGCAGCCGATCGTGATCGAGCCGCCACAAAGCAGCGCGAAGTCGTGAGTCAGGGTTGCAAGGAAAGCACAGGCTGCTCCGAAGGCGCCCACCGTGGCGCCAATCGCAAAGCCACGGGCGCGGCCCACGTGCGCCATGGTCCACGAAGCGATGATCGTGGAAACGGCATTGCCCACGACGAGCAGTGACACCGGCAAGGTCGCCAGGGCCGGGTTTGCCGCCAGGCTACGGCCAAGGATTCCGCCAGCCGTAACGACAGCGAACCAGCCGGTGACCCCCACTGCCTGCGCGAATAGCAGGATCGCCAAATTGAGGCTGAAGAGTTGGGAACGGATGGCCGGGCCTTGTTTTTTGCCAAAGCGCATAGTTGAGACTCAGCGGCACAATTTCAGACCCCGGAAGCGTGGCGCTATCACTAGGGAAATTGTTTGACACGGCACTATCTGCCGCGACCAACAGCCGAGGCGTTGACTAATTTGAGACCGCTTCAGGAATTCGTGTGGGCAGCGAGCGCATTCGGGTAGAGGTCGAGCCCTCCCTACCCCCACGCAACGTGTCTCAGTTGTACTGCAGTTTGGTGACCTTGAGGCTTTTCTACGGACTCTGCTCATCGACGCTCTACCCCTATTGAAATTCGAAGTCGCTACCAGGTCAGGTGCAAGATTGGCTCAAGTGTACCGCCCCTGATTTCTTGGACAGATAAGACCCACCATACTCAAGCGGTCGGTTGCAAGGCAAGGCGTTGTCTTGCCTGAACCAGAGGCTCGAAGCCGAGGCGCTCAATCAACCAATGCTGGTTGTAGAGAGCGCGAAACTCTTCCAGTGCTCGAACCAGTTCCGGGATCGACTGGAAGTGCCGGACCCACAGCAGTTGCTGATGAAGCAAACTCAGCAAATAGTTGGTGTTCCGAACTGTCGTAAGCGGTCGCTGGAGATTAAAGCAATGCGGCGAAAATCGCTGCTTTCCCCACAGGGGGGGAGGGCTTCGCTCTCTGAGAAGATGTGGTAAACTCTAAGCACGAGAGAGCACCATAGCAATCATGCTGTCAAAAACCTACGCGGCTTTCAAAGCCTCTGGGGCCTCCGATCTCCAGGCCCAGGAGGCCGCAGAAGAGCTTGGCACCTACGAGAATCGGTTGGCGGGCATCGAGTCAGACCTTAAGACGATCAAGAGGGACCTCTCGGAAACAAAATGGCTGGTCCGAATCCTGGTCGGATTCCTTCTGGTGTGGTTACTCAGATCCTTCCTGGCCTAGCCGTCGAATCCAATACAACTCTGTAACGTTCCGCCCCTGGTTCTTTGGACAGATAAGACCCACCATACTCAAGCGGCCGGTTCCAAAGCAAAGCGTTGCCACGCCTGAACCGGAGGTTCGAAGCTCGGTCACTCAATCAACCAGTGCTGTCTGCAGAGAGGCGGGGAATCGAATGAAATTGAGAATCTTTTTTGTCACGTGCCTGCTGGCGGCCGGAATGGTCGCTTGTTCCACACCGGATGAAACGAGTCCTTCCGGCGAGAAGCAGGTAACGGCCGACGAACCCCGGCATGTCAAGGTCTACTTCGAGAAAGGCATGTTCGGCGGCTGGCCGGCCAATCACGGCATCTGGAGCTGGGGTAACGAGATCCTGGTCGGTTTCGGGATGGGTTACTACAAGGACCAGGGTCTGGGCCACCACATCGATCGCGAGAAGCCGGAGATTCCGATGTTGGCCCGAAGCTTTGATGGCGGCGAGACCTGGTCGATAGAGGACCCGGGGGCGAAGGGGTACCTGCTGACGGAGGGCGGATACCTGCACGGTGTCACCCGTCCGGGTGTAACCATCCCGGCGCTGAAAGAAAGCGAGGGTGGCATCGACTTCACACACCCGGACCTCGCCCTGACCGTTCGCACCAACAGCATTCACGCCGGAATCGGCCGCATCTTCTATTCCTATGACAGAGGCCACACCTGGGACGGCCCGTTCCGCCTGCCGAGCTTCGACTCGCCCGGCATTGCCCCCCGCACGGACTACATCATTGATGACCATCACACCTGCACGCTTTTCATCACGGCCGCAAAGGCGAACGGAAGGGAGGGAAGGCCTCTATGCGTGCGTACCACCGACTCCGGCAAAACCTGGAAATTGGTTTCCTGGATCGGTCCGGAGCCCGAAGGGTTCTCCATCATGCCGGCCTCGGTCCGGCTTTCCGAAACGGACATTCTTGTCGCTGTTCGCATGCGAGAGGAGACCAGGAGGTGGATCAGGACCTACCTGTCAACCGACAACGGCGCCAGTTGGGAGTCCCTGAACGAGGCGGTGCCTGACGCAGGCGTGGGCAACCCGCCCGCGATGATCAAGCTGCAGGACGGACGGATCTGCCTGCTCTATGGCTACCGGGCCGAGCCCTACAGCATTCGCGCCATCCTTAGCAGCGACAGGGGCAGGACCTGGAGCGACCCCATCACGCTCCGCGACGACGGGGCCAGCCGAGATATCGGTTACGTGAGGGCTGTCCAAAGGCCGGACGGTAAAGTCGTTGCAATGTACTACTTCACTGACGAGGCTTCTGGCCCGGAACGCTACATCGGAGCCACGATCTGGAGCCCGCCGCCCGCGTAGCAGGCACCCCCTGAGTTCGTCATTCGACACGAATGTGCCCGGTATCCTGTCGTGAAACAGTCTGGTTTTCATCGATTTCCGCCTAACTGCTGGTCCCATGATCAGGGTTGACGTGAGTTGCTAGCCGGAAATGCTCACGCGATGGCGGGTCGTGTGTTCCTTCAGCCCCGAGGTCCTTGCCGCCGCTTGACATTAATATGGACAATTGTACAATTATTAAAGGAAAGGGAGGCTGTATTGGATCTTGTGATCGACACGTCGGCGCTCATTGCAGTGATCGTCGGTGAGCCCGAACGGGATGCGATTGTTTCGGTTACATCGGGCCAGACGCTTATCGGCCCCGGTTCCATCCCTTGGGAAGTCGGAAATGCTTTCACGGCGATGGTGAAGCAGCGCCGAATTAATGTTGCGGACGCCCGAAAGGGTCTGGAAATTTTCGACAGGATTCCGTTGCGATATGTGCATACAGACATGGCGAACGTATTGTCCATCGCGTCCAGCGCAGGCCTATATGCCTACGACGCATACTTTCTGGATTGCGCAGCCCGGTACCGTGCACCCCTGCTGACGTTGGACCGGCCACTGAGACGCGCTGCGGAAAGACTTGACGTTACGCTCGTAAATCTGGAGGTGTAAGGTGGAGATCTATTCATACTCGGAAGCCAGACAGAAACTTTCCAGCGTGCTCGACGAGGCCGAGTCAACGGGAAAGGTATTCATACGTCGAAGAGATGGCAGGACTTATTCGCTGGTTCCGGAGAGAATGCCCAACTCGCCCCTGGACGTTCCCTCTGTAAACGCGAACATCTCTACGCAGGAGGTTGTCGCACTCATCAGGCGTGAGCGGGGTAGAAGGAGAGGGGTGAGACGGAGTCCCTGACGCCCTCCATGGAGCCTGAGAATCTGCAGCAGTGAAACTGTTCTTGGAATCGGTCGCTTACGATCTTTATTTGGTGGGCGCGGCCTCCACAACTGAAGCAGCCGGAGTATTCCCGAGTGACGGAATCCAATCGACGCTCACCTGTCAAGCGGCGTCAAGTTCAACGTCAACAAGATATTGTCGTCCTTTTTGATTTCCACGGATGGCGTGGCCAGGACGGATGGATCGAGCACGACTGTCGAACCGAAACAGGTATCGTCAAAAAAAGGATCGTCTTCCATGAGGACGACCTGGAGTTCGTCGTCCGGATAGACACGTAAGGAGCCGGGTTTGGTCGCGCTGGAGCGAATATGAACCTGGCGAAGCAATCTGCGCCGCTGTGTCTTCAACTCCTTCATCCGGGCCAACACCGACGCATCGGCTGCCGAAATCGGCGCTCTGGCCTGGAGCGACCTATACTCTTGAACTTCGTCATCCGTACGCTCGGATCGCCTGATGCTGCGCAACCTCTCCAATGACTCTAGTTCAACCTCGGAAAGAGGATCGCTCTTGTTGTTGAAGTCCTGTTTCCGCAAGGAATCCACGCGCTGCTCGGCATGCCACCAGGACATTCTGCTTGTAATTTGTTGAGCCTCGCGCTCTGTATCGTCGATCTGGTCCTGTAGTTCCAAATCCAGACGCTTGACGACGACGTACAATTCCTGCGACCCAAATTCATCGTTGCCGCAAAGTCCGAATGAACCGTGAATGGTCACGGTCAATCGGTACGCCTTGGCTGCCGACTGCACCGACGGCTGGGCTTCCGACTGCTCTGCCGGCTGGGCTGCCGACTGCTCTGGGGACTGCACTGGAGGCTGCTCTACCGACTGCTCCAACGACTGCTCTGCGGACCGCTCTGCCGACTGGGCTGACGATTGCGCTCGTGCATCGACCGCTAAAATTATGAGCAGGAGGACTGTTATCCTTCCAAACCACTTACGGATCATTTGCGACACCATTTCCCCCCGGATTCGCTACGAAGATCCAAACACACGGATGTATGTGGTTAGCTTTCTCCAACAGTTCCGGGTCCATTCTCTCACACGCCCGGCGGCGGGCCAACAGCGCGGAGAGAGACATTGCGCTTGAAGCCGGTACGCAACTGAACGCTCAGACTCGACTATTGGTTTGCCCGCAGAAATGAAACACGATATCGAAGCGGGATAATACTGCCCGACGGGAGTTTGGAATCTTGCCAAGCCAAATCAGCCGTCGTACACTGAAGCAATGACCCTCAGCGAAATCAGTCGGAAAGCGGCCCCAATACTCGAACGCTACGACGTGCAATACGCCGGTGTCTTCGGATCTGTCGCCCGCAGTGAGGATACGCCGGAGAGTGACGTTGATGTCCTCGTCGATCTCAAACATCCGGTAAGTCTGCTCAAGTTTTTTGCGCTGAACGACGAACTCGAAACCGCACTTGGATGCAGGGTCGATCTCGTCACCAGAAACAGTTTGAATCCCCACGTGAAGCCCTTCGCTCTCGAGGAACTCCAAACCGTCTATGAAGAAGTCCGATGACGTCTACCGGCGGCAGATCGTGGAAGCGTGCGCAAAGATTGAGCGCTTTGTTGCGGGCCTTGGCAAAGGCGCATTTCTATCCAGTGAAGTCGTTCAGAGCGCGGTCATCATGCAGCTTGCCGTGATTGGTGAATTGTCCAAGCGATTCTCGAAGGAATTCAAGAAGCGTATTCCCCTTCCTTGGAAACAAATCGCGGGGTTTCGTGACCGAGCGGTCCACGATTATTACCAGTTCGATCTTGAGTTCGTATGGCTCACCATTCAGGATGATCTCCCGGTACTAAAGAATGCTCTGGAACAGCCTGTGGTCGAGTAGGCGCTTCCCGCGCAAGATTCGCGAGCAAGAACGGAACATGGTCGTAGCCGCTGGATTCGAGAGTCCCCGCCACCTCCAAAGCCTTTTCCAAAGTCGTCCGAGAAGGTCCGTTAGCCCCCACTCCCAACCATCCCATTCTTTCAGCGCTCAGGCCTTGTCCAATTCCATCAAATCAGTGCAAATGAAAAACGAAAATCGGTTGCGCAATCTCGTCGAGTTTCGGTAGGCTGACCGCACTATGAAAACCCAATCTCTTTCGATCTTGATTTGTCTGGCGTCCATCCTCGTCTCGCCGGCCCTGGCTGAATCTGATTCCTGTGCGGACCGCTACATCGTGGCCAGCGCCGTGCGCACCACGGGTGACGTCCAGGCCTTTGTCCAATGCGCCTACGAGTTCGTCCAGGAAGTAGGCTTCGAGGAGGCCCGCAGGGCTTTCAACGAGGACGAACGCTGGAAGAGTGGTCCGACCTATGTCTTCGTCGATGAAATGACGGATGTGCTCGGGGCCTCCCGTGCTTTCGTCTTCCCGCCCGACCCGTCGAGAGAAGGGTTGGCCTGGGGACCTCTGGTGGACGACTTCGGCACCGACCTGATCCTGGAGTTTTATCGCGTGGCGACCAACTTCGGTGAGGGTTGGGTCTACTATTCCTTCACCAATCCGGCCACCGGCAGGGCTGAGCCCAAGGCCTCCTACTTCAAGTCCATCGAGTGGAACGGGGTGTCCGCTGCCATTGGGGCGGGGATCTATCGGCGTGACCTGCCCAGCAGTTGCAGGAGCGACGAGGTCAATGCCGCCATGCTCGACTCCGGTCCCTCCGAGGCGCGGCTTCAGGAGTTTGTCCGCTGCGCCGCCATGGAGCTGGATTCGAGGGGCTATTTCGCCTCGGTCAGCCTGGCCAACGATCCCCGTTGGAAAAACGGCTCGATCTACCTGTTCGGTCTGGACACCTACGGCTACACTCTCTTTACCGGCTCTCCGGCAAACCCCCTGATCGGGTCCGAGTTGTCCTCCATCTACATCGGCAGCTTCGGGGGCCGGAATGTCCTGGGGGTTGCCGATGCCTTCGGTGAGTCCTTTCTCTACTACTGGAACCGCAATCCAGCCACCAACCAGTGGCAGCGAAAGGTGACCTTCGTCAAGAGGGTTACGTCCTTCGGGGTTCCGCTTCTGATCGGCGCTGGCTATTATCTGGATTTGGGTGGGCCGAGCACAGGCGGGCAGCAATCGGGGAACTGAAACGCATAGCGCAGCCGGCCGGGTCGGCGAACAGGAGATCTTCGACCTGTCGGACCGGCCGAGGCACAACGCCATCCCCTCTCCAATCCGGCCAAGCCGGATACGAGCCCTCCGTCATAGGCGCTTCCAAGCCACTTGTGGAGCCCGATCCTGAAGACCACGCGGGCCGATCCGGTCCTGGACAAGGTCTGCCCCGTACCCGCAGCTGATCCAATTCTCCGGTCTTGTCTTCATTTCCAGGGCTTGGCCCGGCCATTCCTCCTACGACCGCCGTGCAACCCTGCGTAGCCTCGCTCCGCACCACAGTCGCCACCCTGGCTACCCTCGAGACAGGGGCGTGATCTCATGAACGCAGGATCTCATCGGAAGAGAACTCCCGGTCAAGGGTGGCGCCTCCGGCCGAAATCTCCACAACCTGGGTCACTTCGACTCCTTCGTTTTCCGGCAGCGGTTGCTCGCCCTTTGTCTTGCCCAGTTGGGCGATACTCGCAAGCGACTTGAGCTTATTCGCGCCGGCGACCGCCGCAGCATCGCCCCCATACCATTCGAACCAGGGAAGACCCGCCGCGGTGTACTCCCTCGCCGACGGCGGGACTGTCGGCGGCCGTTCACCGGTGATGGCCATCCACTGGTTGGAATTGGCGATGGTGACGAAGCAGCGCCTGGAATGTTGCTGGTCCCAGGCGTCCAGACCATAAGGGTCGTCATAGACTTCCTGTCTCATACGCCCGCCGGGAGCCAGGCCCATGGCCTCCGGGGCCGCGCAATAGAGAACGTCTGCCGGCGCGTGGGGTCCGCGCACCCAATCGGGAACCCGAGCCATCAACTGCTTGTATCGTTCCCGCTTCATCGGATAGACCACGATCTGAAGGCCGCCGTGTTGCGCCGCTCCGGTCAACTGTTCCTCCACCGTGTAGCCTTTGCCCAGGGGCATGGCCACGAACTGGCGGATGACTCCTTTCTCCACGCAATAGCCGTCCAGCCAGGGCTGTTCGGGCAGCACCACGTAGTCCTGCGGATGGTCGTTCAGGTGATTGACCCAGGGGTCGCCGGTGACCGCGCAGATCTTGCCGGTTGCGATCTTCACCGCAAAGGGATAATCGCAATGGGCCCCAAAAGCGATCCACATGGCTTCGGCCTGGTGCATGGGCGCGATCACGCCGCCCCGGCGGCGCCATTCCTCAGGCAAGCGCCGCGCATAGTCGTCGATATGCCGCAACGGGAAGCGGCCCAGGCCCGGGGGCAGCGGGTAGTCCCTGTCGTCATCGGGGATGCGCAGGGTACGCTGAAACTCGATCTCGCAGCCTGCGTTGCGGTGCACCTCGGGGAAGCGGAACTCCAGGTTGTCGTTTTTGAGGGTGATCATCGTCGATGTCTCCTTGTCGGTTCGTCCTCACCATTCACCGTCCCGCACCTCTCGCACCACGCGGAGGAGAGCGTGGTCGGGCGCTTCCCTCAGTTGCCGGATCAATTCCGCGAACAGCCTGGGCCGCTTGCGGATGATGTTCTGAAGGTCGCCCGAGACCTTCCCGGCCAAGGCCAGGAGCACGTCCGGGTCCTCGCCGAGTTCCCGCGCCAGCCGGACCGTGGTGGCCTCCGATGGCGGCGCCACCTGGCCCCGCTCGATCTTGCTCAGATAGGCCGGCTCGATCCCGATGCGCAGGGCCACCTGGCGCAAGGAAAAGCGCTTCTCCTTCAGGTGGAGCTGCTCCCGGCGGGTTCGAATGGTACTTCCAAAATGTGTCATGTGTACGACATAGTATACACTTGAGCTGTTGTCAAGTCCCAAATATTCCCCAAACACCGCGATGCCGGCGGCTCCAATGTGAGCGCGCGCCCCTGTCCCGGATGAAAATTTCGTTACCTGTCGTTCGATCGTGGCGGATGCTTTCTTGTTTTGACCCTGTCGCCGAGGGCTGGTGCTTCGGATGGCGCAATCCGAGGTCCGGTACCGAGGGAAGCAGTGAATGAGAGGCGCCGGGGAAGTGGGGCGCGCCGGCGAGGCATGGGCCCGGCACCTCCCCGGGAGAACTCGCGACCCACCCCGGCAACCGACAAACGTGGTAACCTACCGCCTGCGGCGAATCGGAGACAAACCTTTGAAAACCACCGCTCGCCGGCTCGTGGTCAGTCCCTCAACCCGCATTTCTCACCGGGGGGCGTGATGATGGCGCAGGAATTTTTCCCTCAGCGCGTGCTCGGGAGCGAAGAGCGTAGCGGGGACTACGTTCGAGCGAGCATGTGCGCGCTGAGGGAAAAAGGACAAGCCAGAGCGCGCCCAGCACCGTGTGTAACCGCAAGGCATCACAATCGAACCAACAAGTAGCTGAAAATAACGCGTCTTTCACCATGTTTCAGCGACCCGGTGAGAAATGCGGGTTAAGATCCTTCCCATGACCAAATTCCGACTTGGACCGGGGCTGCTGGTATCGGCCGCGTTCATCGGCCCAGGCACCATCGTGACGGCCAGCACCGCCGGGGCCGGTTACGGCGCCGCCCTGCTCTGGGCCATCCTCTTTTCGGTAGCGGCCACCATCGTCCTCCAGGACATGGCGGCCCGGGCAGGTATTGCCGGGGGCCGGGGCCTGGCCGAGTCGATACGCGCCAGCATCGCGTCGCCGGTGCTCAGAGGCGCGGTAATCCTGCTTATCGCGGTGACCATCCTGCTGGGCAACGCCGCCTTCCAGGCCGGCAACCTGCTGGGAGCCTCGCTTGGCTTCAACGCGCTGACCGGCCTGCACCCGGGCGTCGCAATTGCCTTGCTGGGCGCTCTTGCCGCGGGTCTGCTGCTGACCGGCAGTTACCGGACGATTCAGAACGTCCTGGTGGGGCTGGTGGTGGTGATGGGCGTCGTGTTCTGCATCGTCGCCGCCCTGACCGCCCCGAGCTGGCGGGAGTTGGCGGTGGGCGCGCTGGTGCCGAGCGTGCCGTCGGGCTCGCTGCTCATCGTCCTGGCGCTGATCGGCACCACGGTCGTTTCCTACAACCTGTTTCTGCACGCCAGCACCGCTCTGGAGCAGTGGCCGGACGCCGCGCGCAAGGACGTGAGTGTGAAAGAGGCGCGGCTCGACACCCTCTGCTCGGTCACGCTCGGCGGGCTGGTCACCGCCTCGGTGCTGGTCACCGCCATCCCCCTCCACGGCCTGGGGGTCGAGGTGAGTGCGGCCACCGTCGGCCAGCGGCTCGAGCCGCTCCTCGGTCCGGTGGCCCCGGTGCTGTTTGCCGCAGGACTGTTCGCCGCCGGGCTGACTTCGTCGATCACCGCCCCGCTGGCAGCCGCCTATGCCGTCTCCGGCGCCTTCGGCTGGCCGCCCGACCTGCGGAGCACCCGCCTGCGGCTGCTGGGCGGATTCGTGCTGGTCACCGGCGTGCTGTTCGGTGTGCTGTTCGGCGGTTCGCCCTACCGGGTGATCATTCTGGCGCAGGCGGCCAACGCCCTCTTCCTGCCGGTGGTGCTGGTGCTGCTGCTGATCATTGCGAACCGGGCCGAGATCATGGGCCGCTTCCGCAACTCCCGCCTGACCAACGCCCTCGGCGTGCTGGTGGTGCTGGTCATCGCCGCGCTCTCGGCTCTGCAACTCGCCCGCCTGTCCGGAATCGTGGAATAGCGGGCAGCCTCCCGGTGTGCGTTTCTTTTCCGCGCCATCAGCCAGTTTCACCCGCGGAAGCGATTGGCGCAACGGATCGGGAGGGAACAGGCTATGAACAGTAACCGGAACCCGGATACTCCCACGCCTTCCTACACCATGGGTTACAGCGACGAGTTCCTGAAATTGCTCGACCGCCGGAATGCCGAGACCAATGCCGCCCATCTGCTGGCCCACCTCAAGCCCGGAATGCGCTTACTCGATCTGGGGTGCGGTCCGGGGACGATCTCGATGGGGTTGGCGAAAGCGGTAGACCCCGGAGAGATGCACGGCGTCGACATGGAAGAGTCCCAGATCGAGATAGCCCAAGCTGCCGCTACCGCTGGCGGACACCACAACGCGGTCTTCCGGGCAGGCGACGTGACCCGACTTCCCTTTGAGGACAATACGTTCGATGCCGCCCACTGTCACGCCCTACTCATGCACGTTCCCGACACCGATGCCGTCCTGGCCGAGGTGAAAAGGGTGTTGAAGTCAGGAGGCCTCCTCTCCGGACGTGAAATGATCGGTTCGTCGTCGTTTTCCGAACCGCAATTTGACGCCCTTGCCGATGCGTGGGTGACGTTCTCGAAGCTGCTGGAGGCTAACGGATCCCATCCGGAGATGGGCAAGGAACTGCCGAGAAGATTTCTTCAGGCCGGGTTCTCGGTGATCCATGGAAGCGCTTCGTTCGAATACTACGGCACGCCTGAGGATGTTGCTTTCTACCACACCTTTTCCGTGGCTTGGTTCTTTTCCCCTAAGACCGTCGAGGCTGCCATCAAACACGGGCTGGCAACTCGGGAGCAGTTCGAGAACTGGCGCCGCTTGCTGGATCAATGGAAGAAATCCCCGGGTGCTGTCTCCGCCATCGCCTGGGGAGAAGCGATCGGCCAAAAGCCGTAGGCGCTCCCGCGCCGCGTGCTGGGCTTTCCAGGCGAACGGCGGTCCTATCAGGCTCACGTTGCCCTGTTCGCCGCCGGGCTGACCTCGCCGATCACCGCCCCGCTTGCGGCCGCCTACGGCGTCTCCGGCGCCGTTGGCTGGCCCTCCGACCTGCGGAGCGCCCGCCTTCGGCTGCCTGGCGGATTCGTGCTGGTCACCGGCGTGCTGTTCGGAACACTGTTCGGCGGCTTGCCCTACAGAGTGATCGTTTTGGCGCAGGCAGCCAACGTCCTCTTCCTACCGGTGGTGCTAGTGCTGCTGGTCATTGCGAACCGGCCCGAGATCATGGGCCGCTTCCGCAACTCCCACCTGACCATCGCCCTCGGCGTGCTGGTGGTGCTTGTTATAGCTGCGCTCTCCGCCGTGCATCGTGCCTGCCTCTCCGGAATCGTGGAGTAGGGGCAGCCTCCCGGTGCGAGTTGTTCTTCCCGGTCTCGACATCCACTTCGTCACGGACAACCAATCAACCCACCAGACGAAGACGGTCCGCGACCGGTTCGCCCGGCGTCCGCGCACTTCACGCCAACCTCATGGTTGAACCTGGTCGAGCGGTTCTGCACAGGTCCGAAGGAAACGCGGTCCCGGCGAGGGGTTCACCGGTTAAATGCCGAGCGGGAACGGGTGATCGGCGACTACGGTAAGCACACTCACAGAGATATTTTGTCCGGGTGGACCAGCTTTCTGGTCTGCGTTGTGGTCCGGAAGTGGGCATTACTGGTGCCTCCTGGACGCCGTTCCGGTTGTCGTCGGCAGGATGGCGGCTGGACCACGCGGACTTAACTCCACGGCATAGCGGGGGATGAAGCTTTGCTCGGTTGTCTGTACGCCCTGAATTCGATCGATGCGATAGCTGCGGTGCTGGCCATCCGAGGCTCTTACGGCGTGCAGGAGGATGTTTCCTTCATGGGTGCGCCGCAGGGAATAGGGCTCAACCCGCCGGATAGATCCTTGATACCGCAAATCCACGCACAAATGGTTAGCGCCTGCAAAACGGATGATTTCCAGGGAGGACTGAGCAGCGGCAGCCACCCTAAGACGCCGCGTGGGTTGTCTGATCAGGGTTTCGCCTGCAGCCATCCGGTAGGCGGCCGGCTCCGTAGGCGCCACACCGGATTCCAGCCAGGCAAAGAGGCTGGGAAGCTCACTCCAGAATGATTCGACCGGCGGCAAGGCCTGGAGCTGGTGACTCAGCATCGGACGCCACGAGCCTTCCAGATCATCTCGATGTGTCTCCAGTCCGACGAGGGTTGGAACAGGGATGTGGCGGTGAGCACACTTTTGCCGAAGGACACCGTGCAGGACGGCGGACTGCGGTCGTGCTTCGGCATTGCGAAAAAGATTGATGACGTCGTAAAGATCACGGGGCCGGGCACGATCGCCCAGGGCACGTACCTTTTCCGCAAAAGCTTCCTCATAGGCGTAGCACCTGACGGAAATCCCCTCTTCCCGCGCATCGCTGTAGTCGTGAAAGATCACACGCTTCGCCGGTGGCAGAACAAGCAGTTCATCGGGCGTTAGATCGAGCTTGATGCGTGGCAAACCACCTGAACGCGGAGCGATCGGTCCCCGGTAACTGAGTTTGCCTTGGCATGACACTGTGCCGCGAGGATTTGGGAACTGTTTAAATTTCTGCAGCTCTTCCGGGAGTTCGATTCCTGTTTTCTCATAGACCCATTCGCCGATTTCACGGAAAACACTTTCCAGAAACTCCTGATTGATCTGGGATGGGTCGGATAGCGTAAAGTCGAGGTCTTCTGAGAATCGAAAAGTTTCGAAGTAGCATTTCTTCAGACACGTCCCGCCCTTAAATATCCAGGTTTCCTTGAGAGCGGCATGCTGATAAATGCCGGCAAGAATCCAGCCGAGCACATAGTCCTTCTCAACGATTTGGGGTAGCAAGCCTAGAGTATGCGAGATATCGAGAATTTCGCGGCGGGAGATCATACCGATGCCGCCCTGGCCCAGCTCCCAGGGACAAAAAGGCGCCATCGGGATATCAGGCGGGGGCAGGGAATTGCCGGATCGAGTTTGGAATTTCCCTGGGTAAGGCGCGCAAGGCAGGCCTCAACCAGAGCGGAGGTATCGGGTCTGCGTTCGGCTACAATGCCCAGACGTTTAAAGACGGCGCCGTTACCGAGCCGTCCCGCGTAGGACATCAGCTTGTCGTCGTCTCTGTCCTCGCGCTCGAAATAGGTCGCAAGACAGTCAGCCACATGCTGGATTCCTGATCCCAGGCTTGGATCGTCGAGCATATCGATGATCGTGTGATGAACGTCGGATATGGCGATCTGGGTTTTTCCTCGCCAGACGGTCTTGGTGCCGAAGATCCTGCGGTGCTGAACGTGCTTTAGAGTGAAGTGTGCACCGTGGTGATGCTGGTTTTTCACCCGCACCGTCCGCGCGGACATCACGACGATGTCGCGGAAGATCTGCTCCGTCAGGTCCCAGTGATGGGCGGCCGTTCGACCGCCGATGTAGGCCGGCTGGAAGAGCGCCGGCACCAGCACCCAGGGATCATCAAGCACCCGCTCACTGGTAAGGGTGTCAAGATCGACTGCTGCGTAAGCACCCGGGCCGACACGCCGCATCCACGCTTGTGCGCTCCACCGTGAGAGCAGTTTGGCGGCATCGGAACGGTCGATACCAAGGGCACGTTCAGCATCGGAAATACGAATGATGTCGCCGGCTGCCTGAATGACCGCTGCCAGCCTGCGGCGTCCCTTGGGTATGGCGTTTTTGGGGCTCACGATCAGATATAGTATGTTTGTTATAATTCTCATTTTATGAGAATTACCGTCATTATAATACACTATCCGTGGATCGTTGCAAAGAGGTCTTATGCCTCGTGATCGTATGATTTCGCATTTTTCGTGAATTTTAGTAGTTGGTATATACCCAACGCCTGCTGATTGATTCTTTTCCACCTACTCCGCCCATCGGGGCGATGAACCGCTTCAGGCAAGCGACAGCCGGCGGGCTCGGGCGGTGGAGGGTGGACCTGGTCTGGAAGTGGTGCGGGTCAGAGCTTGAAGCGGCAAACGATGCCGACGTCGTCGCAGTACCACAGAACGCCGTCCCGGATGGTCATTCCGTGGGGTAGGGGGTCTTCGTCGGTAAGCTGGATCTTCTCGACGATCTCGCCGGATTTGGGATCGTGCTTGAAGAAGGCGTTGCGGTTGGTGTCGGTGCACCACAGGTAGTCGCCTTCCCAGCCGATGCCATGGGGGCGGTTGCCCGCGGAGGGGAAGCGCTGCTCGACCATCCAGCTCTCGGGATCGATGCGGTAGATCATGCGCGACGGCGGCACCGCGGCCCACAGCTTGCCCTCTCGCCATTCCAGACCATGAGCACCGGTTGCGGGGCGGGGCGGGGCAGGCGCGGGGGGCGAGCTCGGTGGCGGCAGGGCAGGGGCCAGCGGGCTTCGGCGGCCGGGGGGATCCGAGGGCATTTTGTAGATCACGCCGGCGCCCGGCGTGAAATGCTTCGCAAGCGTCTTGCCGCTGGAGGCATCGGCTCGGATGATCTCCCGACTGTAGGTGGACGCCACCCAGATCGCCTCGCCGTCGAAAGTGATCCCGCTGGGGTGGACGGCCTCGGTATCGAAACCCCGCAGCACCGTTCCGTCGCTGTAGCTGACGAGGTGGACGCGGGCGTCCTCTCCATCAATAATCCACAGACCCTCGTCGGTTGCCTGCAGGCCGTTGGGGTAGGGCCCGGGGCTCTTGAAGACGGTCTCCACGCGGCCGGGCTCGCGCATGGGGATCTTGCCGATCGCCGGGGCGGCGGCGAGGAATGCCAGGAACTGCCTGCGTTCCATCATGGGTTTCACCTCAGGGTAGCGGCAACGTTGCTTACTTGCGCCGGGGGCGCAACGCCCGGGTCGATTGCCTTGGGGGTTGGCAAGGATTTCATGGCCCCGCCGGAGAGTCAAGATCTACCAGGCTGGAGAAAAGAACCCCACTAAGGGAATCCACCCAGGACACGAAGGGAAAAAGAGTTATCCACGAAGGGACACGAAGCGGGACGGGTCTGCCGGATCGGCACCGGCCGCGGCCTGGCAATCCGGCATCCGCCCCCTTGAGGGGCAAGAGTGATGGGAGGAGGACCCCCCGGGAGCGCGGGCGTCCCGCCCGCATCCTCTCCCTTCGCCTGCCGCTCGGTTTCCCTGCGATGCGGCAGCCGGTCACCCTGCCGGCGGGAACCGCATGGGCCCGGCCGAAGCAGAGCCATGGCGCCGTTGCCGGTCGACCCGGGTCGAGGAAATGGCCAAGGCTGTGCCAGGCTTTGTGCGGGCGGGACGCCCGCGCTCCCGGGGGGGCTTCATCCCATGACGTCGTCGCACCAAAGGAGGTCCATCGGTCTTCGCGCCCATTGGTGTTCATTCGTGGTTCGTCTTTATGAACGGTCGGCTGTTTCTCCTCGAAGGGTCCGCGCTCCAGGGCGGGGGCAAGGCTTGTCTGAACTCCTCAGGATTCTTTTGCTGTTCGCCTTCCCCTGAAAATTGATGGGGCGGGGGAGTGGGGTTCGGATTAGAATGCCTGTCCATACTATTCCAACCCAGGGAGGGTCAGTCACCATGACCACAATGGCGTTTCACAAGTCGGCGGAATGGAAGACCGGTCTCCGCACCTACTTCGAGTACCGGGATCTTGGCATCGTTGCGGCCACCAAGGGCAAGGTCCTGGCGCACCACATCCGGGCCAGGGAGTCCTGCAGCGGTCCCGGCGGCCGTCACACCCACGACCTCGAGTTCCAAATGAACTACGTGCTGCGCGGCTGGACCCGGGTCGAATTCGAGGACGTCGGCGAGGTCCGGTTCGAGGCCGGCGACTGTTGGTACCAGCCTCCCAATATCAAGCACGAGGTGCTGGAGTTCTCCGAGGATTTCGAAGTGATCGAGATCTGCCTGCCGGCGGATTTCCCCACCGCAGAGGCGCCGCACTGATTCCTCGGGCGGGCCTGACTACTGGGCCGACCCAGGTTTTCAAGGACAGGACCGATGGGAAGACTGGACGGCAAGGTGGCGGCGGTCACCGGTGGCGCCTCCGGCATTGGCGAAGCGACGGTGCGGCTGTTTGTGGCGGAGGGGGCGCGGGTGGCCTTTGCCGACCGGGACGGCGCCCGCGGCAGCGAGGTGGCTGAGCAAATCCGGGCGGGGGGAGGCGAGATTCTTTTCGTGGAAGCCCGGATGGAGCGCCAGGCCGAGGCCCAAGCCTTCATCCGGCGCACGGTAGAGCGCTTCGGGCGGCTGGATATTCTGGTAAACAACGCCGCCATCCGTCTCTACCACACCGTGGCCGATGCCAGCGAGGAAAGCTGGGACACCATTTGGGGCGTCAACGTCAAGGGGTACGCCTTCTGCGCCCAAGCGGCCGTCCCGGTGATGCGGCGTTTCGGCAAGGGCAGTATCGTCAACATCGCCTCCAACAGTGCAGTCATCGCCAGCTACCACTCGGTTCAGTACGATACCACCAAGGCGGCGGTCACCGGCCTGACCCGCGCCATGGCCCGGGACCATGCCGAGGACGGCATCCGGGTCAATGCGCTGTGTCCGGGACCTACCTTGACTCCCTTTCACCGGCGGCGCGCCGCCGAGGCCGGGAAAAGCCTTGAGGATTTCAGGGAAGAATTCGGGCGGCCCACCATGCTCAAGCGGCCTGCCGAACCGCCGGAGATCGCCGCCTGCGTCCTGTTCCTGGCTTCCGACGAGGCCTCCTACGTCACCGGCGCCTGCCTCTTCGCCGACGGCGGCGAGACCTCCATGGGCAGCAACCGCGCCTTGACATCCTCAGGCCAGTCTCCCGCCCGCCCACGTTGACAGTGCCGGAAGGGTCGGGATATGCTGGCTCGCCTTGCACCGGAATGTCGAATGAACGGGGGTCGGGATGATTTTGCAGCGGATGGCGGTATTTTTGTTGCTGGCTGGGCTGGGATTCGCGCAGTCCTGCCAGGCCGGGACTCAAAGGGATCGAGGGACTCGATATCTTCGCTTCAGCCTGGGTGACCGCGAAGCCTACGGCATCCTGGAAGGGGACCGGGTCCGAGAGCTCAAGGGCGACCTTTTCGGAACCTGGGAAAAGACCGAGACCACTCATGCCTTGGCCGAGGTCAGGATTCTGGTGCCCAGCGGGAATCCCTCCAAGGTGCTGGCCCTGGCGGGCAACTACAAGTCCCACCTTGCGGACGCCGAGCCCAGCCCCCATCCGCAGCCGTTCATCAAGCTGCCCTCCTCCCTGCTGCCCCACGGCGGAGAGATTGTCCAGCCTGCCGACACCGATCCGGTGCACTACGAAGCCGAGGTGGTGGTCGTCATCGGCAAGCGGGCCAGGAACGTCTCCGAGGAGGCTGCTCTCGACCATGTGCTGGGGATTACCTGCGGCAACGACATCAGCGCCCGGACCTGGCAGAAGGGGGACGTGCAGTGGTGGCGGGCCAAGGGCGCCGATACCTTCAGTCCGACGGGTCCCTACATTCTCTCGGGTGTGGACTACAGCCGGCTGAAGATGGTTCTCAAGCTGAACGGGGAAGTGCGCCAGCAAGCCAGCCTCTCCGACATGATTCACGGGATACCCGAAACCGTCAGCTTCATCAGCAGGTACGTGACCCTGGAGCCCGGAGACCTGATCTTCACCGGTACCCCCGGAACCACCAAGGGAATGCAGCCGGGCGACGTGGTCACGGTGGAAATCGAGGGGGTCGGGGTTCTCAAGAACCGGGTGGCCGCCGCCAAGCCCTGAGACGGCTTACCTGAAACAAAAGAAAAAGAGTTATCCACGAAGGGCCACTAAGGGATTGTCAAATTGGGATTTAAGGCGACCATCCAGCCAGTTCGGTTGCGCTGACTCTCCCTTGAAGGGCAATCGTGACGAAAGCGGCCCCCCCCCGGGAGCGCGGGCGTCCCGCCCGCATCCTCTCCCTTGGGTTGCCGCTCAGTTTCCCTGCGATGCGACACCCGGCTACCCTGTCGGCGGGAACGGCATGGGCTCGGCCGAAGCAGAGTCCTGGCGCCGTTGCCGGTCGACCCGGTTCGAGGAGATGGGCGAGGTTTTGCCAGTGTTGTGCGGGCGGGACGCCCGCGCTCCCGGGTGGGCTTCCTCCCATGACGTCGTGATATCAAGGTCACGATATCGCAGATGCATTCGGGCGCGGTTGGTCATTGAAGGTGGTCCATCCCTATTCGTGTCCATTGGTGGTTCGTCTTAAAAAACGATCGGCAGTTTCTTCCTCGAATGATCCGCACGGCAGGGCGGGGGCCGGCTTACCTGGCATCAGAGCCGCGGGTGCGCTTCCCTCGCCGTTACCGCTTCAGCAGCTCCTCCAGCGACAGCTTTTCGAAGACCAGGTCGGCCTGGCTTCCCTCGTACACGATTCCGACGTGGCGATCGTCCACCCGGCTGATGCTGGGGTAGCCCCGCCCGCGGCCTTCATCCAGCAGGATCTGATATTCCTCCGGCCAGGTCATCCCCTGGTCGAAGCTGAGTTTCAGGGTGTGGTGGTGCCGGCCGTCGGTGGCGTTGGGATTGGCGAATAGCAGGAGCGTCTTCGACTCGCCCCTTTCCCGGTAGTCGAACCGATAAAGGCTTCCGTTGCAGTTGGGTTCCACCAGGGCCTTGCGGTCGGTGGGGTGCGGTTCCCAGGTCTGCCCCAGGTCCCGGGTCACAAAGACGGCCCGGTAGGGGTCTTTCTTGTCATTGCGCATGTTCAGCATGATGGAACCGTCGCCGAGCTCTACCGCCTGGCATTCGTTGCCGCCGCTGAAGGCGAAGTTGCTCACGGTCCAGGTGGCGCCGTGGTCGCGGCTGTAGGTGATGTTGGCGAACGGATATCCCGTCCGGTCCCGCCCCTGGGTGGGCATGACCAGGGTGCCGTCGGAAAGAGCGATGCCCTGATTGGGAGCCGGGGCGAAGAGCCACCATTCCGGCTGCTTCAGCGTGCGGGTGAGGTTCTGCGGCTCGGTCCAGCCAAGCCCGTCGTCCCGGGAGCGGACCATCATGTACTGGGCGCTCCTGGCGATGTCGTATCCGGGCTCGGAGCCGTCCTCGACCCACTGGTGCTTGCCAAGCTTGCCCCACATCCACACGGCCGAGACGAAGATTTCTCCGGTGCTGGGATCGACCAGGATGCCCGGGTCGCCGATGCCGTTCTCCTGCTGGGGCAGCCCGCCCCACTCTCCCATGTCCATGATCACGCGCTGGGATCCCCAGGTCTGGCCGCCGTCGGTGCTGCGGCTCAGCCCGACGTCGATGTCTTCCTGCAGGTCTCGCGACTTCCGTCTCCGCAGGTCGTAGACGCACAGCAGGGTGCCCTTGGGAGTAGTAGCTAGCGCGGGGATGCGGTAGGTATGCACCCCGTCCTCCATGTGTTTGCGCAGCGCCACCCCGATGCGCTTGCTGACCTGGGGGGTTTTGTCCCTGGGCCTGGCCGTCCCCGCCGAGGTTTCCACGGCGGTGCAGACCGCATCGATCCGGTGGCCCAGGTCGGCGGTGGGCCGCAGTTTCACGGAAAGCCAGAAGACGTTCTTCCCCGGCGAAAGTTCCCGGTCGCCGCGGAAGACCAGTTCAGGGGCGGGACCGGTGGGGTCGCCGAAGCGGTTCCCGGCCTGAAAATCCTCCCCATCGCCCGAGAAAAACAACTCAAGCGATTCAATGTCGTTGGGATCGTCGGTGCCGCTCAGCCTGAATGTGAAGGATCGGGCGCTGAGGCCGGGGTCCCTGGCTTCGACCGTCAGCCGCATCAGGGGATTGTGATCATTCCGGATCAGCACCGGATGCACGCGCTGGGAGGCCGTGACCTCCAATCCAGCGGGTGCCGTTCCACCGCATCCAGCCGCGGCCAGGACCAGGGCCAGGCAAGCCGCAAGTTTCATCGGGACCGGATCGGCCTGTTTTGCGGATCTTCTTCCAGTCTTCATTGCTCTCCCTCCTTCAACTCGTTCAAGAGTAGGTGATGCTTGGACAGATTCTACTCCTATTGCGGCCGATTGCGTTTCAAGCCACAATGGTGAAGCCCATGTACATGTGGAAGCGAATTCTTCTTTTCGGACTGGTTTTGCTGGTTCAGGCCGGCCCCGGGGTCCTGTCCCGGCAACCCGGGAACCTCCCCGGCACCGCCGAGCTGACCTGGGACGGCGATCTGTCGGCTCGCATGGTGGCCGGGATCGACCGTTTCCTCATGCGTCGGCTGGAGGCGTCCCCTGAAGGACGAGCGGCTTTCTGGGAGAGAGATTTCTCCGCCGAGGCCGACTACGCCCGCTCGGTCGAGGCCAACCGGGAGCGTTTCCGCAAAATCATCGGAGTGGTCGACCGGAGGTCCCCGGTGCGGCTGGAGTTCCTCTCGGCCGAGGGAGGGGCGCCCCTGGCGGAAAGCGCTTCGGTGACCGTCTGGCGGGTCCGTTGGGACGTTGTGGCGGGCCTGGGGGCGGAGGGCCTGCTGGTTCGACCCAGGAACCGGGCGCCCATTGCCCAGGTGATCGCCCTGCCGGATGCCGACGTCACCCCGCGGCAACTGGTGGGAGTGGAGCCGGGGGTTCGGCCGGAGGACAGGTTTGCCCTTCGCCTGGCGGAATCCGGCTGCCAGGTGATTGTGCCCGCGCTTGTCGACCGCACCAGCCGGTTCTCGGGCAACCCGGCTCTCGAGACCGGCCGGCCGGCAATGACCAACATGCCTCACCGGGAATGGCTCTACCGCATGGCCTATCCCCTGGGGCGCCACCCGATCGGATACGAAGTGCAGAAGGTCCTGGCCCTGGTGGACTGGCTGGAGTCGACAAGCTCGCCGGGAGTTGGAATTGGCGTGGCCGGCCACGGCGAGGGAGGCCTGATCGCGCTCTACGCCGCGGCGGCGGACCCGAGAATCGATTCCTGCCTGGTGAGCGGCTATTTTTCCGCTCGGGAGCGGATCTGGCAGGAACCGATCTACCGCAATGTCTGGGCCCTGCTGACCGAGTTCGGAGATGCCGAGATCGGGAGCCTGGTGCTGCCCCGCACCCTGGTGGTCGAGCACTCCCGAGCCCCTCGGGTGGAGGGGCCCCCTCCCGCCGAAGGAGGCCGCAAGCCGGTGGCGGCTCCCGGCAGGATCGAGACTCCGCCGGCCGAGGGGGTGATCTCCGAGTTCGAGCGGCTCAAGCGGTGGGCGCAGGCCCTTCCCGCCGGGGCCGGGACCCGGGTCAAGCTGGTCCCCCCGGATCCGCGGGCCGGGACGGTCCCTGCAGGGTCAGCGCGGGCGCTGCAGGGGTTGCTGGAACCCCTGGCGGTGGTTGCGGCAGATTCGGCTGCGGAGCCGGAGCGCACCGGGGAGGGTCCCGACGCGATCGGGCAGCAGCGGCGCTTGGTGCGCGACATCCAAAGGACGCTGCAGGACCTCCTGCCAATCTCGGACCGAATCCGGGACCAACGCTATCTGAAGCGAGCCGGCCGGGAGTCTGCCGAGTCCTTCACCCGAGAATCGGCCCGCTGGCGCTCCACCTTCTGGAAGGAGATCCTGGGCAAGATCGAGGACCCCATGGTTGCAGCCAACCCGCGTTCACGCCGGTGGCGGGAGACCGGGAAGTGGACGGGGTACGAGGTGGTGCTCGACGTCTGGCCCGAGGTCTTCGCCTGGGGAATTTTGCTGGTTCCCAAAGATCTTCAGCCCGGGGAACGACGGCCGGTGGTGGTGGCTCAGCACGGTTTGGAGGGGCTTCCCGGGGACGTGATTCGGACCGACGTTGACGGATTTCGCTACTATCGGGCCTTTGCCTCCCGCCTGGCCGACGAGGGTTTCATCGTCTTCGCCCCCCACAACCCCTACCGGGGAGGAGACCGCTTCCGGGTGCTGCAGCGCAAGGCCAACCCCCTCAAGCTCTCCATCTTTTCCTTCATCGTCGGCCAGCACCGCCGGATCCTGGACTGGCTGAAGACCCTTCCCTGGGTGGACGGCGAGCGGATCGGCTTCTATGGCCTCAGCTACGGCGGCAAGACCGCCATGAGAGTCCCGGCGGTTCTGGAGGACTACGCCCTCTCCATCTGTTCCGGGGATTTCAACCAGTGGATCTGGAAGAACGTGACCGTGGAGTGGCCCAACAGCTACATGTTCACCGGAGAGTACGAAATGCCGGAGTTCGGCTTGGGAACGAGCTTCAATTATGCGGAGATGGCCTACCTGATCTTCCCCCGTCCCTTCATGGTGGAGCGTGGGCATCGGGACGCCGTGGGCCTGGACGAGTGGGTCGCCCACGAATACGCCAAGGTCCGGCGTCTCTACCGGGAACTGGGCCAAGGCAGCCGCACCGAGATCGAATGGTTCGAAGGCGAGCACCGGATCCACGGGGAAGGAACCTTCCGCTTTCTGCGCAGGCACCTCGATTGGAAACGGCCGCGCTGACGGTGGGGGGTGGCTGAAAGTTGCTCAATTGGCCAGGGGACGGATTCCGAGTGGGGTCGGTCCGACTCAAGGGGGGCGGCTTTCGCCCGTCCCGGCTTCCGTCCATGTCCGCGGTGGATTTTTGATCGGCGGCCAGTTTTACGGTTACAATGGTTCTAATAAGCCAATCAATCCCAGTGTTTCGATTCGTTCTTGACGAGAGGTGCGGAATGAGATCACCCCACCGAAGCCTCCTGTTTCCAACCCTGCTGGTGGCGGCGTCCATCCTGGCCGGCCATCCGGTCCGTGGCGCCACTCCGGTGCTGGACGCCATGAAGGAAGAGCTGCAACGTTCGGTCGAAGCGCTCTCGAAACAGCCGACGCCGCTTTACTTTCTCAGCTACGAGGTCACCGGAAATCGGCGATTTTCGGTGAGAGCCTCGTTCGGGAACGTTACCGGAAGCTCGGAGGGTGATCACGCCGTGGTCGACGTCGATCTCCGCGTGGGCAGCCCCGAGCTGGACAACACCCACCCCATCCGGGGAGACAGGTTGTCCAATTTCCCTCGTTTTGCCTACCAGCAGGCGCCCTTGGAGGATCCGGGGGCGCTTCGAAGCATCCTCTGGCGCCGCACCGACCAGCAGTACAAGGCAGCCGTCGAGCAGTTGGCCAAGGTCAGGGCCAACGTGCAGGTCAAGGTGGAAGAGGAGGATCAGGCCGGAGACTTCTCGGCCGAACCCGCTCAGAAATGGCTGGAGGAGCCGCTGCCTCTGAATTACGACCGGACTACCTGGGAGGAGAAGCTGCGCAGATACACGGCTCCTTTTTCCGGTTCCGGTTACATCTACTCTGCCGATGCCACGCTGTCGGCGAGTGTGGAGACTCGCTGGTACGTGAACAGCGAAGGCAGTGAGATTCGGACCTCTCAATCCTACTACCGCCTGATGATCATGGCCTACACCAAGGCCGAGGACGGGATGGAGCTGCCGCGCTACGAGTCCTTCTTCTCCTTCACTGCCGAGGGGCTCCCCGACGACAGCGAGATTCTGGAGACCGTCCAGGAAATGATTGCCGATCTCAAGGCCCTGCGGGAGGCCCCGCTGGTGGATCCCTATACCGGACCGGCCATTCTCTCCGGCCGGGCCAGCGGGGTGTTCTTCCATGAGATTCTGGGCCATCGGGTCGAAGGCCATCGCCAGAAAAGGGAAGACGAGGGCCAGACCTTCAAGAAGATGGTGAATCAGAAGGTGCTGCCCGAGACCTTTTCGGTCATTTTCGACCCCACCGTCCGGCGCAGGGGGGAGATGGACCTGGTCGGGGCCTACGGCTACGACAATGAGGGGGTGAAGGCTCGGCGGGTGCCGGTCATTGAAAAGGGAGTGTTGAAGAACTTCCTGATGTCCCGGACTCCGGTCGAGGGATTCTCCCGCTCCAATGGGCACGGTCGAAAACAGTCGGGCCTGGCGGCGGTGGCGCGCCAGTCGAACCTTTTCGTCGAGGTCACCCGGTCCCACTCCCGCGAAGAGCTCAAGGCCATGTTGATCGACAGCCTCAAGCGGGAGGACAAACCCTTCGGACTCTATTTCAAGGACGTCCAGGGCGGGTTCACCATGACCGGCAGGTTCACGCCGAATTCCTTTAACGTGCTGCCCACCCTGGTGTACCGGATCTACGCCGACGGGCGCGAGGAACTGGTGCGAGGCGTGGACCTCATTGGCACGCCGCTGACCTCCTTCAGCAAGATCGCGGCTGCGGACGATCAATTCGAGTCCTTTAACGGCATCTGTGGAGCCGAGTCAGGAGGCGTGCCGGTGTCTGCCGTCTCTCCGGCTGTGCTGGTTTCGCAGATCGAGGTCCAGAAGAAAGAGAAATCCCCGGAACGACTTCCGATCCTTCCCCCTCCCTGGGAGTCACCGTAACCTTGCCTGACGGCTGTGGAGGAGCATTCCCATGAAACGCGGCGCCATTTGCACCCTCTGGATTACTGTTCTGCTGACCGGTCTCCCGCTTCAGGCCCAGGAAAACGTGCTGATGAAGGCCCTGCGGGACGAGATGGGTCGAACCATGGAAAGGCTGCAACTGGAGGATATGGACAGACCCTATTACGTGGCCTACTGGGTTCGCGAATCCGAAGGCCGGGGCAGCACGGCCATTCTGGGCGGCCTGCTCGGTCGCGGCCGCGGGACCGGCAGTCGATTCCTGTCTGTGGAGCTGAGGGTTGGAGATCACGACCTCGACAACACCAATTTCATGGATTTCGGTCGATTGCGTTCCAGGGTGGTCCGAGACGGGTTTCCGGTGTCTCTCCCACTGCGAGACGACTACAAGGAGCTGAGGCGGCAGATCTGGCTGGCTACCGACGGGGCCTACAAGCAGGCCGTCCACAGCCTTGCCAAGAAGCGCGCCACCCTTCAGAACAAGACGCGGGTCGAGATTATTCCCGACTTCAGCCGTGAAGAACCGGTTGAGTACAGAGACGATGGATCACCGGTCCCTCTGCCGGATGCGGCTCAATTAGAGGAGACGGTGCAGGAGTTGTCCGCCCTCTTCAAGGAAATGCCGCATATCTTCGACTCCCGTGTCAGCGCCAGCGTGAGTAGCGGGAAGGTTTACTTCGTCAACAGTGAAGGTTCTTCCTATGTCAGGAACTTCTCCTCCGCCTCCATACAAGCCCTGGCGGCCACGCAAGCCGTGGACGGGACACCCCTGGAGGACTTCGTGGTCGCCCGCGGCCGTCAGTGGAAGGACCTTCCCGACCAGGCCGAACTGGAGGCAAGGATTCGGGCCACGGCTGAACGGCTGGGCCGGCTCCGGGAAGCCGGGTTTGTGGAGCGTTACAGCGGTCCGGTGTTGTTTGAAGGGCAGGCCGCGGCGGAGCTGGTGAACCAGATACTGGCGCCCAGGCTGCTGGCGCTGCGGACCCCCATCGCCGACAATCCCATGTTCGGTCGATTCGGATCCGGTCCCGAAAATCCGTTTCTGGAAAAGCTGGGCTCCAGGGTCCTGCCCCGGTTTCTCAACGTCGTCGACGACCCCACGGCCGGGATGCACGGCGAAGCGCCGCTGCTGGGGGGGTATGAGGTCGATGAGGAGGGGGTGCGCTCCCGCCGCACAACAGTCGTCCAAAGAGGCATTCTCAAGACCCTGCTTGCCACCCGCACCCCGGTTTCAGGGGTGTCCAACAGTACGGGGAATCGAAGAAATACGGGACCAAGTCCCTCCAACCTCTTCCTGATGCCGAGGAACGGGTTGAAGTCGGAGGAAATCAGGCAGGAGTTGCTCGACCTGGTGGAGGAGCGGGGCCTGGATTTCGGAATCGTCGTCCGGCGTGTGGGCAGTCCCAATATGACGTTGTCCCGAGACCGAGATTCCTTCTTCGCGATGCCGGGTGGGGAGGCGAGACCGAAGCTCAAGCCCGTAACCGAGGCCTACAAGGTATTTCCCGACGGGCGTGAGGAGCCGATTCGCAAGGCGGTTCTCCTGGGCCTCAGCGCGTCCAGCTTCCGGGAGATCGTGGCCGCCTCCGATGCTCTGACTTCCCACCATACAACCCTTCGTCTCCAGATGAACTTCCCCTTTTCTTCCGTTGGTTTCATGGGGCCGCCCCCGGTTGTCTCGCTGGTCGTTCCATCGCTCTTGTTCGAAGACCTGGCGCTGCGGCGTCCCCCCGGAGATATTCCCCGCCCGCCGCTGCTGGCCCACCCCTTGAGCGAAGCACAGGCACAGGCGTCGGAAGGTCGTTGAGACTTTCTATTGTCTTGAGCTCGGATGACGCCCAAGATGCGGTCCATCGGCGCCAGCTCAGGATCCCGTGCCTTTCCAGGCAGCAGCGAATTTGTTAGCCTGTCCCTAAATCAATCCAGACTGGTTGAACGCCGGCCCCGCCGGCGTCGAAAAAGACTGCACAGAGATGTACAGAGAAAGGTGCCTGTCCCATGGCCACAAGACGACAGTTTCTCAAAGTCGGCGCCGGCGCCGCCGGGCTGCTGGCAGCGCCGGCGCCCAGCCCGGGCTCCGGGCGCGAGACTCGGAGCCAGACCGGCAAGCCTCGCCTGATCTATAACGACGACGGCAACAGCGTGGTCTTCATCCCCCACCGCTATCCCATGAAGGTGGAGGAACTCACCGACCTGGTGGATCAGTTCTCGGGGACCCCGGTGGACCGGTACGTCTACTGCCTGGTGCTCCCTCGGGTCTTCCTGCACGACACCAAGGTTGGCGAAAGAGCCTGGGACCTGGCCAAGGGGACCTATTCCAGCGCCTTCGATTTTCGAAGAGGGGAAAACGCCCGCCACCTGGTGGAGCAGGGGAACGACCCGGTACGGGTGCTGGGCGAGCGCGCTCACCAGCAAGGGCTTCAGTATTTTGTCAGCCAGCGCATGAACGATGCCCATTTCGCCTACTCCAAGGAGGGGCCGGAGAAGAATTTCTGGACGGGAACCTTCTGGCACCAGCACCCGGAATTGCGCATCGGCGGCAATACGAAGCACTTTTCCCGGCATCTCTTTGACTTCTCCCACCCGAAGATCCACGACTTTCACCTGGCCATCATCGAAGAGACCTGCCAGCGCTATGACATCGAGGGCTTCGAGCTCGATTTCCTGAGGCACCCCTTCTACTTCAAGCCGGAGGAGGCCCGCGGCAAGGCTTCTGTCATGACGGAATTCGTGAGGAAGGTGCGCCGTCGCATGCAGGAAATCGCGCGCGAGAAGGGCCGGGAGCTGCAACTCCAGGTGCTGGTGCCGAGAACTCTGGAGGGGGCCCTGCAGATCGGACTGGACGTGCGGGCCTGGATCGAGGAGGGCCTGGTGGATTCGGTCGTGCCCAAGCACTACATCCGGTTCAACATGGATGTTCCGGTGGAAGATTTTCTGAAGCTGACCTCCGGGACCTCCATTGCGGTGGCGCCCTGCCTGGAGCAGAGAATGGACGTCAGCGACGAGCAGTTCCGGGCGGCGGCGGCCAGATACTGGCAGGCGGGGGTGGACAGCCTCTACCTCTACAACTTTTTCAACCATCGACCTCACCCCCTCTGCCAGGACGACAGGAGAATCCTGCGGGAGATCGGCGACCCCGAGGGCATCCGGCTGCGGGATAAACACTACTTCCTCCTGCCGAACTCGAGGCACGACCTGGCGGACAGCCCCAGGCAGATTCCGATAGAGCTGGACACCCGGGCCGACGGCCATTCCATTTCCCTGATTGTGGGCGATGACCTCCCGGCAGCCGCGGCCTCCAAGCTAGTCAAGCAGGTTAATCTGAAGTTGGGCGTACCCGGCATCACCCCGGAAAGCGACGAGTGGGAGGTCCATCTGAACGGAGCGCCCATTCCTCGCCGGCAGCAGCGTTGCCAGGCCGACCCGGTGGCCTTCGGCGAGCGCTGGATCGAAATCGACCTCACCTCAGGTCCCTATCCCAACCCCGGCAGCAACCAAGTCCGTTTCTTCCTGAGAAAACGCAATCCGATGGTCACGGCCAAGCTGGAGTTGACCGAAGTCGAGCTGTGGGTCCGCTACCGTTGATCCCCTGACCCGTGGTGGTGCACCTTTGACCCCGGAAGCCCCGCTCGATAGAATCGCCGCCATCATGAACAATAATAAAGACGCCCCGCGGCCGGGTTCAGTGGGCCGCCGGGAATTTTTGCAGGCAGCGGCCATGGCATCGGGCGCCTCGGTGGCCCTGTCGTCCTTGAAGGCCGGGCCGGCGATGTCCGCGGCAGGCCCCTCGGAATCGGGGGAAGCGATCTATCTCACCGACCTGGGTCGTTGCCGGCCGGCCTCGGCGCTTTCCCGGAAACCTGGGAGAAATCGCTGGAGGCTTCTGGATTACCAAACCGATCGATTGAAGGGAACCATGCTGGTTGCCGGACAGAACACGGCCGCCCCTCCGGTGACCTGTCCCCTGGACCGGAAGGGCTGGCACGCCATCTACTTCGGAATCCGGTCCTATGGCTACAACGAGGACAACACCCGGCTGTTGGTGCGCTTGAAGACCGACACCGCCTTTTCCCTGATCTCTCATCTCTCGGATCCGAGCCAAAGGTACCGCGTCGACGACGTCTTTTGGAAAGAGGCGGACTTGACGGGCCAGGACATTGTCATGGGGCAATGGACGTCCCAGGTTGTCCCCGATAGCCCCGACTCGGTGGGAAATCCGTCCCACGGGGCCTGGGTGGCCTATATCAAGCTGGTGCCGTTGTCCGAGGAGAGGGTCAAGCGCGTGAAGGAGGAGCGGGAGGGCGGGAAAAACCGGAGGCTCTGGGCTCACAATGATGCCTGGAGCTACCATTACGCCTTTCGACCCGTCAGCGCGGCCGACATCCGGCGTGAGATCGAGCCGTTTCGGGATAGCGATTTCTCCCGGCTGTATTGGGAAGCCGCCTCCGGGGATCGCTGCAACTATTTCACCAAGATCGGGCTGATGCCTTCAGACGACTGGATCGACGACCCCTACAGAGTCGGGGATCGGCTGGCCGCGGAAAGCTGGCGTATCCTGCGCCGGAAGAATATCGATCCCTTTCGAGTGGCCCTGGAGGCTTGTCATGAGGCCGGCCTGCAGTTTCACGCGGCCTACCGTACGGCCGGATTTCACTTCCCGGTGCCACACCGGGAGTGGAACAGCCGCGGCTTTTACGATCGTCATCCCGAATGGCGCGGGGTGGATCGTCAGGGTCGCAATACCCCCCGACTCTCCTATGCCTACCCGGAAGTTCGGCGGTTCGTGGTCTCGATCCTGAAAGAAGTCGCCGGCTACCCCATCGACGGGGTCTGTCTGCTCTACAATCGGCGCCCGCCGCTGGTGGAATATGAGCCTCCTGTGGTCGAGGGCTTCAAATCCAGGTACGGACGAGACCCCACCAGTTTGGATGAAAAAGACCCCCGTTGGCTTTCCTATCGCGCCACCTTTCTGACCCGGTTCATGCGCGAGGTTTGCCAGGCCATGAACCAGGCGGCTCGAGAACAGAACAGGGAAAAGCCGATCCAGGTCACCGCCATCGTGATGAGCAGCCGGGAGGAAAACCTCTACTACGCCATGGATGTGGAAGGTTGGGTCCGGGAGGGCCTGGTCGATGCCATGATTCCCTACACTTCGGTGACGGGCTTGAACAGCGGCGCCGATTCCTGGATGGACCCCAAGGAGGCTTTGTTCTTTCAGCGGATCACCCGGGGGACGGCCTGCCGGCTGGCGCTCAACCTCATGCCGCGCCAGCTGGCTCCGGAGGATTACCGGAAACGGGCTCACACCCTCTACCGGGCCGGCATCGAGCACCTCTTCTTTTGGGACACCAACGCCCGCAATGACTTCAGCGCCTCCTGGAATGCCTTACGGCGCCTGGGCCAGCGTGAGGAGCTTCAATCCTGGGTTCGCCAGGGCTCTCCCAAGTTGGAACGACCCGGCAGCACTCTCACCAGACTCGGGGACTGGGATCTCTCCTATGTGACCCCGGGTTGATGCCTCTCACCCTGCTTCCCGCGCGACTTTCCGTCTCAGTGAGGTGGCCCCGGCGTTCACCCCCCACCGCATCAGCCTTCGCCTGCCGGCTCGGCTTCTGCGACTCCCCCTCAAGGGGGGAGTGATACTGGAACGCCTTATGCAAGCCTCACGATCACTCCCCCCTTGAGGGGGAGTCGGCGAGAGGGCGGAGCCCGCAGTCGAGCCGGTGGGGGGCAAACACCGTGCCCCGTGGCGAGAAATGCCTCCTCAAGTCTCCTGGATGAACTGGAAACTGAACAGTTCGGCGTTCTGCAGAAAGAAGTGCAGCTTCAGAAATCTCCCCGAGGGAACCCTGGATTGACCTCGCCAGGTCAGCGGGCAGCAGACGCCATCGGCTGAGACGGTCCGGCAGTTTCGACGCTCGAAACCGGGAAGAACGTTCCCCTGTCCGTCGGCGATGGCCGCCTGCAGCCGGCCTCCGGGGTGGCATTTCAGGTTGACGATCAGGCTGCCTCCGGTTGGAAAGATGGGCCGGGTCACCAGAATCCCGGTGCGGGCCGGGCCGGCGGCCAGCGAGACGAAGCGGTCCCGCTTCATTTTGGCCAGACCCAGGGCGTAGTTCACCCCGTCCAGATTGCCGCTCTCGGCCACCTTCAGCCCTTCGGGGAGTCCCACCATCCACCAGTCGTGATGGACATTGGCCCCTCCGTGGTACACGTACAGGTCGTCCCCCACCTCGATCGGCTTGCTGCACACGGTGCACAGGTAGGGATACCAGCTCCCTTCCGCCCCCGGGGCCAGCCAGGACTGTCCCGGTCGGACCCGCTTGAAATCCTTTCCGTTGCGCGAATAGGTCAACTGGACGTCCATGGTGTTGTCGGTGTTGTGAAGGACGTTGAGCAGTCCCAGCCAATCGTCGCCGATCTGGAACTGCTCCATGCCATAGAACTCATCGTCGATGTTGTCGGTGTCGTGTTCGGGAACGACCAGCGGTGTCGGGGTGGACCAGCGGATCATGTCGCTGCTCTCCATCCGGAAAATCCGCCGCCGGTTCTCTTGTCCGAACCGATGGGGATAGCTGGGCGCAATCCAGCCGCCGTCGGTGGGGTTGCGCATGTCCTGGACGACGTTGGAGCACATGGTAGGGTGCCGCCCGTTCAAGCGATAGATGCCGGATTCGGGGTCGATCGAGACCGTCACCACGTCGCCTGCGACCGGACCGCACCGGCCGTAGCGGACAGGCTCCGAGTGGACCTTCCAGTGGATCCCGTCGCTTGAGAATGCGCTGCGGAAGGTCCCGCCGCCCTGGTCGTCGGCTTCCTGGCTGGCCCGGTTCTCGAAGATCGCCTTATAGCGTCGAGACGGGTTGGTTTCGAGAGTGTCCAGCAGCACGTAGGCGCAATGGGCCGCACCCACCGGCTCGCGGCCGCCGAGCACCACGTTGGTGCTCCGGCCCTTTTCGGTCGCCATTCCCAAGGCCGGTTTTTCCCAGGCGATCCCGTCGCGGGACTGGGCGTACAGCACCCGCGAAGGCCAGGAACGGTGGAGATTCAGGCAGAGCTTGCGGTCCGAGGGGCGAATCCAGGAGATGGCCCTGGAAAGATCGTCGATCTGCCAGTCCTCGTACCAGCACTTGAAGAGGCCGTCTTTCGGATCCCGGATCACGTTCCAGGTATTGCAGGTGAAATAGAGCACATGCTCCCAGGGCCGGTCCTTGCCCAGGACGGGCCGGTCGCCGGCCGGTTGGGGCGAATGGAATCGCCGCGTCAGGTTTTGGGTCTGCTCCAGCAACAGGTCGTCGAAGAAGAACTGCCTCCGGTTGCCCACGCGAAGGTAGACGCTGTCTGTGATGAGAGGGTTCATGGGTCGGACCTCAGGGATTCCTCGGGAAATGCACAATGATTGGGGGATGTCGTTTCGGGTCGGTGGTAAGAATACAACTGTCGCTGACCAGGTCACAAGATGCTGAAATCCCGGCCCATGGCTGCGTCTCGAGCTGCAGCGCAGCCCAAGCCCTGGCGGCACACGGCCGATCGCAGCCGGCCAATCTCTGCGGCGGTGATGTCCGCCCTGTCTACGGCGGTGCCGGCGCCGTTTATGGTACCCTCCAATTTCCACTGACCTCCGTCTTCTTCATCTTGGCTCGCCCCTGGAAAACGGCATGCTTGGCCTCATCGGACCTGTCGATACCGCCGTGGTATTGATCTACTTCGCGGCGATCGTCTTCACGGGGATGTCCCTCTCCCGAAAGCAGAACTCAACCGAAGAGTATTTCCTCGGCCGCCGCAGCATGCACTGGCTGATTGTGGGCATCAGCATTCAGGCCTCACTGATGTCGACCATCAGCTATCTGTCCGTTCCCGGGGAACAGATCAAGAATGGCCTGATGTTTCACGCCGCTCAGTTGGGGGTCTTCCCCGCGATCCTGGTCATCAACTACCGCTTGCTGCCCTACTTCATGCGCGGGCGCATCACCACCGTTTACGAGCTGCTGGAGCACCGTTTTGACCTGCGGGTCCGCATGGTCGGGGCAGTCATCTTCATGGGGCTTCGCATCATCTGGATGGGTCTGGTGGTATACACCGCCTCCTTCGCCCTGACCCGAATTACCGGTTGGGAACTTTCGACCATCATCGTGGGGGTGGCCGTGGTGGGTACGGTCTATACCTGGCTGGGCGGGCTGCGGGCCGTGATGTGGACCGACGTCATCCAGTGGTCGGTGCTCCTCGGCGGCAGTCTCTTCTGCATCGGGTACATCATGGTCCGCACCTCGACCGGTCTGTTCGATTGGTGGGAGGCGGCCAGGCTGGTGCCCTACCAGCCCCAGCCGCTCTTCGATCTGGACCCCAGGGTGCGGATCACCGCCTTCGGAGTCATCCTGCAGACCTTCTTCGCCAAGGTCTGCCTGCACGGTGCGGATCAGGTGGCGGTGCAGCGTTACCTGTCGACGCCCTCGCCGGGAGCCGCCGGCCGCTCGTTCCTGGCCTACGTGGGGTGCGGCATGGTCCTGTCGGTGGTGATGGCCGTGCTGGGGTTGGCGCTGACCAGCTACTCCCAGTACGGTCCCCAGGGCGTCGGCTGGGAGGGGGCCTCCCACCCGGATGAGGTGTTTCCCTGGTTCATTGCCCACTCGCTGCCGGTGGGGGTTCGCGGGCTGGTGGTGGCGGGGCTTCTGTCGGCGGCCATGTCCAGCATCGACTCCGGAATCAACAGTCTCTCGGCCGTGGTCACCGTCGATTTCCACCAGCGGTTCCGCGCCGCCGCCGGCGACCCTCGGCCGGCGCTGTGGGTGGCCAAGCTGGTGACGCTTCTGGCCGGCTTGCTGGCCGTCGTCATGGCCTTCGGGATGCAGTTGATTCAGGGTAACCTGTACGAGGTGATGAACAAGTCCACCGGCGGTTTGCCGGGCACGCTTGGCATGATTGTGCTGGCCGGGGTGCTGCTGCCCCGCTGCGGTCCCCGGTCGGTGCTGGCCGGGGCTGCGGTCAGCATGGTCTGCGGCTGGCTGATCACCTTCAGCAGTGAGCTGTTCGGCCAGGCGTGGGGCATCTCCTTCATGTGGATTATTCCGGGGGGATGTGTCTCAGGGCTGCTGGCGGCCGCAATCCTTTCCTGGATCTTTCCGGACCCGGGTTGGGAGGGCCGCCAGCCACTAGCCCCCCGGTGAGAAATGCGGGCTAGGAGCCTGCGCCGCAGAAAAATGTGGAGGGATAGTCTTCCATAAAAAGGATACATTATTGCTGTGAATAGGGCAGACGATCCTTTCCGAAGTTGATTGTCCACCAATAATAGGGCTCATAGTCCACCAGAAGGGCTCGGAATCGTTCCACGACGCAGGCTCCTAGCTCTAGAACCTGTCTGGATGCCGTCGATTTCCGTGCGGTCACTGGTCGCGCCAGCTTTCAAAGGTCCGGCATGATTCATCCAACACGACGCGCCGCAGGAATTTCCGCCCCGGTGGTGTTCTTCTGTCTCAGCGTCTTGGTTCCAACACCCGTGCAGATACTGAGCGCCCCGCCGGTGACGGCGGACGAGGACGTCACGGAGGCTGTGACGGCGACGATCAACCCCATAAAGACCAGCGGGGACAACCAAGCCAAAGGGGCGACAGGAACCGGCGACGATCCGCTGCCTAATATTGGGCTGAGCTCAACGGAGAGCGATTCGATGGTCTCGGTCCAGTCGTCAGCCACCTACGCGGTGACGTTTCAGGGCAACTGGACAACCGCCAGCACGCCCGGCGGCGTTGTATCCAGTGCGCACTTCACCACCCTGATCGGCGCCATACACAATGACATGGTGACCTTCTGGGAAAGCGGAGGAACGGCCACCCCGGGGGTCGAGAATGTCGCGGAACTCGGTTCTACGGGCACTTTCAAGTCTGAAATCAATGCCAACTCGAATGCGATCTCCGTAGTCGAGAAGGGTGTCAGCGGAGGCGGGACCGGCAGCGCGGCATTCGATATCACGCTTACCAACGAACACCCCCTGGTCACGCTGCTCTCGATGATCGGACCCAGCCCGGACTGGTTTGTGGGCGTCTCGGGGCTGTCCCTGCTCAATACCCAGGGACAATGGATGTCGACGCTTGAGGTCGACCTGTTTCCCTACGATGCCGGGACCGAGGAAGGAACCGAGTTCTCGCTGTCGAACCCTGCCACCTCTCCACAAGGCGTCATCACCAGCATCAAGGGAATAGGCAAGTTCTCGAACGTGCGCATGGCGAGGTTGACCTTCACCCGTCAAACGCTCAACACCGCGCCGTCCTTCACCAGCGGCACCAGCTTCGAGGTGGACGAAAACCGGACGGCGGTAGGCACGGTGGTTGCCCGGGACCCGGACAGGGGTGACGAGGTCACCTATGGGATCACCGGCGGTGCCGACGCCTCGCAGTTTCAAATCGGCGAAGCGACGGGTGCGCTGACCTTCGCCACTCCGCCGAACTACGAGAGACCGGCGGATGTCACCGGCACGGATCCCGTCAACGCCGCCGCCAACAACGAGTACATTGTGACCGTGACGGCAACCGGCGGCACGGCCGATCGGGCGATGACGGCGGAGCAGACCCTCACCGTCACCGTGGGCAACCTGGAGGAAGCCGGAACGGTGAGCTTCTCAAAGGTCGGGGCTGAAATCAGGGCGGAACTGAGCGATCCCGACGGCGGTGTCAGCAGCCCGAACTGGCAATGGGCCAGGTCATCGAACCGCCGCACGGGATGGGGGAACATCGGCAGCGCCACCTCGGCCAGCTACACGCCATCCAGCGACGACGACGAAATGTACTTGCGAGCCAGGGTGTCTTATGAGGACGGGCAGGGTTCCGGCAAGCAGTCGCAGGGCGTCAGCACCTACGAGATCACTCCACCCCAGCTCCTGGTCTCCACCCCCGTCTCCGGCCTGTCCATCCCCTGGGACCTCGCCTTCACGCCCGACGGGACGATGCTGTTCACTCAGCGGGCGGGGGTGCTGAGCAGCCGAGGCGCCGACGGCACGGTCGAGACCGTTGACGCCGATTTCGCCGACGTGGTGTCCACCGGAGAGAACGGGTTGATGGGAATCGTTGTTGACCCGGATTTCGCCTCCAACCGGCGCTTTTACACCTGCCAGGCACACGTCGGGCCCGAGATACAGGTGATCGCTTGGTCCATCGATGCTGCCTACACGATTGCCACCCGGGTCGACGATCCCCTTGTCGGGGACATACCCACTGCCAGCTCCCGTCACGGTGGTTGCCGGCTGCGCTTCGGGCCGAAAGGCTATCTGTGGATCGCGACCGGGGACGCGGCAACCGGGACGGTCCCGCAGGATCTGACCTCGTTCGGAGGGAAGGTCCTTCGAGTCGATCCCACTACGGGTGCCGGGGCGCCCACAAACCCGTTTGCTCCCTCACGGGTCTACACCTATGGCCACAGGAACATGCAGGGTCTGGCTCTCCGTCCCGGCACCAGCCAGATGTGGTCGGTGGAGCACGGCCCGGAGTTTGACGACGAAATCAACCTGCTGGTCGCCGGCCGCAACTACGGCTGGGATCCGGTGCCCGGCTACAACCAAGGGGTTCCCATGACCGACCTGGTGAAGTTCCCTGGTGCCATCGAGGCCAGGTGGTCGTCGGGGTCATCGACCTTGGCCACCAGCGGCGGCATCTTCCTCGAGGGTGTCCAGTGGGGCGTCTGGGAGGGACGGCTGGCGGTGGCCACGCTGAAGGACAGTAAGCTGCGCCTGTTCGAGTTCACTCCGGAAGGTGACTATGTGAGTCAGGTCGTCGTCCCCGAGTTCGACGGCGCTTACGGTCGGCTCCGGACCCCGATGATGGGTCCCGACGGAGCCCTGTATGTGACCACCTCGAACGGCGGCGGTCAGGACCGGATCCTCCGGGTCATCAAGGACGAGGCGATTCCGGTGACGCTGAAGCTGACGCCGGACTCGATCGGTGAGAACGGCGGCGTCAGCACGGTGATGGCCGGACTGGATCGGGCGTCAAAAGTGGTGACGACGGTGGTGGTGTCGGCGACGGCGGTTGCTCCGGCGGTGCTGGAAGACTTCACGCTGAGTCAGAACCGGACCCTGACGATCCCGGCGGGTGAGAGATCGAGCACTGGGGTGGTGACGGTACGGGCCGTGGACAACAGCGTGGACGCTCCCGACACGATGGTGACGGTGTCGGGGACGGCGGAAAACATCAATGGGGTGACTCCTCCGTCGGCCGTGACGCTGAGGATCGTCGATGACGATTCGTCTCCGGTGATCACGACGACCTCGCCGATTCTCGTGGTGGAGAATCAGAAGGCAGTGGCGACGCTCACGGCGACTGACGCAGACCGACCGGCGGAGGATCTGGCGTGGGCGATCGCGGGGGGCGCGGATCGGGACAAGTTCATACTGACGGCTGACGGCAAGCTCGACTTCACCGCGGCGAAGGACTACGAGGAGCCGGACGACGCCGATAGGGACCGCGACTACGAGGTCACGGTGCAGGTGAGCGACGGCGCCAATCCGGTGGAGGGCGCGCTTACGGTGAGGCTTCTGGATGTGGATGACAGCGCGCCGATGCTTTCGCCGCCGACGGTGAACGGGACGATGCTGACACTCACCTACGATGAGCCGCTCGACGGCAGCTCGACCCCCGAGGCGGGAGACTTCACGGTGGCGGGGGGAAGCCAGCCCCGGACGGTCACCGGAGTCCGAGTTAGCGGCAGCACGGCGTTGCTGACGCTGGATGCGGGGGTCGAGCACGGGGAGACGGGGATCCAGCTGAGCTATACACCGTGGAACAACCCGATCCGGGATGCAGTTGGGAACGAGGCAGGGGGGGTGAGCCGGGAGCCGGTGAGGAACGACACGCCGGACACCACCCCGCCGGCGGTGAGCAGCCTGGCCATCGATTCGAATCCGGGGGTGGACGGGACCTACGCGGCGGGGGACGGAATTGAGGTGACGGTTACCTTCAGCGAGACGGTGGAGGTGGAGGGGGCCCCGCGGTTGAGGCTGAGGGTGGGGACCAGGACCCGGGTGGCCGGCTACCTGAGAGGCACGGGGACGGCGGCGCCGGTGTTCGGCTACGAGGTGGTTGAGGGGGACGAGGACTCAGACGGGGTCAGTATCGATGCGGGCCGCGTTGCCTTGAACGGAGGGACGATCAAGGATGAGGCGAAAAATTCCGCGGAGTTGGTCCATGAAGCGGTGGCTGCGCAGGCGGGGCACAAGGTGGACGGGGTCAGGCCGAGTTTCCTGAGCACGGCGGTGGATGGGGCCTCGCTGACACTGACCTACAGAGAGGGGCTCGACGGGGGCTCGAGGCCGGCGTCGGGGGACTTCACGGTGGAGGTGGACGGAGTTGGGCGAAGTGTTTCGGGAGTGTCGATCAGCGGGAGCGTGGTGACGCTGACGCTCAACCCGGCGGTTGAGCACGGAGACACGGGGATCCGGGTGAGCTACACAGCGGGGACCAGCCCGATCCAGGATGAAGTGGGCAACGACGCCCGGGGGCTGAGCAATCAGTCGGTGACCAACACCACCGGGGCGCCCAACACGGCGCCTGAGATCACCACCCGGGGGCCGCTGAGTGTCGGGGAGAACCAAGTTGTGGTGAGGCTGCTTGCGGCCAGGGATACCGACGCGGGGGATGAGGTGACGGGCTGGGCGATCGCGGGCGGGGCCGACCAGGGGCAGTTTGCGATCACCTCCGATACGGGGGAGCTGAGTTTCCGGGAGGCGCCCGATTACGAGATGCCGGTCGACTTGGCGAGTCCAGTTGGGGACAACGAGTACGTCGTCGAGGTGAGTGTGAGGAGTGGTGCGGGAGCCAGGGAACTGGAGGCGGAGCAGACGTTGACGGTGCGGGTGACCGACGAGCCGGAACCGCCGGGAGTTCCAGACGCGCCGGTTTTTTCGGGGGAGACGGCCGACAGCCTGACGGTGAGTTGGAGTGAACCCGACAACACGGGACCGGCGATCACCGACTATGACGTGCAGTACCGGGAGAAGGGCACAGGGCGCTTCACCGGCGCTCTGCATGACGGGCCGGGGCGCACGCTGACGATTTCGGATCTCAAGTCGGGGACCATCTATGAGGTGCAGGTACGGGCAACCAACGACGAGGGGATGAGTGACTGGTCGGATCCGGGCGAGGGGAGGACCGTGGCGTCGCTGACGCTTGAGATGATGACCATGGAGGAGCCGCCGGTGTCGGGTCCCTTCACGGTGCGGTTCAGCTTCTCAGAGCCGGTGACGGGCTTCAGCGCCAGTGACATCGAGACGGGCCAGGACCCGGCATGCGTGGACGATCAGAACAACACGGTCTTCTGCGACCCTGGGATTGGGGCCTTGCAGACGACCGACGACCGTGTCTTCACCATCACGGTGACCCCGAGGACCGACCGTGTGGCCCACAGCTACAGGTTGACGCTGACGGTTGCGGGAGGCGCCGTGAGGTCATCAGTGGGAAGCAAGTCGAGCGAGGAGCCTGAGGAGCCGCTGGAGGTCCGGGTGGCGCCGCCGGGAGTGGAGGAGCCGATCTCGTCTCTGGGTCTAACGGCCAGCGGTGGGAACGGAACAGTCAGGCTGAGCTGGAACCGGCCAACGGATAACGGAGGCTCAGCCATCATCCGCTACGAGTATCGGTATCAAGCGGTGGGAGAGACGTGGAGCGAGTGGGAGAAGGTGGGAGCGGGGACGCGTGGGGTGACGGTGGAGAACCTGATCAACGGCCGGGAATACATCTTCGAGGTGCGTGCGGTCAATGCGTTGGGGAAGGGTGGAGCTGAAACGGTGCAGGCCACCCCGGAGCGGCGGATTGCGCCTCCGCCCCCGCCCCGCGGAGGTGGGGGCGGAGGTGGTGGCCTGCTGTTTCCACCGGAGGCGCCGCTGGGGCTGATGGCGATGCCCGGGGACGGAGCGGTGCGGCTGGAGTGGAGCCCGCCCGAGAGCGACGGGGGCACCCCGATCCTGCGCTATGAGTACCGTTTGAAGGAGGGGCGGGGAGCGTTCGGGGAGTGGACTCCGATCGCAGACAGCGCTCCCGGTGAGGTCAACGCCTCGGGGTACACGGTCGGGGTACTTGGCAACGGGACGGTCTATGTCTTTGAGCTGCGCGGGGTCAACCTGGTGGGCAACGGGCGGGAATCGGAGGCGGTGGAGGTGGTGATGTTGCTGGACCGGGTCTATTGGTCGAACTTCCTGGCCGGAGATCTGCAGGGGGTTGAGGCGAGTCTGGAGCGGGGGCCGTTTGGAGGAGGACCGCAAAGTCTGAGGCTGCGGTTTGGAGCGGACCTGCGGTTTGAGGAGAGCGAGCTGGACGGGGAGGGGGAGGTGAGGGGGACCCGGTCGGGGAGCTACGGGTACCGCTACACCAGCCGGACGACGGGGGAGTTGAGTCTGGACTACGACGGGGAGGAGAGCTGCGAGCTGCGGCTGACCTTCAGCAGAGAGGGAGCGGGCAGCTACGGCTATCGCTGCGGCGGGGTGTTGGGGGGACAGGGGAGCTTCCGGATGAGCGGGCTGAACCGGGGGCCGGAGATCGCCAGCGCAGGGGCCTATGAGGTCGCGGAGAACACGACGCGGGTGGGGCGAGTGGAGGCAGTGGACGGGGACGATGAGATCGGGGGGTACGGGATAGCAGGGGGAGCGGACGAGGCGCTGTTTGAGGTGGAGGCGGAGACGGGGGAGTTGCTGTTCCGGGAGGCGCCGGACTACGAGACTCCGGGAGATGTGGAGAGTGACGATCCCCGGAGCGGAGCAGGGGACAACGAGTACGTGGTGGTGGTAGAGGTGAGGAGCGGAGAAGGAGAGAGGGAGCGGAGGGGGAGCCGTGCGATCCGGGTGCGGGTGGCTGACGAGGAGGAGCCGCCGGAGATTACCAGCGTTGGCCCGTTTGAGGTGGTGGAGAACCAGACGATGGTGGGGCAACTGGAGGCAGTAGACCAGGACAAGCAGGACGAGATTACGGAGTATGGGATAGCGGGGGGAGCGGACGGGGGGCTGTTTGCGGTGGAAGCGGAGACGGGGGAGCTGATGTTCCGGGAGGCGCCGGACTATGAGGATCCTTCAGATGTGGAGAGCGAAGAACCGGCAAGCGGAGCAGCAGACAACGAATACATTGTAGTGGTAGAGGTGAGGAGCGGTGAGGGGGAGAGGGAGCGGAAGGGGAGGCGTGCGATCCGGGTGCGGGTGAGTGACGAGGAGGAACCGCCGGGGGCGCCGGGGGCGCCGGTAGTGACGGCGGAGGGCAGCGACAGCTTGCAGGTAAGCTGGAGAGAGCCGGAGAACCGAGGGCCTGAGATCACCGACTATGAGGTGCGTTACCGGGAGGGGGGCGAGGCAGGCTACAGCGATGGGGGGCACGAGGGGAGGGGTCTGGAGGTGAGGCTGTCGGGGCTGAAGGAGGGGACGGTGTATGAGGTGCAGGTGAGGGCGGTCAACGAGGAGGGGATGAGTGAGTGGTCGGAGCCGGGGGAAGGGCGGACGGACATGGACGAGGCCGACCCGGACGATCCGTCGAACTTCACCGAGGGGGACCTGGAGGGGAGGCGGTTGAGGTTGCGGCTAGAGGGTGAGGAGGGGAGCGCCGGGAGCCTTGAGCTGCGGTTTGGCGAGGGCAACCGGTTCGAGCAGATCGAGTCGGGGGGGCAGGAGGCTGCCACCCGGACCGAGGGCGCTGCCCGATCGGGCAGCTACACCTATGAGAAGACGGGCCCCAGCATGGGGACGGTGAGGCTGGCCTACGATGACGGGGCCTCCTGCGAGATCCGATTGAGCTTCACCGAGTCGGGAGTGGGAGCGTTCGCCTATGACTGCGGCGAGGGCGACCCGGCCGAAGGGAGCTTCCGCCTGACGACGGGGTCCCTGTTCGTCCCCGTGATTCTGTCGTCGGCGGGACAGAATCAGTCCTTTTTCACCTCGGAGCTGACCTTGACCAACCGAGGGGATCAAGACGTAAAGCTCGACTACAGCTACACGGCCGAACGGGGTGGAGGAAGCGGGACAGCTTCGGAGGTACTGGCTGCAGGCAGGCAGAGGGTCGAGACCGACGCCCTGACCTACCTGAGGGGTCTGGGGATAGCGATTCCCGAAACGGGCAACCGGATCGGGACGCTGAGGGTGGAGGTGCGGCTGGGGTCGGAGGTAGAGGCGGTGGTGCGGACGACGACGCTGGTGCCTGAGGGACGGGCGGGGCTGGCTTACCTGGGGGTGGCGGAGGAGGAGGGGTATGAGGAGGCAGTCTATCTGTGTGGGCTGCGGCAGAACGATCGGGACCGCTCGAACGTGGCCTTCCAGAACATGGGAGCGCCGGAAGCGGGTGCGATCACTGTGAGAACCACGGTCTATTCGGGAGAGGCGGCGGATGGGACTGCACGGGTGCTGGACGACATAGAGCTTGAGCCGGGAAAGTTTCACCAGTACTCGGGGCTGTTGGGAGTGCTGGGGGTTCCGGCCCAGGGCTACGTCAAGGTGGAGCGGGTGGAGGGGAGAGCGCCTTTCTACGCCTACGGGGTGATCAACGACCAGGCCAACTCGGACGGGTCGTTTGTGTTTCCGGTGACGGCGGGTTCACTGGAGGGAACAGCGGGCCAGACCCTGCCGGTGGTGGTGGAGACCAGCGAGTTCAGAAGCGAGCTAACGGTGACGAACTTCTCGGAGGAGCCGAGGAGGCTGGATTTCCAGTTTGTGGCCGAAGGGATCGAGGCTGCGGGCAACACCGCCGCCTTCAGCATGAGGCTGGAAGCCGGCCGGCAGGAGATCATTGCGGAGGTGGTGGAGGAACTGCGCCAGCGGGGGGTAGCGGGGCTGGGGTCGACACGGGGCTTCTACGCGGGACCCTTGTTCGTGGAGGCGGAAGGCGGAGACATGAGCGGCATCGTGATCGGGGCCAGGACGGGATCGGAGGGCGGCGGCGGATCCTACAGCGTCTTCTACAACGCGGTGCCGGAGGGAGCGGCCTTCACCGGGGAGGCCTGGGTGGATGGGTTGCAGCAGGACGAGGAGAACCGCAGCAACCTGGCGCTGGTCAACACCGGGGAGGTGGACGAAAGCCCGAGCGTCTTCCATCTCGAGATCTACGATGGGGAGACGGGATTGCTGGCCGAGACGGTGGTGACCCAGCCGATCCCGCCCCGGGGCTGGCATCAGATCAACGGGATCCTGGGCAGCTACGCCCCGGAGACCGGGCAGGGGTATATCCGCATCGAGAAGGTGTCGGGGGAGAACCCCTTCCTGGCCTACGGGGTGGTCAACGACGGCGGGGCCCCGGGGCAACGCAGCGGCGACGGGGCCTACCTGCCGGCGAGGGAGTAGGGAACGCTCGGGATCGACCCGGGGAAAAGATGTGCTGACTTGATGCGCCAGGTGTCCTTCCGGGACCCACTCCCGAAGATCCGGAGACAAAAGCAATATCTGCTTCGGCTGATACGGGCGACACCTTGTCGGCATCCACCACCTCCCACGAAGTCTGTGTGCCCCTTATAGCATCATTCCGTCCTGCCGACTTTCTGCGGGCTAGGAGTCTGCGCCGCAGAAAATTTGTCAGGGACATCCTTTCACAAATAGGGCTTAATTGTGCCATGAATAGGGCGGATGATTCTTTTTCAAGCGGACTGTTCGCAAATAAAAGGGATCATGATCCACTTTGAAGTCTCGGTAGCCTTCTGCGGCGCAGACTCCTAGGCCTCGCCGGGCCGGGCCATACGGTAGCCGACCCCGCGCTCGTTGAATATCCAGGCCGGCCGGGCGGCGGCGTCGCCGAGCTTGTTGCGCAGCCGCTTGACGTAGGCGCGCACGATCTTGGGGTTGCCGCGTCCGCCCCAGACCTGGCGCAGCAGGACTTCGTGGGTCAGGACCCGGCCCGCGCCCTGCGCCAGCACACGCAGCAGCTCGTACTCGGTCGGTGTCAGCGTCACTGGGCGCCCGGCCAGGCTGACCCGGCGCCGGTCGTAGTCGATGGCGAGCTCGCCGAGTACGAAGGGGGCCGGAGTCAACCGCCGGCGCAGGGCCGCCCGGATGCGCGCCGTGAGCTCGGTCGGCGAGAACGGCTTGACCACGTAGTCCTCGGCGCCGGCCTCCAGCGCCCGCGCGATGGTCTCGTCGCGCCCGTAGCCCGAGATGAAGATGACCGGCAGGTCGGCGAGTTCCGGAACGGTCCGCATCAGCTCGATGCCGTCGGTCCCGGGCAGCATCAGGTCGAGCAGCACCAGCCGGGGCTTCTCGGTCCGGATCAAGCGCGACAGCTCTTGCGTGTCGCCCGTCACCAGCGGGGCGTAGCCCGCCTCCGCCAGCGTGTCGCGGACATGGCGCAGCGTCTCCGGGTCGTCGTCGACCACCAGGATGGGCACCGCTTCCGGTGCTTCGCCCGGCGCGCCGGGGCGGCCCGTGGCGGGACCGGCGCCGGACTCCTCGGCCACCGGGATCGTGAAGGTGAAGCGCGCGCCGAGGCCGCCGCCGCCGCTCTCGGCCCGGATGCGCCCGCCATGAGCCTCGACCAGGCCCTTGCAGATGGCGAGTCCCAGCCCGCCGCCGCTGATGCCCTCCCGGTCCCCGGCGGCGGTGTACTTGCGAAACAGCTGGCCGAGTTGGTCCGGCGCGATGCCCCGGCCTTCGTCGGAAACCGAGACCGCCACATTCGACCCCTCGCGCTCCGCCGCGACCCGGATGGGGGCGGATTCCGGAGAGTGGCGCGCGGCGTTGGCGAGCAGGTTGTTGAACACCTGCACCAGGCGCTGCCGGTCGGCCATGACCCGGGGCAGGCCGGGCGGCAGATCGATGCGGACGGTGTGCCGCCCGCCGCCGCTGACGAACGTGCCGCGGGCCTGGTCCACCAGCGCGGCGACCTCCGAGGGCTCGGGCGCGACCGACAGCGTCCCGGTTTCGATGCGCCCGGCGTCGAGCAGGTCGCCGATCAGGCTGTCCATGCGGTCGGCCTGCTGGTCGATGATGCGGAAGAACTGCGCCACCTCGGCCGGACCGAAGATACGCGAGGCGCGGAGCACCGTGGCGGCCGAGCCCTTGATCGAGGTCAGCGGCGCCCGCAGTTCGTGGCTCACCATGCCCAGGAACTCGGCCCGCATGCGCTCCAGCTCCCGAAGCGGCGCCAGGTCCTGCATCGTCACCACCACCGAGGCAAGCGCGCCGTCCGGGCCGTGGATCGGGGTGGCGTTGATGAGCGTGGTGAGGCTGCGCCCGTCCGGGACCGAGAGCACGACCTCCTCGGCCCGCACCGTCTCGGCGCGGTCCAGCACCTGCGACAGCGGCAGCCGGTCGAGGGAGATCTCGCGGCCGTCGGCGCGCCGGCAGGCGATCGTCTCCAGCAACTGCTCCGCAGACTGGCCGGGCAGGCACAGGCCTTGCACGATGCGCCTGGCCTCGCGGTTGAGCGAGACCAGGTCGCCGGTCTGAGCATCGAACACCACGACGCCCACCGGCGAGGTCTCGATCAGGGCTTCCAGGCCGGCGCGGGCGCGCTGTTCGGCGCGGTAGGTGCGCGCGTTGGCGATCGCCGTCGCGGCCTGCGAGGCGAACAGCACCAGCACCTCCTCGTCCTCGTCGGTGAACGCCTCCCCGCCTTCCTTCTCGACCAGGTAGAAGTTGCCGACATGGACACCCCGGTGGCGCATCGGCGTGCCCTGGAAAGTCCGCGACGGGAGCCGGTCGGGCGAGAAGCCCAGCGAGCGCACGTAGTCGGGCACGTCCGCCAGCCGCAGCGGTCCCGGCAGGTCGCGGAAATACTCGAACAGCCGCGGCCCGTCGGGCCATTCCACCAGCATGCGGTGCTCCTCGGCGGTGAAGCCCGAGGTGACGAAGTCCTGGGCGGCGCCGGCCTCGTCGATGGTGGCGATGGCGCCGTAGCGGGCGCCGGTCAGCGCCCGGGCGCTCTCCACCACCTCCTTCAGCACGGTCTCGAGGTCGAGGCTGGCGCTGATGCGCAGGCTCGCCGCGCTGAGCGCGGAGATGCGGGCGCGCAGTGCCGCGTTCTCGCCCGCCGTCCGGTCGCGATCGGTCATCCGTTCTCCCCCCTTCCACCCGCCGCCCGCCGGCGGGTGATTCGGCCCCGGACTGCGGCCGGAGCGTTACGATTCGGTCAGACTCCGTGATATCGCATCGTGTTCGCGAAACATTCTCGTAAAAACCCCAATAAGGGACACTATTGTAACACACCATTCCCTACAATTAGTATGTGGAGAGGATTTCCGTATGAGAGGTAGGGATGGGCTCCGGTCCGGAGTACACGCCGTACGAGTCCGGAGATCCCACCACACAAAAGGCTTACCCCCTAACCGTCAGCCATAACAGAATCGGCGGGACAATCACAGGCATCAATGGGTGGAAGGAGACAACGTCATGCGCGGAGCAATCCCAAGGGTCGGGTTTGGAGTCTGGCTGGGTTGCTTCACGGCTGAGGCCGCCCAGCTTCTGCCGGACGTGATGGTGGACAAGTATCTGCTGCAGGCCAAAATGCTGAGTGAGGAGAAGGACCACGCGGGGGCTCTGGAGGCAATGGACCAGATCGTGTCACTGCAGAAAAAACATGATCTCACGTTACCGGAGGAATTCTCCTTTCAATACGCGCAGACTGCTCAAAAGGGTCTTTGCTGTCAGGTAGTCACCCGCAGAACATCACCTTTGCCGGCTAAAAAACCTGCCCGACTGCGAATTTTGCAAAAGGCTCGGACATTGTCTCAATACAAGGAAGCCACCGACGTATCCCTGTTTCATGCCCCGCCCCGCAAGAACAACCCGGCAACGCACTCCCTGCTGGTGTGACGCCATGCGCCGCAAGCATTACCGGCGCTATCAGGGGCGCTTCAGCCGTCTTGCAAGCCTTGCCCGATCTCTGACTACCTCCGCAGCGGCAAGACTGCTTCTGGTGATTGCTGCGCCGTTGGTGATCATGCCGATGCCGGCACAGGCGCAGGGCAACGCGCAATCAGCCGTCTACCGGGTCACATTTGAAGGCAAATTCACCGCAAGTGCCTTGGCCAGCGGGGTATCGGTCCCATCTGGTGAACATTTCACGACCTTGATCGGCGCTATACACAATGGAAGCGTCACCTTCTGGAGCAGTGGCGGCACGGCCAGCGCGGGGATCGAGAGTATGGCGGAAGTTGGGGGAACGACGACCCTCAAGTCCGAGATCAACGCCGCCAGCCCCAATAGTCTCGCCGTCATCGAGCAGTCCATCGTCTCCGGAGGGACAGCCACAGCTACGGTGGAAATCACGCTCACCACCGACCACCCTCTGGTCACCCTGACCTCGATGGTCGCTCCAAGCCCGGACTGGTTCGTCGGCGTCTCCGGCCTGTCCCTCCGCAATACCGCCGATGACGGCTGGCAGACATCCCTCGCGGTGAATTTGTTTCCCTACGACGCCGGTACCGAGGACGGAACCGAGTTCTCGCTGTCGAACTCCCCGACCTCGCCGCGGGGAACCATCACCAGCATCAAGGGAACAGGCAAGTTCTCGAACGAACCGATAGCGACACTTACGTTCGATCTTCTGACGGCGCCAATGATCACGACGACCTTGCCGATTCTCGTGCCGGAAAACGAGACGGCGGTGGCGACTCTCACCGCGTCGGACGACGACACACCGAGCGACCGACTGACCTGGACAATTCCATCGGGCACGGGCGGCGGCGCGGACGCCGACCACTTCACGCTGAGCGAAACCGGCATACTGGCTTTCAGTTCGGCCAAGGACTACGAGACCCCGGACGACGCCGACGCGGACCGCACCTACGAAGTGACCGTGCAAGTGAGCGACGGCGATAACCCGGTCACGGTGGACATGCTCGTGACAATGCAAAACGTCCTCGAGCTGCTGTCGGCGGTGTCGGGGCCGTCGAACGGCGCCTATGCGGAAAACGGCGCCCTCCGGGTGGCCACCTACACCGCTTCCTCCCCGGAAGATAACGGGGAGGTTGTCTGGTCGTTGTCGGGGCACGACGCGGCCGCTTTTTCCATTGACAATCCGGGCGGTGTGCTCCGATTTCTCGCTCTGCCGGACTACGAGTCACCTTCTGACACAGGAGGGGACAACGGCTACGCGGTTACGGTGACAGCTTCGGACGGGGGCACCACTCTCACCAGGGACGTGAGCATCACCGTTACCGACCAGGACGAGGCAGGTGTGGTTACCCTCTCCCCGGTGCGTCCCCGCGTCGGAACGGCGCTGAACGCCGCCGTGACCGATCCCGACGGCAGCACTTCAGGCGTTGCCTGGACCTGGGAGTGCTCGACCGGGCCCACTGCCTGGGCCGCCATCGAAGGGGCCGCTTCGAGCAGCTACACGCCAACGGCCAGGGACGCCGGACACTACCTGCGGGCCACGGCGAACTACGCCGATGGCCACGGCACCGGGAAGAGCGCCCGGGCCGTGGCGCCGTACACGCCGCTGGCCCACCTGCTGAGCGCTCTCTCGGTCACGGGACCGGCGCGGGGCCCCTACCCGGCGTTCGACCCGGAAGTGCTCCACTACGCCATGGAGTGCGACGTGGGCGAACCTATTACGTTGACGCTGTCCGCAGCGGAGTCAAGTACGCGGGTGGCGGTCAACGGGGTACAGAGGCCCGGCCAGAACGCGGTGGTGGAGTTGACGGGGTTCGATGGCTCGAGCGACATCCCGATCACCCTCACCGGCGGCCTGGGCGGCGCCACGACGTACGTGCTGCACTGCTTCCAGGAGGACTTCCCGGACATCGCGACGGAGAAGGGGTCTGGCGCCACGGAGGAGCTGATTGCTTTCTCCCTTCATCTTCTGCCACCTGGATTCAACGACAGATATGGGTACCCGATGATCGTCGACAACAACGGGGTTCCCCGGGTCCACCGCAGAGTCGACGCCCGTGCGAACCACTTTCGGCCCCAGAACAGCGAGACGTATCCATTCTCCTATTCGGTGCCGCAATCAAATACGGAGGACGTTTGGGTCCTGGTCGACCGGGATCTGAACGAATTGGACCGGGTAACCACCGTCGCGCCCCTGCGTAAGACCGATAGGCACGACTTCATCATCCTCGACAACGGGGACTACCTGCTGCTGTCCTATGAACCGGCCACTCGCGACCTCAGCCACCTCACATTCCTCGACGCGATGACGAGCAGGTTCGTCGCAGTTCAGGATTCGGCGATTCAGATCGTGACGCCTGCTCGACGGGCGAACTTGACCTGGAACTCATGGGACCACATGGCGGTGCAGGACTGCCGGCGCACAAGCGGCCCCGAGTGGGACTATGCACACGGCAATTCGCTCTGGATGGCCGATGGCGTCATCGTCGCCTCGTTCCGGTCGTGCGGGAAAGTGCTGGGCATTGACGCGGCGACCGGAGAGGTCGTGTGGCGGCTGGGCCGCAGCTATCGCTCCCCCGAGGAGTGGGGGAGGGACGAACTGAGCGGACACGGCCGCGGCACGGGCCCGGCGCCGATGACGATCCTCGACGACCCCTATGGGGAGTTTTGCGGACAACATTCCGCTCAAGTCCTGGACAACGGGCATATCCTACTCTACGACAACGGCATTCCCTGCGTCATCGATCCGGCAATGGGACGCAGCCAGCGGAAGAACGGGGTATTCAGCCGGGCGGTGGAGTACGCCATCGACCCCGACAACGGCGAGGCCATCTTCCAGCGCCATCATTCGCTCCACGGAGACTTCGACAGGGTAGGGCGGAGTGCGGGCCTCGTCAAACCGATGGACAACGGTGACTGGCTGGTCAGTTGGGGCCGGGGCCAGATCGACGATGACCCCGACACGGCACTGCCTCCTGATGAGTCAGTGACGCAGGTGGATCCGGACAATGGCACTGAAAAGTTCTCGATCAGTGTCCAGATGGACCACCGTGGGGAAGAAAGCATCCAAGTCCGTGCCTATCCGCTGAGTCCTGTGGCACTGGCGACCGAGCCCGCCGCGCTGGAGGCGATGCTCGTGAGCCGGGCGGAGTTTCATACCGGGACCGCCGACCGGCCGAGGGTCGTCGTCGCCTTCAACCGCCCCGTGGTCGACTTCAACCACACCACGCCATCGCTCAACGTCGCGGGCGCAACGGTCAGCAGCTTCAGCCCGCACCTGGTGGCGGGCGAGGCGGCCAACGCCTACCTCGTCACCCTTACGCCAGCCGGCACCAGCGACATCACCGTCCGTCTGGTGGCCGACCAGTCCTGCGTCGATGGTGGCATCTGCACGGCCGACGGTACCGTGCTGTCGGAAGTCCCCGCATCACATGTAATCCGTGCGGACACCACTCCCCCGGCAGTGAGCAACATCGAGATCAGTTCGAATCCGGGTTCGGACCGGTTTTACATACCGGGAGATGAGATCCAGGCAACGGTCAACTTCAGCGAGACCGTTGCGGTGACTGGGATGCCGCAGTTGGTGCTCGAACTGGGAGGCAGCCTGCGGACGGCGACCTATCAAGGCGGGACGGGCACGGCCGCACTGGTCTTTGGCTACGAGGTGGCGGATGGGGAAAGCGACACGGACGGAGTGGGCATTGAGGCCGACAGCCTATCGGGCGGTACGATCCGCGACCGTGCGGGCCATGACGCGGTACTGGACCATGAAGCCCTGAGTTCGCAGGCAAACCACAAGGTGGACGGGGTCCGGCCGAGGCTGGCCGCTACCGGCGGAGCGGTGGTCGACGGGACGACGCTGATGCTGACCTACGACGAGCCGCTCGACAGGAGCTCAACGCCTGATGCGGGAGACTTCACGGTGTCGGGAGGGGATCAGACTCGGACAGTCTCCCGTGTTTCGGTGAGCGGCAGCACGGTGACTCTGACCCTGAATGTGGGAGCCGAGCACCTGGAGGCGGGGATCGAGGTGAGCTATACGCCGGGGATGAATCCCCTGCGGGACGTGCCGGGAAACCAGGCGGAGGCGCTGAGCCGGGAATCGGTGACCAACGAAACGCCCGACACGACCCCGCCGGAGGTGAGTAGTCTGGCCATCACCTCGAACCCGGGCGGGGATCAGATCTATGCGGCGGCGGACGAGATCGAGGTGACGGTGAGGTTCAGCGAGACGGTGGAGGTGGAAGGGACGCCGCAGTTGAGGTTGAGAGTTGGGAGCAGGAACCGAACGGCCGGCTACCTGAGAGGCACGGACACGGCGGCGCTGGTGTTCGCCTACGAGGTGGTGGACGGAGACGAGGACACCGATGGAGTGAGCATAGAGGCCGGGACGATCGACCGGAACGGGGGGACGATCACCGACGATGCGGACAATGCGGCGGATCTGGCCCATGAAGCCGTGGCGCCGCAGGCGGGGCACAAGGTGGACGGGATGCGGCCCGTTCTCGTCAGCACGGCGGTGGACGGCGCCTCGCTGACGTTGAGCTACGGAGAGGCGCTCGACGGCGGGTCGAGGCCGGTGTCGGGGGACTTCACGGTGGAGGTGGGAGGGTCCGGGAGAATCGTTACGGGAGTCTCGGTGAGCGGGAGCGTGGTGAGGCTGACGCTCAACCCGGGGGTCGAGCACGGAGATACGGGGATCCGGGTGAGCTACACGGTTCCGACGGGGGTGGGGGCGAACCCGATCCGGGATGAAGTGGGCAACGAGGCTAGGGGGCTGAGCAGCCAGTCGGTGACCAACACCACCGGGGCGCCCAACACGGTGCCTGAGATCACGAGTCCGAGTTCGATCAGTGTCCGGGAGAACCAGGCGGTGGTGAGGCGGCTGGCGGCCAGGGACACCGACCCGGGGGACGAGGTGACGGGCTGGGAGATCGTGGGCGGGGCCGACCAATCTCAGTTCTCGATTGCTTCCGATACGGGAGAGCTGAGCTTCCGGGAGGCGCCGGACTTCGAGGCTCCCGGAGACAACGAGTATGAGGTGAGGGTGGAAGTGAAGAGCGGTGCGGGAGCCAGGGAGCTGGAGGCGGAGCAGACGTTTACGATCAGCGTGACGGACGAGCGGGAACCGCCTGATGTTCCTGAAGCACCCACATTTTCGGGGGAGACGGCCGAGAGTCTGCAGGTGAGTTGGAGCGAACCCGACAACACGGGGCCGGACATCACCGACTATGACGTGCAATACCGGGAGAAAGGCACGGGGCGATTCAGCGGCGCTCTGCATGAGGGGCCGGGGCGCACTTTGACGCTTTCGGACCTCAATGCGGGGACGGTCTATGAAGTGCAGGTGCGGGCCAGCAACGACGAGGGGATGAGTGACTGGTCGAATCCGGGAGAGGGGATGACGGTCACGCCGCTGACGGTCGTGATGGCGAGCGGCACGGAGCCGCCGGTGTCGGGGCTGTTCAGGGTGCGGTTCAGCTTTTCCGAACCGGTGACGGGCTTCAGCGCCAGCGACATCGAGACGGGTCAGGATCCTGCCTGCGTGGACGATCAGAACAACACGGTCTTCTGCGACCCGGGGATTGGGGCCTTGCAGACGATTGACGACCGGGTCTTCACCACCACGGTGACCCCGAGGACCGACCGTGTGGCCCACAGCTACACGTTGACGATGACGGTTCCGGGAGGCGCTGTGAGGTCATCGGTAGGCAGCAAGCCGAATGAGGCGCCCGAGGAGCCGCTCGAGGTCCGGGTAGCGCCGCCGGGGGCGCCCGAGCCGGTGTCATCGATTGATCTGCGAGCGAGTTCCGGCAGCGGGTCGGTGAGGCTGAGCTGGAACCTGCCGACGGATAGTGGAGGCTCAGCCATCATCCGCTACGAGGTCCGGTATCAAGCGGTGGGAGAGGCGTGGAGCGAGTGGGAGAACGTGGGAGCGGGATCGCGCGGGGTGACGGTGGGAGGCCTGGTCAATGGCCGGGAATACGTCTTTGAGGTGCGTGCGGTCAATGCCCTGGGGAAGGGGGGGGCGGAGGCGGCACGGGCCACGCCGGAGCGACGGATTGCACCCCCGCCCCCGCCCCGCGGAGGCGGAGGTGGAGGTGGAGGTGGCGGACTGCTGTTCGTACCGGAGGCGCCGCTGGGCTTGATGGCGATGCCCGGGGAGGGAGCGGTGCGGCTGGAATGGGGTCCGCCGGAAAGTGACGGGGGCACCCCGATCCTGCGCTATGAGTACCGCCTGAAGGAGGGGAGAGGAGAGTTCGGGGAGTGGACCCCGATCGAGGACAGCACTCCCGGTGAGGTCAACGCCAGCGGGTATACGGTCGGAGGGCTTGGCAACGGGACGGTGTATGTCTTTGAGCTGCGAGCGGTCAACCTGGTGGGCAACGGGCGGGAATCGGAGGCGGTGGAGGCGGTGATGGGGCTGGACCCGGCCTACTGGTCGAACTTCGGTGCGGAAGACCTCCAGGGGGTTGAGGCGAGTCTGGAGCGGGGGCCGTTTGGAGGAGGACCGCAGAGTCTGAGGCTGCGGTTTGGAGCGGATCTGCGGTTTGAGGAGAGCGAGCTGGACGGAGAGGGGGAGGTGAGGGGGACCCGGTCGGGGAGCTACGGGTACCGCTACACCAGCCGGACGACGGGGGAGTTGAGGCTGGACTACGACGGGGGAGAGTCCTGCGAGCTGCGGCTGACCTTCAGGGGAGAGGGAGCGGGCAGCTACAGCTATCGCTGCGGCGGAGCGTTGCGGGGGCAGGGGAGCTTCGCCTTGACGGGGCTGAACCGGGTGCCGGAGATCAGCGGCGCGGGGCTGTTCGAGGTGGCGGAGAACCAGGCGAGGGTGGGGCAGCTGGAGGCGGTGGACGGGGATGATGAGATTGCAGGATACGGGATAGCGGGGGGAGCGGACGGGGGGCTGTTTGCGGTGGTGGCGGAGACGGGGGAGTTGATGTTTCGGGAGGCGCCGGACTACGAGGATCCTTCGGATGTGGAGAGCGCGGAACCGGCAAGCGGAGCAGCAGACAACGAATACATTGTAGTGGTAGAGGTGAGCAGTGGTGAGGGGGAGAGGGAGCGGAAGGGGAGCCGTGCGATTCGTGTGCGGGTGAGTGACGAGGAGGAGCCGCCGGAGATCACCAGCCTTGGCCCGTTTGAGGTGGTGGAGAACCAGACGAGGGTGGGGCATCTGGAGGCGGTAGACCAGGACAAGCAGGACGAGATTACGGAGTACGGGATAGCTGGGGGAGCGGACGGGGGGCTGTTTGCGGTGGTTGAGGAGACGGGGGAGCTGATGTTCCGGGAGGCGCCGGACTATGAGACTCCGGGGGATGTGGAGAGCGCCGATCCCCAGAGTGGAGCAGGAGACAACGAATACATTGTGGTGGTAGAGGTGAGCAGTGGTGAGGGAGAGAGGGAGCGGAGAGGGAGGCGTGCAATCCGGGTGCGGGTGGCTGACGAGGAGGAACCGCCGGCGGCGCCGGGGGCACCGGTGGTGACGGCGGAGGGCAGCGACAGCTTGAAGGTGAGTTGGAGAGAGCCGGAGAACCGAGGGCCTGAGATCGTGGACTATGAGGTCCGCTACCGGGAGGGGGGCGAGGAAGGCTACAGCGATGGGGGCCACGAGGGGACGGGTTTGGAGGTGAGGCTGTCGGGGCTCGAGGAGGGGACGGTGTATGAGGTGCAGGTGAGGGCGGTCAACGAGGAGGGGATCAGTGAGTGGTCGGAGCCGGGGGAAGGGCGGACGGACATGCAGGACCCGGACCCGGACGATCCGTCGGACTTCACCGGGGAGGACCTGGAGGGCAGGCGCCTGACCTTGCGGCTGGAGGGTGAGGAGGGGACCGCCGGAAGCCTTGAGCTGCGGTTCGGAGAGGGCAACCGGTTCGAGCAGATCGAGTCGGGCGGAAAGCAAGCCGCCACCCGGAGCGAGGGCGTTACCCGATCGGGCAGCTACACCTATGAGAAGACTGGTCCCGGCAGGGGAACGGTGAGGCTCGACTACGATGACGGGGCCTCCTGCGAGATCCAAATGAGTTTCACCGAGACGGGAGTGGGCGGGTTTGCCTATGACTGCGGCGAGGGGGACCCGGGCGAGGGGAGCTTCCGGCTGACGACGGGGTCGTTGTTCGTTCCGGTGATCCTGAGCTCGGCAGGTCAGAACCAGTCCTTTTTCACCTCGGAGCTGACGCTGACCAACCGGGGGGAGCAGGAGGTAAGGCTCGACTACAGCTACACGGCCGAACGGGGAGGAGGAAGCGGGACAGCTTCGGAGGTACTGGCTGCAGGCAGGCAGAGGGTCGAGACCGACGCCCTCACCTATTTGAGGGGCTTGGGGGTTCCGATTCCCGAAACGGGCAACCGGATCGGGACGCTGAGGGTGGAGGCGCGGCTGGGGTCGGAGGTAGAGGCGGTGGTGCGGACGACGACGCTGGTGCCTGACGGGAGGGCGGGGCTGGCCTACCTGGGGGTAGCGGAGGAGGAGGGCTTTAGCGAGGCGGTCTATCTGTGTGGGCTGCGGCAGAACGATCGGGACCGCTCGAACGTGGCCTTCCAGAACATGGGAGCGCCGGAAGCGGGCGAGATCACCCTCAGGACCACGGTGTATTCGGGAGAGGCGGCGGATGGGACTGCACGGGTGCTGGACGACATAGAGCTTGAGCCGGGAAAGTTTCACCAGTACTCGGGGCTGTTGGGAGTGCTGGGGGTTCCGGCCCAGGGCTACGTCAAGGTGGAGCGGGTGGAGGGGAGGGCGCCTTTCTACGCCTACGGGGTGATCAACGACCAGGCCAACTCGGACGGGTCGTTCATCTTTCCGGTGACGGCGGGTTCACTGGAGGGAACAGCGGGCCAGACCCTGCCGGTGGTGGTGGAGACCAGCGAGTTCAGAAGCGAGCTAACGGTGACGAACTTCTCAGGGGAGGCCAGGAGGCTGGATTTCCAGTTTGTGGCCGAGCAGATCGAGGGGGACGACAAGACGGCGAGCTTCAGCATGGAGCTGGAAGCCGGCGAGCAGGAGATCATTGCCGATGTGGTGGATGAGTTGCGGAGTCAGGGGGTGGCGGGGCTGGGTAGGGGCCGCCGGGCCTTGGCTGGGGCGGTGTTTGCCACGGCGGTCGAGGGGGACATGAGTGGGATCGTGATCGGGGCCAGGACGGGCTCACAAGGAGGAGGCGGGCAATACAGCGTCTTCTACAACGCGGTACCGGAGGGAGGGGCCTTCACAGAGGAGGCCTGGGTGGACGGGCTGCAGCAGAATGAAGAGAACCGGAGCAATCTGGCGCTGGTCAACACCGGAGAGGTGGACGGGAGCGCCAGCGTCTTCCATCTGGAGATCTACGACGGGGAGACGGGGATGCTGGCCGAGACGGTAGTGACCAAGCCGATTTCGGCCCGGGGCTGGCATCAGATCAACGGCATTCTGGGCAGCTACGCCCCGGAGACCCGGCAGGGGTATATCCGGATCGAGAAGGTGTCCGGGGAGAACCCCTTCCTGGCCTACGGGGTGGTCAACGACGGCGGGGCTCCGGGAGAGCGCAGCGGCGACGGAGCCTACCTGCCCGCGAGGGAGTAGGCGCTCTGCTCGGCACTCAATGCCATTTCCAGACGTTCGATTGGAATGGGAGCTTCATCGATAATCCATTCAGTTTGGGGAAAGCGGAAAATGGACACTGTTTACCACTTTTCCACAGGCGCTTGGACTAATGAAATCAAGGTATCTGTCGGTCTACAAACCGGACAGATCACCAGTCATAAAAACCGGTCAACTCGACATGTCATTGAAACCGGTTCAAAGCCGCCGTTGCCTCAAGCCCGGATCAGCAGTTCTTTTTATATGTCGGTTCACCACTGTCCGGTTAAACTTTCAAGACGTTAGTGTAACAGGTTTAATTCCATCAGGTTACCAGTGGAAATGAGTGTTTTCGACTTTAACTCGCTCCAAGATTTCGGCCATACTTTCTCCGCTACCCAGAAGCGCATGGTCTTCTTGACCAACAACTTTACCCTTCCGGCCCTGACTATTGCCCATCTTTACAAGTGCCGCTGGCGTGTGGAGTTGTTCTTCAAATGGATCAAACAATATCTGCGGATCAAGGCTTTCTTTGGAACCTCCCAGAACGCGGTCAAGACCCAGATCTGGATCGCCATCAGCGTTTACTTACTCGTGGTTATCCTCAAAAGGGAATTGAAAATCCACCGAAGTCTCGGCGAAATCCTGCAAATTCTCAGCATCACCTTCTTCGGAAAAGTCTCTATGGATCAAGTACCTAAGAAATTCCATTTGCAACAAGAAGGTTCCGAATCCTGTAAGCAGTTGATATTGTTTGAGTTGTAACCGGACAGTAGTGATGTCGGTTTAAAAAATTGATAATGTTGTTTCAACTCAAGAGCTCTAGCCCGCATTTCTCACCAGGGGGTTGCACTCTTCTCAAGAGTGCAACTTGGCGCAGGATTTTCCGCTTCAGCGCGTGCTCGTGACCGAAGGGCGTAGCCGGAACACCATTCGAGGGAGCACGTGCGCGCTGAAGCGGAAAAGACAAGCCAGGGCGCGCCCAGCACCGTCTGTCCCCTGAAGACTCCAAACAAAGCGCCGCAAGATGTTAAAGACAAGCACGTTTCGACCTTATGCTCAGCGACCTGGTGAGAAATGCGGGCTAGATACGCATCAGAGAGCACCGGGGCCGGTCTTCGCCGCGATCCGATCCTTCGACAAAGAGAATGGACATGATCTCCATCGTGAATGGTAGATTGCGAAGCCTCCATCACGTCCTCCGGCCTGCGGCGGGCGCCGAGGGGAATGCGGTTCATCGTGGCGGTCACGGTCGTGCTGCTGTGGTCACTGCTCACGGCCACGGGACAGGGCGTTGGCCTCTTTTCCGCAGTCGAGCCGGCGGCGCCGAGAAACCGGACGCCAGCAGGCGAGCGTGTCGACGGACCCGGCGCGGGTGGGTGTGGTCGGTCGACTTGGCAAACTTCTTGTCGAGTAGAAATTGCTCCAACGTGACTGGCACCCAGTGCGACTTAACACCCTACAGTCGGCGTCGAACACCGGTCTTCCCGCCAATGAGGCGGAAGTGTCTCGTCTTCCCTACAAAAGCAAAAGCCGACCTTCAACTCTAAACCAGGTTTTTCGGATGATTCGTAGTGGGTCGGCCATTCTATTTGTGTTGAGCATCCTTGTTGCGTCGGTTGGCCCCGGGTTACGGGCGCAGACCTCCGGCGAGGAGACGATCGTCCGTGTCTTCTTCGACGATCTGCCGACCGGCAGACTCATTGCCGCGAGTTTGGAGCCGATCGAATCCAAGTACGAGAATGGCTACCTGGTGGTGGAGGTCACCGCCGAACAGCTTCAGCGCCTGCAACAGCGCGGGCTGAGAACGGAACCTGTCAGCGCACAAGAATTGTCGACGATACTTGCCCCACCCCGCGAGATCCGTTCAGCCCAGGCTCCAGAGCAGGCCACGGCGACGGAAGTGACCGGGATACCTGGTTTCTCATGCTACCGAACCGTCGAGGAGACGTTCGCCGCCGCCGATTCTATGGTTGCGGACAACCCAACTTTGGCGAGCTGGGTTGATGTCGGTGATTCGTGGTTGAAGACCGACGCTCAGGGCGGCTATGACATGCGGGTCCTGGTCTTGACGAACCAGAACGTCTCGGGCACAAAGCCAAAGATGTTCGTCACTTCGTCGATTCACGCCAGAGAATACACGCCGGCGGAGCTGATGACCCGCTTCGCGGAGGACTTGGTCAGCAAATACGGTGTCGCTGCCGATGCCACTTGGCTGCTTGACCACCACGAGGTCCACTTGATGCTGCTGGCTAACCCGGACGGCCGCAAACAAGCCGAGGCGGGCCTGTTGTGGCGCAAGAACGTCAATGAAAACTACTGCGAAGAGGAACCGAACAGTCGAGGCGCGGACCTCAACCGAAACTTCGATTTCATGTGGGACTGCTGCGATGGTTCGAGTGATGAGCCATGCAGCAATACCTACCACGGCGCTTCTGCGGCTTCGGAACCCGAGGTACTGTCCATCCAGAATTACATTCGGTCGATCTTTCCCGATCAGCGCGGACCGAATCTCACCGACCCCGCGCCTGATGATGCTACTGGCATCTACCTGGATATCCACAGCACCGGCCAATTGATACTTTACCCCTATGGGTTCACGGAGACACTGGCCCCCAACAATACACAGCTCCGAACGTTTGCCCGCAAGCTGGCTTTCTTCAATCTGCATACCCCGCAGCAGGCGCTCGATCTTTACCTCACCGACGGCACGGCAGAGGACTTCGGCTATGGAGGGATGGGCTTGGCGACGTTCACGTACGAGCTCGGCACCAAGTTTTTCGAAGACTGCAGCTACTTCGAAGACACGCTGCTTCCGCGCAACATGCCATCGCTCTACTACGCAGCCAAGGTTGCGAGAACTCCCTATATGACGCCCTCGGGCCCCGACGTTGTCGATGGCAGCCTCTCGCTGAGCGCGGGAGAATGGCCGTCCGTGGTCGCGGGGGGCACCTCAGTCACGCTCAGAGCCGCCCTGAGCGACAGCCAGTTCAACAACGACAACGGCGTCGAGCCCACGGAGTCTCTGGAAGCCGCAGAGTACTACATCGACACTCCCCCGTGGGTCACGACTCCCGCTCCGGTACCGTTTACCATGGTGGATGTGGTGGACGCCCCGGGCGATCCGATTGACGGGGATGTTTATGAGGCGTCGATTGACACCACCGGCCTCAATGCCGGCCAGCACATCCTTTTCGTGAGGGGGAAGGATTCGGGTCAGAATTGGGGAGCTTTCAGCGCAATCTTTCTGGGAATCGGGATACCACCACCTCCACCACCACCACCTCCGCCCCCGCCACCACCTCCGCCACCGCCGCGGGGAGGCGGCGGTGGTGGCCTGCTGTTTCCTCCGCAGGCGCCGCTGGGGCTGATGGCGATGCCCGGGGAGGGAGCGGTGCAGCTGGAGTGGAGTCCGCCCGAGAGCGACGGGGGCACCCCGATCCTGCGCTATGAGTACCGTTTGAAGGAGGGGAGAGGAGAGTTCGGCGAGTGGACCCCGATCGCAGACAGCGCTCCCGGCGAGGTCAACGCCTCGGGGTATAGGGTCGGGGAGCTGGGAAACGGGACGGTCTATGTCTTTGATCTGCGCGGGGTCAACCTGGTGGGCAACGGGCGGGAATCGGAGGCGGTGCAGGTGGTGATGTTGCTGGACCGGGCCTATTGGTCGAACTTCCGGGCGGGAGATCTTCAGGGGATCGAGGCCAGTCTGGAGCGGGGGTCGTTTGGGGGAGGACCGCAGAGTCTGAGGCTGCGGTTTGGAGCGGGGCTGCGGTTTGAGGAGAGCGAACTGGACGGAGACGGGGAGGTGAGGGCGACCCGGTCGGGGAGCTACGGGTACCGCTACACCAGCCGGACGACGGGGGAGTTGAGTCTGGACTACGACGGGGGGGAGAGCTGTGAGGTGCGGCTGACCTTCAGGGGAGAGGGAGCGGGCAGCTACAGTTTTCGCTGCGGCGGGGTATTGAGGGGACAGGGGAACTTCCGGATGAGCGGGCTGAACCGGGCGCCGGAGATCACCAGAGCAGGGGCGTATGAGGTCGCGGAGAACACGGCGCGGGTAGGACGGATTGAGGCGGTGGACGGGGACGATGAGATCGGGGGATACGGGATAGCGGGGGGAGCGGACGGGGCGCTGTTTGCGGTGGAGGCGGAGACGGGGGAGCTGCTGTTCCGGGAGGCGCCGGACTACGAGAATCCGGGAGATGTGGAGAGCGCCGATCCGCAGAGCGGAGCGGGGGACAACGAATACATTGTAGTGGTAGAGGTAAGGAGCGGTGAGGGGGAGAGGGAGCGGAGGGGGAGCCGAGCGATCCGGGTGCGGGTGAGTGACGAGGAGGAACCGCCGGAGATTACCAGCGTTGGCCCGTTTGAGGTGGTGGAGAACCAGACGAGGGTGGGGCAACTGGAGGCGGTAGACCAGGACAAGCAGGACGAGATTACGGAGTACGGGATAGCGGGGGGAGCGGACGGGGGGCTGTTTACGGTGGAGGCGGAGACGGGGGAGCTGATGTTCCGGGAGGCGCCGGACTATGAGGATCCGGGGGATGTAGCCAGTGACGATCCCCAAAGCGGAGCAGCAGACAACGAATACATTGTAGTGGTAGAGGTAAGGAGCGGTGAGGGAGAGAGGGAGCGGAAGGGGAGGCGTGCGCTCCGGGTGCGGGTGGCTGACGAGGAGGAACCGCCGGCGGCGCCGGTGGCGCCGGTGGTGACGGCGGAGGGGAGCGACAGCTTGAAGGTAAGCTGGACGGAGCCTGAGAACCGAGGGCCTGAGATCGTGGACTATGAGGTGCGCTACCGGGAGGGTGGCGAGGAAGGCTACAGCGATGGGGGCCACGAGGGGACGGGTCTGGAGGTGAGGCTGTCGGGGCTGAAGGAGGGGACGGCCTACCAGGTGCAGGTGAGGGCGGTCAACCAGGAGGGGATCAGTGAATGGTCGGAGCCGGGGGAAGGGAGGACGGACTCGGAGGAACCGGACCCGGACCCGGACGATCCGTCGGACTTCACCGGGGAGGACCTGGAGGGCCGGCGGTTGACGTTGCGGAATACGGGTGAGGAGGGAAGCACCGGAAGCCTTGAGCTGCGGTTCGGCGAGGGCAACCGGTTCGAGCAGATCGAGTCGGTCGGAGAGCAAGCCGCCACCCGGAGCGAGGGGACCTCCCGATCGGGCAGTTACGCCTATCAATGGACGGGCCCCCTTATGGGAAGGCTGAGTCTGACCTACGATGACGGGAGTTCCTGTGAAGTGTTATTTACCTTTTCCGAGGCAAGAGCGGGCACCTTCGTCTATGACTGCGGCAGGGACCCGGGGGAGGGCAGCTTCCGGCTGACGACGGGGTCTGTGTTCGTTCCGGTGATTCTGTCCGCGGCGGGACAGAACCAGTCCTTTTTCACCTCGGAGTTGACCCTGGCCAACCGGGGAGAGCGGGAGGAGAGGCTCGACTACCTCTACACGGCCCATATCGGTGGGGGCAGCGGGAGGGCCTCGGAGGTGCTGGCACCCGGCGTGCAGAAGACTGAGACCGACGCCCTGGGCCATTTGAGGGGCTTGGGGATACCGATTCCCGAAACGGGCAACCGGATCGGGACGCTGTGGGTGGAGGTGCGTCTGGGGTCTGAGGTAGAGGCGGTGGTGCGGACGACGACGGCGGTGCCTGAGGGAAGGGCGGGGCTGGCCTACCTGGGAGTGGCGGAGGAAGAGGGCTTTACCGAGGCGGTCTATCTGTGCGGGCTGCGTCAGAACAGCCGGGACCGCTCCAACGTGGCCTTCCAGAACATGGGAGCAGAGGAAGAGGGTGCGATCACTGTGAGGACGACGGTGTATTCGGGAGAGTCGACAGACACCAATGCCCGGGTGCTTGAGGAAATAACGCTTGAGCCGGGAGAGTTTCACCAGTACTCGGGGCTGCTGGGAGTGCTGGAGAGCGTGGAGGGCAACCGCCAGGGCTACGTCAAGGTGGAGCGTGTGGAAGGAACCGCTCCCTTCTACGCCTACGGGGTGATCAACGACCAGGCCAACTCGGACGGCTCGTTTGTCTTTCCGGTAGCGGCGAGTTGGCTGGAGGGAAGGATGGGGCAGACCCTGCCGGTGATTGTGGAGACGAGCGCGTTCACCAGCGAGCTGACGGTGACGAACTTCTCAGGGGAGGCCAGGAGGCTGGATTTCCAGTTTGTGGCCGAGGGAATCGAGGCTGCGGGCAACACCGCCGCCTTCAGCATGAGGCTGGAAGCCGGCCGGCAGGAGATCATTGCGGAGGTGGTGGAGGAGCTGCGCCAGCGGGGGGTAGCGGGGCTGGGGTCGACACGGGGCTTCTACGCGGGACCCTTGTTCGTGGTGGCGGAAGGCGGAGACATGAGCGGCATCGTGATCGGGGCCAGGACGGGATCGGAGGGAGGCGGCGGATCCTACAGCGTCTTCTACAACGCGGTGCCGGAGGGAGCGGCCTTCACCGGGGAGGCCTGGGTGGATGGGTTGCAGCAGGACGAGGAGAACCGCAGCAACCTGGCGCTGGTCAACACCGGGGAGGTGGACGGGAGCGCCAGCGTCTTCCATCTGGAGATCTACGACGGCGAGACAGGGTTGCTGGAGGAGACCGTCGTCACCAAGCCGATCCCGGCCCGCGGTTGGCATCAGATCAACGGCATTCTGGGCAGCTACGCTCCGGAGACCCGGCAGGGGTATATCCGGATCGAGAAGATATCCGGGGAGAACCCCTTCCTGGCCTACGGAGTGGTCAACGACGGCGGCGCCCCGGGAGAGCGCAGCGGCGACGGAGCCTACCTGCCCGCCCGGGACTAGGGGGGCTGCCCGGCACTCCATTCCATGGTCAGCCGGCTTGACCGTCGCGGTTAACCCGCATGTCTCACCGGGGGGCTGGGCATCGGCGGGGAATGTGTTTGCCTTAAGCTTCTTGCGGCGCTATTTGGGGGAGCCTTCAGGGTACAGACTGCGCTGGGTGCACCCTGGCGTGTCTGAGATCGAAGACCAGGGATGATTGCTGCCGCCGCCTACGCGGCTCGGGGGATGGAGCTATCGGGTTCTAATGGCTTGCGCCCGGCTTACGCCCACGGCACCATGCGGACGCCGCTTTGCGGCTCAACTCGAACCCCGGGCTGGCGGCCGGAGACGATCTTTCAAAAATCCTTTCCTCCTGCCGTGTCGTGGTTTCAGGAAGAGCGGCGAAGCCGCGGATGGCGGAGGCTCCCAGCGGCCTCCGATCACGGTGGCCCCGCCAGATGAATTCTCCGGGACACAATCAGGGCGACTCTCCGCTCCCTGTCAGGCTCTCCTTGCCCTGGGTCAACCATTCCAGGTCGAATCTGGCGAAGGTGATCTTTTCGTAGGGGGTCTGGCCGCCTCTCTCGTAGAGGCAGCCGGCCGTCATGTCGGGAAGCACCGTCAGGCAGGAGTAGGCGGACGGCCCGGCATGAACCTGGCGGAAGACGGGCCAGGTGCGGCCGTCATCGTAGCTGAGACGAACCGTCATGTTCCTGCGCTCGATGGCGGCCGGGTTGGAAAAGAGGAGCCGGTTTCTATCGTGATCCAGCCGGTTGGTGAAGTTCGAGAGGCTGGCCTGGCAGCGAGGCTCGACCAGAGCCGGATCCAGGCTGACCTCCGACCAGCTCATCCCCCCGTCAGTGCTTCTGCTGATTCTGCGCCGGTTCCCCTCGGTCCCTCGCATGTTCAGTAGCAAGGTTCCATCGCTCAGCTCCGCCACTTGGCTCTCGTTGGTGGTCCCGTTCGTGTGAGCTTCGCTGCCGATCGTCCAGGACTCTCCGTGGTCGTCGCTGAAGACCACGTGAGAAGCCGCGTAACCGTTCTTCACAAAATACTTGGGGACGATCAGGCGTCCGCTTCGCATCTGCATGCCCTTGCCGGGTCCGGGGGACCCGGAATTCCACTCGGGCTTCTTGAACATGGGCGTGAGGTCTATCTTGTCCGACCAGGTCCGGCCGTCGTCAGTGCTCTTGATGGCCCAGTACATGAAGGTATCGCCCGACAGTCCCGGCTTGGCCGTGCCGGTGCCGACCCCCACCGGACAGTAGACGGTGAATACCCAGATGGTGCCCGTCTTCCGGTCGACCAGTCCGCAGGAATCGGCCGTGGCGCCCTCTCCAACGTCCAGCAACACCCGGAGCGGTCCCCAGGTCCTGCCCTGGTCGGTGCTCCGTTTCATGACCAGGTCGATGTTGTTGGGCGGGTCTCCCGGTCTTTCCACCCGGGCGTCGCAGAAAGCCAGCAATGTCCCCTTGGTGGATGTCAGCAGCACCGGGATGCGAAACTGAGCCACGCCGTCCTGACCGGCGACAAACACGTCGGTCTGTTCGAAGAGCCCGGGCCGGGACCGGTCGGTATCCGAATCGCCGGGCCCCCGAAAGCAGGCCGGAGCACACAGTATCGCCGTCGCCAGCAGACAGTGCAGAGGGTGGATCTTCATGGGGGAGCTCCTCTCAGGACGCAGTCTCCTCGGCTTCGGGAAGACTCTCCCTGTGCGGTGTCGGTTCACCGGGCCGCGAATCGAGCGCGTAAAGGGTGGTGGATACCGGTCGATGGTCGACGGCTGAATAGCGATCGGTTTGAAACAGCTTCCGCAACTGCTCGGCGGGCAGGGGCGGTTGCCACCCGCTAAAGAGGCGGTTGCTGATTTCGGCAACCTGCTCGCCCGTCAGAGCCGGATGTCGACGAGGGAGGCGGTCAGGGGGCTGGTAGGTGGCGCCCGAAAGAATGGAGGTCGGCTTTTCCAGGAAGCAGCGCACCCGATCGAAAGACCGGTAGTCGAGATAAGCCCACTGAAAATCATCGAACTCCAGGCTGCGACCCACTTCCAACCGTTGGGGGTCCAGCAGGACCACCGGGCCGGTCTCGACGCGGAAGGTGTCGTCCGGGTTTCCGTCAGCCCATTTCACCGGGTACTCGATCAGGTAACCTCGCGAAGGATCGTCCCCCACGAATTCGCTTCGGGCCACCAGGGGACGCCAGGATTGAACGGCCTCACGGATATCCTTCCCGGAGGCCAGCAATTTGGCCGGACTGGGTTGAAGGCGCCAACCGCTGGAATGGAAGCGGTCCACTCCCGGCCGGCTGGGATTGAGGCTATAGGAGGAGGTATGAACGCGCCGGATCAACACGTGCCGCCTGGAAAATATCATCCAGAAGTCGTATCCCGGATCGAGGTGATCGGATGGCGGGTTTGTCCTCAGGCCGGTCTGGGTCCTGACGGTCAGGAAGTATTCGTCGGACCGGCCCCTGGAGCGGTCGAAGACCTCGCACCGGCATTCGATCTGGATGCGGACCCAGATCTTTCGGTTCTTGGGGATGTAATAGCAGAAGGAGCGGGAAAAGTCCGTCGCGGTGGTTTGGGTTTGCTTAGACGGTCGATTCAGACAGGCCGCCAGGGGCAGCGAGCTCAGAGAGAGGGCGCCGGCCAGCCAGGCTCGGCGGTTGACGGCCTTTGGTGTGATTGCCATGGGTCCCCCTTTCGAACCGGAGCGGCCGGCTGCGGGCGCCGGCAGTGAGGATTCAAAGCCAGCTTTGAAGACCAAGATTCATCGGATGGCCCCGAATTCCCGATTGGAACCGCCGTTAACTCGTATTTCTCACCGGCCGGCTGGACCCGAATCGAGAATCGTTCAGCCGCGGCCCTTCGATTTGGAATCAGGCGATGACGTCGGTGATGGGGTGGCCAAAATCCATTTCCAGCCGCTTGCGTCCGGGGACTGCCAACCTGCGGGGGTCGAGGCCCAGCAGATGCAGCACGGTGGCGTGGGCGTCGGTGACGTAGTGACGGTCCTGGACGGCGTGAAAACCCAACTCGTCGGTGGCGCCGTGAACGTGTCCGCCCTTGACGCCGCCGCCCGCCATCCAGATGGAGAAGGCGTAGGGATGGTGGTCTCGTCCGCTGGCTCCTTCCGCGCCGGGGGTTCGGCCGAACTCGGTGGCCCAGACAACCAGCGTCTCATCCAGCAGGCCGCGCTGTTTGAGGTCCCTCAACAGCCCGGCAATGGGTTTGTCGACCTTCCGGCACAAACCGTTGTAGCTCTTCTTCAACGCACTGTGGGCGTCCCAGCGATTGCCCGAGGTGCCGTGATAGACCTGCACGAATCGCACCCCTCGCTCGGATAGTCGTCGCGCCGCCAGGCATACCTCGCCGAAGGGCCGCGTCGCCTCCTCGTCCAGGCCATAAAGCCGGCGGGTCTGCTCTCCCTCCTGCCTGAACTGCAGAGCCTCGGGAACCGCGGTCTGCATGCGGAAAGCCAATTCGTAGGACTTGATGCGTGCCTGCAGCTTGGGATCGTCGGGGTACTCCACCGCCGATAGCCGGTGCAGTCGCTCCAGCAATTCGAATTCGCGCTTCTGCTCGGCCCGGAAGACGTCGGGGCCGGGCGAGGCGAAGGGAAGGGGGTTTTCCGGGTCCACCTCAATGGGCACCCCGGTATTGGCGGGGCCGAGATAGCCGGCGCCGTGGGTTCCGATGCCGCCGCAACAGTCCCCGGGCGGTTCCCCCAGCACTATGAACCGCGGCAGGTTCTCGTTCAGCGATCCCAGTCCGTAGTGCACCCAGGAACCGATGGTCGGCAGGTAGCCGTCGAAGATATGGCGTCCGGTGTGGAACTGCAGGATGGCTCCGTGGTTGTTGTCGGTGGTCCACATGGAGCGAATGACCGAGAGGTCGTCGACGCATTGCCCCAGGTGGGGCCACCAGTCGCTCACCTCGATGCCGCTCTGCCCGCGTTTGCGGAAGCCGATTTGCAAGGGGTAGACCTTGGTTCGTATGTGCCGCAGGTCGCCGGTGAGAAAAGGCCGGAGGTTGTCCTTGGTGTAGCTGGCGGTGAGCGCGCCGCCGTGGGGCGTCTCGGCGATGGACATGCCGCCGTACCGGTTCAGGGCGGGCTTGGGATCGAAGCTTTCCAGGTGGCTGACCCCTCCCAGCATGAAGATCCAGATCACCCGCTTGGCTTTGGGAGTGAAGTGGGGTTGGCCGTCGGGGGGCGACCAGGGGACAGCCGACGGAGTCGCCGCAAGCCCGTCGCGGGCCAGCATGGCGCCCAACACCAGCCCGGTGAAACCCATGCCGGCGTCGGCCAGAAAGACGCGGCGGCTGGACCCGCAGCACCCGGTTGCTTGGAAGGGAAGAGGTTTTTTCATCGCCACCGCCTAGCGGATCGTCACGAATTCGTTGTGGTTGAACAGCACGTGCACCAGGCTCTCCCGCGCCCGCAGGAGCGGGTCGGCGGAGGGCGGTACTTTTTCGTTCCTGACCCCTGCGTCGAAGGCCTCAAGATCGGCCGCGCCCTTGTAAGTCCCGGCCTGGGCCAGCAGAAACTTGCGGGATTCCATGCGTTCCCGGTTCGAGGGGGCCCGTCCCAGGATGGCGTCAAAGGCCCGGTCGACGAACCGTCCCTGACGGCCTTCCGCCTGCCCGGCCCCTGCACTGAGACTCCGCGCCAGGATTCGGGACATCGACAGGCTCACCGGGCTGTTGGAAAGCGACAGCGCCTGATGGGGCGTGATGCTTTCGTTTCGCCGGAAGCACTCGTTGGGGCTGGGTGCGTCCCACACCTTGAGAAAGGCCGCCTGCGTGTCGGGGGTGTGCTGAAAGTAGAGACTGCGGCGCGGCAGCTCCCCTGCCTTGCCGGCTGCGATCTCAGGTCCGCCCATGGTGGAATCGAGTTGGCCGGCGAGGTAGAGCAAGCTGTCCCGGACGACTTCCGACTCCATGCGCCGGGGATTCATGCGCCAGAGATGGGAGTTGTCCGGATCCGTCACGCGGCCGGGATGATCCCGGGGAGCGGCCGACTGCATGCGGTAGGTATTGCTGGTGACCATCAGGCGGTGCAGGTGCTTCATGCTCCAGCCGCTTTCCATGAATTCCACGGCCAGCCAGTCCAGCAGATCCGGATGGGAGGGGGGGCGACCGCTGGAACCGAAGTTGTCGGCGGTGGAGACCAGCCCTTCGCCGAAGTGGCGTAGCCACAGGTGGTTGACGGCTACCCTGGCCGTCAGGGGGTTATTGGGATTGGCGATCCAGCGGGCCAGCGCCAGGCGGCGCCCGGTGCTGGTACGGGGATAGCCGGGACCGACCGCCGTATGGACTTCGGTGGGCCCCTTCAGGGATTCGACGGCTGCTTCCAGCTTTTTTTGGGCCTCGGCGATCTTTTTCTCGTCGGCGAATTTCTCAATCTTCTCGGGCGGGTCCTTTCTCTGCCCGGGCTGGGGGGCTTTGGCTGCTTTCGGCTTAGGATTGGGGTTGAGCAAGGCTTCGCTGAGCTCCTGCCTGGCTTCCAGCAACTCGGCCTCGGCCTTGAGAATGCGCGCCTTGCGTTCCTCGCGGAGCGCGGCGGCGGCCAGCGCCTCGGCGTCAAGGCCCGGGATCAGGCCATGCCTGCCCTTGTCGGCCTCAATGCGGGCTTCCAGCGCCGGCAGATGGGCGCGGGCGGCCCGCAGGCGTTTGTGGGCCAGGGCAGCCCGGTTCCGGGCCTGGCGCAGCGCCGCAGCCGCCTCTTCTTCGGTCTGCCCGGGTTCTTCCGGAGTTGCAGCGCCCTCCCCAACGCCCGGTGCCGTTGAAGCCGGCGGCCCCTTTGGCCGCCCCACTTCCACCAGGGCCGCGGCGGCCTCCGCCACCTCCGATTCGGCCTGGCGGATATGGTCCCTGGCTGCCTGAATCAGGTCCTCGTGCACGAAGGCGCGCACGGCGGGGTAGGAGACTTCCAGCGGCAATCGGATGGGCTCGACCTTCAGGATTGCCTGGCCGAAGAGGCGCGGCACTCCGGGACTCAGCGGGCGGTCCTCATCCGGGCTGGCCTCGTTGCCCCGGATGAAGCGGTAGGTCTGGGCGCCGGCGTCGGCGTCGTAAGCCCGGGTCAGTCCGTCCTTCCCGAGGTCGGGTTGTCCCGGAACCCGATCCATGCGGATTTGGTGAGGCTCGAAGACGGCCCGCAGGCGGTAGTAGTCGGTCTGCAGAATGGGGTCGTATTTGTGATCGTGGCAGCGCGCGCACTTGACCGTCAGCCCCAGAAAGGAGGCTCCGGCGTATTCCACCGTCTCCTGCAGCCAGACGTTGCGATTGAACCGGTACCAACTGCGGGCCAGGTAGCCGGTGGCGCGTACGATGTCCGGATCGCCGGGCGCCAGTTCGTCGCCCGCGAACATCTCCAGGACCATGCGATCGTAACCCTTGTCTTCATTGACCGACTCGACGATCCAATCCCGCCAGCGCCACAGGTGGCGGTGGCTGTAGCGGACCTGGTTGGTTTTTGTCCAGCCGTACCAGTCGCTGTAGCGCCAGATGTCCATCCAGTGGCGCCCCCAGCGTTCGCCGTAACGGGGACTGCCCAGCAGCCTGTCCACCACTCGTTCGTAGGCCTCTCGGGAATGGTCGGCCAGGAAGGCAGCCGTCTCTTCGGGGGTCGGCGGCAGGCCGGTCAGGTCCAGAAAGACACGCCGCAGCAATACCCGCTTGCTGGCGGCGCTCACCGGCCGGAGGCCCCGCTTCCGGTGCCCGGCGACCACAAAGGCGTCGATCGGGTTCCGAACCCAGCCCGGAGTGTCAACCTGCGGTGGCGATGGCCGGTCGGGGGGCTGAAAAGCCCAATGGCCGGTAGGGATGGCGCCGGAGGAGGCCTTCAGGGTTCCTTCGAAAGGCGCACCGGCGTCGATCCAGTGGGCCAGGGCGTCGATGGTCTTCTGCTCCAGCCTGGGTGAGCGGAAGGGCATGTGGGGCTCGATTTGGTGGGCCACGGCCCGGTGGAGGAGGCTGGCGCGGGCATTCCCCGGTGCGACCGCCGCTCCGTTCTCACCGCCGTCCAGCATGGCCGCCCGGTTGGAGAGGTCCAGTCCGGAAGCCCTGGTCTCCGGTGAGTGGCATTTCAGACAGGTGGATTCGAAGAGCGGCTTCACCCGCTCGACAAAGAGTTTCCGCCCCAAGGCTCGCCTGGCGTCCTCCCGGGACAGGTCGGCCGCCCCGCCCTCGGGGTAGAGGGCGCCGGCCGAGATCCAGCGGCTGAGGCGGTCGATTTCCGCTTGGGGCAGGCGCTCGCCGCCCATCGGCATGAAGGGTTGTTTGCGATGGGTCACGAGCTGGATCAGCAGGCTGGCTTCGGGGTTTCCCGGGACCAAGGCCGGCCCCCGCTCGCCGCCCCGCAGGGCGGCTGCCCGGGTCGAGAGGTCGAGTCTGGAAACCGTGGAGCCGGCCTGGTGGCAAGACAGGCACCGGGTCTCGAGAATGGGCTGGATGTGTTGCTGGAAATAGGTGGGGCTGCCCGCGTCCGTGGCCGCGGCGGGATCGCCGCCTGTTGCCGGCCGGGCGCAAAGCAAGGCCGCCGCAACCAGGGCAGCCACCATCATGCCCGAGACAATTCTCAATCCCCTTGCCGGATCGGTGACTCGCATGAATGTCCAGGCCAGTTGAGGTCCATTGATAAGCCTCCCAAACATAACATAAACGCGCCATCGGCCGCACGGCCCGGTTCGAGAGCGGTCTGTTGGTCCGATTCAGGGACCGAGGCTGGCGGGAGTCCGGCGGGCATTTGGCTGGCCGTATGGCATAATCGCAGAGGCTTCGCGGCTGAGACCATGCTTAGCGTGGTTTTGGAGAGGCGGCGCGTTCCCGAACGACGCTTTTTTGAAACCAATTGAGGGACTAACGACGAACGACCAAAAAAGATATCCACGAAGGGCCACGAAGAACGGCGAAGGGCCACTAAGGGGTTGGAGGAGGCTCGAGAGGGTTCCGCCAAAGGTCGGGAAGGGGGTCCGCGAAGGGACTCCAAGGGGTTGGAAAAGACTCGAAAGGGATCCGTGAAGGGCCACGAAGAAAGACACCAAGGGAAAAAAGATATCCACCAAGGGGCAGGAAGTCATCATCCCATGACATCGTCACACCAAGGGCACCAAATTGCAGAAGCATCTTGGCGCCGCTTGTCGTTGAAGCAGGTCCATCTGTCTTCTGGTCTATTTGTGTCTATTCGTGTCCATTTGTGGTTCATTTTCATTAACGATCGGCCGTTTTTCCTGGAATGATCGGCACGGCCGGGCGGGGGCCCGGCTCGCGGGCAAACGGGAGTTTTCCAAAGGGTGCATGTCGACATTCTGAGAAGTTGCCCGCCAGACACCCCCCACCGCACCGCCGGGACGGCATCGCCTGGGAGCGCGGGCGTCCCGCCCGCATCCTGTCCCTTTGGCCGCCGCTGAGCTTCAGTGCGATGCTGCAGGCAGCCACCCTGTCGGCGGAAACCTCATCGGCCAGGCAAAGGGAAAGCCCGGGCGCCGTTCCCGGTTGTTGCAAGTGGGGGAGATGGCCGAGGCTGTGCCAGGCTTTGTGCGGGCGGGACGCCCGCGCTCCCGGGAAGCCATCATCCCATGGCATCGTCACACCCAGGGCACAAGTGGCAGAAGCATTTTGGTGCCGCTTGTCGTTGAAGGAGGTCTATCTGTCTTCTGGTCTATTCGTGTTTTTTCGTGTCCATTCGTGGTTCGTCTTCATTCATTAACGATCGGCTGTTTTCCCTCGAATGATCCGCCCGGCAGGGCGGGGGCCGGACTTATTTGAAACACCCCTGTTTCACCCTGTATGATCCGCCCCGTCGTATGGGGCGGGGGCCCGGCTAAACAGGTACCCCGCGCAAGCCTGGGGGAAGCCATTCAATTGACGGTTGATCTCAACGCATGCCCATGAAAACCAATCGACTCTTGTTCTGGATTGTGCTGGTGCTGCTCTCGCTGGGTTCTCTGGCGGGGGCTTATCGCTATTTTGGCGAGGCCTTCCCTCTCATCACCCTGGATCTTCAGATGGATCGGGCCGGCGCCCTGCAGCGGGCCCGGGAACTGGCCGGCCGCTACCAATGGGGTCCGCGGGAGTTTGAGCAGGCCGCCTCCTTCGGTTCCAGCTCGCAGGTGCAGAACTACATCGAGCTCGAGGGCGGGGGCAAGGAGACGTTCTCCCGGGTGATGGCCAGCGACCTCTACTCCGCCTACACCTGGCGAGTCCGCCACTTCCGCGAGAAGGAAACCACCGAAAGCCTGACGCGCTTTACCCCGGCCGGGGAGCTGTGGGGGTTTCGCGAGAAGCTGCCCGAAGACCAGCCCGGCGCCACTCTTTCAGGCGAGGAGGCTCGAAACCTGGCCCAAACCCGGCTGAAGGAGATCCTGGGTATCGAGCTGGAGCCTTATCAGTTGGTAGAGCACGCCCAGGAGGTGCAACCCGGAGGGCGAACCGATCACCGGCTGGTCTACGAGCACCGGCGCCAGGATATCGGGGAAGCTCGCTACCGGCTGGGTTTGACGGTAAGCGGGGACCGGTTCACCGAGATCGAGCGCTTTATCAAGGTGCCCGAGTCCTTCAACCGGCGCTATCAGGAAATGCGCTCTTCCAACACCACCATCGGGGCCATTGGAGGCGTGGCCATGGTGTTGGTCTATATCCTGGGCGGGTGTTTCATAGGGCTGTTTCTTCTCCTGCGCCGGGGTTGGGTGCTGTGGAAACAAGCGCTTTTCTGGGGTCTGTTGGTCGCCTTTCTGCAAGGCCTGGTGGCCCTCAACCAACTGCCGCTGGCCTGGATGAACTACGACACGGCCTTGTCTCGGAACGGATTCCTGGCCAGCCAGATGGCGGGGGCCCTGGTCCAGTTCGTGGCCCTGGGCATTCTGCTGACCCTCTCCTTCATGGCCGCCGAGACGCTCTCGCGGAAGGCTTTTCCCCACCACATTCAGCTCTGGAAACTGGGATCTCGGGGAGTGGTCAATACGAGGCCGGTCCTGGGATATACGGTGGCGGCATATCTGCTGGTGCCGCTTTTCTTCGGCTATGAGGTGGCTCTCTACTTCTTTTCCAACAACGTGCTGGGTTGGTGGTCCCCCTCCAACGCCCTGCTGCAGCCGGACGTCCTGGCGACCTATCTGCCCTGGCTTTCCTCAATAGCCATCTCGCTTCAGGCCGGCTTCTGGGAGGAGTGCCTGTTTCGCGCCGTCCCCCTGGCCGGCGCGGCGCTGCTGGGGCGCCGTTTCGGAAAGCCCGCACTCTGGATCGGAGCGGCCATGGTGCTGCAGGCGCTGATTTTCGGCGCCGGCCACGCGGCCTATCCCACCCAACCCGCCTACGCCCGGGTGGTGGAGTTGATCCTGCCCTCCTTTTTCTTCGGCGCCATCTACTTGAGGTACGGGCTGCTGCCGGCCGTCGTCCTCCACTTCGCCTTTGACGTGGTCTGGTTTGCCATCCCGCTGTTCGTATCCGCGGCGCCCGGCGTCTGGGTTGATCAGGTCCTGGTGGTGCTGCTCACCCTGGTTCCCTTGGGGGCCATCGGATGGGTCCGATGGCGGGCCGGGGAATGGAGTGCCTTGTCGTCCGACAAGTTGAACGGGGCCTGGAGTCCTCCTGCGCCCCGGGCGGCCGAGGTCGAAGCGGAAGCTCCGCCTGTTCGGAGCGTTCCGGTCCTGGTCCCGGCCCTGCGCTCCGGGTTGCTGCTGGGCGGGATTGCCGGTCTGGCGGTCTGGGCCCTGCTGGCGAAATTTCAGACCGATGTGCCCGGGCTGGAAGTGGACCGGGAGCAGGCGGTGAAGATCGCCCGGGAAGTGCTGGAGGAAAGAGGCGTTCAAATTCCCCCGACCTGGCGGGAGATGGTGTCTGTTCGAGGGGGGGCCACCCAGGCCGGGCGCTTTGTCTGGCAGACGGCGGGGCGGGAGACGCACGAGCAACTGGCCGGCTCCTATGTTCCCGGGGTCCGCTGGAGGATTCGGTATGCCACCTTTGAAGGAAGCGTGGAGGAACGGGCCGAGGAGTACCGGGTGATTGTCGCCGATTCAGAGTCGGTTCCCCGTGTGATTCACAGGCTTCCGGAGGCCCGGGAGGGAGCGGCGTTATCCGAGGAGGAGGCGCGGTCAAAGGCTCAGAGTGCGGTTTCGGCCCGTTTCGGCCTCGAACCGGGAGATCTCAAGGAGATTTCCGCCGAGCCCTCCCAGCGGCCGGCCCGCCGGGACTGGACCTTTGTCTTTGCCGATCGAACCCGGCCGCTTCCCCAGGGAGAGGCTCGGGTGGCGGCCGTGGTGGCGGGCGATGAAGTGTCCGACGTCTACCGCCTGGTTCACCTGCCCGAGGAGTGGCAGAGGGACGAACGCAGCCGCCGCAATCTTGTCGGGGTCCTCGGAATTATCGGTGGCGTCCTGCTTGCTCTGGGAGCGGTGGTCGGAGCCGTGGTCGCCCTCATCCGTTGGAGCCGGGGAAAGTTTTCGTCTCGAACGTTCTTCTGGCTGGCCCCAATCCTGTTTCTGCTCCAGCTGGCCGGCTTTTTCAATGGGTGGCCGGCGTTGACCTCGAATCTGACCACGGCCGAGCCTCTCAGCCATCAGCTTCTGGCGCTGATTGCGGTCAGTCTCATCGGGACCCTCTTTCTCTCTCTCCTGTTGGCCTTGCTGTTTGGCTGGGTCAAGGCCTCCGTCCGCTGGGGCGGTGAGGCCACCGGTGGACGAATCGCCCTGGGAATAGCTGTGGGAGTGGTGGCCAAGGCGCTCGAGGTGCTGGCAACGACCTTCGCCACCGCCAAGGGTCCGGCATGGCCAAGGTTCGGAGCCCTGGACGATTTCCTGCCGGCGCTCGGTCCGCTGATCCAGTCGATCACCCAATACCTCATGCTCCTGTCCGTCCTGCTAGTGGCGATTGCGGCCGTGGAGGTCTTGACCCGCGGCTGGAGCCGGCGCCGCTATGCCGGCGGCCTGTTGATCCTGCTGGGGCTGGTGGGGCAGGGCGCCGGCTTCGAGGACCTGGGGGAATGGCTGGTGAGGGGCCTGCTGCTGGGAGCCGCGCTGCTGGCGGCCTATGTCTATTTGCGGGCCGAGGCGGGCCTGATCCCTCTGGCGCTGGCTTCCTACCTGACTCTCGGCCTCTTGCAGCAGGCCATCGACCAACCCTACGGGGGAGCCCTGCTGCACTACGGCCTGGCGGCGGCGGGTTCCCTGATTGCCGGCTGGCTGTGCTGGCGACACCTGAACCGGCCCAAGCCTTTTGCTATAATTTCGGAGAGCTTCGGAAACCCAGGATGAAACGGCGATTTTTCTTGCAGGCAAGCTTGGCAGGGTTGGCGGCTATGGCCTCGGCCAGTCGGAAAAAGTATCGCATCGGCGTGATCGGCCACACCGGCCGCGGAGACTACGGGCACGGGCTCGACACGGTGTGGCGGGCCTTTGACTGTACCGAGGTGGTCGCGGTGGCCGACCCTGACGACGAGGGCCGCGCCAGGGCCAAAGAGCGTACCGGCGCCGACCGGGATTACCCCGACTACCGCCGGATGCTGGACAGCGAGAAGCTGGACATCGTCGCCGTCGCTCCGCGTTGGCTGGACCAGCGGGCGGCCATGACCACGGCTGCCGCCGAGGCCGGCTGCCACATCTTCCATGAGAAGTCTTTCGCCCCCAGCCTGACCGATGCCGATCGCATGGTCGCGGCCGTGGAGCGGAACCGGGTGAAGCTCCAGATGGCCCACCAGATGCGGACCTCGCCCTTCGTCACCCGTGTCAGGGCCATGATCGAAGCCGGGGAGATCGGCATGATCCAGGAGGTGCGCGGACGGGGCAAGGAGGACCGGCGTGCCGGCGGAGAGGACCTGATGGTGCTGGGCCCCCATATCTGCGACATGATGCGGTACTTCCTGGGCGATCCCAAGTGGGTCTTCTCCCACGTGACCGAGGATGGGAAGGAGGTGGGCCGGGGGCAGGTCCGGGAGGCTACCGAACCCATCGGCCCGGTGGCCGGCAACCAGATCGCGGCGGTTTTCGGCTTTAGCCGCGGCATCCATGCCTACTTCGGTTCCAAGGCCAGCGATCGAACCGACCGAAAACGCTTCGGCCTCTGGTTTTACGGAAGCAAGGGCGTGATTCACCTGCCGAACGACGTCTATCCGAGAGGCCAGCCCCAAATCCTGCGCTCACCGGGCTGGCTGCCCGACGAGAGGCACCGCTGGGAGTCCATTGAGGCCAGCCCGCCGGAGGGAAGCCGCTTCCGAGCCGACAACCACACCCTGGGCAACGCCCTGCTGGTGGCTGACCTGCTGGAGGCTATCGAGCAGGACCGCAAGCCGGTCTGCAGTGAGCAGGATGGACGCTGGACCATCGAGATGATCACCTCGGTCTACCAGTCGCAGAAGACCGGAGCCCGGGTGGCCCTGCCTCTCAAGGATCGCCGGCACCCGCTGGAGACCTGGGGCTAGCCCGGGGCGATCCAATGGCTTGCGCCCAGCTGACCACCGGCAGCCCGCTTTCCACCCCCCACCGCATCAGCCTTCGCCTGGCGGCTCGGCTTCTGCGACTCCCCCTCGAGGGGGGAGTGATTCCCGCGGTACTAACCGATGACGTCGTTTACACATTGGACCGGGAACATGGTTTACATCCTGCCAAGGAATCGGGCAAGAAGCCTTGTGCAGGCCTCAAGGATCACTCCCCCCTTGAGGGGGAGTCGGCGAGACCAGGGCGGAGCCCGCAGTCGAGCCGGTGGGGGGGAAACGCGGCGCCCCGTGAGTGACGATCAGAGGCACTACCTTGGGCGAGGTGGCGGGTATTGGTTGGCCCCCCCACCGCATCAGCCTTCGCCTGACGGCTCGGCTTCTGCGACTCCCCCTCGAGGGGGGAGTGATTCCCGCGGTACTAACCGATGACGTTGTTTACACATTGGACCGGGAACATGGTTTACATCCTGCCAAGGAATCGGGCAAGAAGCCTTGTGCAGGCCTCGAGGATCACTCCCCCCTTGAGGGGGAGTCGGCGAGACCAGGGCGGAGCCCGCAGTCGAGCCGGTGGGGGGCAAACGCGGCGCCACGTGAGTAAATATCAGCGGCACGGGCAGAGACGCGTTGCCGGCACGGGTCTGGCGCCCCGCTTCACAATCACGCTAAACATGCACCGGTCGCCGGCCCCGGGCGCGTCAAGGTCTGGGTTTCAACTCCCGCCTGGGTTGGACGGATCGATTGAAGGGGAAGGGGGGCCAGTATCCCTGGATCAGGCAGGAGAGGGCCTCGGTCACGCCGCGGCAAATGTCCTCGCCCGACTCCACCGAGCTGGATCCCTGGTGGGGTGTGAGCACGGCGTTGTCCAGGCTTCTGAGGGGGCTGTCGGCCCCCAGGGGCTCCTGCTCGGTCACGTCCAGGGCGGCGCCGCCGATGCGCCGTTCCTTCAGGGCCTGGATCAGCGCCTCCTCGTCCACCACTCCTCCGCGGCTGGTGTTGACCAGGAAAGCCGAGGGCTTCATCAGCCGCAACTCGGGAGCGCCGATGAGATGCCGGCTCCCGGCGTTCAGGAAGGTGTGCAGGGAAATCAGGTCCGACTCTCTCAGGACCCTTTCCAGCGAAGTCAACTCAACACCGGCTTCAGCGGCCAACCGGGGATCCACGTAGGGGTCGGTGGCCAGGATGCGCATGCCGAACCCCTGCAAGCGGGGGACCATGCGGCGGCCGATGTTGCCGAAACCGACCAATCCCAATGTCAGGCGGCCGAGGCGGCGTAGCGGGTACTCCAGCGGAGGATTGTCCCAACCGCCGGCCCTCACATGACGGTCCAGGATGACCACGCGCCGGGCGCAGGCCAGCACCAGGGCTGCCGCGTGGTCCGCAACCTCCTCGACGCAATAGTCGGCCACGTTGAAGACCACGATGCCGCAGTCGGTGGCGGCATCGACGTCGATATTGTCCACTCCAATCCCGTAGCGGCCCACGGCCCGGCAATCAGGCAGGGCCTCCAGGACTTTTCTGGTGATGGGCGTGAACAAGCCTTCGGTCAGGATGATCCGGGCTCCGGCGCAGGCTCGAATGATCTCCTCCTCGGTCTGTGCCGACAACAGAACCAACTCCCCTCCCAGGTCCTCGACGGCCTTTCTCTCCGCGGCGTAGTGGTTTTCCCTCTCCTTCTCCGGACGGTCGCAGTCCACATTCACGACTTTTGCTGGCTGGTCTCCCTGTTGGCTGGCCATGTTGTTCGCTCCTCAATTAAGGTCGATAATTAGGTCTATATTGATTCGAGTGCCCAAGCGCGAGCCATTGTAACCGAGTCCCGGGCCCTTTCGGAGGTGAATCAGGCCGTACAGGCCTCGAAGCGGGGGTGCCGGATCCCGTTTTACCCCGGCGGGCACAGGCCGGCGCCTGTCTTCGCGGTCGCTTTCCGAGTGGTAACGGGTTCATTTCCGTTTCGGGCTGTGCGTAGCCCCTGCCGGTAGATGGTTTGCAATTTGGTGTCGTGCGCCTGCGTGCCCACTGCCTCCATCCTTGCATCACGTTCTTGAAATCTAGGGACCGGTTGCAAAGGCGTTGAACTTGGTGCAAAATCGAGGTAGATGGAGTTGTTGTTGCGCAGGGTCGGGTGACTGACGATGGGACTCACCCATCCTTCCGATTGCGGCCCTGCCGAAGGTGGTGCTGGCTGCCTTGAGAACTCTCGCTTGACAGGTTCGGGTCGAGGTGGCCCCAGGGAGGTATATTGTGTCCGGTAGACCGTTTCGAAATCCAACGATCCCCTTTGGTGGAAGACTCGTTGCCCTTGCAGTGGTGCTGTTTGTGGCGGCCGTTCCCGCCAGCGGGCAGGTTTTGACCTCCCGGGTGGATGGGAGGGTGCTGGATCAGACCGGCGCCGTGGTGCCGGGGGTGACGGTGACCTTGACCAACGTCGCCACCAACCTGGCGCGGGAGACCACCACCAACAGTGCCGGTCTCTACATATTTCCCCAGGTTTCGCGGGGGACCTATCGGGTCGAAGCCACGGCGGACGGCTTCAAGACGGCCCTGGTTGAAGAGGTTCAGGTCGCGCTGGGCACCCCCGCCAATGTGGACATCGTGGTGGAGGTGGGTGTAGTGACCCAGACGGTGGTGGTGACGGCGTCTCAGACTCAATCCGTGGTCAACGAGGTCAACGCGGAAATCAGCACCAACCTCAACCGGGAGCAGGTCAAGGATCTTCCCTTGAACGGGCGCAGCGTGACCCAGTTGGCACTCACCCAGGCCGGCGTGACCAGCCCAGGCGGGACGCGCTCGGCATCCATCAACGGGGGGCGAGGCACCTTCAACAACTTCACCCTGGACGGGATCAACAATCAGGACACCTTCATTCGAACCGATGCCCTCTTTGGAATCATTCCGGTGCAGGAGAGCTTCATCGAGGAGGTGAGCATCACCACCGCCAACGCCGACGTGGATGCCGGCCTGGGAAGCTCCCAGACCCAGTTCGTGACCCGGTCCGGGGGCAATGCCTATCACGGCGAGGTCTTTTACTACCACCGGAACGACGCCCTCAACGCCACCAACTACTTCAACAACGCCGCCGGCATCGACAAGGAGCGGGTCTTCATCCACCAGTTCGGCTTCAACGTGGGCGGTCCCATCCTGAAGGACAAGCTGTTTTTCTTCGTCAACTACGAGGAGGAGCGCAGCCCCGGCTCGGCCTCGGTGGTCCGCGACGTACTGACGAATTCGGCCCGGGCCGGCAATTTCAGCTACGTCAGGCAGGACAACGGCCAGATTGCCACGGTGAACCTTTTCGAGCTCTCCGGATTCAGCCCCGACCCGGCCATTGCCTCCCTGGTGGATCTGACCCCGATGCCCAACGATAGCAGCGTGGGCGACGGAAGAAACACCTCCGGCTATCGCTTCAACAGCCCCGACAAATCCGATTCCGACTGGTTTGTGCTGCGGGGAGATTACGAAATCAGTTCCAGCCACTCCTTCACCGGAATCTTCCACCGGTTTAGCCTGGAGGCCCCCAACTCGGTGTTCAACGGCATCGACGCCGTCTTCCCCGGCCTGGCCGGCGCCGGGCAGGGTTCCACTCGCAAGCTGGGTTCCTTTTCCCTGAGCAGCCTGTTGAATCCCAATGTCACCAACGAGGCCAGGCTGGGCTTCCAGACTTCGAGTCCCCGGTTCTACAACAACGAGACCTTTCCCCTGGGCTACCAGCTGTCCTTGGGGGGTGGCTTTAGCAATCCTGTCCGGAACTTTCTGGATCAGGGGCGCGACACCCGCAACGTGGACATCATGGACCACCTTTCCTGGGTCAAGGGGAACCACACCATCAAGGTGGGCGGAAGCGTGCGCCTGACCCAGGTGGATCAGTTCAACGATTCCAGGATTCTGCCCACCTACGAACTGGGGTTCGGGCCCGGAAACCCCGATCCCCTGGTGCCCGATCTCTTTCCCGGAGGCATCTCTTCCGGCGAGTTGAGCGGCGCCTCGGGACTGCTGGGGACGTTGGGAGGATTTGTCGACAGCGCCGAGCAGGTGTTCAACGCGAACTCGCCCTTTTCGGGCTTCGTCGACGGGGCCTCCAATACCAACCTGCTCACCCAGAACTTTGTCAACTTCTACCTGGGAGACACCTGGCGGGTCACCCGCTGCCTGAGCCTGAACTTCGGATTCCGCTGGGAGTTTCACTCGGTGCCGGACGAGGCCAAGGGTCTGGCCCTGTTGCCGGTGGGCGGGGTGGAAGCGGTGCTGGATCCCGACGCCGTCATCGATCTGGCCGGCTCCACCAACGGAAGGCCCTTTTACAACAACGACGGCAACAACTTCTCTCCCAACATCGGCATCGCTTGGCAACCCGGGCCCGGAAACCGGACCGTTGTGCGCGCCGGCTACGGAATCAACTATGTGGTCGACAACGGCTTGACCACGGTGCTCAACGCCCTGCGAGGCAACGACGGCCTGAGCCAGACGGTGGCTCTCTCGGGACTCAGCGGCACGGTCAGCGGCGGCGGCCTGGTTCCCATTCCGGTTCCCGAATTCCGGATTCCACGCACCGCCCGGGACGGCATTCTGGCCGATTCCCTGGCCGCCCTCTTCACCATCGACCCCGGCATGCGCACCCCCTACGTGCAGCAGTGGAACATCGGGGTGCAGCACAAGCTCATGCAGGACACCGCCGTTGAGCTGCGCTACGTCGGCAACCACGGCGTCAAGCTGACCCGTGCCATCGATCTCAACCAGCTGCTGCTGCCCCCGGCCTTCGTGGAGGACTTCCGGACGGCGCAACGCAACCTGGCCGCCAACGGGGATCCCAGAGTGGGTGAACCGCTGCAGATCTTTCCGCAACTGGGTTTTGCGGGCTTCCTGCAATCGGGGGGGGTCCAAAACTGGATCCGCAACGGGGAGATCGGTCAATACATCGGCGGTTTTCTGGCCCCCAACCGCATCTTCTTCCTCAACGGCGAGGGAGGCGAGCGCTTCGGCGCCACCCTGCCCGCCAGCTATTTCTTCCTCAATCCCAACGCCTTCGTGGGCGACGTGGTCGGAAACAACGCCTTCTCCAAGTACCATGCCCTCCAGTTCGAGATCAGACGGCGTTTGCGCTCGGGCTTGACGGGCCAGTTCAACTACACCTGGGGGAAGGTGCTGACCAATTTCTCCGGCAGCCAGACCAATTTCCGCGGGCTCTTCGACAACGCCCAGCCGGAGCTGGAGATCATGCGTCCCGATTTCGACATCACCCACACCTTCAACGGCAACTGGGTGTGGGAGATCCCCTTGGGCAACGGACGCCGCTGGATGAACAGCGGCAGCATCCTGGACACTATCGCCGGCGGCTGGGACCTCAGCGGATTTTTCAGGATGCGTTCAGGGGAGACGGTTAATATCATCTCCGGAAGGGGGACCATCAATCGCGGCGGTTCCAGAGGTCTGACCAATACCGTGCACCTGGAGGGGATCGATATCAAGGCTCTCCAGACCAAGACCGGTGCCTTCCGCCACTCGGACGGCCGGGTGACCCTTTTCGATTCCAGCCTCATCGCTGAGGGGGGTGAGGGGAATCCCAGTGTTTTCAAGAATCCGGGGTTGCTGGAGGCGGGAACGCTGGGCCTGTCCCCCGTCAGCGGGCCCTGGTACACCTCACTGGACGTGGGCCTCCGCAAGAGCATTGCCCTGCCCATCACCGAGGAGTCGCGGTTGCAGCTTCGGGTGGACGCCTTCAACGTTCTCAATCACACCAACTTCGCCGTGTCGAGTACGGGAGGCCCCTCTGGTCTGGGTATCGTCAACCGCCAAAACCCCAACAGCACCCAGTTCGGACTGATCAGCTCGGCCTTCTCCGCCCGAACCCTCCAGGTGGGCCTGAAGGTGGAATTCTAGCGAGGCCGTGCCTCAGACCGACAAGCCAGGGAAAAAAGATATCCACGAAGGGGATCCACAAAGAAACACGAAGGGAAAAAAGATATCCACGAAGGGGCACGAAGAAAATCTAAAAGAAAATTGCGTTTCTTCGCCACCTACGCGGCTCAACTCTAGCGCCAACCTTGTCCAATGGCTTGCGCCAATGGATACCTGCAGACGCCGCATTCACGGCTTACTGGAACCCCCGGTCTGGCGCCCGTGCAACTATCATTTAGGAATTCTGTCCAGCGGTCGTGTCGCGGTTTTGGGGAGAGCGGCGTAGCCGCGGTTGACGCAGGTCAGCCGAGGAAACGTCTCCTACAGGTCTTCCCTATAGAGCGGCGCAGCCGCGCCAGCACCTGGCCCCGGGTGTGAGCCCGGGGTCGTATGAACCCCGCCGCAGCCGCGTAGGCGGCGATTTAGGCGCACCCTTCCGGAACGCAGTACCCATCCAATAATTGCCTAACACGCCCCGGCTTGCGCCCGGGGTCGTCTGAATTCCCCGCAGCCGCGTCAGCGGCGACTAAGTAGCATCTCCCTGGAACAAACCACCTCTCCAAGGGCAGGCCAACCACCGGCAGATTGTTCCAGCCCGATTGTTTTCCGGAAACAACTCGACTAGAATACGCGCCACTATGGATACGGCAACCGGACACCCTTGGCACAAGAAACTGCACTGGCGCATCGCAATAGCCATGCTGCTTGGCATCCTGGCGGGTCTGATCGGCGGTGAGCCCCTGGCCGCCAAGGTGGGTTGGCTGGGCGATCTGTTCATCCGCCTGCTCAAGATGATCATCGTTCCCCTGGTGCTGACCTCGATCATTTCGGGCGTGGCATCGGTCGGGGCGGGGGCGGGTTTGGGGCGCCTGTTCGGAAAGACCCTGAGTTACTACGTGATGACCAGCCTGGCCGCCTGCCTGGTGGGTCTGGTGTTGGTGAATACCATTCGGCCCGGAGTGGGCGCGGAACTGGTAGACGCCGAGGTCGAGCAGATGCCGGAACTCACCGTCATCCAGTCTCCCGTGGACCTGATTCTGGATATCGTGCCCGATAACATCGTGTCGGCAGCGGCAAAGCCCAATATGCTCTCGATCATCTTTTTCTCGATCCTGCTGGGCATCAGCATCAGCAGTCTCCGGCAGCGTTACCGTGAGCCGTTGCTGAATGTCTTCGAGGCGGGCTTCGAGGCCATGATGCGCCTGACCGGAGGAATCATTTGGTTTGTGGCTCCCGTGGGAGTGTTCGGTCTGATCGTGCGCTTGGTCGGCACCACGGGTCTGGGCGCCTTCAAGGCTCTGGGGTTGTATGCCCTCATGCTGGTCTGCGGCCTGACGATCCATCTGTTCATTACCCTGCCGCTCATTTTGCGATTCCTGGGCGGGATCAATCCCATGGTGCACTTCAGGAACATGGTGGAGCCGATTGTAATGGCGTTTTCCACCAGCTCCTCGGGCGCAACCTTGCCGGTCACCATCAATGCCGTAGAAAACAAGGTCGGGGTCTCCAACCGCGTTACCTCCTTCGTACTGCCGATGGGCGCCACCGTCAACATGGACGGCACGGCGCTCTACGAGTGCGCCGGGGTGCTCTTCATCGCCCAGGCGATGGGGGTCTCGCTGGGTCTGGAGCAGCAGCTTCTGGTGGTGTTCACGGCGCTGTTGGCCTCCATTGGAGCCGCGGCCGTGCCCTCTGCCGGGCTGGTGGTCATCTTCATTGTGCTGGAGGCCGTGAACCTGAGGGGCCCGCAGGTGGAGTTGATCGTGGGGGCCATGCTGGCGGTGGACCGTCCCCTGGACATGTACCGCACCGTGGTCAACGTGTTCAGCGATTCCTGCGGTGCCGCCATCATCGCGCGCTCCGAGGGCGAGACCGGAGTGGATGAACCGGCTTCTGCGACTTCTTGAACAGCATTGCCGTCCCGGTCCTGCGGCTTGTGTCGTTTTTGGGATGAAACGGGAAAAGCTTGGCGATCTCGGTGGGTTCAGATAAACTCATTCGCCCGGCTCTTAACCGGATTTCCTTGAAGGTCAGTGAGGTGCTATGTTGAATAGGGATAACTCTCTAATCGAATCCCGGTCCTTGTCGGCGACACCCGATCGGTCCACGACAGGGCCGCCTGTTCAATCTTCTCGGGAGAAACCGGCTGTAGGGAGATCAGCTCCCGGCGGACCGGTGGCTATCGGAGGATCGCTGGTGCTCACCGGAACCCTCACCGGTCAGGAGGACGTCTATATTGACGGTACCTTGAAAGGGACCATCGAGTTGCGGGACAGCGACCTGACCATTGGTCCCAACGGCAACATCAATGCCGACATCAAGGCCAGGAAGGTAACGGTATTGGGGCGAGTCAGCGGAAAAATTTTCCCCACGGAGAGCATTGAGGTGCTCAAGAGCGCCTCACTCAAGGGGGCCGTCAGGACACCCCGTATTGCGGTCGAGGAGGGAGCGGTTGTGCAAGGAAGGATCGAGGCCCTTGGACAAGAGCTGGAATCCCCGACGGCCAGGCAATCGAAGCCGTTGATCGTTCGACAGCGAAGCCGCAGTGAGAGTTAGGGGATGCCGGAGAATCGAATTCAGCCCATTAACCCGCATTTCTCACCGGGTCGCTGGAACCATGATGAAAGACAGTTTATTTTCAGCAACTTGTTGGTCCGATTGTGACGCCTTGCGGTTACACACGGTGCTGGGCGTGCTCTGGCTTGTCCTTTTCCCCTCAGCGCGCACATGCTCGCTCGAACGTAGTGACCGCTACGCTCTTCGCTCCCGAGCATGCGCTGAGGGAAAAATTCCTGCGCCATCATCACGCCCCCCGGTGAGAAATGCGGGTTCAGGCCAGGCGGTGCGACGGCATTCCAGAACTTTCCAATGAGGGGGCCGGAGCCGAGCCTGGGTCCGGCGGTCTTTAGGCGGCGAATGGGCACTACAGGTGATCATTTCGGGAACGGCCCGGAATAGAGAGGACTCACCAAGGACGGGACATCGCATGGGAACAGAACAAGAGAACTCGATGCAGGCACTCCTGCAGCGGAAGACGCTGGAAGCGCTTCCGCCTCCCCGATTGCTGTCCTCGAGCGCGACGCCCGCGAGGTCGACCGCTCGCGGTCAGGACCGGACAGCCACCATCGGAACATCGCTCTCGTTTGAAGGAATCCTCAGCGGACTCGCGGACGTGGTTGTCGACGGGGAAGTGGAGGGAACCATCAGGCTGTTGGAAAGCAGTTTAACGGTCGGCGCCAGCGGACGGGTCAATGCCGACATCGAGGTCAGGAACTTGACGGTGCTCGGGCATGTTACCGGGAAAATTGTTTGCCTGGAGCGGATGAGGCTCTGCAGTACCGGCTCGATCGATGGCGACGTGAAAGCGCCACGAATCGTCATCGAGGATGGCGCCGTCGTCCACGGGAACATTGAAGTGGTCAAAACGGCGGCGGCTTCCAAGGCCCTCCCGCAGACAAAGTAGTCTTCCCCATCCATTCAAGCCGCGCGCCCTGCCGATTCCTGAGGACCCTGCAGCTATACCCCGCCAGCGGTGACGCTGGGGCTGACGTCAATCGACCGACAAAACCCCTCTGGTACCGACCCCCTCTAAGCGGAACTTCACTTAACAAAAGCCGAGCTAACACCAGGTAAGTGCCTGTATTCATGGGACATATACGTATGTCGAGGTGATAAAGGCCTGTATTATTGTTGCCATGTAATAAAAGATATGGCATAGTTCATTGAACTTATATACAATATCTTGTGTTGCATATGATGTTGCCATGTACCAGGTGCCGCCATGTCCATCCGCGTCCACGTCATCCCCAACCGCTCCAGCCCTCCTGCCGTCCTCCTCAGAAAAACCTGGCGCGAGGGGAAACGAATTCGGCGACAGACCCTCGCCAACCTTTCGAAAGTCCCCAAACCCGTCGTCGACGCCATCCGCGCTTTCCTCCAAGGCGGCGTCGTCTTTGAAACCCTCGACGATGCCGCCGCCATCCGAAGGTCGCTGCCACACGGGCATGTGGCGGCCCTGCTCGGCCTGGCGACCCAACTCGGTCTTCCCCGCATCCTCAACCGAAAGCCCTGCCGCCAACGTGACCTCGCACTGGCCGCCGTCATCGCACGCCTCATCCACCCGGCCTCGAAGCTCGCCACCGCCAGGGCCTTGTCCCCCGAGACCGCCGACAGCAGCCTCGGGGCCCTGCTCGGCCTCGGGGGCGTCTCTGGAAACGAGCTGCTCGACATGCTCGACTGGCTCAGCAACCGCCAACCCTGGATCGACCAAAGTCTTTCCCGCAGGCATCTTCACAACACCACCCTGATCCTCTACGACGTGACCTCGACCTACCTCGAGGGGCAGCAATGCCCGTTGGCCGCCTTCGGTCACAACCGCGACGGAAAGAAGGGGAAAAAGCAGATGGTCTTCGGCCTGCTCTGCGCCGCTGACGGCTGTCCGGTCGCGGTCGAAGTCTTCCCCGGCAACACCGCCGACCCGACCACGCTGGCCGCCCAGGTCCGCAAGATCCGGGACCGCTTCGGGGTCCGCCGGGTGGCCCTGGTGGGCGACCGCGGCATGATCACCTCCGCACGCATCCGCACCGATCTGTTACCGGTCGGCCTGGACTGGATCTCGGCCCTGCGCACGGTCGACCTCCGCAAACTGCTGAAGGCCCCCAGGGGTAATCCTGCCGGGGCGCCCCTGCGTCCCGAGGCACTGGTCCCCGACACGGTGGCCGAAATCCTCAGCCCCGAGTTCCCCGGCGAACGCCTCCTGGTCTGCTTCAACCCGCGGCTGCGCCAGCAACGCGCCCGCAAGCGCGAGGATCTGCTGCGGGCCACCGAAGCCACCCTCGCAAAGATCGCCGCGGCCGCCCGCAAGCACAGGCCCGGGCCAGAGAACCGAGACCGGACCCTGCAGTCCCTCGGCAGACAGGCCCACCGGCATAAGGTGGAGAAACACTTCCACCTCACCGTCACCGATGACGATCTGCAGTGGTCCCGCAACCGGGAGAAGATCAAGGCCGAGGCACGCCTGGACGGTATCTACGTCATCCGGACCAATCTCGACACCGCAGCCATCGACACCCACGCGGCAGTGGCGGCCTACAAGAGCCTCTCGCAGGTCGAACGGGCCTTTCGTTCGATGAAGATGACCCGGCTCCACGTGCGCCCGGTCTTCGTCTACACCGAACAGCACGTGCTCGGGCATGTGTTCCTCTGCCTGCTGGCCTGGTACCTGGAATGGCACCTGCGCCGGCGTCTGGCACCCTTGCTGTTCGAGGATGAGGCCCCTCCGGTGCGGGACTCACCGGTGCAAAGGGCCGAACCATCGCAGCCAGCCAAGGCGAAGGCCGCCACCAAGAGAACCCCCGACGGCGATCCGGTGCACAGTGTCACGACGATGCTCAATGATCTGGCCACCGTGACCCTCAATGAGGTCACGCTCCCCGGACATCCCGACAGTGCCTTCCCCCTGGTGACGAAATCGACGCCACTGCAGGCCAAGGTGTTCGCTTTACTGAAAATCGATCCCCAGGCAGCTGTTGCCATAAACAGGACAGGTTGATTTTGAATACACTCCCTCTTTACAACTACATACGCCTATTTTGCTCGTGAAGTTCCGGCTAAGAGCGGCACAAGCCGCGCCAGCTTATCGCCCCGGGTACGAGCCCGGGGATGGTGTGAGTCCCGCCTCCCCCGGGAGCCGGGTAGCGGCGCACTGGTCGCTTCGCGCCGGGACGGCCTGCCTTTCCCGAGCCCACCGGTGCTTGGCAAGGAAGGGGATTTCGGCCGCTTTTTGTGGATATGGCTTTCCCATATTGTGAGGTATTGTTAGTATGGTGCTTATGAAGACAACTATCGATATCCATGACGAGCTGTTGGCACGCGCCAAAAATCAAGCCAGGAAAACGGGGTGTTCTTTGCGTTCCGTCATTGAGGAGGGCCTCCGTCAGGTACTTTCCGTGCGTGAGTCAGAGAACCGGTATGGGTTGCCGGATCTGAGCACGGGAGATCCGGACGCCGCCGACCCGATGGAGGCCTATTCGTGGCAGGACCTGCGTGGAATGATCTACGGAGAGTCGAAGTCACAGTGATTGCGGTCGATACCAACTTGCTGGTCTACGCCCATCGCAGGGAATCACGACTGCATGAGGCAGCCTGTGGGGTATTGCGGGAGTTGGCTGAAGGAGACAGGATTTGGGCTATTCCCTGGCCGTGCTGTTATGAGTTTCTAAGCGTCGTGACAAATCACCGAATCTGGAGGGAAGCAGCAACTCCGCCGCAACGTGCCTGGCAGCAACTCGAAGCCTGGATTGCATCGCCAAGTAATCGCCTGATCGGTGAGACTGACGATTTTTTCGAGATCCTGGGCGGTCTGGTTCAGCGGCCGCGAGTGCGGGCCGGCATCGTGCACGACGCTCGCATTGCGGCGATCTGCCTCGCGCACGGCATTGAATTTCTGCTCACCCGAGACCGCGACTTTTCCCTATTTCCGGAACTCGACCGGCGGGACCCGTTCAATGAGCGGCGGCCGACTCCGTGATCTCAGTGTTTGAGTAAGAGCGGCGGCAGCCGCGCCAGCCCAATCCGGATTTCCCACCATTGGTGAGAAATGCGGGGTAGCCAGAACGGCCGCCGCCGGGTCGAGATCAAAAGAATCGAACCGTATAGGTCAACCGCAGGCCCCGGCCAATCTCCGGAGCCAGGTCCTTGATGAATGAGGAATGGTTGCGGTAGAGCCGGTCGCTCAGGTTGAAGACGTTGACCGAGAACTGGTGGGCCAGGTGTTGCTGGGCGAACGTGTAGGAGCCCTTCAGGTTCAGCACGGCATATCCCGGGGTGCGGGTCTCTCCGGTAAAGGTCTGGTGTTGCTGGCTGGCCAGAATCAGCTCGGGCGAGACCCGGAAGCCGAGGTGGTTGAAGTCAAAACCCAGCTTGCCTCGAAGCGGAGGGATTCTCGGCATCGGCGTATTCAGGTCGGTCTCCTGGGCATCCACGTAGTCCATGCCAAGGTTGAGCCAGAGCTGTGGATTCAGGTTGATGTCCAGGTTGGCCTCGGTCCCCAGGAAGCGGGCATTGCGCTGGGTAAAATCGATCACCTGAAGTCCATCCAGGACTTCTCCGGTAGCAAAGGGGAAGATGAAGTTGTCGAAGTTGTAGTAGAAAAGGTTCAGTTCGCCTCTCAGATCCTGGCTTTTGTGGCGCAGGGACATTTCGATGCCGTCTCCCGTTTCGGGGTGGAGGGCCGGGTCGCCCACCTCAAAGGACAGGGTCCCCGCATGGGGACCGTAGTTGTAAAGCTCCTCCAGGGACGGAGCCCGAAAAGAGTGGGAGTAGTTGACGACCAGGGCTCCTCCACTCCAGGTGTCCACTTGCAGGCCGGCGGATGCGGATGCTCCGGTGAAGGTCCGATTCACGGGCTCGGGGATTTCATCGCCTTCTTCTGCCTCATGGCCCTGCTCTTCCTGGCCGTTTTCGTCGTCAGCATGGCCTCCCGCGCGCTCGGCAAAACCCGGCCGGTAGCGCTGGGTCTCCAGCCTGCCGCCAAACTGGAACTTGGCGGTCTCGAATTCCAGTTCCTCGAGAGCGTAAAGGGCAAAGCCGGTCTGATCGATCGGGGGTGACAAGGCCTCCTCCCCGGTTGCCGTGAACTCTCGATCCAGCCCCCAGAAACCGAAACGTCCGCTCAAGGGACCGACGTTTTTTTGCTCGAAGACCCCCCGGTAGATGAACTCCTGTTGGTTGAATCGGGTCCCGATGCTCCGAGTTGCGTCGGCAGCAACCTCGATCTCATCGTGTGCCCAGTCGGTCAGGCTCAGTTTCAGCACAAAGCTGTCGATCGCCGTCCTCAGATCCTTCAATCCCCCGGTGAAGCGGAAGTTCCGGCGCCGTGAGTCGATCTCGATGCGGTCGATCTCCTCTTCGCCGTGTCCGTGCTCCTCACCTTCATCGTCATGGTGTTCCTCTTCCTCGCCTTCCTCGTCGTGCCCCTCCTCTTCCTCACCCTCGTGGTCTGCGTCACCCTGGTGTCGGTGGAACTCCTGAACGAAGGGTACGCCGTAGTTGCCGTCGTCGAGTTTGGCTTCGAGACTCAAGAAAACCTTCTTCCCGTACCAACCCAGCCCTGCGCCGCCGTTGCTGAGCCGGGAGCGCGAATTGGTGATCCGCCCCTGTTCCGGCGCCCTGTAGTCACCGGTGCGAATGCCCCCGCCGCGGCCCCAGAACATCCAATTGCCGGTTCCGTATTCCAGACCGGCGCTGCCTCCGCCCAGCGCGTTGGTTGTACCGGCCGATCCGGACAGGAATCCGCGAAACCCCTGGTGGGCATGGCGGTGAGCTTCGTGGTGGCGACTGATGGCGTTGACCGTGCCGCCCATGGCATTGCCGCTGTAGAGCAAGGTCGCCGGTCCCTTGACGATCTCCAGCCGCTCCAGTTGTGCGGGATTGATCAGTTCTCCATGATCGCCGGACTGTGACGAAAGGGTACCTGTCCGAACGCCGTCTTCCATTATCAGTACCCGGTCCCCGTCAAAACCGCGCACGATCGGCCGGGACGGCCCCGGTCCGAAGCCGCGTTTGGCAATCCCGGTACCGACTCTGTGGTCCAGCGTCTCCCCCAGAGAGATATCGGTCGATTGACCCAGCTCGTGGGGCCCCATGGACACCACGCTCTGGAAGGATTCGAATGTCGTTTCCCGCTTCTCCGATCCGGTCACCGTGATCTCATACTGGGGGGGCGCCAATTCCAGCAGAAAGTCGGCTTTGGCCGCACGAGCAGCCTCGATGGTCACTGTCGTGGACACTTCGGTGAACAGGCTGTCGAGATGGGCGTCAACCGTGTATCTTCCGGGAGGCACTCGCTGGAACCGGTAACTTCCATCATCCTGGCTGAGGGTGCTCCGGCCCAGTTCCACAATGGTCACACTGGCGCCGTGCAGCGGGTCGCCGGTGGCTTTCAGAGAGACGCGGCCCTTCAGGCTGCCGTCCGATTGCGCGGCCGCGGGTGGTTGAGCCGCCAGAGATAGAGCAGCCAACCACAGGAGTGGCAGGAACCTGAGTCGAGTGTGGATGATGCCCTCCGAAAATTATGGTGTCCCTGTCAATTTTATTGCTGAATCCCTATTGAAGCGAATGGAACATCACCATCGGGGTATGTACCTGGATGAGCGGGATAAAATTCTGCTCGAGTGGAACTGACTGTTTCGGGAATTCTCTCGAGACAAGACTCTCGTGGAGTGACTTTGCCGTGATTGGCTCCAATTGTTTTCAGGCGAAACAAGCATTGAATCGGGGTTGTTTTTTGCATTGTACTGCTTGGCAAAGTCATAATCGTGCAAAGCTATAGGGAATCGTTTCCCAGAGTTAATTGAACTAACTTCCCTCAAGGCCAACGGCTTCAAAAAATGACTTCCAGCCAGAGCCATGAACAGGGTCATGATCACAGCCACGACCACGGCTTGGGCGGGCATTCGCACGATCTGCGCGGCATGAGCAAGCGCGGCCTGATTAGTGCACTCGTGTTGGTCACCGGCTATATGTTTGTCGAGATCGTCGGCGGCATCCTCTCAGGCAGTTTGGCTCTCATCGCGGATGCCGGCCACATGCTGACCGACGCGGCTTCGATCGGCTTCGCCTTGGTCGCCCTGCACTTCTCGAATCTGCCCGCGTCCGCGCAACGTACCTTCGGGTATCGCCGCCTTGAAATCCTGGCAGCCTTGGCGAACGCTCTCATGCTCTGGCTGATCGCCGCTTGGGTGGTCTTCGAAGCCTACCACCGCTTCCTCGAGGTTCCTGACATCGAGGGTGGACTGATGCTGGCCGTTGGCTCCGTCGGCCTCATTGTCAACATCGTCGCGGCTTGGATCCTCCGCGGTTCTGCCAAGCACAGCATAAACGTTGAAGGAGCCTACCAGCACGTTATGGCCGATCTGCTGGGGTCCGTCGGTGTCGTCGTGTCAGGCGTTCTCGTCTGGGCTTTCGGGTGGACGCTTGCGGACCCCATCCTGAGTGTGGTCATCGGCATCCTCATTCTGCTCAGCGCGTGGCGTCTGCTCGGCAAAGTGATCCATGTGCTACTTGAGGGGGTCCCCGAACACATTGACGTCCATCATCTCTGCAACCAGATGGAGGATGTGGAAGGCGTCGTTCTCATCCACGACATCCACGTCTGGAGTCTCGCCCCCGACTACGACTTGCTCACAGCTCATGTCCTTGTAGATCCCGATATCAGGGACGACCGACTGGCCTCGGTGCGGCGGCGGCTGCGGGGAATTGCCGCAAATAACTTCGGCATCCGGCACATCACAATTCAGTTGGAACATTCTCCGGACGGTTGTACCGAACACCACCAAGTCGACCCTGTGCATGCCCGTAGCAGGATGGCCCAGCGTCGCCTCTCTTTAATGCAGACAATAAGAAGGAGCTTAAGGAAAGGGAGGGATAATAATAGAGCACAGGATCATCATATTCACGAAGACCACCAACACCAGCACGGCCCTGGCTGCGGCCACACTGCCGTGGAACACGACGGTCACACCGACTATCTGCACGACGGCCACATGCACCACGAGCACGAGGGCCATTACGACGATCATACCTTGGTAGTTTCGGATTCGAACCCCAACGCCTGCACTCCCGACCATGCTTGTGACGGTCACGAGTCCGGTCACCAGCACGGCCCTGGCTGCGGTCACGAAGCGCTGCCTCACGGCGACCACACGGACTACCTGGTCGGTGGCCATCTGCACCATCCACACGGCGGCCACTGCGACGACCACGGCAAACTGTCCACCCAGTAGGACAGTTCGGCGCAACCGTTCACAGGCATCCGCAACGGGTCGCGGGTGCCTCCGAATTCCAGGGCCGCCACGACCCTAGCCCGCATTTCTCACCAGGACGCTGAATGTATAGTGAAAAGCGGTTTATTTGCAGCACCTTGATTGGTGCCATTCAAGGGACCTGCGACTACAGACTGCGCTGGGCGCGCCCTGGCTTGGCCTTTTTCCCTCAGCGCGCACATGTTCGCTCGAACGTAGTCCCCGCTACGCCCTTCGCTCGCGAGCACGCCCTGAGGGAAAAATTCCGGCGCCATGATCGCGCCCCCTGGTGAGAAATGCGGGCTAGTCACGAGCAGGAATGAGTGCCCCCTTGGTCAAGGAGGTCACGCTCTGTTGAGTATTCCCCACCCCTGTAGCTGGCCTTGTCAGAACGCGGATCTTTAGATAAGACATGCAACCCTCTCCCTCTGAGAAAAGAAACCGGGCCGGGCCGGGAGCTTCACCCCCGTCAGGTCCCGACCGACTCGAGGGCGCCATTGAAAGGGTAACCTTCTTCAATGAGGAAAACGGGTTCTGCGTGCTTCAGGTCAAGGTCAAGGGGCAACGGGACCTGGTGACGGTGGTGGGCGCGGCGCCGATCGTCAACTCCGGGGAGTGGCTCAGCGCCGAAGGCGCCTGGGTCATCGACAAGAATCACGGCCGCCAGTTCAAGGCGGGCCAACTCCGATGTCTCCCCCCCACGACCGCTGAAGGCATAGAAAGGTACCTGGCCAGCGGCATGGTCAAGGGCATTGGACCGGTCTACGCCCGCAAGCTGGTGCAGAAATTCGGCAAGGAGATCTTTGAAATCATCGAGGAGCATCCTGCCTGCCTGGAAGCCGTGGAGGGCATCGGTCCCGGCCGCAGGAGGCGCATCACTCAGGCCTGGTCAGATCAGAAGGCGGTCCGGGAAATCATGCTTTTCCTTCACTCTCACGGTGTCGGAACCCGGCGGGCGACCCGGATCTACAAAACCTATGGGGCCAATGCCGTCGCCCAGGTCCGGGAAAATCCCTACAGGCTGAGCCAGGACATCCCGGGTATCGGGTTCAAGACGGCCGACCAGATTGCCGGGAATGTCGGAATCTCGCGGGACTCCGCCCTGCGGGCGCGGGCCGGTCTCAACCACGTTCTGCTGGAAGCGACCCAGGCCGGCCACTGTGCGCTTCCCGACGGGCAGCTCCACCAGGAGGCCGTGAAGGTCCTTGAAATCTCCGAATCCATCGTGGAACAGGCCCTGGACTGGATGATCGCTCGAGGACAACTACTGCGGGAACGCCTCGACGGGGAAGACCTGATCTTTCTGCCTCACCTGGCAGGCGCCGAAAAGGTCATAGCGGCCGGGATCGGGCAGTTGGCCCGGGGTCCCGCCAACTATCCGCCGATCGACATCGAAAAGGCCACTGCCTGGTGCCAGCGGCGGTCGGGCACGACCCTGGCGGAAAGTCAGAAAGAGGCCCTGACCCAGGCCCTGAGGCACCGCGTCCTGGTGATTACGGGTGGACCCGGAGTGGGCAAGACCACCCTTGTGAACTCGATCCTGATGATTCTCCGAGCCAAGAAGGTGAAATGCCTGTTGTGCGCACCCACCGGCCGGGCCGCCAAGCGGCTTTCCCAGGCCACCGGACTGGAGGCCAAGACCATCCACCGTCTGCTGGAGGTCATTCCGGCCAGCGGTCGATTCGCCAGGAACCGGCGCAATCCCCTGCAATGCGACCTGCTGGTGGTCGACGAGTGTTCCATGCTGGATGTTCCGCTCATGAGCCAGCTGCTGGCGGCCCATCCCGCCAACGGGTCTCTGATTCTGGTTGGAGACGTGGACCAGCTTCCCTCGGTCGGGCCGGGGATGGCTCTGCACCATGTGATCGCCAGCGGGGTGGTGCCGGTGGTCCGGTTGAAAGAAGTCTTTCGCCAGTCGAGAGACAGCCGGATCGTCACCACCGCGCACGAGGTCAATCGCGGCAAGGCGCCGGCCCCGGTCTCGGGACCCTCTCCCGACTCGGATTTCTATTTTCTGGAGAGGGAAGATCCGGAGCAGATCGCCGGGTTGATGTCGAAGCTTATACAAGAGCGGATCCCCGGAAGGCTGGGTGTCGACGCCATCCAGGACATCCAGGTGCTCTGTCCCATGCATCGCGGCTCGCTGGGGTCCCGGGAGGTGAACCGGAGACTGCAGGTCCTCCTCAACCCCGCTCGGCCGGGACGGGCCGAGATCGAGAAGTTCGGATGGAATTTCCGTGTCGGGGACAAGGTCATTCAGATGGAGAACAACTATGACAAGAATGTCTTCAACGGCGACATGGGGTGGATAGAGATGATCGACCTCTCCGACCAGGGCGTGGCCATCCGATTCGAGAATCAGAAGGTGATCTACGACTTCGGCGAGTTGGACCAGCTTTCTCCGGGATACGCCATCTCCATTCACAAGAGCCAGGGGTCGGAATTCCCGGTGGTGGTCATTCCCCTGGCCATGCAGCAGTATCTGCTGCTTCAGCGCAACCTGATCTACACTGGGATCACTCGGGGTAAAAGGCTGGTGGTGGTGGTCGGGCAAGCCCGGGCACTGCAGGCGGCGGTCAGGAACAACAAGCAGGAGCGCCGCCACTCCGGACTTCTCAGCCGGCTGCGGGGAGATGCGGTGTCCGCGGTGCAGCCCGAGGTCCACTCCCCGGACACTTCCCTCAAGAGCGCCCGCCCCGGACAGGGGGGGTAAGGTCTTCTTGCCTGATTGCGGGGGGCTTGGCAAATTGCCGGCAGGCCGAAAATCCCGGAGGTTGCAACCCATCCATCGACGGAGGTCATCGTCACCATGTTTTCCATCGCAAGTTCACGGCTCGATCCGCCTGGTCGGAACCAACCGTCCAAAATCGCTTCCGCAGGAATCAGGTCAAAGGCGGCAAGGCCCGGCTTGACCAGGACACCCGGGCTCGCATCCGGAAGGCCTTGGGCGAGTCGCGCCGGCATTGGATTGGCTGTCGGTCTCGTCTGGTTGCTGCTTGGCGTTTCCCACCAGGGAGCCGAACGATTCGTGGCCATCGACAATGTCTGTGCCTGGCCCAACCTGACCCTGATGCCGGACGGAAGCGTGGTGGCAACCATCTTCAACCGGCCCTACCACGGGTCGGTCGTTGGTGACGTGGAGTGCTGGTCCAGCCGGGACGGCCGCCTGTGGGAAAAACGCGGCAGTCCCGCCATTCATGAGCCGGACAGCAATCGGATGAACGTGGCGGCCGGATTGGCCCATGACGGATCGTTGCTGGTGCTCGCCTCGGGATGGGGCGGCCGGGATTTCCGGGAAAAAATTCTGCCCACCGTGGTGGCGCGATCAGCCGACGGGGGCAGGAACTGGCGTCGAACTTTTTCGGTGCAATTGCCGGAGGAGGTGGATTTCCTGATTCCCTTCGGAGACATCGTTCAAGGAAAGGGTGAGCTGCTGGCGGCCAGTTTCTACCATGAGATCCCAGGGGCAGCCAACGCCTATGTGCTGTTCAGTCGGGACGATGGACGGAGTTGGGGCGAAGCCGTCAAGGTAGCACCCCGTGACTACAACGAGACGGCGCTGCTACGGCTGCGCTCCGATCGCTGGCTGGCCGCTTCCCGAAGTCACGGCGACGCCCATCTGGCGCTCTTTGTCTCGGGGGACGAGGGAAAACACTGGGCTAGGTCCGGACTCTTGACGCTTCCCAGGCATCATCCGGCTCACCTGATGGAGTTGGCCGATGGGCGCATCCTCCTGACCTACGGGATTCGGGAGAAAGGGCACCACGGCATTGGCTACCGTACCAGTCGGGACGAAGGCCGGACCTGGAGTCGTCCGACCCGGATCGTCAACCTCGAAGAGACCACCGACGGAGGATATCCGTCGACCATCCAGATGGCGGACGGGACCTTGCTGACTGCCTACTACAGCAATCGGATTCCCCAGCACCAGCGCTATCACATGGGAGCGGTGCGCTGGGTTCCGGAGACAGAGTAGCTCCGGGTCTTTGCCCGGTTTCCCCCTGATCGGGCATGGAGTTAGCCTCATTGGAACATTGCAACATCATGCGGGTTAAGCATGTCGGCCTTGAGATCGGCGACATCGGCCTTGGTGGCCATGGACTTCAGCGCAGCCTTGACATCCGAAATGTCAAATATGGCGGCAAACTGCCCATGGCCCAACAATCGGCGCAGCGCCTCATTGCAGCCGCCTACCGGATTATCCAGTCGAGGAACTTGTTGATCAGGACCGCAAGACCGGCAATGGTGACTCCGATCTTCCATATCCTGGCTTCGAGTTTGTCAATGACGGCTAAAAGGTCGGCCTTGGTCGCCAACTCCGCATCGGAGCGGCTGATGGCGGCCACGACCGCTTCGGCCTGCCGGGAATCCATGCCGGCGTCTTCAAGCTGCTTGATGGTGGCGTGGGTGTCGAGGGTGTAGGTGGTCATGGTGGTTTCCGTTGCCCAAAGCCTAGCACAATCCAAGCGGCCACAGGACTTCCCTTCACAGCCGGAGCCTCGCCTTCTCTGGAGGAACCTGCGATTTTGAGTCCGATCGGGCGAAAACCCCGGCCCAGATTTGCCCTGTGCTGCGTTTTCCCGGGGTCCGTCGATCCATAGCCCCCGGTGTTTTTCTCTCTGAAAGGGTTCTGCGGTTTGAGGTCGGCCCGATCGATGGTGACCGGTGCCGCCGCTGGATCCTTGTTCAGGGCAGGCTCACAGCAGTCTTCCCGCCCATTTGACCTCTCCGATCAACTCGGTCCGGTCGAGTTCCTGGCAGATGCCGGAGCGGAGGTGTCTGACCCGGTCCGGCGGGTCTTCTGGCTGAACGGAAGACTGGGGTGAAGCGGGTGTCCGCCGAGGGCCGATGTAGAAGTCGAGGCCGAGGGCCTTGCAGATTTCGAAGGCGCGGTCGACCGAGGGGACCTGGGGGCGGCGGGAGTCGAGGATTCCCCTCAGAGACCAGGGGCGCAATCCCCGCTTCGATTCCAGCTTTCTGGCGCCCAGGCCGGAGCGTCTCAGGGATTGCTGGATGGCGGTGCGGATCTGCTCAAATGGTTTTTCCCCGCGCATGTGGGTACATGGGATCGTAGAGGCTTCGCGTCCCTGTGCGGCTTCCCCCGGTCCGGTCCCTTGCGGGGGCTTCTTGAGGGCCTGTTTGCTTCAAGCGGTCATCCCAGCGTTTTTTCCGCCTGCCGGACGTCGCTGAAACCTCATCACCGTGATCCTCCTAGGGTAGCAGGCTTCTCCCGGACACTTCGCCAGGCATTTCCGGGTCGGACCGATGCACGTAGCCGGAACGGTCCGCGACCGGCTGACCGGTCTGCCACTCGTATTCCCCTGGACTGACTCCTGCCTCCTCCGTTTTGCCGCGGAGGCACTGCGCCATCCAGACCAGTTCCCCCAGCACATCCTCGTCCGGCGGCCACACAGGATCGTTCAGTGTGGCGTTGTCGGGCGCCATGACCTGAGAGCCGTCGGGTCCCATTTTGACTCGCCTGGCTACCAGTCCCTTGCTGGAGCGGACCAGGTAGATCCGATCGTTCTTCCTGTCTTTCCCGCCGGGGTTGACCAACACCAGGCATCCGTCCGGCAGGGTCGGAGCCATGGAGTCTCCCTTGACCTTGACCATATAGCACTGGGTAGGGTCGATGCCGTGGTAGAGGAGCCAGCTCCTCCTGAAAGGCACCCGGCCGATTTCCTCCGGGTCGAGATGGTCAGCCCCGCTACCGATCAGGGTCTTGAGATGGCGGACCCCGACCTGATCCTCAAAAAACTTGGCGTATTCGGGCCCCAAGGCCTGTCGAATCTCGGAGCGGATTACGGCGACCCAGTCGGGCGGGGGCGACCACGGGCCCGGTGAGGGTGACGGCTCAGGCAGGAGGGGTGAGCAACGGGGTCGAGTTCAGCGTGCGCCCTGCCATCAGCCTCGAGGCCTTCCGCGGCCGGTGGGAGTGGCGCCCGCCAGCGAGGATCAGGGTCAGCGTGCCGGAGGGGGAGGAGCCGGCCACCGACACGCCGGTTACCTTCACCTTCGGGGGGACGGCCGAAAGGGGGACCGACTATGAGATGGCGGCGACGGTGACGTTGCCGGCCGGGGAACGTTCGGTGAGGACTCGGCTGGAGTTGATCGACGATGCGCACTTCGAACTGAGGGAGACGATCATTCTACAGGCGGCGGCCGCCGGCTACCTGGCGAGTCCCGAGGTGGAGGCGTTTATCTACGACGACGATCCGGCGCCGCTGACGCTCTCTGCCGACCCGGCCAGCGTGTCGGAGGCGGTGGGGGCGCCCGTGGAGGTCACCCTCAACCGCTCGGGGACGGCGACCAGCGGGGTCGACTACACCCTGGCCGAGACGGTGACGATCCCGGCCGGGACCTCGACGACGGCGACGCTTCAGGTGATCGACGATCGGATCGACGAGGGCACGGAGACGGTCGAAGTCCAGGCCAGTGCGGACGGGTATGGGCCCAGTGACGCAGTGGCGGTCCCCATCGGCGACGACGATACCGCCGGCCTGACGGTGACCCCGGCCGATCTAAGTCTTACGGAGGGCGGGTCGGGCCAGTATGAGGTGAGGCTCGACTCGCAGCCTTTACACCCCGTCACGATTACCATCGCCAGCAGCAACCCCGACGTGGAGGCGCTCACCCCGCTGAGCTTCACGGCGGATAACTGGAATCAGTTCCAGGCGGTCACGGTCACGGTGGCCCACGACGACGACGCCACCGACGAGAGCGCCACCGTCACCCACACGGCCGAAAGCGGTGACCTGAACTATCAGGGGATTCCCGTCCCCAGCGTCTCGGTCAGCGTGAGCGATGATGATAACCAACCGCCGCGGTGTGATTCCATTGCTACCCGGATTCTCAGGGTGGCGGACAGCCAGACGGTGGACCTGTCCGAGTACTGCAGCGACCCCGACGGGCACAGCCTGGACTACACGGCCAGCTCCTCGGACACAAGCAAAGTGACGGTGTCGATGACCGGGAGCCGCTTGACGCTGACCGGGGTTGCTGCCACGGCAAGCCCACACCCGAGGGTGACGGTCACGGTGACCGATGGGCACGGGGGGTCGGACTCGGTGGAGTTTCCCGTGACGGTGAGGGAGAAGCCGTCGTGTGATCTCTCGTCGATTTCCGACCAGACACTCTTTGAGGATGAGGAGAGGATGCTACCGCTCTCCAGCGTCTGTGACGTGACCTACAGTGCCAGCTCGTCGCCCTCGGGTATCGTGACGGTATCGGTCAACAACAGCACGGACGAGCTGACGATCCGCGGGCAATCGGTAGGAACGGCGACGGTGACGGTGAGGGTGACGGGGTCCGGATGTGAGTCAGATTCGGTGTCGTTCCAAGTGACGGTGGAGGAGCGGCCGCCGTCTCCGGAGGCCTTCATCAGCGCCAGTTCGGTAATCCTCGACGCAGACGGCTGCACGACGTTGAACTGGGAGACGGAAAATGCGGCAAGCGCCTCTATCAGCCCAGGCGTTGGAGTTGCAGTAAAGCTCAACAAGGAGCAGTCACATCGGGTCTGCCCGGATGCGAAGCAGCAATATACCCTGACGGCGATAGGGGAGCCAGGAGCAATCCCTCCACGAGACACAGCCAGCGTGACCGTGCGGCCGCCGTCTCCGACGGCTTCCCTCACCGCCGATCCGACAACCATCTTCCCGGGCGAGCGAACGACGCTGAGCTGGACGACGACCAACGCGGTAAGCGGCTCGATCAACGGGGAGGCAATTGCAAGGTCAGATCTTCCCTCAGGGTCGAAGCAGGTCCAGCTGAATTCCTCGCAAGCCTATACCCTGTCGGTTTTGGGACGGATGGGAGCAGACCCCTCAATAGACACGGACGGCGCATACGTGAAGGTGGTCCCGCGGCCGGATTCTCCGATGATCGATTCCTTCGGGGCCAGCCCGACAACCATCACGGCTGGAGGCTGCACGACGCTGAGCTGGACGACGACCGATGCGGTAAGCGTGAGCATCAGTCCGGCGATTGGCGGCGAGCCTTTGTCCGTGGATGGAAACGGTCGGGTCTGTCCGGATTCGACGGAGATCTACGAGCTGACGGCCACGGGGGCGGAAGGAGCACAGCCTAGAACGGACACGGCCAGCGTGACCGTGACCGTCAACCCCCCTGCGCCGTCGTCGCCGCAGATAACCTCGATCAGGCCATCGCTGCAACGGCCCGACGATCCGGTGACGATATACGGGAATCACTTCGGGAGCACTGCCGGGTCGGTGTCGTTCGGGGGGCATTCGGTAAGCATCTTCAGCGGCCCCGGCTACAGCTGGTCGAACACCTCGATCGGTCTACTCATTCCGGGTTCTTTAAGCGCCGGACAAGTGTCGGTCACCGTGACGACGCATGGCGGAAGTACCAGTGACTCCTATTCCTATACGGTCACCGGAGGTCCAGTGAGCCGGGGGGATTGCGAGGAGGGGGATGAGGATTGCCCGGAGGGGAAGGAGGACAAGGAATCCGGGGACTCTGACGAAGGAGGAACGGACGAGGATCCTGCTGAAGGCGGAGGATGAGTCGGGGGGACAGTTGGGGAGATGGAGGGGCAGGGAGCCTCGAAGAATCGCGTGAGTTGTCCGAAAGCTTCTCGAGGCGCTATTTTTGGGCGGGCAGGTAGGCGCCGTCGCCGCTCCGTTGCCCGGGAGCCCCGCCGTCGTTGACCACCGCGTAGGCCAGGAAGGGGTTGTTGCCGATGAACTGCTTGATCCGGACATACCCCTGGGTGATTCCCGGGGCGTGGTTGGCCAGGATGGAGTTGATCTGGATCCAGCGGCGGGCTTCGACGTGCTCGAACACCGCGTTTCGTTGACGAGTCCCGTTTTCATCATAAATGTAGATCGCGAAGGTGCTGCGGCTGTCATCGACTTCACCGGTGTTGACCAGAGCCAGGTTGGTTCGGTTCTCCGCGTTCTGCTGGAGGCCATAGATCCAGACAGTTCCGGTGAAGGCCGTGCGATCGGGCACGGCGTTGTAGAAGAGGCCGTACTGTCCCCCGCGTCCATCGGGCGAGCCCGTGCGGGCGCCGATCACGATGCCGCTCATGTCTCCGCTGGCAGCCGTGGCGAACAGGGCTCCCGACAGGCTGCGCCTTGCCGGGGGCAGGCCCTCGACGCCGTTGCGGCGCAGTTCCGTATCGATGATGTCGGGGATGATGCGCTGCTGGCCGGCCTCGAGGGTCAGGCTGAAACGGGCCGTCTCATCCGGCGTTTGGATCCCATCGGCCACAAAGGCGAGATCGAGGGTCCTGTCCTCTTGGGAGAAGTTGGTCAGGGTCAGCTCGCTGGCGAACTCTCCGGTTTCCACAATCACCGGCAGGGTGTGTCTGACGGTCCCAGCCAGGGAGCTCTCACGGACCGGAAAGACGAAGGAGCCGTCGGAGTTGGACTGGTCGTTGATGACGCCGTAGGCATAGAACTGCGCGGTTCCCTCCAATCGCTCCACCCGGACATAGCCGTTGGAGAACCCGGCCTCGTCCAGAATGGAGTTGTACTGGTAGAACCCGCCCGGGACCAGCATTCGGTCCTCCAGGACATGGCCCCGGGAAGTCTCCGGGTCCCCGGAATACACCGTGGTCCTCAAGGTGATGGGTCCGTCCTGGGGCGTCCCCATGTGCTGAAGGGCGACGTTTGAGCGGTCCTGTTTATTCTGGCGAAGCCCGCACAAATAGACGGCGTCATCGAATCCCGCACCCGCCGGAACACCCGGGTAGGCGAGGCCGGCGCGGCCCTCGGGTACAGCCGTGGTGGTGCGGACCGTGACCCCCAGGTCGGAGGGGTTTATTCACTGAAACGCCACCCGCAAGGTTCCGATTCTTTTTCCGTCGCCGGGGATGGGGGCGCCCCGTTCTCTGAGGAAATCGATGGCGTCGGGAACGATCAACTGCTGTCCGGGTTCCAGGTAATCGCGGACGGTGCCGCTGCCTCCCCCGGTATGGGCGGTGTAGGTGTAGTCGAGGATGGCTTGGTGCCTTCCCCGGTGGGTCAGGGTCATCTCGGAGGAAAAGAAGGCCTTGCTTCTGCCGGCGGCGTTGAGGATGACGGGGACGAAGGTGAAGTCTGCCGGGTTTTCATCTTCCACCGAGATCTCGATGGCCAGGTAGGCCAGTCCTCCCCGTCCGTCTTTGGCCGTCACCGTCACGATGGCCTTCCCGTCGGTCCCCGGCTTGATCGTCACCATGCTGCCGGACATGCCGGCCTGGACCACCTCGTCCTCGCTGGAGCTGGCCTGGTAGATCAGGGAATCCCCGTCGGGATCGCTGAAGTAGCCTCTGACCTCCACTTCGACCGCCGTCCCTCCCTCCGCCAGCACCAGCGGCTGCCCCTCGATCCTTCCGACGGCTCTGGGGGGCCGGTTGCCGGCGATGCGCGGGACCACAGTGGTGATCCGGGACCGTCCGCCGGTGATGTGGGCCCAATGTCCCGGGACCTTGCTTTTGTATCTCGCGTGCAGTGCGAGCATATCGCCCGAGGGTGTCTGGCCGGGCTCGAGCAGGTAGACAAAGCCGGCATTGAACACCTTTTGGGAATGGGCGGTCCCCGGTCCCCACGGGACCGGTAGGCCTGGGGTGGCCACGATCTGATCGATCGAGATGATCTCCTTTTCTCCCGTGTAAGGTCCATCCTTGTCGGGATCGGGGTCAAATTGCCGGTTCCTCAGGATGAACATGTCGGGCACTTCCTCGGCATCGGCCAGTCCCATGGCGTAGAGGTCGAGCCAGGAAAAACCGCCTCGGGAGGTGTTTCCGTGGTCAGAGAACCTGCCGTTCCCGTGATCGACCCAGAATTTGCCGCCCATGATGGAGCTGGTGCCGATCTCCTCGCTCCACGGAAATGGGGCAGGCGTGTGAAGTTCCGTCCGCCCGCCAGGGCAAGCGCAGCCGCCTTCGGAGAAGGGGTACATTAACGGTTTGCGCTGGCCGGACTTGTCGTAGGAGAGGTAGGCGAGCCAGTTGTGGCCGAATTCATGGGCGAACAAGTACAAGCCGGAATCGAACCCGTCGTTGTCTTCGTGGAAGGGAGACGCATCGAACATATTGGTGGACTTAATCCAGACGGGGCGGGTCCAACTGCCTTTGAAGCGTCCCTGGGTGCAGCCTTCATGCCTGGCAAACGCTGCTCCCCCCCATGATGTGATGTGCAGCTGAATATCCGTGCGAAACTGGCTGTGGCAGACGAAAAGATCGAACTCGTCGCCCAGCGTCCGCATCACGTGGCATTCGACTTCGTTGATCGTGAAATGGATGTTGCTTCTGAAATGGAACACCTCATGGTGGAGATCGGAGACCCGGCTTTGGGATTGCGACAGATCGACCCCGGCGATGGGACCTTCTTCCTGAAACAACCCGGTGATGCCGTCCTCATAGGGGACGTCGATATAGTTGAACCGGATGCTCCCGTCGGCGCCCAGTATCGCCTGGAAGCGGGCCGGCTTCTCTGGTTCTACTCCGTGCGCCGACGTGGAGGAGTCGGTGTTGATCCAGGTCACGACGATCCGGTCCGTCCTACGGGCGACATGGGTGGTTCCATATCGCAGCGGCTTGTACAAGGCGCTGATGGTGGGGCCGGAAATGAATTCGTCGGCGATTTTTCTTACGCTGTTAAATCGTCCCCACAGTTTATTAGTGAACGGTTCGCCGAAGGTCAGCACGCCGGGCGGTCCCAGGTGGAACGAGTCCCAGCGTTGGCCGGCGAAGGGAAAGTCAAAGCTCTCCAGCAGGACCACAGGCCTGGAATCAGACCGTTTCTGAACTTCCTCGCCGATCTCCTCCTCCCACTCCAAGGCCCTGGCCTGGCGCGAATACCGCCCCCTGCCGTCGGGCGTGAAGACCACGCTGCGCCCGTTCAGGTCGAACAGGTTGGGGCGGTTGGCTTCGTCAGGGGCGAGTTCCACCAGGATCTGATTGTCCGCGGTCACCCAAATCTCCTTGACCGCGCGGGTTTGCCCGTAACGGTCCGGCAGGGCGGCGTCCTCGCCGGCAGCCCGGTGAGGCTCCCTCACGACATCGTCAGGCAAGTCCCGGCCGAGTGCCCCCGCCGCCGACAACGCCCCGACAACTGCCAGAATGACCGCTTGTCTCATGTCCGATTCCTGTCGTTCCGCCTGGTGGCTTTTCCCAAAAAGTCAGGTCCGTTTCGAGAGTGAGGCATTGATTGTCGCACGGAAAGCCTCTCGACAGTATTGCGGGTGAGGCGCCCGGCGGTCATAGCCGCTTTGTGGTTCTGGGGTTGGCGTGGCCGGCCAGGGACTGCAGGTCCCCCAGAGGCCCGTCCTGGGAGAGGAGGCCGGTGACCACCGGGCCGCGGAAGCTGTGGGGCTGATGATAGTGCGATGACCAGTTCCACGAGACGGGCGCAATGCATCGTAGCCTCGACCAAAGTCACGCGAGAACTCGCTTGGCTCTGTGCACTCTTCCCAAGAGTGCACCCCCCGGTGAGAAATTTGGGCTCGGCCGAGGCTAACCTCGTCGCTTCCGGGATCGAGCTTCCTTGATGACGGGTCCGTAAACCTCCTTGTCGAAAGGAGGGCAGCCGGTGGGGTATTGCCCCCAGGGATGGGCTTTCTGGCGCATGAGGTAGGTGCAGAAAGTCAGGGTCTTGCAGGTGGTGGACGGATTCAGGGTCCCGTGGGTCAGGATGTCGGTGGGCAGACCGGGATAGGCCAGGGCCCCCCGGCCGATGCCCATGAGGGTCGCCCGTCCGTCCCTGAGGTTGGCCGCTCCGGCGTGGTGCTGCCAGTGCTGCAGCCAACTGTAGCCGGTGCCCACGACGGGCAGGTCCGGGAAGGCCTGCTGGATTTCGCCGCACAGCCTGAAATGCCGGTCTACGCCAATCAGAGGATGCTCCGGGGTCTGGTAGTTCCCCTCGTCGGGCTTTTCGAAGGGGCGCCCGATATGGGGGTTGGTGTAGGGATTTCCCATGGAAACGTTGATCAGGCCGACCCCTGACTGCTTCAGAAGGGCGATCACCCGCTTGGGTTCTGTGAGATCGGGTTCTTGCGGCCTTTGTTCGTGGACTCCGAACCCGTGCCGGTAGGGCAGGGAACAGGGCCAGGGCTCGGCCTTGCGGCCGTCCGCTCCAGCCCGGTAGGGGAGTCCGTCGAAGACTCCGATGCGAGAGGCCAGCAGGAAGCGGTTATGGGTGGCCGCCTTGATTTTTTCAATCACGTTTCTGAGAAAGCGGGTCCGGTTGCGCAGACTGCCCCCGTACCTGCCCTTCCTGGTCTTGGCCCCCAACAGCTCATTGCCGAAATAACCGTGGGTCTGCTTGATGTCGATGCCGTGAAACCCGATGGCGGCGGCCAGCCCGGCGGCCCGGGCGTAGGCATCTTCCAGCCGTTCGATGGAGGCATCGTCCATCAGAGGGTAGTCGGGCGGCAGGGGGACCCGATGGGCCCCATCCAGGTAGGTCAGCCGGTCCAGAATGGGATGTCGGTGGCAGATCAGGGGCCGGGGATAGCTGTAGCGTCCCGAGTGAGTCAGTTGCAGGACCGTCACCAGGTCGTCGACCGATCCATGGACCTCGCGGTGAGCGGCCAGGGTTCGATCCAATAGCGACTGCATGGCCGCGGCGGTGGTCTGGTTGAGGAGCAACTGCCTGGGGTTGGCTCTGCCTTCCGGGACCACGGCAGTAGCCTCGAACCAGATGAGTTTGGCGCCGCCTTGGCCGAATCGCTCGTATCGCCGGAAGGTGAGGCTGTCCGGTTCGCCGAGAGGGGTGCTGTCGCATCCCTCCATGGGATGAATGGCCAGAGAGTTGCCGGCCCGGTAGTGGCCGATGGGGACCGACCGTCCCAGCAGGCTCCTGAGGCGCCGGGTGTCGGGTTCCAGGCGTAGATCCAGCTTGAGTTGCCGGGCCTCTTGGTCCAGCTCCTCCAAGGATCGGTAATGGAAATGGCCTCGTGGCATCAGAGCCACCCTCCGGGAAGCTGAGGATCTGGCGGCCGTTCCGGTTCAGGAGGAACGCCCTCCGGTAGGACCGTCCGTCGAACGATACCCCCGGACTCAGGAGAACTCGAGATCCAGCACCTGTCCCTGTTGGCGCAGGATTTCCTGGAGCCGGCCGACCGGCACCTGGCGCGGCTGGAGATGGTGCTCCAGGGCCAGGTGGGCGGCAACGCCGGCGGCTTGACCCAGCGCCATCCAGGTCGGTTCCATGCGGATCGAGGAATAGGCCACGTGGCTGGTGGAGGCGGCCACCGGGACAATCAGTCCGTCCACCTGCTCCGGAATCATGATGCGATAGGGGATTTGATAGGTCCGGGTGCTTTCCAGCATGTACAAATACCCCTCCAGCACGGCCGTGTCCCGGGGCCGGCGCTTGCGCACCGGAAAGCTGTCAATGGGAAACTCACCTATGGCCACGGCGTCCTCGAAGCGGCCGGCCTCGGGCTTGGCCTCGTTCCGGCTGACGTCCAGTTCCGTCAGCGTATAGAGGCCCACCAGGCGGCGTGCCTCGCGAATGTAGAGCTGAAACGGGAAGTGCCCGTTGTCGGTGAACTCGTCCAGAGGCAATTGATACTGCCGGGCAATGCGGCGATGAGCCGGGGGCGCCTCCGGATCCTGCTGCAGGAACCACAGCAGGCCCAGCGTCAGGTCGCGGATCCTGTTCCTGATCCTTTGTCGGGTCTCCCAGTCCCCCTCGACGTAGCCCTGGTTTTCCTCGGCAAAGGGAAATGCCATGGGCCGGGGATTCATGTTGACATCCGTCTTGCGGTTGGGGATCTCGGACACGGACAAGGCGCGTACCAGCGTGTTGAAATGGGCCGGATAGTAGCCTCGACCCGGCTTGAAGCGCTTGGGGCCGGCCAGGCGCCCCTCTTTGAGATCCTCGAAGTAGCCCAGATAGCTGGAGCGGTCATAGCCGGGGGGTGGCTCTCTCAAGGGATGGGCGTTGCCAGGATCGGTGGTCAGGCAGAGACGGTAGGTGTAAGCCGGCAGTCGCCGGTCGCCCTTCCCGGTGGACCCCGGGAGAAACATCCGCTTGCGGTAGTCGAAATAGATCACTCCGGCGTGGGGTTCGCCGAATTCCTCCCGGGATTCCCGGCCCAGCCGGTAGTGGGCTCCGGCCGAGGCATAGACGTCTCCTTCGTAGGTGGCGTCGATCACCAGCGGGGCCAGCAGCCGCCTGTGTTCGCCGGTTCGACGGTCCTGGACCACCACACCGCGGGCACTTCCCTCGCGGGTGAGGGTGGACTGAAAGCGATGGGACTTCAGCAGGCTGATGGAGGGCTGCTCTTCCACCAACCGGTCGAAGGCGGCTTCGGCCACCGAGGGCTCGTAGCAGTATCCATCCCGGCACAAGCGGACATTTTCCGAGCCGGGTCCGTACCGTTCCAGGTAGTGCCGGTGGATTCGCTCGACGAATTCAGCGAAGAACCCCCGTATGGCCGCGCGGTTCTCGATATCGCTCTTGCCCAGGCCGCTGGCGGACATGCCGCCCAGATGGGCGTGATCCTCCACCAGCGCCACCGAGCGTCCCATGCGCGCGGCGGTTACGGCTGCTGCAATACCCCCGGGGGTGCCGCCGACGACCACGCAATCGAATTGGCTCGATGGCGGCTCGCCGCCGGGCTTCTCGCCAGAATCGGTTCCGGTCCGGCAGGCCGCCTGGGCTGCCCACAGGCCGGCCCCGGCCAGCGATGCGTTGTGCAGGAAGCTTCTGCGGGTCGTTTCCTGTCCCAAATCGTTCATGGACGGAATCCGGCGGCGGACTGCAAACGGTTCACTTTGGCAAAAGACGCTAGGAGACCTCCAGGGAAAAGACAAATCGGTCGATCGCCCCCGCCACCTCTTGCGGTCTCTCCAGCGGGAGCGAATGGGAAGCTCCGGGGACCCAGCGCAACTGGATGTTGGCGCGCTCCGGAATCCTCATCTGCCGGCGGCTGGGGCGGGGCTGGTTGCGGTCACCCCATACTTCCAGCACCGGGACCGAGGTTGACTGCAGAATGGGGAGGCCGTCCCAGCGCTGCCAGATGGAGCGAAAGGTCGCGATTTGACTCTGGCTCAGCCGGCAGAGAGTCTGACCGCGGGCCTGCAGCCGCTGCTGCTCCAGCTCCTCGGAAAGGGTTGTGTCGACCTTTCCGGAGAAAGCCTGTCTCAAGACTTCATGGTGGGTCCAGCCTTCGAGCGAAATCACCCCGCCAAGCTGCCGGCACCGCTGCCTGGCCAATTCAATGGCGATCATGCCGCCGATGCTGTGCCCCCCGGCGACCCAGGACTTCCATCCCAACTCATCGATCACGCACAAGGCTTCCCGGGCAAAGCCCTCGATGCTTCCTTCCAGGGCCGGGGGCCAACTGCGGCCATGCCCCGGCAGCTCCACGATCGCCAGGTTCAGGTCCCTGGCCAGATGGCCGCGAACCGCGTCGAACTGCCGGTAGTCGCTCCAGCTCCCCGGGATGAGCAGCAGCGAGGGACCTGGAGCCGGCCAGTGATAGCAGGCCAGGCGACCTCCGTCCCGGCGTTTGACCTCCAGGCATCTGGGCGGATTTCCGGGTCCGATCATTCCCGGCGGAGCACCATTTCTTCAGTCTGCAGCCGCCGGAACATCACTCGGTATTCGTCGGATCCGTCGTCGTCCCAATACTGGCTGGAGACGGGCCAATCGAAGCTCATGGGCATCAGGCGCCAACGATTAGGCAGAACCATGAAGAGGGACTTCTTGGGGCTCATGATGTTGTACATGGTGGTGCCGTTGCGGAAGCGGGTCTTGAGGATATAGGGGGGCTGCTCCGGCGGGTTGTTGTGCTTGAGGCGCTCCAGTTCTTCACGATCGAGGGTGACCCCCAGCCCGGGGCGCTCCGGCACCCGCAGGAACCCGTTGATCGGCTCCAGCCGCTCCTTGACCACGTCCGACTTCCAGGTTTCGGCGTCGCAGTGGAAGTGCAGGCTGGCGGTCTTGAAGGCGGCCTGCATGTGGGTGGTCATGGCCCGGGTGATGTGGCCGCCCACCCATTGGATCATGAAGGGTACGCCGGCTGCCGCAAACAGTCCGGCCCGCTGCAGGATCATCCCCAGCTTGTGGTGCCCGATGATGTAGCCGTCGGCGGCGCGGCGCAGCACGTCGAAGCTGTGGGTGAATTTGCTGCCGTGGATGATGATGGGCAGGCGGATGCGTTTGCGGAGATCGATGTAGGCGTCGACGTCGGTGGTATCCAGGGGGTCCTCGAAGGAGCCGGCGATCGGCGAGCGCGCCACCCTCTCCACCAGATCGGGGTTGTGCCCGTAGTGGTGGAAGCGGGTGAGGTCGAACTGAAGCTTGAACCCCTTGGGAGCCACCTGCTCCATGGCCTCGAGCTGATCGAAGACGTTCTCGAAGGGCGAGAGGTGGTATTTCATCCAGGTGTAGCCCATGGCCGCATAATTCCGGACGGCGTCGGCCATCTCCGAGGGGTGGGTGGAGACCGTCCAGGAGCCGACGGGCACCCAGCGGCGGTAGCGCTGGCCGAAGAGCTTGTAGACGGGGACCCCGGCCGCCTTGCCCATCAGGTCGTACATGGCCTTGGCCATGGGGACGGAGGTTTCGTCTCCGACCCAGTCGAAGGGACTGGTGCCGATGTATTTCTGCAGCACTTCCTGGGGTTCGCTGCGGCCTTCCCCCAGTCCGTAAAAACCCTTGTCGGTATGAACCACGTAGACGGTTCGACGGGTGGGGCCGTAGAAGTGATTCAATTCGTAGTGGAGCCAGTCGAGATAGTCCAGCTTGATGTCGTGGGTCTCGATGTCGGTGATGACGATGGGTCCGTGAACCGAATCCGAGGTGCGCCTGGCCGCCAGGGCCGCCAGATTGGGGGTCAACGCCCCGGCAGCCGCAACCAGGCCGCCGGTGCCGGCGGCCAAAAATCCCCGCCGGCTGAGCAGGAGTTCCCTCCTGCGGCGTGGTCGAGTCGACGGGTCACAACGTTCTTCAGGCATGGGGTGTCGGGTCGAGGCGGCCGGCCGGGCTACCGGTCCCACCGCCGTGGAATCTCCCGGAAAGCCGCGTTTGCGTTGGGAAGGAGGTGAACTCGCATTTCTCACCGGGTCGCTGGAAACATGATGAAAAGCAGTTTATCTTCAGCACCTTGATTGGCCCCATGTAAAGGGCTTGTGGGTACAGACTGCGCTGGGCGCGCTCTGGCTTGTCCTTTTCTCCTCAGCGCGCACATGCTCCCTCGCACGTAGTGCCCGCTACGCTCTTCGGTCGCGAGCACGCGCTGAGGGGAAAATTCCTGCGCCATTGTCACGCCCCCCGGTGAGAAATGCGGGTTAAGGCGCGCCCCTTGGCCAGCTTTCGTCGGGAAGCCTATCACGGCCCGACCGGGAGGGTCAAAGGCGCGCCAACGGACCAGCCGGGATGTGGCGGCGACAATTTCCGAGGAGCTTGTCTCCTGACGGACAGAGTGTTTCCGGTAGGGAGGGTCCACCACGGTGCTCGCTTGGCCGCCTGGACCCACCTTGCGCCGGTTCTCCCCTCACTCGGCTTCCGCAACCTCGTTTGGCATGGATGAAGTGTTATATGCTTCCGCCCATGGCTAAATTCTCCATCTTGGACTACCTGGTCATCGGGGTCTACCTGGCCTCGATGGTGGTCATGGGCATCCTCTTCTCGGGCCGGCAGAAGAGCCTCAAGGAGTATTTTCATGCCGGCGGCAATGTCCCCTGGTGGGCGGTGGGCATTTCGCTCATTGCCACCCACCTGAGCCCGATCAGTTACCTGGCTCTTCCCGGTTGGATCTTCGAACGGGACACCCGCAGCTCCATTACGGGTGGATTGATCGAGTTCCTGATGGTGTTTCCGGCTGCCGCCCTCTGGATTCCGATCTGGTCGCGGCTACGTGTGCTGTCGATCTACGAATACCTGGAGAGGCGTTATCATCCTGGCGTCCGCTCGATTGGAGCGATGCTGTTCATCATCTGGACCGTCTTCTGGCTCGCCACCGCCCTGGTCACGGCTTCCAAGGGATTTGAATCGGTGAGCGGATTCGACGGGCGCCTGTGCCTGGTGGTGATCGGTCTGCTGGGCGCCTTCTATACCGTGCTGGGCGGGATGAGGGCCGTCATCTGGACCGATGTGGTGCAGTACGTTGTTTTTGTGGGCGGCTACGTCATGATCGCCATCGTTCTTTTGATCCAGTTCGATCCGACCGAGATCTGGAGGCTGGCCTCGACTCAGATTTCCGAGCACACCGGCTATCCGCACACCAAGCTCATCTCCCGTGAATGGAGCATGGCGGTGGAGGGAACCATCTGGGTGCTGCTGTGCAGCTCCCTGGTACGTACCTTGGCCTTCGGAACCAATCAGATGACGGTGCAGCGCCTGCACGCCACCAAGGACAGGCGCAACATGTTCAAGGCCTTGCTGGCCAACGCCGTCACCGGCTACGGTTTCGTCCTTTTGACCACGCCGGTGGCCTGGGGATTCGTGGCCTACTACTCCCAGCATCCGGAACTGGAGCGGGAAATCACCCATCCCGACATGGTCCTTCCCCACTTTGTTCTGCTGAACCTGCCGCTGATCATGCGCAGCCTGGTGATGGGAGGGGTGTTGGCGGCCCTCATGTCGTCCTTCGACTCGGCCCTGAATTCCATGAGCAACGTCACCACCAATGACTTTTATCGGCGTTATCTGGAGCCGAATCGTTCCGAGGATCATTACGTCAGGGTGGCGAAGCTCCTCACACTGGGTTTTGGCCTGGTCCTGCTGGGGTTTGCGCTCTCCCAATACGATCAGCAGAGAGGCACTGCCGGCGAACACTTCAGCCGTCTGACCAGTCTGGTTGCAGCTCCCATCGGAGCGTTTTTCGCGTTGGGTATTTTGTCCAAACGAGTCAATACTCCCGGCATCCTGTGCGGCGCAGTCGCCGCCATTGTCCTGTCTCTGGGATTCAACGGGATGCCGCCGATGGTTCAGCCCTTCCTCAACAAGGCGACTCTGTTTGCAGTGGAGTCCGGCGTCCGGGACGACTTGGATAAGGGTGTGATCTCCACGAGACTGGCACGGACGTTCGAGACCCACGGAATCGTGGTCAGGAGCGATGCGGCCATGTTGGTGCAGGAAGAAGGGAGCCGATGGAAGATGAGAAACGGAGAGCTCTTCTACACCTTGGAGAGAGAGGCAGGCCTGGTGAGGGTGTCCCATGAGCCCATCAACTGGATGTGGGTTCCGGTGCTGAGCATGGCGCTGAACCTGCTGGTCGGGTACCTGGCCAGCTTCCTGTTCATACGCCCGCCCCCCAACCGGCTGATCGGGCTCACCTTGCGAGGGTAGCCGCCCCCGCCCCCGGCGACGTGGCAGATCCATCGAGAAGGACCATCCATTCAACATCGATGCACAGGATGCACAGGATAATCAGGACGGGAGGCTGCTGCACGAGACAATGACTCCGGCGACCATCGCGTGCGGATTTCAGGTGGGACTGCTCAACAATTTCGGCAAACGCAGGCTCGAATTCAAACGCTTGAACCGAAGCGCCGCGGATGCCCAGGACTACAAGCCAGCCGTCTCCAGAAAAAATCCTGTGCATCCTGTGCATCGATGTGAATCAAAAATCTACTCATGCTTGACTGAACCTTTTGCAAAATTCGGCAGCGGGACGTTTACCGGGAATGGCCACAAAAAGCACAAAAACACAAATTGTGACTATTGTGCTTTTTGTGGTTAGACAGCATTTTTCACCAGGTCGCACCCGATATTGAAAAAGGCAGAACCTCAGGTTTGCCGGCAAGATGACCTGCCCCGCTGCGAATTTTGCAAAAAGCTCGAACCACCAATGAACACTTATGGACACGAAGACCGATGGACCTCCTTTGGTGCGACGATGTCATGGGGCGAAACCCACCCGGGAGCGCGGGCGTCCCGCCCGCACAATACCTGGCACAGCCTTGCCCATCTCCTCCACCGGAATCAACCGGCGACGGCGCCAGGGCTCTGCTTCGACCGGGCCGATGCGGCAGAGCCGTAACGCTTCGTGGCCCTTGGTGTCACTTGGTGGATCACTCTTTTTTTCGTTTGTTTCAAATAAGGAAAGGGGGCGGAACCCGGCCCATGGACCTGTGCTGGATGGGCTTTACCGCCCGGGTCGGAGCTGTGATAGGCTGGGGAGGCTTTGCCGGTGAGGACCGAGCCGTAACTGAAGGACAACCATGCCAAGCTATCTCTACGTTCCCCTGATCGAAGAGCGGAAGTTCCTGATCTTCGGGATGGATGCCGGCTCCGGCAAGCTCCGGCTGAGCCGGCAGATTCGGCTGTCGGCCCACCCCTATCAACTCTGCGCCGATCCCCGGCAGCGATATCTTTACCAGCAGCTTCGGAGCGAGTCCTACAGTGCGGTGGCCAGTTTTCGCATCGACGCCGCCACCGGGGACGTGACCCAGATCGGCGAAGTGGAGCTGGAAGCCGATGCCTGCTACCTGGTCACCGACCAGGGCGGTCGCTTTCTGCTGGCGGCCTATTTGATTGCCGGTATGGTCACGGTGCATCCCATTGGAGACGACGGGGCCGTGCGCGGCCCTGCCTGCGACCAGCGAATCACCGAGATCTACGCCCACTCCATTCTGACCGACCCCTCCAATCGCTACGCCTTTGTCCCCCACGTGGCGCCGACCGACAGCATTCACCAGTTCCGGTTCGACGCCGGCAACGGCAGGCTGCGCCGGGGTCAGGTCCCCAGGATCGCGACGCCGCCGGGCCATGGGCCCCGGCACCTGGCGTTTCATCCCGGCGGGAGGGTGGTGTACGGGAACGAGGAGCAGTCCTCCAGCGTCGGCGCCTATCGCCTGGACCCTTCCACCGGCGGCCTCACCCTGCTTCAGTCCCTGTCGACCCTTCCCCGGAGAGGCTTCCAAGGGAAAAACAGTACCGGGTCGGTCCGGGTCCATCCCGCCGGAAAGGCCGTTTACGTTTCCAACCGCGGCCACAACAGCATCGCCGTCTTTGCCGTCGATGCCGGCACCGGACTGCTTTCCCCGCTGGGTTGGGTCCCTAGCCAGCCGATCCCTCGGCCCTTGGGCATTACCAGGGACGGTCGCTTCTTTTTTTCCGGCAGCGACGAGTCCGGCCGGCTATCCAGCTATCGGATCGATGAACGGGGGATGCTGGAGCCCCTGGAAACCTACGAGGTGGGGAAGTTCGTCTCCTGGATCCTTCCCCTGGCCTTTGATTGAACGGAAACGGGAACAATGGTGCAAGTTCCCGGGAAGATGAGCGGAGCGCCCTTATGACGAATGCGAAAGTGCTCGAAGTGGGAAACAGCCGGCAGCTCTTTATCGATGATTGGATCGTGGAGGAGACCCGAAAGCTGGGCCTCACCCTGAACCAGCCCGCCAAGTATGCGGGCAATCCCCTCATGTTTCCCCTCTATCCCTGGGAAGGCCGGTTGGAGCTGTATGGCACGGTCTGGCGGGAGGAGGAAACCGGCCGGTTCCGGATGTGGTATACGGGATTGGGGAACATGGGTGTCACCCCCATGGGTAAACGGAATGAGACCAGGTGGGGGTTCATGGGGTTCGACCCCGAACAGCTGCTCTACAGCATGGCCTACGCAACCTCGAACGACGGTATTTTCTGGGAACGGCCCAACCTGGGCCTGGTCGAGTACGAAGGTTCCAGGGACAACAACCTGGTGCTGGTGAACGCCGCCGGCGGCAACGTCATCCGGGACCCGCTCGACCCCGATCCAGCCCGGCTGTACAAATCCCTCTTCTATGAGTCCCGCGATCCGGATGGCACCTCCAACGAGGGGGACGGTGTTTCGGTTGCCTTCTCACCCGACGGCTTGAACTGGACCAAGCATCCGGGCAACCCGGTAATTACCCGGGCCAGCGACTCCCACACCCTGATGGGTTGGGACGAGAATCACCGCCAATACGTGGCCTATTGCCGCCCCTCTGTCCACGAGGGCGATCCAACCCGCCGGATCGGGCGCGCGGTCAGCGAGGACTTCATCCACTGGAGCCTTCCCCAGGAGGTCGTGGTCCCCGACGAGCAGGACCCCCCGGGCCTGCAGTTCTACCAAATGCCGGTCTTCAAATATGAGGGTGTCTATATCGGGCAGCTTGCGGCCTACCATACCCCTCCGGAGGAACCCCATATCCGCTTCTTCGGAACCATCGACATCCAGCTTGCCGCCAGCCGTGACGGCATCCGCTGGGGGCGTCTGGGTGACCGCAAGCCCTTCATCCCCAACGGTCCGCCCGGGAGCATCGACTCCGGCGAGGTCTACATGGCCAATGCTCCGGTCAGGGTTGGGGACGAGCTATGGTTCTATTATTCGCCTTCCGCCATTGAGCATGGTCCCACCGGACGAAGCGGCCCCATCTGCCTGGCCAAGCTGAGGCTGGACGGATTTGTCTCGGTGGACGCGGGTGAGGACATGGGGACCTTGGTCACCCGGCCGTTTACCTGCGAGGGCGACTCGCTGGAAATCAACGCCCAGGCCCGCGGCGGCTTGGTGGCCGTAGCCGTCCTGGACGGAGAGGGGACCCAGTACCCGGGTTTCGGCAAGATCGACGGCGCCGTTTTTGACAGCGACTCGGTCCGCCACACGGTGACCTGGCGCCAGGCCTCACTGGGAAGCTTGAAAGGGAAGGTCATCCGCCTCAAGTTCTATCTGCGGAACGCCCGACTTTACTCCTTCGGGCTGACGGCCTGAGAGGGTCGAGCAAGCCAGGAGTCCGGACATGTCCATTCGCCTCAGGAAGCTGCATCCATTGATCGGGGCTGAAGTCACCGGGGTCAGTCTGGCCGGACCGCTCGACCCGGCCACCGTGGAAGCCATCAAGAGCGCCTGGCGCCGCTACGGCGTGCTCCTCTTCCCGCGGCAGCCGATAACCGATGAGCAACAGGTGGCCTTCAGCCGCCATTTCGGGAGGCTGGAGATCTTTCCCCAGGCGGCAAACCGTTCCCTTCGAGTTCCGGAGATCTTCCGCGTCACCAACGTGGGCGACGACAACCGCATCCGGCCGGTCGACACCCCCGGCGCCCGCTACAGCACTCTGATTTGCGTCTGGCACACCGACAGCAGTTACCGTCGGGTTCCCAGCAAGGGGGCGGTACTCCATGCCATCGAGGTGGTCAGGAACGGCGGCGACACCCTGTTTGCCAACATGTGCCACGCCTACCAGCAGATGCCGGGGGAGCTGAAAGCGAGAATTGCGGGGCTCAGGGCGCGCCACAGTTTCCAATACTCCCGCCAGTTGCGCCAACTCCCTCCCATGGATCCGGCCGAGGCGGCTCAGGTGCCGCCGGTGGACCATCCCCTGGTCCGGCGGCACCGGGACGGCCGCCTCTCGCTCTACGTCAGCGCCACCTACATGGAGCGCATCATGGGACTGAGCCAGGCGGACAGCAGGCAGCTCATCGACGAGCTGATGGCCTGGGCCACCCAGGACGGTTTTGTCTACCGGCACCGCTGGCGTCCCCACGACGTCCTGATGTGGGATAACCGCTGGTGTATCCACGTGGTGACCCCCTTCGACCACGGCGCCGAACGCAGGTTGATGCATCGCACCACCATCGCCGGCACCGAACCGGTGGAAGGATAGACGGGCTGGTCCCATGGACCTTCTGACCGAAGGCAGGAATTCGACTTGTCTGAAACAATGGAAAAAAGAGTTATCCACGAAGGGCCACTAAGAACGACGAAGGGCCACTAAGGCGTGACGGCTCTGCCGCATCGGCAGGGCTGCGGCCTGTCAACCCGGCACGCCCCCCTTCAGGGGCACGGGTGATGGGAGGAGGCCCCCCCCGGGAGCGCGGGCGTCCCGCCCGCATGCTATCCCGTTGCGTGCCGCTCAGTTTCCCTGCGATGGGGCACCCGGCCACCCTGCCAGCGGGAAGGGCATGGGCTCGGCCGAAGCAGGGTCCTGGCGCCGTTGCCGGTCGAGCCAGGTGGAGGAGATGGCCGAGGCTGTGCCAAGAATTATGCGGGCGGGACGCCCGCGCTCCCGGGTGGGCTTCATCCCATGACGTCGTCGCAGCAAAGGAGGTCCATCGGTCTTTGTGTTTATTCGTGGTTCGTCTTCAATAACGATCGGCAGTTTCTTCTTCGAATGATCTGCCCGGCAGGGCAGGGGCCGGACCTACCTGAAACAAATCTTGGCCGGAGTGACGCAAAACCGTCTCAAGAGATTGAAATAAAAGGGGTTGGAGAGTCATTGACATCGTACCTGAAACACTCCTGTTTCACTTTCGTATGATCCGCACGGCAGGGCGGGGGGACGGGCTATTTGAAAGCAGAACCCAAGGAATAACTGAGACGAGCGTAGTAGTAGGCGCCGTTGAAGCCGAAGGGGGAGTACTCGCTGTACCGTTCGCCGACGTAAAGCGCTATTGGGTTTTTATCCGGGTAGGTGTTGAAGACGTTCTGGCCGCCGATTGCAAAGGTGATGCCTCTCTCGAAAGTGTAGGCCAACTCCAGATCCAGCAGGGTTTTGCCGCCGGAGGTGTGTGAGTTGTCGAAGTCGAACCAACTGCTGTAGTAGCTGAACCTGCCGAGAAACCGCAGTTTCTCATTCCATTCCTTGTGGTTGACAGTGAAGCTGTACCGGGTCTCCGGAAGCTCTTCCTGCAGCGACCGCAGCCGCCTTTGGCTGAGGGTGTCGGGATTGAAGTCGGTCACCTTCGTATCCGTGTGGTTGAGCAGGAAACTGAAGTTGGTGTTCCCGCCCAATTCCGGCGGCGACCAGGTCGCGATGACATCGAGTCCTGCGGTCCTGGTTGCGAAGTCGTTGGTGAAAAAGCGGAAGTTTTGCAGGTTGGAGGCGCTGGTGACACCTTCGGCGACCAGGTCGTCAACCTCCTCAGGCGTCAGATTGAAGAGTTGAGTCAGGGCCAGGCGATCGTCCATGTCGATGCGGAAGAGGTCTGCGGTGAGTGTGAATGGTCCCCGCCCCAGGATTCCGCCAAAGGCAAAATTCAGTGACGTCTCTGGTTGCAGAGGATTGCCGCCTCTCAACCTGGCGACCGCAGAGGTTGACGGGATGGTTCCGTTATTGACCAAGTCCATGAGCGCAAGATCAAATTGGGTAGACACGTTGAATGCGTTTGACTGTCCTGGTGTCGGAGCACGGAAGCCGGTGCTCAAACTGCTGCGCAGGGAGAAGGCCTCTACCAGGCGGAGACGACCGGAGACCTTGCCGTTCAATGTCCCGCCAAAACCCTCGAAGTCCTCAAAGCGCAGCGCGCCCCCAGCGGTCCAGGCATCGTCGTCTCCCTCTGTCTTCCGGTCTATTCGTGTCCATTCGTGGTTCGTCTTCATTAACGATCGGCTGTTTTTCCTCAAATGATCCGCACGGCAGGGCGGGGGGCCGGCTCGCGGGCAAACGGGAGTTTCCCAAAGGGCGCACGTCGGCTTTCTGAGAAGTCGCCCGGCGCCCACCCCCCACCGCATCAGCCTTCGCCTGGCGGCTCGGCTTCTGCGACTCCCCCTCAAGGGGGGAGTGATTGCCCTGGGAGCGCGGGCGTCCCGCCCGCATCCTGTCCCTTTGGCCGTCGCTGAGCTTCAGTGCGATGCTGCAGGCAGCCACCCTGTGGGCGGGAACCGCAGCGGCCAGGCCGTAGGAGAGCCATGGCGCCGTTCCCGGTTGATCCAAGCGGGGGAGATGGCCGAGGCCGTGCCAGGCTTGGTGCGGGCGGGACGCCCGCGCTCCCGGGAAGCCGTCATCCCATGACATCGTCACACCAAGGGCACAAAATTGCAGAAGCATCTTGGTGCCGCTTGTCGTTGAAGCAGGTCCATCTGTCTTCTGGTCTATTTGTGTTTATTCGTGTCCATTGGTGGTTCGTCTTCATCAACGATCAGCCGTTTTTCCTCGAATGATCCGCACGGTAGGGCGGGGGCCGGGCTCGCGGGCAAACGGGAGTTTCCCAAGGGGTGCAGGTCGGCTTTCCGAGAAGTCGCCCGGCGCCCACCCCCCACCACATCAGCCTTCGCCTGGCGGCTCGGCTTCTGCGACTCCCCCTCAAGGGGGGAGTGATTGCCCTGGGAGCGCGGGCGTCCCGCCCGCATCCTCTCCCTTTGGCCGCCGCTGAGCTTCAGTGCGGTGCTGCAGGCAGCCACCCTGTGGGCGGGAACCGCAGCGGCCAGGACGAAGGAGAGCCATGGCGCCGTTCCCGGTCGATCCAAGGGGGGGAGATGGCCGAGGCCGTGCCAGGCTTTGTGCGGGCGGGACGCCCGCGCTCCCAGCAAGCCTTCATCCCATGACATCGTCACACCAAGGGCACCAAATTGCAGAAGCATTTTGGCGCCGCTTGTGGTTGAAGCAGGCCCATCTGTCCTCCGGTCTATTTGTGTTTATTCGTGTCCATTGGTGGTTCGTCTTCATCAACAGGATAATTTGGCGAGAGGTTTCACCGTCTTGAGTTCCACCCTCGCCTCACAAATTTGTCGTGCGCCCCCGGGTGGTTCCAATCCGTTGCTTTCCATTTTGAACTGCAATAGCATGAGCCTCGCCAAGCAGTCGCGCTCCGGGAAGCGTTCGGCCCCTCCGCTTGCAGATCCACGGATGAAAAGACCCTTTCCAGTCCGCACCCCCAGCCCTTTGCCCGTCATTGGCGGGGTCATTGGCGGGGCCGGATTGCGGCGGCGGTTTCGGCGGCACTCGGCTTTCGTCCATCCGAGGTCACGCTGGCAGAGGTCGGGTTTGGGCCTTGTGGCCGGGTTGTGCGCGGCCCTTGTCCTGGGCCGGGGCCTGCCGATCGCCCCCGCAAATGCCCGGGACTGGCCTCAATGGCGGGGTCCCGATCGCGCCGGGGTGTGGCCCTCAGTGCAACTGCCGCGGCGGCTCAACCAGGGCGCGGTCGAGAAAGTCTGGAGCGCCCGGGTCGGCGGGGGATTTTCGGGCGTGGTGGTGGCCGGCGATCGGGTGCTGACCATGGACCGTGTTGGGCCGGCGCAAGAGGAACGGGTGGTGTGCCTGGACAGGAAAGACGGCTCCCTCCTGTGGACCCACAGCTATCGGGCGCCCTACGGGGACCTGGATTGGGGCAAGGGCCCCCGCGCGACGCCTGCGGTCGAGGGCGGAGAGGTCTTTACCGTCGGAGCGGTCGGGCGGGTCTCCTGCCTCCGCCTTGCCGACGGCAAGCCACTCTGGAGCCTGGATCTTCAGAAACGCTTTGGCGGGAAACCTCCCGTCTGGGGGCATTCCGCCTCGCCTCTGGTCACCGGGGATCTCCTCTACCTGCAGGCCGGAGGGCAGTCCGGCGCCACCGTGGTGGCCCTGGACCGCCGAACAGGCAGGGAACGCTGGCGAGCCCTGGAGGACCGTCCCGGATACTCTTCCCCGATCATGGTCAAGGTGGGCTCAACCAAGCAACTGCTGGTGTGGACGGCCGATCGCCTGGTGGCTCTCGACCCGCGGACGGGAGAGGAAATATGGCAGGCGCCCTTCCGAACCAGCAGCTACGACGTCGCCATCATTTCGCCGGTGTCTGACGGCAGCCGGGTGTTCGTCTCGGGCTACTGGGACGGTGCCTCGGCCTGGCGCCTGGAGCGCGGTCGAGGTCCTGAGGAGCTGTGGAGGTCGCGGAGGTTGAGTTGCCTGATGTCGACGCCGCTGTGGTCCGGGGACCATCTCTACGTTCTGGACAAGCGCGATGGCCTCCTGTGCATCCACTGGCCCAGCGGGAAGGTGGTCTGGACGGACGATCACCGCCTGACTCCGAAAGGGCGGAATCCCCACGCGGCCCTGGTATGGGCGGGACGCGACCGTTCCGGTAAGAGTGCCGGGGGCTTAGCCGTGGCCCTCAATGCCGTGGGTGAGCTGGTCCTTCTGAACCTGACCCCCGAGGGGTTCGAAGACCGGGGGCGGGTGAAGATCATCGAAGGGCGCGATGCACCTGTATGGGCCCACCCTGCCTTTTCCGGCCAGGAGGTTTACGTGCGCAGCCAAAGGGAGATGGTCTGTGCCCGGGTGTCGCCCTAAAAAGCGGGTTGAGCTGCGCCAACTGCAGTTGCGCCGCTCTCTCCAAGATCGCCACACATCGGGAAGGAAGCCTACTTTGGTATAGAATACCTGGTGAGGCCACGCCTGAGACCGATAGGCATAGAGGGAAAAAAGAACCACCAATGGACACGAATTAGCACCAATACGAATGGACCTCCTTCAATGACGAGCGGCGCCCGAATGCTTCTGCGATTATGTTCTCTTGGTGTAACGATGTCATGGGATGAAGCCCACCCGGGAGCGCGGGCGTCCCGCCCGCACAAATCCTGGCACAGCCTCGCCCATCTCCTCCACCTGGGGCGACCGGCAGCGGCGCCATGGCTCTGCTTCGGCTGGGCCCATGGGGTTCCCGCCGGCAGGGTGGCCTGCTGTCGCATCGCAGGGAAACTGAGCGCCAGGCAAAGGGAGAGGATGCGGGCGGGACGCCCGCGCTCCCGGGGGGTGTCCTCCCGATGGCGAGGTGGGGGTATCCGGCGGGCGACTTCTCTGAAAGCCGGCCTGCACCCATTGGGAAGCTCCCGTTTGCCCGCGACCGGGCAGATCCATCGAGAAGGATCATAAATTGAACATCGATGCACAGGATGCACAGGATAATCAGCACGGGAGGCTGCTGCACGAGAGGCTGACTCCGGCGATGATCGCGTGCGGATTTGCGGATGTCCAGGAATGTTGAAGAAAAGGTGGTGGTCGAACTCAAGTCGGTGAGAACTCTCGTTCCGCAACATGCAGCCCAGACCATCAATGACTTCAACGCGACTGGCATGCAGGGGGACGACTCATCCATTTCGGCAAACCGATTCTCGAATTCAAACGCTTTACCTAAAGCGATACGGATGTCGAGGACTACAAGCCAGCCGTCTCCAGAAAAAATCCTGTGCATCCTGTGCATCGATGTGAATCAAAAATCAACCCATGCTTGACTATGAGCCGGTTTCCAGCCACCCGGTGCCGGGCGTTTGTTTCAGGTGACCCTCCAAGCGGTCGCAACCATCCCTTGTTCATCTCGGGAATCGTCATGTCATTTCGTTTTCTGCTGCTTTCGGTCCTGATGGCCACGGCCCTGGCCGCCTTGGGTCAAGCATCGGATCCTGCCCGGATCGATTTCTTCGAGAAACAGATCCGCCCCCTGCTGGTGGAGCACTGCGTGGTGTGCCACGGTCCCAGGCTGCAGCAGGGGGGGCTGCGTCTGGATTCGGCCGATTTCCTTCGTCAGGGGGGCCAATCGGGACCGGCGGTGGTGCCGGGGGAGGTGGAGGAGAGCCGCCTCATCCAGCTCGTGCGCGGTTCCGGAGACCTGCAAATGCCGCCTACCGGGCCTCTGTCGGAAAGTGAGGTCGCTGCCTTGGAGCAATGGGTTCGAGCCGGCGCAGTCTGGCCGCAGCCTCGGGCGGTGCGCAAGCAGAATGGGGAGCGGCAGGGCGGCGTGGTTGCCCGGTCCCCCGGCGACGGGGAATGGGCGGCCGAGTTGCAGGTGTGGCTGAAAGCCGACGCCATCCAGCTCAAGGAAGACGAGACCCTCCAGGCCTGGCCGGACGCCAGCGGCCGCGGCAACCATTGGAAGGTTCCTGCCGTGGAGGCGCCGCCGGGAGAGGCCCCGGCGCCGGAATGGATTGCCGACAGCCGGGTGCACGGCAAGCCGGCTCTGAGATTCGACGGGCCAAGCCGGCTGGCGGGTCCCGACACCCTCCTCGCCAAGGGTTCGGAAGCTGCCCGGACCGCCTTGGCGGTGGCCCGGTTTGAACCGGGAGACCAGGGTGGCGGGGCAGGGGGGAACGGGGCCGTTCCCGGCGGCAAACGCCCCTGGATTATGGCCATGACCCGCCAGCCCGGGACGGCGGGCGGCGCCATCCGCTATTACCTCAACGGACAGGAGGTGGAGGGTGTTCCGGCGGTCCAATCCCTGCTGGGCGGGGTATCCGCCGGCCGGATCTCGTTCCGGGGAGACTTGGCGGAAGTGATCCTCTACGACACCGCCCGCACCGAGGAAGAACGCCGGTCGGTCGAGGCCTACCTGGGGGACAAATACGACATTCTGCTTCCCTGGAACCTGGAAGAGACCGCCGCCGAGTTTGCCGAGGAAGAAACGTCCTTTTGGGCCTTCCAGCCGGTGACCCGGCAGGAGCCTCCCGCAGTTCGGGACCGGGAGTGGCCCCGCACCTGGCTGGACCGGTTCATCCTGGCCAGGCTGGAGGCCGAGGGGCTTCGGCCGGCTCCGCCGGCGGACCGGCGGACGCTGATTCGCCGGCTCACCTTCAACCTGGTGGGTCTGCCGCCGGAACCCGGGGAGGTTGAAGCCTTTGTCAATGACCCTTCGCCCCATGCCTACTCGAACCTGGTGGAGCGCCTGCTGGACTCGCCCCACTACGGCGAGCGCTGGGCCCGCCACTGGCTGGACGTGGTCCGCTATGCCGACACCACCGCTCACGACGGCAACTACATCATGCGCTACGCCTACCGCTACCGCGATTACGTGGTCCGGGCCTTCAACCAGGACAAGCCCTACGATCGATTTATTCTCGAGCAACTGGCCGGCGACCTCCTTTCGGGAGATGCCGACTGGCGGGCCTTCCGGGACCGGATGGTAGCCACCGGGTTCCTGGTGCTGGGTCCCAAGGCGCTGGCGGAACAGGACAAGGAGAAGTTTATTCTGGACGTGGTCGACGAGCAGATCGACGTTACCGGGCGCACCTTTCTGGGCCTCACCCTGGCCTGCAGCCGCTGCCACGACCACAAGTTCGACCCCATCCCTACCGCCGACTATTACTCCCTGGCTGCCATCTTCAAGGGCACCCGGACCATGGCCGATCTGGAGTTCGCCTCCAAGTGGCAGGAATGGCCCCTGGTGAGCGAATTGCGGAAGCGGTACCCCGACCGGTTTCCCGCCCCCGTCCCCAGCCTGGCCGGCTTGGGCGAGGCCCGCCAATCCACCACCAAGTGCGAGGCCACCGCGGACAAGGCCATTGACGGGGTCTTCAACAACCGCCAGGAGACCGATGACGGCGATTCCAGCCCCTGGTGGGAGGTGAAGCTGGCCGAAAACGGTCCCATAGGCATGGTAGTCCTGTGGAATCGCGTGGATGCCGAATTCAAGCGCCTTTCCAACTTCCGGGTTTCGGTGCTGAACGGAGAGCGCCGGGAGGTCTGGAGCCGAGCCTTTTTCCCGGAGGGTCCGGACGCCGAGGAGTTTCCGACCCCGGCGGAGGGATTCCGCATTTGCCCACCCCAGGGAACCGAGGGCCGGATCGTGCGGCTGGAATTACCGGGGCCCCGGGAAGAGGAGACCTCCTACCTGCATATGGCCGAAGTGGAAGTGTTTGCCGCCGGGGACTGCTCCAGTCCGCCAGCGGACCCGCTGATGGTGATGGCTGTCAAGGATGGGTCTCCGGCGCCCATGCGGATCCTGGTCCGCGGAAACCACCACAACCCGGGGAAGCTGGTCCCCCGTCGTTTTCTGCAGATCCTGGATCGGGGCCAGGGTTCGGTCGTCAACAGCGAACAGAGCGGCCGGCTGGAGCTGGCCCGGTTCATTGCACGCCCCGACAACCCCTTGACGGCGCGGGTGATGGTCAACCGGATCTGGCAGTGGCATTTCGGCAGGGGCCTGGTGGCCAGCAGCGACAACTTCGGGAGCCTGGGGGACAGGCCGTCCCATCCCGGGCTGCTGGATCGATTGGCCGCCCATTTCGTGGATTCGGGATGGTCCGTCAAGCAGTTGCACCGGCTGATCCTGCACTCCAGCCTCTACCGGATGCAGAGCGGCGTCTCCAACCCGGCGGCTGAGGTTTCGGATGCCGACAACCGCCTGCTCTGGAGGTTCCCCCGCCGCCGCCTGGAGGCGGAAGCCCTGCGCGATGCCGTTCTGGCCCTCAGCGGCAGGCTGGATCGGACCATGGGCGGGTCCATCTTCGACTACCAGGGCAAATCCGCGGTGGACGATTATTTCCGCGGCCTGTTCTCGGCGGGAAAGGGGGGCTATGGCTTCGAGGCCTATCGGAGCGGGCGCCGCAGCCTCTACCTTCCGGTGGTGCGCAATCAGCTCTTCCCCATGTTTCAGCTCTTCGACTTTGCCGATTCCAACGCCGTCACCAGCAGGCGCGGTGACTCCACCGTGCCCACCCAGGCCCTGTTCATGATGAACAGCCCCTTCGTCATGCAGCAGGCTCGCCATTTTGCCGAGGACCTGCTCTCCCGGGAGGGCGCCGATGACAGGGAACGGGTGGCGCTGGCCCATCGAAGGGTCCTGGCCCGGCCCCCCTCCGATCGAGAGACCGAGCAAGCGCTGGCCTATCTGGCAGCTTACCCTCGGATCCAGGGGGCGGGCGAGGCCGAGGCAGCCGAGACCCGGCGCCAGGCCTGGGCCAGTTACTGCCAGCTACTATTCGGCCTCAATGAATTCATGTATATTGAGTAAGCGTGGAGACTCTTCTCAGGACCACCGGCATGAATGACCCCTTGGCAGCGCCTCCATTCCCCTTTCCCGGACCGGCTTCCCGCCGCGACCTCCTGCGTCAGATCGCCTGCGGCTTCGGCTACCTGGCCTTCGCGGGGTTGTCCTCGCTGGAGGCCCGGGCCGCGCGGACTCCCTCGGGAGGTCTCAATCCTCTGGGTCCCAAGCCGACCCATTTCCGCCCCAGGGCCAAGCGGGTCATCTTCCTCTTCCTGCATGGCGGCGTCTCGCACATCGACACCTTCGATCCCAAACCCAAGCTGACGGAGATGAACGGCAAACCCTTGCCGTTCCCCAAGCCCGAGTTCACTTTTGCCAAGACGGGGAACCTGTTGAAGTCTCCCTGGGAATTCCGCCGGTACGGGGAATGCGGCCAACCGGTGAGCCAGCTCTTCCCCCATATCGCCACCTGTGTGGATGACCTGTGCATGATTCATTCCATGGTGGGCGACTTTGTTTCTCACGGCGGCGCCGCCCTGCAGCTCCACACGGGGGATGGGATCCTGATCCGGCCGAGCATGGGATCCTGGATCCTTTACGGTCTGGGAACCGACAACCGGAATCTCCCCGGGTTTATCAATATCTCACCCCCCTACATCCATGGCGGGGGCCAAAACTTCGGGTCGGCTTTTCTGCCCGCGGTCTACCAGGGCACTCGAGTCGGCGATGGCGCCACCCAGTTCGTCCAGGGGGAAATACCCAACCTGAAGGCCGAGGGAAGGGGCCCGGGGGTGCAACGCCGGCAGCTCGACCTGATGCGGGCCTGGAACCGGCGGCATCTCGGCTCGACAGCCTACGATGCCCGGCTGGAAGCCCGCATCCAGGCCTTCGAGCTGGCCTTCCGCATGCAGCGCCACGCCCCCGAAGCCCTGGATTTCTCCAGGGAGTCGAAGAGCACCCTGGATCTCTACGGCATCGGAGTGGAGCCCACCGACGAGTATGGGCGCCAGTGCCTGCTGGCCCGGCGTCTGGCGGAGCGGGGAGTGCGTTTCGTGCAGGTGTCGCACAGCTACCCCAGAAACTACTGGGATCAGCATTCCAAGTTGCGGGAGAAGCACCAGACCAACGCCCTCAAGGTCGACAAGCCGATTGCGGGATTGCTCAAGGACCTCAAGAGCCGGGGGTTGCTGGAGGACACTCTGGTCATCTTCGGCACCGAGTTCGGGCGCTCACCCGCGGTGCAAGGAAAGGATGGGCGCGACCACAACCCCACCGGGTTCACCATCTGGATGGCCGGCGGCGGGGTCCGCCCCGGGATTCGCTACGGCGCCACCGACGAATTCGGATGGTATGCCGTGGAAAACAAGATGACCTTCAACGATTTTCATGCCACCGTTCTCCACCTGATGGGCCTGGACCACACCAAGCTCACCTACCGCCACGCCGGGCGCGACTTCCGTCTGACCGATGTTGCCGGCGAGGTGCCGCAGGAAATCCTTCTGTAGTTCGCAGGAAATCCTTCTACAGTCCTTCAGTATTCGATGGGTTGGTCTTCGAAGTGTCGATGGCGTCGATACTCGATGCGGCAGTCGACCCGTTCGACCGAGAGATTTCCGGAGATGTTCGGATCTCGCTTGAGCAGCTTTACGGTCAGGAAGTTGCGGCCCTTTTTCGGGAAGTGAGTCGGGCTCAGATGATAGTCATAGGCATAGCCGTAAGGCGTGATGGAGTGAGCGGAAGACCTTTGATCCACCAGGCGATAGGTCATGTCCACCTTTTCGAGGATGGCTTCCGGCAGTTTCCGCCCATTGAACTCGACCGCAACCCTGTCGTAGTTTGGGATGATGTCCCCGAAGCGGACTCTCAGCACCACCGATTTGAGCCTACCCAATCCGTGCCGGCGGTCCAGGTCGTCGGCCACCCGGAACGACACCCCGCATAGTTCTCCCGGAGCCAGTTCCTTGGGAAGTTGAGTGGATCTTCCAGGCAGCCAGCCGACCGAAGCCTCCTCCCGGATGTCGGAGCGAACCAGGTAGTGCTTGTCGGCATGGGCCAGAAGCTCCGGATGCCCCAGCAGGCGGAGCGTTTCATACTCCCGCGGTGTCCAGGGCCAGCCATTGGGTGTCCACACGTGATCGGCGATGGCGAAGCCGTCCACGCCCTGCTCGTAGGCATTGGCGGCGGCGGCCCAGATCATGGCAGGGGTGGCGCTGCGGGCGAATTGACGGAAGAGGTTGGTGTGGAAAGCGTAGTAGACCCGGCAGCGGGTGCCGTGGGTCAAGGCCACCACCGGAGCAAGATCAACGTCCTGATCCACGCCTTCTTCTTCCGTGTAGCTGCTCTCGCAGAAAAGGCCATCCACCAGCTTTTCCGAAATCCAGGTCTCAACTTCGTATCCCACCATTCTCCAGGCTTCCGGGTGCGCGGGAATACGTGCGTAAATGTGCTTGGGGCGTTTCTGGAGATTCTGGGCCCGGTCTGCGACCAGACGCAGATCTCGCAGCCATTGGGTGAGCAGAGAGGCCAGCCGGTCGACTTCGCTGAATCGGCAATAGGGCATGGCGAAGGTCAAATTCAACTCGACGCCGTCGGTTTCATAATCGGAAAGCATCTCTGACAAGAGCCGGAAGCGCTCCTCCCGCACCTCGGCGTGAAGCAGACTGAATCGGGTCTTCATGATGCCTGCAGCCCTGGGGTCGGGATCCTCACCCACCTGAAACTGGGGATGGTCCAGGACGAAAGAGGACCACCGGCCCAGGTTTTCATGGGTTTCGCGACTGGCGCCATGCAGGCTGATCCAGGCACTGGCGATCATCAGGAGTCCGTTACTGTGGCATTGGTCACAGAGCAGCTTCAGCGGATCATGACCGTCAGCGATCAACTGTCTCAACACCCTTCCGGTTCTGGCCCAGACGTAGTGGTTCCATCGCTTGACGGTGGCGCCCCAGAGATCGGCGACCCGGCTGGGGTAGAGAACGGTTCCATGGGCCCCGCCCGCAAACAGCACCAGGGCATCCACGCCGCTTCCGGCCAGTTGATCGGCGATGAAGACGTGATCTTCCGCAGTGACCGGCGGCTCAAAGCTGTCCAGTCCCCCGGCGTGGCGCCCGTCGTTGAAGAGGAAGACACGAGGCGGGCCGGTCGGGTCCCGGCGGGCCTTTTTGGCCCCGGAACCGGAAGCCGTCGGAGAAGGCGGAGCTGTCGGGAGGCCGGCGGCGTGGGTTTGCAGAAATTGTCTGCGTTTCATTCGGGACCGGAATTCGGGGGATTCAACCAATGGCCGCGGCGGCGGGGTCGACATCACCTGGGAGCGCGGGCGTCCCGCCCGCACAAAGCCTGGCAGGGCCTCGGCCATCTCCCCCACTGGGATCAACCGGGAACACTGCCATGATTCTCCTTCGAGCTTCTTGGTGGATTGAGTTCGGGAATTGGTGAGAAGGGAAGACTACGCCAGAATCTTGTGAGCCACCACTCCCGCCACGTCGGTCAAGCGGAAGTTCCGGCCGCCGTAGGTGTAGGTCAGTTTTTCGTGGTCGATCCCCAGCAGGTGGAGCACGGTGGCGTGGAAATCGTGAATGTGCATGCGATCCTCGACCGCGTGGTAGCCGAACTCGTCGGTGGCCCCGTAGGCAAAGCCGCCCTTGACTCCGCCGCCCGCCATCCAGATGGAGTAGCCGTAGGGGTTGTGGTCCCGGCCGTCGCCGTTCTGGGATACGGGGGTGCGGCCGAACTCGCCGGCCCAGATGACCAGCGTATCCTCCAGCAGCCCCCGCCCCTTCAGGTCCTTCAGCAAGCCGGCTATGGGGCGGTCGACCTGCCGGGCGTTGTCGGTATGCTTGGCGTAGAGCTCACCGTGCTGGTCCCAGCCGACCCCACCCGGCATGTAGGTGTGAGTGCACTGAATGTAGCGGACCCCCCGTTCGGCCATGCGCCTGGCCAGCAGGCATTGCCAGCCGAAGTCGGCGGTGAGGGGGTCGTCCAGGCCGTAGAGCTTCCGGGTGGGTTCCGACTCCTTTTCCACTTCAAAGACTTCCGGGGCTGCCGCCTGCATCCGAAAGGCCAGCTCGAAGGCCTGAATGCGGGCTTCCAACTCGGGGTCCTGTTGGCGCAGCAGGCGGTGCCGCCGATTGATGTTCTGCAGCATGTCGAGCTCGTAGCGGGCCAGATCGGGAGAATAGCGCTTGTTCAGGAGGTAGCGGATGGGCTCTTTTTGGACATCCTTGACATACAGCCCTCCATGTCCGACGGCCGTGCCCTGATAGGCCCCCGGCAAGAAAGCCGAGCCCCAGTTCTTGGCGCCGCCGTGGGAGAGGGCCGGCTTGATCATGATGAATCCCGGAAGGTTCCGGTTCTCCGTCCCCAGGCCGTAGACCACCCAGGAGCCCATGCTGGGCCGCACGAAGGTGCTGGTGCCGGTGAAGGTCTGGAGCATGGCCGCGCCATGGTCGACCCCTTCCCCCACCATGGAGCGGATCACGCAGAGGTCGTCGGCGCAGTCCCGGACCTGGGGAAACAGATCGCTGATGGGAAGGCCGCTCTGTCCCCCGGGTCGAAACTCCCAGGGAGACTGCATCAGCGGACCCGCCGGATTCTCGTCGTCGAAGGCCAGAGGCCGCTCGATGGGAAGGGGCTGGCCGTGGTCTCGGGTCAGGCGCTTCTTGGGGTCCAGAATGTCGATTCCGGACGGCCCTCCGTGCATGAAGAGGAAGATGACCCGTCGGGCTCTGGCATTGAAATGGGGCGTCCGCCCGGCCAGCGGGTTCCCCGAGGGCTCAGCCAGAAGGCCGGATTCCTCGGCAAGCAATCCGGCCAGACCCAGAATTCCGAATCCGCCGGCCGAAGCCTGCAACATGGCGCGCCTGGACACCGGCACTTGGAGTTTTCGGTAGAGGGAATGGAGATCATTCATGATCGTATCCAAAATCGGACTGCCGCGGTCCAGAGGCACGCATGCACAGCTCAATCCACGTAAATGAACGCATTGGAGGACAACAGGGCCTTGCAGTAACTCTGCCAACCCTGGAGTCGGCTCTCGTCGCCCGGCGACCGCTCCTGAAATCCCCGGATGTAATCCAGGGCCCGGTCCAGCTCCTCACTTTGAGGGTGTCGACTCAGGGTCCTGAGATGGGCAAGATTCAGCCGTTCCCGGTCACTGGAGTGCGGGTCCTTCAGCAGAAGCTCGGCCAGCTTGCGGGAGCGTGCCTCCACGAAATGGCTGTTGAGCATGAACAGGGCCTGGGGCGCCACGTTGGTCTGGAGGCGCTCTCCCGAGGAAGTGGTGGCGTCGCCGAAGTCGAACAGGTTGAGCAGCGGTGGGAGATTGGCGCGTCGCAACGGCAGATAGATGGTGCGGAGGCGCTGTGTTTCCGGGTCCACGCTCAGCCGCTCACTGCTGTTTTCGGGCTGGTGTCCGGTCCCGCTCTGCAAGGTGCCCCCCATCTTCAGGTCGAGCGAGTCGTCCAGGGCCAGCATGCCGTCGCGGATTTCTTCCACCTTCAGCCGCCGCCTGGGGAAATGGGACACCCAGAGGTTCCTGGGATCGGTTCGAGCCGTCAACTCCGAGCGTGAACTCGCCATCCGGTAGATGCGGGACCGCATGATCAAACGGTGGAGGTATTTCAGGGACCAGCCGTTCTCCCTGAACTCTTGGGCCAGAAAGTCCAGCAGTCGGGGATGGGTCGGCGCCTCCCCTTTGGCTCCAAAGTTGTCGGGCGTCCGCACCAGGCCCTGGCCGAAGTGCCAGTGCCAGACCCGGTTGACCATCACCCGAGCCGTGAGTGGATGCTCCGGCTGGATGAGCCAGCGGGCCAGTTGCAGGCGACCGCTGCCCTGGCTGGCTTCCATGGGACGGAACCTGGGGTCGAACACCTTGGGAGACACCTTGGGAGCGTCCTCGCCCGGATTGGCGGGATCGCCTCGGACGAAAACCTTCTGCTCGACCACCTCTCCGTCCTCCACGGCGTTGGCCATGTCGGGTTCCGGAGGAGATTCCTTATCCAACTGCTCGATCTCTTTCTGGAGCCGTACGATGGCTTCCCTGTGTTCTTCGGAGAAGAGCTGGGTGTCGCTGGGCTTGAGGATAAATGGCGTCTGGTAGCTATCGTCCCTCGGGTTGCCCTGCAGATAGACTTCGTGGAAGAAGCGGTCCCTGCCGGGGATGAACTTGGGTCGGTCTTCCTTGGCTTCATCCGGCCCCGCCTTCTCGACCCGCTGCCGCCAGTCCTCCAATTCCCGGTTCCGCTCGTGGAAGCGGTGCCGGAACTTGCCCTGATAGTCTTTGGCGATCGCCGGACGCTGGTCCTCCCCGGACCGGCGCCAGGCGAGCAGGTGGGGGCGGAAGCCCTGGCCGGGCTTGAGATAGCCGGCCCAGCGTTCCAGGATCGGTTCTCGAAGATCGAGCTTGCGGGACAGCTCCCCGGGATCGGCTCCCTGGGCATAGACTCGATGGGCGGCCAGCATGTAATCGGCAAGCCGCCGGCTTTCGGCCTCCGCGAACCTTTCCTTTTCCTTTTCCACCAGCTTCCCCTGGGCCTGCTTGCGGTCGTCGATTTTCTTCTTGTGATCGACATAGGTCTGGTGTTCTTCGGGGAGGACCAGGGGCTTCATGAACATTTCCGAGACATGGGCGGTCGGGTCCACGAAGCTGCGGGTGCTGGCAAAGATGGAGATCAGGGAGTAGTAGTCCCGGGTCAGGATGGGGTCGAACTTGTGGTCGTGGCAGCGGGCGCAGGTGATGCTCAATCCCAGAACGCTCTTGGAGACTACGTCAAGCTGCTCGTCGTAGACGTCGTAGACCATCCGGATCTTGTCCTGCTGGGCGATGGCCTTGGGCCCTAGGGCCAGAAACCCGGTGGCGATGATCCTGCGCCGGTCGGTCTCCAGGCGACCTGTCCTGGGAAGCAGATCTCCGGCGATCTGTTCCAGGATGAATTGGTCGTATGGAAGGTCCCGGTTGAAGACATCGATCACGTAGTCCCGGTAACGCCAGGCATGGGGGTACTTGTGGTCCTCGTCGTTGCCGGTGGAGTCCGCGTAGCGGGCCACGTCCAGCCAGTGCCTGCCCCAGTGCTCCCCGTATCGCGGCGAGTCGAGCAGCCGCCCCACCACTTTGTCGAAGGCGTCGGGAGAGGTATCGTTCAGGAAACGTTCGATGTCCTCGACGGCAGGCGGCAGCCCGGTCAAGTCGAAAGTGGCTCGCCTCAGGAGCGTCAGCTTGTCGGCCGGAGGCGCCGGTTCCAGACCTTCCTGGTCCAGCTTGGCCAGAATGAATCGGTCGATGGGCGTCCTCGCCCAGTTTCCGGGGGTCACCGGCGGTGGCTCGGGATCGGCCACCGGCTGCAAGGACCAGAGGCCTGCCGGACCCTCGGGCCTGGTTCCCGCCTCGTCGCCCGGCTCGGCTGAAGGTTCGGGCCAGGGCGCTCCCAGCCTGATCCAGGTTTCGAGGTCGGCAATTTCGGGTGGGTCCAGCTTGCCGGCCGGGGGCATCTTGACCGCTTCCTGGTAGCGGACGGCTCTGAGGAGGCGGCTCTGAGAGGGAGATTCCGCCGAGATCAGAGGGCTGCCCGAGACTCCCTGGCGGAAACCTTCCGCGGTTGAGAGATCCAGCCCGGCGGTTGCGAGCTCGGAGTTGTGGCAGGCCATGCAGTGCCGGTCAAACAGAGGGCGGATCTTCCTCTCGAACAGCTCCTCCGGCTCCGACGTCTGGCTCGAGGCCGGGGCGCCGCCGCCGCAGAGGGCCAGCGCTGGCAGGAGCAGAAGCTTTGCGATCCGGGAGGGCTGAATCAGGCTCATTCGATACATGCGGACTGTCTGCTTTGGACCCGAGGTCCTTTGGGGTGCTCTCCGTAGTATACCGCGATGCGGGACGTGAAGAAAGAGGTCAGGCCATTCCGGCGATTGTTGTATGCTCCTGAAAATTCGTGCTCAAGAACAGGAGGCAGCCCATGACCTACCGGCCGTTCCAACGCGGAAGCCAAAAACACGTATTTGTGGATTGGGACCTGATCGAGCCGGGCTACGGTCTGTCGTTTGGCGGCCAACGGCCCGATAGCTGGGAGATGCCCTACGGGGTTCGCCTGAAGGCCCATCTGCCTCGCCTGGACCGCATTCCCCTGGTGACGGCCGACAAGCCGTGGGAAGGCGGAAACGCCCTTTCCGGCCTGGGGGTTTACAGCACTCTGCTGGAGGACGAAGGTCGCTGGAGGCTTTACTACGACAGCGGCGACCTGAGCGGCGAGCTGGAGGTGGACGAGGACGTGGGAACCCAGCGGGTGATGGCCTATGCCGAGTCCAGCGACGGGACCCATTGGGTCAAGCCGGAACTGGGGTTGGTGACCTACCGGGGGTCGCGCCGCAACAATCTGGTCTTCGGGCTGGATGCCTCACCGGGCCGGGATGCCCACGGGGCGACAGTCTTCAAGGACCCTTCAGCGCCGCCCCCGGAGCGCTACAAGATGGTCCACCTCGGTTCGCACGAGGGGCGCTTCTGTGTCTTCGGAGCTCTGTCCTCCGACGGGCTGCACTGGAGAATGATCCGGCAGCCGTTGATTCCGGGGTACCTCAGCGATACTCAGATCGTGGTCGACTTCGATCCGGACAGGGGCGTTTACGTGGGTTATTTCAGAGGCTGGACGGCCCATGAGCATGGAACCTCCCACGCGCGCCGCCTCATCAGCTATGCTGAGACGGACCGCTTCGAGCACTGGCCGGTTCCCCGGCCGCTGGTCGGGATCGGCATGCACGACCACCCCGACACCGACGTCTACACCAACTCCTATGCCCGCTGGCCCGGAGCCGACGCCCACCTGATGTTCCCGGCTTTCTACCGCCACTCGGGCGATTTCGCCGAGGTGCACCTGATGACCAGCCGCGACGGCCTGAATTGGCAAAGACCCCTGCGGCAACCGGTTATTCCGGCGGGCGAGCCGGGTTCCGACGCCGAGGGAGGCGCCTATGCCGGCTGCGGCCTGGTCAGCCTGACCCCGGGGGAGTGGTCGCTGCCCTACTCGCCCCGGCGGGGCTCCCACAACCAGGTCTTCTTCGACAACTCCCGTCCCGAGAGCGGCGTGTTGACCGCAAGCTGGCGGCAGGACGGGTTTGTCTCCCTGGAGGCGGAGTCGCTGGGCGGGTGCTCCACCCTGATCCTGGCCTTCAGCGGGTCCCGCCTGGTGCTCAACGCCTGGACCCGATTCGGCGGGGAAATCCTGGTGGAGTTGGCAGACGCCTCCCGGGACAACCGCAGGACCCATGCTCCGGCCATTCCCGGCCGCGCTTTCGAAGACTGCGATCCCATCTCGGGCGACCATCTCGACCGCACCGTCACCTGGAGGGGGCAGGCGGACCTGTCCGCCTGGAGCGGCCGGCCGGTCCGGTTGCGCATTCGGATGCGCCGGGCCAGGCTCTACTCCCTTCGCTTCGTCTGACAGCGACCCTGTTCAACCCGCATTTCTCACCGGGTCGCTGGAACCATGATGAGACGTTGTTTATCTTCAATATGTTCATTGGGCTCAATTTAAAGGAATTGCAAGTAGAGAGTGCGCTGGGCGCGCTCTGGCTTGTCCTTTTCCCCTCAGCGCGCACATGCTCGCTCGACCGTAGTGACCGCTACGCTCTCCGCTTGCGAGCACACGCTGAGGGAAAAATTCCTGCGCCATCATCACGCCCCCCGGTGAGAAATGCGGGTTAACCGCGCACTGCTGGCCTGCTCTTTGGCCGTTGCGGCTTCCCTCGCCTGGGTCCCCGTCGCCTGGACCGGGCAGCCCGGCCGCAGCCTGCCCAGGACGGGCTATGATCAGTGGAGCGCCTACGGAGGCGGCAACCGGCAGATCCGCTACTCCCGCCTCGATCAGATCAACCGCCGGAACCTGCACCGTCTGCAAATCGCCTGGACCTATGACACGGGGGATGCCTTTCCGGGCTCGGAGATGCAATGCAACCCTCTGGTGGTGGGTGCACTGCTGTATGCCACCAGCCCCCGGGGACGGGTCTTTGCACTCCATGCGGCCACCGGCAGGGAAATCTGGTCATTCCGTCCGGCCCTTCCAGGCGAGCCCTCCCACGGCGGGGTTCGCAATCGGGGGTTGATGTACTGGAGCCGGGACGGCCAGGCGCGGATTTACTTCTCCTACCGGCACCTGTTGTATGCCCTGGACGCGGCCACCGGCCGGCTCTGCCTCGATTTCGGAAGCCGGGGAGCCATCGACCTGAGGCGCCACCTGGGGCGGCCGCCGGATTCGGTCACCGTTTCACTGAACACGCCCGGAGTCGTCTACCGGGATCTGCTCATCCTCGGCAGCACGGTGGGTGAAAGCCTGCCCAGCGCCCCCGGGGATATTCGGGCCTATGACGCCCGCAGCGGCAAGCTTCGCTGGAGTTTCCGCACCATTCCCCGTCCGGGTGAGCCGGGCCACGACACCTGGCCGGCGCAGGCCTGGAAGACCGCTGGCGGGGCCAATAGCTGGGCCGGTATGAGCCTGGACGAGCAACGCGGCCTGGTCTACGTTCCCACCGGTTCGGCCGCTTTCGACTTTTTTGGCGGGAACCGTCCCGGCCACAACCTCTTCGCCAACTCGTTGCTCTGCCTGAAGGCCGAGACCGGCGAACGGGTCTGGCATTTTCAAGCGGTCAGGCACGACGTGTGGGACCGGGACCTGCCGGCGCCCCCCAGCCTGGTAACGGTGTTCAGGGAGGGCAGGCCGGTTGAGGCCGTGGCGCAGATCACCAAGTCGGGGCACGTTTTTACCTTTGACCGAGAGACCGGACGTCCGCTGTTCCCGCTCAGGGAATTCAGGGTCCCCGCCTCCGGCGTCCCGGGCGAGCGGCTGGCCGCAACCCAGGTCCTTCCTTTGAAACCGCCTCCATTCGCCCGCCAACGCCTGACGGAAGACCTGTTGACCGATCGCACTCCGGAAGCGCGCCGGGAGGTCCTGAAGCGCTTCCGCAAGCTGCGCAATGGACCCCAATTCACGCCTCCCAGCAAGGAGGGGACCCTCATCTTTCCGGGTTTCGACGGTGGGGGACAGTGGGGCGGGGCGGCTTTCGATCCGGAATCGGGACGGCTGTTTGTCAACTCCAGCGAGATGGCCTGGGTTCTGCGGCTGGTGGAGAAGAAGGCGGCCGAAGGTCCCGTCACCGCCCAAAGGCTCTACCAATGGAACTGCAGCGGGTGCCACCGGCAGGACCGCACCGGCACCCCCCCGGAGTTTCCCTCGCTGGTGGACCTGGAGCAACGCCGGCCGGAGGGGATGGTGCGCCGGACCCTGCGTCAGGGCCGCGGCCGGATGCCCGGCTTCGCCCACTTGGGTGACGGGGCGCTGGAGGCCATCCTCGGGTTTGTTCTCCACGGCAGGGACACTCCCGTTCCCGCCTCCCAGGCCGGTGTTCCTCTCTACCACCTGCCCTACGGTCACGACGGATACAACCGCTTTCTGGATCCGGAGGGCTACCCGGCGGTGAAACCGCCCTGGGGGACCCTCAATGCCATCGACCTGGACAAAGGCGAGATCGTCTGGCAGGTTCCCTTGGGTGAAATTCCGGAACTGGCGGCAAAAGGGATGGAGAGGACCGGATCGGAAAACTATGGCGGCCCCATAGTGACCGCGGGCGGACTGGTGTTCATCGGCGCCGGCAACTTCGACCGCAAGTTTCGGGCCTTCGACAAGACCAACGGACGGCTCTTGTGGGAAGCGCTGCTGCCGGCCTCGGGAAACGCAACCCCGGCCACCTATGAAGTGGCAGGGCGCCAGTATGTGGTGATTGCAGCCGGGGGAGGCAAGAGCGGAGCCCCCTCGGGCGGGAGCTACGTCGCTTTCGCCTTGTCTGAAACAATTGAGGGTTATCCACAAAGGCCAAAAAAAGAAATCCACGAAGGGCCACGAAGGACGACGAAGGGCCACTAAGGGGTTGGAGAAAACTCAAGAGGGATTCGCCAAAGGTCGGGAAGGGAGAAAAGATTTCCACCAAGGGCGATAAAGGATCTGTTAAGAGGGCAAAAGATGAATCCGCGAAGGGATTCCAAGGGGTTGGAAAAGACTCGAAAGGGATCCGTGAAGGGCCACGAAGGACACTGAGGTTTTCCACAAACGCGCACTTGCCTTGTCTGAAACAAAACCTGTTTCACTCTCGAATGATCCGCCCCGTCGTGGGGGGCGGGGGCCGCACTTGCCTGAAACAATTGAGGGTTATCCACAAAGGCAAAAAAAAGAAATCCACGAAGGGCCACTAAGGACTACGAAGGGCCACGAAGGGGTTGGAGAAAACTCAAGAGGGATTCGCCAAAGGTCGGGAAGGGAGAAAAGATTTCCTCCAAGGGCGATAAAGGATCTGTTAAGAGGGCAAAAGATGAATCCGCGAAGGGATTCCAAGGGGTTGGAAAAGACTCGAAAGGGGTCCATGAAGGGCCACGAAGGACACTGAGGTTTTCCACAAACGCGCACTCGATAATCGAACCAATCAGCTTCTTGTGCACCAGCTTCTCGTCCTGTTAATCCTGTCTATCCTGTGTATCGATGTTCAATGATGCAGCCAACCGAATTAGCGAGATATGGCCCCTGCTCCCGATAGGTATAAGGACCGGTTGTTTCACTCTCGAATGATCCGCCAGCCAGGGTGGGGGGGCGACTTGTCCGAAGATTAGCCCGCATTTCTCACCAGGGGGCATGATCATGGCGCAGGAATTTTTCCCTCAGCGCGTGCTCGCGAGCGAAGAGCGTAGCGGGGACACCATTCGAGCGAGCATGTGCGCGCTGAGGGAAAAAGGACAAGCCAGGGCGTGCCCAGCGCAGTCTGTAGCCGCAAGTCCCTTAAATGGCGCCAATCAACGGACTGAAGATAAACTGCTATTCACTATGCATTCAGCGACCTGGTGAGAAATGCGGGTTAGCCCGGCTCTCTCCCGCTCCCCGGGACGGCGACCCGGGCGGCCTCCCCTTCTGCGGCCTGGCCGGCCCGAGAGGGTCGCGGAATGCCCTCCGGCCAGGAAAGTTCCTCCGGCCATTGGTCGGAAAACCAGCGCAGGGCCCGCTCGTAGCTGCCGACGGTAAAGTCCCGCCCCGCCCGGATCCTGGCGATGCGCCCCCCGTGGTTGAACACCAGCGTCGAGACGCGCGCCTGGCTGAGTTTTGCCCTCTGGCAGTAGCATTCGAACAGAGTCAGGAGAACCTCTCGGTGAGTCATGCCGCTACTATACGGTTATAACACCGTATTACAAGCCCTTTCTTATTGCGTTGAAGTTTGTGGTATGCTTACCGTATGGATTTTCGGCAACGCCTCCTGGACCTCATCGACCGTTGTGGCGTCTCTGACCGTCACCTCTCCATCCTGGCTACCGGCAGTTCCGATACGGTCCGCAACATCCGCCGCGGCTCCTCTCCGCGCCTGGACTCGCTTGAGGCCCTGTGCCGCGTCCTCGGCCTCCGGCTGCAGACCGCTCCTCTCGATGAGCCCGCTCAGTCATCCGAGGGGGTTCCCGTGGTCGAGAAGCGCCCCGATTGGGCCCGAAAGCTTCGGGAAGACATCCGTCGGGACCTTACCCTACTCCTCGGCCAGTCCAAAGATCCGGAAGTTGCGGGTGCTATCCGCCAGGCCGAGATCCACGAACTGTCAGCCGCTGCCGGCGACAACGAAGCTCTCAATGAGTCCCTCGCCGGCTATATCACCTTCACCCGAAGCTGGCTCGACCGCCACAGGGTCTACCCTCAGCAGTACACCATCGTGGGGGTCAAGGGAGAGTCGATGGAGCCCACCCTCCCCGACGGCTCCGCCATTGTGGTCGACCGCAACCGCTCGCGGCTCAGGGAGGGCGGCATCTATGTGGTCCGGACCCATGACGGCCTGTTGGTCAAGCGCGTGGAACGGGACTCCGGCGGCGAGTGGCGGCTCATGAGCGACAACCCCGACTGGGACCCGGTTCCCTGGCCCGGCGGCGCCAAGGTCTACGGCGAGGTCAAGTGGGTGGCAAAGCCGCTGTGACGGTTGTGGGGAGAGAAAAAGCCCTGGAATTGTCCGGCTTGCCGCCGCGCTGACGCCCTGGGAGCGCGGGCGTCCCGCCCGCACACGGCTTGGCGCCATAGCGGCTGGCGCCGCCACGGCGACCTCCCCCCGTCGCTCCGCCGGGAACGGCGCCCTGTCTCACCACCCACTTAGCTGAGGCGGTTCCCGCCGATAGGGTCACTGCCGGGACAATCGAACTGAAGCTCCCCGGCCGCCAGGCGGCGGAGGATCCCCGCTGCCTGCAGCTTCGCAAGCGAATCCATGGTAACGCCGATCAGGGACAGGGCGCATGCTGGCTGCAAGACGACCGCTTGGCCGCGGTGGTCCGGAATGCGCTGGGGAGGAAAAAGATGCGGGCGGGACGCCCGCGCTCCCAGGGAACACCTCCCGCCAGGCCGGCAGGAAGGCGATTTCGAGGCCAACAGTCCGGGACCCGGAGTTTGTGGTAACATGCCGAAAGCTGGCCGGCAAGGCGATTGATCTGCAACATCGGGGCGGGGAACCATGAGAAGGAAGAGAAAGCTGGGACGTGGGGTGGCCTTGGTTGGCGCGGGCATGTCACAGTTCGGCATGTTCAGGGACAGGGACTCCAAGGACCTTTTTCTGGAGGCCTTCCGGGCAATGACAGCCTCGGTGGACAAGGGGCTGGACCCCGCGGATATCGACGCTCTCTACCTGGGCAATTTCACCAACGACTTTTTCGTTCACCAATCCCACTGGGGCGCCATTCTCTCCGACACGTTGGGTCTGGTTCCGCGGCCGGCGACCCGGACCGAGGGAGCCTGCGCTTCCAGCGCCCTGGCCTTTCGGGAGGGCGTTTTCGCCATCGCCTCGGGTTTCTACGATGCGGTCCTGGTCGGCGGCGTGGAGGATATGTCCAAGGGTGCGACTGAAGTGGTGGCCGAAGGTTTGGGCATGGCGGCGGTGCCCTATGAACGGGAGGTGGGGTTCACCTTCCCCGGGGTCTTCGGCACCATCGCAACCGCCTATTTTGAAAAGTACGGGGCCTCCCGCGAACACCTCATGAACGTTACCATCAAGAGTCATGACAATGCGGCCCGGAACCCCAGAGCCCAACTGAGCGCCACCCTGGAAGACGTCATGGCCGCCAAGATCAAACGGGCCGAGAGCAAAGGGCGGCCGGTTCCCCATTGGCCGGACCCGAAGGCGTTTCTGCGAGACCCCAAGGCCAATCCGGTGGTGGCCTGGCCGATTCACCTGTATGACTGCTGTCCCATCAGCGATGGAGCCTGCTCTCTCCTGCTGGTGGGTGAAGAGCTGGCCAGGAACTTCACCGACGATCCGCTTTACGTTGCGGGTATAGGGCAGGCCAGCGGGCGGGGCCTCCACGCCTCCGAGGAGCTGACAACCTTTGAAGCTACCAGATATGCGGCCCGGGAAGCCTACGACATGGCCGGGATCGGTCCGGAAGACATCCAGTTTGCCGAGGTACACGATTGTTTCTCTATTGCGGAGCTGCTGCATATCGAAGACCTGGGCTTCTTTCAAGCCGGTCAGGGATACAAGGCGGTAGAGGAGGGTCAGACGCGTTTGGACGGACCCAAGCCCATCAATACCTCGGGCGGGCTCAAATGCAAGGGCCATCCCGTGGGGGCCACCGGGGCTGCCCAACTGTTCGAGGTCTGGACCCAGCTCCGTGGGGAAGCCGAAGAGAGGCAGGTGTCTGGCCATCCGCGCCTGGGTGCGGCCCACAACCTGGGAGGGACCGGAGGCACTTCCACCGTCACCATTCTCGAAAGGAGATAGTCCCCCTGGACTCAAGGCCCTTCACCGATCAGTCCTTTCATGCCTTCCTCGAGGAAGGAAAACTGATGGGTTCGCGATGCCTGGCCTGCCAGGCGGTTTTTGTGCCTCCTCGAGCCCTGTGTTCCGGGTGCGGCAGCTTGACGATGGAGTGGGAGCGGATGGAAGGACGAGGGAAGCTGGTGGCTTTCACCTGCATTGCCATCGGTCCACCCTCCATGCTGAAGCTGGGCTACAGTCGGGAGAACCCCTACTGCACGGGCGTGGTCGAACTTGAGGAAAAAGCCCGGGTGGTGGCCCGAATACAGGGCGTCGATACGCGCAATCCAGGCAGGATTGCCATCGGGATGCCGCTCCAGGTCGATTTCCTGCAGGAGGATAGCGATTCAGGGTCGCGGACGGTCCTGGCCTTCAAGCCATTGCATGCGGGTTAACCTTGACAGCATTGGACTTAGCCGTTAGACTCTGTCGGCATCTCTTCGAGGAGAGGTTTAAGCCGTGATCAAACTAGACATCATCAACCATGTCGTCGACCGGACCGGCATTCCCAGAACCAAGGCCGAGGCGGCCGTCGACGCCGTGTTCAATGCGATGAAGAGCGCACTTCAGCGCAATGATCGGATTGAGCTGAGGGGATTCGGCGTATTCAATATCAAGCCTCGCAAGACCGGAATCGGCCGCAACCCCAGAACCGGGGAAGAGGTCTCCATTCCACCCGGCAAGGCCGTCCGCTTCAAGCCCGGCAAGGACTTGCAATCGATTTAGCTGCCCGCCAGTCAGTCCATCCGGTTGAAAGCCGCCGGATGTTGGTTCCGTTGATCCCCGGAAACCGGAGTCTTCCCAACAGGCCGTTGAACTGCCGCTCCCGCGGCTGTCCCCCATCTTTCCCTTGAAGTCCCGAACAGTTCCAGCTTGATCCCGGAACGGACTGTCCCCTCTCCAACCACGCTTGCCTGAAACAATTGAGGGTTATCCACAAAGGCCAAAAAAAGAAATCCACGAAGGGCCACGAAGGACTACGAAGGGCCACTAAGGGGTTGGAGAAAACTCAAGAGGGATCCGCCAAAGGTTGGGAAGGGAGAAAAGATTTCCACCAAGGGCGATAAAGGATCTGTTAAGAGGGCAAAAGATGAATCCGCGAAGGGATTCCAAGGGGTTGGAAAAGACTCGAAAGGGATCCGTGAAGGGCCACGAAGGACACTGAGGTTTTCCACAAACGCGCACTCGATAATCGAACCAATCAGCTTCTTGTGCACCAGCGTCTCGTCCTGTTTATCCTGTCTCTCCTGTGTATCGATATTCAATGATGCAGCCAACCGAATTAGCGAGACATGGCCCCTGCTCCCGATAGGTATAAGGACCGGTTGTTTCACTCTCGAATGATCCGCCCCGTCGTGGGGGGCGGGGGCTGGACTCGCGGGCAAACGGGAGTTTCCCAAAGGGCGCACGTCGGCTTTCTGAGAAGTCGCCCGCCAGACACCCCCCACCGCACCGCCGGGGCGGCATCGCCTGGGAGCGCGGGCGTCCCGCCCGCATCCTGTCCCTTTGGCCGCCGCTGAGCTTCAGTGCGATGCTGCAGGCGGCCACCCTGTCGGCGGCAACAGCAGCGGCCAGGCCGTAGGAGAGCCATGGCGCCGTTCCCGGTTGATCCAAGTGGGGGAGATGGCCGAGGCTGTGCCGGGCTTTGTGCGGGCGGGACGCCCGCGCTCCCAGGAAGCCTTCATCCCATGACCTCGTCACAGCAAGGGCACAAAATTGCAGAAGCACTTGGGTACTGCATGTGGTTGAAGGAGGTCCATCTGTCTTCTGGTCTATTCGTGTTCATTCGTGGTTCGTCTTCATTAACGATCGGCTGTTTTTCCTCGAATGATCCGCACGGCAGGGGCCCGGCTAAACACGACCCTCATTCCCTGCACTCTTCTCAAGAGTGCAACCCCCGGTGAGACATGCGGGCCAGGCCTGCGCCATTGGGTTACATCAGGTTCACGGGGTCGATGTCGATGTGTATCTTGCGGAGATCCAGTCCCTGCGTCTGAGCCTGGCGGAGGGTGTTCCGGAGAAGTGCCTGGAGCCGGGATCGACTCCTGGATTTTATCAGGATCTGAAAACGGTGCTCCGACCGGATTCGGGCCAGTGGGGACTGGGTGGGTCCCAGAATACGAATCTCCGGGCTGTGGGGCCCTTGGATCAACTCGGCGAAGCGGTCTATGGTCTTGGTTGCCGCCGCCAGGTTCTTGTCGCGGACCAGGACCAGCGCCAGGGCGGTGAAGGGCGGATAGTGCATGAACCTCCGGAACTGGATCTCCTTCTCGTAGAACCCGTGGTAGTCGTGGGAGGTCACGAAATGGAAGCAGTAGTGTTCCGGGCAGTAACTCTGAATCAGGACCTCGCCCGGCAACTCTCCCCTCCCGGCCCGCCCGGAGACCTGGCACAAAAGCTGAAAGGTCCTCTCTGCGGCGCGAAAATCGGGAAAAGACAGGCTATGGTCTGCTGAAACCACCCCCACCAGGGTGACGAAGGGAAAGTCGTGGCCCTTGGAGATCATCTGGGTACCGGTGAGGATGTCCGTCTTGCGCTGTCTGAACCGGCTCAGGATTTGACGGTGAGCATCCTTCCTGCGAACCGCGTCCCGGTCGAGCCGGGCCACACGGGCCCGGGGGAATGCATCCGTTAGCAGGCCTTCCACCTTTTCGGTGCCCTCCCCCATGAAGTAGAGGTGCTGGCCGCCACAGCCCGGGCATTGCTTGGGAACCCGCTGGGAGTAGCCGCAGTAGTGGCAGACCAGGGCTTTTCGAATCTTGTGGTAGACCATTGCAATGCTGCAGAACCGGCATTGAATGCTTTCTCCGCAACTGCGGCAGAGCAGGTGGGTGGCGTATCCCCTGCGGTTGAGCAGGATGAGGATCTGTTCCTGTCTGTCCAGTCGGTCCCTGACGGCGGCGTTGAGTTCGTCGGAAAGGGGGGATTTTCGGTCGGTAGTCTTGAAGTCCTCCCGCATGTCGACCAGGCGGGTCTCGGGCAGGGGACGGGAGTGAATGCGAGCCGCCAGTCGAAGGTATCCATATTTCCCCGTTTGGGAGTGGTGGAAGGTCTCGATCGATGGTGTGGCCGAACCGAGAACCACCACCGCCCCGGCCTGTTTGCCCAGAACGATGGCCGTGTCGCGCCCGTGGTAGCGGGGACTCTCCTGTTGTTTGTAAGAGGGGTCGTGCTCCTCGTCCACCACTACCAGGCCGGGATTCTCCAGGGGAGCGAAAACCGCCGAGCGGGTGCCGATGACGACTCGGGCCTCTCCCCGCTTGATTCGCCACCACTCGTCATGACGTTCTCCGTGGGACAATCCACTGTGCAGGATGGCTACGGTGTTGCCCAGGCGAGCCCGAAATTCCTGCGCAGCCCCGGGGGTGAGTGCGATCTCCGGCATCAGCACCAGGGCGGTCTTTTCCAACTGCAAGGCGTGCTCGATCAGGCTGAGATAGACTTCCGTCTTGCCGCTGCCGGTGACGCCATGCAAGAGCACGGCCGAAAACCTGCCGGCGTTCAGTGCCGGAATCAGTGCCGCCAGGGCCCTCTCCTGCTCCCGGGACGGGACCCTGGGCTGCGGCCGGCCGGCCGGATCCGGCGAACCGAAGGGATCGCGCGCCACTTCTTCCCGGCTCAGGCGGACCAAGCCCCGTTGCTCCAGCCGCTCCAGCGCGGGTCGGGAGACGGAAAAGAGCTTGCGAAGGCTGGCCAGCCTCACCGGGCCTTCGCTATTCCGGAGATGGGCGATCAAGGCTCTTTGATTGGCGGTCAGCCTGGCGGCGGGCAAGGTATCTTCCCAGCCGGGGTGGAGTGAGAGGGACCACTGTTTCTTGGCCCCGACGACCGGTCCCTGGGGAGCATGCCCGATTCGGAGCCAGCCCGCGGCCGCCAGCGCTCCAAGCTCGGCGGAGGAGACTTTACGTTCCGCCAACCTTTCCAGAGACCGGCGGTCCTGCTCCGGGTGCCGGTCCAGCAACTCCAGGATTTGCCTTTTTCTTTGGCTGATCTCTGGGGTATTCTTCGTATGCCTCAGGAGGCGCTCACCCGAAGGAGTCAGGCTGAAGCGCTGTTCCATCCTGGGATTGATCCTGGGCGGCAGGCAGGCCTTCAGAACCTCCCCCAGCGACGCGAAGTAATAGCCGGACACCCAGCGGCCGAGGTCGAAGAGACGGCGGGGGATCAGGCTGGCATCGTCCAGCACTTCCAGGATGGGCTTCAACTCGGCCTTCCGGGGAAAATCCGTCGGGAGTTGGCGGCGGGTCCCCAGGACATAACCCGTCACCCTCCGGTTTCCAAGGGGCACCAACACCCGTTGACCCGGCTGCATCGGCTCGGAGCGTCCGTCCGGAAGACGGTAGTAAAAGTTCTGGGTGATCGGGAGCGGCAGGCTCACTTCCACGTACATGGGTCTTTACTTACCCGATTTCCACGGGGTTGGAAAGGGGAATGATGATTGGGTCACAGGGCATGAGGAATGAGGGGTGGAGGAAGTCGAGAGGTGAGCCGGGTCCCGGGGTGCCGATGTCCCTCCGGGGCGGAATTCAGGACTCCGAAACAGGGGAGGAAACCTCTTGAGCGCGATGCGGCAAGCCCCGGTCGTTGATTTTGAGAAGTACCGCCTGGCCAACGGTCTTCAGGTCATTCTCCATTCCGATCCCAAGCTTCCCGTGGCCCACGTCAACTTGTGGTACCACGTCGGCTCCAAGAACGAGCAGCCGGGCCGCACCGGAATGGCCCACCTGTTCGAGCACATGATGTTCCAGGGGTCCAAGAACGCCGATGGGGAATATCTGACCTATCTGGAGAAGGCGGGAGCCAACATGCGGGAGGGTGGCGTCAACGGCACCACCAGCTTCGACCGCACCAACTACTTCGAGACGGTGCCCAGCGAGGCGCTGGAATACGTGTTGTGGCTGGAGTCGGACCGGATGGGCTTTCTGGCTGAGGCCCTTACTCAGGAGAAGTTGGATAACCAGCTCGGCGTGGTCAAGAATGAGCGCCGGCAGAGCTATGAAAATGTTCCCTACGGCCGAGCGCTGCAGTTGATCTTCGAAAACCTGTTCCCCCGGGGGCACCCCTATTCCTGGATCGTGATCGGCTCGCAAGAGGACCTGGACGCGGCTTCCCTGCAAGAGACCAAGGACTTTTTCCATAAGCACTACGCACCCAACAACTGCAGCCTGGTGATTGCCGGCGATTTCGACGCGGCTCAGGCCAGGCGTTGGGTGGAGAAGTATTTCGGGCCGCTGCCCCCCGGACCCCCGTTGGAACGCCCCCGCTTGTGGGTGCCCCGGTTGGAAGGCGAGCGCAGAGTCACCGTCTCCGACCGGGTGCCTCTGGAGCGGCTCTACCTGGTGTGGCCGGCGCCGGCCTATTTCCACGCCGGAGACGCCGAGCTCGACCTGGCCTCACGCATTCTTTCCCGGGGCAAGAATTCGCGGCTGTACCGGCGCCTGATCTATCAGGAGCAGGTGGCCTCGGATGTGTCCGCCTTCAACTATTCCCTGGAGATCACCGGGCTGTTTGGCGTGGTGGCCACCGCCCGCCCGGGTCAGTCCCTCGGCGGCCTGGATGACCTCATCCGGGAGGAGATCGCTGCCTTTGCCGAAGAGGGACCCAGCCCGGAGGAGCTGGAGCGGGAAAAAGCCAAGCAGGAGTTCGAGTTCGTGAGCGGACTGGAGCGCATTGGGGGATTTGGGGGGAAGGCCGATCTTCTGAACCAGTACAACACCTTCCTTGGAGAGCCCGGTTACTTTCAGGAGGACTACCTGCGCTATCAGCAGTTGGGAGCCGAAGAGGTGCGGAGGGCTGCGGCAGCCTGCCTGAAACCCTCCCACAGAGTCGCCCTCAGCTTCGTTCCCGAGTCGTCGGCCCGTCCCCAGGGGGTCGAGCCGAACCGGGAGCATCGGCCCGGCATCGGAAGCCCGAAATCCTTTCGACCGCCCGCTCTGGCCGCCGAGACCATCGCTCCGGGGCTGACGGTGGCGGTGGCCGAAAGGCATGATCTTCCCAAGGTGGCGGTCAGCCTGTTGTTGAAGTCGGGGTCTTCCTCGGATCCGATTTCCAGGCCGGGAGTTGCCTGGATGACCACCGCCATGCTGGACGAAGGCACCGGGTCGAGGACGACCCTGGAGATCCAGGGGGAACTGGACCGGATCGGCGCCTCCTTCGGTTCCGGCGCCGAGTCCGAGAACTGTCATCTGGCCTTGGAAGTGCTCAAGGTGAACCTGGAGCCGGCAGTCCGGCTTTTGGCCGACTTGATTCTGAACTCGACCTTCCCGCCGGAGGAGCTGGAACGGCAGCGGAAGCTGCGGCTGGACCGCATTCTTCAGGAGCGGAACAGTCCCTCGACCACGGCCGGGAGGGTCTTTCGATCCCTCTTGTTCGGCGGCGGGCATCCCTTCGGGCTTCCGACCGGCGGCGACCAAGCCTCGGTCCAGGCCCTGACCCGCCAGGAACTGGTCGAATTTCACCGAGTTCACTGGAGGTCGGGCAATGCGGTCCTGCTGTTTGCGGGTGACATCACCCTGGCCGAGGCCGCCCGGCTGGCTGGCGACTGCCTGGGCGGCTGGGAAGCGGGTGCCGTGCCCCAGGTTGCCCTGCCTGCAGCCTCCCCTCCCGATGGAATTCGAGTAGTCCTGGTGGACCGGCAGGACGCCTCCCAGTCGCAGATTCGCATCGGGTCGATCGGTCCTGCCCGCAAGGTTGCCGACTACCACGCCATCGAGCTGATGAACGCCGTCCTGGGGGGCAGCTTCAGCAGCCGCCTGAATCTCAACCTGCGGGAGGACAAGGGGTACACCTACGGGGTCTCCACCCGGTTCGTCTACGCCCGCCAGGGTGGATTCTGGGTGGGAGGGACGGCCGTGCAGACCTCGGTGACCACCCAGACGCTGCTTGAGTTGCACAAGGAAATTGCGGCCATCGGCGGAGCCCGGCCCATCACCCCGGCCGAGTTGTCGGCGGCCAAGCAGAACCTGGTGCGGGGTTTTGCCCAGCGGTTCGAGACCGTGGGGCGGGTGGCGGATCAAATGTCCGAGCTCTTTGCCTATGATCTTCCCCTGGAGACGCTGGCCGGCTACCCGGCAGCCATCGATTCGGTTCCGCTCGAACAGGTACGGGCCGCGGCGCGAGGCTACCTGGACCAAGCCCGGCTGTTGGTGGTTGTGGTTGGCGACCTGAATCGGTTGGAGGACCCGGTGCGCCAACTCGATCTGGGACCGGTGGAGATGGTGGACCCCGGCGGCAAGCCGGTGTGCTCGTAGCCGCCCGGCCGCTCCCCGCGGGCGCTGGCCGCGGTCCCGGGCGAGCTTGACAGCCATCCGCTCAATGCAATAGATTGTGCCGCGAGAAACCGGGGGCACCGTCGCATTCATCCCTCTGTCCGGCCGCCCTGCCTGAACCCGTCTCGCCCAGTTTCCAACGTTTAAGGAGAATTCAGATGAGTCAACCTTGGAAGACCGATCGCTGGTTCGCCAGCCCCTGGAACTACGCGCCCGAAGCCACCCAGGGAATGAATTTCCCGGAGCAGATCCGGATTCACGATGTCACCCTGCGTGATGGAGAGCAGCAGACGGGGATCGTGTTTCGCCGTCAGGAGAAGGTGGCGATCGCCAAGAAGCTGGCCGCAGCCGGCGTCCACCGCATCGAGGCAGGCATGCCGGCGGTTTCGGCGGAAGACGAGGCGGCCATCAAGGACATTGTGAGCCTGGACCTGGGTCCGGAGATCTTCTCCTTCGCCCGGTGCATGCCGGCCGATGTCAAGATGGCCCAGGATTGCGGGGTCAAGGGCATCATCACCGAGATCCCCTCCAGCGACCACATCATCAAGCACGCCTACGGCAAGACCATGGATTGGGCCATCAAGTCTTCCATCGACACCACCCTGGCGGCCAAGGAGGCGGGCCTGTACACGGTCTTCTTCACCATTGACAGTACCCGATCCGACCTGAACAGGTATCTCGATCTCATGGAGCGGGTCTCCACCGAGGGGCACATGGACTCGATGACCCTGGCGGACTCCTTCGGCGTGTGCACGCCCCAGGGCATCGCCATGGTGGTGAGCAAGCTGCGGGACCGCTTCACTCAGCCCATCGAGATCCACTGCCACGAAGACTTCGGTCTGGGGGTGGCCAACACCATCGCGGCCCTGGCCAACGGGGCCTCGGTGGCCCACGTCACCGTCACGGCCACCGGAGAGCGTGCCGGCAACGTTCCCCTGGAGGACACCATCATGGCCCTGAAGGTCCTCTACGGCGTGGATACCGGCGTCAGGACTGAGGGCCTCTACGAGCTGTCCAAGCTGGTTCAGGAGTTGAGCGGGTTCAGCGTGCCTCCCAACCGGCCCATCGTTGGCGATTCTCTCTACCATATCGAGTCGGGCATCGTGGCCATGTTCCATAGCCGCTGCAAGCAGGCCCAGCCTCTGGAATACATTCCCTTCCTTCCGGAAGTGGTCGGCCGGCCGGCGGTAGATATTGCCCTGGGCAAAGGGAGCGGCCTGTTCAATATCGAGGAGCACCTGGAACGCAGGGGACTGCAGGCCACGCCGGAGCAGGCCAACGAGATGCTGGCTCAGGTCAAGCAGGCTTCCATCGACAGCAAGCGTCTCCTCTCCGACTCCGAGTTCGACCGGATTGTGAAGTCGGTCCTGCAAGGGACGCCGGCTTCGGTCTGAGCCTGTTTTCGGCCGGGATTCGAACGGAGAAGAGCGGCAGGCGTAAATCGAGCGGCAGGAGCCGGAGGAGCGCCGAGGTTTCATTAGAGGAGGCAGTTTTTCAATGGTCAAGAGCCTGGATGAACTGGTGGCAGCGGCCGGAAGCGAGGGGCCTGCCAGCATCGCCGTGGCGGCCGGCCAGGACCCGGACGTGCTGCAAGCGCTCAAGCAGGCCCAGTCCATGGGCTTGGCTGAAGGCATTCTGGTGGGCGACCGGTCCAGGATGGAACCCATGGTCGAGAGGGTCGGACTCCAGTTGACTTCAGACCGGTTGATCCATGAACCCGATCAGGCTCAGGCGGCAAAGAAAGCCATCGCCCTGATTCGGGAAGGCCGGGCCAGCTTGCTGATGAAGGGCAAGATCAACACCTCGACCCTGATACGGGCGGTGCTCGACAGGGAGACCGGACTTCGCACCGGGCGCCTCCTGAGCCAGGTGATTGTCTTCCAGGTACCCGGAATCCAGCGGCTGATGGTCATGACCGACGCCGCCATCAATATTGCTCCCAACCTGGCGCAAAAGGCGGAGATCTGCCGCAACGCCATAGAAGTGGCTCACGCCATCGGGGTGGCCAAACCCAACCTGGCCGTGCTTTGCGCCCTGGAGTTCGTCAACCCCGAGATGCCCGCGACCCTGGACGCGGCCGGATTGACACTGATGAATCGCCGGGGCCAGATCTCGGGAGCCTATATCGAAGGGCCCATTGCCCTGGATTCCCCCTTGAGCCGGTTTGCTGCCGAGCGAAAGGGCATCGACAGCCCGCTGGTGGAAGCCACCGACATTTTCCTGGCCCCCGATATCGAGGCGGCCAACATCCTCTACCGCGCCATTCTCTACTTTGCCCAGGGAGAATCGGGGGGCATCGTCCTGGGAGCCCGTGTCCCGCTCATTTTGCTTTCCCGGGCCGAGACTCCGGAAACCAAGATCCGATCCATCGCACTGGCCGTTCTGGTTGGCAAGGCCGCAGGCGGCTCTGCCGGCTGAGTCGGACCGGAAAGGACGTTTGAAACCGTCATGAAGATTTTGGTGGTCAACGTCGGTTCCACGTCGTTGAAGTTCCGGCTGTTCCAGATGGAAGATGAATCGGTGGTTGCGGTCGGCAAGGTCGAGCGGGTGGGCAGCCCCCGTTCGCCGCTGAGCTACCAGTTGGGAGACGGTCCCAAGCAGGAAAGGGACATCCGGTGCCCCGACCATCGCGCGGCCATCGAGCAGGCCCTCGAGATCCTGACCGACCCGGCGGCCAAGGTCCTGACCAGCCTGCAGGAGTTGGACGCCATTGGTTTCAAGCCGGTGCACGCCAAGGGCATCGCCGACTCGGTGGTGGTGACCGACGAGGTGATCCAGGCCATGGAGGCCTACACCTTCCTGGCTCCGGCCCACAATCCCCCCTACATCGAGGCCTTCCGCATCTTCCAGCAGCTTCTTCCCGACAAAGTCCTGGTCGGGGTGTTCGAAGCCGCCTTTCACAAGACCATTCCCGACTACGCCAGAACCTATGGGATCCCTTATGAATGGGCCGAGAAACACGCCATTCAACGCTACGGGTTCCATGGAGCCTCCCATCGCTACATCTCCTGGCGAGCCCCGGAGCTTGCCGAACGCCTGGGCCGGGACTCGCGAATCATCTCCTGCCATATGGGCGGCAGCGCCAGCATCTGCGCCATCAGGAATGGCCGGTCCATTGAGACCAGCATGGGGTTTTCGCCCCAGGCGGGTCTGTCCCACGCCACTCGCAACGGCGATCTGGATCCCTTTGTTCCGCTTTATCTCATGCAGGAGGAGGGCCTGAGCGTGGATCAGGTGCGGGCGGGCCTTTCCCAGAGGGGCGGGCTCAAGGGAATCTCGGGATTGAGCGGGGACGTGCGGGACCTGGAGGAAGCGGCAGCGGCGGGGAACCCCAGGGCCCGGCTGGCCCTGGAGGTCCTGGTGCACGAAACCAGGAAGTACATCGGCGCCTATTCCGCGGTTCTGGAAGGCTTGGATATTCTGGCCTTTACCGGGGGAATTGGCGAAAACGGCATCCGGATCCGACAATCCGTCTGCCAGGGCCTGGAGTATCTGGGGATTCGACTCGACCCCGCCAAGAACCAGGTTCGGGGCAGGGATGCGGTGATCTCCGCCGACGGGTCCGAGGTCGCGGTCCTGGTCATTCTGGCCAATGAAGAGTTGGTGATCGCTCGCGAGACGGCGCGGCTGCTGGCCGAAGCGGGCCATCGCCCGGGGTAGCTAGGAGTCTGCAAAACATATGGCCTATGCCGTCGGCAAAAGGTGCGCCATGAGACCTGCGGGAAGCTTTCAAGTGCTCGAACGCCACCGCCAAGGTGGGGCTGCGCGGGCCGCTGGTAGTCACTCACGGGGCGCGGCGTTTGCCCCCCTCCGGCTCGACTGCGGGCTTCGCCCTCTCGCCGACTCCCCCTCAAGGGGGGAGTGATGTTGAGGCCTGCACAAGGCACCTTGCCCGATACCTTAGCAAGGTGTAAACCATGTTTGCGGTTTATTATGTAAAGGATGTTTGCGGTCTGTACCCCCGATCACTCCCCCCTTGAGGGGGAGTCGCAGAAGCCAAGCCGGCAGGCGAAGGCTGATGCGGTGGGGGGTGGAAGCCGATCCGACGGCCTGCAGCGCTAGGATAATACTGATACAGTCTTCGATAGCTGTGGGCCGCCGGCAGATTTTCCGGCGGTGGCCGGTCAGGACCAGCCCATGTCCTGCACGGCAACCGAGGCCCCGGACCGGGCGCTGCGGGTCACCGCTTCCGTAAACTGCATGTACCTGAAGCCATCCTCGAAGGTGGTGTGAGAGATTTTTTCCTCGCCCCGGATGGCGTTGATGAATTCCTCCTCCACCCGCCAATCTCCTTCCAGTTCCGCCGGTATGGCGATCAGCCCCAGATCGCCGTCCCCCCGCTTCCCACCCGACAACCGATCGGCGTCCAGGTCGTAGCAAAGGGTTCCCTCGCTGCCGAACAGCCAGGCCCTGGAGATTGAGGCAGCCAGGCCGGTCACCGCGCTGAATTGCAATCGCGCTTGGGCCCCGCAGGCCATCCGCGCCAGGATGTCCACGTGGTCGGGGATGGTGGTGGTCTCCAGTACTCCCTCGGAGGTACCGCGCTGGGTGACGTTGACCTGGGTCATGGCCGCCACCTGGACGGCTTCCCCCACCCAGCGCATCAGGGCTTCATACCAGATCCCCATGGCCAGAATGTTCAAGCCGCTCAGGTTGCGATCGTGGCGCCAGTGCAGTGGACTGGATCGGTCCACGAAGGTGTTGGAGTTGTTGGTGACGTCTACCGCCAGGATCTCTCCCAGGTATCCTTCGGCCACCAGTTTCCGGATCATGCCATCCACCCGCAGGGTGATGGGAGAGGGAACGATCTGGGTGACCAGGTGAGGGTTGGCGCGAGACTTCTCCAGCATCTGCCGGGCCTGTCTGGCGTCCAGGGCCATGCGGGCTTCGGTCATCACGTGCTTGCCGGCCTCCAGGGCCGCCAGGGTGATGGGGCAGTGGAGATAGGGCCAGGTCCCGATCACCACGGCATCGATCCCGTCCGAGGCGATCAGCTCCCTCCAGTGGCCGTGAGTGGTGGGAATGCCGAACTCCCGGGCCACTCGTTGACTGGAGGCCTGGCTGCGGTTGCAGACGGAGACGATCTCGACGCCCTCCTGTGCCTGCAGTCCTGGAATGTGACGCACACGGGTGTTGTCTCCCGCGCCCACGATGCCGATGCGAATGGCCGATGCCATGGATCTAACCTCCTGCTGCTCGAATTTCAGGGATGTTTCCGGTTGTCATGAAAGGGGTGGTTTTACGGGTCCAAGGTTGGCGCTCTTCTGTCAAAGGCCGGGCTCCCGAATAGAATGCAGGAGGGCGTCGCCCGCCCGCTCCGGCCCGGCGGATGCGGTCAGCTTCCAGGGACCGCCGCCCGCCATGGACGCTTCCAGGCTCAGCAGTCTTCGCTTCCGCTGCAGCCCCCAGCGATAGCCGCCCATCCCGCCGTTGCTGCGAATGACCCGGTGACAGGGGATGACCAGCGCCACCGGATTGGCGGCGCAGGCGCCGGCCACCGCCCGGGCGCTGCCCGGATTGCCCAAGGCGGTTGCCAGGCTTGCATAAGTGAGGGTCCGGCCAAGTGGAATCGCCTGGATCCGGGCCCAGACGGACCGTTGAAAAGGCGTTCCGCCCGGATCGAGGGGGAAGGACAGATCGACAGGATCTCCCTCGAGAAAGCGGTTGACGGGTTCGAACCACTGTTGGGGCTTCTCCAGGCCGCGGCGGAGGGTTTGCCGCCGAAACCGCCCCGCCAGCGCCTCCATAAGCTCCGGATCGAGGTCTCCCCACATCAGGCCGCACAGCCCCTTCGAGGTGGCCGCGATCAGCAGCCGCCCCAAGGGAGAATCGCTGATGTGGTAGCGGATCTGCCGGTTGTGGTTAACGCCCATGGTCTCTCCCGGAGCGGCCGGCCCTGTCACTGGATCTCGCAATGCCGCCGCCGGTTTCACCCCGGCCTCATTGTACTGTAGCCGATTCCCATTCCCAATGGTTAACCCGCATTTGTCACCAGGGGGCGTGATCATGGCGCCGGAATTTTTCCCTCAGCGCGTGCTCGCGAGCGAAGGGCGTAGCGGGGACTACGTTCGAGCGAGCATGTGCGCGCTGAGGGAAAAAGGCCAAGCCAGGGCGCGCCCAGCGCAGTCTGTAGTCGCAGGTCCCTTGAACGGCACCAATCAAGGTGCTGAAAATAAACCGCTTTTCACTATGCATACAGCGACCTGGTGAGAAATGCGGGTTAACTGCCTCTGAACTGGACAGATCCGCGCGGCAACTTGCCGTTGCTTCTGGTAGTTCAAAACAGGGTGACGGTTTTCCGATCCTGGAACGAATTCCAGTGGACCGAACTCCTTTCGGAGAGAAGCAGGATGTTTATCGGTTCCGGTCCGACAGGCCTGCTAACCCGAAGTTCCTGACCCACCGACAAGGTAACCCTTTTATCGTCAATCATCAATCCGGAAAACACCACAGCGCACATGCCTTACCATCCAGCTACTGTTGACACTGGCTACGGTGACCGTTACTCTTGACGTAACGCATAATTGTGGGCATATTGGGAATGATCGTCAGCTATCGCGACAAGCGAACTGCAAGCTTCGCCGCCGGGAAACGGATCAAGGTTTTCTCCGGTATCGAACAGGCTGCACGGCTGAAGATCGACCGACTTGAAGCGGCAGCCGCTCTTCAGGACCTTGCCGCTTTGCCCGGCAATCGTTTCGAAGCGCTCAAAGGTGACCGCAAGGGCCAGTACGGCATCCGCGTCAACGACCAGCCCGCATTTCTCACCAGGGGGTTGCACTCTTCTCAAGAGTGCAACTTGGCGCAGGAATTTTTCCCTCAGCGCGTGCTCGCGAGCGAAGAGCGTAGCGGGGACTACGTTCGAGCGAGCATGTGCGCGTTGAGGGAAAAAGGACAAGCCAGGGCGCGCCCAGCGCAGTCTGTAGCCGCAAGTCCCTTAAATGGCGCCAATCAAGGGTCTGAAGATAAACCGCTATTCACTATGCATTCAGCGACCTGGTGAGAAATGCGGGCTAGTGGCGGATTTGCTTCGAAAGGCTCAAAGGATCCCCCGGACCCGAGAATGTAGAGATTGTTGATTATCACTAGGAGAACTGCAATGGCCGTGCCCGCAATCCATCCCGGCAAACATCTCGCCGAAGAGCTGAGAGAGCTCCATATGAGCGCGGCCGCTCTTGCGCGCCGGCTCCAGGTGCCTACGAACCGCATCACCCAGATTCTAAACGGCCGTCGGGCCATCACCGGCGATACGGCCCTACGCCTGGCCCACTTCTTCGGCACCAGTGCGGAATTCTGGCTCAATCTGCAAAAGCTCTATGAGTTGCGCCTTGCCGAGAAGAAAGCCGGCAAGGCGATCAAGACCCTGCCGACGCTTAAGAACGAACACGTTCACACCTGAAATCTCAATACGGATCCCTTGCGAAGGTCAAGCCTCAGTACCAGTCTCGAATTCTGACTTCGATGCCAGGATGGGATTTCAGGGCCCGGGTGAATACTTTCAGGTCGGAGCCCCGGTAGTGGTAGGGATAGACGATCTTGGGCTTGAAGGCTCTGACGCACTCGGCCGCTTCCTCGGGCGGCATGGTGTAGGGCAGATTCATGGTGACGAAGGCGATATCGATGGCGGTCAGAGCCTTCATCTCCGGAATGCAGGCGGTATCGCCCGAGATGTAAACCCTCTTGCCTCCCAGGGTCAACAGGTAGCCGTTGCCTCTTCCCCGATCGTGGAAGAGCTTGCCGGGGCTGGGCCCCCGCTTGTGGTTGTACATGGGGACGGCTTCGATCTCCAGGTCGGCCACCACCTTTTTCTGCCCGTTATGCAGCACCACCGCCTCGGTCACGGTTTGAGCGACCGCCTGCGGGGCCACGATCAGGGTGCCGCTCTTTTTCAGTTGCTTCACCTGAACCGGGTCCATGTGGTCTCCATGGATGTCGGTGATGAGAATCAGGTCGGCCTTGGGCAGCCCGGTGTAGTCTCCCCGGCTCCAGGGGTCGACGTGAATGACCTTACCCTTGAACTCCAGCATCAGACTGCCGTGAGTCACCGGAGTAATCTTGAGCACCCCCTCGGCTGTCTGGACCGAGTCGGTCGATCCGGCCAGCAGGTTGGCAATGGGAGCGAACAGGACAAACGTCAATGCGATTGTTTTCATGGGTAGATCTCCAGAAAGAGACTCAATTGTAGGTCGGCAGACTCAATCTCGAGTGCTCGGAAAAAGCCCTACTCCCCCAGGATCTTCACCAGCACCCTCTTTTTTCTTCGACCGTCGAACTCGCCGTAAAAAATCTGTTCCCAGGGGCCGAAGTCCAGCTTCCCCTTGGTGATGGCTACCACGACTTCCCGGCCCATGATCTGGCGCTTCAGATGAGCGTCCGCATTGTCCTCGCCGGTGTCGTTATGTCGATACTGTCGCACCGGCTCATGAGGCGCCGTCTTCTCCAGCCAGGCGTCATAATCGTGATGGAGGCCCGGTTCGTCGTCGTTGATGAACACCGAAGCGGTGATGTGCATGGCGTTGATCAGCACCAGGCCCTCTCGGATTCCGCTTTCCCGCAGGCAGGATTCAACCTGGGGGGTGATGTTCACGAATCCACGGCGGGCGGGAATTTCAAACCACAGTTCCTTTCGGTAGCTCTTCATGGGGATCAGGCCTCCGGCCGGTCTCTGTGCTCAGGGCGCCAGCCTTTCCAGGACCCACTGGGCTTCCGCCTGGCGGCGGTAGCGAAGCCGGTCGTTCAGGCGGTCGGGGCGTCCCTGCCAGAATTCGATCCGGGTAGGGGAGAGACAATACCCTCCCCAGAAGGGAGGAAGGGGAATTTCACCGTCGCCGAATCGGGTTCGTAAGCGCTGCATCCGCTCTTCCAGCACCTGGCGGCTGTCGATCACCTCACTCTGGTGAGAGGCCCAGGCGCTGAGCCGGCTGCCGGCCGGCCGGGTCTCGAAGTAGCGGGCCGATTGCTCCCTGGAGATTCGCTCGACGCTTCCGGAGATGCGGACCTGACGGGCCAGCTCCACCCAGGCCACCACCAGGGAGGCTCGAGGATTTTCGGCCAATTCCCGAGCCTTGGGGCTCTCGTAATTGGTGAAGAAAATGAATCCGCACTCCTCTACGCCCTTCAGCAGGACCATGCGGGCCGAAGGCTCCCCCTGCCGGCTGGCCGTGGCCAGGCAGGCAGCGCTGGGCTCGAAGACCCCGGCGGCGGCGGCCTCCTGAAACCACTGCTCAAATTGCAGGATCGGATCGGGGTTCAGGGCCGTTTCGCTCAGGCCCGCCTGGCTGTATCGTTCTCGAATCTCGTCGATGGACATCGGCTTCCACAGAGATTTTGTGCAATTGAATCGCCGCTGACAGACATCTTCAGAAGGGCACGAATTATATCAGATTGGGGGAGCCGGGCGGGGCGGTTGCTCGAGCTGGAGCCAATGCCTCCGACGGCTCCGGCCCAAGGGCGCCGATCGAGCGAATTCCGTGCCTGCCGGTGGAGGAATTATGGATAATAGGCGGATCTTAACGACAGGAGTGAACCATCATGCCGCCAATCAAGATCGATCTGTACAGCGACACGGTCACCCAGCCGACGGCGCCCATGCGGAAGTTCATGTCCGAGGCTGAGGTTGGAGATGAGCAAAAGTTTGAAGATCCTACCGTCAATCGGCTGCAAGAGAGGGTGGCCGAACTGTTGGGCAAGGAAGCCGGGCTCTATCTGCCTTCGGGCACCATGTGCAACCAGATTGCCTTCAGGATCCACTGCCGGCCGGGAGACGAGGTGCTGCTGCATCGCTCGGCGCACCCCGTGATCTCGGAAGCGGGGGGGCTGGCGGCTCTCTCCAGCGCCCTCCCCACCGGCCTGGAGGCTCGGCGGGGGGTCTTCAGCGCCGAGCAGGTCAGGGCGGCCATCCGTCCGCTGAACCGCTATGCGCCGCGCACACGGGTGGTTTCGATCGAACAGACGTCCAATTCCGGCGGAGGGACTCCCTGGTCCGTCGAGGCCATTGGAGAGGTCGCCGCGGTCGCCCGCGAGCACGGCCTGATCCTTCATATGGACGGGGCTCGGCTGTTCAACGCGGTGGTGGCCACCGGGACTCCGGCCCGGGACTTCGCCGTCCCTTTCGACACCGTCTGGGTGGATTTCAGCAAGGGTCTGGGAGCGCCGGTGGGAGCCGTGCTGGCGGGAGGCCGGGATCTGATCGAGGAAGCCTGGGTGTGGAAGCAGCGCCTGGGCGGGGCCATGCGGCAAGCCGGGATCATTGCCGCCGGGGGGCTCTACGCCTTGGACCACCACATCGAGCGCCTGGCTGAAGATCACGCCAACGCCAAGGTCCTGGCCGAGGGCCTGGCGGAAATTCCGGGCGTCACCCTGGACCCGGGCGAGGTCGAGACCAACATCGTGATCTTCGAAGTGTCCGAGCCGGCGGCGGCCGTGGCGGGCCGGCTGCTGGAGCAGGGAGTGCGGGTGAGCCAGCCGGGTCCACACCGGCTGCGGGCCGTCACCCACCTCGATATCGCCTGCCGGGACGTGGAGGAGGCCGTTCGGATCGCCCGGCGGTGTTTCGCTTAGGAGTCTGCGCCTCAGAACAATTGTCAGGGACGAGTGTCCATAAACTCAACTATAATGTGTCTGAAATAGGGTGGAATAATCTCATACAAGCGATTGTATCACCATATATAGGGATTATAGTCCATCTCAAGTTCTTGGTAGCATTCTACAGGCAGACTCCTGACCCAGGTTGGCGGGTTGCATTGTCGAGGAACGGCTACATCTTGATGGAAGCTGTCGGCTGCGACTTTTTCGACTTTATCCGGATTGATGACCATCGGTTCGGAGCCCTGGTCGCCGATGTCACCGGCCACGGCATTCCGGTCGCCCTGATCGCGACCATGGTCAAGACCGCCGCCGCACCCCAATTCCACGTTATTGCGCACCCTTCCCGAGTATTGGCCGCGATGAACGAAGCCCTGTACGGCCAGACGGACGACCACTGCTTTTTCCCCGGCGCATTCCAAGCCCGGCCGAATCCGGTCCGCAAGCCAATGGATATTGCCGGTCTTGTCACTCCCTATCCGCAATGTCGATTTCCATTATCATGAGGGGATGAGAAGCAGGGAAGGAGGCCTCATGTCCCCAAGGGGTTGGATTGTCACCGGCATCCTTGTCTGTCTGACCGTCATGCGTGTTCCCGTGGTTGGCCAGCAGCAGGTCGGGGACTCCGCGTCATTCTCACCGACCCGAGCGGCAGCCTCATACCCGGCGCTGAAGTCGAGTTCCAGGGTTCGGCACTGATCCGGCCGGTCGTTAGCGTCTCCGATGACCAAGGGCTGGTAATCAACAACAGCCTGCCACCGGGGACCTATACCCTGATCGCCCGTTGCCCGGGATTCCAGACCGCGGTGAAGGAAGAAGTGGTGGTCCAGGTCGGGCGGAGTTTCTCCGTCGAGATGGCCCTTGAGGTGGGCCGGGCCGCAATCGATACGTTCAAGAGCGAAGCGGCATCGGTCTACACGGGTGAAGGGCTGACGAACGCCGCCGGCGGTCGAGACTTCACCGACTACGCACGCTTCGCGCCGAGCGTCAACATCGAAGCCCTGGCGGGTGACGTGACCTATAGAGGGCAGGATGTCCATGGAATATCGGTCGACGGAGCCTCCGGCGCCGAGAACGTCTTTTATGTGGACGGTGTGGATACGACCAGCATGTACAACAGGTTGAACAACCAGAACCTGCGTGTGGAAACGGTGCAGGAGTTCCAGTTGAAGACCGCCGGATACGAGGCGGAATTCGGCGGCGCCATGGGCGGTGTGCTCAGCGCCCGGACCCGGAGCGGGTCCAACGACTTTCACGGCAGCCTCCTGTGGTACGGCAGTGGAAGCGCGCTGACCGGTGGCCCCAGGGAGCGTCTCCGCCTCGATCCGACTCAATCGGTCGACGTTTCCGAATATGTGTTCGATCCGGAAGACGGCGACCTGACCCACGAAGTCGGTTTCACTCTGGGCGGTCCTCTATGGCGGGACCGTGCCTGGTTCTTCGGGGGATTTCTGTCGGAAGTCCGGAATCGGACGCGCTCGGTCACCTTTACCTCTGGAGAAGCCGGGCGATTTCAGCGCAAGGACCGGTTGCGCAACATTCCGGTCAAGATCGATTTCCAACCGGCCGAGAAGGTCAGGTTCATGACATCGTTGGTGGCGGACCGGTTGGACTGGAAGGGAGGACTGCCCCATCGCGACGGGACTTCGAACCCGGCCTTCGAATGGGCCAAGGAGGGCTTCCAATACCCCGGGTACACGCTCACGGGAGCTGCCATGATCACCCTGAGCCCGTTCCTGGCGGTGGACGCCCGGTGGGGATTGAATGCCATCCAGACCGAACAATTGCTTGGCCCGGACCAGGTGCGTCACGCGTTCCCTGAATCGCCCGGGCTGATCGGATACTCGCCGGATGAGGCCTTGTACCGCCCCCGTGGTTTTTCCACCATTGGACATGATGCAAGCTTCAACACCTCTCAGGATTTTCAGAAAAAGAACACGATTTCCCTGAGTGGGAGCTATCTGACCCGCACGGCCGGCCAACACAACCTGCGCTTTGGCTGGCAGTTCAACGGGCTCGCACACGATATCAACGATGCCTACAAGTTCGACTACATCCTCTACAACTACACCAGGCCCTACAACATGGTGGACGGGACCGTCCGTACCAGCACCTGCACCGGCCCGAAGGGTGAGGTCCACGATCCCTGCGGTTACTACGAACTGCGGACGCCGTTCGGCGTGGTGGCCGATGCCAGCACGCACCGCCATGCCCTTTTCGTTCAGGACGCCTGGACGATAGGCGGCGCGCTCACGCTGAATCTCGGGCTGCGCTTCGAACACGAGGAGATTCCGTCCTTCAGCGATCTTCCGGAATTTTCCGGAGCCGTTTTCAAGTGGAACATTGCCGATAAGGTCGCGCCTCGGGCCGGACTGGCCTATGACGTCCTGGGCAACGCCAAACTGAAGCTCTTCGGCAGTTGGGGATGGTTTTACGACGCAATGAAACTTGCCATGGCCCAGGGGTCATTCGGCGGATTCAAGTGGTTGAGCCACTACTACCTGATGGACGACAGTACGCTCGATTGTACCGGCATCGGCGGGCTGTCGGGCCAAGGGAACTATCCGGGAACCTACCTCGAGACGAGGAACTGGCGTATTCCGTCGTTCGAGGACCTGGACCCCGACCTCAAGCCCATGCGAATGACGGGGACGGTGGCCGGATTGGAGTACCAGGCTGCGCCGGACCATGTCGTTTCGTTCCGTCACACGCGAAAAAACCTTGACGAGGCGATCGAGGATGTCGGCCGCCAGACCCCGGCGGGCGAAGCCTACTACATCACCAACCCAGGCCGCGGCCTCTCGGTCGACAGGTTTGTTGAAGCGGGTCTTCCGGCCACGCCCAGACCGAAGAGGACCTACAACGCCTTCGAATTCCGTTTGCGAAAGTCCTTCCGGGACAATTGGCTTGCGGACCTCGCCTACGTGAATTCCAGGCTTCACTGCCTCTATTCCGGCCTGGCCAGTTCCGACGAGAACGGCCGTCTCAGTCCGAACGTCAATCGCGATTTCGATCTCTGGTTCCTCAACTATGACTCCAAAGGCAACCTGATCGATGGACCGCTGGGTACCGACAGGACCCATCAGCTCAAGGTCCGTTGGACCTATATCACGCCGTGGGACATGGAAGTCGGGGGTTTCTCCCGCGCCATGAGCGGAACGCCGATCGCCCGGACAGTCGAGCTGGAACAGGTGGACGTCATGGTGAACAACCGCGGCAGCGACGGCAGAAATCCAGTCTGGACGCAGACGGACCTCTCCCTGGTCCAGCGTTTCCACCCCTTCTCGGATGAGACGCGTTCGCTCGAGGTAAACCTCAACGTCATCAACCTCTTCAACCGTAAGACGCCCTTGCGGACCTTCCGGAGCCTGTACCGGCAGTCCCTTCCCCTGTGGCAAGCGGGCGATCCGGTCTCGCAAGTTCTGGACGGCTACGATTACCAGGCGATCGCAGCCTCGCAGGGCGTGACCCAGGACCCGCGCTTCCTGCAGCATGACCGATTCCAGGGCCCGATCTCGGCGCGCTTCGGAATCCGCTTCGTCTTCTGACTCGAACGTAGTGCCCGCTACGCTCTTCGCTCGCGAGCACGCGCTGAGGCAAAAATTCCTGCGCCATGATCACGCCCCCCAGTGAGAAATGCGGGTCAAGGAGAAAAGACAAGCCAACGCATGTACGGCGGCGGTGCCCGCCACCGTCGACGGGTCCAGTGCAATATTGGCCGGGTGACCTGGTTGCCCCCTGCGCCGGCCGGAAGCGGAGCCGTTGGGGAGATTGCGGAGGCCGTATGAGGTGGCGGTGGAGCTGCCCCTCCACGCCCTCATGAGCGCCTGCCTTGAGGGGGCCGGTCAGGCTGATGGAGGCGCCTTCCCGCCGCCAATCGGACCGGGGGGCGCCACTTGAGTCATCAGGTCACCGTCCCATTTGCCCTCCACCTTGACGTGGGCCGTCGAGTTGAGATGGAGGGTTGATGGCCATGGCTCGAGGGGAAGGGATCGCCGGCCATGCAACCTGGCTGACGGCCAGGCTTATTCGGGTTCGAAGGGGCGATAGTCCCTGAAGAAGCTGACGTAGCGCAGGGAGGTCTTGCCGGCGGTTTGGAAATCGGTGACCCCGCCGGCGTTGAGCCCGCCATCGCCCATGGCGTCGGTCTTGACGATGACATGCAGCTCGGCGGGGAGCCAGACCAGCTTGTCGGCCAGCATCACTTCCTTGTAGCGCAGCACCAGTTGCTCATCGGTGATGGGGGCTTTCCGGTGCATGTCTGTGGATCGGGACTCCAGCCGGACCACCAGCTGGGTGTCGAGATCCACCCAGAAACGGCCGCGATAGCCAAAGGGGACCATTCCCTCGTCCTCGACATTCATGGCACGCTGGGAGGTTTCTCGGGGGACCTGAAAGGACACTTTCGCCGTGTTTCGGCCATGCTTTTTCTCCAGGCCTTGCAGCTTGAAGGTTGCCTTGGACCGAGGTGTAAAGAGTCCCGTCAATACGGGCCCGAATTCTCCCACCTCACGAAAAAGAGGGTGGTGGCTGACCTGCTTGTAGTGGGGCAACTGATCGAAGTAGGCAACCTCGACCTCAAAGATTTCCCTCTGGGTCCAGCCTCTCCGCCCGAAAGCCTGGTAGGACCGGGTTCCCTGATTGCAGACAAAATCCGGTAAGGAGTGGGCGTATCTCAGCACCCTGTCTCTGACCGACTCCAGGAATCGAGGCCAGTTCTCGGCCGTGGGCACGGTCCCGGCCGGCAGGAGATCCACATCGGGTGGGGGTGGGGGCGGCGGCGCCCTCTCCGCGCCGTTGGGTTCGGTGGGGATACTGCCGGGGGCTACGGTGGACTGGATGGTTGTCTTTCGCTTTGCCCCCAATTCTTTCACGACGCTCACAATGGCCGCGTCGGCCTCCTGGGCCTCCAACTGCTTCAGGAAGCCGCCAGTGACTTCAAACCCGATCCCGCGCTCGTGAATCATCTCTACCGCCCGCTCGACGGTGATTCCGAACTTGGAGGCGGTGACGATGGTGCTGACCTGTTCCGGAGTCAGAGGCGGCTTGGCTTCCGTGGTCCCGGCCAGACCGGCCATGAGCATGAGAGCCAGCAGAACCGGAAGCCCGATCCTGGGGGATGGAGTCGCCATGGTGGTGTCGTTCCTTTTTTCGAGGGCCGTTTGCGGAGTATAGCATGCCACGGGTAGCCTCCTCCTTTATTAAGTGACCTGTATTAAGTGACCTGCGTCGGGGCCAGGCTTTCAGACAACCGGAAGAGGGGAACGGTCCCGATTCCATGGGGCCGTTGTCTGGCCTCGGCTCATCGCCTATAATCCAAGGGTTCAGCGGATGGCCGCCGGTCGCGTCCCCATCCGCTGACCCTCCCTCGGTCCCATCTCCCTCACAATTCAAGCCGGGCTGCGGTCTTCCCACGCGTGCATCGTCAATGCGTCCGATTCCGCGGGGACGCGTCCCGGCGCCAGCCGGCAACCCATTGCCGCCGGCCAATCGCTGGAGGTGAGGATGCTATTCAAAACGCTGAGTGCGGCCGTCTTCGGGATCGATGCCTACCTGGTCGAGGTGGAGGTGGATGTTTCCCCCGGAAAACCCAACTTTCTGACGGTAGGGTTGCCGGATGCGGCAGTCAAGGAGAGCAAGGAACGGATCCGCTCGGCCGTCAAGAACTGCGGACTGGACTATCCCTTTCAAAACATTACCGTGAATCTGGCGCCGGCCAACGTCAGGAAGGCAGGCTCCGCGTTCGACCTTCCCATGGCCCTGGGCATCCTGGGAACAACTGGAACGCTGCAGAGACAGGAGCTCGGCGACTGGCTTTTTCTTGGAGAACTCTCGTTGGATGGGGGATTGCGTCCTGTCCGGGGAGCGCTTTCCATTGCCGTGGCCGCCCGTCAGAAAGGGATTCGCCATCTGGTTCTGCCCGCGGAGAATGCCCGCGAAGCCGCGGTTGTCGGCGGTGTGTCGGTCTTCGGTCTGAACAACCTGACGGAAGTGGTGGACCTGGTCAGCGGCGCCCGGGAGTTTCAGCCGAGCGAGGTGGATCCCGAGAGTCTGCTGGCGGCGCCGGCCCGATCCCCTCTGGACTACCGGGACGTGAAGGGGCAGCTCACGGCCAAGCGGGCCCTGGAGGTGGCGACCGCCGGCGGGCACAATCTCATCATGATCGGTCCGCCCGGTTCCGGTAAGACCATGCTGGCCAAGCGCATCCCCACCATCCTACCGCCGCCGAGTTTCGCAGAGGCCATCGAAACCACCAAGATCCACTCCGTCGGCGGCGTTCTCTCGAATGGGGCTGGCCTGATCAACCAGCGTCCCTTTCGCGCTCCTCACCACACCATCTCCGATGCCGGGTTGATTGGCGGGGGTGCGTTGCCGAAACCGGGAGAGGTCAGCCTGGCCCACAACGGCGTCCTGTTTCTGGATGAGCTTCCCGAATTTGCGCGCAATGTGCTGGAGGTATTGCGCCAGCCACTGGAGGACGGTGAAGTGACCATCGCCCGGGCCGCCGTCTCGCTGACGTTTCCGTCCCGCTTCACCCTGGTGGGAGCCATGAATCCCTGCCCCTGCGGCTTCTACAACGATCCCGGCCGGGAGTGTTCCTGCACCCCGGGTTTGATCCAGCGCTACGTCGCCCGGATCTCGGGACCGCTGCTGGACCGTATCGACATCCACATCGACGTCCCGCCGGTCGCCTACGCCGAGCTGTCGTCGAGGACCGCCGGGGAGCCCTCGCGGGACATCCGGGGAAGAGTCACCCGGACACGGGAAATTCAACAGCGGCGCTTCGCCGGTGAAGGAATCTACTCCAACGCCCAGATGACCCCTCGCCTGATTCGCCGGTTCTGCGATATCGGAGCGGATGCGCAGCGACATCTGGAGCAGGCCATGGCCCGATTGGGCTTCAGTGCCCGCGCCTACGATCGGATCCTCAAAGTGGCCCGCACCGTTGCCGATCTGGAACAGGCCGAGGCCATTCAGGCCCGCCACATCTCGGAGGCCATTCAGTATCGCAATCTGGACCGGAATTACTGGATGCGGGCGGCGCCGGGGGGGCTGGGTTAGTCCGCATCAACAATGTCGGATCTCAATCCACGAAGAGGCACAAAGGGCAAAAAGATATCCACGAAGGGGCACGAAGAACTACGAAGGGACACGAAGAAAAACTAAAAGAAAAGGAACACGAAGGGACACGAAGACAGATGGACCTCCTTCAACCACAATCGGCACCAAGATGCTTCTGCAATATTGTGCCCTTGGTGTGACGATGTCATGGGATGAAGGCTTGCTGGGAGCGCGGGCGGGACGCCCGCACAAAGCCTGGCCCAGCCTCGGCCATCTCCCCCACTTGGATTAACGGGGAACGGCGCCATGGCTCTGCTTCGGCTTGGCCGATGCTGTTCCCGCCACAGGGTGGCTGCCTGCAGCATCGCACTGAAGCTCAGCGGCGGCCAAAGGGACAGGATGCGGGCGGCACGCCCGCGCTCCCAGGCAATGCCTTCCCGCCGGCGCGGTGGGGGGTGTCTGGCGGGCGACTTCTCAGAAAGCCGACGTGCCCCCTTTGGGAAACTCCCGTTTGCCCGCGAGCCGGGCCCCCGCCCCGCCGGGCGGATCATTCGAGGGTGAAACAACCGTTCCTGATCGCTTTTCGGGAGCAAGGACTACGTTACGCTAAACCGGTTTGCTGCATAGGGAACATCGATAGACAGGATTAACAGGACAAGAAGCTGCTGCAGACGAAGCTGACTCGCTCGATGATCGGGTGGGTATTCGAAGTGACCCATGAGCCTGGGAGCGGGTTTTTGGATAACCTCGGTGTCCTTCGTGGATTTCTTTTTCCCCTTAGTGTCTTTCTTCGTGGCCCTTCACGGACCCATTTCGAGTCTTTTCCAACCCCTTCGTGGCCCTTCGCGGACCCCCTTCCCGACCTTTGGCAGAGCCCTCTTGAGCCTCCTCCAACCCCTTCGTGGCCCTTCGTCGTCCTTCGTGGCCCTTCGTGGATATCTTTTTGCCTTTTCGTGGAAATCCTTTCTCCCCTTGGCGGATCCCTCTTGAGCCTTCTCCAACCCCTTCGTGGCCCTTCGTCGTCCTTCGTGCCCCTTCGTGGATAACTCTTTTTGTCCTTTGCGGATAACGCTCAAGTGTCTCAGGCATGCGCTGAACGACCCGGGTCCGGCTTCAGGCCGGGTAGGAGAGAGCCAGGTGAACCTCCTCGAGCGTCAAGCCGGCGGGGCAGTTGGGATGGACCCGGACGGTGAACTCATTGGTTCCCTGATGCACACGGCCCGGCGGGAGCTTCCAATCCATCCAGGCCGCGCCGCCGGAACCGGGGCGTCGGACGGCGTCATTGGCGGCAAGGCGAACCCCGTTGAATTCAAAGGCTGCCTGGTCCGGCGGGATCGACTTCGACCAGCCAATGCGCAATTCCGTCCTTGGATGGGCGCCGCCGGCGGGGCTCTCTTTCAAGTCATCCCCCACCGGGATGGGAATCCGTTTCTCTTGAGAACCGGCGGCGGTGGAGAAAGTCACCGGCAGCGGCGCCGGGGGGCAGATGTGGGCAATGTAGCCGGCCTCCTGGGTGCGATCCACGGTGTAGAGCTTGTCGAGGCGGGACAGCACCGCGGCCTCTCCCGTTTCCTGGGCGATTTGCTGCTGGTGGGGGTCGTGGACTTCGGGAGCGCCTCTGCCGCCCCGAATGCCGGACATCACAAAGAGGTTGAACCAGTAGAGGCCGTCGGCCCCCGCGGACCAGAAGCGCTGAGCCGCGGCCCGAGCCGCGCGAATGTCCTGGAAGGCGCGGGTGGAGCCGCTCAGGCAGGGATAGACCGGGATGCCCTTGGCATGGCCCAGGTCAATCCAGGCCTCGACCGGGGTGGTGAAGGGGACATAGCCGGCCCCGGCAACCAGCAGGTCCACCAGGCCTTCCTCGATCCAGGAGGCGGCGTCCACGCCGTTGTTCAGGGAGAGCTCAGGGGTGTCGGCCACCCGCATGGCCAGTTGGATGGCTTTGCCCTTCTGCCGCGCAATCTCGCGGATGCGGCGGCGCACCGTCCTCACGAAGTCGGTCAGGAGGGGGACATTTTGCCTTTCGGTTCCCGGTTGGAAGAAGAAGGGGTGGCGGCACCAGTCCAGCTCCACGCCGTCCAGATCGTAGCGCCGGCAGGTCTCCTCGATCGTTTGCAGGAACCTTTGGCGCACCTGGGGTTGGGCGTAGTCCAGCGCCGACCAACTGAACCACTCGGAGGAACGGATCCCGAAGGCTTTCCGGCTTGGCATCAGGGGATGTTCGGCCTCCTTTCGATTCCAGCGCAGGAAGGGATGAAAGGAGTCCGAATCGGGAAAGCTTGCCAGCAGAAATTGAGGGTTTTGACGCTTGAAACGGTTGAGCCGTCCGGCGATGAACGCGTCGTGGATGTCGTTCATTCTCACGGAGAAGACACACTCCAGGCCGTGCTGCCGGGCAAAATCCACTGTAACCCGGATGGGATCGTTTTCCGGTCCCATTGGATAGGAGGTTTCCCAGTGGGGCTGGGTCACGAATCCGCAGTAGTAGATGCTGTCCACCTGGGTGCCCGGCAGGGTCTTCATCCGCCGCGCCAGAAACCCCTCGGGGGTGGTGGCCAGGGGGGAGTAGCTGTCGTCGCCGTCGTTGTTGTAGATCAGGCGAGGCCGCCTGCCGCTGCTGCCGGAGCCATGCGCCGGGGCGGCACGGGGCCGGCTCAAGCTGCGCGCGCCCACCAGGCCCAGGGAGGTGGCCGAGGTTCTTAGAAATTCTCTTCTGTTTTGCAACGGGTTTTCCTCCACGACAGGCCGGGCCGGAGTCGCCTGGCTCCTCAAGGATTTTGCAACACGGACGCTTCGCCGGGCGTCTTGCGGCGCCACAGGGTGTATTCGCGGTCGGCGGGTGGGAGGCGCCGCACCCTGGCAACAATCAGGCTGAACGGGTAGGAGGCTGCCAGGCAGATGACCATCCCGAGGGCTCCGTAAAATATCCAGTGGGTGTCTGTATAGTTCTGGATGTAAACCTGCGTGGGAATGGTGACCAGGCAGGTGGCGATCAGCCAACCGCCGAAATTTCCCCTGCGCGTCAGAATCCCCATGAGGAACAGAGCGGTGACGGGTGAGGCCACGTAGCCGCCCACCATGCTGATCGCCTTGAGGATTCCCTCGATCTGAGAGACCAGTAGCCCGGAAACGGTGGCCAGCAGACCCAGAACGACCGTCAGTCCGCGGGCGACCTGGAGACTGCGGCGAGAATCCAGGGCGCTCTTTCTCAACGGCTGGATGAAGTCCACCAGGATCAGGGTGCTCATGGAGTGAACGCCGGAGTCGACGGTGGACATGGCCGCGGCAAAGACGGCGGCGATGATCAGGCCTGAAACTCCTGCCGGCAGGGCATGGATGATGTAAAACGGGAGAATTCTGTCGCCGCTGATCCCTTCGGCCAGACGTTCCGGAAAGAGGGAGAAGTAAGCGAAAAGTCCCAACCCGATGAAGAAGAGAAGCGCCAGCAGGATGATTTCCAAAACGTGATCTAGAATCTGTGCCTTGACCATCCCTCCGAAGTTCTTGATTGAAAGCAGCCGCTGCACAGGCACCTGGCTGGTGCCATACTGGCCGAAGGCGATGATGAAATAGCAGATCACCACCGTCAGGCCGTTGATTTCCGAGAAGCTGAAGCTCAGATCCAGCAGTGGCAGCTTGTCATGGGCGGAAGCCATTTCCATGATCTGGTCCATCCCCCCGGGCACACGCTCTACCAGGGAAAAGGTGATCAGGACTGCCCCCAAGGCCAGAACCAGGAACTGCACCACGTCGGTCCAGATCACTGCAGCCATTCCGCCCAAAGTGGTGTAGGCGGTGGCCACCAGGCCCATGACAATGATCGCGCTCCAGAGGTCGAGGCCGGTGACCGTCGAAAGCGCCAGCGCCGGCGCATAGAGAGCGATGCCCATCCAGCCCAGGAGCTGGAGAATCGAGAAGAAGGAGGCGGCGTAACGGGCTCGGCTCCCGAAACGCAAGCCCACGTATTCGTAGATGCTGGTGACTTGGAGCCTGCGGTAGATGGGAAAGAAAAGCCAGATAACCAGCGGCGCCGCCAGCAGGACAGCCGGTAGTCCTACCACCAGGGCGGCATTCTCCTCGTAGGCCACCTGCGGTGCGCCGAGGTAGGTGATCGCGCTCAAAACACTGGCGACCACGCTGAGGGAAACCGCCAGCCAAGGCATGCGCCGATTGGCCAGGAAGTAGGTCCCGGTGTCCTTCTGCTTGCCGGAAAGACCCAAGGCCAGACCGACCACCACCGCGAAGTAACCCAACAGGACCAGGGTGTTTAAAGTTCCGAAGGATGGTGCTTCCAGAGACTCACCTCCTCAGGGTTGGGGTTGCGGCAGGGCGGTGCCGCCGTTTCTCAGGCCGGAGCCGCCGTGTCCGGCCGGTGGAGGATCAGCTTGTGTTCCCGGCGGCTTCGTCGGGCGACTGGGGCCGATTGGTGACGTCTCCGCCCAGCCAGCGGTAGGGTCGGGGGTAGAGGGCCAGGGAACGGTCTTCCAGGGGCAGTTTGACCGGACGATTGCCCAGCCGGGCCGACAGCTTGCAGGCAATGGCGATTTCCAGGGCCTGTCGCAGATCGTGGCCCGAAATGAACAACTCCCGTCCCTTGTCCACGGCATCCAGGAAGGAGCGGATGGAAGTGACCAGATAATCGTCCCCGTACCAGGGGTTCTGTTCTGTTCCGGGAATGGTCCCCTTGGCCTGATTGAAGTAGTCCAGCCAGAGGTTGGGAGCATATTGGGGGTCCACCTCCTGGCGGGCGCCCTTGGCATCCGTGCCCTGAAACACCTGAGGTTCGTTCCAATTCCAGCGGACCAGCGCGTCTTCCGTCCAGACCTCCACGCCGCCGTAGGGTGTCTTCTGGCCGAATACCGTAGCCTCCAGCCCGGAATCGAGGTAGAAGAGACCGTTGATGATCAGCCCCGAGTCGTCTTTTTCCGGAGCCAGCGCTTCCAGCGGGCTGCCCCAAGCCAGAACTTCCTGGACTTCGGCTCTGGCGAAAAGCCGGAGGATCGAGAGGTGCTGGCATCCTCCCCCAGAGATCTCGCCCCCGAAACCGTGGACCGACGCTCCCTGGAGAGTGCCCCATTTCCCTCCGCCTAACTGGCGGGCGGCCTCCTGAACGTTCCACTTGGCCCGCTGCAGGTTGCCGCCGGCGAAAACCACGCCGCGCTGCTTGCAGGCCGACACCATGGCATCGGCGTCCGACAACCGGGCAGCGATGGGTTTGTCGGTGGAGACCCCTTTGACTCCAGCCTCGGCGCAGGCGATGACCGCCTCTTTCATGAACTTGGTCGGAGTGATGATGGCGGCGATGTCGGGCACCGTTTCCTTCAACAGGCCTTCAACGTCCTTGAAGAGGGCCTTGACCCCGAAACGCTCGCCGACCACCTTGCGCCGCTCCGGGTTCCATTCGGCAATGGCCACCAGCTCGGCGTCGGGCAGAGCGCGGTAGACGTCCGCATAGTACTGGCCCATCCGCCCGCAACCGATAATGGCCACCCGGTGTTTCTCTTTGCGGCCCACGGCCTGGCTGGGACCCGTCAGCCCCTGGGAGGCATTGCATCGCAGCCCCGTAGCCGCCAGGGTCAGCGCGGCCGATTGCAGCAAGAAGTGTCTTCTTTCCATGGATTTTCTCCCCAGGGGTTGTTCCCGGCAGGTTGGTGGCGTTGCCGGACCAGGTGATCTTAGCAGATTAGGCCGGGGCTCGTCATCCCGGGCGAGACGCCACGGGACCCGATCCCCATTCCGTAGCGGACCGGGGTCAGCCGATGACGAAGAGATCGGTCGTGTCCATAAGTCGGGTCAGAATCCTGGGTGCGGTTTCGGTCACCACACAGAGATCCTCCAGATGGTAGAGGAAGCCCTGCGAATCCAGGACGGCCGGCTCCAGATTAAGCACCATGCCGGGTTGGATCCGGGCCGTTTCCCGGCCGTGCAGCACCGGGAACTCATGCATGCCGATGCCCAGTCCGTGTCCGACCGCCTGGCTGGTCATGGACAGTCCCCGCTGCTCAAGCGCGCGTTTGCAGGTGAGGTAGAGGTCACAGGCTCTGACGCCGGGCCGGGCTGCCTCAATGGTTTGTCGTTGTGCTTCCCTGAGTCGGCGGTACACCGAGGCTTGCTCGGGGTTAACGGTGGCGATGGCGGTGGTGCGAGCCACGTCCGATTGATAGCCCTGAAAGGTCCCGCCGACATCCACCCGCAGGATCTCCCCCGGAGTCAACCGCTTGGAGCTGGGGAAGGGATGGTTGACGGCGGTATTGGCTCCCACGGCCAGCGTGATCCACTGCGAGGTGGCTCCGGCGTGCAGGACGCGGCCCGACAAGTCATCGGACACAACTTTCTCTGACTGACCCGGACGGGCGTTCCGGAAGGAGGCCTGAATGGCTCCCTCGGTCAGGGAGGCCGCGTGGGTCAGGATCTCCAGCTCCGCGGGTGTCTTGATGGCCCTCACCCTGCCGAAAAGCCGATCGGCGCCCCGCAGCCTGGCTTGGGGCAGCTCTCGGCCAAGCCGATCGACGTCGGCGGCCGTCAGGAAATGCCTTTCGATGCCGATGTCGGCCTTGGCCAGTCCCATCTCCTTCAAGGTCTCGGCCAGGGCCGTCATGGCGTGCTCCTGGAATTCCAGGTAGGTGCGAATATCGGTCATCCAGGAGTCCTGCTGCATCTGCCGTTCCTCGCAGTAGCAGACCAGGGCCACCGGGGGGCTTTCTCTGGGCGCTATCGTCAGGCAGAGTCGGCTCGGTATGATCTGCTGAGAGAGAAGCAGGCAGTTCGACAGGTAGAAGAAGTTCTCGGGCGATGCGGCCACCACGGCCTCCAGGCCTTCCGCATCCATTGCCTGCTGCAGGCCGGACCAGTTGATCCGTGAGATGGGTTGAGGTCGGTCGGACTTGCGGTCAACGTCACCCATGGGAACCTCCTGGTTATCGCTCGTTGGAATTTACGCCGAACCGCCCTCATCGTCCTTGCGGCGCAGCCGGCGGGTTCCGGCTTCGTCCACCTTCCAGGCAGTGGTGTCGACCGCAACCCCGTAGACACTCCGGGCTCTTTCGGCACTGACCTTGCCTTCCCGAACGTCCCGCAGCACAGCCTTGGGTGAACGGCGGTGAGGCGGACCATATCCGCCGCCGCCACAGGTGCGGTAGCTGACGATCTGGCCCGGCCTGAGCTGTAGCGTCTGCTTGGATCCCAATTCAACCTCCCGGCTGCCCGGGTTGAGGAGGTATCTGGCCCGGCGGCCCGGGAGTCCGCCGAAGAGGCCGTGCGGGCCCCAGCGTTCCCGATCCGCCAGAATGGTGAACGAGACCTCGTGGTCGGTGAACAGGTAGTCGCGGCGCAGACCCAATCCTCCTCGGCAGGTTCCGGCGCCCTCGGAATCGTTGACCAGTTCGTAGCGCAGAATGCGTACCGGGTAGTTGGACTCGGTCTCCTCGATGGGCGCGTTTTCGGTGTTCTGACCATGAGTCTGAACGGCATCCGGGCCATCCTTGGCAGCCCGGGCTCCGTAGCCACCGCCCAGGGTTTCCAGGAAACAGTAGTACTCGCCGCTGACGGGATGGATGGCGCCAAACCCGGCATGGCACTGCATGGCCTTGGTGCCCGCCGGCATGGTCCCGGGAAGGGCGGGAGCCAGGGCCTTGAACATCACGTCCACCAGGCGAGTCTGGACTTCCCATCCCCCGACCACCGGGGCCGGCGGCCTGCAATGGACCACGCTGCCGGCCGGAGCCACAATCCGCATCAGGCGGTAAAAGCCGTCGTTGACCGGCAGGTCCGGATCGATCAGCGATTTCAGCACGTAGGCACAGGCCGAATAGGTTTGGGCGTAGGTGGAATTGACCGGCGCCCGCCTCTGGGGGTCGGAGCCGGTCAAATCGAATCGAACCCCCCGGGCGCCCTCAAAGTGGACCCTGGCGACCAGGCGCACCGGGCGGTCGGTGAAGCCGTCGCTGTCCACCACGCCCTCGGCGCTGAATTCGCCCTGGGGAAGCTTGGCCACTTCCGCTCGGACGCGCCGCTCGGTGTAGTTGAACAGTTCCTCGGTATATTCGGTGATCGTCTCCAACCCCAGTCGCTCGATCAGGCCGGCCACCCGGCGGGTCCCGGTGTGATTGGCCGCGACTTGCGCCCGAAAATCGCCGCCGGTCTCATGCTTGGAGCGGATCTGGGCCAGAACCAGCCGGAAGATGTCCTCCACCACCTCCCCGTTCTCCACCACTTTGACCGGAGGGATAATGACGCCTTCCTGAAACACCTCCTGGAAGGCCCCAACGCTGGCAGGCGCCCCACCCCCGACATCCACGTGGTGGGCCAGGTTGGCGACATAGCCAAAGAGACGGTCCCGGTGGAACAGGGGCGAAATGAAGGTGATGTCGTTGAGATGGACTCCCCCCTGATAGGGATGGTTGGCGATGAGCGTGTCCCCCGGTCCGAGCCGGTCGGGGCCGTAGGCGCGCACCACGCTTGGCACGCTGTGAACCAGTGAGCCCAGATGGTTCGGTTGATTGAAGGCCTGGGCCACGGCCCGCAGGCGGCAATCGAAAAGGGCGCAGGAGAAGTCGTTTCGGGTCTTGATGTTGGTGGAATAGGCGCTGCGGCGCAGCGAGACCGACATCTCCTCGGTAGCTTCCATCAGGGCGTTTCGGATGACTTCGAATCGAATCGGATCCAGCCTGGAAGAGGACGCCATGATTCAGACCTTTCCTGATCGAGGACAGGCCGCATGATATCACCATTGCCGGCCGGCAACTTCCACCTCCGTAGAAAACCCGGACCCCTCGGCTGGCGGAAGAAATGACGCACCTGCCCTGTCTCGAGGCGGACGGGTCGGGCCGATGGGCCGCCAGGCGCTGCCTTTGGAAATGACTCTGTTCCAAACCGCGGGTGAAAGCGATAGAGTTGGAGGGGGGCCGAACTGCCGGAGTTGCGGCGAAGCCGGTCTCCAAAATCAACGGGCGACTGGCCGGTCAGTCAATGACCCGGCTTCCTGTCGGGCACCGCCTCGTAATTCCTCTCAGGAGCGCATCCATGATCAAAGGTCTCCACCACACCAATATCGTGGTTTCCGATATGGCCAGAACCAAGCGGTTCTACACGGAAACTCTCGGACTCGAAATTTCCCTTGAGGTATCGATCGAAGACAGCGAATTCAGCCGTGGGGCGGGTTTGGCCGACACCAGAGTGGCCGCAACCTTCTTCTCCGTACCGGGCTCCAACACTCTGGTCGAGACCTTTCAGTACCTCAATCCTTCCAGCCGTCCGATGCCATCCGATTCCAAGGCCAACGACATGGGATTCGGTCATATCTGTTTTGAAGTTGCCGACATCCAGCAGGCCTATCGGTCCCTTCGGGACAAGGGCGTGGAATTCGCCTCCACCCCGGTGACCATGGGCAACGGCGTTCGCTGGTGCTACTTCTACGGGCCGGACGGGGAGAGGCTGGAGTTGTTGCAGTTGCCCCCCGAATCGGCATAGTACGCGTTTCTCACCACGGGTTGCACTCTTAGAAGAGTACAGAGAGTGAGGTGCATGTTTAGGTTCATTTTGGAGAGGCAGTGCGCTCCGGAAGGACGCTACTGATTCGCCGCTGCGGCAGCGCGGGGTTCACATGACTCCGGGCTCACGCCTCCGCCCCCAAGAGGACGCTGCCTTCGTGGCCGAACGCGGCCCCCTCCGGGTCCCCCCAGGTTCTCCCGGAAGGCGAAATGCTGCCGCGGCTAGGCCGCTCTATAAGGAAGACCTGTAGGACACGTTTCCTCGGCTGACCTGGGCCAACCGCGGCTTCGCCGCTCTCCCTAACCCGCATTTCTCACCGGGTCGCTGGAACCATAATGAGAAGCAGTTTATCTTCAGTACCTTGATTGGCCCCATTTAAAGGGCTTGCGGGTACAGACTGCGCTGGGCATGCACTGGCTTGGCCTTTTCCCCTCAGCGCGCACATGCTCCCTCGCACGTAGTTCCCGCTACGCTCTTTGCTCGCGAGCACGCGCTGAGGGAAAAATTCCTGCGCCATTGTCACGCCCCCCGGTGAGAAATGCGGGCTAAATTCACAACACTGCCGGCGGGAAAGGATTTTTGAATTGCCCGGGCGCCAGCCCGGGGGTTCCAAAAAGCCGCGAATGCGGCGTCCGCATTTAGCCGTGGGCGTAAGCCCATGGAATCCGGGCGGCTCCACCCGCCGAGCCGCGAAGGCGGCGGCAGCAGCGGCGTGTAGCCCCGCTCGCCCCAGCCCGTTTTGTTTCACAAGTCGAAGAGATAGTTGAACTTGACGAACAGGGCCCGGGTCAGGGTCCGGCGGGGAAGGCGGTGGGAGTCGAGCAAGGGTGTGGTGGAATTGCTGGTGTTGTAGACCACGAACAGACCGGTGCTGGCCGACGAAAGGAGCCCCAGACGGATGTTGTGGCCCAATGTCTGCGACACGGTGTTGTACTGACTGAAGGTTTGCAGGAAGCTCTTGGGGGTGAAGGACCAGTTGAAGCGCAGCCCCACCAGGTCGACGTTGAAGTCTCCAACCGGCAGCCTGACCATGTTGCGAAGGTAGGAAGCCGTCCAGGAAAGGTTGTGGCTGTGGCGGTAGCCGCCGTTCAGATTGAGGCTCCGGATTTTTCCGTCGTAGAAGCCGCCGGCCGCGGCGGTGCCGCTGAGGAAGACCGGCGCGCTGGGGTCGGTGCGGTAGTTGGCGATGATCTCGTCGTAGGCGTACCGTCCCACCGGAATGGTGACCCCCGGCACCACCTCCAGGGGTTCGTCCAGGCGCTCGAAGTTTCGGTTCCAGGAGACACCCAGCCGGGCGCCGTTCTGCCACTTGGAATCCACGTGGTAGTGCTGGAAGTCGGATTCGATGTCGTTGTTTTCCAGCGAGTACCAGGCCCTTCTCGAGGCGTGAGGTTCCCAGCTGCGTATCAGGCTGCTGTTTGGATAGTAGTGGTATCGGTAGAAGTAGTTGGTCTTGCGGTATCCGACTCTGGGAACAAAGCCGACCTCGGGATTGAAATGTTCACCCACCTCCAGGTAGCCAAGTCTGAACTCATGGGTGGAATCGTCGTACTCCAGGTGCGAGGCATAGGCGTGGTTGCCGCCCTTGAGCCCCGGGGTTTGGGTGAAGGAAGCGAAGTTGAACCAGTTGGCGAATCGTCCCAGGCCGAAATTGGCATCGGCCCCGAAGGTTCGATTGTAGGGACGGTTGTTCTCGATGGCGGAAGTCGAACTCCGGTTGACGCCGATGACCCCGATTGAGGAGCGGTTGGGAAGCTCGCGGCTGAAGCGCGCCACCGAATAGTTGTCGGCAGGCACCACGCCGTCGACTTTGCGGGTCTGCATGTTGAGCATACCCATCTGGTAGGGACCGGACTTGCCGCTCAACCGCACCCCTCCGTCGATGGGAACCTGGTGCTGGTATTGGTCGATGCCAATACGCCTGGAAAAGAAAATCTCCACCTCCCGTGGGGAGCCGAATTCGAAGAAGCCCGAGTTTTCCAGAAAGAAGGGGCGTTTTTCGGGAAAGAAGAGATCGAAGCGGGTGAGGTTGATTTGCTCTTCGTCAACTTCAACCTGGGCGAAATCGGTATTGACGGTGCCGTCCAAGGTGAGGCTGGGAGTGAGACTGTACTTGACATCCAGTCCGACGTTTCTCTCGAATTTTGATGGATCTCCGGGATGGGTGTAGTTCTGACTGAATCCCCCCAGCACGTAGGGAAGTAGCTTGAGACTTCGATGATTCCGGATTTCCAGTCCCTGCAGCGTCCCGGCCAGGTCCACATGGATGAATCGGAAGGCTCGTGAAACCGGGGACCAGTGGGACAACTCATTGCGGCGCCTCAGGTTGCGCTCGATGTTGAGCCCCCAGGATTGGTCCGAACCCGGCCGGTAACGCAAGGTCCGGAAGGGAATGGCCATCTCGCTTTCCCAACCGCGCCGGGTAATCTGCGATTTCACCTCCCAGACGCCGTCCCAGTTCAAGCTCAGTGCGCTGGAGCCTCCCCGTTGAGCCCCTCCGCCGCCCGCGCGCGAGGGGCCGCCCCCGCCTCCGCGGGTCTGACCCGCCTTGGAGACCTGGGCGTCATGCTCGATGCCGGTGGGCGTGGTGCCGAACACGAAAGCGTTCTGCCCGTCGTGGAAGGTGTCCAGCAGGACGATGACGTAGTCCGAGTCGTTCTTGAGCCCGTCCCGCCGGTTGTGGTTGATTACGATCTCTTCGGGCCGGGAATCGAAACAGATGATGCCGATGTAGAGGTTCTTGTCATCGAAGGCGATCCGCACCTCGGTGTTCTCGCTGGAAGGCCTTCCTTCCTCCGGATTCCTTTGGATGAATCCGGTGGCCGGATCTATCGGCTGCCACAGGGGTTCGTCAACCCGCCCGTCCAGACGAGGCGCTTCCGCAACCCGCCAGGCTTGGAGAGTCCTTTCGGAACCGATTCCCTTTGGGTCGGATTGGGCCTCGGCCTCCGGCGGGACAGAAAGGGGAAGGGCCGCCACCAGCAGGGTCATCAGGGAATGCAGAAAACGCGGCATGGAAACCGAGAGAGACTGGATGAGGAGCCGGGACGGCGGTCGCTACTGGTTCTTCGGGTTGGCGCCGATCGGGTGCGATTGGGGGAGATCCCTGGCAATGTGCTGGACTGCCGCCCCCGCGCAATCGAGGGGGTGACCGAAGCCTCCCTGGCTCACCGCCGGACCGGTGGCGGGATCGGCCTTCATGTCAAAGATAATGTTGTCGTCCCCGGTGGGGCTGATGCCGACCGGCACATGGTCCAGAGCCAGGTCATCCCGCACCTTCCAGGCGACCACATGATCGGTGCAGGAGGTATCGCCGCTCACACCCAGGCCGCCCAGGAGATCTCCTTGGCTGTCATAGAGGCCCAGACCCCCTCCGGTGACGTCGATGCCCCCCACCCTGCGTCCGACCATCGGGTCCTTCGGCTCTCCATGGTTTTTGGCATTGCCGCGATAGGCGACCCGGGGATCGACCGGCTGGCTGAACTGGAGCCCGTAGAGACTGCCTCCCGGCTGCACGGCGGCATAGAGATTGGCCGTCGAAAGCGCCAAGCCCGGCAACGCGCCTCCGGCTCCCTTGGGAAGGCTGAAAGCATTGGCGGTAGTGGCTTTCTGAGCCGAGATCACCCGGCTTCCCGGCCACTGGCTGCCCCGGTCTTCGCCGGAGAATGTGACTACGCAAACCACGCCGTCCCGGTTGACGATGGTGGCCCACAGGTCGTTGCCCAATCCACCGTTTCCGGAAGGATCCTTGACGACCTGCTTGAGGATCCCGGTCAACCGCTCGTGATCCGGCAGTTCCTTGCATACCCTCTTGGCGTCAAATTCCTCTTGAGCCAAAAGGGGATGGACGGTCGAGAACAGACCGATCAGTGCCACTGCAGCAAAAATCCCCCAATGACGCCATTGGGTTGAAGCCATACGCCAACTCCGTGTGCCTTGGGCGACGCTCATCATGGTGGGGAGCACTCTACCACGTGACCCGGGGCGCCGCCTAGTCTCGCCGGGATTGGTGCAGGCCGACGTCAAGCGAGCCGCAGCATGCCCGCATTGGAATGGCCGGGCGACGCGGGGCGAGCAATTTCAGCTCATGGGCCGGCTGGGGCGAACGGGTGCCGGCGGCTGGCTCTCAGGTGAAACCCATCGCACTACAAATGGCGTTCTGGGATGTATTGCCCGGAGTCCGCCCGACAGGGCCCACCCGACCGGCAACGCAGGGAAACCAAGCCTGACATTCAAGTTTGAAGGTCTGGATAGGGCTGAAAATTGACAATGGAGAGGGCCGCGCTGTATCGTCTTGTCAGAGCTAATCGTTACTGGATTTCGGCCGGCCCGGGGGCGTACCGCCGCGAATTGAATGAACGTGTTTTCGCCATGGAGCAGGATCGCCGGATCGGGTGCGGCGGCGCTGGTGGCGGCTACGTTTCTGGCCGGTTCGTTGCGCGCCCAGGACTCGGCGGCTCCCACCGAGCCCAGGCTTCTCTCTGTCTATCCCTTGGGCGCCCGGGCGGGCTCCACACTGGAAGTGGAAGTCCAGGGGAATCTGCTGGAGGGAGCGCGGGCGGTCTGGTTCGAGCAGGGCCGGATTCAGGGCCGGGTCGAGGACATCCGGACGGTCTCTGCTGAGGAGTCCACCGATGCCGAAGCCGAGGGCGGAGACACGCCGGTGCTTTTCGGTGCCCGGATCAAGCTGGAGATCCCTTCTACCGCCGTTACCGGCGTCCATCGATTCCGACTGGTTTCCCGGCGCGGAGTTTCCAATGCCTTGATGTTTCGGGTGAACGCCGATGCCGTCCTGGACGAGACCGGCGAACCTCATCAGACACCCTCGACGGCCCAGCCGGTCACCGTTCCGGTGGTGGTCAACGGCCGGGTCGCCAGCGACGGGGAGGAAGACTTTTATGCCTTTGAGGTCACCGAGGCCCGGGAACTGCGCTTCGAGGTCTTCTCCAAGCCGCCTGGCAAACCTCCCGATGACGTTGGCCTGGATCCGGAACTGACCCTCTACGAACCGACCGGCAGTTGGTTCGACAAGGAGCAAACCACCCGCCTGGCCTACAACGACGACCCCAGCTCCTATCACGTGAGCCGGCTTCCCCGGTTGACCTACCGGTTCCGCAAGAAGGGGCGCTACCTGGTCGGTGTGGGGTCGTTTCTGGGCGGTGGCAGTTCCCACTTCTCCTATCAACTGAGAATCTCCGATTCCAGCGATCCCAGTTTGGCCCAACTGGACCGGAACGGCCGCAACCGGGTACGCCCCCCCTGGAACGAGCGCGCCTTTCGCCGCACCATCGGCGCCAACCGGCTCGGTCTCCTCCAGTCGAGGGCCGCGGGGTCCAACGGGGCCGGTACCGGCCGCCCGTCGACCAACGGCGCAGCTACCAGTCTCGGGGTGGCTGAGCATCCCGGAACCAAAGGCCGAGGCGACCCGGCCTCGATTGCGCTGGTGAAAGAACAGGAGAACGGGGAAAAAGAAGGGAACCTTCTCTTTGTGTCCATTCCCGGCCTGGTCGAGGGAACCATCAATCGTCCCGGTGACGTGGATCGCTATGCAATCAAAGCCGAACGCGGGCAGCAGGTGGCTTTCGAAGTGGAGACCCCGCAGGTCGGTCCTCCGCAGTTCAACCCCCGTTTCGGCATTCTGGATGAAGAGGGAAGAGAACTGTTCAGCAACGTCTACAAGCGCTTGGGCAGGCAACTTACCTTTTACCTGAAGACGGTTGAGCCCAAGACCCTTTATACCTTTGAGCGGTCCGGGGAATATTCGCTGGTGGTCAGCGACCTGACTCGCCGCTTCGGAAATGCCGGGTTTCGCTATCGCCTGCTGCTGCGGCCGCAGATCCCTCACGTGGGGGAGGTTCGGACTGATACCGATCGCTTGAATCTGGTTGCCGGACAGGCGAGCAAGATCACCGTGACCACCGACCAGGAGGAGGGGTTTTCGGGGGACATCGCCCTGCTTTTGGAGGGGCTGCCGGAGGGCGTGGAGTTCTTTCCGGGAACCGAGGTGAAAGCCTACCAGGGGCCGGTGCCCGAGGATGGGATGAGGCTGCGGTTCTCCCCGCAGAGCGAGAGCGTTACCATCCTCCTGCTGGCCGGAGCTGACGCGCCGGCCACACCGCTGCCTGTGAAGCTGAGGCTGCTGGCTCGGCCGATTTCGGATGAGGGACCGGGACCGGGCCTGTTGATCCAGGAGATCCCCACCATGGTGGTTCGTCCCACTGGGCCCGCTGAGGAGAGTTGATGTTCAGAAGACATGGTTCCGGAATGAGGCAGCGGTTCCGCCTCGGTCGACTTGGCGCCCTGGTGCTGGGGATCCTCCTGGTGGGGGCGGAGGCCGGTTCCCTCTGGGCTGGCGGTGACCAGCCTGGCGGCAGTTCGCGGCCCTTCAGCTTCGCACGCGACGTGGGAGGGATCCTCACCAAGCGGGGATGCAACAACCAGGAGTGTCACGGCAGCGTCAAGGGTCGAGGGGGGTTCAAGCTCTCGGCCACGGCGCTTTATCCCAAGGATGACTATGGGTGGATCGTTGAGGGAGGCGTCTATCAGGTGCTGAGTCCGGAGCCGTTGGGGCGCCGTCAGGCCAGAATCGATCTGAAGCAACCGGAAAACAGCCTCCTGCTGACCAAGTCCACCATGGAAACCCCTCACGGCGGAGGCGAGCGGCTGAGCCGGGGCTCGGCAGACTACCGGACGCTGGTGCAATGGATCCGCGCGGGAGCCCCTTACGGTAGGGAGGAAGACCATCGAGCCAGGGAAATTCAACAGCTGGAAGTATCGCCCCGCCAGCCGGTGATGCGAGCGGGCGGGGAACAGCAGCTTCTGGTGACGGCCACTCTGGCCGGGGGGCGGCTGGAAGACGTGACCGATCAGGTGAATTTCGAGTCGAACGACCCCGAGGTGGTGGAGGTCACAGACGGCGGCCTGGTCCGGGCCAGGCAGCCCGGTGAGACCGCTGTCGTGATCCGGGCGGCGGGCCGGGCCGCAACCGTAGTCTTTGGGGTGATTGGGCAGCCCCTGGCCGACTATCCCCAGGTCTCCCAAAGGAACTTCATCGACCGGTTGGTGTTCGCCAAGCTGAGACGGTTGCACATCCTGCCGTCGGAGCCCTCGGACGACCGCCAGTTCCTGAGGCGGGTCTGTCTGGATCTGACCGGGACTCTCCCCCCGCCGGAGAGAGTGAGGGAATTTTTGGCCAGCCATCGTCCCGACAAGCGGGACGAACTGATCGAGACCTTGATGAACTCTCCCGAGTATGTGGACTATTGGACCTTCCGGTTCGCCGATCTCTTTCGGGTGGGGAAGGCGGTTCAAGGCTTTACCAAGTACAGCCGCCTCTACTGGGAATGGATTCGGGATGGAATTGCCCGGAACAAGCCCTATGACCAGATGGCCCGCGAGCGTATCGCGGCTCAGGGCTACGGCGGTCCGGCCCTTCACTACTACCTCATCGGAGGGGATCTTCCCTCTCCCCAGGACATGATGGGTGAACAGGTTCGGGTCTTTCTGGGCCGGCGGCTGGACTGCGCCCAGTGCCACAACCATCCCTATGAGCCCTGGAGTCAGAATCAGTTCTGGGGCATGACCGCCTTCTACGGTCAGTTGACCCGGGTCGGGGACATCAACACGGCCACGGCGCCCTATAACATCATCATGGATGAGGCCGACGGTCACGGCGTGATGGGAAAGGGAGGGCCGGTGATCCACCCGCGCAACAGGACGGAGGTTCGGCCGGCGTTTCTCACCGGAGAGCCGGCCGGGCAAAATGGCGCCGGGGACCCAAGGGCCAGCCTGGCGGAATGGATGACCTCACCCGATCGGCCCGAGTTTGCCGAGGCCATCGTCAACCGCATCTGGGGCCATTTTTTCGGGAGGGGGATCGTGGACCCGGTGGATGATTTCAAGCTGGCCAATCCCGCCACCCATCCCGACCTGCTGGCGGCCTTGGCCGAGGATTTCAGGGACGGTGGCTACGACCTGAGACAACTGATGCGCAGAATCGTTCGGTCCAGGGTCTATCAGCTGTCCAGCCTCCCCAATGCCAACAATCGGAGGGACCGAACCAACTACGCCCGGGCCCATCCCCGACCGCTGGATGCCGAAGTGTTGCTGGACGCCATTTCCCAGGTCACCGGCGTGCCCGAGCGGTTCGGAACCAAGCCTGAAGGGACGCGGGCGATCAACCTGGTCTCCAGCGACATGTATCCCTCCCGCTTTCTGGATCTCTACGGCCGGCCCAACCGCCAGATGGTGCCCCAGCGAAAGGTTGAAGCCAGCCTGGGTCAGGCCCTCCATCTTCTGGCCGGGTCCACCTACACCGGCAAGCTCTCGGGGAAGGGCAGCCGGATCGGTCGCTTGCTCACCGCCGGGGCTTCCAATGCCGAAATTATCGAGGAGTTTTATCTGGCGGCGCTTTCGCGGTTTCCCACCGCCGAGGAATTGGGGGAGTTGGAACAGTGGCTCGGGGGGCGGCAATCGCGGCCGCAGGCGGTGGAAGACCTGGTCTGGGCTTTGGTCGGTTCTCGCGAATTCGCCTATGTTCACTAGTGTTCTTCTCAGGAATAGGGTTGCCATATTTCGGAGCGCAACGGTGCCGGATTCAAGGAGCGACGACGAGGCAATGCTCATTCATTGTGAGGAGGAGCGACGCCGAAGACGGCGCCGTTCCGCCCGAACCCCTTGGGCCGATGGAGGTTCCGGGGAGGAAGAGCACAACGGTGGCTGTTCGCTGAAGCGCAAAGGGTCTGTCGAACCCACCCTTTCCCGGTGGAACCTCCATCGGAGATGGTAATCCTATTTCTGAGACAGGACACCAGGGTTCGGGTTTATACTTGACATGAAAAGTCCCATGCTTGTGCCGGGAGCGACGTCATGAAATGGTCAGGCTGCTTGAGATGCACCGGGGAAAATCTTGGGCGGCGCGATTTCCTGCGGGTCGGTTCGCTGAGTCTCCTGGGCTTCAACCTGAGTCAGTACCTGCTGCTGAAAGACTTGACGGCCAAGGCGGCGTCGGCGGGGAAGGCCCAAGCCGAGTCCTGCATTCTTCTCTGGCTGGAGGGTGGACCGAGCCAGGTCGACACCTGGGATCCCAAGCCCAACAGCGGGTTCAAGGCCATTCCCACCAACGTGGACGGCATTCAGGTGTCGGAGCTGCTGCCCCGCGTGTCCCGCCACATGGACAAGCTGTCCATCATCCGATCCATGCACACCGAGGAGATCGATCACCCCGAGGCCACCCACTACGCCATCACCGGGCATCGGCCCAACCCCGCCATGCAGTTCCCCAGCCTGGGATCGATCATGGCCAGGGAACTGGGCCAGCGAAACGGAATGCCGGCCTATGTGCGCCATGGCGAGCACGACGACTGGAAAGGTTACGAGCGCTATTTCGGCTCGGCCTTCATCGGTCCGAAATATGCTCCCATGGTGGTTCCGGATCCGGACCGCAAGGACTTCGCGGTTCCGGACCTCTCTCTGCCAAAGGGGATCTCGGTGGAGCGCATTCAGGATCGCCGCTCGCTGCTGGAGATTGTGGATCGACTGTGTCGCCGGAAGGAGGAGGTGGCCGAATACTCCAGGATGGACAGCTTCACCCAACAGGCCCTCAGCCTGATCCTTTCTCCCGAGGTCAAGAAGGCCTTTGACCTCTCCCGCGAAAGCGAAAAGACCCGGGATGCCTATGGCCGCCACGGTTTCGGACAGAGTGTGTTGCTGGCCCGCCGGCTGGTCGAGCATGGATGCCGGTTCGTGACCGCGGCCGGCTACAAGTACAACCAATGGGATTCGCACTCCAAGAACAATCAGGACCATCGGGACAAGCTCTGTCCTCCCCTGGACCAGGCACTGGCCGCCTTGATGGAAGACCTGGATCAGAGGGGCTTGCTGGACTCCACCTTGGTGCTGGTCATGGGTGAATTCGGGCGCACGCCCCACATCAATCCCAACAACGGCCGGGACCACTGGCCCCACTGCTGGTCGCTGGCCCTGGGGGGCGGCGGCATACGCGGCGGCCAGGTGATCGGGGCCAGCGACGAGCGAGGGGCCCAGGTGGCCGAGGGCCGGGTCACGGTGGGAGACCTCTATGCCACCCTCTACAAGGCCTTCGGCATCGATTGGGAGAAGACCTATATGACGCCGGTGGGCCGCCCCATCAAGATCGCCAATTCGATCGGAGACGCCACCGGAGTGCCGATCGAGGGCCTGGTATAGAGGCCTGCGGCTGTTCTGTCATCTGTCAATGGGTGCGTTCCAAGGGCAGTCCTCTTGACGCGCCAGGGCTTTCAATGCCCGAAACTGATCGTTGGCCACTTGTGGATGGGAGGAAAACCATGAAAAAGCACGGTCTGGCCTGTAGTATTCTCGTTGTTACTTCCTTGGCGCTGGTCGTCTCCGTTCCGGTGTGGAGCAAGGGGAAAAAGGCCAAGCCTCGTGTCTATATCAGCGAGAGCCAATCCTGGGAAGTCAAAGGCGGCGTCGGCGGCGCCAGCGTCGGTAAGGGTATCGGAGGCTTCGGAGGAAAGTTCGGCGGGGGCGCCCGTCCTCAGACAGCCGAAATCATCAAGACGTTCCACAAGAAATGCGGTAATTGCATCGTCACCATGAAAGAGGAACGCGCCGACTATGTGGTGATTCTGGAGCACGAGGGCGGGAAGGATCTCTTGAGAAAAGACAATAAGTTCGTGGTTTTTCGCGGGGACGGCGATGCCATCAAGAGCGGGTCGACCCGGTCGCTGGGAAACGCGGTCAAGAAAGCCTGTTCGGCTCTGATGCGTGACTGGAAAGACAGCCGGGATGAGGAGGAGGACAAAAAGTAGATCTCTCTCCGATCCTCATGTCTCGACGGCGTAAGTCACCGGAAACCAGGGCTGCCGCAGGGTACCCGACGAAAGGCCTCCTACCCAGCTCTCCCCAAAATCACCCGTAAGTTGTTGATTCTGATGTAGCGCCATAATAGTGTGGGAGGGACTCCCCCCCGGACGCCTCCGATACGGTCCCTCCCATGTTCATCCGCTGCACCCGGACCCGCAGCACTCCATCCGGTCAGACCTGGTTCACCCATCGCTTGGTCCGCTCCCATCGGGTCTCAGGCAAGGTCCGCCAGCATACCCTGCTCAACCTCGGACGCCACTTCTCCATCCCCCGCCACGACTGGCCCCTGCTGTGCCGCCGTCTGGATCAGATCCTCAGCGGTCAGTTGCCCCTGCTGCAGGAGGGCTCGGCCCAGTTGGAGGAGGAAGGCCATCACCGGTTTCAACCGGTTTGTAGTGCCACTTCCGCGTTTCTGCCTTTGTAACCTGTTGATAATAAACCTGCAGTCGGAAGCCTTGTTAAAGATGGGCTAAACCAGTTTGCGGCGTAGAAAACATGGATAGACAGGATAGACAGGATATGAATCTGCGGCACGCAAAGCTGACTCGCACCATTATCGGATGCGCGTTTTCAAACGCTTCACCCCAAGCAATCGTGGATGAAAGGGACGCCAAGACAGAGGAATCAAAATACGATCCTGTTCATCCTGTCCATCCATGTCATTTATGGATTGACCCATGCTCGACGCAATTCAACCAGCTCCTGACAGGAGTTTCCCGGAAAAACAAGGCTGAATCTTCTCAGGTCGTGGAGGGGGCCGGATTTTCCAAAAATACTGCCAGGCCTCTTGCCGCTGTCGTCATCGAAAACTCGCCGGCAGAAAAAAGGTACCGGTCGTAATCATCTTTGATTCGGAGCCTTGATAGTTGGTATCAATATTGATATTGTTATTTTCATGGCAAGCACGGCGGCAATCCTCAAGGCGCTCCGCAACAACCCGAAAGGTGTTCGGTTCACTGATCTCGCCAAAGTGTGTGAGGCATACTTCGGCGAGCCGCGCCAAAAGGGCGCCAGCCATAGGATCTACCGGACCCCGTGGCCAGCTGACCCCAGAGTCAACATCCAAAACGCCAAGGGCATGGCTAAACCCTATCAAGTCCGCCAGGTCATTAAGGCGATCGAGAAATTGGAGGGCAGGAAATGAGTGACCATTACACCTACCGCATCACTTGGTCCGCCGAAGACAACGAGCATGTGGGGCTATGCGCTGAGTTCCCATCTCTAAGCTGGCTGGCATCTACTCCCAACAAGGCTTTGGCCGGCATCCAGCAGCTTGTGCGCGGCTGCCTCGCTGACATGAAAAAAAACGGGGAAGCACCTCCTGAGCCAATCGCTGACCGCGCCTACAGCGGGAAGTTCATGGTGCGCGTGCCGCCGGAAACTCACCGGGCCCTTGCCACACGGGCCGTGGAAGAGGGCGTGAGCCTCAACCGGCTGGTGAGCGCGCGACTCGCGAGTGATGTTCGGTGAATCCGTACCTGCAAGCGCCGTCCGGCGCTGTCCCTCACAATCCGTTTGTTGTCCGATGTCAAGTGTGTTTAAATCCCCGCACAATGTTAAAACCCGCATTTCTCACCGGGTCGCTGGCGACATTATGAAAGACCATCTATCTTCAGTACTTTTTTGGCCCTGTTTTGAGGGCATGCGGGTACAGACGGCGCTGGGCGCGCCATTATCACGCCCCCCGGTGAGAAATGCGGGTTAAACCCGTCCGGCAACAGGGAGTGGCTCATGCGAATTGAACCCGTGGAAATGCTGGTGCAGCGCAAGGACAGGACCGAGAGGAAAATCATTCCCATCGGGTCGGTGGCGGGCGCCCGGTTCTCGTCCCGTGACGTGGCCGGCATGCGCAAGGAGCTCGACGCCGCGCTGGCTCGAGGCGAGTCCGGCACCAAGACCAATCCGGCCATCTTTCACATCGGACGCTATCTGCTGACCCAGGCGTCGGAGTTTGAAGTCCAGGGTCCGCTGACCGGCGGCGAGGCCGAGATCGTGGCCATTCGGGATGGAAACGAGATTCTCATCACGGCGGGGAGCGACCAGTGCGACCGCGAGCTGGACCCGCTGTTTCAGGACAAGCCCAAGCAGATGTGCCCCCATCCGATCGCCCAGACGGCCTGGCCCTACAGCGAGGTGCGCGGCCATTGGGATCGACTGCAGATATCCAGCCAGGTGACGGCGGGAGGACGGGCGGTCCCGCTGCAGGACTGTGCCGCCTCGGCGCTGGTGGACCTGGAGTATCTTCTGGCCATGGAGGACGTGCGATCGCTGGTCCTGCCCTCCTTTCTCTATTGCGGGTCTGTGTCTTTCCTGGATTCGGTGGCCCAGGCCATCCGGGACCATTCGCTTCCCGAAGAGACCAGCCACGGCGTCGGCGACGCCTTTCTGGCCCGGCTGCACGACCCTGTGCTGGATCGAACCATTGAACACCGATACCGGGCTGTTCCGGTCGGGGATGATTTGGCGGAACGGCGCTGACGGGCGCCAGCAGGCTGAAGCGCCCGGTGGGACCGATTCGCCCGGAAGGAGGGCAGGGGTGAAGATCAGTTGCCGAACATTTGCTGGATTGGTGGGGCTGGGTTGGCTTGCGGTTTCCTGTTCGTCGTCCGGACCGTCCGGATCAGGCGTGGCCCCGGCTCCCATGGAGGTGATCACCGACCCGACGGTGGCCACCCGTGAGTTGGGAGGCGTGCCTCCGCCCTCCAAGGAAACCCTGGAGACCATGCACCGGTCTGACTACATCTTGCATGCAAAAGCGGGCCGACTTGACCAGGTTCCGGTGAAGAAGACTCTGTTGCCGCACGATCAGCCCATGACTCCCCAGGGCGGCACCTCGGTCGACCTGGGGCCGGACGGGACCGTCTACGTCCGCCAGGCTAAAAAGCTGTGCCTCTCCAACGATGGCGGGCTCACCTGGTCGGCACGGGAGGTGAACGCCCCTTCCGGCTACGAGATGCACCAGACCGGACGCTGGAAGGTGTTGAGTGACGGGTCCTTCGTCTCTGTCGCGGTGGTCACCGGGAAGGACGAGCGGGCCCCGGCCCAGGTGTGGAGCTCGCAGGATGAGGGCCGATCCTGGAACAGGGTGGCTCAGATCGATCTGGACCTGAAGATGCCCGGCTCGGGCGCCCCTTACGATGAGCGCTACTGCCATCGGGGACTGGACCGGCTGCAGGACGATACCCTGCTGTGGACCATCGACGTTCGAAGCGACGCCGACCCCGAGGATGGGCTGCCCAGGCAGCACGGGTTGTTCCTGTTCCATTCCCGGGACAAGGGGCGGACCTGGCAGGGGCCGACCTTGATGTGGGATTGGGGTTCGGAAGGGTCAGCGACCCGGCTCCCCTCGGGAGAGATCCTGGCCACCATGCGTTACCAGCGCGACAGCCATCCCCAGGATTCGGCGGAGATCGTCGAGCATATGGGGGCCTATCCTCGTACCCCGGAGCGCCGGGGATTCAAGAACGTCTTTTTGATGAACTCCAAAGACGACGGCGCCACTTGGACCCGGCCTCGCATGCTTACCACGGTCTACGGGCAAACCTTCGGATACCCCGCGGTACAGAGCGACGGCACCGCGGTTGTCGTCCACGATACCCGTTACGGTCCGGGTCCGCCGGGGAGCCGCGCCATGGTCAGCCGGGATGAAGGCCGGACCTGGGAGGATGAGGTGTACTATCTGGACTCCACCAACTTCACCGGGAGTTACAGCGCCAGCCTGGTGCTGGAGGACGATACCATTCTGACCATTGCCGCCTCTTCGGTGGGCCGTTCCTGGGATGCGGTCCGGGAAAAAACCGACCTCTACGCCATCCGCTGGAAACCGGGCAAAGACGGGCAGTCGGCGGCTCGATAGCGGCAATCATTCCGGAGGACGGCAGCCCGAACGAGGATGAGAGGCGCCGGGAGAGCTACCGGCCTCAGTAGTTGGTAAAGGCGCCGTCGCGGCGCCGGAAGTGGGGAGCCTCCCAGGGCAGCGGGGGATAGCGGTGGGCAGCCTCTTCGTCGAACTCGATGCCCAGCCCGGGACCCTGCGGCAGCGGGAAGCCGTCTCCCTGCAGTTGAAGCTGCCGGGGAAACAGGTCCTGGGGAAGGTGGGGCATCTGCCAGTTGTATTCCAGAATGGCGAAGTTGTGGATGGCCGCGCAGAGGTGCACGGACGCGGCCAGGCAGATGGTTCCCTGTGGGGTGTGGGGGACGATGTCGAGGTAGTGAGCCTCGGCCATGGCAGCCACCTTGCGGGCAGCCGTAAAGCCGCCCACGTTGCAGACGTCCAGGCGAACATAGTTGGCCAGCCCGCGTTCGATGAAGGGGGCAAAGGGGTAGATCCCCGAAAACTCTTCTCCGATGGCAAAGGGCATGGGCGTCATTGCCCGGAGAGCCGAGTAGGCATCCGGGCTCTCGGACCGGATGGGTTCTTCCAGAAACATGAGATCCACGTCCCGGATGCGCTGGCAGAAAGCGGCCGCCTCGGCCACGTTGAGGCGGTGGTGGTAGTCGATGGCCAGTCGGACGTGGGGTCCCACACGCTTTCGGGCCTGCCGGATCTGATCGGCTGTCCAATCGATGGACTCCCATGGTTCGAAGATGCTGTCCCGGTCCTGGCGGAAATCGGGATCTCCGGTCTCGGGGGCAAAGCGGATGGTTTTCCAGCCTCTCCTGACCAGGTCCTCGGCCTGATCGGCGTAGCTGTCGCCGGCCCCGGCCGGGCCGTCGATGAAGCAGGTGACCTGTTGGCGGGTGGCTCCCCCCAGCAATTGCCAGACGGGCGTGTTCAGGTGCTTTCCCAGGATGTCCCAAAGGGCGATGTCGATGGCGGAGGTGGTGGCGGTAATGATGGTTCCGCCTTCATAGTACTGTCCGCGGTACATCTCCTGGTTGATGTCTTCGATGCGGCGAGGGTCCTTCCCGACCAGAAAGTGGCGCATGTGCTCGATGGTCCCGGTCATGGCCTGCTCGCGGGTGGTGGTGCCTCCCTGTCCGATGCCGTGGATGCCCTGGTCGGTTTCGACTTTGACGACCAGCAGGTTTTTGCCCTGGACACCCACGAAATAGGTCTTGATGTCGGTAATCTTCATGCTTGTTCCTTCCGGGTTGGGGCCGCGGAAGCGATGGGTGTGCTCACGGCTCCGGAATGCTCCAGCCGGGCGTGGCGGGCTGGAGCGTTCATCATAGGCCAAGAGCGGTTTCAAGGAAAGCAGGGCCTCGAGCCCGGGTCCATTGGCCATCGACCGGGCCGGTTGGCTGAGAATGCTTGACGGGATGCCGGTGACCGTCCGTCCGGGGTGCACTGAGAGGAGTTGACGGCGTGGTTCTGGACAGCCGCCGATGGGATGCGCGGTACGGATGGAATCTGATCTCCCGGCATGCCCCTCGGTTTCAGGATGCGGTGGTGGTGTCTTCCCCCAGCGCCATGGCGCTGGTGGAGCCTCTGCTGGTCCACCCCCCCGTCCAGGTGGTGTTTCAGAGAGGCATGGGCGAGCGCATGCTGGAAGAGATGCTGGCGGCTCTTCCCCAGGCGCAACGGTTGCTGGCGGTCGGCGGCGGCAATGCGCTGGATGTCGGCAAGTATCTGGCCTGGAAGAAGGGCTGGCCCCTGGTCATGATTCCCACCATCGTCTCCACCGGAGCCGTCTTTCAGTCTCCGCTGGCGCTGAGGCGCCGGGAACGGTTCGAGTGGCTCATGAAAACGATCGCTCCTGAGTACCTGCTGTTCGACTACGGCGTCATCCGTCAGGCTCCTGCCCACCTGAATTGTTCCGGCATGGCCGAGTGTATCTGTTATCTTGCCCAGTTGGGGGCCTGGAAGTGGTGGCTGGACCAGAATCTGGAGGCTCCGGCCTGGGACCAGGGGGTGGCCGATGAGCTTCTGGGCTGGGTCGACAGCCGGGTGCGGGAATTTCGTCAGAGTCTGGATGAAGGCGGCCAGCCCGGGGAAGCCGGCATCAGAGTCGCGGCCGAAGTCAACCGCGAGCGATACGACTTGAAGCTCTACTCCCTCAACGTGGGGCACAGTCTGGACCATGCCTTCTGCATCACCTTCGAGTGGGTCCACGGCCGGGAACTGCTGCATGGGGAAGCCGTGGCCCTGGGCTCGTTGATCAACGGCTATCTCTATGGTTGGGGGTTCGATCGGACCAAGGCTATGCTGGAGGAGTGCCGCACCCGTTTTCGGCCGGCCGAGATCGGATGCACCCACGAGGAGGTGTTGGAGACCCTGAACCGTCTGGTGGCCTTCGCCGATCTTGTCGGCCATCCTCGGAATTACTTTCATTATCGCGGCCTGGACCGCAAGACCTTCGATGCCATGATGGCTGCGATCGAGGCGTAGATATCGATGTGAGCCGGCCCGGGTCAATCGCGCCCCGGTTGCGGCCAACGGGAAGTGACGGATGAATCCATTTGGGAAAGGAGCAGCGGAATGAAACGACGTGAATTCGTAGGGACCGCCCTGGCTGCAGGGCTGGCGTCGGGTGCGGCGCCCTCGCGGGCACTGGGCCTGACACCGCCCTTTGCCGGGCCCAAAAAGCACGGCGGCAGGAAAAAGCCGCGGGTCATGTTCTATCACGACAGCCGACACCCCGCCGTCTACATGTACGAGCCCCCCATGGAGAAGGAGGAGTTCGAGGCGGCGGTGGACGAGATCGTGGGAACCCCGGTGGATGCCCTGATGTACGGGCTGGCCGACGGGCGAACCATGTTTCACGACACCAAGGTCAGCGAGGTTCTGGGGGACACGGTGAAGAAGTGGCCCCACACGATCTTCCGCCGGGCGCACCAGAACGCTCGCATGATGCTGGACTCGGGCCGGGATCCCCTCCGCATCATCTGCGAGCGGGCTCAAGCCAAGGGGGTGGCCATCTATCCCACCCTGTTGGTGAATCAGGGCAGGAGGGGAACGCGGGAAGAGGACGTGCGCAGCTCCAACTTCCGCTGGGAGAATCTGCACCTGGAGATCGGCGCCAAGGGTGATTTGAAGGATCTGGAGGAAGCACCAACCTCGACTTCAAGCACCAGGAGGTGCGCGACGAACGTTTTGCGGTGATCGACGAGGTGCTGCAAAACTACCCGGTGGACGGCTTCGAGCTGAATTTGAACTACAAGAGCTCCGAGGTGCTCTTCTTCCACCCCGAAGAGGTGGATCAGGGGCGCCCCCTCATGACGGCCTGGATCAAGCGGGTCTACGATGCCGTCAAGGCCAGCGGGGAGGGAAGAGAGCTGGCCATCCGGGTTCCGGCCAGCATTGAGACCTCCAATGCTCTGGGTCTGGACGTGCGCGAATGGATCCGGCAGGGCATTGTGGACGTCCTGATCGGAGAGACCTACCAGCACGCCATGGATCAGCAGGCTGATTTCCGGCCCCTGGTTCAGGCGGCAAAGGGTTCGAACTGCCGTATTCACGGAGCCATCGGCCTGGCAGTCCATTCCGACAGGCTGAAAGACGGTCCCATTGAAATCACCCGGGCCGTCGCCTGCAACTGCTGGGATCAAGGCGTGGACGGACTCTACCTGGCCCAGTGGTTTGCCGCTTGGCCCTACGAACCCAGTTTCTATGAACGGCTGCGGGAAGTGGGTCATCCGGACGTCATGGCTCCCAGGGATAAGTTCTATTACGTCTCGACCCAGAGTGTCTTCTCCCCTAAGCCGTCCGAGCCGAAACCGGCGCTGCCCCGGACGCTGAAGATGAATCAGCCGGTCCAGGTGCCGTTGCCGATCGCAGACGACCTGGATCGTTGGGACAAGGTAGGACGGGTGCATGAGGTGCTGCTCCGCTTGAGGCTCATTGGTTCCACCGAGACCGATCAAGTGAGGTTTCGTTTCAACGGAAAGGAGCTGCCCGATTCCGGCTTGAGAAAGATTAATCGGTACTACAGTTTGCGAGCCCCGCTCTTCCGGGTGCACAGCTACTGGTTCGTGTGGCGTCTTCCCCGGGAACACTGGCCCGAGAGAGGCTCGAACCAGGTGGAGGTAACCCTGTTGCGGCGCGATGCCGACATCGTTCCCGAACTGATCCTGAGGGACGTGGAAATGGAAATCAAGTATCTGGGAGGAAAGAACTTTGCCCGCGGCCAGGGCGGCCAGGATCCCGACGCTGGTTCCTACCGGGTGCATATGTCCTAGCCTGAAGGAGCCGGGAACGGGGTGGTCCCTGACCTGGTTCGGAAAAGTTCGACAATCTTTGGAAAGGAGTCTTGAAAAATGAAGCGACGCGAATTCGTGAGGACGGCACTCACCGCAGGCTTGGCCTCTACGGCCGTATCCGCCGGGGCCGCCAGCCTGGCGCCATCGGCTTCCGGCCCCGGAGGTCACGGCTCGGGTAGGAAACCGCGGCTCATGTACTATGACGACAGCCGCCATTCGTCCATCTACATATACGAGCCCCCCATGCTGAAGGAAGAGTTCGAAGCCTCGGTGGACGACCTGGTGGGCACTCCGGTGGATGCCTTGATGTTCGGTTTGGGAGATGGCCGGACGGTGTTGCACGATACCAAGGTCGGCGAGCTTTGGGGGGATCCGGTGAAGGAGTGGACCCACATAATCTTCCGCCGGGCCCACCAGAACGCCCGCATGATGTTGGATTCCGGAGGGGATCCCCTGCGTATCGTGTGCGAGCGGGCCCGGGCCAAGGGACTGGCCATCTTTCCTTCCCTATTTCTCAACCGGGGGAGAGGGAAAAACCGCCGGGGGGACGTTCGGTCGGCTAATTTCACCTGGGAAAACCAGCACTTGGAGATCGGAGCCAGGGGCGATCTGGACGAGAGTTTTCCGGGGTTGCGGAAGTTGGACTTCAAGCACCAGGAAGTTCGGGACGAGCGCTTCGCTCTCATCCAGGAAGTGCTGCAGAACTACCCGGTGGACGGCTTTGAGTTGCATTTTGGCCACTACCACTACCTCCATCCCAAGGAGGTAGATGCTGGTCGAGACCTCATGACCGCCTGGGTCCAGCGGATTCATGACGCCCTCAAGGCCAGCGGATCCAACCGCGAACTGGCGGTTCGGGTGCCGGTCAGCCTGGAGGAGGCCAACTCCCGGGGCCTGGACGTGCGGGAGTGGATCGATCGGGGGATCGTGGAGGTTGTGATTGGAGAGAGCTATTCCTACAGGATGGATCAACTGGCCGATTTCCGTCCCATGGTGGAAGCGGCCCAGAACAGGGACTGCCGGGTGCATGCCGTCATCCAGCCCGAAGTTCACTCCGACAGGCTGGACAACGGCACCATCGAGTTCATTCGAGCCGTGGCCTGCAACTATTGGGCCCAGGGCATCGATGGACTCTATCTATCCCAGTGGTTCACGGCCTATCCCTACCGCGCTGAGTTCTATGCCCAGTTGCGGGAGATGAGCCACCCCGATATCATGACCGCCAAGGACAAGTTTTACTATGTGCCCACCAAGCAAGGAGCCACCGGTCCGGAGATGCCCCTGCCCAGGACGCTGAAAGTAAACCAGCCCGTAAAGACCCAGCTGGCGGTCTCGGACGACCTGCCCCGCTGGGACAAGATGGGCCGGGTCCACGAGGTCATGCTCCGTTTCCGGCTGTCCGGAGCCACCGAAACCGACCGTCTCGAGTTCCGTTTCAACGGCAAGAAGCTGCCGAAGTCGGGCCTGAGAAAAATCAATCGGGTCTACCGGATGAGGGCCCCCCGGTACCGGGTGTTCGGCTACTGGTTCATTTACCGGTTGCCCCGAGACCACTGGCCCATGCAGGGGAAAAACCAGGTGGAAGTGACGCTCCTGCACCGCGACGGCGACATCCTCCCCGAGCTGGCCCTGAAGGACGTGGAGATGGAGGTGAAATATCTGGACGGCAAGAACTTCGCCCGCGGCCAGGACCCCGACACCGGGCCTTACCGGGTTTGGACGCCCTGACAGTGACAGCATTTCTCACCGTGGCCGCGGTGACGGATCAGGCGGTATTCCACTCGGAGCGGATCCGGGACGGAAAAACGGTACGCGGGGAGAGGAGGCCGGTGCGGCCCGATGGTCGCAGTTCCTCCCAATTAGCGGGGGCATCGCCGGTACGGAACGACTATCCCCACGACTCGGGTGCATGGCACTCAACGGATGTCCATGACCGGGTCTCTCGACACAATCTGCAGAAAAACGAGGTGCCTCAGTGGCCAAAATTACCCAATATTCAGGCTATCAAAAAGGTCAGGAAGCCCCGATCCCCAAGCCGACGGAGAGGGTCGAGCCCCACGTGGTGACGGTGAAGGATGGGTTGCCGCTCAAGTTTCCGGGCAGCGAAGGGGTCGGGGTGCGGGTGCTGCATCCCACCAACCCCAAGGCCCCTTCCAAAAACTTCGGGCTGACCATGTATTATCTGCCGCCCCACGTGACCTCGGAGACGGCCAGCCACTATACGGAGGAGTGTTATCTGGTCCTGCGGGGCAGCGGCGACATGATCCTGGCGGGCCGGAGAGTTCCGGTGAAGCCGGGAGTGTTTGTCCATCTTCCCGCCTGGTGTGAACATGCCGTGGACAACACCGGCGAGGAAACCATGGAGATCCTGGTCTGCACCGCGCCGACCAATCCTTGAGCGCCTGGCCCGCAGGTCGGCGGAGAGTCGGAGTTCCGCTGCCGCCGCCTACGCGGCTCAACTCTAACGCCGACCTTTCCATGGGCTTACGCCCACGGCTATATGCTACCGCCGCGTTCGCGGCTTACTCGAACCCCCGGGCTTCCGCCCGGGGATTTTCATTTGAAGTCGTCCGCCGCACTGCCTCATGAGTTGGCGCTGTCGCTCCTGCCGGCGGGCAGCACCACACTGGCCAGCCAGCCCACGGTGAAGGAGGCGATGTTTCCCAGGCCCATGATCATCCAGGGGTGCCAGGGAAAGCGCAGGCTGTCGATGAGCCCGGGTGAGGCACCGAGCAGCTCGAGAATAGTGTCCGCTCCCCCCCAGACCGAGATCGCTATTCCGGTGAACACCCCCACCCAGACGCCGCGGGTATGGGCTCTCCGGACGAACATCCCCAGCAGGAAGAGTCCCAGAATACCGCCTCCGATGAACGAGCTCACGGTGGCGCCGAAGTAGTAGGCCCTCTCCACGCCGGCCAGCATCAACAGTCCCGAACCGATACCCAGCAGGCCCCAGACGCCGGAAGCGATCCGGCCGAGACGAAGCTGCCGGCGGTCGCTGGCTTGGGGACGGAAGTGAAGGTAGAAGTCCCGGACCGAGATCATGGCCAAGCTGTTGATGGTGGTGTCCAGGCTGGACATGGCCGCCGCGCACATGCCGGCCAGGATGAGTCCGGTGATTCCGGGGGGGATCGTCTGCATCACGAAGTAGGGGAAGATCTGGGTCTCCTTGGCCGCAATTTCCGCCGGCAACTGTCCGGGGTGAATCTGGTAATAGGCGTAGAGGAGCGAGCCGATCAGCAGGAAGAGGGTCCAGGTGGTCACGATGCTGAGCCCGCCGAACAACAGCGCCTTTTGAGAGGAACGGGTGCTGGCGGCGGCCAGGTAGCGTTGGGCCACGTCCTGGCTGGTGGTGTAGTAGGTCCCGTGATGGAAGAGTCCGTAGAGAATGATCACCACAATGGTTGGATGGGACAAGTCCAGGGACCAATCCACCAGCTTGAACTTGCCGGCGTCCCCGGCGACCTGAAACAGGTGAAGGGCGCCGCCGTCCGATCCAAGGGTCAGAAACCAGAGACAGAACAGTCCCCCGCCGAACAGAGTGACCGATTGCAGCACGTCGGTCCAGATCACGGCCTCCAGTCCTCCCAGCATGGTGTAGAGGAGAGCCAGGATGCCGCTCACAATCAAAATGGCCACCGGGTCCCATCCCGTCATGGCGTTGAGCGCTTTGGCCATCAGGAACAGGATCATTCCATTGCGGAAGAGGTGGTAAACGACATAGATCGCCGAGGCGTAGCAGCGGGTGCCGTACCCGAAGCGCTGTTCCAGGAATTCGTAGGCGCTCATGCGGACTCGCTGCCGGTAGTAGGGAATCACCCAGCAGGCGGCCAGAACAGCGATGATGGGGAAAATCAGGTGGGAGAGGTGGGGGATCCAGTCGCCCCCGAACCCCTGGCCCGGAAAGGCCAGAAAGGTCCCGGTGCTGATTGAGGAGCCGAAAAAGGAGAAACCTACCGCCCACCAGGGAACGGAGCGACCTGCCAGGAAAAAGGCTTCGGTGCTGTGTTGGCGGCGTGCAAACCAGCCCCCCATGAATACGATCAGCACCAGGTAAGCTGCCAGGATCAGCCAGTCGATAGTGGCCATGGGGAATCGGTCTCCGTTGCCGATATCGGACGAGGCTGCGTGGCCGTGGCTCTCAAGGGGGGACTATCCACCCCGCCGGGCTCGGCGCCGGAAGCCCGCCGTTGGATTCGAATAGGTCCGGCCGCCGCCCTGCCGGGCAGATCATTCGAAGAAGAAACTGCCGATCGTTATTGAAGACGAACCACGAATAAACACAAAGACCGATGGACCTGCTTTGTTGCGACGACGTCATGGGATGAAGCCCACCCGGGAGCGCGGGCGTCCCGCCCGCACAATTCTTGGCACAGCCTCGGCCATCTCCTCCACCCGGCTCGACCGGCAACGGCGCCAGGACTCTGCTTCGGCCGAGCCCATGCCGTTCCCGCCGGCAGGTGGCCGGGTGCCGCATCGCAGGGAAACTGAGCAGCACGCAACGGGATAGCATGCGGGCGGGACGCCCGCGCTCCCGGGTGGCGCCTCCTCCCATCACTCTTGCTCCTCAAGCGGGCACGCGCCGGCTTGACGGGCCGCAGCCCGTGCCGATGCGGCAGAGATGTCACGCTTAGTGGCCCTTCGTGGATAACTCTTTTTTCTTTTGTTTCAAATGAGTGGGGCCCCTGCCCTGCCGGGCAGGTCATCCGAGAGTGAAACAGGAGTGTTTCAGGTACGATGTCAATGACTCTCCAACCCCTTTTATTTCAATCTTTTGAGATGGTTTTGCGTCACGCCGGCCAAGATTTGTTTCAGGTAAGTGTCGCCCCCGCCCTGCCGGGCGGATCATACATAGAGTGAAACAATCGGAAATCGATAATCCTTTCGTGACCTTGGTATCCCGTCGCGGTTAACCTCAACGCCTTAGTGGCCCTTCGTCGTTCTTCGTGGCCCTTCGTGGATAACTCTTTTTTCTTTTGTTTCAAATGAGTCAGGACTGCATCCACCAGGAGAAGGCCAAAGCCGCCCCGATCAATCCCAGGCACCAGAGCGTGATCGACACAAACCCCCTGTAGAACCACTGCAGTTCTGGTTCCCACCGTAGCTCGATGGTGCTGGAGGATCCGTAGATCTTGTCCCGGGCATAGAACCGGTAAAGCTCACCGATCTTCTCCGGGTCTGGCGCCGGCGGTCGGGCGGCATCCGTCGCGGCCATGGCTGGGAGTTGAATGCCGGCCTCGAGCAGCTTCTCGTCCTGGCCCACCGGGGTGCTGAGGATGGCGTAAAAGCGGTTGAGCAGGGTTTCATCTTCGGGAGGTGTCCGAAGGCTGACCAGCCAGGTCACCAGGGCGCAGGAAAGTGTGGGAATGAAGACGGTGTACTCGAAGGAGGCTTGCAGCCACACTTTGAGGAAAAGGAACAGCAGGGCGCCGGTCGTCACTCCGGCCCACAGTGCCTGGCGATTGGCGCGTCTCCAGACCAGGCCGAAATAGAGAGGGACCGAGATGAACGAAATCAGCGACCAGCCCAACTCGATGTATTGAACGATATTCTCCAGAAAGCGGGTGGTGAGGTACCCCAGGAAGACGGCGATGAACCCCCAGATCCGTGCATGGGTGATGTAGAAGCGCGGCGAGCGGTCGCGGAAGAGCCTCTTGCGGTAGAGGTAGTCGACCACCAGGCCCGAGGTGGTGGTGGCAAAGGTATCCACCGACGACATCAAGGCGGCGGCAAAGCTGGCCACCAGCAGTCCCAGGACGCCGGCCGGCAGCAGCGACTTCATCAGCGTTCCCCAGGCAAGTTCCGGGTCTTCCAGGCCGGGGTAGTAGATGGCGAAGAGAATGCCGTAAAGGGCGAAGAGGATGGTGATGAGCCGCTTCCAGACGTGAGCCCAGCCGCACTGGGTGCCGGTCTTCTCGTCGCGGGCGATGGCAATCCAGGTCAGGATGTTGGGCGACACCACCGAGCCTACGGCCCCGGAAAAGAGGAGGGCCAGCACGTAGGTCCAGGGGATCTCCGCGGATTGCAGCGACCAGGTCGTCCCAGGCAGGGCCGCCAGGGCCTCCCAGCCGCCGGCGGCCTTCCAGAGGAAGGGAAGGAGGCCGAAGCTCAGGACCACCAGGCAGAGGATTCCCTGAAAGAGATCGGTGAGCAGAGAGGACATGGCTCCGCCGGTGGCCACGTAGAGGGCCACCAGGGTGCAGCAGATCAGCACGGCCGAGTCCATCGAGAGGGTGGTGGTGGCCGCCAGGACTTTTCCTCCTCCGGTGATGAAGATCCCGATGAAGTTGACCGAGATGAGCAGTCCCAGAACGGAATAGAGGGTGGCCACGCCGGGACCGAAGCGCAACTCGAAGAATTCCGCCATGTTGAAGACGCGGGCCCGCTTGTAAACCACCGAGAAGAGGTAGTACATGGGTGTGGCCAGTAGCTGGGACCACCACAGCCAGATACCCGACAACCCGCTGCGGTAGGCGGCGGCGCTGACCACCACCGCTTCGGCCCCGGCCAACGCCGAACTGAAGTTGAAGAGGAAGGCCGGCAGCTTTCCCCAGGTTCCGCCGGCGATGAAGAAATCACCCAGGGTTCGGGTCTTCCTGGCTCCCAGGTAGAGGCCCAGGTAGGCCACGATGGAGATGTAGATGATCAGAATGGCCCAGTCCAGGCCGTGCAGTCCAAGCATGGGTGCTCACTTTCGTCGGATGGAATTTGTTGGTGGCTCCACTAACAGCAAGCCCTTGATTTTCAGGGGATTGCAGATGCCAGCAGGTGAACCTGACCACGCTTGCCGTATAAAACAACCGAATGCACGGAAGTGCCTGCGACTCACTGGCGGCCAATGTCGATGCTTCACGGTGACCAAGACTCGTCCCTTTGCGGCCCGGTACTCCTCCGACCGGCTCTATGCTTCCACTGCATCGAAGTGGTCGAGTGCCTCGTACAAAACTTCTTTCTGAGAAATCGCCTGCCAGACATCCCCGCCACGCCTCCGGGAAGGCAACCCCTGGGAGCGCGGGCGTCCCGCCCGCATGCTGTGCCTTTGGCCGCCGCAGAGCTTCCGTGCGATGCTGCCGCTAGCCCGCATTTCTCACCAGGACGCTGCATGCATAGTGAAAAGCGGTTTATTTTCAGCACCTTGATTGGTGCCGTTCAAGGGACCTGCGACTACAGACGGCGCTGGGCGCGCCCTGGTTTGGCCTTTTCCCCTCAGCGCGCACATGCTCGCTCGAATGGTGTCCCCGCTACGCCCTTCGCTCGCGAGCACGCGCTGAGGGGAAAATTCCGGCGCCATTGACACGCCCCCTGGTGAGAAATGCGGGCTAGCCACCCTGCCGGTGGGAACCGCATCGGCCAGGCGGATGGAAAGCCATGGCGTCGTTCCCGGTGGAAGCAAGTGGGGGAGAGGGCCGAGGCTGCGCCCGGCTTGGTGCGGGCGGGACGCCCGCGCTCCCAGGAGGCTGTCATCCGATGACGCCGCCATACCAAGGGCACTAAAGTGCAGAAGCCTTTTGGCGCTGTTTGTCGATGAAGGAGGTCCATCCGTCTTCCGGTCTGTTCGGGTCCCTTCGTGGCTCATGTCTTCATCGTTTGATTCATTCGTGGACTCTCGGTCTGTGCGGCCCCCGAAGCGTATCCTTCGAACCGATCGCCAGCGTTCACCGTCCAATCAGTGGCGGCAACTGAAACTGCTGTCTTGTGCTGGAGGATTGTTGTAGCAATGGGCGGTGCAGGAACGTCGACCAAGCCGGAATCTTCCTAAATACCCGGCATCCCTTCCACGGCCACCACCCGTACCGGGCAGGAGTCCAGGCCGTGAATGGGCAGGGGGGTGAAGGTGATCATGAAGGTCTCTGCCCGGAGCTGATCGATGTTGCAAACCACCTCCAGCAGGAGAATGTCATTTCCCAGCAACAGCTCGTGGCAGGCGATGCATCCCTGAACGTGGTTCTCGATGGCGATGCCGTCACCCCAGCCGACGCATTTGGCCTTCTTTTCCAGGAACCAGCGCCCCGCCTCCTCGGACATGTCCGGGCGCTGGTCGTCGGGCGACTGGACGAAGGGCGTGCTGTGAAAGGGAGAATCCAGCAGTACCGTGTCCCCCGGTCGTATCCGGCCGCGGTCGGCCCGCTCCAGGTCCTCGGACCGTATTAACTCTCGCGGACGGGCGGTTTTCAGGTTCAGCAGGATGCCCCGTCCCATAAAGCGGTCAATGGGCAGCTTCATGCCGTCCTTCCACTCGTTCCTGAAGTGATAGGGAAACTCCAGGTGAGTTCCCAGGTGGGAAGTGATGTCGATGTGGGAATGGTATCCGTCCACACCGCCGATGAAGGTGTGATGGCGATGGAGCTTGCAGCGCCTCTTTTCGGTGGCGGGATCCAGAGGCTTGGAAAGGTCGACCACTCTCAGCTTGTCAAAATCCAGGATGGACTCGGTCATGGAAGGAGCTGTTTTTTCTTCGGGGAGAGAGGCGAGGCTGCGCCAAGCCTTGTGCGGGCGGGACGCCCGCGCTCCCGGGAAAGGATCTCCCTGAAGTCACCATCTACAATCATTTCGCAACCTCGGTATCAGGTCCTGCCCGTGGCGGACCACCTCAGCCCCTTGGTGGCCCTTCGTCGTCCTTGGTGGCCCTTCGTGGATAACTCTTTTTTTTCAGACGATAAACGAGAGTATCCCCCCCTCTAACGGAACCAGTCGTAGAGCAGGCCCAGGGAGCGATCCTGCAGCGGCAGGGAAACCCGGGCCCCGCCCTGAGCCGAGGACTGCTTGAGCGCGATCTCGACCTCGATGGCCGTGGCCACCCGCTGGCCGGAATTCTTGGGTTCGTCCATCTCTCCGGCCAGGCACTTCATCAGGTCGTCCAGGCTGTAAACCGCCCCGTAAGGGGGAATGAACCGGGGTTCCGGCCAGGGCATCTCCACCTTCTGTTTTCTGCCCGAGGGTGGCGTCACCTCTTGCATCAATTGCCAGCCGGGACGGAAGCTGAATTGGATTTCGCCCTTGGTCCCGCTGATCCGCACCCCCGGGCTTCCCTTCCTGAAGTGGACCACTTGTCCGTTTTCCGCCACCAGGATCCCCTGGCCGCCAAACTCGGCGCTGCCTCCGGGACGGCGAGGCGTATCTCCGGTGGCGCTCACCCAGGCCGGCGGACTGTCCAGGAAATAGGACCAGTTCTGGTGCTGGGCGCTGGCACCTCTGGCTTCGATGGAGGTCACCTCGCCGATGGCGCCGCCGGTCACCAGCTCCTTGGCCTTGGCAAAGGAAGGGTGGGTGGTGGTGATGGCCCCGCAGCAAAGGGGGATACCCCGGTCGGCGCAGACCTTTACCATGCGATCCGCCTCCTCCAGGGTGAAGGCCATCGGCTTCTCGGTGAAGATGGCCTTGGCTCCGGCCTCGGCAGCCTTGACCGTCAGGAAGGCCCGACCCTTGGTGTTGGTGCAGACGGCCACGATATCCAGCGCCTCCTTTTCGTACATTTCCAGGGCGTCGGTATAGAGGGCCTTGATGCCATAGCGATCCCCGAAAATCTTCAGGCGGTGCACATCCCGCTCGGCCCCGGCCACCAGCTCGACCTCGGGACGATCCCACAGGGCCTCGGCGTAGGAAGAGGGCAGCCCCTCGAAGCCCGGGTGGTCATGGTGGTGGAACTTGCGATGGACGTCCACCTCCGGGGTAATGCGCTTGGCGTCCTCCACCTTGTAGGCCGGATCCCACCAGGGGCCCTGGCGGTGTGAGCCGTCCCGTTTGGCGACGTCATAGAGGACCCCCGTCCATCCCAGGCCGACCACCCCGGCCCGATACTTTGGCTTCGAGGTCTTCTTGGCCGCCGCAGGGGTCGCCGTCCCCAGAGAGAGACCGGTTCCGGAGATAGCTCCCAGGGTCAGGGCAGACCTCATGAAGTCGCGTCGAATCATGGTTGTTCTCCTTTGTTCCCGGTCGGTCGCCCGCGGGGGCCGTGACGGGAATCTTTGCAACTACGCGAGAGGCGATAGTCCCACCGGGGAGTGGCCGTTCGACTGATTGTTGCCTTGGCGACCGCCGGCTCGATCCCGCCTCGAAGGATTAACGGAACCAGTCGTAGGTCAGTCCCAGGCTGCGGTCCTTCAAGGGCAGATCGACGCGCTCGCCGCCCCGGGCCGAGGACTGCTTCATCGCCAATTCCGCCTCGAGAGCCGCGGCCACGATGCGCCCCGAGTTCTTGGGCTCCTTCATGCGGCCCTCCATGGTGGCGATCAGGTCGTCCAGGCACCAGGGGGTGCGCATGCCCCCGAACTGGGGATCGGGCCAGGGCATCTCCACCCGCCCCTTGCGTCCCGAGAGGGTATCGACGTCCTGCCATAGGGTCCAGCGCTTGCCGTCGAAGACGATTTCCCCCGTGCTTCCCGAGATTTTGACGGTAGGGGCTCCGTCCCGGATGTGGACCACCGTGCCGTCCTTGGCCACGATGATCCCCTGTCCCATGAACTCGGTGCTGCCGCGCTCTCGACGGGGCTTGTCGCCGATGCCGCTGACCCAGGCCAGCTCGCTGTCCACGAAGTAGCACCAGTCCTGGTGTTGGGACAACAGGGGGACGCGGGCTTCGATTGAGGTAACGTCCCCGATGGCGCCGGTGGTAATCAGTTCCTTGGCCTTGCCGAACGACGGATGGGACGTCGTGGTGGCCCCCCCCACCAGAGGCACACCGGCCTTGGCGCAGGCGTTGACCATATCGTCGGCCTCCTTCAGGGTGAAGGTCATGGGCTTGTCCACGAAGATCCCCTTCACTCCGGCCTCCACCGCCTTGACCGTCAGGAAGGAACGGCCCTTGGTGTTGGTGGCGATGGCCAGGATGTCCAGGTTCTCCTTCTCGTACATCTCCAGGGCGTCGGTATAGAGCGCCTCGACGCCGTAGCGCTCGCCGAACATGGCCAGGCGCTTCTCGTCGCGGTCGGCGCCGGCCACCAGGTCGACTTCGGGCCGGTCCCAGATGGCCTCGGCGTAAGTGGACACCAGTCCCTCCCTGCCCGGGTGGTCGTGATGGTGGAACTTGCGGTGGACGTCCAGCCAGTCGGGGGTGGGGCGCCTGGTGCTCTCCAGGTCGTACTTGGGATTCTTGTAGGACCCCCCAATGTTGTCATAGTCGCGCGTGCCCATGTCGTAGAGCACCCCCATCCAGCCCAAACCCAACACGCCGCCCCGGTATTTCGCCTTTCCCTTCTTCTTGGGCAGGGCGGCGGGCGCCGCACCCAGGGAAAGGCCGCTTGCCGAAACCGCTCCCAGGGTCACGGCCGACTTCATGAAGTCACGTCGAATCATTCCGGTTCTCCTTTTGTTCTTGTCATTGCGGGTCACTCCGACGCCGGGGATGCAGGAAGACTCGGCGCATGCGCCCCGACATTCTCATTCATTGCCACGTTCAAGGGTTTCCTTAACGGAACCAGTCGTAGGTCAAGCCCAAGCTGCGGTCCTTCAAAGGCAGCTCGACGGGCTCGCCGCCCCGGGCCGAGGACTGCTTCAGACCCAACTCGGCTTCCAGGGCCACGGCCACCAGGCGGCCCGAATTCTTGGGTTCCTTCATGCGGCCCTCCATGCAGGCGATCAGGTCGTCCAGACAGTAGACCGTGCGCATTCCCAGGCCGAACTGCGGGCCAGGCCAGGGCATCCGGACCCGTCTCTTCCCCGCGGGTGTGTCGATGTCCTGCCACAGCCGCCAGTAGTATCGAGTCCTGTCGAAACTCATCTCGCCTTGGCTGCCGGAGATGCGCACCATGGGCGCACCGTCCCGGATATGGACGACTGTGCCGTCCTTGGCCACGATGATCCCTTGTCCCATGAACTCGCTGCTGCCGCGCTCGCGCCGGGGTTTGTCTCCGGTGCCGCTGACCCAAGCCAGCTCGCTGTCCACGAAATAGCTCCAGTCCTGATGTTGAGAGGTCAGGGGTGCCTGGGCCTCGATCGAGGTCACCTCTCCGATGGCCCCGCTCGCGATCAGCTCCTTGGCCTTGCCGAAGGAAGGATGAGACACGGTGGTGGCCCCGCCCACCAGGGGCACACCGGCCTTGGCGCAGGCGTTGACCATGTCGTCGGCCTCCTTCAGGGTGAAGGTCATGGGCTTGTCCACGAAGATCCCCTTCACTCCGGCTTCCACCGCCTTGACCGTCAGGAAGGAGCGGCCCCTGGTGTTGGTGGCGATGGCCAGGATGTCCAGGTTCTCCTTCTGGTACATCTCCAGGGCGTCGGTGTAGAGCGCCTTGAGGCCGTAGCGCTCGCCGAACATGTCCAGGCGCTTCTTGTCCCGGTCGGCGCCGGCCACCAGGTCGACCTCGGGCCGGTCCCAGATGGCCTCGGCGTAGGTGGCCACCAGTCCCTCCTTGCCGGGATGGTCGTGGTGGTAGAACTTGCGGTGGACCTCCAGCCAGTCGGGGGTGGGGCGCTTGGCGCTCTCCAGGTCGTACTTGGGAGTCTTGTAGGACCCCAGAATGTTGTCATAGTCGCGCCTGCCCATGTCATAGAGCACACCCATCCAGCCCAGACCCACCACGCCGCCGCGGTACTTTTTGGTTGATTTGCCTGGCGGCCGGCCGGAGGCGCCGGCCGGCGACACCCCTCCAAGCCCGGCAGCCGTTGTGGCGGCCAAGGCCGACTTGATGAATTCACGTCTGATCACAAGAAACCTCCCTACTTGACTGGCGATTCCGAGTCCGGGCGAGAGAGCCTCACCCTTCCGTCCTGGGCGAGACTGCAGCAGCCTGACTGCAGCGCAGTGACAGGCGCCGGCCGGTCACCACGCCGCCTCGGCCTCGATCTTGCGGTAGACCTGCTGTCCCTTCCGGAACAGTTGAATCATGGCCTCTCTGTCGGCCGAATCCGGGAAGACGCCTTGGGTCTCTACTCTGTGGATGAGCTGGTCGATTTGCCGGATGAAAAAGGCGGCCGACTTCCTGAGAGCGATCGTCCTGTCTCCCCGGTAACAATACACGGGACTGCTGTGAGCGTAAAGAGCCGTATCGTTGGGGATCAGCTTGTGGGGGCCGCCGTGGACCCGCACGGCCACCCAGGAGCTATCGGAGATCTCAAGCACGCGGGACAGGCGAATGAGTTTGCCGTCCCCTTCGGCCTTTTGACTGGCCGCGACCTGCCCGTTGATGACCACGTCCATGCGGGTCATGGGCACATGGGAGACAGCCTCGGCCTCGATTTCCAACGGCAGGCTTCCCGCCTTCCAGCGGATTTCCTCTCCTGCCCCTTTCCCGTTGACCTGGAACGTCAGCAGCGGTCCGTTGGTGGCGAAGCTGCGGCCCTCGCGATAGGCCTGGAGCCAACCCTCATAGGTGAGGGGGGAACCGGCCCGGACATAGACCCGTCCGGCCCCCGCGGTCAGGTGGTAGGGGGTGTTGAGGAAAGAGTCGGTCCCCGCCGAGATGGGGCATTGAAAGCCGCAGTTGAGCAGTTGGTACCAGTGGTCGGTATTGGTGTCTTCGTTGCGCTGGCACACCACGTCGATGGTGTCGGCGGCCCCCAGCGCGATATCCACCGGGTATTGGGAAGGCAGGCCGGGATGCACGTAGGTGACCACCGCCCCCTGGGCCTTGGCCGCCAGACCCATCCGGTAGTTGGGAGGATAGTCGTAGGGCAGCGGAGTCCGCGGCCAGCCCACGAAGGCCGGCTGAACCAGCGCCTTCAAGCCCAGGTAGCCCACGTGGTTGTTGACGTCACCGGCCCTCATCTCCTGGTTCCAGTACAGGATGTAATTCCCCTCGGAGAGATGATGGGGCCGCCCCTGGAAATACTGCCGGTCGTTGATATGGGAGGAAACGTCGTTGCTGTTCAGCAACTGGGGGAGGTTGAGGTCTTCGGCCTTGGCGATGAGAAGGACGTCGGCGGGCCGGATGAGATGATCGTCGTAGACGTTGGGGTGAACGTGGGTATCTCCGGAGAACCAACCCTGCCGGCGCAGGTCGAGCGGCTTTTGCAGCCGGATTTCCGCCGTGCTGGATGCTCCGGGCGCGATGGAGACCGTCTGGGAGACCGGCCGGTATTCGAAACCCTTCACCACCTCCAGGGTGGCGTCCCCGGGAGGCAGATCGACCTGGAAATCCCCGCCGCTGTAAAAATAGTAGTCCCCGCCGAAGGGCTGCCCATAGTCGGCATTGGACACCCGGGACAGCGCCTCCCCCGGCTGGTAGGCCCGGCCGTCTGAGCCGGTGAGGTATATTCGGGCCGGTGTCACCAAGCCCTCCTCGTCCAGCACCCGCACCTTCAGCCGGCCCGCCCGCACTACCGAACCCTCCAGCGGAATGGGCTTGGTCCGGCCTTTGGCTCTCACTTCCAGGCTGGGCATTGCCTCCGAGCCCGCCTCCGTGTGCAGCGTCATATAGGTGCCCGCCGCTTCGCCGGGCAGTAGACGAAATGAGTGGGTCCCGCTTCCTTTCCTGCTGGCCGTTTTGAGGGTGGCCGTCAGAGGGGAGGCGCCGCCGTTTCGCAGGACCACCGGAAGCGGATAGGGCTTGCCGCCAAGCAGACGCAGCTCCCGCGGAATCTCGATCGCCTCGATGTCTTCCCCGACCTCGATCTTGACCAGACGGGGACTCTCCAGCGACCAGTAGCCGTCGCCGGCCATGCGAATGGCCTCGGCCAGGGTCGGAGTCTTGGCTCCGCCACCCAACGGGGTCTGTTTGTAGAGCTCCGTCTTGAGCCATCGCTGCGTCTTGATCACGGACGGACGGTCGGTGTCTTTCCACTGCAGGAGTCGAATGGAAAACTCCGCCAGGCTGGCGAAGCGGTCGGCAACCTGCCGGTCTCGGGCGAACCGGGCGATTTGGGGAATCTGGGTCATGGGGACTTCCCGGGCCGTTTGTCCCCAAAGCGTGGAGCCGTCGCACCAGCAAAGCAGCAGGAAAAGGATCGTCCAGAGTCTGGTCGATGGGCACATGCCGTCTGCTCCTCTTACTAAATTCCCCCAACCCGCATTTCTCACCAAGGGTAGGTCGCATCGGTTCTCGAAATCTTTTAACATATGAGCCTTTTGCAAAATTCGGAGTCGGGCATGAGATGGGGGCAGAATGCTCCTGCAAAATAACGCCCTCGAAAGGGATCTGCACCTGGCTAGCCATGGGTTTCCCAGGGACAACAACTCTTCCCGACAATAAATCCCGCTTCCTAGCGAATTTTGCAAAAGGCTCATATTCTTAAAAAAGAAGTTAACTAGATTCTAGGAGCGGATACGGCGCACACACCGTGTGCCAGTAAACCGCTGGCGTTTGAGGCTCATTGTTCCCGCCGCCGCTTGGTGGCGAAGAAACCCATCTTTCTAGTCTTTCTTCGTGTGTTTTCGTGGTCCTTCGTGCCCCTTCGTGGATTCCTTTTGAGAAATGCAGACTACGTTCGCGGCCTCGATATCGCCGCGGGACCGAGATCGGGATCCTCGCTGTTGCGGTAGTAGTTCCTCCCCATCAGATACCGGGTCTCGATCTCGATGTCGCGGAGTTGCAGCGGGGGAGTGATGTCGGGGTCCCGCTTGGTCAGCGTGACCTCGATGGTATTTTTCCCCTGTTTGGGCCAGTGGCCGCGGTCCAGCCGGTAGATGAACCAGTAGCTGTTGTTGACCCTGAAGCGAGGCGCATGCATTCGATAGAGGTGATTGATCTTGCGCGCCTGGGATTGGGGCAGTTCCTTGCCGTTGAGCTTGAACTCCACTTGATCGAGTTCGGTACTGTCGGTCAGACGGATTCGCAACAGCACTTCATGAACCCGTTTCTGCGCATCCCAGCGAGGCAGATCGTCGGCAATGGGCAAGTGTACTTTAACAGGCCGATTCACCTTCAGCTCAATGGGGAGAGGAGCCGTTTGCGTCGGCGGCCTGCTTCGAGTCTGATCGGCCGTGGGGACCATGTAGAACTTGTCCTTGGGGGCCATGAGCTTGGGATAGGCGACCTCTCTCAACTGCTCGTAGAAGGGAGCCTGGTAGGGCCAGTTGGCGCCGGCAAACCACTGGCCGAGGTAGAGGCCGTCGACTCCCTGGGCCCAGTAGTTGCATGCCACGCCGCGGATCATTTCGATGGTGCCGCCGCTGACGCGGTCCGAGTTCAGGATGGCGTTGGTGCCGGCGTGAATGCGGCAGGAGGTGCCCTTGGCAATCTCAAGCAGGGGCCGGAAGTCCGCCAGGTTGTCGATCTTCTGATAGTAGTTCTGGCCGTTGATCACGTCCACGATGCCCTGGCGAATCCACTCCGGCAGATCCAGCCCCAGCGAGCGCGCCCACTCGATGTTGGCGGGGACCAGAACCGCCAGCTCACGATTCTTGCCGCTGGCCTTGACGGCCTTATGGACCCGCTTGACCCAGGCGGTCATGGTTTCCAGGCCGGCTTCCACCTCCTTGGGGTGGAAGAAATAGTGGTGGCCGAACCACAACTCGAACCCGTCGATGGGGTAGTTCTTCAGCACTTCCTCGATGAGCGCAAAACGCTCGTCCTGCACTTCCTGGTGTTTGAAGTCCAGTTGCCTCGACCCGGTAAAGCTCTCGTCCAGGTCGCCCCTGGCTCCAATTTCCAGATGCCGGTTTTCCCAGGTGAAATTGGCCGCGCGAACGTCCCGATGGCGGTCCGCTCCCCGCCCCCGGTTGAGCAAAAGAGACGGATAGAGCATCAGCCCGTTGGCGCGGGCGTGGTTGCACACGATGCGCAAGGGATCCTGTCCCGATTCCAGCATCATCTTGGCGTTCTGGTGGGCCCGGCGGAAGATCAGGTGAGGCCACTTCTTGACCGGATCTCCCCAGAGCTCGCCGACCTCGGTCTTGTGGAAAACCGTGCGCCCGTCTCCCAACCCGAACACCAGGGTGTCGACCGGAGTACCCAGCACTTCGTCCACCGCGGCCTCGAACTGCTCCTTCTCCATGGGGGGTTCGTACATGTAGATGGCTGGATGGCGAGCGTCGTTATAGAACATGATCCGGGGCTTTTTTCTACCCCCGTGACCACTGGCTCCGGAGGCCGGCCTCCCCGCGCCCGATGCCGCCGGCACGGCCGCCGAGGTCAGACCGGCGGCCAGGGCTGTTTTCATGAATTGGCGTCTAATCATCGCAAATCTCCTTGCACGGAGTGGACGTGAAGCAACGAGGTTGTGGGAAGGGACTTCCAGTTGAGGCTGTCGCCGCAGCTTCCCGGTCCACAGAGGTCTTGAAGGACATGCAGGATATCATGAACCTTTCAACCCGGGAGACTTTTGCCTCCCGGGTTGGTCCCTCTTTCTACAAACAATCTCCAATTGCAATTCGCAAACCTTGACCCTTCTGTCAATGTCGTTTCGGTGCAAGATATCTAGTCGTATACTAATGTCCATTCTGGAAGGAGAAGTGAGATGAAAACGATCGGAGTTGCAAAGTTCAAGGAACAGTGCTTGGCGTTGTTGGACCAGCTCGACGCTGACGGCTTGATCGTCACCAAGCACGGAAAGCCGGTCGCACGCGTTGTTCCCTATGACCGGGAGCACGCCGACCTGATTGGCAGCCTGCGACACAAGATCAGGATTCGGGGAGATATTTTGACGACTGGCCTAGGCCCAAAGAGAACTGACGGGCCGGGGTCGAACCCATCCAAGCCCGGGTAACCGGCAGAAACTCCGGAGGAGCAGAGAGCATGACAACTGTGAACAGAAGAGATTTTCTCATTCAATCGGTATCGGCAGCAGCGGCGGCCGGAGGACTCTATCCTCGCAAGGTGGCAGGCGCCGCGACAAAGGGCAGACTGAGCGTGGCCATCGTCGGCTGCGGCCGCCTGGGCCAGCAATACGCGGAGATTTATCGGGCTCTCCCCCAGACCGATCTGGTGGCCATCGCGGAATGGAACCCGGAGCGGCTCAAGGTGGTGGGGGAGCGCTTTGGGGTGAAGGCTCTCTACCGGGACGCCGATGCCCTGCTGAAGGAGGTGGTTCCCGATCTGGCGGCGATCATCACCCCCACCAAATATATGACAGGCGCCGTGGTGGCCTGCGCCGAGGCGGGAGTCAAGGGAGTCCAGACCGACCGGCCCTTCGCGGCCAGGCTTGCCGATGCCGACCGGATGATCGAGACCTGCAAGCGGCGCGGGACGGTGCTGGCGGGCGGCGCGCTGGAGCGGTCCAATTGGGAGGTGGAGGAGGCCGGGAGACGACTGGCGTCGGGAGAACTGGGGAAGCGCCTGGGAGCAGCCGTTCACAGCTATCGCGGCGAAATCCTGGCCGGTGGAACGGCCCGGATCCTGGTTCTGGAGCACTTCGCCCAGGCCCGGGTGGCCGAGCTGATCGCCTGGGGAAACCCGCCCGAGGCTCTGGACGATGCCGCCACCGACTATGGACTGAACATCAACGGCCGTTTCCGTCTCACCTCCGGGCTGGAGTGCCAGGTCTTTGGAAGCGAGGCCGTGGCTCCCCATCGTGGGGTGGAAGTCTGGACGGAGGATGCGCTGGTGAGATGGGACCGTCACGGAGAGCCCCTGACCCAGATTTTTCAGGGGTTTGACGCCAAGGGTGCTCGCAAGGAAGTGGACCATGCCTATCGGCCCTGGTCCTGGGACTCGGTTTCCAAGGATCTGGGGCCTTTGTTGGATCGCATCGGCCACCATGGGTCGGAGCGGCACTACGTGCTGGCGCCCATCAGTTGCTTGATCGACGCCGTGGCCAAGGGGATTCCACCCCGTATCACCGGCGAGACCCAGCGCCACGCCCTGGAAGTGGCCATAGCCAGCAAGATGTCGGCCCAGATGGGGAGCGTGCCCATCAAGCTGCCGCTGGAGGATCGCTCCCTGGTCCTCTACCCGCGCCCCTACCGCTGGCTGGGAGGCGATGTCTCCGGCCGTCCCCAGTCGGCCACCGAGGCCGCCGGCAAGAAATAAGCTCGTTGGTAATTGCCAGCGCTGCACTGTAAAGATGAAACTCAAAAAAATCGCTAACAAATTGTTTCACCCGACCGCAATTCCGCTGGTGCTCCATTGCGGCGGGTGAGCTTAGTCGTTATGCCTCAAGTGGATGAGAGAGTTCATGGCAATAGTGAAAGAGAAAATGAAGGAAGTCATTGATTCGCAGCCGGATGATGCGACATATGAGGAAATCCTGAGTGAACTTGCGTTCGAACGTATGGTGGAGCGTGGTCTTATGGATTCCCGAGAAGGCCGTGTGATATCCAATCGAGAAATGGAACACCGTGTCCGCTCATGGCAGAAATAAGATGGACAATTGAGGCAGAAACAGGAGAGGAAAAGGATGGAAGAGCAAGCTGTTCACAAAGATCCTACGATTCATGGTGGTGTGCCTTTGTTCACCGGGACTCGGGTTCCCGTGAAAAATCTCTTTGACTATTTGGAGACTGGTGAGACCCTCGACCAATTCCTGCTGGATTTTCCTGCCGTTGAGCGCTTCAAGGCGGTCGCCGTCATAGAGATGGCGCGAAAGGTGCTCAGCACGAATGCGCATCCTGCTTGACGAGTCCTTGCCACGGAGATCAAGCGGTGAGCTTCCAGCACACAACTCCTCAACTGTGACTGAGTGTGGTTGGTCCGGCTTGGACAATGGAGCGCTTCTACGCACTGCCGCTGGCGAGTTCGACGTATTTTTCACAGCCGATCAGAATCTCGAGTATCAGCAGAACCTCAGCGCACTACCTCCTTCTCGGGCTGGACTTGCGGTTTACCTTTCCGACTGGTACTCGTCAGTCGATTCTGCTGACAGGTCTTTTGTAGCGCGCCTATTAGATGTACTTGGCCATACACTCGCCACCTGACAGATTGGCTGCTTTGTTGTTACATGGCGACAGGGTAGTTCCGTGAGCAAGAAGGCCGTCTTTTCAACCTATTTCAAAGATCTGGCCTCCGTGGCACATCGAGGCGACGCCCGGGAGGAGAGTTTCTATCCGGCACTTGGGAAAATGCTGGGCGGGATCGCCAAAGCGACCGGCAGGGCGCACGTACACGTCACCACGCTTCCCAAGCCCACCGAGGGAGGAAACCCGGATTTCCGCCTCTGGAACGGCAAGGACCGCATCGTCGGCTACATTGAGGCCAAGAAACCGACGGAAGAGGGGCTGGACCGGATCGAGCATTCCGAGCAGCTCAAGCGCTACCGCTCCACCTTTCCGAATCTGATTCGCACCAACTTTCTCGAGTTCCGGTTGTACCGGAACGGCGAACGCGAGCAGACGGTACTGGCTGCCCGGCCCTTGGTGCTCAACAGGCTGCGCCTGACGCCGACCATTGAAAAGCCGGACGAGCTCTACGCCCTCCTTGACCACTACCTCGATTTTGCTCTTCCCAAAACGTTCACGGCCGCATCGCTGGCCGTCGAGTTGGCCAAACGAACGCGCCTCCTGCGCGAAGTGATTGGGGAGCAGTTCCGCCAGGAAAAGGACACTCCTGGCGTGCTCTCCGGTTTCTACGAGGCTTTCCAGACCTACCTTATCGGCTCGTTGACCCGCGAGGATTTCGCCGATCTGTTCGCCCAGACCATTACCTACGGATTGTTCGCCGCCCGGACCCGAGCCGGGGACGGCTTCAACCGGCGCGCCGCCTTCGACAACATCCCCCCCACCATCGGCGTCCTGCGCGACCTGTTCCGCTTCATCTCCCTCGGGGATTTGCCCGTACCGCTGGCCTGGCGTGTGGACGACATCGCCGAAGTGCTGGCCGTGGCCGACGCCCCCGGGATTCTCGACCGCTACTATCAGCAGGGCAAGGGCAGCGACCCGGTTGTGCATTTCTACGAGACCTTCCTGGCGCGATACGATCCCGAAGAGCGCGAACGCCGGGGGGTCTACTACACGCCCGAACCGGTGGTGGGTTACATCGTGCGCTCCCTGCACGGCCTTCTAAAGAAGGAATTCGGCAAGGGTGACGGTCTGGCCTCCGACGGCGTGACGTTGCTCGATCCGGCGGCCGGGACCATGACCTTTGTGGCTCGCGCCGCCCAACAGGCCGTTGCCGAGTTTGAGGCCAAGTACGGCAGCGGCGGCAGAGAGGACTTCATCCGCCGGCATATTCTCAGGAATTTTTACGCCCTCGAGTCACTAGTGTCTCGTTAAAAGTCCAATAGAATCAAGTGTTTACGCAAGCGTCACCTCTCAGATCTGTATTCTCATTTCGGAAGTTCTTGATTCTAAAGTACTTTCACGGCCGGCAGGTCCCGCAGAATCTGTAGGTTTGTGTAGAATGGCACGGGGTTGTAACGCCCTTGGGAAGGGTAAAAAGGGGCACACAGGCTGAGGCAGCCGTTCAGGCTTGAGCTTTGATCGCGATTGCCAAGCCGCTCGGAAAGAGCCGGCTCCCCTTGAACAACAGCCCGACCTGGCGGTTGGCCCACCGGGTGCGATCCAGTTTCGCCTGGCTGGTTGGCTGGACGGTCGAGGGAGTCGACGGGTCGGCGATGAGGCTCTACCTACGGGCGTTCTCAACGGCAAGCGGTGTTGCGTCACGGGGCGAACAGAGGCAATTGATCTGGCAGCGGCCTGTCTGCAGACCTGGATTCAGATTTTGTAAGGACTTCATACAGCGGGACTTGTTCAAACGGCAGGACCGACAGGATCTGGAGTATCGCGTAGAGGGGGGTCTCGATTCCGAGTTGCTTGCGAATCGTCGCGACCAGCACATAGACCGAGACGGCCACCCAGAGTTGCGACTTGACGGCATTCTCTGAAGTGCCGAAGAAACGCTTGATCCTCAGGTGCTGTTTGATCCACTTGAAGAACAGCTCTACCTGCCAGCGGCTCTTGTACAGATCGTAGATGGTGAGCGCCTCCAGGTCGGTGCGGTTGGTGAGGAACACCAGAGTCTTGCCGCTGGCCGGGTCGCGATAACGGATGCGTCGCAAGTGGGCGGGGTAGCGTCGTCGGCTCGCAGGGCCATCCAGAGCGATGGTTTGGTCGGCTAAAACACCGCCTTCGCCGTCCTTGCGCGCGGAGTAGACGCGGTGGGCACGAAGGTTCTTTTTGGCCCGGGTGACGAAGAAGGCTCCGATTTGGTGCATCAGGTACAGGCGCTCGAAGTCCAGGTAGGCACGGTCCATGACGTAGATGGCTCCCGGTTCCGGGGCGAGGATGTCGAGCACGTTAACGTCGTGGAACTTGCCGTCGGAAACGTGCATGAAGCTCGGGATGGATCCGAGCAAGTCCAGCAATGTGTGCAATTTCACGGCCGCCTTGGTGGTTCGGAAGTTGGCCCAGGGAAAGACGGACAGGCACAGGTCGATCGTGGTGGAGTCCAGGGCATAGACGGTATCGGCCAGCTCTACGGCGAGCGCTTCGCCGGCATAGAGCCTGCGGGCACGGGCGATGAGGCGCTGGGCAAAATCCGCCTGGATGCGCCAGTCGCGACGCTCGTTGGCTCGGGCCAGGGTGGCGCGTCTCACCGGCGCCGAAAAGCCGGAATGGTAGAGCTTGGCGGGATGGGCCGCCAAGCACGTTTCGATGTCACGCAGGCTCTCCCGCAGCGTGAGCTGGGCGAAGGCGAGAGCGCGGAAGTGCTCGGTGCAAGGCAGGTTGCGGACTCGCCGGTCCCCGGAGTAACGGTCTGCGATGCGAGCGAAGGTCGTCCAAGGAAGGAAGCTCATGACTTGAGCGAAGAGAGTTTTGCCAGTGTACATCCGGACAGACTATGAAATTAGCCTATGCCCGGCAATTCGACTGGCAGGTGGCCGGTCCGCTGAAAACGGTCCGAATCTAAGGCAGATTCAAGTCGCCACCACCTCAAATCGTCTCTATGTCATTTATTATGAATTGATTACAACCTTGAGTCGACTGCTAAGCGAGACACTAGTGCCCTCGAGTTAATGATGGCGCCTTATGCGGTGGGTCATCTCAAAATGGGTTTCTTTCTGGAGGAACTCGGCCACCGTCTCGCCGATGACGAGCGCGTGCCCTTCTACCTCACCAATTCTCTCGAAATGACGGAACTGGGACAGACCCCCATGCCCTTCTATTCCGCTTTGGCTGAAGAATCCCGACTGGCCGGCGCGGTCAAAAAGCAGATCCCCATCCTGCTCATCCTGGGCAATCCTCCCTATTCGGGCCATTCCAGCAACAAGGGAGACTGGATTCGCAGGTTGATAAACGACTACAAGAAAGTGGACGGCAAGCCGCTGGGCGAGAAAAACCCGAAATGGCTGCAGGACGACTACGTCAAGTTCCTCCGTTTCGCCCAGTGGAAAATCGAGGGGGCCGGACGGGGTGTCGTCGGCATAATCACCAACCACGGCTACCTAGACAATCCCACCTTTCGCGGCATGCGCCAGAGCCTGATGCGCACCTTCGACGACATCTATATTCTCGACCTGCACGGTAACGCGCTCAAACGCGAGACTTGCCCGGACGGCAGCCCCGACAAGAACGTCTTCGACATTCGGCAGGGCGTGGCCATCGCCTACTTCGTGAAACGCGGCAATTCAGACATGGATGAACAGAATGGCCGAAAGGCTTTGGTTCATCACGCCGAACGCTACGGAACTCGTCAGAGCAAGTATGCCTGGCTGGACGCCCACGACCGAGGCAGCACCCAATGGCAAGAGTTGAACCCGGTCTCTCCGTCCTATCTGTTCGTGCCCCGCGACGCAGCGCTCGAAGCCGGGTATCGTCGGTTCATTTCCGTTTCAGAGGCGTTCCCCGTCAACAGTGTCGGCATCGTCACCGCCCGCGACCGCCTGACGATCCACTGGTCGGATGAAGACGTATGGACTACCGTGCGTGTTTTCTCGGGGATGGACCCGGAACTGGCCCGGGAGGGCTGGCAACTGGGCAAAGATGTGCAAGACTGGAAAGTGACGATGGCGCAGAAGGACTTGCGGGATTCCGGCCCTGCACTAGAAAGGGTGGTTCCAATCCTCTACCGGCCCTTTGATGTGCGCCACACCTATTACACCGGGCGGTCGGGCGGTTTCATTTGCAGGCCACGCCCCCAGGTCATGCGGCAGATGCTGGCCGGGGAGAATCTGGCGCTGATGATTCCGAAGCGCGTTGAGCACGTGGGAACCTGGCAACATGCTTTCGTCACAGTTGCCATTTCCGAACACGTTGCTGTTTCGCTCAAAACCATTGATTACCACTTCCCCTCTACCTCTATCCCACCGCCGACCACGGCGACCTTTTCACCCAAGACGGATTGTCCGAACGACAACCGAACCTGAACCCCAAGCTGGTCGCTGCGCTGACAGAGGCCCATGACCGAGCCCCCTCGCCCGAGGCGATCTTCCACTACATATACGCCGTGTTGTATGCCCCGGCCTATCGCAGTAAGTACGCCGATTTCCTGCGGACCGACTTCCCACGCATTCCGTTCACCACGAACAGGGAGTTGTTTGCAGAACTCGCCAATTTCGGCGCGCGATTGGCCGGGTTGCATCTGCTCAAGTCCCTGGAACTCGATCCACCGACCTGCCGGTTCGAGGGTGAAGGTGATATGAAAATAGCAAAGACGAAGCAGCAGGGCTTTCGTTATGACCTCGATGAGCAACGCCTTTACGTCAACAGAACCCAGTATTTCGCCCCTGTTCCCCGGGAAATCTACGAGTACCGGATCGGCGGCTACCAGGTCTGCCAAAAGTGGTTGAAAGATCGCAAGGAACGCCGCCTTGGACTGGACGACATCCGCACCTATTGCCGCATGGTGACGGGCATCGGTCACACCCTCACCATCCAGCAACAGATCGATACCCTATACCCCGACGCCGAGAGGGGTTGTCTGATGATTCCTGCCTGATTGAACTCCTGCCCCCTATAGAGATAGACGATGCGTAGCACCTTGTTTCTGCTTCTGGCCCAAGCCCGGCTTTTCTGGAAGGCCAGTTTTCCTGTCTCACAAACTGCGTTCGTTGGCTTGATCACAGCTACTTACCCGCTCCAAAAAAATGGGAGCCTTGGTTCAAGCGGTGACGCCAATGAATAAGAAAAAACGGACGAAGCTCGTTCACGAAAGAAGCTACGTTGCGCAGGTTGACGTAGAGCTATTAGACGAGCCTGAAGGATGGTCACCGTACCTTTCTCTTGAAGACGCCTATCGTCTCGACTGATGTACGGGAGGCTCTCCGTCGAGGTGACCTTAGGACCGCTGCAAAATATTTCCGCGTCTTCAGTCTCACACCCGTCTCCGGGTAAGGCGACATCAGGTTCATGGCTGAGGCGAACGATATGGATATGCTAGGCAGGAAGTATGCCTGATTGTAGATGCTTGACGTGCAACAAGTCCTTGATAGCAAACGTTTCGACACACCCGGAGCTGTAGGTCGGAGCGAAGCTCAGCCTGTGTTGCTTTTAGGGTAAGATGGCGAAAGAACTTCCCGGATATCTCTTTGTCGAATACGGGCAATTCATCGGTCGTGAAGCCAAGGGGTTCCGTCCCTCAGCGAAATTGGATATGGAATGAACATCCCGAAGTGGATGGAGACTTGCTACGCATTCTGTTAATAGAGCAATCAGACGGTTTGTGGAGGGAGTGTTCAGGGAAAGAGCTGGTGGAATTTAATGAGCGATTCTCAAATTTTCTTAAGAGCCTGACTCCCCATAAATGGTAAGCGCATATCTTTTTTGCCAGCTGACGAAGCGCTGAATAGGAAAAAAAGTTCCAAATCCCATCGATCCATTGGAATGACTCGATATTTCTTCATGTAACGAGTGCCAAACCGCTCGAAGGCTACAGGGTGGAGGTATGCTTCGACGACGGACGCGAAGGCATCGCGGATCTGACGGAGGCACTCGCAGGACCGATGTTCGAGTCGCTGAAGGATCCGGACGTGTTCAGGAAGTTATGGGTGGACGAAGAACTTCAGACCATCGTGTGGCCCAACGGAACAGACTTGGCGCCGGAATATATCTACTATCAGGCGTTTCGAGATGATTCGGAACTCCAAGCCACCTTCCGCAAATGGGGCTACATCGCCTGACCCCGCGCTCCACGCTGACCACCCAACGGCTACATGCACGGGACGACTGCCAAGTCAGACACTTGTCCATCAGAATCCCAAGCAATTCTAAAGCGATTTCCATTGCCGACGGCATTCCGAGCCCTGATACTCAATGGTAAGGCATTGGCGGGAGTCAGTGGACATAGGCCTTGAAATCAGATAATATGATTATCAGTTTTTCATGGAGGATCTCTGATGGTGCAGACACTCTCCGTTACTGAAGTCGCTCGTCACTTCGCCGAGTACATCAACCGCGTTTCCTATCGTGGCGAATGTTTTGTGCTCGTACGTGGCAATAAACCCGTGGCGGAACTTCGCCCGCTTCCTGCGGGGAAACGACTTTTGGAACTCCCCGCGCTATTGGCGTCGCTTCCCCATCTCTCTCCAGCCGAGGCCACCCAGTTTGCCGGCGACCTCACGGCAGCTCGGCAGGCGCTCGCTAGTGCGGAGGTCCACGATCCGTGGCGGTCTTGATTGATGCCAGTATCCTGATCGAATACGAGCGGGGGCGTCTAAATCTAGAGCGTCATCTCGCTCAGCGACGGCAGGACGAGTTCTATCTCTCAGTTGTGACAGCCAGCGAACTCCTCCACGGAGTGCATCGTGCAGTGCAGTCAGGGATTCGGGCGAAACGTTCAGCTCTGGTCGAAGCGTTGCTGGAGCGCTTTCCCCTGTTGTCGATAGATCTGGCTACCGCCCGGGCGCATGCGCAAATATGGGCGGATTTGACCGCGGCAGGCAAGATGATTGGGCCGAATGATCTCTGGCTTGCAGCTACCTGTGTTGCCCACGGTCTGTCCATTGTCACGGCCAACGTCCGCGAGTTTACGCGTGTTCCAGGTTTGATAGTTGAGGTATGGGAAGAGCCTGCCTAGTAGGAAGATTCCAAAATACCATATCAGTGTCTAGGCAACCGAAATCTCGTCCATCTTGTAGGTCCACCTGTACACCACCGGGTCTTCGTTCAGCCGGTCGATGTAGCGTTCGATGCGTTGCCGCAGTTCCTGCTTGGACTCCACCCGCATCCCGCGCAACAGCGTGTTGGTCAGCTTCGCGAAGAACGATTCGACCACGTTCAGCCAGGAGCCGTGCTTGGGTGTGAAGACGAACTCGAATCGGTTCGCCATCGTCGTCAGGTACGCCCGCGTTTCCTTCGAGATATGTGCCGAATGGTTGTCGAGCACGAGCCGAATGCGTGCCCCGGCCGGATAGGCCCCGTCCAACTGCTGCAGGAAGGCCACGAACTCCCGGCTCCGGTGCCGCTCCACCACAACCCGGTGAACGTGACCGGTCATCAGATCCAATCCCGCCATCAGCGTAAGCGTCCCGTGCCGCTGGTACTCATAATCGCGCCCCGTGCAGGAATGCTTGCCCGGCTCGGGCAGCAGGTCGGGTGCCACCCCGCCAATCGCCTGGATGCCCGGCTTCTCGTCGTAGGAGACGAAGACCGTTAACGGGCCCTCCGGGGCATCTTCCCGCCTGCGGGCCAGCTCAACCAGTTTGTACAACACCAGCACTTGGGCCATCTTCGTGTCGAATTCCGGATCGCGTTTCTCCAGGTAATACTCGATCCTGTGCGGCCGCAGCTTGTGACCCGCCAGGATCTTCCACACCGTGCCGCGTGCCAGCTTCGCCAGACTCGGGTGACCCGCCTGCTCGCAATGCGCGCGAACATGACTCGCCAGTAACCGGGTCGTCCACAGTTCCTCCGGGTAACCCAGGTCTTTCGGCTTGACGCAAGCCAGCGACACCACCCACGCACGCGCCTCGGCCGGGATGGTCCCGGGACGCCCCTTGCGCGGCAGGTCCCCCAGCGCCGCCAGCGCGCCCAGTTGCAGACCCTTGTCGATGCACCGTTCCACCTTCGGCCGGTTGGTGCGGAGTTCCCGAGCAATCGCCGACACACTCTTCCCCGCAGCGTAGTTCAGTAGTATCCTGGCGCGTTCGACATGCCGCGCTGACTCCGAAGGCGACCGCACGATCCTCTCCAGTCTCGCTTGCACGTCGTCGCCGAAAGCCAGACCCGCTCGTCGGCTTGTGAATGCCACCAAGATCTCTCCGGAGCCACCCGGCGTGGGTAGCACTAGAGTATACTGGATCAGCACCATATTGCATTGTTATATTGGAATCGATCTACTAGATAGAACCCCTTGCTGATCTTCACCCGTGTCAACGACCGCTCGTCGTCGAGCGCATATTCGCTGGTGGAACCCATCAGGAATTCCCCCGGGGGAATTCCCACGAACTCAATCCCGTCGAAGCCCACCGTCTCCCCCACCCGGATACCGGACGACCCGGCTTGAGCCCCTGAGGGAGTCCCGGCGCCAGCCTCGGACCGCGCCTGTTCCACCTCGGCGCGGTTGATCAGGTCCAGGGCCTCCTCGTAGTGCTCGGCCTCCCGGCCCCGGATCTGAAGGTAGCGCACCGCCGCCTCCATGGCCCGCTCCGGCGCTCCTGCCTCCGACCAGATCCGGGCGTAGCGGAAGTGGTCTTCGGGATCCGGCTCGAGGCCGTGCTCCTGCTGCAGGGCCTCGAGCTCCTCCAGGGCCTGGCGGGCCCCCGGGTAGTCCTTATCCCGCACCAGCTGCTCGGCCTGGCGCAGGTACTTGTCGGCCAGGATCTCGGGGGGAAGCTCGACCCGCTGCCTGGCGGCGGCCCTGGGGGGAGCCTCCCTCGACTGCGGGGCAGCCGCAACTTGCCGCCCCTGAGACCTTTGCCCGGGGAACGTGAAGTACACCTGCCAGTCCTTGAAGACCGGCTTGTCTTTGTGGAAGACCAGTAGGAACGCGGTGTCGCGCTCCACCTCACCGACCCGCATCCCGCCCACCCTGGAGAGGACTTTCAGGGTGCCGGCCCACTGGACAGGCCTGGGATGCCCTTCGGCATCGACGAAGTCCCCCGCCGGGCCGCCGCCGGAGCCCTCCCCGCTCCAGTTGGTGCAGGGGGGCCAGGGGGAATCGATGGTGAAGTCGGCCCGGCGGAAGTCGAGAGCCTTGCCGGTCTGGTTGTGAGCGGAGATATCCAGCTGCCAGACGTGGAGGGGCTGGCCCTGGTTGGCCTTGAGCTTCTCATATTCCTCGGGGGAGTACTTTTCCTCCAGGACGTTGCAGGTGGCGGCGTTCTGGGAGACGATGCGGGCCGTTCCCTGCAGCTGCATCCCTTCCCGGTCGTAGAGGACATCGGCCGAAACGGGAGAGGCCAGCAGGGCCAGGAAGCCGCAAAGGGGGAGTGCCAGGACGGTGCAGGGTTTCATGGGGGGATCCTCCTGGCGGCAGCTTGTCACAGCCGGGCTTCCCGTCAGGATGGGTAGATCCCCGGATAGAACTCGTGGGTCACGGTTTGAGAGCCTCCCGGGGTCAGGGGTTGGTCTCCCGGGACGGAGCTGTTGGGGGTGGGCAGAATAGAGAAACATAAATAACATTAAATAACATTATGTTACGCTGTTTTCAGGAGGCTGCAGCCATGTCTGATCCAGGTCGAAACGAGCAAAGTTTAGAGCTGCCGGAAGTCTTACCTTCGCCCCCGCTGACGGTGGCCCGGGCTCCTGCCCCGCCGGTGCTGGCAAGCATTTCCGCTGCGCGGCTCAAAGCGGAGAGCGTGTTGAGGTGAAGAAGATCAACTCAGTGCAGGTCCGCACCGGAACCTGCGGTTTTTCAAATGAGCGCCGGTAGCGAGAGACGGATTCCTCCTCATCGCTACGGTTTTCCGAGGCCCTGGCAAGGCAGGGCCGAAGGTGGAAAAGGGCCGGCAACAGCGGCGGCGGGCCAACCGCCGCTACCAGCAAAGTGAGGTAGCACGGTTCGATCACCGCGACCGCCAACCGGACTACCGGGAACGCTGCCGGCTGAGGGGTGGGACAGATCATACTTCCGCCGGCAGGAGCCGATCGGTCAACATCGGTGAGCCATCCAGGGAAACGGAAAGGAGCACGCCGTTGGCGAGGGATTTCAAGATCGGCCCCGGTTTGAGCGGCTGCCAAGCGCCATCAGCTACGCCATGAACCCCATGTCAGCGTCCGCCTCGCCAGCCCTAATAAGCTGGTTCACCTGATCGGCTTGGGTGAAGTGGTGCCACGCCTGGGGCGAGGCGTTGCGGATTGCCTTCACCGGCCCGTCCAGGCTGCCGACAACCTCTACGGGCAAATCATCTTGACATCACCTATGATAGGCATCATGGTGAGTCTCATGCGAACCACGCTGACAATTGATCCGGATGTCGAGCGGCTCCTTCAACACGAAATCCGACGCACTGAGAAAAGCTTGAAAACCGTCGTGAACGACGCGTTGCGGCTCGGGCTGGGGATGCAGGGCAAACCGCCTCGGAGGTCTCGCTATAAGGTGAATCCCCATCCCTTTGCCTTCAAGCCGGGTGTCGATGTCAACCGGCTCAATCAGCTTGTTGACGAGTTGGAGGCGGATGAACTGGCTCGACAGAGGAACCGGTGATCATTCCTGACGTCAACCTGCTGCTGCACGCTCACGATTCAGAATTCCAGCGGCACCGGGCGGCGCGGCAGTGGTGGGAATCGCTGATGAACGGGACCGGCAGCGTCGGCCTTCCGTGGGTCTCGATCCTGGGGTTCATTCGCATCGCCACGAACCCGAAGATACTCGACAATCCCCTCGACATGGATGGTGCTTGCACGCGTATCCGGTCTTGGCTCGTTCGACCGCAGACGATTCTTATCCACCCTGGAGTTCGTCATGCGGACATTCTGTTCGATCTCCTTAAGGCGGTGGGCGGGGGTGGCAATTTGACGACGGACGCGCACCTCGCCGCCTTAGCCATCGAGCACCAAGCGGAGCTCCACTCGACCGACGCGGACATGGCACGATTTCCGGGTCTGCAGTGGGTGAACCCCCTCGCCTGATGTCCTGCTCCCATTCCACCCTCCGACGACCTAAGAGGGGTCGGCCTGGCCCCTCTCCGCATCACCCCCAATGGGCCGGCCGGTGAGCAGTCGATCGCCATGGAAGCCGGTCAAGACCGATGGTGGGACAACTTCCTTGAGGAAGTCTTCAACTACCGGGGAGCGGGAGCTGTCGTGCTGGTGCGTGACGAGGACGGGGATTCCGATGGGGACGATGCCTTTGAAACTTCATTCGCCTTGGCGGCGGATGTCTATACGGATTCAGACAACGGCCGCTACAGCACGACAGTGATCAATGGGACGTTTGTCGCCGCGGCCGCTCCCGGAGGCAAGGCGTTCAATTCCGGAATCTCCGTCAATGAGAACCAGCGGACCAATCTGGGTGCGTTCAACTTCGGCGCGACCCCGAGCTCCATTCAGGCCAGGATCTTCGATCGGTTCGGGACCCTGGTGCAAGCCATCCGTTTTGAGATGAGCCCCTATTCCTGGAGCCAAAAGTCCATTGGCGCCGCGATAGACAACGGGGTCATCCGCTGGGCATTGCCTGCAGGGGATGCCGATTCAAGCGGCGGGCGCGTCTACCTTTGGGCTGTGATGGTGGATAATCGTTCCAACGATGGCACCCTGACCTGGAGGGCATCGCCGAACTTGGAGCGCTGAAGCCGCCGGGCAGACTTGGCCTGCCCTTCCAGGAAGAAAAGCCCTGCCCAGCAAGTCTGCTTCGCCGGCGTGCAGGGGAGGGTAACCGCATGAGTGCTTCTGATTCGAACAGGGGCTTCAGGCAACGCCTGCTCGAGCTGATCGACCGCTCCGGCGTCTCCGACCTCCGCCTCTCCCTGCTCGCCACCGGCAGCACCGATACCGTCCGCAACCTGCGCCACGGCTCCTCCCCCCGGCTGGACTCCCTCGATGCCCTCTGCCGCGTCCTCGGCTTCCGGCTCGAGATGGCGCCTCTCGATGAGCCCGCCCAGCCGGCCTTCAATCGCGCCATGGCTCGATGGGCTTCCGGGGCGCTGCCGGGTCTCCTGGCGGCCGCGCGGCGGCAGGACGTCGGTTGGAGCCCCTCGTCGCTCGGAACCTGGTTCCGGCGGGACGAGACACCGCTCGACACGAAGAGCGACGGCTACGCGACAGGGCTGGTCACGTTCGCGTTGCAGCAGGCCGGGCTGCCCCGCGATCACGGAGCGATCGCGGGCGGTGTCGCCTGGCTCGCCCGGAACCAGGACCCCGACGGGTCATGGCCTGCTTGGTCGCTCAACCGGAACCACGATCCGGCGTCGGACCGCGACCGCTTCATGCGCGACGCCGCAACCGCCTACGCCGTGCTGGCTCTGACGGCGGGCGACAGGCGCGAGTAGCCTGCGCACGCCAAGGAGGATTCTCTCGACGGCGAGTTGGGGCATCGTCGCCCGAATCGTCAAGTTCGTCCACCGCGTGCAGTAGTCGAAACCCCGGGTTCCGGGCGTTCCCCTTGCCAAAGTGGTGGGAATGTGGCAAGCTCAGGCAGCTACTGTATTGAGACCTGCCGCTGACTCTCGGCGTTCTGCCGAACCTGAAGCTCCAAGCCTCACCAAAGCAGCTACAAAAGGACGCGCGGCCTCATGAGGAGGCAGAGCGCACTGTCGTAGTCAACTTGGCAGTGCCCCTCGACGCGTTCACGGCCTATTTCGGCCAACTACACTCGGAGGACTCACGTATGGCACCTACTACCGGCACGATCAAGCGCATCACCGACAGGGGCTTCGGCTTCATCGCCGCACCCGACGGCGTCGAATACTTCTTCCACCAGTCCGCGTGCACGAGCACGCCAATCGACTCGATGCGCGAAGGCGATAGCGTGACGTTTACGCTCGGCCAAGGCCCAAAGGGCCCCCGCGCCGAGAACGTCACACCTGCCTAAAAGGCGGAGTTTCTCAAGGAGGCGATCCGCGGCATGTCTGGCTCACAACATGTCGCGGATTGGGTTCTGGTGCAGATAGGATTGTCGGTTTCCTGATCTATTGATCGGCTCTCGGAATATTCGAAGAATCGCCGCTGACGCCTACTCAGGGTGTCCAGGGCTCCGGGGGTCGGGGTTAAAAGGGGGTCACGAGCACGGATCAGCGTGGCGAGGCTTTGCAAGTCACTATCGCGGTTAATTCACTTTAGTTCAGGCTTGCCTTGTCGGTGGCCGTCAGTTGCTCGATGATTTTTTTCCGGATGTCCTGAATGTGGTTACGGGCGGCTTCCAGGCCGTCGTGCAGCGAAACCACACCCAAGGCCTCCACTGCCTGCCAGGCGGCGATGCATGCCGGACAACCGGGATCGTCACCGACGATTCCGGCCGCTCCGCACAGCGTCCAGTGCTGAATCTCGCTTCCGTCCTTCGTCGGGTAGATTGCCCCCGGGTGATGCACCGTTCCGTCCCAGTCTTCTCTGTTGTCGCTCACGGCTCCCTCCATTTCCGGTGCCGGGCCGGGGCCCACGCCGCCGCCCCGGCCAGATTATCCCGTCCAAAGTAGTTCGTCGAGGCTGAAACCCGCCGCGGATCCGTCATCGAACCGGACCAGAACAGCTCCCTTCGGATGCGAAGCGGATTCAGGCAAGGCGCTCTCTGACTTTACCCGGCCCGCCGCCAGGAGGGAGGAATCCGCACGGCGGCGTCCCTCCACAACCTGCAAGAGGAAGCGGTGGGGGTGAACTGCCGATTGATGAGTGGTGGCGTCGTGCTCGAAGAGGTGGAGATTCCTCTGGAGGCCAACGGGCAGGCGTCCTGGTTCATCGAAGACGCGTTCCCCGCAACCGATACGTCCGATTTCCTGGGATCGGTGCGCTGCACCGTGCCCGGTAGCAGACGGTTCACCGCCATCGCTGTGGAGACGGATGCCGCCAAGGGCATCTACACCACGCTGCCGGTGGTGCCGGTGGCCCTCAAGAGAGGCAGTCGAGGGGAGAAGGTTCTGGACTTTACGCATTTCGCCAACGGGACCTGGATTACCGATCTGGTGTTCGTGAATCTGTCCATCCAGCCGAGCGGTCCTTCCCTCAGCCCCTTTGATTTGGCCATCCTTCCGAGCCGTGCCGCTATTTATTTCTATGACACCGAGGGCAACCCGATTGACCCCACATCGGTGGTGGAACTCACGGGCGATCTGGAGGTCACCGAGGACGGCGCTCTGACGGTCCAGACCGAGATGGAGCCTATGGGGGTGCTCACGATTTCGACTCATGGCCGAGGGGAGCTGGTGACGGGATTGGTGCGGGTGGTCTCGGCCGGTCCCATCGGCGGGATGCTCTGCTTTGACCACCCCGCCCTCGGGGCGGCCGGGGTGGGAGCCAGCCCCCCCGTCAGCGACGTCATTTTCCCGGTGTGGCGCCAGGAGGGAGGGATCACGACGGGGGTCGCACTCCACAACCTGGAGTCGAGTCCGGGGCTGGTGCGCTGCGAATTGATGCGAGAGGGCGTGCTGCTCGACGCCGTGAGTATCCCTCTGGAGACCAACGGGCAGACCTCCTGGCCCATCGACCAGGCGTTCCCCTCGACCGATACGTCCGACTTCGTGGGGTCGGTGCGCTGCAGTGCGGGGGGGGGGCTGTTTACCGCTGTGGCCCTGGAAATGGACTCCGGCGCCCGTACCTTTACGGGACTGCCGGTGGTGACGGTGGAAGAGAGAATACCGCAGGAATAGACGCAGGGCCTTACCGCCTGGGCTACGGCCTGACGGTGGCGCAGGGCGGTGCCATGAGCTTCGAGTTGGGCATCGATGCCACGGCAACGGTCACGCTCGACGACGGCCAGGTCACCGTCTTCGCTGCCGTTGACCATTGCACGGCCGAGTGTGTGGGCATTCATGCCGTCAAGCGTGCCACGCGCTTCGAGGCTCTCGAACCCCTCCGCCAAGGTGTCCGTCAACACTTCGGCGGCTTCCGGGGTAGCGCCGCCGAAGGGCTCCGACTCCGGCACGATCACGGTTCCCAGTTCATGAGCGATGACTTCCAGAACGAACTCACCTTCCTGGGAATCGAGTCGTCGCCGGCGTTTGTTCGCGAGCCGGAAGGCAACGGCTGTATCGAACGCTTCTTCAGAACCCTCAAGGAGCAACTGCTGTGGGTCCGGCACTTCCAGGGGTCACCTCACGAAACGGAAAAAATCGTACGCCAAGGAGAATCGCCGGCTCTGGAGGTGTCGGGTTGAGGCATACCCTAGTCTAACGTCAGGGACGGTGCGCTGGGTCGTCAGTATAGGGTTGTAATTTGGATTGATGGACACATCCCGTCCAGGGTTAAAGAGTTCTTCCTGACAGACTGGATTCAGGAGAACGCCTTGCAGGGTCACCGCATCGGCTACGTCCGGGTGAGCAGCTTCGACCAGAACCCGGAACGCCAACTCGAGCATGTCCCGGTCGATCGGCTCTTTAGCGACAAGGCTTCCGGTAAGGACAGGCAGCGTCCGGAACTGGAAAGGTTGCTGGCCTTCGCGCGCCAGGGCGACACGGTGGTGGTGCACAGCATGGACCGGCTGGCGCGCAACCTCGACGACCTGCGGCTCATCGTGCAGAAGCTGACCAAAGGCGGCGTGCGCATCGAGTTCGTCAAGGAAAATCTGACCTTCACCGGCGAGGACTCGCCGCTGGCCAACCTGATGCTGTCGGTGATGGGGGCCTTCGCGGAATTCGAGCGGGCCTTGATCGGCGAACGGCAGCGCGAGGGTATCGCCCTTGCCAAGCAGCGTGGAGCCTATCGGGGCCGCAAGAAATCGCTATCGCCGGAGCAGGCGGCCCAGCTACGCCAGCGGGTGCAGGCTGGAGCGCGGAAGGCCCCCCTGGCCCGCGAGTTTGGCATCAGTCGAGAAACCCTCTATCAATACCTCCGCACACAACACTGACGATGCCTTGTGGCGATCTACCGCAACGCCCGGGAGAACTCCGACAGGCAGAACGTCTGGATCGAGCATGACGAAGCCCTGAAGCGTGTGATGACTGCCGTGATCAACGACGATATGCAACTCTTCAAGCAGTTCACAGACAACGAGGGGTTCCGGCGCTGGCTGACGGATAACGTCTTCGGACTGACCTATTCGCAGCCCCAGGCCAAGAACCGGGCGGCGGTCCTGGATTAACAGCGCCCCCGGACCTCCAGGCACGGCCAATGCCAGACTCTGTTCACGATGAGTCCGGCCAAGCGCCTATGGGGGCCTTTCTCGGGCCGAGGTGGCCAACTGCTGCGGCGTTGACCGAGAGACCTCCTGAGATTGGACGCGCCGCTTCAGCATGCAGGCTCTGAGGGGACTGATCAACTCCAAGACAGAGGAGAAGATCGAATGATCAATCAGCCGGAGGAACGCCCGCTATCTATCGGGTCTGCCGTACAGTTCACCTACAAGGGAAAAACAATCCACGGACATCTCCTCCAAAGGCAGGGCCGGCGCCGCTTCGCGAAGGTAGTCGACACCGAAGAGCGAACCTGGAAAGTCCCGGAGTCAACGTTAAAGCACTCGGGAGGAACGCGACTAGCCACGATAATCACCCGGCACGACAAAGCGCGCGCTGACTACCGCCTGGGGGACGAGGTGACGTTCACAAGTCCCGACGGACCAAGGCTTGGGGAGATCGTGAAGCTCAACCCGAAGAGTGCAAAGGTGCGCTGCGACGAGACATGCTGGAATATCTCCTATGGCCTACTCCGCAGGGCGGGAAGGGAAAGCGCGAGGAACGGTGCGGAGCGACTGAACGGCGTCGCGGGAATGGCCAGGCGGTTGATGGACGAGCATGGGCTCACGGGCTGGACCTTCACGTTCGGCGAGGCCAGGAAACGCCTTGGCGACTGTCATTTCCGACACCACGTGATCCGGATCAGCCGCACCCATGCCCTGGAGGGAAGCGAGGAGCAGATCCGGGACACCGTGCTGCACGAGATCGCACACGCGATCGCGGGACACGAGGCTGGCCATGGACCGCTGTGGAAGGCAACAGCACGGCGAATCGGGGCAACACCAAGGGCGACGACCTATGAGAGCCAACCGAGCTAAGGCGGGGGGTTCTGGTGCAGACAGCGAAGGGACTTGGCGATAATGGGTTATGGCAAAACTGAACGGAATCCTCTATTTGCCGGACGTTGGTTCGAAGACCACATCATTCTCCTCTGCCTTCGCTGGTATTCTCGCTTCAAACTGAGTTGCCGAGGGAGCCACACATCATCCCCTTGGATGGCCACCGGCCGAGCCATAGCGCCCTGGGGCGCATGGGAATGAAGGGTGAGTTCAACTTCCGGGGGCCGAACCCGGTGAAGATTCGTTGCTGTCAATACCTGAACAACGTTGTGGAGCAGGACCACCGCCGGGTGAAGAGGCGATTGCGCCCGATGTTGGGATTCAAGACGTTCTACAATGCGCGACGCGTCATTATCGGCATCGAACTGGCGCAGAAGATTCACAAACGCCAGTTCGCAATTCCGATCCCATGGCAGTCGAATCCCGCGGTGATCTGGCGTCACATCATGGCAGCATAGTCCGCATCGCCGGAGCGCTCTCCTGTCTTATCGCTCCGACAATCCTATCTGCACCAGAACCCCTTCAATTGTCCTTGTCGTCATCGGTAGGCGTCTTTTCGGTCACGGAATGAATGAAGAACGACTTCGCGACCCGCGATGTCGTACCGTGCGCGGTAGTCGCCGAACCGGATG